>JBMYRF010000039.1:4338-64622 GCA_049602075.1 Rubripirellula sp.
ACGTCTGTCCAGAACAATGCTTCGGAACCAGATCAGTTCGAATCACTTACCAACAAAGCCGGAAAACACTATTTCGTACTCAAGGCCAAGAATCGGCAAGTCGTCGGTACGGGGCAAGCTTATTCCGGCAGCACAGCCGTCAAGAATGGAATCAAGTCGGTCACGAAAAACGCCCCCAAGGCCCTGATCGAAGATGATAGCTGAATGTTTCCCACCGATCCCAGAGACCGTCTGCCTTCCACCGCTCACTCCGACGTTTCACTTTCGAATCGGCTTGGATTAAAACAGAGAGAGCCTCGTGCTGAAAAGTACTTCGTCTGCATTAAAAGCTCGGTTCGCATGACATCCAATCGCGTTTTCCTAGGGTTCTTAAGCATCATTTTCGGCAGTTCGATTCTTGCTGTCGCCGTGGCTGACAATCCGTCTCGGTTTGAAGCAGACGTTCGACCGATCATGGTCGCGAAATGCGGGACTTGCCATAGCGAAACGGTTCGCAAGGGCGATTTGGATCTTTCCAGCTTGGGTGGATTGCATCGCGGTGGCGAGTCAGGCGAATCTGCGATCAGCGACTCACTCGAAGAGAGCCTATTGTGGATACAAATTGACTCGGGTGAGATGCCCCCAGAGGGCGAAACACGATTAACACCGGCGGAGAGAAAAATCATCCGCCAATGGATAATTGCCAATGGAATGTCCGAACAATCGGCTGCAGCAAATGCGAAACCACTGACTCAGCATGATGTCTTGCCGATTGTCTTGTTGCGATGCGTTGCCTGCCATGGGCGATCACGGCAAGAGGGTGGGCTTGACCTACGAACGGTTGCTTCCATGCGACAGGGCGGAAACAGTGGCCCCGCGCTGGTAGAGCATGATCCCGATGGAAGTTCAATCGTGCAACGGGTTGAAAGCGAAGCTTGTCCGCCTCGCGAGTTGTTGCTGAAGTTCTTCATTCGACGCCCACCGGAATCTGAAATCAAGGTCTTGCGGCAATGGATCGCCGAAGGCGCGCAAGAGTTTGATGTTCCTGCGGATGTTGCAACAAAACGTCCTGATCCAATGGTTACCCGCGAGGACCGTGAACACTGGTCCTTTCGAGCTCCGAGTAAAAAGACTGCGATGGATTCGATCGATGAATTTTTGCTCGAAAAACTTCATGACCGCGGACTCACTTTCGCACCGCCGGCTGAGCGGGATGCGTTGATCAGGCGAGCTTATGTTGATCTGATCGGAATACCGCCGACCGTTGGGCAATGGAGACGATGGCGAAGTGATCGAGATCCCGATTGGTATCAAAAGATGATTGAAAATCTTTTGGCTGCACCCGAGTATGGTGAGCGATGGGGACGTTATTGGCTGGATTTGGCAGGGTATGCCGACTCAGAAGGTGGCGTATCGGCCGACCCGATTCGAGAAGTTGCATGGAAATATCGCGATTATGTCATCCACGCCTTTAATGAAGACAAACCGTACGACGAATTCCTGATTCAACAACTTGCTGGAGATGAGCTAGCGGATTACGAACATGCCACGGAAATCACCGAAACGATGGTCGAAAATCTGGTCGCTACTGGATTTTTGAGGATGGGGATCGATCAAACCGGTTCGCGAACCATGAATTTTGTGCCTGAACGTCTCGGTGTTATCGGGGACGCGATAACAGTGGTTGGCGAAGGACTAATGGGAATGACGCTCGGGTGCGCCCGTTGCCATTCGCACAAATACGATCCATTGCCACAGCGCGACTATTATCGCTTCAAAGCGATCTTCCAAGGAGCGTTTGACGAACATGATTGGCTGACCTTCAAAAATCGAAATCTCCAAATTGATGTTCCTGAGCGTCGGCAACGGGTCGCGAACGTCAATCCGCCACTACAAACACGCCTCAAACGATTAACGAGCTCGCTCAAGCAAGCGAAGGCCGAATGGCAACTGGCGTTACTAGAACATCACTACCCGGAACAAAGCGATGCTGATCGAAGCGAGACAATTCGAGCGCTTCGCATCGCGGACAACAATCGCACGCTACCGCAGCGAATCCTCGTTGAAATGTTGCAGCGTGTTGAGATCCTGGATTCCGATCACCAACCATCACAGGTAATCGATGCTGAGAGCAAAATCGCTGAGATTGAAATGGAGATTGTCGAAGTCACTCGGCAAATGGAACCATCCTTAAAAATCCGTGCACTTTGGGACCGCGGTGAGCCCTCGCCCACCTATTTATTGCGTCGCGGTGAGCATCACCAGCCGGGGCAGTTAGTTGGCCCTGGTGTTCCCTCCGTGTTGACCGATGGAGCAACCCCTTTTGTCGTGACGCCTCCCTTTGCCGGAAAGACAGGGCGACGTTTGGAGTTCGCGCGTTGGCTAACTCAATCAGATCATCCACTAACGGCGCGAGTGATGGTGAACCGCATTTGGTATCACCACTTCGGTGTCGGTTTGGTGTCAACGCTGGAGAACTTTGGACTTCAGGGTGAGCCGCCATCCCATCCCGAGCTACTCGATTGGCTAGCGATCGAATTCGTGGAAAGAGGATGGAGTGTCAAGGCGATGCATCGCCTGATCATGAACTCGCGTGCTTATCGACAAACAAGCAAAATCAGCGGAGAGAGTTTGCGTGCCGATCCGCAGAATCGCCTGCTGTCTCGCATGCCTTTGAGGCGATTAGACGCAGAAGCATTACGTGATTCGCTACTCTTTGTGTCGGGACGCCTCGAACATTCAACCGGTGGACCACCAGATCTAGTTTCTGTCGCACGGGACGGATTGGTGAATGTCGTGCCGACCGCCACTGGGCAGTGGCGCCGGAGCGTCTATTTGCAATATCGGCGAACGGAGATACCGACGCTGATGGAGACATTTGACTACCCTGAAATGGGGCCGAATTGCTTAACGCGTAGTCTTTCAAACACTTCGCCACAATCATTGCTTTTGATGAACAATCAACATATTTGGCAACTAGCTAAATCGTTCGCTTTGCGGGTCCGCAATCGCGTTGGCGATGAGGAAAACCCAATTAATTTTGTGACGGCGGTTTCTCAAATTGCTTTAACAAAGTCGCCAACCGAGCGTGAGTTAACATTAGGCACCCAAATGTTGCGTTCTAACAGTCAAGATGTCCCCGGCATCACTGATCAAGCTTTGGAAGCCTACTGCCATGCTATTTTAAACTCCGCCAATTTTTTGTATGTGGATTAACCACGCGTCCAGAATGAATCAACGTTCAGCTCAATCGACTCGCCGGAACTTTTTCGCTCGCACAAGCGATGGAGTGCTCGGTGCTGCGTTAGCCCATCTATTCGGCCAGGACTTGTTCGATGGGCAAGTGTTAGCAAATGAAGGCCCCAAGGTGGAGCCGCAGCTTCCCGGAGTGTACGACCTCAAGCCGAAACCAGCCCATCATGCTTGCAAGGCCAGGTCGGTCATTCAATTGTTTATGAATGGCGGTCCTAGCCAAATGGATTTGTTCGATCCAAAGCCTGTTCTGGATCGGATGGATGGTCAGCCCTATCCAGGCAACGTGGAACATATCGGAAATCAGGATACCGACGACATTGGTGTGATGATGGGAGGACGATATTCGTTCGCCCGTCACGGAGAGAGCGGGATGTGGATGGCCGACGTTTTGCCGCAAACTGCAAAATTGGCTGATGAAATCTGTTTGATCAATTCGATGTGGACGGATCATCCGAATCACGACAATGCGTTATACAAGATTCACAGTGGCCGTCTGTTTATGGGTTATCCGACACTCGGCTCCTGGACCGTCTATGGATTGGGTACCGAGAATCAAAATTTGCCGGCCTACGTGGTTTTGACCGATCCCCTTGGAACACCAAAGAATGGAACCCGGAACTGGACTGCTGGTTTCCTGCCACCGGTGTATCAGGGAACTCGATTTCGTCCCACGGGATCACCCATTCTGAACTTGAAACCGACAATGAAACTGCCTGCGGCAGTCACGCAATCTGCTCGGCAACTTCTTCAGCGACTCGATGAAATACATCGTCAGCAGCGTCCTTATCAGCCTCAACTGGATGCTAGGCTCGAATCTTATCGATTGGCTGGCCGGATGCAATTGACGGCGAATGAGGCATTGGACACTCATCAGGAAACTCGAGCGACTGAGGCCATGTATGGAATTAACGAGAAATGGACGGATTCTTTCGGGCGTCGCTGCTTGCTTGCGAGGCGATTGGTTGAACGTGGCGTGAGGTTTGTGCAAATCTTTCTTGAGGAGCAGCCTTGGGATAGTCATGCCGACCTTGAAGCGAATCACCGAGGAATATGTCAACGGACTGACAAGCCGGTTGCAGGGCTGCTTCGGGATCTCGCCCAGCGGGGATTATTGGATTCGACGTTGGTTATCTGGGGTGGCGAGTTTGGTCGCACGCCGACGACACAAAAATCTGCGAACGGCTTCTCCGGCCGCGACCACAATATGCAAGCCTTTACTTCGTGGATGGCGGGGGGCGGAATCAAAGGTGGCACAACGTACGGAAAAACGGATGACTTTGGGCATGAAGTGATTGAAGACCCAGTCAGTGTCCACGACTTTCACGCTACGATCCTGCATCTACTAGGACTCGACCACCAGAAATTATTTTTTATTCGCAGTGGCTTGGAGGAGCGTCTGACGGGTGTTGAACCGCCGCGCGTCGTTCGGGAAATCATTTCATGACGCGAGCCATTGCACGAGCAGCGAGTTCGCATTCGCGTGAATAATGAGGCAAAACATTCGACGCATCCGTAGCTTCTCTCACGCCGGCGGCATTCTGCAAATCCTCCCCGTCAGATTGGGCTGACTGGTATCATGGCGAAATACACGCCTCCTGACGCTCCGTGTGGTCAATCATCCATGCTGAATCGCCGACAAGTCATCCAACTCGGTTTCTCATCCGCGTCGGTCGCGGCGACCATACCCGATGCGATTGGAGCAACTGTTTCCGGGGAGCAAATCATTGACACGAATGCCAATTTGTCTCAATGGCCCTTTCGTCGCTTACCGTTGGATCAAGTCGACAAACTCGTGAACAAGTATCGCTCGCTTGGGATTACCCAAGCTTGGGTGAGCAGCTTCGATGGTCTTTTGCATCGTGACATTACAAGTGTCAATGAACGCTTGGCAGCCAGAGCCAAAATGTTTGATGAATTGATCCCCGTCGGAGTGATCAATTTGCGTTTGCCCGATTGGGCGAATGATTTACAACGGTGTTGTAAGCATCATCACATGCCTGGTATCCGACTATATCCCAGCTATCACAATTACGGATTAGACGATCCGGTAATGCTTGAATTGCTTCATCGCGCCGCTGAGAACCGTTGCTTCGTGCAGATCGTCGTTGCGTTGGAAGATGTGCGAACCCAGCACCAACGCTTTCGTGCAGAAGATGTCGATCTTAGACCCCTACCCGACGCTTTGTCCCGTGTGGAGGGTGTTGCCGTTCAGTTGCTCAATGCTCGAATCGATGCAGATCGCTTGAACGACTGGAAAACTCTTGATCGTCTTTATTTTGATACAGCGCGGGTCGATTCAACGGATGGCGTTCCGAAGCTCGTCGAACAAGTGCATGCGGAGCGTGTCATGCTGGGAACGCATGCCCCCTTTTTAATTCCTGAAGCAGCATTGATTCGAACCTATGAATCGGGCCAACTGGATGACGCGTCACTCAGAGCAGTACTTGCCGGTAATGCGAACCAACTGATTGCTGAATTAGCATTATGAAAACAAATCGGTGGACACCGGGTTTGCCTTCGCCCGAGACTTTGAAACGCTATCGAATTTGGGATTCGTACTTCACACCTGCGCATGGGCACCCGGGCGCGGATGGAACCCAAACCTTATTCGCCGATATTGTGCGTTCTTTGCCAGCAATTCAAACGGGGCATTTTGAACGAGCCTGCTACTTTCCGCATGTCGGCACAGGCACCACGTCGGATCACAATCTAGAAGCGGTGCTGCAAACCCAACCTGATATTGTGCTTAGCCCAATGCGGCGATGGTCCGGCTTACTGCTAGGGATGATTCAGGTTAATTCGAACGATGTTCAGGCGTCCCTGCAAGCGATTGATCGGTGGATAGCGGATGGCCCAATGGTTGGCGTCTACCTGCCCGGTGGCGGTCCTGGGGCACGACGGTGCGATGATCCGGCCCTTGGACCAATGATTGACCGGGTCGCGCAGCTTGGTGGTGTCCTCATGGTGCATACATGGTTTAAAACAGGGGGCAAACGTAATCCTAGTGAATCAACTCCCTCCGAGCTGGCTGTGTTGGCCAGTCGCTATCCGGAGCAAAAGATGGTTTGTGCGCACGCGGGTGGAGAATGGCAGCAGGGGCTTCGGGCAATTCGTCAACACACGAACGTGTTGATTGAAACATCTGGCTTCGATGCAACAGCGGGGTTTATCGAAATGGCGGTTCGAGAAATCACGGCTAAACGCATCATCTTCGGTAGCCATCTACCCTCGCGTTCACTCGGGACAGAACTAGCAAAGGTGCTCGGAGCCGATATTCGTGAAGAAGAAAAGCGACTGATTCTGGGACAGAATTTCCGGAACTTGTTGCAGCTCGCAAGTGAATGACCCTGCAGACATTCATAACTACGTTTCGAGTAACTTTGATGAAATCAAACTGAGCTGATCTCGGGATTGAGTATTTGCGACCAGTTTGTCGCCGCGTCGCGATGTTTCATCTGATGTCGTTTGCTTTATCGCTTCTCATTTGACCTGTTTAGGCGAACAGTCGTCCTTGCCATTAAAGCGGAGCGGATTCTAATCGGGTCAGGATGAGAACCGTTCGCTACCTTGAGGCAACTTGGCGGCAAATCAAATCAGGACAACGTTGCGCATAAGCAGCGATTTGGGTCGCTCTTCAATCGCCATGCAGATCGAACAGCACCGCAATAGAGTGAACGCCGTGAAGGTCCAAGTCATGTCGATCAGATAAAGCCCGCGTGATTGGCGACTAAGCAGACGCGTTTGTGCGACACTAACCACTAGTTCGGCAAAGACTGTGTCGGTCAAGCGAATCTCCGCTCCCAACCGGTTGCGAAGATAGCCAGATGTCGCGTCAGCTAAGCGACTTCCTCGTCTTCGCTCATGTCTTCAAAACGGATCGAGACTTGTTTGCTTACGCCAGATTCCTGCATGGTAACCCCATACAGAGTCGTCGCCGAAGTCATCGTTTTCTTGCTGTGGGTAACGACAACGAATTTCGATTGATCCAGAAATTCGTTCAAAACGGTGACGAATCTTCCAATATTCGCTTCGTCAAAAGGAGCATCGACCTCATCCAACACACAGAAGGGACTTGGTCGATACTTAAAGATCGCCATCAGCAAAGCAACCGCAGTCAACGCTTTCTCGCCCCCGGACAAGAGTGAATTGCTAAGGCTTTGCTTACCAGGTGGAGTGGCTACAATCTCGACACCCGCTTCAAGCGGATCATCTGCTTCCTCCAGAATTAGGTCCGCGTGTCCGCCTCCAAAGGACTTACGATAAAGCTGCTGGAAGTTGATCCGAATCGCCTCAAGTGTGTCGAGGAATAGCCGGCGACTGTCGGAATTGATTCGCACGATGATTCTTTGCAGCGAATCCTTTGCCGCGGTCAAATCCTGATACTGTCCGTGAAGTTCATCGTATCTTTGCTGTAAGCCTTCCAGTTCCTCCAACGCTTCCATGTTCACGCTGCTGGTGCGTTGCAACTGGAGACGTAATCTTTCGATTTCTGCTTCAACACCGTCACGATCTTCGGGTGCCTTCCAGTCCTCCGGCGGTTCACTGCCGTGCAAGTCGATCTCGTAATCTTCTCGTAACCGTTGCGCCAATGTTTCGCGGCGTAGTTGAAGATTTTCTCGTCGCGAGGAAATCGCGTGAGTGGCTTCGCTCGCAGCAGAAGCCTGCTTCATGGCCTCTTCACTGGCCCGCATGATATCGCCATTATCACGGCGCACTTCTGCCGCTGAATCGGCGAAATTCTTGAGTTTTGCTTGGGCGTGATCAGCTTCCCATTGCAACTCAGCCAAGTGGTGGTTTGCATCCAGCAATCTCGCTGTCAGTTCATTGATACGTTTCCGTCCGGAGTTCGCTTGCGTCCGGACGTCATCGACAGCCGCTTCGCGTTGGCTTTGATCCCGCTGCTGCTGCTCCATACTCGTTGAGAGTGCTTCAAATTTTTGTTCGGCTCGCGCGACATCGACGCTGATCGACATCACACCGCTGGTTGCTGTCTGCAGCGCGGACTGCACATCCGCCAGCATCTCGTCCGCCTCCGCCGCTTCCATTTCGAGGCGTTCAATCTCTTGGCGGCCGTTGGTGATCTGCTGGCCGAGCGATTGACTTTGTTCTTCCGATTCCAGCTGCACCGCTTTAATCGAATCGATCTCTTGCGTTAATTCGTCACAGATTGCTTTTTGCGACTGTTTTTGATCCTCTACATGGCGGCGTTCAGCATCGGCCGCAGCGCGATCGGCGATCAATTGACGATGTCGTTGCTCTAAACGTCCGAGTTGTGCGGCTTCTTCGTCGACCTGCTCGGCTAGATGCTCCGTTTCGCCGGTAACCTCTTTGATCTGAAAATCGTAATGTCGAATTTCTTGTTCGGCAGCGGTGGTTTGACTGCGGCGACTAATGAGGCCAGTTGCAGCGGCCGCTGGGCCGATAACGGTTGATCCATCGTTCTCGAGTAATTCCCCATCAACCGTGACGAAACGCAACCCGGCACCGCTGAGTTTGCGAAGTCCCAACGCGGTATCGAGTGAATCAACCAACCAAGTACTGCTCAACAAATGGCGGGCAAGTGGCTCGAAGATAGGTTCACATCGAATCATACGATCGCCGCGTCCGATAACACCCTTCAAGCCATCCAGACGAATGCGATCGCCTGGTCGACGACGCGGAAGTTCGTCAATCCGTAGTAGGCCAACTCGGCTATTGATCTTGAGTGTTCCAGCCAGTATTGCATCTTGGAGTTCCCCGCCGCTGACAATGATGTACTGACTGCGTTGCCCCAACGCACTGTCGATTAGCGGTGCAACTTTTACGTCGACTTCCAGGCATTCGGCGACGATCCCATGAACATGGTGCGCGAGCGATAATGACGGATCTTGCAATTGCTGAAGGATCGTTCGCACGCCCCCCGACAGGCCTTCTTGTCGCTTCTCTAGATCCTTGAGGACGCTCAGACGCTCGATTACACCTTGCAGGCGGATTTTCAATGCCGAGATTTCTTCTCGGCGTCGATCGAGGGTGCGTCGGCTTTCCTGAAGTTTTGCATCGGCCAATTCAATCGCTGTGACGATTTCGTTGATCGCGTTGTCCGCTTCAGCGACCCGTGCGATAGCGTGTTCCGCTTCTTGGCTGACCTCGTTGAAGGAGGTGAAGGCGGCATCAGATCGGCGATGGAGGTTTGCAAGTGATCGTTCAGCTTCGCCTATCGCTTGGCCGGCCCGTTGGCGATTGGCTTCAAGATCCGCCACGCGTCGGACTTGAGCGAGGTGGCTTTGTTGGACCGATTCGCGACGAATACGGACTTCCGACACTTCCTCCTGAACTCGATCTCGTTCGACTTCGGCGTCGTGGTTACGGCGGCGGGCCTCTTTCAGTTCACGCTCGTATTGCTCAAGTCGTTGGTTTGCGTTGCGTAATTCCTCGGCTGCAGAGCCGGCCCGGGACTGCAGCAAGCGGACGCGACGGAGTGACTTGGCCACAGTTTGCCGCAAGTCGCCGATCGCTTCTTTGTCGGCGGTTCGACGGCCGGCATACTCCGCAATGCGTTGGACGAGGTTGCTGCGATGTTGTTCCACCTCAGCTGATTGCTGCGAGATGCGTTGAAGTTCGGTGTCGGCTTCTTGCCGTGCTTCCGCCATTTGCTGACGGAGCGATTTAAGCTCGGCGTATTTCAGCTTGGCGGCCGAGAGTTCACGTTCGGAATTTTCCAACTCCGTCGACATCTCGCGCCAATCAGCCCAAGCAACTTGGGTACGCAGTTCCTTCATACGCTCATTGGCTTGGCGATAACGCTCGGCCTTGCTCGCCTGACTGCGGATACTTTTCAGTCTCGAGGCAACTTCATCGACGATGTCGCCGAGGCGGGTCAGGTTGGTTTGCACCCGCGTGAGTCTGCGTTCTGCT
Source organism: Rubripirellula sp. (assembly GCA_049602075.1). Classification (GTDB taxonomy): domain Bacteria; phylum Planctomycetota; class Planctomycetia; order Pirellulales; family Pirellulaceae; genus Rubripirellula. Next base: position 14,467 of record JBMYRF010000039.1, read on the forward strand.
TCGACCTTCTTGGCTTTGAACCGACTAATTCCCGCTGCTTCCTCAAAGATTGCACGGCGGTCTTTGGCACCGGCTTGCAGCATACGATCGACTTTACCTTGCTCGATCAGGCTGTAGGCATCGATCCCGATCCCTGTTCCACGAACGAGATCTTTGACGTCTTTGAGCCTGACCGGTTGATTGTTGATCAGGTATTCGCCTTCGCCACTGCGATAAACGCGACGTGTGACATGAACCTCCGGAGCATCTACATCGAGCTCGCCATTGGGATTGTCAAAGACAATGGTGGCTTCTGCCGAGCCAGCTGGGCTGCGGGTTTGCGAACCCTTGAAAATGACGTCCGCCATTTCCTTACCGCGGAGGCTTTTCGCACTCTGGCTGCCGAGAACCCACTTGATGGCGTCAACGATATTCGACTTTCCCGAGCCATTGGGACCAACGACGACAGTGATACCGTCCGGGAAATCGAACCTTGTGCGATCCGCAAAACTCTTGAAACCGGCCAACTCGAGTGCTTTTAGCATGCGTTTGCGTGCAAAATCGGTTTCAATAAGTGCGGAAATACCGGTGTTTGATGTCCTTTCAGGCTAAATGAAAGAACCTGATCAGGCTAGCTCTGTTTTCTTAATCCAGGGAAGATCAGTGTGGTTTTGAGTCTGCTTAGGTGGCTTCTGCGTACCGGTAGCCGTTTCTTGCTCGCAACTGATTTGCAAGCCGCCCGAATTTCTTGCCTGAATGTTATAACCGTTACCATGTCAGAGCCTGCGCCCCAACAATCAGAACAGCAACCGCTTCGAAGTGTCCACACATCGAATTTGCCTGAGATCCTCGATCAAGTGGGGGTTTCTTTGATGGTGACGACTTATCAGGCAGGCCGTTTAGTCATTTTACGGGCTGAAAATGGCGTGCTAAACACCCACTTTCGATGTTTTGATAAGCCCATGGGATTGGCCATCAGCGACAATCGCTTGGCGGTCGGGGCGGCAACCAGCGTCTGGGAGTTTCATAATCTGCCAGCAGTTTGTCCGCGTCTCGATTCTCAATCAGATGACGAAGCAGGAAAGCGACAAGGCGTTAAAGTCACCCCAGGTTCTCACGACGCCTGTTTTTTGCCCCGAACAACACACTGGACCGGGGATGTTCAAATCCACGAGATGGCTTGGGTTGGAACCGGCCATGAAGCCGAACTATGGTTCGTGAACACGCGATTTTCTTGTCTGTGCAAACGTAGCGAGATGTACAGTTTCGAACCGGTCTGGCGACCTTCCTTTGTGTCGAATTTTGTTCCCGGCGACTGTTGCCACCTCAATGGGATGGGGCTTCGAGATGGCCAGCCGCGGTATTTGACAGCGCTCGGTGAGACGAATGAAATTGCCGGGTGGCGGAAAAACAAAACCAGCGGCGGGATCGTCATTGATCGCCTAAACGATGAGGTCGTGGCCCGAGGGCTATCGATGCCGCACAGCCCGAGGTGGTACCGAGATCGTTTGTGGATTCTGGAATCGGGAACAGGTAGTTTTGGCTACGTCGATCAAAATACGGGACGCTATGAAAACGTCGCATCCCTACCGGGGTTTACGCGAGGCTTGGCTTTCACCGGACCTCTCGCTTGGATTGGTTTGTCGCAAGTGCGCGAGTCTGCCGTGTTTGGTGGGATACCAATGGCCAAGCGGGCAATGAATGAACGAGTCTGCGGGGTTTGGGTTGTAAATATTGAAACCGGGCAAACAGTCGGATTTGTTAAATTCGAGGATGCCGTGCAAGAACTGTTCGCGGTAGAAGTTGTCCCCGCGAGGTACCCTGAATTGGTGAACGACGATCGCGAACTTCTCGCCGGTTCCTTTGAATTACCAGATGTAGCACTAGCGGAGGTGCCACCTGAACTGCGTGCCGAATGAGCGGCATGTAACCGCATCAGCGGGAAATGGTACGGTGCGAGCGCGACAGCTGTGCGTTCGGCAAGCCGCTTCAGAGTTTGACAAATTCGACTGGAATTGAAAACGGGCTGAATCCCGGGTTGGAAAACACCCATGTGCTGCAAGTTAAAACGAAATCATTGGGGCTAAGAGGTCTGCAAAGTTTAAAATAGTAGATTGATATTCGTGTTTGGTTTTTGCACCGAACCTAATCAGTTTCGCTTCCGCCGCGCGCCCTCAAAGAGGCGGTATGCTGCCTAAACCATCATGTACGTTGACCGACTTCATTTTCTTCGTTCTTTCGCGCATCTGACGGCACCGATCATGTTCGGGCTGTCCATCGTATTTTTGGTTAGCCAGGCCATTCTTGTTGTAACCTGGTTTGACGTCCCCAACTTTAGCGAAAACGCGAGGTTGGCGATTCGGCCCGACGCATCCGAAGCAGAGCAAATCCGCTTGGCGATTGCTGCCAATGATATTTCCGGTGGTTGGTTTCAGAATATCGCGATCACGTTGATCTTGATTGTCTGGCCGATCACGATCGCGGAATCCTCGTTTCATTGGATGACGCGCCCTTGGACTTCTGAGACCAAGAAGTATCACTTCTTTAGCTTGCTGTTTTGTGTCATGCCATCTTTGCGGCTGTGCGCTCGCAGCTATGAGATGCACGACCGCTTATGGTTGCCTGGCCTCGGTTGGCGGAGCCCCAACAAACGGTTACGGCGTCGGCTGGCAAAGAAACTCAGCATCCCGATGATTCTGATCGCTTTGCTGATTTTACCAGTCTTTGTGATCGAGTTTTTCATGAAGGTTCAAGTCGCAGAGTACAGCTGGCTACGTGTGTTGCTGCACATCAGCACCGGCGTGATTTGGTTTGCTTTTGCGGCCGAATTTATTTTGATGGTTGCAGTTGCAAAAAAGAAAGTCGATTACTGCCGGACCCATTGGGTAGACCTGGTAATCATTTTGTTGCCCTTGGTTTCTTTCCTGCGTTTCTTGCGTGTCATGCGTGTTCAGCAGGTGATAAAACTGGCGCGGGTTTACCGGCTACGCGGTACGTCGGTCAAAGCTTTGCGGGCATTGTTTGTGCTTGATTCGGTTGAGCGACTACTGACGAATAACACGGAACGGGCTATCGAGCGGATGCAGGCTAAGCTTGAAGAAGTGGAAACGCAGGCCAAGCAGTTAAGGCGACGGCTTTACAAATTGCGAAAGAAGCTTGCTGAGGAAGAGCTTGAAAAAGCAGAGGCTGAGAGCAAACTCGAAACCAAGACTCCGCCCGAGAGTGGCATGCACGATGGCAAACCGGCAGCACCCGAGATGTTGAATTCTCACTCGGAATGCACGACCGATTGAAGGACCAGCCTTTGCAGCCTATCCGAGCCCGGTAAGCTGGGAAGTTTCCGCCAGTTTGGCGGTCGCTTTGCCTGAAACCAACAGCGGAACGAGTTTTTAAGGGACACGCTCAAATCAACGCGTTTGAGCCCTCTTTTGCGACCTTGCCCGCTTTTTTGCAGGTAAACTCGGGTGGCGCATTTTCTTGCCGAACTGGCTAGAATAGAAGGTCCCTCCAATCCCCCCTCCAACCTGCGTCCTACGATGCCCTGTATATCGCGCCTTGTTGCGATTTGCGTCTCCCTGCTACTTGGTGGCTGGCTCGGCCCAGTAACCGAGGCGGCAAAGGTGAGCTTTGAACTCGATGTGCTTCCTGTTTTGACGGCACATGGTTGCAATGCCGGTGCGTGTCACGGCAAACAGCGGGGGCAGAATGGGTTCCAGCTTTCGCTGCTCGCATTCGATCCAGATTTCGATTTTCACTCGCTCGTGCGGGAGTCCCGGGGCCGTCGTCTTTTCCCCGCTTCGCCGAGTGATAGCTTGTTACTGCGAAAGGCAACCGCTCAGGTACCCCACGGTGGTGGTCAACAAATCGAGATTGGTTCTTCCGATTATGAAACGTTGTTGAACTGGATTGCACAGGCTGCACCGCGCCGCATTGAGGGCGAGCCATTACTGCAATCTGTAGCTTTGGATACGACTGATTTTTCGCTTAAGCCAAGTGAAAAAAATAGCTTGCGAGTTACAGCTAATTACGATGATGGCAGTACTCGTGACGTGACAAGGTTGGCGACCTATCTATCCAATGAGGCAAGTGTGGTCAGCGTCGATCCAGCGGGGGAGATGACCGCGGGCCCCTTGCCCGGCGAGACGGCAGTGATGGCTCGCTATATGAACCACATTTGTGTAGCGAATGTTTCCATCCCTCAACCAAACACTTTGCCCACGGCTCGCTACTCGGAGCTACCACGATCAAACTTCATTGACGATCACGTCTACGCGAAGCTTCAGAAGTTATCACTGTTGCCTTCTGACCCGATCGATGATGCAACCTTCTTGCGTCGAATTTACACCGACGTCATTGGGCGGTTGCCCAGTCCGGAAGAGGCCAGGGAGTTTTTCAATGCGACGGAGGCAGACAAACGTGCGAATTTAGTTGAACGCTTGCTTGATCGGCCTGAGTATGCAGATCACTGGGCCGGTTATTGGGCGGACCTGTTGCGGCCCAATCCCTACCGCGTTGGGATTAAGGCGGTGCTGAATTACGATAATTGGATCCGTGAACAATTCCGCGAAAATGTCTCCTACGATGCAATGGTGCGGAAATTGATCACTGCCAAGGGGAGCACCTGGCACAACGGCGCAGCGACGCTCTACCGTGACCGTCGCAGTCCCGATGAAGTTGCAACCATGGTCAGCCAGTTGTTCCTTGGTGTTAGGCTGGAGTGCGCGAAATGCCACCACCATCCCTTTGAACGCTGGAGCCAGCAAGATTTTTATCAATTTGCAGCTCACTTCGCGAAAGTCGGCAGGAAAGGGACAGGTTTGTCGCCACCCATTTCCGGTGGCGAGGAGATTGTCTTCACCAGCACGAGTGGGACCGTTTCGCATCCGCTGACCGGAGAGAAGATGAGTCCAAAGCCGTTGTTCGGTGAGCACGCCGGTGAGGCTGATGACCCACGCTACGATTTGGCGAATTGGATGACATCTGAGGAAAATGACTACTTCGCGCAAGTGCAAGTCAATCGGGTCTGGGGAATCTTGATGGGCCGAGGCATCGTCGAGCCTGTGGATGATCTGCGGAGTACAAATCCACCGACGAATCCAAGACTCCTAGATGCTCTCGCCGCTGAGTTCAGAGACTCTGGATACGACCTGAAAGAGTTGATCCGGACTATCACTCTTTCTCGCACCTACAGTCATTCGTCGTTGCCCAACGAAACCAATGCCAGCGATCGCGTCAATTATTCCCGTCATTACCGCCACCGTCTGCGTGCCGAGGTGCTAATGGACGCGGTTGCTGACGTAACGGAAGTCGCTGCCAACATGCAAGCAATGCCAGCTGAATCTCGCGCCAGCCAAGTGTGGACGCATCGAGTCGATTCGATGTTTTTGGATACCTTCGGACGTCCCAATGAGAATCAGGACCCTCCCTGCGAGCGAACCCCCGATGCGACCGTCACTCAATCTCTGCATCTGATGAATTCCCCTGAAATTGATAGCCGTATTCGCAGCGATCAAGGCCGGGCGGCGCGGCTAGCCGCGAGTGAGATGACAGCAGCACAGATCATTGAGGAAACTTACTTAGCGATTTTTTCACGAATCCCCACCACGCCGGAATCAGAGTACGGAATCGAATTGCTCGACAAAGCAGAGAATCACCGTACGGCAATCGAAGATCTGATGTGGGCCATGATGAATTCGCCCGAATTTACAATTCAAAATTAGTGTAGATCCGTTCCGTGGAACATTTGAAAGTTCGTTCAATGGTTTTTGCATCACAACGTTGGCAGCAGCGGTTGGCCGCGTTCGATGCGAAAGTCTTTTTTCTGTTGGTGCTAAGGAGAAAACCATGAAGGCTCGACGTTGTGAAGGCGTTTCACGTCGTGATAGTTTGATGCTTGGCCTGGGAGGATTGTTGGCCGGCGGTTTAACCGGGGCCTTGCGGGCAACTGCATCGGAAGGCGTGATCGCGCCGAAGCCGCATCAGGCCGATGCCTGCATCTTGATTTGGATGGATGGCGGTCCGAGCCATTACGAAACGTTTGATCCGAAACCAGAAGCTCCCGCTGAAATTCGTGGTCAATTCGGTCCCATTGCGACGCAAACGCCCGGAATTCAATTCAGTCAATGCTTGCCGCGGCTGGCATCCATTTCTAACGATTTAGCCGTTGTCCGATCGATTCGACACAACCAGGGAAATCACGGCGCCGGCAATCACTACATGATGACTGGCGCTCCACCGCGGATTCCGGTCGGCTGCGGCGCGTTTGTTAGTTTTCATCCCTCGCTTGGCAGCGTGGTTTCTAAAGAAGTTGGCGCACCGGAGGGAATTCCTGCATATTTCTCGATGCCAAACATGTCGCGTAGTGGCGGTCCAAACTTCCTCGGTGCTCGCCACGCACCATTCGTGGTTCCCGATGATCCAAACCGAAGCAGCTTTCGGGTTCGTGATGTCACGATTCCAAACGGATTGACAGAGGGCAGGTTTGAGTCTCGACAAGCCATTCGCGCCCAAGTTGATCGCCTGATGCGTATCACTGATGCGGCCGCTGGCGATCCTGTCGTTGCCGGTGATGAATTTTTCGCGCAGAGCATGCAGCTCATAAGCAGCCCGCAAGCTCAGGCGGCTTTTGACATCCATCAAGAACCGGGGGATGTGCGGAACGCCTACGGGCGAAATCCCTTCGGACAACGTGCGTTGTTAGCAAGACGGTTGGTAAGTGCCGGAGTCCCATTTGTGACGCTTTATCACGGTGGCTGGGATGATCATCGTAATTTATTTGACTCGTATGAGAAAAAGATGCCGCCGTTCGAGTCAACGATTGCAGCGTTGATCGAAGATCTGAAATCTCAGGGGATGCTCGAAAGGACGCTTGTGATTGCCTTGGGCGAATTCGGGCGGACGCCGAAAATCAATAAGGATGTTGGCCGGGATCATTGGTCCAATGCCATGAGCGTCATGTTTGCTGGTGGTGGAACACCGGGTGGGCAGGTCGTTGGTGCGACCGACCGTCAAGGTTACGCGGCTGTGGAGCGTGTCCTGGCACCAGAGAATTTTGTTTCAACGGTCTATCGAAAATTGGGGATCGATCCGAACAAGATGGTTCACACCCCGGAAGGGCGGCCCGTCCACCTGGTCAGTAACGCGGCTCCCATCGATGAGATCATGGGTTAATGTTTACGCTCGCGTTCCTGCTTCAGTCGACACTAGCGACGATACCTTCAGCCCGCAGAATTTGCCGGATCTTATCGCGGATCCAATGTATTCGGAAATACAACGACAGCATGGATGGTCGCTTTTTGCTGACGGTGGCCATCACCAAACTGTCTGATTTTGCCGGGAGACAGGAATGAGCTACCCTTGCAATCATCGTTTTCTGTTTTTCGTTCTTGGAGTGGTGTGGTTTCTCGCCGCTGTTGGGATCTCGAATGTCGCGACAGCGCAGATACAGGTGGATCGTTTTTATCCTCCTGCGGTTCAAATCGGCCAAGTTTCGGTATTGAAGGCGGAGGGGAAATTCCCGAAGTGGCCAGCAACCATCATCTGTGAACATGATGATTTAGAGATTACTGCGGGTGAAGATGCGGGGGCTTTGGAGATAACCGTTCCGGAAAATACTCCGCCGGGAATTGCCTGGATTCGCTTATACGACGATCAGTCCGCCAGCGACCTGTTTCCTGTCTTCATCGAACGAGAACGTGTGCAACTAGAATCCGAACCTAACAACCGACTTTCCGAATCCAATCAAGCGACGCTGCCAATCCTGATCGCTGGGAAACTTGAAAAGAGCGGCGACCTCGATTCACACGCGGTCGAATTGAACGCCGGACAGACGTTGGTGGCCTCGTTGCGGGCGAATCAAATTTTGGCGTCACCCATGGATTCGCTCCTGCAGTTAGTCGATTCTCGCGGCAACGTCGTTGCTCAATCGGACGATGTTCAAGGATTGGATCCACAACTTGTCTATGAGTCAAAGTCTGATGCTACGTTCCATGTGAGAGTTTTTGCTTTTCCTGAAACGCCCACTGGAACGATCGGATTTGCGGGGAACCCGTCTTACGTCTATCTGCTCCGCCTGACGACCGAGCCATTACTTGATCACGTGCTGCCATTGCTGATCGCAAGCAATTTCACCCAGAAGTCCCTCGCTACGGGTTGGAACTTACCGAGCAAGAAAAAACCGCTCCAATGGATTGGTCAGAATCCCGTCACCTCCTCTTTGCCGGAGGTAAGCGGGTGGCATTGGCACGACCTAGCGCCGGCCAACTCAGAGTTTTTGTTCGAGTCAGAAGAGGAATCGGCCGTCACAGCGAGCGGTTTGCCCCTCGTTTTTTCTGGGCTTTTGTCCCAGGCAGGTGAAACGGATCGAATTCGTTTTGCGGTGAAAAGTGGGCAGCTTTACCGAGCAAATGTTTACGCGAGGCGATTTGGATTTGAACTTGATTCGGTGTTGCGTTTGATTGACCCTGCGTCGGGAAAGGAGCTCGTGCGCAATGACGATTTCGCACGCAATGAATATGACGCCGCTCTCGAATACAAAGCAGCTTCGGATGGTGAAGTCGAGTTGCAAATATCGGATCTTGTCGATAATCACGGGACTCGAGCAGCCTATTCAGTTTTAGTTCAGCCGGTAATGCCCAAGGTCGAACTTACCGTTGCAGCAGGACGCTTTCCGCTTGCCGCCGACAAGCCTGCCGAAATCACCATAAGCGTGAAACGAAGCGATGGTGACACGTCAAAGATTCGTATCCTGGCGCAAGACTTGCCGGCGGGCGTGTCTAGCACGGAGGTTGTCTCGCAAGCAAAGGGGGACTCAGCCAAGTCTGTCAAGCTGACCTTGACCTCCGACTCCGAGGTTACCGTTCAAGGTGCCTTCCAAATCGTCGGGCAGAGGTTGGATCAGGATGGCAAACCAATGGGTGAACCCATTTTAGCGACCTACCGAATTGCAAAGCTGTTTGATCGTTCGCGATTTTGGCTTTCGGTAACGAAAGAGTAAACGCAGAGGAAGGGCATTCATGAAGCGTCGCGCACCTGATGTTCGCCAATTCATGACTCGTCTTCCAGTGGAGGCTGAGCGTTGTGAAACCGCACAGCAGGCTTGGGACCTAATGGAAAAACATCACGTACATCACCTCCCTGTAATGAGCGGGTCACATTTGCGAGGTGTCGTCTCACGGGAAACGCTGCTTGAAGCCCAGATAACCAATCAGTCTCACTTCGCTGATTGCCCAGTCGAACAGTGTTGCGTTCCACAGCCATTGATTGTTGAGCCAGTTGCCCCAATCGACGAGGTTGTGCGTGAAATGCAAAAGCACGCGGTCGATTGCGCGTTGGTGATGGATGGAGGTTTTGTGGTGGGCGTTTTTACCAGCACAGACGTGTTGAGATTTGTGGCGGACTTCTTCGGCCAGTAAAATTCCGCGGCTAGTTGCATTAGGCAACACCTTCAACCCAACGACCTACCCGCCGCCTTCTCAGCCAATCGCAATCCGACGTTTCTGTCTTTGCGGGCCGTGACTTTCTGGTTCTCCCTTGGTACTCCTGGTTGCTCATTGCGCCTTTTACGAGCATTCGTTTATGAGCACCTGGTTTTGCCCGTTCGCAAACTCCCGTTACAAACGGGAAAACCGAGCTAGCCATCACTGACTCAAGTTGTGTTGATAAACATGAATTGCATTCCTTTCGACGAGACTGTCACATCAATGTTTTGATGAGGATTTCTTCTAATTCGTCATAGCTACTTGTATCGAGCAAATTCAGTGCTGGCCACCAAGCCGGTTTCCGAACGACATCGACTCCCGCTGAAGTGCTTGCAGAGACTTCTGAAACGAGATCGGGGTCAAAGCCAAAGCTTCGCATAAATCCCACCACGGCGTAGGGATCTGAGACGCAGAGAACTGTACATTTGACTTGGTCCCCCAAACTCTCGACTTCCACGTCGCCGTTGTAGGGCTCCAGCGGAGAAGCCTTCCTTCCGCGACGAGCACATCCGGTTTTGACTCGGCGATTTTCCCAAGCAAGTAATCAAACGTTTGGGAAAACCTTGTCGACTACAGGCGTTTGACAGCAAACCAACATCGACAAAACCCTGAATGATCTCAGCTCCGGCATCCGACATCGCCAAGATATCACGATAACGCCCCGCTCCCGTTAATTTGGCACCAGCCACACGCAGCCACCAGCCACACGCAAACCCTCTCAGCATGGCCGTCGAAAAATCACACGGTCCTAGTGAGTCTTTCCTGACGACATGCTGGTTTCAATCAGAAGCAACACTGGGCATTGAAGCGTTTGCTTCATGGAAGCACCACAAAATCGCTCATCCGCACTCGCTGCTCGTTACGGACGATGTGGCCTCGATAGGCAAGCTCAATCGTTTTGGGAAGTACGTACTGCGTGACGTGACTCGACCGATGATTCCGGCAGCGGTCAATACTTGGACTTCCTGGTCATCCGTGATGTCCCGCCAACTTCCAACCGCCTCGAGTGTGGCAGCTCGAACGCCGTATGCCCCGATGACGAGATCCCCAGATGACACTTCAATCATCTACCCCGATACGTGTTCAATCTGTGTTCCTCGGGATGTAGCGGACACCTCGCAAAGAACAGAGTCGCCGGTGTCACATTTTTCCTAAGTGCTGCGATCGACTTTGAATGGCTGATGGGCTAGGTCAGAAATTCTGGTAAAGGATGCACCGACACCCTTAAAATCGTTCACAATTCACTCCGGATATCGATGGCTGCAAGCATTCGGAACAAGACCTGCTGCGGACCATTTCGAGGGGCGGCGTATTGTGCTGGTTATCGGTTTTACCTTTATTTTATTGCGCCCCAAAGCGATTTAGATCATTCCAGTGGAACTTGCCTTGGTGAACACCGTCAGTTGCCAATGGCGGTCCCAACATGAGGCATGCCAATAAAGCGGCGCGCTCGGGCATTCGGTCCGTGACAACATGTTCATTGACTGCGTGCGCGCCATCACCTACTGCCCCCAAACCATCGAGTGTTGGCGTGTAAAGGCTCGTCCAATTTCCATCTGATCCGCCCCCTGCATCACCCTCATCGATGGCGAGCCCAAGTAAATCGGCCACTTGAACAGCTCGCTGCCAAAGCTTTTGATTCCCGGGAGTTCGCTCGAGTGGGGGCCTGCCAATCCGACCGTTTATATGTAGTTCTGTCCCGGGAACGGTTGGTTCCATTCCCAAAATCGCTTGTTCGATCTGTTCGGCGTCTTCTTTGGTACGAACTCGAACATCAACCTCCGCGCGACTTTCTGGTGCCACAACATTGGGCCGCATCCCGCCGTCAATGGTGCCAACGTTGACCGTGATTCCTTTTTCAGAATCGTTCAGTTTGAAGAGCGCCTGCACAACGTGCGAAAGTTCCAGGATTGCGCTAACGCCCTTCTCCGGATCTAATCCTGCATGAGCGGCCCGCCCGATCACCGTAATGACAAATCGCCCCACGCCTTTTCTTGCAGTTTTAATTAACCCAGTTGGCCCAAGTGAGGGTTCCATGACCATCACACGGTCGACGGCAGGCGCTAATTCACGAATCAAGTCCGCAGATTCGAAGCTGCCAATTTCTTCATCTGAATTGATGAAAACGACGGGCGAAACACTCGGTTTAAGATTGAGGACCCGCAATGCGGATAGTGCGAACAATGCTTGAACCAAGCCACCCTTCATGTCATAGACACCCGGTCCAAAAAGGCAGCCATCGCGTGTTTGAACCGGCATTTTCTCCAGGGTGCCGACCGGCCAGACAGTGTCGCAATGGCCTAACAATAATTGTCTCGGGGAATTCTCTGCGGCCTGTTCGTCGATGGCGAGAAGTTGGCCCGCAGTTTTTTCCCCTGGGATTTGAATGCAGCTGAATCCAAGATCCTCAAATTGCTCACGCAAAAGCTGGAACATGGGCATGATTGAATCAGGTACTCCCGAGGGTGATTCAATCAACGCACTGCGTTTAAGCAGGTCAACCATCTCCATTTGACGCGAGCGAAGGTGGTCAAGCAGCTCAAGAGCAAGATTAGGATTCATTTGGGGGATCCTCGCCACGTCGAAAGCCGGCTGGAAACGGAAACGCTACGCTCTTATCGATGGTCGCAAAACGCCCTGGAGAAACATACGCCAGCAGGGGTGATGCAGTCACCGTATCTTCGTCATCAATATCCTCTCGCCGCAGGGCCGAGGATCGAATCTGAGCCGCAACAATCTTCCCGACAATCAAGCTGTTAACGCCGAAGTTGTCAACAATTCGATCTAGCCGGCATTCAAGAAAAAGAGACGATTCTGAAAGACAAGGACAATCGACTTCCGCCGTGCGAAAGGAGGGTAAAGCCATCAATGCGGGCTTCGAATCATCGCCGCAACGAGGTGAAGCTGCGAGGGCCGCCATGAGTACCGAATCAACTGTTGGGTAGCTGACGGCAAAGACTCCTTCCCGCGAAATGTTTTGATAAGTGCTATGACTCGGTGTGCAGACAAACCCAAAAAAATTGCCCCATCCCATCGGAGTGGCCATGTGTTTGGGAGCAAGATCGTTTTCCCCATTCGCCTCGCGCGTCCCAATCACCACCAAAGGAGCAACCGTAAAGAAGCGATCCCAGATAGGATGCTCCATTTGCAACTGGACGAGCCCATCGGGTTTATGAGAGTCAGATGTCATGTCAGATCCCGCATGTAAAACTCTGTTATTCGCACAATTCCATTCTACGGGCAACTTACAAAGGCGGGGAAAATTCAAATAGGTGAATTACGACGTCTCAAAAACTTTATTCACACAACAAGTTTTCATCCGAGGCACGCCTGCAACGTTTGGGTGACGTCGTTTTTGGCATTTCTGAACAAACCTGCCAGTGAAACGTTGAGCGGCTTGGCAAATAGCAGGTAGATGCAAATTGTCAGTCAGCGTCAACGGATCCGCTTGTAACGGTAAAAACTCGTTTTCGTTCCCCTGCAGTCCAGATCCTCTACGGTGAATCGCTGCCGGCGATATGAGTTGCCCCGGAACCTGTCATTCGAAACGTGCCGTGAAATCGATATTCATTTTGCGAGGGAAAGCATTGAATTCCGTAGAAAGTTGACCTTCGGCGATTTGAACGGAAGTCGTCGTCGTAAAACATTTGATAATTGTCCTTTGGACTCCCTACGTTGGCGATCAACCTATGACTCGATAAAACACGACCGTTTTAGCAGGGTATCCGACATTCCCGATTAAGCTGGTAGCGTTCACCTTGGATTAACAGAAATCGTTTCCCTCGCGTCCGAACAATTCGACACATTCAAAGCTGCGTACGATAGCTTGGGAACCTTAAACGCGATAAAATTCGGTGCGGTGATAGCTTATGCGGTTGGCGATTTTGAGATGGTAGGAGTTTTCCATGAAGCGGCGGATCGAATGTACGCAATGGCTGGGGTTGATCGCGGTGATGATCGCATCGTCAATGTCGCAGCTCACCCTGGCTGACTCAGCGGGTGACTGGGAGAAGATGAAGCTCATCACACCGCAACAATATGTTTGCGGCTTTACTGACTCTCCAATCAGCGTTGATGGCAAGATCGACGAACCGATTTGGACTAAGACACCCTGGACAGCTGAATTCAGGGATATCGAAGGTGACGTCAAGCCGAAACCGCGTCATCGTACACGCGCCAAAATGCTGTGGGATAAGGAATTCTTTTATGTCGCGGCGCAACTCGATGAGCCGCACGTTTGGGGCACCCTTACCGAACACGATGCGGTGATCTTTCACGACAATGATTTTGAAGTCTTCATCGATCCCAACGGCGATAATCACGAGTACTACGAACTCGAGCTGAATGCACTAAATACAACTTGGGATTTGTTTTTGCCAAAACCATACAAGGACGGTGGCAAGGCTGATAATTCCTGGGAGATCGAGGGGTTGAAAACCGCCATCGATGTGCAAGGTACTCTTAACGATCCAACGGATAAAGATTCCGGCTGGAGCGTCGAAATCGCGATCCCCTGGAAAGTGCTCGGTGAATTTTCGCGGCAAGCGGCACCACCACATCCAGGGGACAACTGGCGTGTCAATTTCTCCCGTGTTGAGTGGCAGCACGAAGTTGTCAACGGGAAGTATCAGAAGATTCCCAAGACGCGAGAAAATAATTGGGTGTGGTCGCCACAGGGCATCATTGACATGCACCGCCCCGAGCGATGGGCTTACGTTCAATTTTCTTCGCAAACCCCCGGAACTGAAACATTTGCGACCAATTCGCAACCCGCTGCGCGGGATGCTTTAATGGAAGTTTATCATCGTCAGCGTACATTCCACCGCAAAGAAAAACGCTGGGCGAAATCGATGGCAGAGTTGAAGCTTCCAGCTCAGCACCCACAACTGCAAGTTCCCATCCGGATTCAACTAACCGAGGATGGCTTTCAGGCAAGTTTGGATCTGCCAGTCACCCAAGGAATCGACCAGCGGTGGCATGTACGGCAGGATTCCAAACTTTGGCTTGATGAAAACCAGTCTCCTTTGGAATCCGGCCTGAAGCGTGCCGGTGCAAATGTCGCCGAACTTGAAAGGGCATTGCAGGATGTTCCCAGCGAACACTTGGGAGCCATGCGTTTTCTGATTGCAAATATGCCCGACCGCGATCTGACGTCGTTAACTGCCGAATTCCTAATCGAGAATGTACGACTCGCTTATCAAGCTCGAAAACAATTCGCCTTCGCGAGCGAAGTCCCCGAAGCGATCTTCTTCAATGATGTTCTGCCATACATGAGCATTAACGAGCGGCGGGATTCCTGGCGCGCGGGATTCTTGGAACGATTTGGACCGCAGGTCAAGAACGCAAAAACGTTGTCGGAGGCCGCCGCACTTTTGAACCAGAAGATTTTTCCTGAGCTGAAAGTCCGATATTCCACTGCAAGAAAGCGAGCTGACCAGAGTCCGCTGCAATCGATTGAAACAGGACTTGCGTCTTGCACGGGACTGTCGGTGCTGCTGATCGATGCCTGTCGGGCGGTAGGCGTTCCGGCCCGCTTCGTTGGAACACCATTATGGAGTGATCGCAGCGGCAATCATTCCTGGGTAGAAGTTTGGGACGACGGGTGGCACTTTACGGGTGCCGCTGAGCCTGCCGGAATGAAGTTGGATCGCGCTTGGTTTATCGGGCGAGCATCGAAAGCGAAACGAGACCATCCATGGCATGCGATTTATGCCGTCAGTTTCCGAAAAACTCCGCAGCGATTTCCGCTCGTTTGGGACCGCAGTATTGATTACGTCTCTGCCGTAAATGTTACCGATCGTTATGCGAATCGCCTACCAGAACCGCCAGAAGGTTCAGCCCTTGCGATGTTTGTCGTGCGAGAACGAGGAACCGCTAACCGTTGCTCAGCAAAACTCAAAGTGATTGATGAATCTGACACCGAGGTCTTCAACGCAACGACCAATGACGAAAGGTTTGACGCGAACGATCACATTGGTACGGTCTTACCCCTTGATGGAGAGTTTACGGTCGAGGTGCGAAAGGGTGACCGCGTTCTGAAATCCAAACTAAAAATGCAGCGAAGAGACGCGCCCTACGTTTTTTTCATCGACGATGCGACAGAAATTGAGAATGAACCATCAAGGGACACACCGGACGCACCTGCCGCTGGTGCAGAGCCAACCGGAGACCCGAGCGACGTTGATCAACCTGGATCAGGCAACGATACGACTGCGACGGGGGCAGCCCTGTTCGCGACTCAACTTGTTTCGGTAAATGAACAGCCTGCAGCAAGCAAGCAAACTGGGCGACAAAGTATTGCGGCACTGAAATCCTACTTATCCAAACCTGTCGCAGTTCGGGGGACGCTCGCTGATCAGCCCTTTGCAAACACACCGTTAAGTCGCAGCGAAGCGAACCTAGCGAAATCGATGCTGTGGGACGAATACGTTGCTCGAATTCGCAATGAGCGTGCTGGGGAAATGAAGTCGCTGGAGCTCAAAATTGGCGATTTAAAAATGCCGTTTGCATTCCAGCGTTTCGGTAATGCTCCAGAATCTGGCCGCAGCTTATACATCTCCATGCACGGTGGTGGGGGTGCACCAAAACGCGTCAATGATCAGCAGTGGGAAAACCAGAAGCGACTGTACCGCTTGGAGGAGGGGATTTACGTCGCGCCCAGAGCCCCAACGGACACCTGGAATTTATGGCATCAAGGACATATTGATCATTTTTTTGAGCGATTGATCGAGAACATGATTGTCTTTGAAAATGTCAATCCGAATCGTGTCTACATCATGGGCTACTCGGCTGGCGGTGATGGGGTTTACCAATTAGCTCCGCGGATGGCGGACCAACTTGCGGCAGCGGCGATGATGGCAGGCCACCCTAACGAAACCTCACCACTAGGATTGCGGAATCTTCCCTTCACGATTCACATGGGCGAGCTAGATGGCGCGTACAAGCGAAATGAGGTGGCTCGCCGCTGGGGAGATCAACTCGACGAATTAGCGAAAAACGATTCGGACGGGTATCCCCACCAAGTGACCCTACACAAGGGCAAGGGACATTGGATGGACCGGCAGGACGCTGTCGCGATTGGCTGGATGGCAAAATACAAGCGAAGGACCTTTCCCAATCGCATTGTCTGGAAGCAGGATGACGTAGTCCATGATCGCTTTTACTGGTTGGCAATCGACCCTAAAGACATTCGGGGCCGCGCGGAAGTCCGTGCAAAACTAAACGGTCAATCTTTCGATATTCAATCACGTGATGTCGAACGTTTGACGATTCGGATGTGCGATGATTTCGTAGACCTTGATTCCCCAATCTCAATCAGCAACGCGGGCCAATCGCTTTTTACAGGACGCGTTGACCGAACCATCATGAACCTCGCCAAAACGCTTGCAGAGCGTGGTGATCCGGCGATGCTATTTTCTGGTGAAGCAACAATCACGCTCCCAAAGTCAGAATGATCCACGAACCGCCAAGTGACTCGCAAACGCCAGCAGAAGGGCGTTTGTGAGTGATTGAATTCGCCTGGGACAAAATTCCCGGTCAGTGACGCGTTCCCGCTTTTGCTGAACTCGGGCTGGCTCCGCGACTTCCACCCTTTCGGGTTGTGATTCGTTCGCCGTCTGGGCCTGACCGCTTCCACGATTTCACGAAGCAATTTCACATTGCAGCGCATGGAAACAATCCATTCTTCCGCCGTTTGGCAATATCCTAATGAATCTAAAACAGGTTATTTCGTTCTGTTTGCTGACCTTGTATGCGGTATCCAATCAGACTTTCCTTCTTGACGCTGAGGCCACCGAAACCGCTGGACCAGACATGGTGATCTTTCTATCGGATGATCATACGTGGAGAGATTCATCGGTTTACGGTTCGCCAAATATCACAACCCCCAACATGCAACGAATTGCTGACGCGGGGATGACGTTTGACAATGCCTTTGTGGCGTCCCCATCGTGCGCCCCAAGCCGCGCCGCCTTCCTCACGGGACTCTATCCATCCAGGAATGGGGCCGAGCCGAATCATTCGCGGCCCCGCACTGATATCAGGAAGCTCCCGTCATACCTACAGGAACTCGGCTACGAAGTCGCTGCCTTTGGAAAGGTGGCCCACTATCGCCACACGCCCGAGTACGGCTTCGATGTCGCGCGTCACTTCGGATACCACGATGATGTCGCAATCGATGCGGCGATTGAATGGTTGGAAGAACGGCAATCTTCTCAGCCGCTTTGTTTGTTGGTTGGCACCAATTGGCCGCATGTACCCTGGCCGGAAGACGTCAGCGCGGTGGAGATGGATTCAATCCGCGTGCCAGCGAATCACGTCGATACGAGGGTATCTCGCAGCTGGCGAGCCAAGTATATCGCTGCGGTCCGGCTGATGGATAACGAAATAGGCAAAGTTTACGATGCAGCGCGTCGAAAACTTGGTGACGATGTGTTTTTTTTGCACTCGAGTGATCATGGAGCACAATGGCCGTTCGGAAAATGGAGTCTGTATGACGATGGAATCCGAACCCCTCTGATAGTAAGTTGGCCTGGAAAGATTGCGAAGGGACAACGCACCGCAGCAATGGTTTCTTGGATCGATATCCTACCTACCCTCCTCGATGTTGCCGGCGCACGAGCCAATCAGGATTTAGATGGTCGTTCGTTCCGAAAGGTACTCGAGGGAGAATCGACCAAACACCGTGATGCAATTTTCACCACGCATAGCGGGGATGGTAATCACAACGTGTTTCCGATTCGCTCCATACGAACCGCTGATGGTTGGAAGTACATTCGCAACCTGCACCCGGAATTTCGCTTTGGGAGTCATGTTACCGAAACAGAGCGCGAACGAGGTTATTGGATCAGCTGGTTGGATGCGGCGATACAGGATCAAGCCGCTCGAACGATCGTTAATCGATATCAGACCAGACCTGCCGAAGAACTGTATGACACGCTTACCGACCCGTATGAGCAAACGAACTTAGTCAAGGATCATAACCAGCAGAAGCGATTACAGACTCTGCGTGGGCAGGTTGATAATTGGCTTACGAAGACCGGCGATCCGCAGGCGGTGTTTGGCAAGCCACGATACAATCCGGCAAAGAATAAGCCGAACATCATCACGGTCTTTATTGATGACATGGGTTGGTCCGATTTATCGTGCTTTGGTGGGAAACGCACGGCGACTGAAAATATCGATCGACTCGCAAACGAAGGTTTGCGGTTCACCAATTTTTATGTCAATTCGCCAATCTGTTCACCTTCGCGAGTTGCACTAACCACCGGCCAATATCCGCAACGGCATCGAATCACATCCTATTTGGCAAATCGAAATCAAAACCGTTTGCGAGGAATGGCGCAGTGGCTTGACCCCAACGCACCAACACTCGCAAGAAGTCTGCAACGCGCGGGTTATGCAACCGGACATTTTGGTAAATGGCATATGGGCGGACAGCGCGACGTCGGCAATGCCCCACTGATTCGCGATTATGGTTTTGATCGTAGTTTGACAAATTTTGAAGGCCTCGGACCACGCATTTTGCCCCTAAAGGACGCATACGACGGCCAACAACCCAAAAAGCACGACTTGGGATCGGCCTCCTTGGGCCGCGGATCGATCCGTTGGGAAGACCGCAGTCGAATCACCACGGCTTTCGTGGATGAAGCGTTGCGATTCATCGATCACGCGGAGGTTACTGCGCAGCCGTTTTTTATCAATCTTTGGCCGGATGACGTTCACTCACCTTTCTTTCCGACCAAAGTGCTTCGGTCTGCGACGGACGAAAGTAAACGCGAGCTTTATTACGCGGTCCTCGATGCAATGGACCAGCAATTGGGCAAGTTGTTCGACCGTGTCCGAGATGATCCCGCGCTTCGAAACAACACTCTGATCCTCTTAATGAGTGATAACGGCCACGAGGAGGGCGCCGGCTCGTCGCATCCGTTGCGAGGCGCAAAGAATTGGTTGTATGAAGGTGGCATCCGCTCGCCCTTGATTGTCTGGGGACCAGCGTTCTTGGATGACAAGACGAAGGATATGACCAATGACGAATCCATTCTTTGTGCGTTAGACATCAATCGCTCTCTCTATTCTTTTGCAGGAATTGAACCGGAGAAAGACATTCAGCTCGATGGCCAGGATCTTTTACCAACGTTATTAGGCGATTCCACGGTAGGCCGCCGAAAACCAATCTTTTGGCGTCGACCACCCGACCGACCCGGGACCGCCGGCGAAGACAATCCAGATCTGGCCGTGCGAGACGGTCGCTGGAAGTACCTTGTAAATTACGATGGAACGCAACCGCAACTTTTTGATTTGACAACCGATCGCTCAGAAACCACGAATCTTGCGACATCAAATCCTGAAGTTGTGCGACGCTTACACAACGCCCTTGTCCAATGGAATCAACGATTACCCCAAGACGCCGGACAACCAAACTGGACGTTGACGGAGATAGTAGGCGCTTTACCAGTCGGCAAATTCGTAAACCCGATCGGCGAAGGGGCTGATCCATGGATCGTACGGGATCCAAATCAGCCACGTTACCTTTGGTGCCTGTCCGAGGGGAACCGTGGAATTGCAATTTACAACAGTTCGACCGTGACATCGCTGGGACAAAAACATGTCGTCTGGAAGGCCCCCGACGCGGGGCCCTATTCCAAACAAATCTGGGCACCCGAGTTGCATTTCCTCGACGAGCGTTGGTACATCTATTTTGCTGCATCCGATGGTAAGAACGAAAACCATTTAACCTGGGTGCTCAAATCCAAAACGCGTGATCCGCTCGGCGAATACGAACTGCATGGCCCTTTGGCGACCGGTGATGGCGAGGAACGCTTGGCACCCAATAAATGGGCCATCGATATGACCGTATTGGAAAGCGGCGGAAAGCGATATGCGATTTGGTCCGGATGGGATCAGCCGAACTCAGATCAACAATACCTTTACATCGCTGCAATGGAATCACCAATCAAACTCGTTGGCCCACGTATCAAGCTTTGTGAAAATGATGATTACCTCTGGGAACGTATCGAACCCGATTCATCGCAACGCGGTTTGCACGAAGGCCCGCAGGTCTTTCAGGCGAAGGGGCAAACCGCCGTTGTCTACTCCTGCGGGGCATCATGGTTGCCGACCTATAAACTGGGATTGCTGGAGCTAACGGGTGATGATCCACTGAATCCCAATTCATGGACCAAACGCCCAAAGCCAGTCTTCGCCTCAACCGAGACCGCCTATGGCGTAGGCCATTCAAGTTTTGTTAAATCGATGGATGGCCGGCAATGGTGGCACATTTTCCATGCGAAACGTGATCGGCGGCCCGGATGGCGAAGAGCGCTATTTGCTCAGCCCATGCGAGTCGGCAAACGGGGATTCCCCATTTTTGGCGAACCTGTCGACTCAGGTGTCGTGCTTGAAAAACCGACCGGGAGTAAAACGCCGACGGAGAATTTTTCGATCCAGAGGTATGATTATTTTGGGCACCACCAATTCATTGAATCTCTACCAACAGGGATTGGTTTGGGGCGTATCCCTGAAGATCCGGTGAATGATTTTCGCTCCGGTGAAAAGATTGTATTTTCTGGTTCGGTGCCACGCGACTTCGTCGCCCATACCATGATCGATTTTCTTGCTGGCAAGCAGGCGCGTGATGCCGGTATTTTATTCCGCACCACCGGGCCTTCCGTTGGGTATGACGCTCAGCGCGGTTACTTTGCTGGCTTGATTCCCCGGACTAATTTAGTCATCCTCGGCTTAACCGACGGGACCAGCTGGAAAGAACTCGCGCGGGCAAAAGCATCCATCGACGTCAAGGAACAACAGAAGTTGACGGTTCAGATGGTGGGCGAGAAGATCACCATCTCACACAACGGCGAACAGAAGATTCAGCATCGCGATGCCACTTATTCGCGTGGCTGTTTCGGTTTACGTGTCGTCAATACGCACGCCAGATTCTCAGAGATCAGCATTACCGCGGTATCAGACGCATCAAGTGCCAATGCCTCCGATGATCGTCCTGAAGAGGCCAGAAAGTAGCGACCTAGGCGAACGACGTTGCACTGCGTTTAGAGCGACCCGACAACGCGTAGGCCGATAAGCTCGCTATTAACCGATCGGTAAACTCGCCGCGTTGATGTTGGTCCTTTGGTTGCGTTTCCACTGCCACCCTAACCAATCATTTCTGTTGAACATCGTTTTGCCAGGTTTGGTGAAGCTCGGTGAGGGCAGCGACAACCCCAGGCTGTTCGTTGGTGTAATCCTTGACCTCGGGCTGATCGTCACTAAGCCTTCTAAGAGTGGTCGCGTTGGAGCCACCTTTAGGTCGAATCAACTTCCATTCACCTTTTCGGACCGCCCAGCCATTTGCCCAGGCAAAATGCAGGACTTGATGAGGACTCTTGGCCGTCTTGCTGTCAATCACTGAAATTAGGTTTTGACCGTCAAGTGTGGGTTCATCCGCCGTCGTTTGGATGTCACAAAGATCAAGGATCGTGGGAAACCAATCCATCACGGTAATGATTTGCTCGCGCGTTTCTCCTGCCGGTATTCGGCCCGGAAAACTGATGATTGCGGGAACTCGAATGCCACCCTCGAAGAATTGACCTTTGTGGCCAATCCACTTGCCCGTGTTTCCTCCGCCACCGTTGGCGAGGTAGTAATGCCCCGCCGGATAACCGCTCGTGTGATCATTGATACGGATGCCCTGCGAGTTTTCCGCTGAGTGGCCGTTATCACTCATCATAATGACAATCGTGTTATTACGTTTTCCACTTCGAACCAAGGCATCGAGAACCCGCCCAATGTGATCATCCACCGAAGAAATGACACGAGCGTACGATTGACGCGGCATCGCCATGTCGGCGTAAGCATCCTTGAATTTACCGATTGGTTGTTCGGGATAATGCGGCAAATTGAAGGCTACCGTTACGAAGAAAGGTTGCTCACGATCCGCTTCGATGTAATCAACCACCTTTTCGATCATCATTTCGGGATAGTATTCCTCGGGACGAAAGATTTCCTCATTGCCTTCGTAAAGGTCGTGATATCCACGGCCGTGCAGAAAATAATGCCGGTAATTATCGATAAACCCGGACAAATGCCCAAAGTAAACCTGGAACCCCTGATCCAACGGCCCGTGCCCCAATTTTGCACCGAGATGCCACTTGCCAAAATATGCAGTGTGATAACCGGCTGAAGCAAGCTTTTCTGCAAGCGTTACCTCCGTGGTCGACATATTCGAGTTGGCTTGATCGCTACCGTTACGATCACCTTGAGTCCAATTGTTAACGCCACCGCGCTGTGGATATCGTCCTGTTAACAACGATGCTCTCGAAGGGCAGCAAACAATATGGGCATAGGCTTGTGTGAATCGAATCCCCGTTGCTGCCAATTTGTCTAGGTTCGGAGTCTTCAGATCAGTCGAACCGTAGCAATTAACATCTAAAGTCCCCTGATCATCGGTGAACAAAATCACGACATTTGGTTTCTGCTCAACCTCAGCGGCAAGACTAACGCACCTCGCAAGTGCTAAAAAGCTCGCGAGTACCATCGCTGAATTCAGAGGCGAGCGGACCATGTTCAGGTGCCTTAACTGGGAGGATGGGCATGTTGCGTAATCGCCAACGAAAGTTGTCAGGCGGACGTACTTCCTTGGTATTCAAAGAATGCAGAGCTAGATCAGTGCTTCTCATCAACGTTGCCGCTCGCATCACGAGCTTGCCAATGAAAGAACATTCGCCTCTGCAAAGTGCTACTTTTTTTCAAACGTACGAGGTTCAAACACGGGCGGCGGACCTTTGGGCGACGGACCTTCGGGCGGCTCAATGCCATAGAACTTAAGGGCGTTACGCATGAACAGTTTCTCGGAAACAACCGGGCCTTTTTTATCAAAGTAAGCCCTGGTGAGTGCGAGCACCGAGGCGTAGTCGCCGGTCGTTTTTGTCACCGGCCAATCACTTCCAAACACAAGTCGGTCTTCACCAAAACATTCAAACACCAAATCAAGAATCGGCTCGTATTCCCGAACGTCCGACGGTGCAGGCTTCTGTTCAAACCGACCATACATTGCCGAGACTTTGCAGTACACATTTTTCGACTTCGCGATCTCGCGCAATTTCTGCACCCAGTCTTGATCGAGTGGCTTGTCGCTCAAGCGAACGCCGCCAAAGTGATCGAGAATGATTTTTAGTTTGGGAATTCGTTTCGCGATTTCCCCGATTTGTTCAAAAGTGTAGTCGCCAACCAAAAAATCGACGCTCTTACCCTGCTCGGCCGTTAACTCGAGATTCTCAAAAAACGCATCTGATAAGGTTTCCTGATATTTCCCTGATAATCGATAGCCCACGTAACGAGGATCGCGACAGAGCTTTAGAAAGAGCCGCTTGAATTCGTCGGTCCCGATGACCTTTGATAAATTCCCAACCACGCCACGATACAACTTTGGATTATGGGAAGTGATTTTAAGATTCCATTCATTGTCTGGCAGGCTTTGGCCTGCTTGAACAACCACCACGCCGCCAACTCCATTGGCAACCGCAATTGGCTGATGCTGTGTTGGCAACATCGTTTGGTACAAAACTGGGTCGTCTTTGGAAATCCAATAAATCGCCTCCGGGCGCTCCAGGACCCAAAAATGCACATGCGTGTCGATGATCGGCATTGCCGCATCCTCGGCAGCAACGGGCACCCTTAAGAGTGTTGCTAATGCGAGGCAGACGCCACTTTGTTGAAGACGAGAGAGAAACAAGTTTAGATTCCTCGGTTATCGCAATGAACGAGTGGACAGGTTTGCTAGGCGATGAATTCGGCGATCGGTCCCTGTTGGTCGATCTTCAGCCCAACATCCAAACTTCCATAATGGTTGATAGAGTTTCCATGAGCCTGCAGCAGCGTTGTGTACCAATTGCCAAGCGTTTTATGTCCCGGTTGCCCATAACTTGGTAGACGGATGTATCGGCGACCGATGTTTAAGTTCGTTTTGTCACCAGCAATCACAATGAAGGGCCATTCGGAACCTTTGCTATGGTGCGTTTCTCCGTTGTTGGGAAAATAAAACAACATGGTGTTATCGAACATGGTACCACCCGCTTCCGGCACCGATTTCAAACGAGAGACAATCGTATCGATCAGCCCCATATGTTGGTGGCGAATTTTTTCTCGGATCTCGACTGCTTCCACCCCGGCGAATGCTTTTCCATGGCCAACGTCATGTTGGTTGACATTCTCACCTTCCAGTCCCGGCAGCCCCGTATAAGGTGTCCCCAGTTCATCCGCGGTAAATGTCACGACGTTGGTCATGCCGGAAATGAGTGTCGATAGCATCACTTCGACCAAGCCTGACTGCCGATCGACTGTCGAGATGTTTTCGGCAAGATATTTCTCATCCAATTCCGGAACGTGTTGGCGAATTAAATCCCCCATTGCTTCAACGCGAAGGTTCCGCTGCCGAATATCTTGAACGGCATCGGCGTAGTTCGCGATTTTTGCGTACTCAGGCCCCCGCAATTCGCTAGCAAGACCGCTTTCGTTGGCGACAAGGAACGCGAGCGTTTTGCGTTCTAATTCGTAACGGATCTGAGCGGACTTATCAGCCGAGACGGATTTGAAAAGTTCTTGCATCGCAACCTTAGGCGATCCAAACGCATAATTCGGCTGCTGCGGACCTCGAGCGGAAAAACCTTTCTCAATCCCATTGATATTCCCACGTGAATTACCGCCGCCACTCGGAAAGCAGGCAAATTCAATGTGTTGAAAAGGTGACGGAAAGAGTTTCGCTAATTCAAAGTCGACCGTTGCCCACTTGATTGAACTGAGCCGCTCGTTGGCTTTGAAAGCACCTAGTGATGAGCACCACGTGTGATGTCCAGTCGTGCACATTTTTCCCGACAAACCCTGCAGGATCGTCATGTTACTCTGATGGTTCGCGAGTGGAGCCATCCATTCGGGCAGGTCATGATCATCGAGATCAGCGACCAATGACTCTTTTCGTTCCTCTGCTTTTGCTAAGCCACCATCAAGAGTCGGTGGAATTAAGGCGTCCGGCAACAGACCGTTGCCTTTGTGAACAAAAATGAATCGCTTCGGCGGTTGCCCAGAAGTTGAGCCAGCCAACACGGGAGAGGAACCGACCCCGATTGAGCCCGCACCAACCAATGCTTGCGTTAAGAAATCGCGGCGATTATTCATCTGGAAACGGTTCGCTTCAGGGTTGGAAGTACAACGGAGATCAACTCGATTTCCTAATGATACGCAAAATCGAGGGTCTTTGCCGAGGTCGCAGCAAATGGAGGTCTGCGGCTGACGTCACTCACCCACCGTCTTTCGATAAATGAACGAATCAGAGGAGAGCAGCGACACAACCACGGCTCGGAAACTTCCGCCATTATCCAAATAGGCCTGATCCGCGTTCATCAAGGTCTGGGAGTCTGAAAGCATTTCGTTGCGACCTAGAAAGAATCGGAATGCATGTCGAATGATCGATTGCCGAACACGTTCTGATTTCGCCAGCCTGTCAATCAGATCGAACGCATCCTCAACTTCGCCGTCCAACATTGGATCCTCTGTGCCGCTAAGGTACCCGTGTGAATCAACTGGTTTGCTTTTATAGACATTCAAATTTCTCAGTTTCGTCTTTTCCTTTAGTAGATTCTCCGGATGCTCTAAGCTCTCCTCAGTCCGAAAGCGTCCGAAATCGTCAAAACTCTCAAACGGTAAACCGAGTGGGTTCATCCGTTGGTGACATTTCCAGCATTCTTGATTGGTCGTCACGGAATTCAGTCGCTCTCGTAACGTACGATGGTGGTCTTCTGGGATGACGGCATCCACCGTGATTGGAACATCCGGAACTAACCCAGCCAATAGTTTTTCCCGAATCCATCGGCCTCTTCGCACCGGATCGGTTTCGGTGTTTTGCGAATGAGCCAACAACCAAGCTGGATGGGTCAAGATGCCTTTCCGATGCGCGACCTTGAACGGCTGAACAACAGGATAGTCCCAGGTGTTCTCCGCCTCGTATCCACCACGACTCCATTGCCCGCGATAGTCGAGCGGACCAGCACCCGGTACTGGTGGCAGATTGTAAATCTCAGAATGTCGAAATTTCTGTCCGCCATGGAAAAACCACGGAAACGTAATTGGTGTTATCCCCTTCGCGAAAGTGTGGTCGAAAAATTTCATGTATCGCTTGAACTCACGCAAGTGAACGCGTCGACGCTCCTTCTTCAAATCTGTGATTCGCAACGCTGCGAAAAGCTCTTTGTTCTGATCGAAATTCTGCAGCAGTGTTTGCTCAGTGTTATTTTCCCAGTCGGTCTCTTTCAAACCTTCGTACGCGCGCCGCCATGATTCAACGAGTGCTTGCCCATCTTCATTGCTCCGCGGATGAAGAACAAAAAACTCGTCGGTCGTTAATAGCTCTTCGAAAACATTCGCGTCGCGTTTCAAAATATGATCGACCACCCGATCCGCCTCATTGGTCACCGAGCCAGCGGTACCGGTGTAGTCACGGCCGGCGTTGTCGTAAAACCCACCACTACGGGCAACATCTTTGAACAGCTTGATGCTGTGGGGGTAACCGAAAAATTCGCGGAAAAACCGAATGAGCTTGGGGTGCGTTACTTCATGTGGCCGAATGTGGCCGCTGCTTACGTTCGGATCAACCGCGCCATAAAAAGACTGTTTATCATCGAGCAAGCGGTTTACTTCTCGCCGATAATCTGTTGATGTAATTAGGCGGCCCTCGCGTGCAGCTGACCTCAAAAGGGCATCAGGCGGTCGATCTGAAAGCGCATAGGCGATTGCGTAACTCGCTTCCCGTGGTGAGAGCCTTTGTCGACCGTACTCGTCCCGCGGACCGGCACCAAATTCAAGACGATAAAGAAATTCCGACTTCAGTAAGACACTTACCAGCATCTGACGCAGCCCCTCTCGATTGCCCGCCAATTCCATACTGGCTCGCAATTCCGGAAGGTGAAGATCAACCTCTGTCTGGCTGGCATTTCGCTGGAGCACACAATCGTACTGTGCGTGTATGGCGGCAATCAAAAGATCGTCTGTTGGCACTGTTTCTAAATTCAGAATGGTGACGAACGACTCCGGTGCGGTGCTTGGATACCAGCGATCTTTCTGATTAGCGAAGACGAGGGTGCGACTTTTTTTCCCAAACTGAACTGATCCAAGGATCTGTTTTTCCGAAATCCAATCGGCGTTGTTCAGCATCACCAACAAGTGTCCGCCATCGACGGCCGTTGTGTCGAAGTACCGTACACCTGAATGATCAGGTAAAACAATCGGATTGGTGACACCATAAAACTTTTTCTGCCGCAAACTACCCTGCAATTTAAAAACCGCATTCACTCGTTCATGGAAAATTTGCGGGCTCACCAACCAGCGCCGCGAAGGCGTGAAGGGCTTGGCAACAATAGAGCCGTCAAAAAGCGTCCTATGATCAACGTAATTCCCGTATGCAGGAAGTCGAAGTTTCTCATCCAGATCCGAAGCTTTGCGACGGCGGAGTTCATCACGCAACCAACTCGCGATGGTCGAGCGGGCGGATTCCGGTAACGGTTCAGAATCAGCAGGAGGCATCAGACCGAAGAAAATTTGATCTTGGATGCGATTCAACAACGCGACTTGCCCGTCCGGTTGCAGACCAGCGTAATCGTCTAACCGAATCCCCGCTTCAGCCGACTCCCCACGATGGCAATCGCTGCAGTGATCACTGATTGCTGTTCGCACCTTGACAGGGATTGAAACGGGACGTGCCGCTGGAGGGACCTGTGCGATTACCTGCGGGCCCATCAGAATCCCAAGCAATGTCATTACCCAGACGCTTTTTAACAGCCAAATTAGGCCAAGAATTCCCAAAGGTTGCCGCGACGATTCCGACCAAACATTCATACGCCCGCGGTTAGCAAGCATCAAAGTCACTGAAATCAGGATCAGAAATCGATAACTACTCTGGTATTTCATGCGATGCGTGAATTTGTGAGCAGAGTTGGCATCTTGATGTTTAACAGCAAATGCCGGTTAAACACCGTCGAAGCGGTGACTCATAAGTGAGCTTGCATGCGTTCTGACGCGACAGCATGGACAGGATTCACCTCCCACATTGTAACTGCTGTGTGGCGGATTTGCCTTGTGCCAACAACGACCAATTAGCCGATCGGGCGACGCCACATCGAACACAATCGTGACGCTCCGAGTGCAACCTTCCTTCGTGCTTTTTTGTTCAACGGAAATCCTATACCCGCAACCCAATGAGCCAACGGCTGTACTCTGATTGGATCGACCTGGTGCACGGCCTGACCGCGATGCGAATCCAATTCGGTCGGATGCCGCACATATAACAAGATTGTGGAAGCCACTCGCAACCAACGACCCACGCTTGCATATGGCAACGGGCTTGTCTGATTTACGAGGCAACCCTCCGCCCATTAAATTTCACAGTCCGATCAACGCGCCCTCTCGGTGAGTCCGACAAGGCAACGCTTGGACGGCGAATCAGATGGAGACAAACCAGCAGCTATCGCTTTTTTGGAAACGGTGGAGCATCGTACAGTTCCCGCAGCCTTGTAAATTCCGCTGCAAGCTCCACCCTCGTTCGGCTGTAGGCTGGATCTGCATGGACACTTTTCATTTCCCCTGGATCTCGTTGAAGATCAAATAAGTTCCACTCGTCGGTGATGGGGAAGTAGATCAGCTTGTGATTCTGGGTGCGAACGCCAAAGTGCTGTGGCACAGCGTGTTCGCCGAGTTCGTAATAGGCGTAATAGAGTGATTCCCGCCAATCCTTCGCGTCACCCCGAAAAAGCGGTACCATCGATTTACCCTGAATTTCATTCGGCGCGTCAAGTCCGGCAACCTCCAAGAAGGTTGGCGCATAATCGATGTTTTGAATTAGTTCTTTTGGCCGCGACCCAGGCTTGATCACACCGGGCCAGCGAACAAGAAATGGCATGCGAAAAGATTCTTCAAACATCCATCGCTTGTCGTACCAGCCATGTTCACCGAGAAAAAATCCCTGATCGGATGAGTAGATGACAATCGTGTTCTCTGCGAGCCCATTGTCGTCCAGATATTGCAGCATCCGCCCAACACTTTCATCGACCGCTTTGACGGTGCTTAGGTAGTTACGCATGTAGCGCCGGTATTTCCAACGAACAAGGTCTTGGTGGTTGAATTTTCCAGCCTTGTAATCAGCCAGAAACTGTTCATTCTTGGGACCGAAGTAGGCATCCCATTTTGCTTTTTGCTTATCGTTCATCCGGTTGTATTCAGGCGTACCGTAACGATCCGGTTTTGGCAAAATGACATCACCCCGTTCGTCTTTTCGAACCTTGGCATCGTACGCCCAATCGAAATGTCGATCGATCTCCATTTCATTGTTCGCGAGGGTGCGGCTGCGATTCTCATAAGTGTCGAATAAAGAGGACGGCTCCGGAATCTCCACCTGATCAAATGATCCAAGATGACGCAATGCCGGCGCAAAGGTTCGATGCGGCGCCTTGTGTTGGCACATTAAGAAAAACGGTTTCGACTTGTCGCGAGAATCCAGCCATGCAACTGCTTTCTCGGTGGTCAGGTCAGTGGCATAACCATTGAACGCTTTGCGCGAACCATCAGGCTGGATAAAGACAGGGTTGTAATAACTGCCTTGCCCGGGGAACACTTCCCAATGATCGAAATGAACCGGATTTGACTTTAAATGCCATTTGCCGATGACCGCCGTGTTGTAGCCATTTTTTTGCAGATCTCTCGCGACAGTCCACTGGCTCTGATCAAAGTTGTTCCCGTTTCGCATAAACCCATTTTTGTGGCTATGTTTCCCGGTCAGGATGTTCGCCCGGGATGGTCCACAAATTGAATTCGCGCAAAAAGAATTTAAAAAAACCGCTCCATCTCGGGCGAGTCGATCGATGTTCGGCGTCGGAGCGACGCTTGCAAGGGGTCCGCCATAAGCTGAAATCGCGTTGACCGCATGGTCATCGGAAAACAGAAACAAAATGTTGGGACGCTCCGCTGCGGTCCCCGGTCGGACCGTCCCGAATCCAATCAGCAACAACAGTATGAACGCCACTCGGATTTGTGTTCTTTCTTGCATGGTCACCTCGGTATTTGAGTGAGCGTGGGCCTTGTTGGTTAGATGTCGAATGTGTCTGCAGATGCCTTACACTCGAATACCAGGCACGGTCATCGATGGGTTCGTCAGCGTAGATCGGTCAGCCGGTTTTCGTCTTTTGATCGTCGGCATGGAGGGACCTGTCACCGCAAATTCGGATTGTTTCTTCGCTGCCTTGCGAAGGAGCCGATTCTTGGCCCAGACGATCGACATCTTTTCGATCCCCCCGGCAGGCGTAGGATCTCAGATTTTGCCGGCCAACACAACTGTCCGTCCTATCACACCAACACCGACTGCTGACCCGCGATGGAGCTCCTGCGCTGGGAGAGTGTTTGATTAGGCCAATGCTCTGCCAAGCAGTCATACAAAAGTATTCGAGGCTCGTACTAGTAATTTACCAAGGTGCGTGAGACGGCGGGGGGAAAGCCAAGCTGCACGGCGTGATTACAAAGAAGGCCCAAGAGCATAGCGATGGTAGACGACAAAAATTGTCTTTTGAGCGTCTCTGCATCTCTCAGCTGGTCGTTACTTTCCGTGCGTTGTTTTACGTCGCGGATGGTAATCGCACGCCTTACCGAATCAAACTAGTAGCACCGCCAAAAACAGCCGCAACTTGGTGCACTTCTGCTTACTGCCCAATCGCTTTCGCGAATTCCTTGACGACTGGTCGCTCGGTTAAATTCCGGTGAACATGCGGTCGTGATTGAAGGAGCAACGCCTGTGCTTGATCAGGCGTTAGGTTGCGGTATTTCATAAGCCAGCACAAAGCGACGGTGGCACTGCGGGCACGACCAGCTTTGCAATGGATGTAAACGGTCTCGTCAGATTCGACATGCTGTTGCACGAAGTCAACCGCATGGGAGATATCTTCCAAGGATGGCGCAGTAAAGTCGGTGGTAGGGATACGAAGTTGTTCGATTCCTAAACGCTCATATTCACTCTTGGGGCCTTCGTATTCTTCGCAGGTATTGACGACTGCGCGCACTCCCTCGGAGTACATTCTTGTAACGTCCCGAGCGAACGGGTAAGCGCCAACGATCACGTGGGGATCAATTGGATCCCACCAATGCCTCAGATTGAGTATCCGTGCAAGGGTGAAGTTCCACGCAAGGGTGGGATAGAAAACCGTTTTGGCGTAAATCTTTTCTCCAAGGGTGCTGCTCATTGTGGTTTCAATTGGCCCTTCAGCAAATTATCCGCTTCCTGCTCTGCCAGCTTAAGTACTTCGCTGATGTTGACGGGGGCACCGCCTCGTTTCTTGCTGAGTTCGGCAGCTTGCATAAACGCATAAAGCTCGATGGTTTCCGCGGGGTCAATCGGCAAGACTTCGGAGCGAAAGAACTTGCCAATCTCGATGACCAGGGGACGGTACCCGCCATAGGGGCCAATTTCGGAGATGCCTTTGGTACCAAATGCCGTGCCACCGTATCCCGTCTTGCCGTCACGAATCCCGCGAAACGTTCCCACGCGGCCACCCTTCCAGGTTCCCACAGCCAATTCATACTTGTCAGTCGAAAGGTGAGTCACGCTTTCACATCCGACCCCCATACAAGTGAAGAGCGATTCGACCCCATGGATCCCATACCAGAAAAGTTCCACATGCGTTGGTTCAATCGAGCAGGGGCTGTAGCTGTCGCAGCCAATCAGATCGCCAATTTTTCCGTTCCGAATCGCTTGTGCTCCATCGCTGTATCGAAGTGAGGAACTGCTGAACATCGGAACGTTGTAATATTTAGCTGCCCGAAAAATCGCAACCACTTCGGCAAGATTAGAGCCGGTCGGCTTATCGATAAAGACAGGCTTACCAGCTCGGAAAACCTCTAGAGCTTGAGCGAGGTGGAGCCGTCCGTCGTTCGTTTCCAGCAAGACACAATCAACTCGGGACAACAAATCCGAAATCGAATCCACGACTTCGACACCTAGATCTTTGATCTCGGCGGTATAGCGTGGGATTCGGCTGGCGCTTGATTCGATATCAGCGCTTCCGAATGGGTAGGCCGCAACGACACGAAATCCGCTCATCACGGGATCGGCCGGTGGATCGCGATGGAATTCCTTGGTAAAGGCTGGGACGTGGGATGTATCCAACCCGATGATTCCGATTTTTTTCATGTCGGACTCTGACGCGGCACCCTCTTGAGCGTTCACAAATTGGGGGATGATGAGAAGATAAACGGCGGTGATCAACCCGATTTGGGAGCGAAATCGCTGAGTTGAGCGTCCGCGTTTTAACCGATCAAACATGCTGAAAAACACCTGGCAGGCGGGAATGAAGCAGTGCAATGAGAGCTCGGGGGCGTAGGGGGAGTCCCACTGCGGTACACTGCAACATCATAACGAGAATCGACCGACGTGGGCGGTGCTCCGCACGGCTGGCGTTAGAGTGAAAGTAGAAACTGGTTGTTGCCCACTGATTTCTGGTGGCGGCAAGGTGAGGAAGACCAAAATGATACGGATTTGCCTGACGGGGTGCTTCGTTTTATCGGGTGCGATGTTGCTGTTGGCCTCGGACCTCGACGATGCCACGAAGCTTTACAACTCTGGTAAATATGAAGAAGCGGAGGCCCTTGCAGCCGCTCAAGTAGAACGTGGAATCTGGAACGAACGTTGGCCTAGGTTACTGATTCATCTCCAGTTGACCCGCGGAAAATATGTCGAAGCGAAGCAGGTCTACGAGGATGCGATTCGTCGATATCCAACTAGCCTGACACTCCGAATGCTTGGCATGGAGGTGCTGAATTACAGCAACTTGCCAGAGCAAGCGTCGGAGGTGAAATACCAAATCCTGCAGCTGCTGCAGGCATCGCCAACACGCTACTCCAGCCGAGATAACTTGGTTGCCGCTGGTCGATACTTTGCCATGCGTGGTGAGGACGGGCGTAAGATTTTGGAGATGTTTTACGACCGTGTCATCGATGCCGATCCCCAGCACACAGAAGCGCATTTGGCGACCGCCGAGTTAGCGTTAGACAAGGGTGATTTCAAAGTCGCAGCCGAAACGCTGCAGAAGGCCTTACGTTTCGACAACGAAGACCCGCGAATTCACTATTTGCTTGCGCGGGCTTGGGAACCAAGCGACGGGGAAAAAGCATCTGCAGCACTTGAAAAATCGCTCGAAATCAATCCCAATCATCAACCCAGCTTGATCTTTCAGGCAGAAGCTGCAATCGATCGAGAGCAATATCGAGACGCTGAATTGCTGATCCGTAAGATCTTGGAAATCAATCCGCGCAATCAAGAAGCTTTCGCGTTGATGGCAGTCTTGGCCAATTTGCGGGGTAAATATGACATCGAAGCAAAAATGCGTCAGACGGCGTTGAGCAGCTGGGGA
Organism: Rubripirellula sp.; assembly: GCA_049602075.1. Taxonomy (GTDB): domain Bacteria; phylum Planctomycetota; class Planctomycetia; order Pirellulales; family Pirellulaceae; genus Rubripirellula. The sequence continues at coordinate 48,359 of JBMYRF010000039.1, forward strand.
AGCAATCCAAGGATCGATTACCTAATCGGCAAGAAACTTTCGCAAAAATATCGCTTCGAAGAAGGAGTAAAGTACCAACAACAAGCGCTCGAGATAGATCCAAGCTATCCACCCGCCAGCTTTCAGTTGGCTCAGGATTTGTTGCGGCTGGGGAGCAGCGAAGTCGGATGGCAACTGGCGAAAGATGTTGCGAATGAGGATCCGTACAACGTCGTCGCGCACAATTTGATGACGCTATACGATCGGACAAAAGATTTCAACATTCTCGAGACCGACGGGATTCAGCTCCGTATGGAGAATCGCGAATCACTGATCTATGGGCAAGAAGTGCTTGATTTGCTGAGCGAAGCTAAACAGGTCCTATGCAAAAAGTATGATGTCCAACCACGCGCACCGATCATCGTCGAAATCTTCCCCCAACAAAAAGATTTTGCGATTCGTACATTTGGACTGCCAGGCGGTGACGGATTTCTTGGTGTCTGCTTCGGGCGAGTCATCACCGCGAACAGTCCCGCATCGCAAGGTGAAAGCCCCGCGAACTGGCAAAGCGTCTTGTGGCACGAATTCTGCCATGTAGTTACGCTCGAAAAAACAAAAAACCGGATGCCGAGATGGTTGAGCGAGGGAATCTCGGTCTATGAGGAACGTCAGCGAAACCCAGCTTGGGGCGAGTCAATCACGCCCTTGTACCGAGAGATGATGCTCGGTGATGCGTTGACCCCCGTCAGCGGCCTGAGCGGCGCGTTTTTAACACCACCAACGCCAATTCACCTGCAGTTTGCCTATTTTGAATCTTCGTTGGTCGTCGAGTATTTAATTGACCGGTATGGAATGGATGCCGTCTTGAACATTCTCGATGATTTGGCCGACGGTTTGGGAATCGAAGATGCATTGGCACGCCATGCTGGAACCTCCGAAAGATTGGACGTTGAGTTCGCTGAATACGCCCGTCGTTTAGCCAATGAGTTCGGCCCTAAAGCTGATTGGTCTCGCGAAGGGATTTCCGAGAACCCCACACCTGAACAATTAGCTGCTTGGGTCAAACAGAATCCGAATAGCTATTGGGGGCTGCGTCAACTCGCTGCCGTTCGGATCGGCGAGGAAGAGTATGCAGAAGCACTGAACCTGTTGGAGACTCTGGACGAATTGGAAACGTTCACGGGGGAGCGTGGGGATCCAATCATGATGCTCGCCCGCTGCTATCGCGAATTGAATGATACCAAACAGGAAATTGAAACATTGCAACGCATGATCGGAATGTCGAGTGATTCGTTGCCCGCCCTGCGGCGATTGATTGAGTTAGCGACCGCAAACGCACAGTGGGATCAGGTTGCGACTTATGCCGAACAAATTAATGCGATTAACCCCTTGATTCCGGAAGGCCACACGGCTTTGGCAACCGCAGCCGAGCAGCTTGAACAGCCCAAAAAGACGCTCGCAGCGTTAAAGGTGCTGAATCGAATGGATCCAATCGATCCAGCCGAAATCGATTTCCGTTTAGCCAAAGTATTGATGAATCTGGATGACCGACCTGCCGCCAAACATCACGTCCTGCGCGCTCTTGAACAGGCACCACGATATCGCGATGCCCACCGCCTATTGCTAGCGTTGCAAGCAGATGCGACTGCGGAGACCAATTCCACAGAGCCCCCGAATCCAGCAACAAACCGCGAACCAGAAGAAGCATCCAAATCAAGTAGTGATACAAAGCTCAACATTAACTCGCAGCCACAGCCCAACGAAGAAGCCACCCCGGCAACTCAACCAAGCTCAAGTGGAAATGCTAAGCCAACGATTGACGTTGGAAATCCCCCTGCTGAAATAACGGAAGTGTCAGAGGAGCTAGGCCAATGAGCGATCAATGGAAACAACGTTTAAAACGTTGGCGTGCCGTCTACACGATGCCGACCGTGATGGTCTTCTTGATGGTGCTCGCCAGCGGAGTGGTGATGGCACAGCGCTGGGGACGCTGGCAACAAGGGAACGATACCGACCGGGGAGGCGTGCCGGATTGGGAAGTTGATTCCGAATTCAGCGAGGACTTGTTCACCTTCGTCCGAATCAAATACGACTCGTACGGAGGATACGGCCGTCGTGGCGGTGGTTGGGCCACTGATTACCGTGATAGCGATCTCAATTTTTCGTTGCGGCTTCAGCAATTAACCACTCTCAAGGTCAATCCGGAGCCGATCGTCCTTGAATTGACCGACGAGCAACTATTTGATTATCCGTTCATTTACATCATCGAACCTGGGGCCCTTGTATTCAGTGATGCCGAAGTCGAAGCGTTAAGAAAGTTCTGTTACAACGGGGGTTTTTTGATGGTCGATGACTTCTGGGGAGATAGCGAATACGAGAACCTGCGATTGGAACTGAAGCGAGTTTTCCCGGATCGGGATCCATTCGAGGTGCCACTCTCACACGAAATCTTTCACTGCGTTTACGACATGAAAGAAAAACCTCAGGTACCCGCACTTGGTGCCGCCTATCGGATGGCCAATGGACAAATCGGGTCCAACGAGCGGACCAGGGATGGTAGTGATACTTCGACACCTCATTATCGAGGAATCACCGATGACGATGGTCGGATCATGGTGTTCATCTGTCACAACACTGACCTCGGAGATGGCTGGGAACGCGAAGGTGAAGCACAGTGGTATTTCGAAGAGTTTTCGGTCAAAAAAGCGTATCCGATGGGAATTAACATCGTGACGTATGCGATGACACATTAGTGGCAAGTCGGGTCGCGGTTGCACCCGATCGGAGCCCAATTGATCTGCTGAAAACCGTCCGCAGATTCAACGCCTCGATTTAACGATCAAGCCAAATCCAATTTACCGTGCCCCAAACGAATATTCGTTTAAGGCCACATTCCAAAATGCGGAGAGGTTCCGTTGGCTTTCCCAGCGATTGAATTGGAACGTTTGCAACAAGAGGTCGGCATTGATGATGTCGAACTCCTTGTGACCGTCGCTCAGGCACTTGCCAAAGAGGCGCCGATTTGCCTGGAAAACATCGAGAATGCATTGGCCGAGCGAAAGGAGCAAGACCTTGCAATCGCAGCGCACACACTGAAAGGGGCGAGTCGTGTGATGATGATGTCAAGCGTTGCTGCTGTAGCCCAAGAAGTTGAAATGGCCGGGAAACGTTGTGATTTCGAAGCAGTCACGACTCACTTAGCAACGCTCCGCCACCACGTCGACGAAATGCTGCAAGCAATTGAACAATTCGTCAATGACAATCAGGCTCGCTAATTCCTGAGACCGCCAACTCGAATTGAGGAGAGTGGTTCGTCACGCCAACACAAATTAGCAACAGATGGGGATCAGTGTCGTGCACCACCGGCGGCATCCCACCATTGGTCAGCATTTTGATGAGAGTTAAAAAGGCTTCGCATCTTTGCAAATCGCGGCCAAGTTGCTGGAACGCTCCCGATCCAGTTCACCCTGGGGATCGGACGTAGTGGGGCAATTAGGTCATGCGGTTGAAAATAGCGATTTCAAAGACCGACAGTGCTCCTCGGCAAGCACAGTAAAAATGGTTCCAAGCCTAGGCAGAAACCAGGGCCAGAATCGTGAAAGCCAGGCACGCCAAGTTGCTGGCCAACCAACCAAAAACCGGGGGCATTTTGAAACGATCGCTGTGGGTAGGATGCGGAAGAAACTCCACCGACCATAGCGTGTACATAGGAGGGTGCGTGAAACAGCAGACAGCCCAAAAGAAAAACAGCGATGCCACTGTGACACCGCTGTTTCTAAGTCCTATGTCGTTAGTATTATCGATCAACGCGTTGTTGAGTTTTGCTTTCGCGTAGCGATCTTCCCGGAGGGACGCAGCACGAACACCTTGGGATCATCGACAATAAAGCTTGTGCTCCATCGCCGTCCATCATCTGCACTGCAGATGTTGTAAAAGAAGGTGCGGAATCGTTCAGCTCGGTAATCGTATGGAAATTGACTGGTGATGTAATCTTCCTCGGTCAAATCATCAACGCCCGGCGCGGCGTAGTAGTGGACCATCCCATCTGGTGTAACGCTCATCCCGAGCGTCCACCAACCGGTCGTTGTGATTTGCGGGCCGCGGAAGTCGCCGCCACGACGGTTGCTTCGAATTCGCAGATAGGCGAAGTCGCTTTCTTTTTTGGTTTGTTCTTTGTTCTCAAATTCAATGAACATTCCCGGCCAGTAAACCTCGTTGCCCATCTCTTTTTTGGTCCGCTTAAAGATGCCGATCCCAACTTCTTTATCAACCATCGCCGTGGTCTCCAGGGCCAATCGGAAACCAAAGTGTGGTCCGCTACGATTTTCCCACTGATCGACTGGTGGCAAGAAAACGCGAGTCGTGACGCTGGGGACCTCGCTAATGCTTAATTTTCGCTTTAGGCGATATTGGACATTCGCGACAAAATCGTCTTGGTGCATCTTTCCGCTGGGACGTCCCGGCAGTCCCGTAAATTTCGATCGAAGTAACAAGGATCCCTCGCTGTTGGGCAATCCACCGGCGGGAGTCTCGACACGTTTTACAACGTCTGGATGGCCTCGCTTGATGCCCTCGTACCAGCGGCCATTGCTCGTGCGCCCCATGGGACCACGCTGGTTCTCGTCAATGTCTTCGGTGCTCTTGGGATCCCTGGGAATGTATTTCCAGCTGGGATCTTCAAAATCGTCGGCGACACCGATGATCTCGGAACCAGTTCCGGGGACAACTGCCCTTTGAGCAGAAACATTGGCAGCAAAGGAGCCACCGGTAACGAGCATACAGGCCGCAGCAAGAAAGCGGCGCAATGAGATACGCATGATTTCGGTCCGTCGATTTCCTGAAAAGATTCCACCAGCTTCAAGTTCAGGAGCCCGCTCATGCCATTTTTCAAAACGTAAGCGTCCTCCGCCCTCCAATGCGGAAAATCGGCATAATCGTTACTGCCCTCCAGTTTTTCCGCCCAAAGCAGTTGAGCAGTTGGGTGAGAACGGACAGAACGCTGCCTCCCATTTGGCCGAATTTGCCCACTTAATTGGACATCACCATCCGAAAGAAAGGCGTTACCAAGCCATTCGAACGCGTTTCCAGCACCTATACCTTAGACCCCAGAACGAGCCTCTCCGTTGGCCAAAACTGAACAGTTCCCCCTTAACGGATCCTTGGACTTTCGCATTCTGCGGGGCATCGACCGTGAATCGGATTTTAGGCTAGTCGGAAAGGTTTGAACGCGATCAAGACCCAACCGATCCCCGACCAGCCGATGCGGCCGATCCGTTTTCACTTTCGTACCGGAAGCGGCCCGAGATTCAGACTCGCGCCGCGAACTAAAATTCGTTCAGTTGGTCCGTGGTGACCCGGTGGGGGGCTTTTCGAATCCAGCGATTACTAAGTCGTGGCAGCTTTGGGGCTGTCGATCTTGCTCGCGAATTAACGTTGGATCGATTGGTCGCCATCAAAGTCGTGCTGCCCGACGGGCAGCAGGCAACCGCCGGTGAGGGTCGATCCTTAGCGCAGCTACGGCACCCCAATATCGTTGGAATTTTCGGAGAGGCGCGACATTCAAAAAGTGTTTGTCATTTGCTCTGGAAGCAATTCGTCGATGGCTGCGATTTGGCGACAGTGATCCGTCGGTTTTGGGAAAAACGAAATGGAACAGACTGGACCGGAGCAGATTTTTTTAAGAATTGCTCTTCCGACGTGTCGTCAGCCGAAACGCTAAATCTTGTGGAAGCAACGCGGTGATCAATTGAACTTGTGTGCGATGTTGGAGATCAGTTGGCCAAAGCCCTCGATCATGCACATGAGTGTGGGATTCTGCATCGAGACATCAAGCCTGCAAATATCTTGATGTCCCGAGATGGGATTCCGTTGTTGGCCGATTTCAATCTTGCCGAGAACGCGACCTCCGGTGATTCACAACGCGCTGACGGAACGTTGGCTTATATGCCCCTCGAGCAAATTGCAATTTGGCTTTGCGAAACAAAAACAATCAACGCACGTCGCGCAGACATTTATTCGCTGGTGCTGGTGCTATGGGAACTCGCCAATGGCGAACGCCCTTTCGCTGATCAGGAAAAACAGTTGGCGACAAGCGGACGACAAAAACTCCTCGATTTGATGAACGTTCGCCGAAACGCAGTTTCTCGCAAGGACACCGGTGCCAAACTCGGCTTGGAAATGATCCTACAACGCGCGATGGCGGTCGATCCTACTTCCCGTTTTCCCTCGGCTCGTGCGATGGCAACGGCATTGCATGGACTCGAAGAATTGCAGCGGGATCGCCGCGATCCGCCTGCGAAAAAACTTTGTTCTTGTAGTTGAGGAACCACCTTTTTTCGTTCATTTTTATCGGTGGCTTGGCGCGGCATTTATGCGCAAGTGTGTTGCAGATCTATTACAAAAATACGTGGATTGAACCGGATGACAAATTTTTGCCAAGGCTTTAATTGCCGATAACATCGTCGTGTAACCGGGATGCATTGGTTGGCTATCGCGAAATCTGTTTCGCGATAGCATCAGTTTATCGGCGTGTCTACGCCAGCTAAGAGATCCCGCGTGGAGCGTTTCGGAAACAGAGGGGTCAAATGCTGAGATTGTCTCGTCAATTCGCGTTTGTTGTGGCCTTTGGCTGGATCCCCGGCATCTATCTGTTCCTATGGCTCCTGGATTATTTTAACGCTGTAACTTCTCCCGAGGACCGGACGCATTACGCGACTTCCTTTGCAATCGCTGGGGCAATTGCAATGACCTACTCGCACGCATTGGTCCTCTATTTGATCTGCGTCCATGGACATCGGGCATGCTGGCAAACGGGGGCACATTATCGCGAGCGAGCGAGATACGAATTACGAAGGATGGAAAAACGAATTGGTCGAGTTCCAATCCTGGGCAGGGGCTTACCGCTGGCCGCTGCCGTGTTGCTATTGGCGTTGGCACCAGAGGCTGAAATTTAAAATGCCATGCAGATTCATTTGCTTCATCGCCAGGCAATTGCTTTGATTGTGTTCGGAGCCTTTGGCCTATACTTGGTGGTGATCGGCTCAGCCCGATTATCTCGGGTTGTTCGTGCCTTGACGCTCAGCCAAGAGTGATCGCTCTGTGTTATATTGCATCGGGGTAGTACCATCGGCAGCGACCCCGGTTCAATGAATTAGGCGGCTCGCCAGCGATCTGCGTCGCGCGTCGTTTCGTAATGGGCTGAGCACAAGAAGTAAGCTGATGCTAAAACGCGGATTTCAATTTGCCCCCGGTTATCGACTACAGGAATTTTTGGGACGGGGCCAGTTTGGACAAGTTTGGCGGGCGACTGCCCCTGGTGGTGCAGCATGCGCCGCAAAGTTCATCGATCTTTCCGATGGTCAGGGGCAAAAAGAGTACGACGCGGTGAAGCGGGTCAAACAGATCCGACACGCCAACTTAATGCCGATTACCGCCATCTGGTTGCTTGATGGCGAAGGCAAGGTCATCGAAGAGCCGCCAAACGATGCTATCGAGACGATCGATCTAACCGCCGTGGAGCCGGAAGCTTCGGGGATTCATGACAGTGAGGTAGAACCGAGCTGGTTGGTCGTTGCCATGCTGCTGGGTGGCAAGAGTTTGCAGGCCCGATTGCGTGAATGCGTGAAAGAGGGATTGACCGGAATCCCCCCCAAAGAGCTGATTTCGTATATGGACGAATCGGCCAAAGGAATAGATTTTTTGAACGCCCCGCAGCACGATCTTGGCGAAGGTCCGATTGCGATTCAGCATTCAGATATCAAACCTGCCAATATCGTATTGATCGGATCATCCGCTGTCGTATGCGACTTTGGATTGGCCCGCATCCTGACGCGCAATCAGGTGACAGCAACGAGTGCTGCGGGTACACCGGCCTATATGGCACCCGAATCAATAAGTGGTAAACCAGCCTGTTCCAGTGATCAATATGGACTGGCCGTGACGTATTACCATCTGCGAACGGGGACTCTGCCGGTCAAAGATGGCTCATTGTGGGAAGTGCTCGATGCCCATCGTCACGGCAACTTAGAATTCGGCTTGATTCCCGAGGCTGAACAAACGGTGTTGCGGAAGGCGACAGAGCTGAATTGGGAAGCTCGATTCGATTCCTGTGTCGAAATGGTCGATGCCTTGCGCGAAGCCCTGCGCAGCGGTGGTCAAACCAAGCCAAGTTTTGTTCCTCCTGGCCAGGACCAAGATGTAAAACCTTCCGGCGGAAAGGAAACGCAACAAGTCGTCGATGATCCAACTGCTACCCTCGATGTACCAACGAGTGAAAATTCGAGCGATCAAGCCTTCGAGATGACGGCTCCGTTCGTCAATGCAGATCGCCCAACCGAAAAAGGGGGATTCAAAAAGGAAACACTAACTGGCTTGAATCAGCAGGTAGTGGCTACGTCGCCGGGGAGGATTGAAGCCTTGCCCTGGACGAAAAACAAGTGGTTAGTTGGCGGATTAGGGATCGGAGTTATTTCCATACTGCTTTTCATTGCGGTTATTTCTAGTGGAGGTGGCAAAGAAGATGTAAGCATTTCAAAAGAAAATTTGGTTACAACACCACCGAATCAAACCATTATCCCTTCGCCTCCAGTTTTCGAGAAACTCTACGCGGAAGCACTCTCTTTATTGGATATTGATTCCGCCACGGCCAAGACAAAGTTTTCAGAGGCTTTGGCGTTGAAGCCAAATTGGCAAGCACCCGTGGAGTTGTTGAAAGGCCACACTGGAGCAGTGTTTAGGATGGCCCAAAATGCAACGAGTCCACATTTGGTATCGGTCGGCGAGAGTGCGACCCCATTGCTCTGGGACCTTGCTGAACTGTCGGCAGAACCAACGCAACTCATCGGGCATAAATCGAATTTAAACGCTCTCGCAATCCTGCCCTCAGGGGCCCGTCTGCTCACTGGTGGATTGGATAGTGTCGCCCGGGTTTGGAATCTGGCTGCTAATGATCCTGCCAGTACTCCCATCACTCTTGCACTTCATACCAGCGGGATTGAAGCGGTGGCGTGGCGTGGAATGCAATCAACTGCAGCGACGGCATCTTCCGATTTGACACTTGGGATTTGGAAAATCGGACCACCCTCAAACGATCACCCAGCGGGAACAATCGCATTGGAGCGGCAGCTTTCCATCGGGCAGTCGTTGGTATCCTTGGCAAGTGATCTGAAAGGAAACTATCTGGCAGCTCAAACCAATGGTTCCGATCCGGTTTCGCCACAACCCGATGTCATCGTTTATTTGTGGAACGATCTCGTCAGTCAACAAGGCGCCCCAAATTCCATTTCACTGAAAACCCGCACAGCAAAGCGAATTGCGATGCTACCGCAACTACCAATGGTTGTGACAGGCGATTACGGCGGCGCGATTCGACTATACGAAATCGCGGACGGCAAAGCGTTCGTCAAGATGCAAATCGAAGAACACAACCAAGACGTCGAAGCATTGCGCGTGATCTCGGCTGACGACATTAATGTGATTGTCAGTGGATCCATTGACGGGTCGCTCTGTCGTTGGCAATACGGCAACACCTCAAACATTACAAAACGTCAGTTCTCCGACCAAAGCGTGACTTGTGTCGATGTCAGCACAGATGGTCGCTGGGTTACTGCTGGCTTCTTGGACAATACCCTTTGGCTTTGGGACGCTGAGGAAGCTGAACAATCACTCGGGGCCTACCAAATTGCAGTTGGTAGTTCTGTCGATTCCGTCGTGATTAACCAGGAGCAGGATCTACTGATTGGTGGCTGCGAAGATGGCGTGATTCGGGTTTGGAATCTAAACGATCTAAAATTGTTGCTGATGGCCGATCCTACCCCAGCCGCATCGACGGAAATTGATCGTCAGATCACAATTGAGACAACGCCTGTGACATAGTGTTGCCACTCTTTGTGTAAAACACAGCCCGCGAACCGTTTCCAAACAACTGGAACGATGTCGCGGGTTTGCGTGTTTTCGACCCAACATGCGCCACAAGCTAATTTCGGGAAATAGGTTATGAAACCGTATCGAGCGTGGACCTCTGTCGGATTGTTTTTGACAGCCTGCATAGCATGGGCCGACGAACCTGCGGTATCAGACGACGCTGCCGTTTTTGGTGAGGGAGTTCGACCAACCCCCTGGTTGTCGCCAGCTGACGAGCTTGATTCGTTTCATCTTCATCCGGACTTTGAGATTCGCTTATTCGCGGCAGAGCCTGACATTGCTAAACCCCTGAACATTGCTCCCGATTCAGAAGGGCAGATCTGGGTCACATGCACCGTGGAGTATCCCTACCCGGCGAAAGCGGATCGCGCGGCCAAGGATTTCATAATGGTGTTGAAAGATACGGATGGAGATGGCGCCGCGGATCAATTCACCAAGTTTGCCGACGGTTTGAATATCCCGATGGGAGTGTTGCCTTACGGCGACGGCTGTTTGTGCTTTAGCATTCCCAACCTGGTCTACTTACGCGATACCAATGGTGACGGGATTTGCGATCGACGCGAAGTGGTGCTCGGGCCATTTGACACGACACGCGATACACACGGCATGATCAACGCCCTACGAGATGGCGGAGATGGATGGATTTACGCTTGTCACGGTTTCAACAACCAGAGCGAAGTCGCAGGACAAGATGGTCACGTCGTGAAAATGGTATCCGGCAATACCTTTCGCTTCCGCCCGGATGGATCTCGGATCGAATTATTTACCCGAGGCCAAGTCAATCCGTTCGGGATGACAGAAGATGAGTGGGGCTATCGTTATACCGCCGATTGCCACAGCAAACCGATCACCCAATTGATTCACGGCGGCTGTTACCCAAGTTTTGGCAGGCCACATGATGGACTGGGTTTTCTGCCATCGATGATGGAACATTTGCACGGCAGTACTGCGATCAGCGGGATTCAATTCATTCCTCCCCAGAGTTCAATCAAACCGTTACAAGGACAATTCCTGAGCGGAAACGTGATGACATCACGAATTAATCGAAATCGTCGTCAGTTCTTCGGGGCAACGGCAAAAGCGATCGCGATGGATGATTTTCTGAGTAGTGAAGATCCCTGGTTTCGTCCCGTTGATATTCGTCTTTCCGCTGATGGGTATTTTTATGTTGCCGATTTCTACAACAAAATCATTGGCCATTATGAAGTGCCGCTCGATCATCCAGGGCGTGATCGGACAAGTGGCCGTATTTGGCAAATCCGCTACGTCCCAAACAAAACGTCAGAAGCAACCGGGGCAACACCGCACGAGCGATTCAACAAGGAAAAAGCGTCGATCCAATCACCTTCTCTATCTGCCGTGGGCAAGTTAGATAATCGCGGTAGCTTGTCTGAGGTCGAACTGTTTTCTGCCGCCCAATCCAAGTTAGCGTCGGTTCGTGTGAAAGCATTAAGTCTTATTCCCGAGTTGGCAGAGGTTTCGCCACGATTGCTCAAGTTGACGCGTCAGTCGCTGGGCGACCCGAATCCCCATGTTCAACGCGCCGCTGCTGAAAGCCTGGGGCAATATGGGGATGACGGTGACCTGTTTGCTTTGATGGATTTGCTCTCGCACGTCGACGAAAGCGATCCAGTTTTACGTCAAACCATTCGAATCGCGGTGCGGGCAATTTTGCAAACGACACCAGCCAATGCTGATATCTGGCTGGCGGAGGTCGACGCTGAAATGGCTTCGATCCTGCTTGGGTTACCAAACCGTCACGCCGCAGCGATGATTTTACGGTACCTAAATCGGAACCCCGATGCTGAGAACCGAGATCCACTGCTGACCCACGCGGTCAAGCACGCTGACGTCGCTATGCTGCAGGAAGCTGTTAACTTGGCTCGAGCCAGTACGGCAAAGGATGTGGACCAAGCCTTCCTGATGCTCGACGCAATGTGCAGTGTCCATAACATTGGCACAGGTAATGTACCAAAGCCGCTGTTGGATTGGGCCAACGAATTGGTGCGATCAAGCCTGCTTGCGATTGATGCGAATAAACGGTTGATCGTGTGGTCAGCCAGCCAGGGGAATTGGCAAACTCAGGGCAATCGGCAAGCGCAGGGAGATTGGCCCAGCGAGTTACGACAAACAAGTGACGCAGGCGAACAAAGTCTGACCAGCAGTTTTGGTCGCGGGGAAAGTTATGTTGGCAGATTAATCAGCGATCCATTTCTCGCTCCCGAATCGATTCGTTTCTACCTGGCAGGGCACAATGGATTTCCCGATCAACCTGATCATGGCAAAAACCGAATTCAGTTGGTGAGCCAGTCGACCGGTGAACTGCTGGCAGAGGCGACGCCACCCCGAAATGACCGAGCGGTCTTGGTAACGTGGGATACCCGGCAATATGCGGGGAAATGGGTTCGCATCGAGTGCGTTGACGACGATTCGGCTGGTGCTTACGCTTGGATCGCATTTGGAAACTTTCAACCTGGTTGGCTGCATCAATCGGATTCAGCGTTATCACTCCGTCGATCGCTCGCATGGATTGATCGTCTCAAGCTTGGCGATTCATTGGCGTTATTGGAGTCGATCGTCGCGAATTCGAATTTTTCCGCACCGCTGCGGGCAGAGGTTTTGAGCACGATCGCAAGTCTAGGCGGGAATCAAGCCGCCGTCACGATTCTGGCTTCTCTGCTAGCCACAGGCTCACCTGTCGCTTCAATCGAGCAGGCGATTGATGCCCTTCGCGCGGAAGATGCCGATGGGTGGAATGAAGTCATCAAGCAACTCTGCAAGCGTTTTACAGCTTCCGATCAGCGAGAGTTTTGCAGCAGATGGCTTCGAAGTGGAGCATCCATCGATGAATTGATCGGCTTGGTCAAAGCAGGCTGGATCAGCTCGCGGGCTCTGATAGATCCTGACATTGAGCAATTGCTGCAGCCACGATTGAACCCGAGTCAGCAAATGCGGATCAACGATTTGACCCAGGGTTTGGAAGAGAATCTAGTTTTGGTGGCGCGATTAAAAGAATTACAGCAGCAAGTGCGAGGCAAAAATGGCAATGCCGATCGTGGCAAACGGTTGTACACGCAACATTGTGCAACGTGTCATCAGCTGCGAGGGCAGGGAGCAGTGGTGGGGCCCCAATTAGACGGCGCGGCAACCCGGAGCGTGACGCGACTGTTAGAGGACATCGTGACACCCGACCGAAATGTTGATCGAGCCTTTCGGACGACCAGTCTACTGCTGGAAGATGGTCGCGTGCTGGCTGGGCTGGTTACCGATGAAACCGATCAGGTAATCACCCTGGTTGAGTCTTCCGGAAAGCCAGTCAAGATAGATCGGTCGGTGATTGAAGTTCGTAAAGAGGCTGGCCGTTCGCTGATGCCGGCCAACCTGGGCGAAGTGCTCAATACGACTGACTTCGAAGACTTGCTAAACTATCTTCGCCGTTAACCAAGGTCGCGGTTTCCGAAAGATTTGTGATCAGCTATCACAACCGTTCGATTGGCCAGAAAACCGCGACAGAACTTGCGTTGCGGTCAAACCGACATGGTGAAGACGAGAGTGTCGTAATTAGGAGAGCAGAGCTTGATTGTCAGTATTTTTAACGATGTTGTGGGCCCCGTGATGCGGGGACCATCCAGTTCCCACTGTGCTGCGGCGCTGCGGATCGGACGGATCGCGAGAGACCTGATGGAGGGTGAAATCGACTCGGTCCTGGTTCAGTTTGACAATGGTGGCTCGCTTCCCGCCACGCATCAGAGTCAGGGATCTGACATGGGACTGTTCGGCGGGTTGCTTGGGTGGGAGGCAGACGACGATCGCTTGCCCAAATCCGAAACGCACCTTGAGCAGGCAGGAATCTCGCTCACGTTTGAATATTTGGATCTTGCCGACCCGCATCCCAACACCTATCGATTGACCCTGTCTGCAGGAGATCGAACGCGTCAGCTGATTGCGATCTCGACGGGCGGTGGAATGATCGAGGTCCTAAAGCTTGATGACTTTGAGGTTTCGATTGGTGGTGACTACGACGAAACGTTGCTGTGGCTAGACGGTCACGTTGCCTTCACAGATTCCATTCGAGAAAATTTGATTTCTGAATTTCAGCTCGACGACGCCATTCTTCATCAAGGACAAAATAGTGGCCTGTTGCAGTTGCGCGGTCAGGTTGAGCTCGATGCCGCTGAAGTTGCGAAAGTCATCGGCGATGTACGGTTGATAGATTCAGCATCGGTTCAGGCGGTTCTACCGGTTCGCAGTCGGCGTGATTTGCAGGTGCCCTACCAAACGTGCTCAGCGATGCAGGAGCAGTCCGATGCGGAAACACCCCTTTGGCGACTTGCGATTGACTATGAGTCGGCCCGCAGCGGATTGGATGAATCAGCGCTTGTCGAAAAGATGGTTCAGATTGTTCGAACGTTGCGAAAGAGTGTTAAGCAAGGCTTGGCCGGCACCGAATATGCAGACCGCGTACTTGGGTTTCAATCGGGTGGCTTTGAAAAAGCACTCGATGAAGGCCGGTTAATCGATGCCGGCTTATTGAATCGGATCGTGCTCTACACCTCCGCATTGATGGAAGTCAAAAGCTCAATGGGAGTGATCGTCGCGGCGCCGACGGCGGGTGCTTGTGCAGCATTCCCGGCGGTTTGCCTAGCAACAGCTGAGTCGATGGATTGCCCCGATGACGAGATCGCAAAGGCGATGCTTGCAGGCGGAATGATCGGCGTATTTATCGCAACGCACTGGAGTTTTGCAGCCGAGGTGGGCGGTTGCCAGGCGGAAGGCGGATCGGCCGCGGCGATGTCAGCAGCCGCCTTGGTACATTTCGCGGGTGGCACGCGTGACCAGTCGGTCGGCGCAGCGTCGATGGCGTTGCAGAATATGCTGGGGTTGATTTGTGATCCGGTCGCCAACCGGGTCGAAGTGCCATGCCTCGGGAAGAATGTTATGGCCGCCAGTAATGCGGTCAGCTGCGCGAATCTGTCTTTGGCTGGATTCGATGCCGTGATCCCGCTGGATGAGACGATTGCCGCCGCCAAAGCAGTTTCAGAGCGGATGCCTCGGGAACATCGCTGCACCGCGCTGGGGGGATTGTCGATGACGCCCACTTCACTGGCCATCGAAAAACGACTGCAGGCTTGCGGATGCGGAACGGGCGGATGCGGCAGCAGCCAGCCGGTCAAATCGATCGGTTCGAAGTGATCACTTGGAGTGATTCGAATCGGTGGATTCCAGGATCGCAGTGATCTGCCGCAGATCTTCGGGCAGGGGGGCGTCGAAGGTCATGCGGCGACCTGATTGCGGATTGGTGAACGTCAGCTTCCGTGCATGCAACGCCTGTCGCTGCAGTACAAACGGCTCGCCGGATTCACGACTCGCACCCCGCAATTCCGATTCGCTGATCTCGGCGTGACCGGCGTACAGACGATCACAGATAATTGGGCAGCCAACATGAGCCAAGTGGACACGCAATTGATGGGTGCGGCCGGTCTTTGGCATCAAACGCACCTGAGTGAATCGCCCGTGCCGCGATAGGACCTCGAAAAACGTCGACGCTGCTCGACTGGTCGGATGGCCTTCACGGATCGCCATTTTGTCACGCTGGTAGGGGTGGCGGCCGATCGGTGCTTCGATCAGGTCGCGATCTCGGTCAATCCGCCCCGCAGTGATGGCGAAATATTCTTTCTCCACTTCACGATCGTGAAATTGAGCACCAAGGTGGATATGAACTGCATTTGTCTTGGCAATCACGATCGCCCCGCTCGTATCACGGTCAAGACGATGGACGATCCCCGGTCGCGTTGGCCCACCCACATCCGAAAGTGATTGAAATCGATAGGCCAGGGCACTGGTTAGCGTGCCATTCCAATGGCCACGAGCCGGATGAACCACCATTCCTGGCGGCTTATTGATCACGACCAATCCATCATCTTCGAAGAGCACATCCAGCGGAATGTTCTCCGGGATCGTTTCATCTGACGGCAGCGGCGGCAGCTTGAACCTAATCCGCTGGCCTGCGTGTACCCTGACGCTAGGACGCACCGCGCGACCGTCCAACTCTGCGCCATCGTTTTGCACAGCGGCACGAATTTGCGTGCGACTGTGACCGTCACAGCTTTGGGTCAAGAACAAATCAATCCGCAACCCCGATGCCGACTCGGGAACGACAAATTCGCGAAACACCGGATCGGAAGTGATCGCCTGCGTTTCCGTTAACTCATCCGATTTAACAAATTCCTCATCGGGAGATTCGTCCCCGGTTGTAGCAGTCACTCACTGCTCGCTTCGTCGTTTTCGGTCGCCGGTGCTGGCTCCTCAGTCGCCGGTGCTGGCTCCTCAGTCGCCGGTGCTGGCTCCTCAGTCGCCGGTGCTG
>JBMYRF010000040.1:0-41117 GCA_049602075.1 Rubripirellula sp.
ACCGACGACAGCATTACTCGGATTGGATCGGTAGGGTGTCGTGACGTTTGCCGATGATTTTTTACCTGCTTCCGGCCGGTGCAGACCCACAAGGGTTGAAACTGGTCTCGCGTGTTGGATTGATCCAATGTTTTAGCGATGGCTGTTCGTTGATGAGGCATCGCAGGGGATCACCTTCGGGGAATCATCTTTGGCGTTGACGAATTTCGATTTGGTTGGCATCGACCCGTTGCCCGAGTTGGCTTGACGGGAGTCGGAGTTGGCGTTGCCCGAGTCGGCTTGAGATGCCCTGCGTTCCTCAAACAGAGTCAGCACGATCAGGTCTGCATGGATGGGGGCGAAGCCGGAATTCACCACCGATGACGGTGCGGCTCAAAGATCTTTTATTTGCCGGAAGTCGTGCCTCCAAGGCGAGCGAAATAGTTGCCGCAGATGGGTTCAATCTTCCGTGTGCTAGCAATTTGGCCTTTGCCCTTTTCACTTGCTCGAGTGCACCCCCATTCGCTCGCCTTCACGCGTTCCTCGCTTGCGCCGTTTCGGTCCACCGATAGCCTGAAAGCGTGCAGGCCCTTGTAAATAGGGCAAGTAGTAAAAGTTTAGCAGCGGTAATGAACGCGTTAGGCAACATCGCACGAATTTACGGCATGGCAAAGCTCCGGGCGGGCCGAGAAAAAAAGAGGCCGCGACTGCTTGGACCGGCAAGTTATGTGAACCCATATCTGGCTTACAAATATGATTTCTTTACATCACTCTCATTTGGCATCGCTGGTTATCTGCTTTCTTCTTCAGACCACCCACGTCAGCGGGCAAAGCAGTATGGAGTCTACCTCGGAGGCCTCGGTCACGGCGACTGGCGTGAAACAGGAGTCTGAGCAGAAGCCATTATCGTACGCACTGCTCGATGAACCCCAAGATGACTCCTATGGCGAGCTGGACTTGGTCAATCATCTTCAACCATGTGATGGATGTGATGCCCAGTCTTCGTGCGATGGCTGCGGTGGATGTTTTCGCTCCTGTCAATGTCCCTTACCCGAAGCACCCTGTGTTGACTGTCCACGGATCACGACGCTGAATTCGAACTACAACATCAGCATTTTTGGGGCGTTGAAACTGGACATGCTCTTCAACTCAGCACGACCGGTCGCACCTGGCACCCCGTTCTTCCTCGCACCAGGATCGGTGGCAGGGTTGGACCAGCAAAACTTCGATGCACACGCCAGGCAAAGCACGCTTGCCGCCGCGTTGAGCGGACCACAATTCAGCGGTTTCCAGGCTGGTGGATTGGTGATGGCAGCATTTTACAACGATGCCATCGTCGTGGATCAATACGGTTTGCTTCCCCTGCAGGCTTATGGCGAGCTTACTTCGTCCAATTATCGTTTCGCTGCTGGACTTCAATTTGATGTCTTTAATCCCGGCGCACCGACCGTGCTCCCGTTCTCGGTTTTAAATGCGTCTGGGAACTCCGGGAATGGATTCCGCGGCCAATTTCGTGTGGAAAGTTTTTTTCGCCCTGCTGACGATCATCAGTGGACGCTGCAATTGGCTCTGAGTGAACCAACTGCATCAACGATTGATCCTAGATTTCGCTTGGCCGAAGACAACGGTTGGCCGAATGTCGAGGGACGGATTGCCATGGGATGCGGCGACCTGCCTCAAACAAGCCCAGACGCACGACGCCCATTCGAACTTGGTGTTTCCGGATTGGTCGGACAACTGAGAACGACGTTGCTCGCAAGTAATCAGACGGTGGCGGATGTCTGGGGGGTGGGCGTTGACTTTTATTGGCAAATCACTGATCGCATCGGTGTGACTGGCGAATACTTCACGGGACAGGGACTCGGCACCTACAATGCCGGGGTTCTACAAGGCGTCAATCTTGACACCGGAAAAGCGATTGAAGCGTCCGGTGGTTGGCTTGAATTCTTTGCCTATTGGACACCGTGCCTCCATAGCCATCTTGGTTACGGAGTTGACGATCCCAGAGACAGTCAGGTCACATCTCCCGATCCTGCAGCACTGATCCCGTTGGGAAGAACGAAAAACCAAACGTATTTTGCCAACATGATCTGGGATGTGAACTCAACCTTCCGCGTTGGTGGGGAGTTCGCCTATCGTGATACCGATTACCTGGGCTTGCCGGACAACGATGGCCTCGGATTCCACACCCAATTCCAATGGTCCTTCTGATGGCAATTTGCCCGTGATAAGGAACACCAGTAACCGGTGTTCAAGAACCAGTGACGACGCCGTTCTGGCCTCATTGGATTTAAACAGTCGATGCCTGCCAAGATTCAAGCAGCTTCTTGGATCGTTGCCGCCCAAGATCAAAATACGCTTGAAAGTTGATCACTGCTCGCGAGTTGATGGGGGTTATCGAGAGTGCGGTAAGCCAACACTAAAGAATCGCGAACCGCGACTAGACTGATTGCTGTTCCTGTATCGACTCATTTACTGTTGAAAGATGCAACGCACCTATATCGCCCGCGCACCCGTATCGCCCGAGATGAATTCTTCATGCTGGATTCAATCGCTCCTGCGTCGGTCCACGGTTCCCAAATCTGCGTTTTCAAGTTTTCGTTGACGATTTGCCTTGCGGACATTTGTATCCAATCGATTGCATTCCGAACGCATGAGTCACTGCCCTGACCTAAACAGGGCGGAGTCGATTCAACGTTTGTCAAAGACTGAGTCATGGTCAATGCACCTGCTTTAGCGTTTTTGTATCATCGTACTATTCGCCGTTGTTCGCTGGGATTTTTGCAGCGGCGGATCGAGTATGTAGTCTTAGGTAGCGATGCACGATTCCATGGTTCTGGCGAAACATCTTCCCTGATTGCGGTTTGCACGGGAGCGATGTTTCTCAGCTGATCTTCTGTGGCTTTGATTGAATGAACGCACAAAAACATTCACGTTCTTACCACGAAATTTATCTGTGAATCGAAAATGAATCGAATGATGCGAACAAAGGTCGATTGATGCGAGCAAAGTTTGATACGAGCAAAGTTTGATACGAGTAAAGTCCAGCGGGATTTAGGCTCAGACCTTACTCGGCCAAAGTTGCGAACCGCTAGAATAGCTCGCTTCGAATACAAGCTTCGGTGCTCGCCATGTTTTTGGTCGATTCGATTACCGCAGTTTTTTGACTGACTTTCCTCGTTCTTGCGTATCCTCACTGAGCAGGTCCAGGTTTACGATATGAAATGGTTGTTAATTTGTTTTCTTCTCGCCGTCACAGTTTTGCCAGCGAGGGAGCTCTTTGCTGCTGACAATGAATCGCTAATTCAGCACGTGGTTATTGAAGAGGCAACGAAAGAGACACCACGTAGCGACACGGCGTCGATCGCCCAATTAGGAAATGGGAAGCTGATGGTGGTCTACCATAAGTATGAGGGTGGCGCACGCAGCGGTCACGATCATGGGATCTGTCGGATTTGGTCCAAGGTGAGTGGTGATGATGGAAAGACGTGGGGCCAGACGCGGATGCTCGTAGATGTTGCCAACGGGGATATGAACGTTCAGGCGCCGGCACTTTTGCGTACCAAGTCAGGCAATTTGCTGCTGATCAGTTTACGAGCACATGCGGATGGAAATAGTAGCACGATGTGCCTGTTTTCTTCCGAGAACGATGGGAACGCTTTTGTTCCTCGCGAGCCTTTGTGGAGGCGATCAAAAGGTCAACTACTGCAAGGTGGGACCAGCAGTCTTCTTGAGCTAAAGTCGGGACGACTGCTTTTGCCTTTTCATGGTGGCAAAGGCGACCAATGGCGGCAAAAGAATAGTGTTTGGTGCATGTATAGCGACAACCGTGGCCGCAGTTGGGAACGATCGCCTGCGATTGATCTCCCCAAACGGGGCGCGATGGAGGCATCCGTTGCGCAATTTGACGATGGAAGTTTGCTGATGTCACTGCGCACTCAGCTTGGTGGCCCGTTTCTCTCACGTTCGAATGACGAGGGAGTGACCTGGAGCAAACCTGTTTTCAGTGGATTGGAGGGTGGTGAGTCGGGGACTTGTTTGCGGCGTTTGCCAGACAGCGACGATGTCGTCTTGTTCTTTAACAATAGCAAATACGAGCCGGAGCATCACCACTTTGGTGAACGCACACCACTTACGTGTGCGCGATCAGAGGACCAGGGGAAGACCTGGACGATCATTGGCAATATCGCAGCGGATCCAACTGCGGAATACACGAATCTTGATTGTTTCTTCAGACCGAACGGGGACGCGATCCTCACCTACATGTACGCCAAGCCGGCTTGGAATCGCGACAGGATACAGCTAAACGCTGCGCTGATTCCTCTCGATTGGTTTGACGGTCAGTGACAGCAATATTCCTTCGTGTGGCTGGAACGTCTTGCCTTCGGAATTATTCGTTTTTCGAGCATCAGTACGCGTCTCGCGTTGGAACTGTAAGTGAGCGGTCCGAGCACGATGGTAGTAAGCCTTGAAAGTCACTGTACTTCGGGGAGCCGGACTAAATCTAACAAACAATTTCGCGTGCGATCCTTTTTTGACCCAGCGTTAATGATCCCCAGAGCGGCCCATTACAAGAGTTGGTTTGTGCTGCGTGTTTGCACGGGTACGCCACTCCTGCAGGATGCGACCGCAACAGCCACCAATGAACGCTCGCATGTATATACCTCTATTTTTGAGATGTCTGAGATTCTTTTGAATAAGTTCGTTAGTCACGCTGATTAGAAAGAAACAGACTGCTGAACATCATGTTCGATGAATCGATTTCATGTTTCGGCTGCGTGTCGGAACCGGCGACGCAGGAAACAAGCGTGATGGTTAAATTCGCCATGTTACTAGCCTCCCAACGCCGCCAGATCAGATTGCCAAATCCAGCGGAGTTCGATTGCTCACTGGACTGTTCTTCAGCATGATCAAGTTGACGATTGGGTTGTTTCCTATTTGGCTCAACCAAAATGTGGTGGGAAGTTCAATCAACTGCGATTTGATTTCTCAGCTGAAGGTTGATTCCTCAACTGATTTGGGCCTGTTCAATTTCGTCGAGAGCGAGGTAGGCTGCTCGAAGGCTCCTGCCGGAGAGTTTTCTCCTGGCTTCTTCAGAAGGAATCTTGCTTGAATGTAGGAATCGAAGATAAAGCCAGACAGAACCAGCAAACCCAACGACGCCGACAACAAGCGAAGGGACCAATGAATTTGGATAGAGAACGACTGCATCGAAGCCAACGGCAACTGAAGCCGGGATCCACATCAGCCACCATGCAAAGCCGATGATAACGCCTGCCCGAAGGTAGCCGTGTCGTACGCTGTCGAGTTTGCTGCGGATCTCGTCGACGGGCTTGGAGTAGTCAATCCTTCTGATTCTGGTGCAGACCAGGATCGCTTGTGAAATCACGAGCACGCCGTATACATGTAAAATCATGCCGCAGGCAAAGCGACGTGGAACTTCTGTATTGAATGCCCAGCATTGCACGCCAAGTAAAATGAGACTGACGCCCATCAGCACCTGCAACAGTTGGCCACGAAAAAGAGGCAGTAGTGATTTCTCAATGCGATCCATCAGGTGGCGGCGCATCAGCAGCAGTCGTCCAGCCATTTCCTGATGCTCCATTGCCACAGGGCTGGACTTTTCGTTGGTCACAGCCGGTTTGGCGCCATAGGCAATCGTGGCCGCTAAGTCGTCTGCATCGCCAGTCACGATTGATTGCACATCGGATTTGATGTGACTTGCGCGCTGGTAGCGACGTTTGGGTTCTTTTTCGAGCGTGCGAAGTACAACATCATCAAGGCGGACATCGATCGCGACTTTCTCGGACGGTGCAGCAAATCGTCCGATTGGAAGTTCACCAGTCAACATCTCATAAATGACGACACCCAGTGAATAGATATCAGCTCGATGGTCGACATTGTGCATCCCCTCAAGTTGTTCTGGGGCCATCTACCTTGGTGTCCCCATCACTTGATGGGTCGCAGTCAGAGAGGGCTGTTGACTTTCATTGCCGACGATACGCGATAAACCGAAGCCAGCGATTTTAACGTCCCCGTCAGAAGACATCAGGATGTTTTCGGGTTTAATGTCGCGATGCACAATTCCTTTGTCATGAGCATATTGCAACGCATCGCACAGATGGGGCACGATTGCGAGTGCGTGTTTGGAATCGAGTTCACCCGATTTTACGATGTCACGCCAGGTCGATCCCTCAACGTACTCCATCAAAAAATAGTAGGTGTCGGCGACGTTACCAAACTCGTACAAGGCAACGATATTGGGATGACTTAGTTTCGCCAGCGTGCGGGCTTCACGCGTGAAACGCAGTGAAATTTTTACGTCGTGACCGAACTCTTCTGGTAATACTTTGAGGGCAACCACGCGATCGAGACCAGCTTGCCGAGCCTTGTAGACTGCACCCATGCCACCTGCCCCAAGGAGTTCGATAATCTCCAGCGATGGAAACAATTCTGCCAAGCGTTCGACACTTGGTGGTTCGAAAGGGGCACTCGGTTTGCCATCCCCTCGAAAAGCATCGTGGATGATTTTGGTGACTGCGGGGAACCGCTCCAGGTACTCCTGTTCAGTCGGGGTTTCGCCATGATGTCGCCGATAATCGATCTCTAGAGCAATCAATTCGGCAAGTAATGCATCGCGTGCGAAAGGCTCAATGTCGTCGTCGAGAAACGGCTCAATCACGGGGGGGGGCGTTGGTTTGCCATTTTTGCTCAAACTCAACGCACAGATCATCGATTCGCTCTAAAACTGCAATCGGTAACTTAGGTTGGCGGGTGTTCATCGTTTTTAAATACTTCCTGCTGACATTTTTCTCGAATTAGGTGCATGCGGCGTTCAATCGTTCGCTCGGAGCAACCAAAGCGTTTGGCAAGTTCGGCGTTGGAATACCCTTCTAACTTTGCACCCGCTAATTCCCGTAGTTGCCCGACACCCAAGTGAGAAAAAACCTCCTCGACAGACTCTTGCATCATCAGCACTATCTCCGGTGATGGTTCATCACCGATCGCTACGATGGCATCATCATCCCCCTTTTGGTCCAAGGACTGTACTTTTGCCTCTCCGCCCCGTCGTTGCCGCTGGTCATGCCGTCGCTTATCAACAACTTTCCTGGCTGACATTCGCAACAGCAGTTGCCAAAGATCGTCTCGATCAGATAGATCGGGAAAACGCCCATTTTCGGCGGCGGCGTAGAAACTCTCGAAAACGCTCAGAACGATGTCCTCTTCGTCTGAGACAGCGCGGTTTTGCCCGTAAATGCGTGCTCGAACCAAACGCGTCAGACGGTCAAAGTAGTGCTGCCATATCTGATTTGCGGCAACTGAATCACCAGTTTTCACCAAGTGAATCCAGTGACTGACGTTCGTATTTTTTGGCATAGACAGGAGTCTGCCGACGAAAAAAGAAGTTGAATGGAAGCACCACTCGCAATACTACCAACACCAACAAATTCGTGCAGGCGTATGAACTCGCAGGGATGGCTGCTTGGGACGCTCGGGTACCTGGGGACGGAGCTTGATTGCCCCGTCGGGGGTCGGCCCGTCGGGGGATATTGGGGAGGGGATTGATTGGCTCATCGAGGATTTCATGAGAGCAATTCGGAGCTGTCGAACACCTATCTATTGACTACATTCGCGACAAAGCGGAAGCAATCTTTGGCCGGGCGAACGGCCCTCATGCTGGCTGATGCGGCTGTGGGAAGCGTTGCAGTTTTCTGAAGAAAACTAACCAGAACGGCGGTGCCTCCCGTCTTGGTTTCGGATTGCACCATTCGCGGGGCTAAATTCGCGGGACACAGCTTCAGGGGACAGCGGCTTCAGGGGACAGCGGCTTCAGGTAACAGCGGCTTCAGGTAACAGCGGCTTCAGGTAACAGCGGCTTCAGGGAACAGCGGCTTCAGGGAACAGTGTGTGACTTGATTTGCAGGAAAAATTACCTGCCGCCTCGGTGTGTATCGTTTTGGGCAGACGAAATCTCGCTCCCACTGATCGACGCAAGCTTCTTCCACATTTTGCAGCTGCCCCATCCGATCTGGCCATCTGCGTGATCTCCAGCGAACTGTTTCTCGAAGGTTGCGGCTTGCCACATTTTTTTCGCAATCGATCATGGGGGTAACGCAATAGTCAAATTGGATCATGTTTTTGGGCATCTCATACGCGAGAAACCAACAAGTTGAGTCGAAAAGAGGGCGCTCGCATTCTTATTCATCATCGTTTGTTCGGGTTGCACATCCAGGCTGATTCGCCGGTGCGATCACTACGAATAGCAAACTCGGATAAGCATATTTTTCGTATCCGGATGAAATGCCGTGACCGATTTACAGTACTCAGATGACCACTTTTGCGTAATCGCGCAAGGCCACTAAAAGGCACAGGTTGACCGATTCGTTGAGGCATGGATTCTTCCAACAGCCCGGTTTTCAATTGCGAGAAAATATGAAATACGTACCCCTCCTGGTGTTCACTGTCACCATCTTCTTGACCGCCGGATGCAATCAAGCAGAACTAGAGCGTCTAGCGGCGCTTGCAGAACAAGAAAAGACAGATGCCGCGTTGGCACGCGTCGAAATGTTGGACGCACAAAAACAAGCGAAAGAAGCTTCTGATGAAGCGGAATACAAATTAAACGAAGCGGCTGTTGTTTGCGATCATGCAGCAGCGATGAAACGCGAGGCTGTCAAAGCCCGTGAAGCAGCAGAGCAAAAAGCTGCTATCGCGTTGCAGGATTTGGACGAGGCGAAACGACTGCACGAACAGGCATTGCAGGCAAAACTCGCTGCCGAAAAGACTTCTGCCGAAACTGAAAATGCGATGCAGGTTGCAATGGCCAAGGCCGAAGCCGACCGGAACGCCGCCGAAGCTGACCGTGCCGCCGCTGGTGCCGAACGAAAGGCTGCTGAAATTGCCAAAGCGACCGCATCGAAACAACTCGATGAGGCGATGCAACACCGTGAATTCGCTTCCGCTGTGCGACTCGAGGCAGAAGCCGCTCACTTGGCGGCGAATGAGACTCGCGAAGATGCAATGATCGCACAAACCGAGGCCGAGAGATTGCGTGCCGATGCAGTAAATCAACTAACGGCGGCCAAAGCAGCACAGATTGCCGCCGCTGCCGATCGGGATACCGCGAAAAAGATGCTTGAGATTGCTGAGAAAGCTCGCAACGAAGCTGAGACTCAGAATGCCCTCGTCGCAGTGGTCAAGGCCGAAGCTCAGGCCAAAGCTGCTGAAGCAGCCAAGCAAATGGAAGAGGCACGGCAGTTGAAAACGGAAATCGAAAGCCTGTTAGCTGCAGCGAAGCAGATGCAGGATGAAAATGCTCAGGCAAACGTTGATTTAATGGAACGTCAAATTGCCTTCCAGCAAAGGGTTGCGGACGCGCAGTCTACCATCGAATTGGCAGCGAAAGTCAAAGCAGAGGCAGAAGAAACGCGAACCATGGCAATGAACATTAAGAAGGAAGTCGATCGCGCCGCAGCAAATGCCAAGAAAGAACTTGCGGCGGCAGAGCAGATGCGAATAAAGACCGCAAATATGCTGCAAGCCGCAATCGGTGAGAAAGAAGCGGCCATCAAAGAACAAGCGGCAGCTGAAGCTGCACTTGTCGCAGCGGAGAAGGAAAAAATCGCTTCCGCCGAAGCCATTATCGCAGCCAAACTCGCGAAGCAGCAAACGGTTGAGGCCAAAGAAGACTTGGTCGCGCGTCAGAAGCAAGTCACCGCGGACCTTGAGCAAATCACTCAGCTGAAGAAGGCGGCTGAGAAACGGATCGTCGTTGCCCAGAATCGGGAGCGAGATGCGAAGCGAGCACAGGAGGAAACGGCTCGATTCCAGGCCTCGCTCGCTGATCAGATGGCATCACTCAATGCGACCCGAGACGAGATTGAGGTAAGCCGTGTTGCCGTCGAAGCTGCAAAGACCGAAATTGAAGCAGAAAAGGCAGAGGCGGTCGCGATTCAAATCTCGGCTGAACAAGCCGAACAAGCTGCCGCCGAGGGGTGGAACTGTGTTTTGGAAGCTGTCTGCGAACTGCGCGAAGCACGCACCGAAATCGAGATGGCGAAAGCCGCAGCGGGTAAAACGACTGGGCAAGTTGCCAATGAAGAAGCGGAGACGCCAGCAACTCGGGACGAAGCCGTTTCTTCGGAAGAAACAACGCAGCCCACGAACCTTGAAGAAGGTGCCGAGGCACCAGTCGAAGTTGCAAGCAACACGCGATAAAAGCCCCCCTGGCAATCAGACGGTTGCACTAGAGCAGCATCGGTACTCCCAGCCAGTATGCTGCTCCTCCCAAGAAATCAGCAGGCTGACCTCCCAATCGGTTTGCTGACCTTCCCTGCCTGGTGCTTTCAGCGAATGATTGGCACTCCAGGGGTTGCTGATTGATGATGCTTCCCGACACCTTCCGTCGGGAAGCATCGGGCTGTTGTCACAAGCGGATCGATAGAGTTCTGACCCGCGGCCTTAAATAAGTTGGCCCGAACAGGACTCGTCCGCCTGCTGGCAATTCACCCGCCTTTTTCTAAATGCGGTATTTCAATCGATCTCTCGATGATCCGCGCGAGATTTCGCCCGTAACGAGGCGGTTGCGAAATGTGACATTCGCTTTCACTTACACTGGCGTAAATTCTATGGGGGTAGTCAGCTGCAGATGGCGAAACAGCATTCCTAGTTTCGGGTTTGAGTGAGTCGCGGCAACTCCTAGCTTTCGTCGAATTGTTACGCGGCATTCGCTCCGGATGGCGAACTGTAGATAGGTGGATTTCACCGGAGTGTATGCGAAAAACGAATTCGCTAGGATTCGCCAACGCCCCGCTGTTTCGCCACCACGCCCATGAAAGTGAGTATTCGATGGTTGAATCGCATTTGCTAAAAGTAGTCAACGCAACGGTTTAAACAGTCACCGCAAGCAAATACTTAACCACTGCAGAATTCGTGCGAAATCCAGTAAGTGCCTCACTCAACCACCAGTCACTTGCTCTTTCGATTCGGTCGAATCTATCGGTTCAGCTCGCTCGGCCGATGCGGTGGCGGCTTTGAGGGTTGCCAGGTCTCTTGTCAGTCGCCGTTCAACAAACTCGACATGTAATCGCAGATTGTAGAATTCTTGCATGTATGAAAGTGGAACGTTGCTCAAATCGTCCAGTTCGCCGTCCATGGTCAAAAGCGTTTTCTCATGTTTGTACAGCATTTCGACATCTGCCTGAGACCGCAAATCGATTTCGATTCCACGCAAGATTTCGTACCAGCGATAGATCCGTGAACGAATCCGCCAGCGATACAGTGGCGGCGCGATTCGGAATAGGGGAAGTAACAGGGTTAATGCGGGCAATAGAAGGATTTTGCCACGATCAACAGCAGATGCGACCCAAAACGGCAAATACTTTTGCAGAAAAGGGGGCCCATCGTCAAAATACATGCGCGCTGACTCATTCAACGGAAATTCAACAAATTCCGCCGAAGGAAGTCGCCCCCGTTGAAGTAGGCTGCCGTCGCTGGAGTGAGTCTCCGTCGCTGCGCCAAGCAAGAGTGGAATCAATGCATCGTGCAATGCGCTGGTTGCCACCAGATTAGCGGCAGGTGCAATCATGAGGATGTCCGACCGAGGCAGATCATGCTCCAGGTCGATCACACCCTGCTCTAAAATGACAGACGTCAAGAAAGGATGACGCCGAGCATAAGCTGCATGCCGCTCAAAGTTCATTAAGCGAATCGCATCATCGGCGATCAATTCCCCGATCATATCTGTGCTGGGGGAAGTGACAAAAAATGCCGCGTCCACCTGCCCCTGTTCCAATTGATTTTTAGCATCGGAACCCCCAATGCTCACAAGCGTTGTGTCAGCAGAGTTGTTGATTCCGTTGTCATTAAGCAACAGCATCGCCATCGATGCGGTCCCACTGCCAGGCTGCCCGATTGCAATGCGTTTGCCTCTTAAATCTCGTAGATCAGAAAAGGGTTCCTCACTTCGATAAAAAAGCCAAACCGGCTCGAAATACAAACTTGCCAGCGATTCGAGGTTGCCTGCTTCAGTCGCAGTTGGCGGCGCGGTTCCGCCTTGAACAATTGCCAAGTCGACTTCAGGGTCGTTCTGTAATACTTGATAGTTTTCGATCGAACCATTTGTCTTACGCAGTTCGAGGGTCACGCCATTCCTGCGTAGATTTGCAGCGTACGACTCTGCGAACTCGTGATAGGCAGCATCCTCGGAACCGGTAACCATGACGATCGTCTTTGGAGGTGCAGGCTGGATGAAAAACCAGGCCAATGCAAATCCGGTCATGACAAGCAGAAAGCCGCCACCCCAAATTTTCAACAACAAGCCTTGGAACTGGCCTCGCGTCTCGCGGAAGTGCTTAATCAATAGGCGGTCGCCGCGAAGACTCATGATTCCCCGTCCAAGTTATCGCTGTTCATGATTCTGATCACGGTCCATTCTTCCAGTGAAATGAATCAGTGCGACTGCGTCACTCTGATTTTCAATGTGACGCAAAGGTACAAATACAGTGTCATCGGCCCTGTCGCCGAGCCAATGCGATCGTCACCATGCCCGGATTATAACGGTCTGTGCCGAGTCTGTTATCTATTTAGCAGCTTGCCTAAATCCGGAAACTCTCACGGTGAGCACGCTGTTCATGATTGGGACGAGGTTCATTACGGGATTGTGGATCGTATCGGCATCAAAGTTCGCGTCCATGTTCAAAGGCGACACATCTAGAAAACGTTTTACGAAAGATCCTGTTCGACCATCGTTCGAAAGGGTGAGTCGTGCGTTCCGCAGACGATTGCACTTGATTGAATCGAATTCGGACTGTTGATTAGGCGTTAGCGACGAGGTTCATTCCCTCTCGGCCTCGATAGGTCAGCAGCAATGCTCCCTTGGCGGAACATGCTTCAAAAACGGCTTCAAAAAAACCATGTTCACCAGGCCAGGGGAAGGCAAAGAAAAGATCAAACTCATTGAGTTCCCGGCCGATCGATTCGTAAATGTCATCTTCTTCGGTGCTTACATTTTCGACTTCGGCGGCGAATTCCGCCAACCCTTCGATACCTCGGGGCACGAAACTGCCGCAATAAAATTCTGCTGCGTTTCCAAGTCCTTCTGCGACCTGATTCGCTTGTTCCACCAAACGCGGCTCAATCTCGATGCCAACTGATTCCATGCCTCGCAGTGCCGCCAACATCGCGCCGACCCCAAACCCAGCGCCGAGTTCACAGAACCGATTGCCCGCGAGTAAGTGGTTTTGTTCGATCCAAGTTATCGCTTGATCAAGCAGATGAAAGTCACAGGTAACGAAGTTCTCAATGACGGTTTGATCAGACAGCATGAAGGCTTCAATCGCATCGTTAGCGGTATCGATCAGGTGTTCCGCACCTTTCGCATAAGGAAGCCGATTGATCGAATCGGGGATGTCAATGGTTTGCAGAGTCATAATTGGTACAGGCTCAATTCGCTCGAATACGCTGTCCGTCGTCACTGAGTGCGAACAGTTGTTGCTCATTTTCGGCGACGACTTGGTTTACTTGATCGGTTGTGATCTTCTTGCCCGATGCGTTCGCGTTTTTGACGAGCTCTTCGACGTTCAGGAAGCCTTTCTCATCGAGCTTCAAGCCAATCGAATGTGGTTCATGGCGAAGAATGTACGTTAAATACTTGCTGATTTTGGTGAGTCGCTTATTCATCAGCGCAGTCTAGCGAATAAAACGTCACTTGGAATCGCCACACGCGAACTTTGTTCCAGCCCGACACCTGCTGGGGGATCGTATCGGAAAGAGTGCGGGCGGCGACCTGCTTTCTTGTGGGGCTTGATGACGGTCAAAAGTTTTTATTGGAGATCGGCTCGGGGTTCCATGCGAAGATTGCCTCCTCGAGGATCCCCGCCGATTTCCTGACAAAGGTTTTTCTGACGCGTCTACAAGCGGACCATTGGGGTGGTTTGGCATCTCTTTGGGCCGGTGAATGGACAGCCGGACGAACGAAGCCCTTGCAGGCTGGGGGCCCGGCTGGCGCGATAGAACGCGGGAACAAAGTATCCCGTCGAGTATTTGCTGAGGGGCTAAGAGCCAACTGTGCTCAGGCCTATGTCGCGGGCATCAAAAAGCGGATCGGCAGAACCCGTGAATTTGGCAACGCGATCAAACAGCACCAAAGATGGAATTCTCAAGCACACCTGTGCTGTCAGCGAACGATTCCGACGGGATATCCAATGAATGAAGGATACTCAGATACAAATTGGACATTCGCGTTTCACCCTGCCGCCAGTATTGACCGTGCATCAGTCCCATGTTGGTTCCACCAGCAACAAGCGTGGGCAAGTTCTTTGAGTAATGGGTTGTGCTGGCACCGCTGCCATACAGCAATAATGTATTATCCAACACGGTGCCATCGATATCCTGGTACTGTTGCAGCCGTTTCATAAAGCCGGCGATTTGTTCACTGAGAAACAAATCGTATTTCGCAAAATCGAGCTGGCCGGCTTTGTCACCAGCATGTGACAGTTGGTGGTGTGTCCTGCTCAGGCCAAGCTTCAAAGGAAACGTATCGCTGATCCCCATGCCATCTTCACGATTCAGCATGAAGGCGACGCTGCGGGTGATGTCCGCATCAAACGCGAGTGAAATCAAATCAAACATGTTCCGATAATATTCACGCGGATCCTCCTCTTTCTGCACATCAAGATTCAAATGCGAGTGGTCCTGCTCTTTAACGGGAACATCAATCCATTTTTCCGATGCGATTAAACGCGATTCGATTTCGTTGAGCGACGCGAGGTACTGATCCATTTTTCGACGATCAGCAGCACCGAGTTGTTGGTTGAATCTCCTTGAGCTCTCAAGTACGGCATCAACCAGTTTGACCTTGGCTCGTAGTTTTTCGCGTTGAGCCTGCATTGAATTCTGGTCCACACTGAATAGGCGATCAAAGACTCGGCGAGGGTTGTTCTCCGCGGGGATGGGCCTCCCTTGCAGGTCATAGGAGATGGTTCCGGTCCGCGATAGAAAACCTACTCCCGCATCAATCGAAAGCACGAGCGAAGGTTGTCGGCAATATTGCTTGGTGTGCTGGGCGATGACTTGGTCTAGTCCTGCGGTGTTGTAAGTCTCACGCGTCGAATCATGCAATGGTGCGCCTGTCAGCCACATGTCGGAGCAAGTGTGCGGGTCTGCCTTGATCCCATTTTCATGGTAAAAGCCACCCATGAAACTGAGATGTTTCCGGAACGGTTCGAATGGAAGCGTGGATTCACCGAACTCGAATCTTCCTGATTCTTCCTTTCTCGGAAACCAGCTCCATTCATCAATCCCATGGCCTGTTTTTGGCAGGGACATCCCGTTGGCGGTGTAGATGGCGCAGAAACGTTTCGGCGAATGCTTGGTGACTTCGCTTCCCATGGCTTCTAGCGGCGGTAAGGCTAAAGCCGCTCCAGCAATTCCCCGCAAGATTTCGCGACGCTGGATCTTGGGTTGATCGAACATTGGCTTTCTTTCCAGGCGTGGAGGGGTGGCGGGATTCGGCGGGCAGCAATCACTTTTTCAGAAATGAATCGCACGTGACAACGTATTGGATAATGTCGAGCATCCCGTAGTTCCGTATCTTCAAGTCCAGGCACTCTTGCTGCAGCTGACGCTCCTCATTGTAAGACAAGCTACGACCGATAGCATAGATTAAAAGATGTCGCGTGACGCTGTACGCGACGCTGTCCACTCTGTCATTGGCAAGATGGGTTTTTAAATCGTTCAGGTTTTCGACCTCATGCCCGTCTGGCAGTTGTGACGTGGCATCGATGCGATCGTTCACGAACAGTCCTCCCGCATCGTATTGCTCGAATGCAAGGCCCCACGGGTCAATTCCTCGGTGGCACTTCGCGCAATTCTTGACGCTACGATGCTGTTGCAAACGCTCCCGCAGGCTGAGGCCACGATCATCTTTGAGTTCAGGAACATTGGGTGGTGGGTCATCTGGTGGTTCCGCGATGATTTTTCTCGCAAACCAGGCGCCCCGTTTTACCGGGTTGGCTTCGCTACCGTCTGAGAGCCCTGCCAGCACCGCGGCCTGAGACAAGATCCCACCGAGATGGGCTTGGTTGTGAACGATCGGCATGAAGTCAAATCCGCTGTCGACCAGGTCGGCAAGGCCGTAGTAGTTGGCGACAATTTCATTGGCGACGATAAAGTCGGATTGAATCAGATTCTCGACCGATAAATTCTGCCGAAACAAATGCTCTAGAAATCTCGCGGGTTCTTGACGCAACTGGCGTTTGACCGTCGTGGTTAATCTTGGATAGCGTCTTCGACTGGTTTCTACCACGTCAAATTTGTCGAGGCTGAGCCACTGTTCAGCAAATTGATTTGAAAACCTTTGAAACCGCGTATCCTGAACCATGCGGGTGACTTCTGCCTGCAGGTTCTGTTTCAATTTGCCTGCAGCAGCCACTCGCGTAAGGTGATCATCGGGCGGACCATTCCAAAGGAAGAACGACAGTTTGGAGGCCAGCTCCATTGAATCTAGATCTTCCGGTTGTGGTCCACCGCTCTGCTCAACAATGAATAGAAACGATGGTGATGTCAAAATCACCACCAAGGTCTGTTTGATGCTCTCTTGGAAGTCCCGGTGAACATCGTAAAAACTTTCCCACGTTTCCTTAAATCGCTTTAATTCTGTTTCGGTGACTGGCCTTCGAAAGGCTTTGGTTGCGAAATTGTTGATGATTTCAGTCGAATACTTGTCGGGGTCGTTGCGATGGTTGCTTGGAATGAAGATTCTTTGATGAGATTCAGGAGGCCAGGAATCGTAAAGCGGCCCCTCGAACTCCACTGAACCGACGAGCAGCCTCGGCATATCTCGGCCATCGGTGTATTCGCTGCGGACCGTAATCTCTCGCACACCCGCCAAGTAGTTGTCATTGTTCTTTTCCACAAACGGTCGCGGATAGTTGTTGATTGCACCTTCAAAGACATATTGTTCGAAGTCGTGATTCGATACCACGTGAGGCTGTTGAACTTGCTGGCAAGTGTGACCGCAATCACGGCGCAGCCCCATGTAGACACCAAGATTGGGATTTCGTTTTTCGAACGCAACGAACTTTTTGGCTAAGTCACTATCGGGATTCAGCTTTGTGAAAACCAGACGATGCAGCAGCGCCGATTCGTTCCCCGCGGTGACTTCAATTGCTTGCCGTCCCGCTGGAATTCGCGCGGCCAAAAAAGCGGATTCGCCTTGGTCTAACCGAGACGCGAACACCCGGTTCGCCAATCGCAAATCAAGCTGTTTTGGGCCGATTTGGGGTGGAGGTTTTGCGAATTTTTGCCCTGGTTCAATCAGGGCCTGCAGTTCCGCCGGTTCCAAGGCACGCCGGTAGATCCGTACTTCATCGATTTGGCCTTTGAATAGTTTCGCATCTTGGATGCGTCCAATGTGAAGATCGACAGCTGGATTATCGAGGTTGTTGGCGGCAATGGTACCGGAGGCAACCAGGTATCCATTGACATAAAGGTTTGTTTGGTTGCTTTGACGTCGCACGACCGCCGCAACGTGCTGCCACTGATTTACTCGGATGACACCCGGCGGCGACGAAATCGAACCATTGTTCTTGTTATCGGGAGAAACTGTCTCAATGCGCAAAACACCTCGATTGTTGGGCATGTCAAAGTACCAACCGTGAGTCCAGTTGTAGCGACCCAAGCAAACAATGCCTCCCTGCCTTAGTTCCGTGGGCCTGATCCAGGCAGCGACGGTAAAGTCGCCTTCGCCAACATTCATCGCATTCACTCTTGGCGCAACCACCGCTGCCGTCGAGCCGTCGAGGACAAGTGATTTGCTGTCGTGGCCGATAGGAGACTCGGCCGTTGTTGCCGCACCGACCAGATCGCCTGCGAGCTTGCCTGATTCTGAATGGCCTGGGGATTCCGCATCGAAAGACCAATGTCCGATCAGGCCATCAGCAAGCTTGGAATCGTCGGCTGGTGCTTCAATTTTTCCGCGATGTGGTTTCGGGTGAATATCGATCTGATAGATTCCCGCCTCGTCAACCTGCAGCACACGATTTTCGGCGTTGATGAGATGTTGAATCTGATAGTCACGAACGGACTCCTTAGCGGTGGTAGCGGCGGGTTTGATTCCAAGACCAGTGAGCAACAAACCGTCTTGGTATTTCGCAGCTTTGACACGAACACGGAACCGGCCATTCTCGGGTAATTCCCTCAATGCGATTTTGAAATTTGCCTTTGGCCCATAGGTGCTCGATTCACCGAAAATCTCACTCGTTGGAATCGACGGTCGTAACAGAAGTCCGTTTGACACGGATCGATAGGGGTTGCCCTTGGGATAGCCGCGGTCACCCCTCATGCACGCAAAGACAGCATGGTAGATGCTGTCGTAGTCACGCCACCCACGCACCGTGTTGTTTCCTTGGTAGCCCTCGTTGAACCGATACTGCGTTTGCATCCGAAATGGTCTGAACGGAAAAGGTTTGTTTGCGTTCAATTCAGTGACGACGAAATCCTGATTGGGCAACAATCGGCTGTTTGCACCAAGAATCAACTTTTCTTTGGAGGGTTGTGGATTGATCGACTTGCCCAGGTCCATCCGAAAATTTTGGATGACAGGGTAAGCGGATTCATCAACCAAGCTTGCGTCAATCGCCTTTTCAGCTATCTGGAACCATGCTTCGACTTGCAGCGGCGAGGTCAGTAGAGTCTCGGCATCATTGGAGAAGCCATCCCGCGAAAAACCGTCCGGGGGGAGCGTGGCTGCGAAGTCTTCTTCAAGCCCAAGAAGTTCCCGCAACGTGATGCGATATTGCTCAACGGTCAGACGTCGAATCGATCCGTGCACAGGTTTCTTTCTCAAACCCGCCTCATGGAGTGCGGTTTCGATCCAGCGCAGCATCTGTTTTCGCTCAGTCTCGTTGGGCTGCCGCTCGTCTTGGGGCGGCATTGATTCCGATTCGATTTGCTCGGAAATTTCCTCCCACAATTTCAAGGAGGCTTCCGCAAGTTTGCCATCCAAGTGGTCTACCCGGATCCCCGATTCCTGTTCCTGATCGCTGTGGCAGCGTATGCAATGCTGGTGTAGAAACGGCAAGGCTGTTTTGGGAAACGTCTCGAGTGATCCTCCCTTTTTTTGATTGGTGGGGGTACCGAAAGTTGCCTGTTGGCAAACAGCCGTGGGCGGGGGCGAACACAGCAATAAACAGAACGCCGTGGCTCTCCAAATAATCCTCTTGTCGATGCGGCGGAGAGATTTCAACATCTCATAAATCGTATGCGGAGGGAGGTTACGGGGTTGTCGTCCCCAAGGTTTACCTTGTTTTGCGGTAATACGGGGAGCATTTGGGGGACCGAGCACGATACGATTGTACCTGAATGCAATGGTGGCAGGCGTTTCAAGTCAAGGAGTGCAAATCCTGTTTCGTGGATCCATCCCTCCGATTGTGTTCCGCAAAAATCGCCCGGATTACAGTCGGCTGCGTTTTCCCCTCACCGTGACGCGAAAGGTAAGCTGGTACCTCGTTCACAGTCGCGGCAGCGGTGTCTGGTTTGCGGCGTTTTGATCAACCGATGTTTTTGGGTTTTTACGATGCCAACAATCTCTCGAAGAAACGTACTCGCAGGTGTTGGTGCCGGATTTCTTGCCGGTGTTACTCGCAGCAGGGCGATGGCACCTCCCGTTCAAGTGGGAGCTTTCCGAGCCGTCGATGGAGACGAGCGTGCGCAGATCGATTGGACCAAGAAGTTAACGATTACGGTGGGCCAAAAAAAAGGTGATATCGTTGGACAGGATGACAAGGCAATTCAGGCTGCGGTGGACTACGTGGCACGTCTGGGAACGGGAACCGTTCAGGTAGGCCCAGGCGTTTATCGCCTGCGAAATTCCATTTATCTGCCCTCCGGAATTCGCCTTGCGGGGCACGGCGTTGAAAGTGTTCTCACGAAGATCGCGTCGAATCAGGTTGAATTGTCGGCCGATTCAGATTGGTACGACCAGGAAATCACGCTCGCAGATGCAGCGGATTTTCGCGTCGGGGATGGCGTAACGTTAACCGGTAACAATCCCCACGATGGCGGCAACCAGGTCCTCAAACGAACCCTTGTGGCAAGATCCGGAAATCGCTTCAAGCTGAATCAAGGTTTACGCAAAAACCTTTGGATCAGTCAAAAGCCGACCTGCGCCTCGCTGTTTCCGTTGCTGACTAGCGAGAACTGTTCGGACGTTGTGATCGAGAATCTTTGCCTCGATGGCAATCGTGCTAACAACAGCAACCTCAATGGAAATTATGGTGGCAACATTTTCCTGCAGGACTGCAATCGCTTTACGATTCAGAACGTCGAGGCTCGGAATTATAACGGAGACGGAATCAGCTTTCAGATCTGCCACGATGTTCGTGTCGAAAACTGCTACGTGCATGGCAATCAAGGAAATGGATTGCATCCAGGCTCCGGCGCACAGCGACCTGTCATGCGTGGTAACTTGCTTGAGGATAACAACATCGGCTTGTTTTGGTGTTGGGGTGTGAAGCACGGACTTGCTGAGAAGAATCGAATGATGGGTAATCGATCACAAGGCATGTCCATCGGCCACAACGACACGGATAACGTGATGCGTGACAACGAGATCTCGCGGAGTGGGAAAGTCGGGATTTTGTTTCGTGACGATTCACGCGGGCAGGATTTCTGGGCCAACCGAAATGTGCTCGAAAACAACCGGGTTGTCGACAGTGGGGGCGAGAACGGGATTGGGATTGATATCCTCGGCAACACAAAGGATGTCTTGTTGGCAGAAAATACCATTCAGGAAACCCGAGGTCCGGGGAAGCGATTGGGAATCCGCATCGCAAAGGCCGTCGAGCGTTTGAAGCTTCGCGACAATGTGATTGAAGGTTTTCACCAACCGATTTCGGATGATCGCCAGTTTTGACCGTATCCGTTACTCTTGTCCATCGTCGTCGGATTGGTGCAAATGCAAACATTGAGACGATGGGCAGACGGCTTACTGTGGTGGTTTGCGAGACAGATTTCTTCGGAATCGGGCTAGCCAGCCTGCCTCACGAGATGGGCGGGATTGTGTATGCCGAAACCCTTGCATTCGGCTACAGTAGTACCCGAGAACCCTTGGAGATGGCGTCAGCATCGGGGCCTAGGGGGTGCTTGTCTGAGCGGAACGTTGGTTGTGCAAAACGCTGCACTCGTGTTTCTAGGAACCGGATTTTGCTGCTGCTATTTTAGCACTGGAAGATCCACGTTCTGCTGGAATCCGCAAGTAATATTTGTCATGTTATCCTCATTCTCGCGACTTGAGGATCGGATGAATTGTGCTCGCGGAATGTGTAGTTAGTGATGAGAGAAACGGTTGACAGTCATGTTGAAAACGAAATCAAAGGCTTTTTTCAATCGACAGAAAAGACGTGTCATTCCCGAGCGCCGCTTGGTTTTTGAGGCGTTGGAATACCGTCACCTACTTTCATTCGACTTTGGTGACGCGGCCACTCCCTACCCAGTTCGAATAGAAGATGACGGCGCTCGCCACACTCCTGCAACCTGGTTACAGAGTGGGTCGGAACAGATGCTCTCAGGTGTCGGATCCGTGGCGGAAACGGCATTGAGCGATGACGGATTAACGATGGCTGCCGGAACCGGACCGCTCCAAGGATGGATCGGCGTACGGGTCTGGCGTCATGACGGTAACAACTGGCAACCGCTGGGTAATGCAGAAGAGACCAGCTACAAGTATCGCAGTGGAACGGATCCCAATATTGCGATGAGCGGAGATGGGATGACCGTCGCGTTTGGCAACTATCGTGAAGGTCCTGCTGCAATTAATAATCAAGATGAAGGAGTAGTGAGTGTCTTTCGTTGGAACGGCATCGGCTGGCAACAGCTTGGTATGGATCTTGTAGGTCCTGCGCGTAGTCAGAGCGGATTTGATATTGATCTCAGTCAAGATGGGAACACGCTAGTCATTGCGTCACCCCTCGCCGGTGTTACGAAAGTCTTGGATTGGAATGGTAGTAGTTGGCAGCAGTTGAGGCCCAGTATTGTCGCTGAGCCTTCTTGCGGTTCGGTTTATCCCGAAGCGGTTTCGATAAGTAATAACGGTCTAATTGTCGCGATTGGTGATCGACTCACTTCGCGTGGCTGCGGAACGAAAGAGGGCCACGTAGAAATCTTCGAATGGACGGGCAGTGAATGGGAACAATTGGGCGACGACATTGATGGTGCTACGAATTCCTATTTAGGAAACACGGTTGCCTTGAATGCCGCAGGAGATCGCCTCGCGGTGGGAAGTGCGCGTGGGAAAAACGTCAACATCTATCAGTTCAATGGCTCGACTTGGGAACCAATGGGGAATGCGATTCCCTTCAATGGTTTCAGGCTCACCTTTAGTCGAGATGGCAACACTGTGGTCGTGGGTACCGGGACGGATGCCCGACACCCACAGAAGCTGACGGCTTATCGATGGGACGGAAAAGACTGGGAAATGACCACAGAGATTGGTGGCCAGATTTGGAATTTCCCCTCACTAAATGCTGATGGTGAACGGCTTGCATCGAGCGTTGTTCTACAAAACCCAAAGAGAATTCGTGTCACCGAGTTCAATGACCTAACACTTGGTGATTCGAAAGATGTTGAGCCTGATGGCATCGCATCGTCGAATGCCGATGCCGATGGACACGACGAGGACGGAGTAACATTTGGCAAAATAATCGCCGGCAAAACGGCTTGGGCAGATGTCACTGTAAGCGGTGTTGGGCGGCTTGATGCCTGGGTCGATTTTAATTCTGACGGCGACTGGAATGACGCCGGTGAAAAGGTATTTGCGTCGCGCCTGCTCGCGACTGGCACGCAGCGGCTTGAGTTTACCGTTCCCTCATCAGCTTTCGGAGACACCTTTGCGCGGTTTCGTTTCAGTTCTTCGGGCGGGCTGGCGCCCA
This sequence comes from Rubripirellula sp., assembly GCA_049602075.1. Taxonomy (GTDB): domain Bacteria; phylum Planctomycetota; class Planctomycetia; order Pirellulales; family Pirellulaceae; genus Rubripirellula. The sequence continues at coordinate 22,908 of JBMYRF010000040.1, forward strand.
CAGGAGTCGCCAGTGATGGCGAAGTGGAGGATTATTCTGTTGTGATCAACGCGATTCCAACGCTGAACCCGATTGCAGATTTGACCATCGACGAAGATGCACCAGAACAGACGATTTCTTTGACCGGGATCACCGCTGGGAGAGGGGATGACCAACCATTATTGGTAACCGCGGTCAGCGATAACCTCGCTTTGGTTTTAAACCCGGAAGTGACTTATTTGGCTCCAGCCACCACAGGGGATCTCGTCCTCCAGCCACTCGCAGGTCGATCTGGAAAAGCAGTCGTCAGAGTAACCGTTGAAGACGGAGGAGAGGATCAAGAGCTGGCTACAACTGATGATAACGCGACGGTGACTCGGGAATTCACAATTACCGTCACGGCGATCAACGATATGCCGACCCTTGACGCTTCCGATGACCTCGTGATTGATGAGGATTCGGAAGAATTGGCGATTGCCTTGTCGGGTATTTCGGCAGGCGGAAACGAAGATCAACCTCTGGCGGTGACAGCGTCCAGCAGTGATCGGAGATTGATTCCTGATCCGACGGTGGACTACGCTTCGGCGGACGCGACGGGGACGGTCACGCTGCGTCCGACTCCCGACCAGTTTGGAACATGTATGATCACGATCACGGTAGAAGACGGCGGACTCGACGGGCAGTTAGAAACGAAAGGGGACAACGCGATCTACCAGCGGCAGTTCGATGTCACAGTGAACCCGATCAACGACACGCCATCGTTGACAGCTTTTCATCAATCGCAGCAAAACGAGGCTCTTGTTTTTGATTTCAATGACTCGACGCAGGGATGGTTCGCATATTCGGGATCTCCCGACGGCTCCACTGCTTTTGGCGGGTACTTACGCTGGGTACCAGGCGGGAATCCGGGGAATTTTATCAACGCTCGTGATACGGTTACTCGGGGTGGCGGCTTGTTCGTCAGCGGGCCCTCCTCGGTGTCCGGTGACTTTTCCATCTATGAAGCGGTGCGTTTTGATGAGCTATTGCCAAGTGGCTCGATCGCATCGATCCGCGCTGGAATCGTAAGCGGCGATACCATCTTTCTGACATCCAGTCAGCGTGTGTCACCAATCAACAGGTGGAATCCTCGGCGGATCGAATTTTCCGGCGAGCCTTGGGGACGTTGGCGAGGAGCCAAGTCGTTTGAAGAAGCACTGCGGAACGTCGATCGATTTCTTTTTAATTTCGACGTGGTCGGATCCGTTGCATTTGAGGGTGGCGTTGACAATGTCGCGTTTTTGCCAGCAGTGGTACCGCTAACCACACTTCAGATTGACGAGGACGCGCCCGAGCAGACAGTCAATTTGGAGAGCATTCGCGCTGGCGGCGGCGAATTGCAATCGCTGCAGATCGCGGCAACCAGCAGCAATCCGACTCTGATCGTTGATCCAACAGTGACCTACACGTCGGCACAAGAAACGGCGACGTTAACTTTTGCGCCTTTGCCAAACCAGCACGGAATCACGACGATTACCGTTACCGTCGAAGATGGTGGTCTCGACAATCTGTTGGAAACCGAGGGTGATAATGCGTCGTTTCAGACGGTTTTTGACGTGCTTGTTGATCCGGTCAATGATCCACCGACTCTTCAGTCCATTCAGCGTTTAACGCTGGACATAGATGCTGCGGAACAGGTGCTAGCACTAACCGATATCAGTTCGGGGAACAGCGAATTGCAGTCAGTGCAGATTTCTGCGGTGAGCGAACCTCCCGAGTTGCTCAGTGATCCCGAGGTGAATTACACCAATGGTGAATCTTCGGGGTGGTTAACCTTTCGGCCAGCCGGTCAGCAAAGAGGTGTCGCGACCATCGGTGTGACCATCGAAGATGCCGGTTTGGATGACGAACTTCAGACGAAATATGACAACCTTGCTGAGGTTGTTCAAATTCTGGTTGGTGTGGGAGTTTCTAGCTTTGAAAGTTTGCAGGATATTCTTCACGTGAATCTACGAGAACCGGCGCAGTTGGCGACGGTCTCCATCACGCAGGCTGGTTTTGACATTCGATTGAACGAGGGCAAATGGTTTGGTGACGACTTGCCTTTCGCTACCGGAGACACAACTGCATCACTGCAAGTGGTTGATTCGATTGACTTGTCAAGGATCGAGCTTTTGGGAAAAGAGGGGCAGCAACTGCAGTTTGAGGATCCAGGAGTTTGGCGAATGGGATCACTACGGATCACCCCCGAGCGGATTCTTCGATCAGTGCAAACGACAGGGCTTGATGCTCCCAGGCTTTATGTTGACTGGCCCCATTTTTGGCAGAATTTGATCGCGCCATCAGATGTGAATAATGATGGAATGACTTCAGCCCGTGATGCCCTGCTGGTCATCAACGAAGTGGCGAGAGGAGCTTTCAGAGATCAGGTAACTGGCCTGTTGATTCATCCCACCGAACTCGATGCTTGGCCTGGTCTCTACTACGACCAAAATGCTGATAATCGTTCGACGGCGCTTGACGCTTTGAGAGTGATCAACGATTTAGCGCGGCAAGAATCGCCAAGTGGCGGCGAAGGTGAACTTGTTTTGACATACCCTGGTGTTTCTTCGGGTTGCGATCCGATTGAGGCTTCTGCCGGGCTTCATGAGATACCGTTGTCGATTGAAAATGTTCCGCGACAACGTTTAAGCAGTCGCCCGTGTTGGTTCTCTAGCAAGCAAGCTGATTCGATCCAATCAGACCATGAGTGGGCCGAATCAGAAGAAGAGATTGGCATTGATTCTCTCGGTTCCGTTGAACAACTGTTCGGTGATGAACAATTTCTGGAGACCGTGCTTCTGACGACTCGGTAAATTAACTCAAGATTTTCCGATACCGTTGCGTTACGCACACGCTTGGGGACAGTCACGTTCGGTGGATGGCGTTTGGCGAAGGGAGCTGTGAAGCAAATCGATCGCTGGTGTCCAATCGTCACCTCCCGTCAGTGCATCCTGAATCTGCGCGGTGATACGAAAGATTGACGCAGAATCTCCGTGCATCTAAGTTTACGTGTCCGGCTAAAGATAGCTTTATTGCCGTGGAAATATCGGGATTCGGGACAGGGTGTGCGATTTCATGGCACTGATGATGACTCGGCAAACAACCGCTGATCTCGATGGAGATCTTCCAGCACCTGCCGCCGCCAAAACGATGGCTGCGATTGAGGCGGTGGGGCGGAAGGCGTATCGCTTAACTCAGGCGGAGGTGGTCAAGGCGACCGATTGCTCTGCGAATCTGGTGTTTCGAATGCTCAGCACATTGGAATCGTTGGGCTATATGACCCGTCGGGAGGAGAGTCGGCGTTACGTGCTGCCTGGTCGTCTGCTGGAGAGCTGTCAGCCTCGGGCGATGGGCAAAAGCCTCGTGCTCTGTGCGCATCCTGCGATGGAATGGTTACGCGATCGATCACGGGAAACGGTTCAACTGATGCTCCGGACCGGCAACCGGGGAATGGTTCTGGCCCAGGTTTCGGGATTGAAGCCAGTTCAGGTGATGGGGCAAATTGGAATGCTGGTCCCGCTCTACTCATGTGCGCCCGGAAAGGCGATTCTGGCAGCGTTGCCCGAAGCGGAGCTAGATGAATGGTTGGCCGCGACCACACTCAAATCGTTCACTGAAAAGACAAAGGTCAGTCGCGCTGAGCTACTGACTGATCTTCAGCAATCTCGTCGGCGTGGTTACACGGAAGACTGGGAAGACGGCATCGAAGGGATTCGCTGTATCGCAGCGCCGATCCTTGACGCTTGTGATCGTCCCGTAGGGGCGATCACAGCGATGTCGCCAGTCATACGACTGCCACGCAAACGGTTTACGGAACTAGGACAATGGTGTATTGAAGCAGCGGCACGCGTCCGCAAGGAGCTCTTGTCATGATTCAGCTAACATGGAAACAAGCGAGATTGGGATGGCAAATTGCAGCATTGTTTATCATCGCAAGCTGGACGCTTGCGCCACATCGGGCACAAGCGATCGACTTTGACAAGCAGATAGCTCCGATCTTGGTGTCACGTTGTCTGGAATGTCATCGGGGGGACGAACCGGAAGGCGGGTTAGATCTCACCGAATTGGATCGGGTCAAAAAAGGCGGCGAAAGCGGCCCAGCTATTCTCGTCGGAGATGCAGCCGACAGCCTGTTGTGGGAACGTGTCAGTAGTGACGAGATGCCACCGAAACATCCGCTCACAATGGCAGAAAAACAAGTGTTGGAACGGTGGATCGATGAGGGAGCCAAATGGGGCGCTGCTCCGTTGGATCTGTTTTCCATCACGACGGACATTCGAGCCGGGCGCGACTGGTGGTCGCTGCAGCCATTGCGGAATGTGAAGCCACCAGTGGCTACGTCAGACTGGGTGCGCAACGAGATTGATGACTTCGTCCATGCAACTTTGATCGCCAACAAGCTGGAACCATCCCCAGAAGCAGACAAGCGTGTGTTGATTCGTCGCCTGTCGTACGATCTGATCGGCTTGCCTCCGACGCCTGCACAGGTTGATGCGTTCATCAATGATGAATCCGAAGAAGCATATGCGACGCTTGTTAATCAGTTACTGGCTTCGCCCCATTACGGCGAACGTTGGGGACGGCACTGGTTGGACGTTGTGCATTTTGGGGAGAGCAATGGCTTCGAATACAATCAGCCGCGTAACAATGCGTGGCCCTACCGCAATTGGGTCGTCGATGCGTTGAACGCGAACATGCCGTATGACGAATTCGTCCGCCAGCAAATTGCTGGTGATATCCTCGCGCCGAATTCGGGTGGAACGATTGCTGTAGGCTGCCTGGTAACGGGGCCGCACAACACAACGAAGCCGTCCAATGACACGATGCGCAATACGATGCGTCAGGACGAAATGGAAGACCTTGTCGGAATGGTCAATCAGACGTTTCTCGGAATGACCACCAATTGCGCCCGTTGCCACGATCACAAGTTCGATCCAATTCCGATCGAGGATTACTACAGCCTTGCATCAGCTTTGGCCGGCGTCGAGTTTGGCGAACGTGAGGTTCAGTTCGACAAGGATGCTGCTGAAAAGGAGACCCAGGCGAAGGCACAAATTCAATCTCTGCGGAGCGAATTAACCGCTTTGGAGAGCAGAGCTCGCGAAGCTGCAGCTAAAAGTCTTGAAACTGAATCAACTTCGAGGCCAGACCTGAAGCCCGTGGCTGCTTGGAATTTCGACGAGGGGCTCAAGGACCACATTGGCACGTTGGACGTCACGTTGGTCGGTGGCGCAAAACGGGATTCCAACGGGCTGATCCTAGACGGCAAGAACGCGTTCGCAAGAACGAAACCGCTTGCCAGGCCGCTCGCAGACAAGACGCTCGAGGCCTGGGTTCAAGTTACTGATTTGAACCAGCGTGGAGGCGGCGTTATTTCCGTGCAGACAACCAACGGTATTCTTTTTGACGCCATCGTCTACGGCGAGCGAAATGCGAAACGTTGGATGGCAGGCAGTGAGGGATTCAAACGCCACCAACCATTCGCTGCAACCGATGAAACCGATGGCAAAAACCTGGTTCACGTGGTCATCACCTATTCGGCCGATGGCACGATTACCGGCTATCGCAACGGCGTTCCCTACGGCAAACCGTATAAGAAAAGCCTTCAATCCTACGCTGCAGCGACAACGGAAATTGTCTTTGGCCTGCGGCACGGGACAGCGGCGGGCGGCAATCGGATGTTCAATGGAACGATCGCACGCGCCCGACTCTATGACCGAGTCCTAACGGCAGCGGAAGTAATGGCTTCCGCGCAGTCGAACGGCGGAGGCATTGTTTCGGAGGAGCAGCTTGTCGGACAGCTAACGACTGAGCAGCGAGAGCACCGAGCCACGTTGAATCGACAGATCCAGCAAGCTCAGAACACCTTGAACAGTCTCAAACCGGGTAAGGTGTGGACGGTCAAACCGATCCGTGCTGCGACGGTTCGCGTTCTCAATCGCGGCAATGTTCTCGATGCCGGTGAAATTGTGACACCGCGCGGTTTGTCAGCGATCAAAACAATCGATGCAGATTTCGGACTGGCCGCAGATGCCGGCGATAAAGAGCGGCGATTAAAACTTGCTCATTGGATCACCAGTCCCGAAAATCCACTCTTCGCTCGAGTCATTGTCAACCGAGTTTGGCACTATCATTTCGGCGCTGGAATCGTCTCAACACCGAATGACTTTGGCTTCAATGGGAGCAAGCCGACCCACCCTGAACTGCTTGACTGGCTGGCGGTCGATCTGCAAGCAAATCGTTGGAGCCTAAAGCATCTCCATCGCTTGATTGTGAATTCTGCAACCTACCGTCAATCCTCTGCGATGAATGCCAGCGCGGCTGCACTCGACGCTGAAAATCGTCTGCTGTGGCGAAAGAATCCGATGCGCATCGAGGGCGAGGTTCTGCGGGATTCTATGCTGTCGATCGCCGGCAAGCTGGACGCAACCATTGGCGGAAAAGGGTATCGCGATATGCGAGAGTATAAGTTCAAGGGCAGTCATTTCTATGATCCGATACCGCAAACCCAAGACGAACAATTCCGTCGCACGATCTACCGGTTCAGCCCACGCGGTGCCAAGCGAACCATGCTCGACACCTTTGATTGCCCAGATCCCTCTGCGGTCACCCCGAAACGTGCGGAGACGACGACTCCGTTGCAGTCGTTGTCACTGATGAACAATGCGTTTGTTTTACTAATGGCAGATGCGCTGTCCGCGCGACTCCAGTCGAACAACACTTCCGCGCAGGCTCAGGTAAGTGAACTGTTTCAGTTGGCCTATGGCCGAGAAGCTGAAGAAAAAGACATCCGTCTGGCGACTCCATTCATTCAAGAACACGGACTGGCGGCTTACTGCCGCGTGATCTTCAACAGTAACGAGCTGCTTTATGTCAGATAACAAATCGGTCACTTCCCGCCGTGAACTGCTCGCATTCGGGTCCTATGGGCTCACAGGAGCCGCGTTGTCGAGTCTTGTGGCGGGACCTGCGCTGGGCGAATCGCATCCAACTCACTTTAGCCCGAAAGCCAAGCGGGTCATTCATGTATGCCTGATGGGCGGTATGAGCCACTTGGACAGTTTCGACTACAAACCGGGTTTGGCGAAATTACATGGGAAGGAATTACAGTATGAGGAGCGGCCAGCGACCTTCTTCAACAAGATAGGTTTGATCCGCAAGAACGACTGGTCGTTTCAGCAGCGTGGCGAGAGTGGATTGTGGGTGTCAGATCTTTTTCCCCATATGGCGAGCGTGGCAGATGAGCTAACGGTGATCAAATCGATGGTTGCGGATTCCGCGAATCACACCCCGGCAACTTTCCAGCAGAACACAGGCTTCCAATTAAATGGTTTCCCGGTAATGGGTTCGTGGATCTCATACGGTCTGGGGGCGGAGACCGAAGATTTGCCAGCCTATGTGGTTCTTCCCGACTCACGCGGTTATCCGGCCGGCGGCACCATCAATTGGTCGAACGGTTTCTTGCCCTCGGTACACCAGGGGGTCGCCTTCAATAGTGAAGGCACGCCAATCCCTGATCTGTTTCCGCCCGAGGGCGTTTCACCGAGCACCGACAAGGCAAGCCGGAAACTTCTTGCCCAACTGAATCAGGACGACCTTTTACGCAACGGCGCCGAAGACGCGTTACTAGCGCGGATTCGAAGTCATGAACTGGCTGCCCGCATGCAACTTACCGTGCCGGAGGTTGCCGAATTGGTCGACGAAACGGAAGCGACGAAGGAGATGTATGGGCTTAACCGCGAGGAGACAGCGGACTTCGCCAAAAACTGCCTGTTGTCAAGACGCCTGCTGGAAAAAGGCGTGCGTTTTGTGCAGGTCATATCTGGCGGTTCGTTTGGCAGTCCGCGGATCAACTGGGACGGACACGAAGACATGGTTCGCAATCACAACCGCGAAGCGGTACGTGTGGATCAGCCCGTCGCAGCCTTGATCCAGGACCTCAAGCAACGCGGAATGCTCAAGGATACTCTCGTCCTGTTCACCACGGAATTTGGCCGGACGCCCTACACGCAGGCGGGAGACGGGGTGCTGGGAACGGGACGCGATCACAACATGTATGGATTCTCGGCGGTCATGGCTGGAGCCGGTCTGAAGCCTGGATTTTCTCACGGCGAAACGGATGAAGTTGGCTGGAAGGCCGTTCAGGACCCAGTGCCTTGGCACGACTTTCACGCCACGCTGCTACATCTGCTGGGGATGGATCACGAGCGGTTGACCTTTTACCACAACGGAATTCAGCGGCGGTTGACCAACGTGCATGGGAACGTCATCCGTGGCGTCTTGGCCTGAGCGACAAAGTATTTGGTCTCTTACGTCGTTGGAACATGCAGGATGCCAACCGGACCGTGGCTCCGCGAGCCACGGCGGGACATCCGCAGGGCGATTAGTGCGATTAGGGCCGAGTGCTGCGCTTAGTAGTGCGTTTAGGGACAGGTGCGTTTAGGGACAGGCATTGTCTCGAACGGCATCGGGGACAGGGGGGACCGATTGGGGCGAACGGATGTCGAGCAATCGCTGCGAACGAATTTATGCAAGATGCGTCATGCGAGATGCGGGTTTTTGGCCAAAGAGCGGGCAGCACCGAAAAACGTGACGTTTCCTTGTTACCGAATTCATCGCCGAGAATTTGGTTATTCCAGCTTGGTTTCCCACACCGCCCCGCCATCAATGTTGGCCCCATGCCCGGTGTCGACAGAAGATCAAACGGTATCCGGCTCCAATAGGAAAAACCCCCTGAGCGTGCTTGAGCCACTGCCCTTCAGGTTGTCAGGAAATCTTCACCTGCAAGGCAGGAAAGTCACTAAGGCGTTTGATCTCTTACGGCAGCCCGTTGAGTAATCGGTGCATTGTGAGATGATTGGAATCAGCCAACGTGCGAATCGATCTGGAACCTACATGAGACAGTAGTCGTGTTGGTCGGTCATTCGTTTTCGTGGATTAGAATGAAGATTCGGTGACAGGTAAGCCAGCGAATATTGATACTTGATTGCCGCCCCAAAAACACCTTTTGTTTAATTAGCGATGTCAGACCGAACTGATTGGTGTCTCGATCCGGAGCTCGATTTTTTGAACCACGGTTCGTTTGGCGCGACACCCCGCGTGGTCATGCGAGAGCGTGTTGATTTGTTAGAAAGGCTCGAGCGTGATCCGATTTCTTTTTTGGCACCCGAGAGAGATTTAGAGGCAAGCTTGGATCATGTTCGTCTTATTTTGGCGGAACTGATCAACGTGGCACCTCAAGACCTCGCCTTCGTGCGGAACGCGACCGATGGAGTGAACGCCGTGCTTCGCTCATTTGAGCTCGAACAAGGTGATGAGGTGTTGATTACCAATCACGGGTACAACGCCTGTAACAATGCTGTGCGGTTTGCGACTCAGCGAAGAAACGCGATTACTCGTATTGCCGAGGTGCCTTTCCCGCTTGAAGGTCCTGCACAGGTTCTTCAGGCGATCGAGGCCGCAATTTCCAAGCGCACTCGCTTGCTGGTGATCGACCACGTCACCAGTGCCACTGGTCTTGTCTTTCCTGTGAGAGACATCATTAAGTTGGCTCGTCAGCATGGCATTCGTGTCATGGTCGATGGAGCTCATGCACCAGGAATGATACCGCTTGATCTGCGTGCGCTGCAGCCTGACTACTACACCGCAAATCATCACAAGTGGTTGTGTGGACCCAAGGCGTCAGGATTTCTTTATGTGCGGGCAGACTTACAGTCGGAAATTCAACCAACAATTATTTCGCACGCTTACAACCGACCGAAGCCAGATCGGAGTCAGTTTACTTCTAGTTTTGATTGGATGGGGACTCATGATCCGACACCGATTTTGGCGTTGCCTGCGGCAATTCAATTCCTAAGCAATCTGCGTCCTGGTGGATTGGCAACGCATATGCTTCGCAATCACGAGATGGCGGTGGAATCGCAAGCGATTCTCTCGAAAACGTTAAACCTAGAGCCGCCCTGCCCAGCCGCGATGGTCGGCAGTTTGGTGTCGATCCCGATCAAAGGTCTGCCCCTGAGTTCGGCATACCAGCTTGGGACAGCACTTTACGCGGAGGAACGAATTGAAGTTCCTATTTTTGAAGGGATCCCCTTCGATTTAATAGAACAAGATTCGCCTCCTTGTGTTCGAGTTTCCTTGCAATGCTATAACACACTTGATCAGGTAGAACGTCTTGGTGAGGCCCTGCGAAAACGGCTCAATCTGGGGTGAGCGGGACCGGAGGTGCAAGGGACCAACGCGGTTAACGCAGAAATTGGATATCCGGGTAGTGTTTTCCTAGTTGATAGCAGCTCACCCCTCAAAATGCCATTTCGCTAGAGTGGCGTTTTCTAGGTGGATGCTGTTGGTCGTTGAATGAGTGGTTTATCATTCGGGCGTTGAATAAGTCCATTCAAACGTGCGCAAACGCTGTGTAAGGGGTGATTCGAGATGAACAAGACACGCTTGGTTTTTTTCGTTGTCACCAAGTTTGCGTTGCTCATCGCTGCTCAGGTCCCAGCGTTATGCCAGGACTCAGACTCTAGGAAAACACGTAACGACCTTTCGGTCGCCGAACGACCCAATGTTCTGTTTATCGCGGTCGACGACCTGCGTCCCGAACTGGGGTGCTATGGATCGAAAATCGTAAAGAGTCCGAACATTGATCGCTTAGCAAATCGAGGTGTCGTGTTCACACGTGCTTACTGTCAACAGGCGGTTTGCAATCCTTCGCGGGCAAGTCTGATGAGCGGGCTTCGTCCCGACACTATCAAGGTGTGGGATCTATGGACCGACTTTCGTAAGGCCAAACCGAATGCCGTCACTTTGACCCAGCAATTTATACAAAACGGATATCATGCGGTTGGTATCGGCAAGATTTACCACAATGACATCCAGGACCCAACTTCTTGGAGTGAGCCAAAACTGAACATTGAGGGCTATCCCTTTGATCCGGATGCTGTTTACCGAGGCAAAGAAAATGTGGCTTGGTTAGAGCGACGCAAACAGGATTTGATTGCGAAGGGAGATACTCGCCGGATCGATCGATTTGGCAAGTGGTATCTCAAGCACGTTGCGACGGAAAATGTTGACATCCCAGACGATGCTTATTTCGATGGTGCACAGACCAAAGTTGCCATTGATAAATTGTCGCAGTTGTCACGGGCTGACAAGCCTTTCTTTCTGGCCGTCGGGTATTATCGACCGCATCTTCCGTTCAATGTTCCAAAGCGATATTGGGATTTGTATGACCGCGCGGAAATTCCCTTGGCAGAGAATCCGGTTTTGCCAGCCCGTGCACCCGCTTTCGCGATCAACAATTTGCGTGAGATTCGCGGCTACACCGATTTTCGCGGTGAACCTCAAGCACATCAAGGGTCGTTCTCGGAAGAGCAATCGCGTTTACTGAAGCACGGGTATTTAGCTTCCGTCAGTTATATTGACGCGCAGGTAGGGCGGTTACTTGAAGCATTGCAAACGCAAGGCTTAGCCGAAAATACGGTCGTCGTGCTGTGGGGGGATCATGGCTGGAAACTTGGAGAGCACAATAGTTGGTGCAAGATGACCAATTACGAAATCGACACCCGGGTTCCTTTGATTGTTTGTGCCCCAGGTGCGAGCGAAAACGGAAACGAGTGTGACCGCCTTGTAGAGCTCATTGACGTCTATCCGACACTTTGCGATCTCGCAAAGATTCCCGCACGTCGCGAGCTCGAAGGCACAAGCTTTGTACCGCTATTGTCAGATCGTAATCGTAAATGGAAGACTGCGGTGTTCAGCCAGTTTCTTCGTGAAGGAATTTGGGTGGCCCCGGATGGAGTCGAGTATATGGGCCGGGCGATCCGTACGAAGCAGTATCGTTACGTCGAGTGGACAAAGCGCGATTCGGATGTCGTCGTCGCGAGGGAACTTTACGATCATCAAGTTGATCCGGGCGAAAATGTGAATGTCGCCGACCTGCCGGCCAACCGGGAAATTGCCAATCATTTAGGGGCCCAGCTGCGAGCTGGCTGGCAAGCAGCGATCCCTAAATGATGCCCGCAACCATCATGACCTGCTTAGAGAAAGCCAATTAGCCGTTACGGAGAATGACTCTGAGTATTGGCACGCTCGGGTCGCACTCTTTGTTGATGCTGCGAATCGCGCGGATCAGCAGTTTGGGGGTCGGAAGACCTGATCAGGAAGAAGTTTTGCGGGGACGCTGCAATTCCCGCTAGCTGAATTGCTGTTATGCCAGGACGTGTGGTAGTCGCTCGAATATGGGAGCGATACAATGTTCCACCATGGAAGTGATCGCCTTGCAATCCGGAAGCAGCGGCAACTGCGTCTACGTGGAAGCCGCCGGTAAACGACTCATCTTTGATGCCGGGATTAGCGGGCGTCAAGCGGAACAGCGATTGGCCGCACACGGTCGGGATATCCGTGACGTGGACGCGCTGATCATCTCCCACGACCACCAGGATCACACGCAGGCGATGGGGGTCTACCAGCGTAAATTTGGACTCCCGATCCACATCACGCCCGATACATTGTCGGAAGCGACACGCAAGATTAGTGTCGGCCCCCTCCAAGATATTCACTACTTCAAGGCAGGCCAGACAATCTGTTTGGGTGACGTGCAAGTGGAGACGATTCCGACGCCGCATGATGCCGTGGATGGTGTCGGATTTGTCGTGGATGATGGCGTGCACCGATTGGGAATTCTGACCGATCTGGGGCACGTATTTGATGAACTGGACGAGATACTACCGCAATTAGATGCGGTCTTTATCGAGAGTAATCATGATCTTGAAATGCTGGCGGGAAGCCTCTATCCCGAATCGTTGAAGCGACGTATCCGCAGCCCTTCTGGACACATCTCAAATACTGACTCTGCGGAACTATTGTCTCGAGCAGCAACCGATAAACTGCAGTGGGCTTGTTTGGCTCATCTTTCAGGAGAGAGCAATACGCCTGAGTTAGCGATTGAGACGCACCGCCATCTTTTGGGCAATGCCTTTCCCATTCACTGTGCTGATCGGCACGGGGCCACCGATGTGATGGTGCTTTAGGCGGATCGGCTGACAATGTGGGGATGCCTGGCGGCGCAAAATCTGTGAATTTTGTTCGTTGTTAATGGTCGTCTTTGTTGCGCTGCAGCAGTCGTGTCAGGGAGCGATCGAGTTGGTTGGCGAAGGTTTGCACGTCTTTCTGACTGAGCGGTTTCGGGCCACCAGTTTCGAATCCGGCTGACCGAAACTGTTCCATCAAGTTGCGAGCAGCCAAACGCTCATGAACGCTCTTGTCATCAAAGAGTTCGCCTCGCGGGCTGATTGCAACGCCCTCTTTCTCGACCACTCGTGAAGCGAGTGGGATATCGTTGGTGATTACAAGATCGCCTCGCTGCATCAATTCCACAATTCGGTCGTCTGCGATATCAGCCCCATCACGCACAGTCACTCGCCGGATGAATGCGGACTTTGCAATTGCAATTGACTGATTCGCCACAAGTGTGGTTTCGATTCGTAATCGTTCGGCGGTTCGAAACAATATCTCTCTAATGGCGACGGGACAGGCATCCGCGTCGATCCAAATCTTCATCGTTGAGCTAGGGTTAGTATCCACAATCGCCTACATCGATTTCTTCGCGATAGTAAAACCGAATCATATCGTCACCATGCCGGGATGGTCCATGCTGGTAGCCCTCAGTCCCACGGCGACTTTCACTCTGTTGCGGTGTACACCATTCCTTCTTACCCATCACCAACAGTGTCAAGGGTTGAAAGAGATTGGGTTTTTTAGACCAAATTTGATCCACCGTGGCGTCCCGATGGCAGTCTTTCCGCCATTTGGTGACCCCCATTTGATAATTTGGTTTGCGGGGGCGGAAGCGAGTGTTCCGGCGACCGACCGGTTTTTACTCTTGCCGAAATACGGGCCTAACGTTGATGCCAAATCCGTCTCAATACCAAATCGAGATTTTGAGCCATGAACACAAAACTGCCCATGGAAGGGTTAAGCATACTTGGGGATTGGCATTGCAAGGAGAGTGGCGATCAGGAATGCCTAACGGGACCGAGCGACCGGTTTGCGCTTTTGGGAGGACGGTTGCTTTGTGTCTATCAAAGGCGAGTTTTTTGACTGGTGACGCAGTGAAGAATTCTTTGAAAGGACACGCGAGTCGAAAACCTCAATCGAGTTTTTAGCCGGACCTACAGCACGATTTGTTCATACGGTGCAGTGGCAGGTTGCCGCCCAAAGCCGGGGGCGAGAGAGCCGCACAAGTCTGTTTCGTTTCAGCAGATTCGTGCTCGTGAAACAAACTTGATGATTTCAATGACTTGGAACACGGTTTCGTTTGCGGGTCCAGTTTCGGGGCTCCACAGGCCGAGGCTCCGCGTGGTTGTTGTGTGTCGCTGAGCAATGCACCTGAAGGAGCCTGCAGTAAGCCTAAAGACCTCTGGAGCACCTGTTTCTTCGCTTGACGAGTAAGAAAGTGTGATTGCTCATCCACCGCTTGAGCAGTTTCCTGTAACATCGCGGCGTAGAACGCATGCGGTTTAACAAATAAATGGATTTACCAATGGACGTCTGCAGGCTCCCGCGTCACGATACCGCAATCGGTGGCTTCTGAGCCGACGGCTATCTTGCGATTAGCATATTAAAACTGAAGATCAGGGTGGCGCCGGTGATTAATAAGTTCCAAGCAAATGCCATGAACGCGAGAGCCCGCTGCCAGCCGGAGGGCGATCGGAACCAGCAGACGAGGGTGACCGCCATACCAGCTAGAAGAGCGGGCAAATAGATAAAAAGCCAAACGATATTCGTACCGAAGTTGTCAGCTGATTCTGCAATCACAAATCCAAGTATCGGCAGGAATGCCCCTGCCAGCAAGCAAGCGACAAAGATCGCGGGATGCCGGTGTTGCCGGACGGCGGAAACGGGTTGTCGGCTTGCATCCGTGACTTGCGATGGGGAATAAGGGTTGCTCTTCATAAGCGTGTTGCCCCAGGATGAGTATTCAAAGAGCCTAACTCCGCAGGCTGGTAATGTAACAGAGCTTGTTCGATTTTAGTGCGAAGCGAATGCGGAAGCGTTACCTTACAGTTTGAAGGTTGGTTTAGTTCCTACGCATCATGGTGAAAGATACGATTCGTCCTTCAAGCAGCAAATCACGCAGCAGCCCTTTGGTTGAATATCATCAAAACGCCTGGAACGCTTCACCAAGACTGGAACGCTTCACCAAGACTGGAACGCTTCACCCATACTGGAACACATCGTCAATCAATTCGCATCGCCATCACCAGAATCATTGTTTTAAAGCGTTGTTCGCTCCGGTGTGAGCTCCAGAGGAGTTCTGCATGAGAAACGTGTGGCCTGCCTATTGGTTGGCGTTGTTCGCGGCGTTTGTTTTTCTTGGCGGGATTAGCTCGCTCCTTTATCTTTTGGAAGCTGGTGACTACAGGATGCTGTCGGCGATGTTCGGTGATCGGGAGAAGTTTGAATTCGGGGAGTATCACGGGCGATTGTTTTGAATCCAGGGCGTTTGTTTTATTCACCTGTCTATTATGGTCGGACTGCCGGGGATCTATTTGCTTCATCGCCAGCATCGGTTCAACACTCTTTACTATGTATCGTTTGGGGCTTTACTCGGGCTGATCGCAGGTTCACTTTTAGGGTTGATTGAGGCGAAGCAAAGCTGGCGTATTTTGAGTGTGCTGCTAGAGATTGTTTGAGCATTCGCGTATCAGCGAATCGTGGATCCTGAGGGAGAGTTGGCCTCCGAGACGGATGCTTGCGACTGGGCTCGGCGTTCGACATAGGTGCTTGGTGTATTTGATTTGATCGGACTGACGCTGTGGTGCACGTTGCCGCACAGCGAGGTTGCGAGTTTCGGCGTCGCTGCCTTTCTAGTGGTTGGGGTAATCTCCATCTTGCCGGTTGCGTCGCTTGCTTGGACGCCTCCGTCTGTCGTTGGTCTATGGTTGGTTTTGGGCGGTGTCCTTGCACACCATCTCGCTGTGTTTCAGATCCCGCACCCAAATTTTAAAAGGAAGCTTGCATTTCGAGTTGATGGCGTTGTTGCTGCTGGTATCCATTCCAATGTTGGTGATCGGAGTTTGGTTATTTCTTGCAAGGCAAAGTTGATCCTCGGCATCGGGAAGATAGGGCCGATCGCGATGGATTCGACAGCAAGTAAAAACAAACTCGGCCAACAGTATTGTGCCAGCAATGCTTTGTGGATTTTTCCCTAGCCATATGCGTCAGAGTGCGAGGCCCAGACCTAGCCCCAAGCTGCCAAGATCCGCATTTTGGCGAATGCCACTCCCAAAGGAGTGGGTGTCAGCACGCACCGAATCCCATAAACTCGTCGGCTGTTCATCGCTCGGTGTCGCCAACTGCTCGGCAGTGACTGCCCGCTGTCCCCAGTCGTTTTGCAGGCAACTCGAAACCAGCCCGACTCGAAACCAGCCCGACTCGAAACCAGCCCGACTCGAAACCAGCCCGACTCGGGGGGTCAGGCAGTGTGCAGAGTCGCGAGAAGCACCGGTTCCGCTGCGGATGGATTGATTGTGATAAAAAAATAAAAATCCATGGCCCACCCCGGATCGATAAAACGCATTATCTCGTGGGAATGCATCGAGCTTTCGGGAAGAAAGATTATTATGCGGGACCTTCCGTTGAAAATCCCGCCTGACCGAACGTTGGCCATTCCGCTGGAAGTCGAGACAACTCCTGCCCAGAATGCTTCGAATTTCCGCCGAATTTTGATCACCGCGATTGAAATAGGATAAATGAGGACTCGTGCCGAATCATTGGCATTCGCATCGTGTTTAGTTACAGGGTAGGTCATGATCAATGTCGAACGGGCCAGTCAATCAGCCTGCCGATCGTCCACTTTTTTAGTCCTCCCAAAAATCCATCCATCTCTTTTTCGATCGTCAAAAATTTGCGATCAACCAAACTTAGTATCCATCAGGAATCAAAATGAAACGTGTAACGATGGCACTCGTGTTGATTGCATCAACCAGCCTTGGCCTCGCCATAACGGTGAATGCACAACCACCAGGGGCCTTTGGCCCGGGTGGCCGCGGTGGCCCGGGTGGACCAGGCGGCCCGAATCGTGCAGATCGGAAACTTGTAAAAGAGCACGACGTGGATGGAAACGGCTGGTTGAACGAAGAGGAGCGGGCCGCTGCCCGCAAGACAATCGAAACGGAAGCCACTGAAGGTGCGGGAGGTCGAGGAGGCTTCGGTGGCCGAGGTGGTCCAGGCGGCAGACGCGGACGTGGTGGTCCTGGTGGTCGCGGGGGAAACGTCCCGCAAGGTACCCCCGGACCGGCGGTAGCCGTTGACTCCGTTCCCGCTTACCCCGACAAACCGTTATATGACACGAGTATTCTCCGAACAGTCTTTTTGGAATTCGAAAGCGATGACTGGGAAGAAGAATTAGAAGTATTCAAGCACACCGATGTCGATGTCGTTGCGAAGATGATCGTTGACGGTAAGACCTATGAGAATGTCGGTGTCGCTTTTCGTGGCATGTCTTCCTTCAGTCATGTTTCCCGCGGAAACAAACGTTCCTTCAACATCTCGTTAGACATGGTCAATGAAGACCAACGCATTGATGGTTACAAGACATTGAATCTCTTGAACTGCCACGGCGACCCTTCCATGATGAGTTCCGTTGTCTACTCGCATATTGCTGGCCAGCATATTCCCACGCCGAAAGCCAATTTTGTGCAGGTTGTCGTTAACGGTAAGAGTTGGGGTGTTTTCGACAGCGTACAACAATTCGACAAACAATTTATCGCTGAGAATTTCAATGGCTCCAAGGGAACTCGCTGGAAGGTCAGTGGTAGCCCCAACGGTGATGGTGGGCTCCGTTATCTTGGTGATGATCTTGAAGAATACAAATCGCGTTTCGAAATGAAATCGAACGACGGTACGAAGGCATGGACCGCACTGGTCCAACTTTGCAAGACACTGAACGAAACACCAAGCGATCAATTGGAAGCAGCGCTCGATCCGATCTTGGATATCGACGGCGCCCTGAAGTTCTTGGCGTTGGATGTTGTCCTGGCAAACAGCGATGGCTACTGGACGCGGGCAAGTGACTACAACTTGTTTCGTGATAACGAGGGTAAGTTCCACCTCATTCCGCACGATATGAATGAAGCGTTTGCACTCGCGAATCGCGGTGGAAGAGGACCTGGTGGGCCCGGTGGACGTGGACCGGGTGGGCCAGGT
>JBMYRF010000040.1:41215-64285 GCA_049602075.1 Rubripirellula sp.
AAGGTCCAGAAGGGCAAGCGCCAGGCCCCAGAGGTCCCGGATTTGGGAGACCTGGATTTGAGAGACCGCAAGGTGGAGGAGATCAACCTGGGTTTGGTCCACCGCCCGGTGAGCAACGCAACTTCGGTGGCAGAGGGCAGCGAGGCCCTGGTGGACGCGGCGGTCCGGGAGGCGGCGGTCCGGGACACGGTGGCGTCGATTTAGATCCACTCGTTGGCTTGGACAACGAGCGAATGCCTTTACGAAGTCGACTGCTGTCAGTTCCCACACTGCAGAAACGTTACCTACAGTACGTGAATCAGATCGTCAACGATTCGCTGAATTGGGACAAACTTGGGCCGGTTGTTGAAGACTACCGCGACTTGATTGAACCATCGGTCAAAGCGGATACCCGGAAGCTCACAACCTACGAGGGCTTCGTGGCGGCGACCCGCTCCGAGTTAGATGAATCGGATACCAGAATGTCACTGAAGAAGTTTGCACTCGAGCGAAGCAAGTATCTGAATTCAAAAAAATAAGACCAACACCCTTGCTCGGTCGCGATCAGTTAAAAGGTCCCGTGTGCCAAACACGCGGGGCCTCCGGCGCCGGTGACCGAGGCGGTTGTTTATGATTGGGGGGGTCGATTTCAGCACTCGATATCAACTCCCACGCGATGAATTAACCGCGGTTCTAGGATCCAACGTCAAGAATCTTGGCAGTGTTTTAGCGTGACGGACCAAGAACTGGATGTTCAATATCACGCTGCTTCTTGATTGCGATCTTTCGGTCGCAGGTTGATCGATCGGCCTTTAAAGGCGACCTCGACGTTCAACATTGTGTACCTGCGAGCAATCCTCGGGCTTACTCCATCCAATTTGGGCACTTCTACTTCTGCAAACAGAATGCTGCTCAAGCCCGCCATCGTACTTGCCCGCATTGAGGCGAGTGGGCGTTTAAGCGAACGGGCGTTTAGACAGGCTCGTGGTCAGGCGAGCGGGTGTCGATGGATGTGGCGGTACTGCAAGTGGCCCCGATCGCTTGATCGACCAAACGTCATGGCTGTGAATTTTCACGCCTAAGTCGGGTCCGATACCAATCCGCCTGGCGGTCATGGGCATCAAGTTCCACTTGGCGGCCGGAATCAGCCTGTCTTGTCATCCATAAATCAAGTGCTTGGGAGAGTTCTCGCTTGGATGCAGCTAGTTCCGCATGTTGGGGCGAGTTCGTCAGTTCGATAAGATTGGTTTGGCAGTAGGGATCACGCAGGACGTCATAGAGTTCCTCCGCCGGACGCTTTAGGTACCTTTCCGCTCGCTGGCGAGTCGGTTCATCTGACTGACGCGTCTGTTGGTAGACCGAACGGGAACTCGGAATGCTGAATTCGTTCTCCGGAAACAAGTTTCGAATGTACCGATAACGTTGACCGACGACCGACCGGATTCCGTACGGCTGCTGGTAGCCATTCACGCCACGCGTTGTCTGCAGGCTGAACGCGTATTCGCTGTGCGTATTCCGTTCACCGCGCAGCACCCCCAAAAATGAACGACCATCAAGTGACCGCGGAATCTCACTCCCTGCCGCCTCCAAAAGGGTTGGCAAGATGTCTGTGTATTCAACAATCGCATCTGTTCGACTGCCGGGTTCAATCACACCGGGCCAGGATGCCACCAAGCCGCTCGCGACTCCAATTTCGTAGCAAGTCCATTTCCCGAACGGAAACCCACTCCCCTGTTCTGTCGCCACCATCACCAGCGTTTGATCCCGCAGTTCAAGATCGCCGAGCATTTGTATGATCTCGCCAACCTGGCCATCAAAATAGGTGATTTCAGCGAGATAGCTCGCATAGCTTTCGCGATGATAGTCAAACTGCTGTGGACTCAGTTTCGCGTCTCGGTATGGTGTCGCGTCACCTTTGTTGTAAGGGCTATGAGGTTCATTGGAGCAAAGGAAAAGACAAAACGGCGTTTCCTGATCACGAGACTCTTGTAGAAACTTCTTTACCTGGGGATAACGCCATCCATCGACTGCAGTGACATCTGCATCCGGTGGTTCAGCAAATTCGTTGATGTACTCAAAAGGAAAGACCGTTTCGGGTGAGATATGCGTCTTTCCCGCGAGAGCCACGCGATAGCCATCCGGCTGAAGATAGTGGGGAAGGCTTTTTACATTTGCGTAAGCTCGAGCGTGGTTTGGGTAAGCGCCGTTTTTGACAGGATAGAGCCCTGTGTACAAGGCATGCCGCGTCGGTGAACACATCGGAGCTGACTGATAACAACGCCTAAATGTCATTCCTTCCAGGGCCAATGCATTGATGTGAGGAGTCAGCGCGGGGCCACCGTACAATTCAAGATCGCGGTAGCTGCAATCGTCTGCCAGGATGAAAACAAAATTTGGCTCGGCCGACGCTTCTCCCATCGTTGCGCATATGAATAACAGCGCGAACTGAATGCTAAAAAGTTTTCCCATGCTCGCCTCACTACGTCGTTTCGTTCATTCTTGGTTGTGAAGGACCACGCGGATGAATTCGGCACCGTCCATTCGCATTGTATTTCATCGCAGTTGCGTCAACGCTTGGATGTCAACGATTGGCATTGAAGTCGTGATTCTTCAATCAAATTGTTCGACACCCAAGTCTCACTTAATCACGCGGTCACTGAAAGACGGTTGTGCGGACCGACATTGGGGCTAGTAAATCGTTTGAATTCACCGGCTCGCAATCTCGTTTGCGATCGGTCTGCCACGCAAGTGCGGACGACAAGCCAGATGGAGGCGTGATCCGCAGAACTGCTGGGGTCTCTGTATCGTTCACGGTGACGATGACGACCTTGTCGCCGTCAGGACTTCGGAAAGCAGACACCTGCAAGCCCTCGGGCGACTTGATCGCGATTCGCTGGTAGCCGGGGCGAACGAATGCCGAGTATTGCCGAAAGGTGTAGAATTTTTTTGTGCGTTCCAAGAAAGCTTGAAACCCGTTTGAATTCTTTTCGTCAACCAGAACCAATCCTTCATCGCGATGCTTCTGGCGAGTATTGGGGTCGGTAATTCGCTCAGGCGCCAAGCTGTAAAGCAATCCCCACCACAGGAACGCGTTCGCTTCGGCATCGACTAAGGTCATGTGAATGTAACGGGCCGCCTTGATCGCTTTCTCGTGCTCGGTCAAATTTGGATTCCAACCATACGTGTGCCACTGCTGGCCGTTCCATTGCGCGCCTGTTGTTTCGGTCATCCAAAGTCGTTTATTCGGAAAGTATTCTCGGCGCAACTTACCGAGGACTTTGGTTTGGTCGACTAGCAGATCAATCGAACCCGGATTCCCATCGGTAAAACTGTCATACATGTGGTAGGCAGCAACATCCACTGCCGGGCTGGTCATCGTGGGCAGGAAACGTGCGATCTCGCTCGCATTGGGACCGATGTACGCCAAGTCGGGGGCGGCAATGGCAAGGTTGCCTAGGTTGGCTGCCTGCAAGCGAGGTTTCACATCCTGTTGGATGAACTCTCGCAACTCCTCTGGATCCCAACGGCAGGTTTGTGTGCCAGGGTGAGACCAGTTCGCCTCGTTTTGAACGCCAACCGTTGTGACATTGATGCCCCAGTTGCGGTACTGTCGGACGCGATCGACGAGTTCTTCAGCCCAGGCATCTCGCATCGCCGGTT
This sequence comes from Rubripirellula sp., assembly GCA_049602075.1. GTDB lineage: Bacteria > Planctomycetota > Planctomycetia > Pirellulales > Pirellulaceae > Rubripirellula. Next base: position 44,855 of record JBMYRF010000040.1, read on the forward strand.
TGAGGACATATTGTTCCTGCCCATTCACGGTTTGAACGTCTAGCCAATCATCAATTTCGGGCTGTTTCGCGGAACGCGGCTGCCAAAAGGTTTGTAATACATTGAGTTCGGGGTTGAGCTTCATTGCTCGCTGAAGAATGTCTTTGTTGTAATCGACACGGCCATTCTTCGCGACTTCACCCTGGGCGCGGAGGATCGATACCTCGAGTTCCTCGATCGCAATTTGCAATGCTTGGTTGTCTGCTTGCGTGCCCCAAAACGCGATCGAGCCTCCGAAGCCGTCGATCGTTTGTCGCAGATTTATCGGGCGGGCATCGATGTTAAGGGCCATGCTGTTTGTTTTGCTGATCTTCGATGTCGTGCCACGCATCTCTGCTTTGCTGATCGTTCCTTGTTCACTGGATACATTCACGCCGCTGGTCAATCCTGTTCTCGCGGGCGGGCTAACTTGTGGTTTCGCTGGAGTTTTCTTTTCCGTTTTGGACAGGGTGATGCGATATTCCAAGCGTTCAACGCCACGAGCAAGTGCCTCGGCATGCTTTGGATCATCAACCACATTGGTGACCTCACCTGGATCCGCTTTCAAGTCTGTCAAGACTCGTGTTTTCAATTTTCCCTCGGCGTCTCGCCATTCCGTGTATCGATAATCGAGGAAGCGGATACTGTGACCAACCAGATTTCCTGCAGGGTAAGAACTGTAGGAATCCAAGCGGTGCCCGGCACTGGGGTCATCAAGTAATTTGCGAAAACTTCTTCCCTGACAATGAATCGGTGTCGGGATTCCTGTTAGATCACACAGCGTTGGATAGAGGTCGATCAGCTCGACCAAGCGTTTTGTCGACTGATTGCCCGGCAGTCGGGGATCGCGAACGATCAGCGGCACGCGAGTGTCACATTCAAAATTGGTATGTTTCACCCACGTGCTGTGGTCACCGAGTTTGTAGCCGTGGTCGCCCCACAAGACGACGATTGTATTTTTCGCTAAACCGGTTTGCTCCAACGTGTCTAGGATCCGGCCAAGGCAGGCATCGGCATAACTGGTTGCAGCTGCGTACCCGTGAAGCAAGCGATGATTGAGCTCGTCTGAAAAATCGGTTGGACTCTCGCCTTCGAAATCACTGTATTTATGCATCTCATGAGCCATGAGGTTCGCTGCATAGGGTGGGTAGCCTGGAGGAATCTCCCGGTTCGACGGCATCTTGAAATCTTCGCGTTGGTAGAGGTCCCAATACTTCTGCGGGGCAACGAACGGCAGATGTGGCTTTGCCAATCCGACGGCAAGAAAGAATGGTTTCCCGTTCTGTTGGGCTAGATTCTGCAGAACCTCAACGGCCTTTGCGGCTCGCTGGCCATCCAAGTAGGTGTCATCATGAACGTCAGCCGACTCAGTGAGTGGACCCTTTGGTGGGTCTTGCGCGTTACCAACTTTTCCTTCCTCAAGCGCCTTCCTGAGGGCCTCGATGTTCTCCGGCTTCGCATAAGTATCGGCGTTCAGGTCGATCCAGCGATTCCAGTTCGGTGTATCGACGCCGGGGCCGCTGTGGCCGTGGTAGATTTTCCCGAGCCCAATCGTCTCGTAACCCTGATTTCCGAAGTGTTGGTTCATCGTCAAGAGATTCGGGTACCGCTCTCGCCAGCCCGAAACGTGAAAAGTTTGTTCGCCTGTGAAGGTCGGGTACAAACCACCCATAATCGACAGCCGAGACGCCCCGCAAACGGCCTGCTGGCAATAAGCACGATCGAATTGGATCCCGCTCTTCGCCAGCCGATCAAGATTGGGAGTGATCGTTGCCGCTCCGTAGCTTGCTAGTTCAGGACGCAAATCGTCAATCGCGATAAAGAGAACATTAGGACTGCTTGGAGGTGCTTTAGGACGACTTGTTGCCTCCGACTGCATGGGTAGATTCGAATTGGGTGCCGCCGCTTGGGGAACTCCTGAATGAGGAACTCCTGAATGAGGAACTCCTGAATGAGGAACTCCTGAATGGGGAACTCCTGAATGCGGCAACGTTATTTCGGAAGTTGATTTGGTTGCGAGCGTCACTGGTTGACTGAGTGCCGTTGATGAACCGCCCACACGGACCAAATATTTTCCAACAGGCAAAACTCGCTCAAGTGAGGGATTGTGGAAATGCAAGTCGTCTGCATTCAATGTGATCGAGACCTGTTTTGTCTCGCCGGCGTTTAGGGTGACACGTTGAAAGCCTTTGAGTTCCAATTGCGGTCTCGCAATGGCAAAAGACTGGCCTGATACATAGGCCTGTGCGATCTCCGTGCCACGACGTTCTCCGGTATTGGTCACGCTAAAGTTGACGCTGACGGAGCCTCCGGGGCGAATCTCCGAGGCCGAAAGCGAGGGGGATCCATACTTGAATGTGGTGTAACTCAACCCATGGCCAAACGGATAGACAGGCGATCGAGGTGAATCGACATAGTCGAAGATTTGAGCGCTGCCGTGTTGGCTGTAGTGAGCCGGCAGGTGTCCGACGCTGCGGGGCCAACTGATTGTCAATTTGCCAGACGGATTACTCTGACCGAACAAAATTTCGGCTGCCGCTGTTCCGGTTTGTTGTCCCGCATAGTGCAGCGTGAGGATCGCTGGTATTTGTTCACCCAGCTCGTTCAAGGTCACTGGTTTACTGTTGTTGAGCACAAGCACAACCGGCTTTCCGATTGCCAGTAACTGACGAGCAAGAACTTGTTGCGAATCGGTTAAGTCAAAGGTAGCGCGGTCGCCAACGTGATTGTCACTCCACGCTTCTCGACCGAGTAAAACATTTTCACCGAGGGCCAAAATAACGAGGTCTGATTGACTGGCGACCTCGACTGCTTGAGCAATCAATGCTCGATTGTCCTCAACTGAAGCGAATTCAATTTCATTCACGTATCGCCAGTTGGCGTAAGAATCCTTCGCATCGTTTTTAGCGATCATGCAACCCTCAGCGTGGACTACCTTCACGCGTTCACCGAGATGGTTGCGGATTCCGTCCAGCAACGAGACTGTTTTCAATGGTCGGCCGGAGTAGTTGCCAAGTCGGCACACATCTGCGTTGGGGCCAATCACGGCGATGGTAGGATGGTCGCCGGGAGTGAGCGGCAGGAGATTTTCTTCGTTTTTGAGCAGGACGATCGACTGGCGGGCGGCTTCACGCGTCAATTCAATCGCTTCAGTCGAATTCGCCAGCGACTTTGCTTTGGCAACATCAAGTTGTGCAGGCGACTCAAAAAGCCCAAGACGGAACTTGAGTTCAAGCACCGCTCGGACGGCTGCATCAATGGTGGATAAATTGACTTTGCCTTCGTCAACAAGTTTCGCAAGATGCTTGAATCCGAAATTATTTGGTAACTCGAGTTGCAGACCTGCTTCGAGTGCCATTCGTCCGGCATCGGCATCGGAATTGCCGATGTTTTGGTAACGCCGAACCAAATCGATGCCCTGATAGTCGCCAACGAGCAGCCCTTGAAAACCGAGACGCTGGCGTAATACCTCCGTCAGCATCCAAGGGTTGACATGGCAAGGCACCCCGTCGATCTCATTGAATGCCGCCATGACGGCAGCTGGTTTCGCCGTCTCGATGATGTAGCGGAATGGAGCAACTTCGGTATCGAGAAGATGACGAGGGCCATTGGTATAGGGCGAACGGTTGCGGCCCCCCACGGTCGCTGCGTATCCGGCAAAGTGTTTTAGCGTGGCGGCCACGTGCGTTGGCGCGATCGTTCCATCGGACGATCCTTGTAGACCACGTACCATCGCGGCACCCAGACGAGAGGCAAGGAAAGGATCTTCCCCCAATGTTTCGTCGACCCGACCCCAGCGGAGGTCGCGGGCGACGTCAACGACCGGCGATAGCACGTGCGACACACCGCGGGAACGAGCCTCCTGACCAGCTTGCGAGTAAATGGCGACCATCAGGTCAGGGTTCCATGTGCAAGAGAGGCCGATTGGGGTGGGAAACGAATTCGCTTCGAACTTCATAAACCCGTGGGCCGCTTCGTCATGCAAGATCGCTGGGATGCCGAGTCGTGTGCGATTGCGAAAGTATTCCTGCACCGCTTCGTATTGCCGCGCATCCTGGTCGATATTCAAGTTGTGGAGCGGTCCGAGTTCGCCAATCCCATCGGGACACTTTTCGCCATAGAAGCCTGCCCGGAAAATATCACCTTGATCACGAAGTTTTTCCTCGCTCGGATCCCACCAGCCCGTGATTTGAGCGATCTTCTCATCGAGACTCATTCGTCCGATTAAATCGTCAACGCGTTCTTCGATCGGCAGAAGAGCATTGAGATAAGGAGATGGTGGTCTCACTGCGACTGGCGGTCCCTTTCTGCTGGACGCATTCGCCGTCGACATGGATTTCGTATTTGCGTTCGCCCCGGAGGGGGTGAAACCAATTTGCACAAACGGATTGTCGATTCCATTGATAAATTGGGGTCGCGCCATCATTTCCAGCCATCGCTGCTTGATGTAGGGAGCTGTTTCGATGCGCGTTTGTCCCCAGTCGTCCCACATCTTTTGGGAATCCCAGTCTGCATTGATGTAAGAGACGGCGCGGACAACATCTTGATTCGTCTCGATGTGATTGAAGAAGTCGGTGAACCAGCCCTCCCAGATCTGCTGGTGATCTTCTTGATCAAAGAAATGCCCTCGCGGGGTCGCTTCCGCGATGAAGACTGGCTTGTGAACTTTGCGTGCATACTCCAAGGCGGGTAAGGCATCTTTCGCGTCACCCCACCAGGAGTACCCGATCCAATCGTAATATTCCGTGCCTGGATCGTATTCTTCGAATTGCCCCGGCTTCACACTGCTGGAGGAAGCGAACACGATTGCGAAGTTATTTAGATTCTTGGCACGCAGTGCGTCCACAATGCGGCGAAACGCTTTTTTGAAATTCGCAGGATCATACTGGTTCCAACTACCATCAAATTCGTAGCCAATCCGAATCAAAAACGGATGTTCGCGATGGGATTCAACGAAATCCACAAAGTCCGCGATGAGGTGATCGAAAGAACCGTCGGCGACCTTGTCCTCGCAGTTTCCCTCCATCGCGATTGAGACGTGCATGATGCAGCGATCAAGCGTTGGGGAATCGAGGTACGCCTGTTGATGCATGGGGCCGGACGCCCATTCGGTCTCGTCACGCAGACCAGCTACCTTGCCTTGTGGGAATGTATGCCCAAAGTCATTGGTCCATCCTTCGGCGAAGTAAACGTAGTGCGTGATCCCTGCGGGAACTCCCACGTTATCAACATAACCATCGACATAGTTTTCGGTCCCACCGACCGATGCATTGTCTTGCCCCGCAAAGACCAGCACTTTGCCTGCCGAGGGCGCGAACTTACCCGCTATTTCTTCCGCATTCGCGGTGCAGGTCAAGAGCGTGACGGCAGATAAAAAAGTGTATAGGTGAGTTTTCGTTGTTTGATAAAAACTTTTCAGCATCATGTTTCTTTCGTGCCATGGTCTAATCGCCACTCGGGAGATCAGGTTGACTGGGGCAATGATTTCTGTGACCAAGTGTGTAGAGGCGATATCGTGATTTCCGGCGAGATCTCGCCGGAAATCATGGTAAGTAATCAGTGCCGAACTAATTCCGCTTCGAGTTCCTCAAGTGTTTTGCCTTTTGTTTCAGGCAAAAATCGAATCAACAAGAAGAAACCGACGACGGCAATCAGTCCAAAAATAAAGAAGCTCATCGCGTTGCCAAGATTCGACAATTCCCACGGAAATGCAAACTGAACACAGAAACTGGTGAGTGAATTGACAAAACCAACCGCGCCGATCGCAAGACCACGGATTCGGTTGGGGTAAAGCTCTGACAGCATTACCCACATAACCGGGCCAAGCGAAAAAGCGAAGCAAGCAATGAAGCCAAGAATGCCCGCTAGAACCAGACTAGCATTCATTTCGATGGCATTTTCCAGAATGCGACCTTCATTCTTTGCGTAAATCTGATCTCCGAGCAATTCCTTCATTTTGCTTTTGAAGGCTACATCGCTCTCGAAGACAACGCCAGCGACTCCATCTAAAACCGAAGTGTCGACACCTTCCAATGCGGCAATGTCCTCGGCGGTCAGTTGGTAGGTGGCTTGATTGAATCCGTAGGCACACATCAAGAGACTCACGGCAATCCCTCCGACGCCAACTAGCATCAGAGGTCTTCGCCCCACTTTATCGATCAAGAACATCGCGACGATCGTAAAGACGACGGTCGTGAAGCTCAGCAAAACACCAGAAGTGAAAGCCGCATTGGTTCCAATTCCCGTCTGTTCGAAAATGCCGGTTGCATAGAAGTAAATTGCGTTGATACCGGTGCTTTGCTGCAAAATGCCGATTAATAATCCGATCAACATGATGAATCGCAAAGCAGGGCTGAAGAGCTCGGAGATCGCTCCCTTCTCACGCTCGATTTCAGCCTCGATACTCTCTTGGATCGCCGCGCTTTCTGCCTGCGCGATTTCATGTCCGTGCAGTTGCTGCAAAACTTGCTCGCCTTCTTCAACTCGGCTTTTAGAAAACAGCCAACGTGGACTTTTCGGCACAAAGAACAGAAAGAGCAGATAGAAAACGGCTGGTATTGCTTCGACCCCAAGCATCCAACGCCAGATCGTTTCTTCTGTAAGAAAACTGTCGCCGGCGGTGTAGATCCTGTTAAGTATGTCGTTGCAAAGAAACGCAGCGAAAAAACCGAGGACGATGTTGAGTTGTTGGATCGATACCAGCTTACCCCGACGCTCCGCCGTGGAGATTTCTGAGATGTACGTCGGAGCGATAATTAACGCAGCGCCGAATGCTAGGCCACCCAACATTCTTGCCAAGTACAGCATTTCATAAGAGGTTGCGTAGGCCGACAGGATTGCCGACACCGCATAAAAGAAGGCGATGACTAACAGAATTGGCTTCCTGCCGACCAAGTCACTCACCCGCCCGGCAAGCAGCATCGCAAACATTGCCGCAAACGAAGGTGAGCTAACGACCCAGCCCAATTGCTGATCGTCCAAGCCGAATTGTGGGCCGGCATAGGTCATGACACCGGAAATGATGCCGGCATCAAAACCAAACAAAAATCCCCCGAGGGAAACAATGAACGCGAGGAAAAATGGATTGGTTTTCATGAGCAAGCTTTCACAGCGTTATTGCAACTCGAGGAAGTCAAAGGTTGCGGCCTGACGAGCCCCGGTCAGGTCCTGGCAGGCAAGGCCGACGAATGTGCCGGTGAATCCCCAATGGACACCATAATCATCCGATAAAATTGACGCGTCCAGCACCTCAGGGATCACTTCAAATTGCGTCCCATCGGTGGACCAAGCGAACCGCAATTCGGTCCTGTCCAGCTTCGCTCGCAAGGTTAACTGGCCTGCGGGCACAGGAATGGGGTCAGCTCCGAGCGGGAAAGAGGACTTCCCATCGTCGCAACTGTGGATCTGCAAGCAACGCCCAATTTGTTCGTCGTGCGATAGGTAAAGGTAGTGAAAAAGATAAGTGTTGTAATAGACAACCAAACCAGCCATTTGCTGGAAAGAAGTTGGGACAAACTGCAGTTGTGTGGTTGCCGTTACCTGTTGGCAAGACAGTCGCCGGGCAAGCATCGCTTGATCGAAGCATGACTCCAAGGACTCGGCTCCATGCAATTTCAAGCAATCTGCTTCTCGTTTTACGTGCTCACTCGGCATCCGTGGTGTCGCATAGTGAATCGAATCGAAGGGCAGACGCGATGGTAATTCTGGCCAGGCGTGCAGTGGTAAATCAGGCGCCGCAACTTTTTGCTGTGGAGCGTTGTCGTCACCCACCAGGTACAACCAATCATCATCCCGCCATTCAACTTGCTGAATGGCTGTTTCGCGGCCGAGATTGCATCGTTGAGTCCCAGGCAGAGGTCGCCCACAAAGATGGGGCATGTACCATTGACCAGTCTGTGTTTCAACCAAACTAGCGTGCCCTGCTTTTTGCAACGGAAGTTCTGGGCGACCAAATGAAGTCAGCACGGGGTTGCTTGGGTGTACGTCATAAGGACCGTGTAGGTCACGCGATCGCGCGAGGCTAACCGCATGTTCGTATTCGGTACCACCTTCGGCAGTCATTAAGTAGTACCAGTCGTTTCGCCGATACAAATGCGGTCCCTCGGTGAGGCGGATATCACTGCCCCGAAAGATGATCTCCGCTTTTCCAATGAGTCTTTTTCGATCCAGGTCAAGTTCTTGAAGTGCGATCCCGTAAAACGGGTGGCGGCCCGGTCGGTGGTCCCACACCATATTGAGCCAGTATTTTCTCCCGTCATCATCATGAAACAGCGATGGGTCGAATCCGCTGGCGTTCACAAAAATAGGATCCGACCACGGGCCTTCAATGGTGGGTGCGGTGATCAGAAAATTGGGGGTATCTTTGGTTGCCGCTTCATGCTGATGAACGATGGTATAGCAAAGATAAAACAAACCATCGTGGTAGCTCAAAGCGGGAGCCCAAACGCCACCGGAGCTTGGCACGCCTCTCAGGTCAAACAACCTTGTCTCACGCAACGCATGGGTCAGCAATCGCCAATTCACTAAATCCCGGGAGTGATGGATCTGCACGCCAGGAAACCACTCAAACGTCGAGGTGGCGATGTAGTAATCGTCACCGACTCGGCAGATCGATGGATCAGGATTGAATCCAGAAAGAATCGGGTTTTCGATCAGCACGGGCACAAACAATTCTCCTAGTCATTCCAAGACGAACAGTCTTTGGTCGCTTCGTTCTCGATCGCGTCGAAGGGTTGATCGCAACACTACTCCGCCGGGCCAGGGTCGCGATGGGTCAAGGAACTCCGATGCGTTCAGGAAGCCAACGCCTGTTCAGTGATTCATTCACGTTTTCCGTTGATTCGCTGTGACCGTTTCCGTACCTCGTTAGAAATCGGATCTCCGTTTTTCGTGGAATCAGCGTTTGACAAACGTCCCTTAACGCCGGATTCCGCAAAGCGATTCAGAAAAATCACGAATGAACACTAGGTCTTTTATCAGGTCAATCGATCGCGACCGCATTTTGGGGCAATATCATCCTGGGGCAATCGCAGTGAAAACGGGGTGGAGCCCGCCGCGAACACGTAATTATTTTGCATGAAAAACCCTCGCGTTCCAGTAGATATAGCGCATACTGCCATAGAATTTTCACACGCTGTCGCTGGGTTCGCTCATGTCGCGTCGATCCGTTGCACTCCTGATTGAAACGTCGAGCGGCTACTGCCGAGGCTTGCTGGACGGGGTAATTAGCTTCATGAAGGAGCAAGGTGACTGGTCGGTTCACCTTGAGCAAAACCTTTTTAATACGCCTCCGGCTTGGCTCAACTCATGGGGAGGCGACGGCATCATTGCACGGATCGACACAGATCAGTTTGGCCAGCAGCTTAAAGCCTATGGCGTGCCGGTGGTCGATCTGAGTGCTGCCCGTCACGTGAAGGGGATTCCGTGGGCCGACACCGACGATCGCGCCATCGCGCAACTTGCTGTTGAGCATTTCGTCGAGCGTGGTTTTCGACATCTTGGGTATTGTGGCGATGCAGGCTTTGAATGGTCACGCCGGCGTGGACGCCATTTTCTGCAGCTCGCAACGGAAGCCGGATGCACGATGCATGAGCATCAATCAAATCCAAGAACGGATAAATCGTTCAATCCTGCGGTCGACATTCAAAGTTTGGTGACCTGGATCAAAGATTTACCACGACCTGTCGCAATCATGGCTTGCTACGATTTTAAGGCGCACCAGGTGCTTGACGCCTGTCACCAATTGAAGCTTGCGGTTCCTGAGGAAGTCGCCATTCTTGGAGTAGACGATGACCGATTGCTGTGCGAGCTCGCCGAACCAACTCTATCGAGCATCATCCCGGACACAAGGCAGACCGGGTATGCGGCAGCCGAATTGCTCAACCGAATGATGTTAGGGGAAAGCGTCAACACCGAAACGCCATTGATGACTCAACCACTGGGGATTCGAATTCGCGAATCGACAGATACGCTCGCGGTTGAAGATGAAAATATCGTCAAGGCACTTCGGTACATTCGGCAACACGCGACCAAGAATATTCGTGTTGCTGATATTCTGCCGCACATCAACCTCTCTCGCCGATCGCTCGAGCATCGATTTCAGAAATTGGTTGGCCACACGCCGCACGAAGAAATTCAGCGTGTTCGGATGAACCGAATTCGCGATCTGCTGACCGAGACAGAGCTTTCAATTCATGAAATTGCCGCGAGAACGGGATTCGAATACGGTGAATATATGGCGGCGGCGTTCAAACGCGAAACGGGGATGACACCGACTGAATTTCGCGACCGATAACGCTGAACGCATCCTGAAGTTCAAGGCGGTTTGATGTTGGCGAGCTGGTTTCTCGCTCGACGAGTCGGTGCGGCTTCTTCATGCCCTGGCGGGACCTGATAGCGTGGATTCAAGAAGCCACGCCATGCTTCGTTCGATTTTCCATGCTCAGCAGGTGGTTTTGCTTTGCGGGAATCAATGTTTGATTTTCCCGTCGCCGCATTGGTCAGGATGTCAGCCGCGCAGGGATTCGCTCGCTCAAAGCAATCCAATTCGGACGAACGCGGCTACCCAAGCGGTGCATGGAAGCATCGATTGATCGCGATGTGAGGCTCTCAGCCAACCCTATCCCCGTCTCCACAATCCTATCCCCGTCTCCACAATCCTATTCCCGTCTCCCCAACCGTGTTCCCGTCTCGGAAACCGTGGCTCTGGCAGTAAGGGGGGCTTCCATTCAATTGCCCAAGCGAATGGATGAATCACGTCTTTTTAAAATCGAGCGTTCCAAAGAAGAAAAGAGCTGGCGCAACGCAAGAATGCCACCCCATGTCTCCTCATAAGTCTTAGGAGTGATTGCCAATTTCACCAACTCGCGTTTGCAGCCGTTTGACCCGAGTTGCCAAGAAAACGAGGAGACCACCGATCAGCAACGCACCGATCCCAATTAACCATGAGATAGTAACCACCCCGGTTTTTGGCCAGAAGACAAAGGTTAAGCCAATTACCGTCATTACTCCACCAATGGCGAGAGTCAGTCCTCTAGCTCCATCCTCTTCACTCGTTTTAAAGGCGGCCCAAAAGAGCCCAGCACCCTGGAGCGCTAACCAGACACCAACCAGAACCAAGAAGAGTTTGGCACTCACTCCTGACCACAACAGCAAGATGATTCCAATGGTCAGGCTCGCGATCGCCTGGAACAAATGCGATGATTTCTCACCACTGCGGTAGGCTCCGATCGCGCCGATGACGCCGTCGATCAGAAGGTAGCCGCCAAGAAGTTTCACCATCATGCCGACTGTCTTCTCTGGCCAAACAAATGCACATAAAGCAAGCGCTAACGCCAACAAGCCACGTAATAGAATTGCCCACCAGATTTCGCCCAGTTTCGAATTCACTCGCTGTTTTGCGGCCGCGCCTCTCTCAGCTGCACGCTGCTGTTTATCGGACATAGCTTGCTATTCTCCAAGTTCCAAATCGCAACTCAAGTGGTTTGTCAATCTTCGCAAAACGTTCGTGACTCATTCGATTCGTGAACGAATCGACCAAGCAATTATGCTTCAGTTTGCTTGGTTTCTTGGTAAACATGGACGTCTTGCTGTGGAAATGGAATCGAAATTCCGTTTCGGTCAAATTCGATTTTTACCGCCCGGGTGATGTCCCAATAGACGGTCCAGAAGTCGCTTGTTTTCGTCCACGGCCGACAGATAAAGTTGATCGAAGAATCGCCAAGCTCATTCATCTGAACGACAGGGGCTGGAGCGGGAAGGACCAATTCATGCTCTTGGACCAATGTTTCAAGTATCTGTTTGGCTTGATCGACATCGTCTTCATACCCGATCCCGAACACCATATCGACACGCCGCGTTTTACTCGCTGTGGCGTTCGTGATGGTGCCACCCCAGATGTCGTTATTGGGGACGATCATGACTTTGTTGTCAAAGGTGCGGATATGTGTCGAGAACAATGATACTGAGCTGACCATTCCCGAAACGCCCGCAGCCTCGATGACATCATCCTCGTCAAACGGGTTGTAGGCGAGAATCAACAATCCGCTGGCGAAATTGCTTAAAGTGTCTTGAAGAGCAAAGCCAACGACAAAACCAGCTGCTCCGACTGCTGCCAGAAGTGGTGCGATGTTCACCTCGAGTGCCGCTAACGCGACAATCACACCAATGACCATAATGACTTGTTTGACAAATTTACCGAGGAATGTAATGAGGAGTTGAGACGCGTTTTTGACTCGTGAGGCTGCTCGGCGAATGAAGCCCGCAATGATGCTCGCACCGAAATAAAAAGCCATAAGAATGACCAGGAACTTGATGATATTCCACATCCAACGTTTTCCCCCCTGCTCACTGGTAAGCCAGCCTAGGAGCATCGCCCAACTTGTTCGTGCGTCGGTCACAGCGAGATCAATACCACGGATTGCCGTGATGTATTGTCGATATGCCGTTGGGTCACCGCCTTTGTGCTCGAGCGCGTTTAAAATCACTTCCAAACGTTCGCTCAACTCTGCTTGCTCCTCCTGAAGTTCCGGAAGGGATTCGACCATTTGCTGGGTGCGAGCTTCGGTTGCCTCCCCGTCCACACCAACTTCGTCGGTTGCAACTTCGTCGGTTGCAACTTCCTCGGTTGCAACTTCCTCGGTTGTTGTCGCGGATTCGGCTTCTGCCATTTCCTCGGCCTTCTTTGCCTGCTCCTCGGCCTTCTTTGCCTGCTCCTTCACTGCAATTTTTTTAGAACTGATTTCTTGGACTTTCGCTTTCAGCAAATCACGCCACGCGTTTGCCTCAACGACCAATTCTTCCATCGTCAATGGCTTGGCCAATAATTTTAAATTGTCCGGTGAGATCTCAGGGTCCGCGGTCGTGACGGCTGACGGTGATGCGGGTGTTTCTTTGGCCGATTCCTGGGCGTGCGAGACGCGAGCAACAGAAGCAGCCAATGAAATGGCGAGCATCCACAGCAGGTAAACGAACAAAGCAGGGGGATTCGGGTTTTTCATGGCTTCGGTTTGTCCTCCTACCTAGAACGCCGCTTGGCAAATTTTCTAAACTTGATTCGGGTAACAAATGCCGAGAGCACCTTCTACCCAGAACAATTTGGCTCGCATCGGATGAAAAGAACGAAGTCAACGTGCTTAACGCGATACTGCGTCTCAATCCGACATCGCCATCGTTACGCTTTATCAATCAATCTCAATTCGACTTCACGGGATTCATATTTTGAATCATCTTGTACTAGTTCTAAGGTCTGGGAGATGCTTGCCAAGTGGCCGGTTTCAAAACCGTTCGAGATTTGTGGTTTTGGGCAATTGCCAGTCTTCCCCATTCCTCTTCGGTCCGATGTCGAAAGATTGGCATGGGGTAGTACGGTCGTCCATCGCGGAGGGGTAATGGCGGCGGTAGAACGAAGCACCTAAGAATACGGCTGCGATTTCAGCAGCAGCGAATCTGCGATTGGTTAGTTGTTCCTTAAAATGCTTGCGGCGTCGGGAAACGCCAGAGGCTGGACAGGTAAAGCTGGCGGAATCGAAAGTCGTCCGGCGCGTTCACGGGACTTGATGTAAGTCCCGGATTGCCTCGTAAGTCCTCGATTGTCTCGTAAGTCCTCGGTTGTTTGCGGATCGTGTTTTTTTCGGAACTTGGGCTCACACGGGTGATTGACCAGACTTCATCACCTGCATTGCTTTTCGCAAGTGATCGGTCAATGAGCATTGCAGGCAAAGTGGCTGCAAATCGCTCCCGTGTTTGATTCTGTATGATGCAATTGGTCCTGGTTGGTGATGTTTGCTTCACCTTCGCAGCGTCGTTGCAGTTCCTCGCACCGACGATCTGACGGCTGGACCATCCTCAGTGGCAGTACCGGCATCGATTTTCGAATTTCATTGCCCAGCTCGGCAGATTTGCTGAGTTACACACGATTGAGTCGACACGAACAATCACGTGCTATCAACTCTTGCGGTGCTTGGACGCGGGCAGGAATGCGAAGTCGAAGATGTTGACAACTAGGCAAATTACCGACCACGACGAAGGTCAAACCAAAACATCGCTGGATCACGAGATGCCGCTGAGTAGAGAGACGCCTTCGCAGGATGAAACCCAAAACGCGAGCCGTCGAACGTTGCTAAAAGCAGCAGCAACGGTTTCTGCCACCTGCTTCCCGAACCCGGTTGATCATCGGCGAGTACGTGCCGAATCGTCCCAAGATGAACTCGCATACATTGATGCGTCTGAAGCCATCCGACACTTCAAAGTGGGTGAGCTTTCGCCGGTTGATCTTCTCAAAACGCAGATCGCTCGCATCGAGAAATGCAACCCGCAAATCAATTGCATTACGCACTGACATTTTGAGCAAGCTCTAAAGGCAGCCTTGCATGAGTCTAGCCGCCGGCCTGAAGAGAGTAACGCCACCGTTATTTGCGGGATACCCAAAGCCCTACCTCGATGACATCGAGGTACGTTAACCTCGGATCCATACGCTAAAAAGCCTGCATAAGCCTCCTTATGATGACGCCGTCACAAGGCTGTCGCGTTGCTTTTGAATACACCGCCGCGAGACCCGGGATTCCGAGCCGATCTGCGGCATGCTTCATCCTTTGCTGGATGTCGCACTACTGCTTGCTGTCGCTAACAACTTGCCCATTGATGATGACGCCGGTGCAGTGCGACGTGTACTCGAATGGATCGCCATCGTACATTGCCACGTCACCGTCTTTGCCAACTTCGAGAGAGCCGACTCGTTCTTGGATACCCAGGATTCGTGCTGCGTCGATCGTGATGGTCGCCAAGGCTTGCTCGAACGTTAATCCGTTGGCAGCAGCCATCCCTGCTTCGAATAGCACGACGCGAGTCTTGGGGACGTAAGCCTCGTAGCCGCTTTGCAAGGCAACAGGGACGCCTGCGTCGATCAGCTTACTCGCCGTTTCGAAACTTAGGTTTTCAAGGTCACTTGTTGGCCGGGCCATCGTCGGATGAATCAGCACGGGCACCCCAGCTGCAAGTATTTCCTCGGTCAACCTGTAAGCTTCGGCAGCACCGTCGAGCCAGATGGTGATTTCGAACTCTTTTGCAAGCCGCAGCGCGCTGGCGATATCCTGTGTGCGATTGGCGGTAATCATCAATGGCATCTCGCCAGCCAACACTTTTGCGAGTGTTTCCAGTCGTAAGTCTCGTGGCGGAGGAGTCTTTTCTTGGTTCTCAGCAAACTCATCGGTGGCAAGCAATTTGTCCGTGTATTCCTGTGCGCGAATTAACTCCGCACGCAGCATTGAGACCATCTTGCCGCGAGTTCCTGGAGACTTGCTGTCCGATTTTCGAGCGAGCGAACTCAAGGTTGCGGCAACTGCCCGAGCTTCGACGATCGCGGCCTCTTCCACCGTTGTTCCTGTCGTCTTCACGATCATGGTTTGCCCCGAGATGAGTTCACCCGGTGCATGACCGGTATGAATGGTTGTCACACCAAAACTTCGGACCCATCCGATCAACTCCTCTTGCGAGTTATAGGCATCAATCGCTCGCAGTTCTGGTTGGATTGGTTCACTTCGTTCGAATTGATCTTGATCATGGTCTTGGTTGAACATCCCGGACAACCCAACGCTGGTATGTGCATCAACGAGCCCGGGTGTCACGATTTTTGCCTTGAGCAATCGGAATCCCTCGGGCACTTTGATTTCATCCGCACGTCCGATCGCGGAGATTTTTCCATCTCGAACAACGACGACTCCGTTCTGGATCGGGTCTCCCGCCATGGTGTAGACCGTTTCGCCATGAATCGCGACTTGGGCAATTAGCTGCGAGGTAAAGGTCAGTGAGGCGAACGCTGCAAAGAAGAGCTTGATCTTGCTGGAGTGACTCATTTTGCACCTCCCGTTTGTGATTCGTCATAACAGCACAGGTAAGGTGTAATGTCGTAACCCGCACCGAAACCACCAACCGCATACAGGTAGTCATCCGGATCACTTCGGTCAAAGGCTCTTTGCCCCTCCACCCAGGTTTCCAGCACTTTGGAATAGACACTTAAGGGATCTCCGTCCAGGATGATGAAGTCCGCGTCTTTTCCAGCTCGTAGTGATCCGACGCGATCCTGCAGGTCGAGCATTTCTGCACCGGCGAGAGTCAGGCCTTCGAGTGCTTTTTCACGGGACATCCCAGCGCGAACAGCTAAGGCGGCCATCCGAAAAAAGTAGCGTGAATCCGTGATCAGGTCGTCGGTGTGAAACGCGACACGCACACCTGCTTCGTCCAAAATCCGGCCAGTTTCGAACCGCAGGTAACGAGCTTCAAGCTTGCCACCCGGTGAGTCGACCAAGATCATCGAGCAGGGGGCGCCGGCTGCTGCGATTTCATCCGCGACTTTCCAGCCTTCACTCACGTGATGTAATACGACTCGGAAACCGAATTCTCGTGACAAACGCAGCACCGTCATGATGTCATCGTGTCGGTGCGTGTGATGATGGACGATGCGAGTGCCCTTCATCACTTCGACAAGCGTTTCTAGATGAAGATCACGGGGCGGCATTTTCGTCGGGTCATCTTTGGCTTGCGCGATCTTGGCTTGGTACTCGCGAGCTTCAATAAACTTTTGCCGTACCAGGTAAGCCGATTTGCCCCTTGTCCCAGGGAACGGTGAGTCCCGCATCGAATTGGTGCCGTTGGCCATCTTTAAACCGCCCAGGTAACGGTTGTCGCGGTCACGAATGAAAAGATCTTCGACCTGCCGAGGCCCAGCGTCAAAGAATCGAAGTTTGACGTAGCTCGTTTGCCCACTGCTGAGGTGGCCCGAGCCCGGCATGATATTGAGTGTCGTGAGGCCGCCGGCCAATGCGCGGCGAAAGCCCGAATCCTGGACATTGATCGAATCAAAAACGCGGACGCCAGGCTGAATCGGACCGCTGCCATCAGCGGCACCGACGCCTCCGATATGACTGTGAGTGCAGATTAGGCCGGGCATAATGACTCGCCCCTTGGCGTCGATCCGTTCGGCATCGTCGGGAATCTTGACTTGATCCGCGATTCCAACTGCGACGATTCGCTTGCCATCGACAAGGAGGACGCCCGATTCAATCGGCTCACCCTCAATCGGCAAGATTTTCGCTCCGATAAAAGCCTTGGGGCCATCCGCGAATGCGGAGCGTTCTAACCCAATGATGAGCAAAAACAAGCAGCCCGCTAGGCTCAACGTCAATCTCGTACGCAATCGCATTCTAAGGTTCCGTAAACGGGAAGCTGACTGATCCGCAGGTCACAATAGGACCAACGCGTTTATTCAGCGGCAAACCTTTAAAAGTAGTTTGCTGGCGGACTCAGTTCAAGGATCGTTCCCCACCAGCAGATGGCACACCTCTAGAAAGGCCTGCTTAAAAGTCATCACGCCGCGGTGGCGCAAATGGAGCGAGAGAAACTTGAGCCATCATCCGCTGTCGAACAGCAGTGCTTAATTTTCCCAGTGCTTAATTGACCTAGTGCTTAATTGTCCTAGTGCTTAATTGTCCTAGTGCTTAATTTTCGCTGGGGGACTGATCAGCGTTTTGGGGAAAGGTGGTGTCAATGATGGCGGCTCCGCAGGCGTCGCCAAATGCATTAACAGCTGTTCGGAATCGGTCCAGCAACCAGTCGACACTCAAAATCAAGGCCACATACTCAACGGGCAATCCGACCGCGTTCAGCACAATCAACATGGTGACCAAGCCTGCTTCCGGAATTCCGGCGGCACCGATTGCAGCGAGCGTGGCTGTCAACGCGATGGTGACCTGATACATCAGCCCCATGTCGTCCCCGATCACCTGGGCGATGAAAATCGCAGCCGCAGCCTCGTACAACGCTGTTCCATCCATGTTGATTGTGGCACCAAGCGGTAACACAAAATTCGTACTCCTTTCCGAAACACCCGCTTCACTTTCAGCGCATTCCATGGTTACCGGCAAGGTTGCTGAGGAACTTGCGGTACTGAAGGCGGTCAGAATGGCACGCGACATTTGCAGGATAAATCGGTATGGATTTCGGCGTGTGAATACCCACAGCAGGATCGGCAGCGTGACCAGCGCGTGCAAACCCAATCCACTGAGAACAGTGATCATGTACCAACCGGTTTGCTCGATAACCTCGCCCAATTCACCTTTGGCTTGCGCCTCGCCAAATCTTGCGGTCACGAGACAAAAAATCCCGAATGGCGCGACCTTCATCAACAACATGACAAACGCCATTAACGCATGATTGATTTGTTCGATTCCCGTCTTCAAAACCTGCACATTTTCGCCGAGCGTGGTTAACATACCCGCAAAAATGATGCTGAACACGATCAGAGGTAGTAAGTTTGTTTCGACCGCTGCCGTAAACAGGTTATCGGTGAACAATGACTTGACGAGGTTTTCGAGAATCATTGTGATCGTCGGCTCTACCTTTTCTTCTTCGCCAAAGAAATCGGCGACCTCACTTGGAGAGACCTTCACCTTTTCGGCAAGAAAAGCGTAAACCTTGTCTTTTGTGTCGGATGACCCACCCTTAATCTCAGCGATCGTTTCAGCATCGACTGTGCCAACTCCGGGGCGGATGACGTTAACAACCGCCAACCCCACAACCACAGCCAAGACCGTTGTGCTGAGATAATAGAAAATTGTGTAGAGGCCGGGCTTGCCCAATTTTCGGACATCGCCCATCCCAAGGATTCCGCACATCACACTGGACATCACCAGTGGAACCACCATCATCTTGAGCAAGTTCAAAAAAACTTCGCCGCCAAGGTGGAATTTCATAGCCGTCGTTGGCAAGAAAATCGCAAGGACAATCGCTGCCACAATCGCCAGGCAAATATAGATCGTTTGGCGTGCGCTATGTTTTTCCTTGGGCATCAGTTCTCCATTGCGATTTCTGGGTTTTCATTCATTCAGCAATCTCGATCGTTCATCCTACCCTCCTGTGCACGTCAGCGATGCACCCTGCCTTCCAGCAAATACTCAGTGGCATCCGTCGGCAGACACAATCATTAGGAGAGGTGGCCGTTATCTCTCTTTTGGCGAAGACCACGCCAACTTCGGGCAAATCTTTTCAAATCCAGCCTTTTAGCATCTTTTTTGTAACGAAAAAAATCGAACCGGAGGGCAAAGAAATTAGGCCTGTCGAACATTCTCGGTTCAGCATGGGGCAAGCAGGTGCGGGATTTGACGAGAGAAGCTTGATCTGAAGGGACCGAGGCAACCCGTGGCAAACAGAAATAAGCGACTTAATGAAAGCAGCACGAATCGTGAACGTGCCACTTTTGCGTTCCGCAGGCGGCTGCCAGATCACGACGCGATGCGACAGTGCGAATTGGTCAGGAAATCAAGTTGCAAACCTCCCTAGTAGCCAAGGTTATTGATTTCTCTAGTTACCTTCCGCCGAATACCCCAATTTCCAAGCGGAGTCTGTTCCGGGACTAACGCC
>JBMYRF010000041.1:0-36335 GCA_049602075.1 Rubripirellula sp.
GGTCAGTTTCGATCGCCAAGGCGCTCAGCACCGCAGGGTATCGCCGCTATATGGCCGGCAAATGGCATGTCACTCGGCACGTCGGCCCGGACGGCCCCAAGGATAATTGGCCGCTGCAACGTGGCTTCGAGAAGTTCTACGGTACGATCATTGGCGCGGGTAGTTTTTACGATCCGGCGACGCTGTGTCGAGGCAACACCTACATCACTCCAGTCAACGATCCGAAGTACCATCCGAAGACTTACTACTATACCGACGCGATCAGCGACAACGCCGTCACGTTCCTCAAACAGCACGCCGACGAGTCGCCCGACAAGCCGTTCTTTCTTTATGCCGCCTACACAACCGCGCACTGGCCGATGCACGCCCTGCCGCACGACATCGCCAAATACAAGGGCAAGTACGACAAGGGCTTCGCTCCGATTCGCGAGGCGCGGTTGGCGAAGATGAAAACGTTGGGCCTCCTCGCAGCAGACACGAACCTCTCACGACAGTCCGACGACTGGGAAAAAGTTGCGGACAAGCCGTGGGAAGCTCCCAACATGGAGGTCTACGCGGCGATGATCGATTCGATGGATCAAGGCATCGGTCGCATCGTCGCAGAGTTGAAGCGTCAGGGTCAACTGGACAACACGCTCATCTTCTTCCTGCAGGACAACGGCGGATGCGCTGAAGGCTACGGCCGCTACACGTCCAAGAACGGCTATGCCACCGACCTGAAACCGATGGGTCCGGACGATCTACAACGAAAAATCTGGCCGCCAATGCAGATCCGCGATGGACGGCCGCTGAAGACGGGGCCGGGCGTGATGGCCGGTCCGGAAGATACATTCATCGGCTACGGCCGAGGATGGGCCAACGTCTCCAACACGCCGTTTCGGGAATACAAACACTTTGCCCATGAAGGCGGTATCTCCACTCCATTAATCGTTCATTGGCCCAACGGCATCGATCCGTCGCGCAACGGCAAGCTGGAGCATCAGCCGGGACACGTGATTGACATCATGGCGACGTGTGCCGACGTGGCCGGCGGAGCCTATCCCAAGAAGTTTGGCGAGCACGAGATCATTCCGGTCGAAGGCGTGAGTTTGCGACCGGCGTTCTCCGGCAAGTCTGTGGAGCGTACCGATGCTCTTTATTTCGAGCACCACCTCAATTGCGCGATTCGTGACGGCGACTGGAAATTGGTTTGCAAGGGACAACGTGGTCGCGAGGCCAAGGAATTTTCTTGGGAGCTCTACAATATGAAAACCGACCGCGCGGAATTACAGAACCTCGCAGACAAGCACCCCGAGAAGGTCGACCAGTTGCACGCGAAGTGGGAAAAATGGGCGGTGCGTGCCAAAGTCCAACCGTGGCCCTAGAAAACGAAATGAGTGATTTCATGCGAGTCACAATAACGCTGTGTTTCGTTGCGGTGGTCGGCTTGGCACCACGCGCAAGCGCCGCCGAAACCCCTCAGGCCCGCCCGAACGTGCTGTTCATCGCAGTCGACGACCTCAACGACTGGATCAACTGCCTCGGCGGTCGCAAGAATGTTCACACCCCGAATTTCGACCGACTGGCCAAGCGCGGAGTATTGTTCACCAATGCCCACTGTGCCGCGCCGTCGTGTAACCCGTCGCGCGTGGCGATGATGACTGGTGTCGCGCCGTCATCCTCGGGCATCTACAACAACGGTCAGCAGTGGCGCGAGAGTCCGCGACTGGCCCAAGCGGTGACCTTGCCCGAGCACTTCCGCACCGGAGGCTACACGGCCTATGGCGGCGGAAAGATCTTTCACGCGCTGTCCTGGATCACCGATGGCTACGGCAAACAACAAAACGAAGCCAAACTGTGGGATCATTATTGGCCTTCGGCGACCAGCCCCATGCCGAAGCCGCAGTGGCCAACCGCGGCCGATGCCAAGCGGGCGGCCAACGGTTATCTACATTCCAAGCCGATCGCGGTCGGCAAAGAAATCAAGGGCCGGCCACCGCACTACTTCGATTGGGCTCCCGATGATCAGCCCGAGTCAAGTACCGCCGACTACCAGGTTGTCGATTGGGCGATCGGCGAACTGGCCAAGCAGCGCGACAAACCGTTTTTCCACGCGGTCGGTATTTTTCGACCGCACATCCCTTGGTATGCCCCGACGAAGTACTTTGACCTGTATCCGGCCAAAGACGTATTTCTTCCGAAGGTCAAAGACAACGATCTGGCCGATGTGCCATCGGCGGGTCAGCGCTCGATTCGCAAGGGGTGGCATCGTTGGCTGGTTGCCAACGACGAGTGGCGTGGGGCAGTACGTGGATATCTGGCGTCGGTCAGCTTCGCGGATGCCCAAGTGGGTCGCCTAATCAACGCTTTGGATAAGAGTCCGCACGCCAAGAATACCATCGTCGTGCTCTGGTCCGACCACGGGATGCACCTGGGCGAAAAGCAGCAGTGGGAAAAGTTTACACTTTTTGAAGAAGCCACCCGCGTGCCGCTGATCGTGATCGCGCCGGGCGTGACGCAAGCGGGCTCGGTCTGTTCGCGGCCCGTCAGTTTGCTGGACGTCTATCCGACGCTTAACGAATTGTGCTCGCTGCCAAAGCGTGATGACCTGGATGGGTTGAGTCTGGTGCCGTTGCTCAGAGATCCTCAGGCTGAGCGAGAGCGGCCTGCGGTGACCACCTGGGGCAAGGACAACCACGCGGCTCGTGGTCAGCGTTATCGATACATTCGCCACGCCGACGGCACCCAGCAGCTTTACGACCACAAGGTCGACCCGAACGAATGGAACAACCTTGCTGGCGATCCACAGTTCGCTGACGTGATCGCGTCGCATCGGAAATGGCTGCCCAAGCCTGAATAGGATTTTGCACCAAGCGAACCAACCCGCGGCGTCAGCGAGGGATCGGTCCCTTACTAAGGTATTGGGTTAGTCATGATGTCGCGCTAGTCTAACTATCTATCTAGTGCGACGTTTCGGATGGAATAGTGTGCATGAATTCGATGAGGCAGCCGGACTACCTGCTAACCACCGGCGAGATTGCTAGTTGGCTCTTCGGTTCAACGCATTCAAAAGTGCTTTGACAGAACAAATTCTTTTTGTGTTGGGCGACCGAATGCTGATCTCCCTGCGTTCTCTACTTGGTCGTGTCGTTGAACTGAGACTTCCATTTGAAGTGTGACGGAATTGTCTTCAGCCAGTACGGAATATTTTGCCGTCAGATTGGTGCCCGACCGGGTAGTTCAAGGTGTAGAGAGGAGAGTCTTGTACTGCGTATCCGAAACAACGAATCGATGGATAAAAGTTTGTCTCAGTCGCATTGCAGTTTGTCTTGGGCGCGTGTTTGCCTCAGCCCATGTAAGTGATCGGATTTACGAAAGGGCGTTTGTTTAAGAGAGCGGGCGGCTTTCGAAAGTGGGCGGCTTTCGAGGGTGCGCTGGCTTTCGAGGGTGCGCTGGCTTACGAGAGCGAGTTTGGTTGACCGGAGATTTCCTCACGCGTGGTGGATTTCGCGTGAAGAAACAGCAGAATCCTGTTCTGCTTTTTTGGCGTCTCCCCAGAGCAGGGAGCGGTCAGCCTCGATCGCAGTCTCGTTTTTCTAAATGCGTCCGTCTTTTTCTAGCATTTCACGATATTGATCGCGTTCGCGACGAGTCGCTTCGAGATCGAATATTAAATATTTCATGTCCAAGCGAAGTTGCGACAGAGCTTCTTGAACCAGGTTTAGGATCCGTCGTCGTCGTGTGCTGCACTCGACCACGCGATTCAAAGCGGGAGTGACGGCATCGCGGTAGCGTGCTGGTAGGGCGTTGATGGTACGAGCGAGCTCCTTCAATTCGATAGGAGTCTCGTCTTTAAGTTCATTGGAAGAACTGGCGGTATTGGGCATGCGAGGTTGCTCTGGTTGGGGCTGCGTGAGGCGAAGTTGTCTGTGTGCCATCCATTGCATTCGGGATGCCAGAAGTGGGCACTGGGAACCATCTGGCGGTTGCAAGTTGTTTCTGGTGAATGACTTAGGGTGATTGCTGGGTCGCGGATGTCAAAACGCAGCGTTGCTTTTTTGCAACGCGGTTTCGCCTTGGCTTGGGGCCCTAAATCTTGGTATGGAAACACCTTACGCCAATGGTGGCGGTCTGCGACTCGACGTGGACTTTTGTCAACACGGTGTCGCGTTCACCACACACACTGATTTGAATCCGCCTGGGACGTCCTTCCGCTTTCGCGATTCCGTGACGGCGAAGCGATTGTTTCGTGTTGGCGGTACTCGGTCAATAATCCATGGTCCCACTTAAACACTCGTTGATGAATTCGCCGCCGGATGTTCCGACTCGGCAAAGCTTGCATCCTAAATGGCGTTTGAGCCGCGTTCGGTGGGCGTCGCTCCTTTTAGCCGCGTTGTTCGCTGGCGGATTGTTTAGACGGTGTGACGCTCAGATTTACGATGCACTCGATACTCATCCGCCCCGATGGTACCTCGATCGTTCAGATTGTGATGCAAGGGTTTTGCAGCAAGGACATTTGGTTGACGGAGGTGTTGGGGGCGACGGATGTGAAACTTTGACGTTTAACGCGAGTCATGGGACCGAGGCGATCTTGGTCTATCCGATCGAGCCGGTTCAACCCTTGGATGACTTGGTTGCGGGCGTTTCTCTAATGAGTGCTAAAAAAGGGGCCCGGATCGGTCTCCGCGTTCGTTTTCCATATCTGCGCGACACAGAAACACGACGTCCGGTCGCCGTGATCGTATATGGCGCGACCTACCAGAATCCGGGAGAGTTCGCTTCGATCGGAGTTGGTTCGATTGAACGTCCGTTGAAACTGAAATACGTCGCGCTGCGAAAAGAGCACGGATCCGATGCGGATCTCCGCGAACCTTACGTGGACGGTGTCGTCATCAACGCTTATGCAGGTCCTGGTAAAACAGCTCTGCGAATTAGTGAGTTGAGAGTCGACGGGTTAGTACCGCTTGGTGAGGAGGTTGCGCTGGGTGTCGGATCGCATCCGGCCACGGCTCGTTCTGGCGATTCAACCCAAGTGAGACGATTGTCGCCTGATGGCAAGGGCTTGCCTTTTGATGCGGGCACGGCTTTCCCGATTGGGACCGTTACCCGTATCCTGCAGCACAACGGAGAGCCGCTTTTTTGGGTTCGCTCGCTTGGTTTCGATGCAGTGCTGCTACCGTCGCCACCGGATGCAGACATCTTGCGTGAGGCGATACGGGCACGTGTTAAGATCTACGCTCCTCCTCCCTCTTCCCCTGATCCAGCCATTGAATCTCTGCTGGATCCGGTCGCCGGTTGGTTTTTGGGTAGTGGTGAAGCGATGGACCTTCAGCAATTAGAAGAGTTCATGTTGCACTCTCAGAATTTGCGGAAATGGCCGGAACAATGGCGGCGACCTTTGATTGGTGCGCCGTCGGAAAGTTGGACTCGTTACGCACCTTTGCTTGATGGATTGATCAACGATCTGCCTCCGCGGATAAGAGGCTTACCGGGTGACGAAGAAACCGCACAAATGGTTGGAACCCAACGCCGCATTGGTGCGCAAGTAGAAACGGGGGTTGGCATCATGAGCATGCCACCGGATTCGATGTTGCGCCAGGTTGACGCGATTGCGGAAGCGATTGGCGCACCAAGCCCTGATTCTTTTCACTGGCATGCGATGTGGGTTCAGGCTATGCGAAGCTTGGAGGTGACTCCCAGAGCGATTTTGTTTCGGTCCACGCGTGCAGTTTCCTCGGGGTTGCCAATGGATGATCAGCGGTCGATGGCCTTGAGCTATGTCAATCGAATGATCGCGATGATTGCACCATGGGTAGCAACGGGAACTTTATCGCCGGCACCCAGTGTGGTTGGCGCCCCTTATCGGTGCACAAGATTGACGATCGGTGGAACTGAGATGTTGATCATGACGACACTTGTTAGTCGAGGTGATGAGGTCTTGGCGGGCGATGGCGAATCGTTTGATATTTTGTTGAATCCCGCTGATGCTGCGAAGACGGTGTGGCGGATGACGCATTTTTCCGCGGAACGAATTTCTCCCGAGTCGACTCCCACTGGGGCGAGGCTCTCGATCGTTTCACCAGATGCTGTTGAAATCGTCGTGCTCAGTAGCGATCCTTCTGAAGGCGGTCGTTTGGCGGCTTCAGCGCAGCGATTCGCGCGACAAGCCGGATTAGACCGTTGGCAATTGGCAGGTGATTTGGTGCGTCGCACGCGAGACAATTGGGCGATGGCCAACGCGATGCGAGCAGCAGAACGATCTGCACCGACGAATTTGGTGACGGTGGCGGAGCAAACCCTTTCACAAGCCGAGCCGGCCTACCGCGCGGGTGACACAGATGCAACGTTACGAATGGCCCGTCGCGCTGACGCTTGGGCCCTCAGAAGCGAATGGCAGCTTGCTGAAGCACTAATGCCGGATTGGCCAATGCCGACGAGTTGTCCACCGATCATGCTTGGCGCGTCGCAAATTCAGGCTTCATGGCGGACGTTGATGGATGACGCAGGCTGGGGCGTGAACCGTTTGGTTACCGGAACACTCGATACACCCGACCTGTTGGGTCAAAACCGCTGGTCGTTCGGGCAGCGGCTGAAAGATCGCGCGACGAGCGAATTGTCGCATGTACGCAGAGGAACTTACCAAGGGGCAGGAGCACTTCGAGCGAGGGTTTCTCCATTGGCTGATGACCCATTGCCCGGTGGTTACGAGGGGACCGTGATTCAGATTCGTAGTCCAGCAATACGCGTGGCGGCTGGGAAAGCGATTCGAATTGATACGATGGTCCGCACGCTCGGTTTTGGGTCACCCCACCAAGGCTTGTTGGTCTACGACACCCTTGGTGGCCAGGAAATGGGGGTCTTGGTCCGTGGTAACGCGGGCTGGGTGCCCGTGCGACTCTATCGACAAGCGACTGAGGAAACCGAGGTTCACGTGATGTTTGAGGTCATCGGCGCTGGGGAAGCCACGATCGATGATGTTCAGTTGAGGCTCTGGGAGCCGAATCGTTCAATGCTGCAGGAGCGACGACCTATCGCAGAAAAAAGAGATGAACAGTCGACAAGACGATAGCACCTAGGTGATAATCTGCAGGTAGTCATGGAAGGTATGATTCCTCTCTAGCCCAGCGGTTCAATGCAGCAAATCAAAATTTTCAAGACCGTGGATACCGATATCGCCGAGACGGAAAAGCAAATTAATCGTTGGATGAGAAAAAGTGGGGCTCGAGTTCTTTCCATCACCGGAAATATTGCCTCCCAGTCCAATAGTGGCGGTGGACCCATGAATTCGTTTGCCGCCAGTGATATCCTGATAATCGTGCACTACGAAATTGATCGACCTTCTGCCTAGGGGCGAACCAACCCCCGCGGCATGACGTCTCAATCTAACATGTGACTCGATTTTTTCCTTGCCGGAATTTGACCGGTGGGGATAATAAGAGAGTCGTGTCGCGAGAACGCATCGCGATATTTCCGTTCCGTACGAGGAAAGACCCATTCTGGTTGGCACCGGGTCTGGAATCGTCTAACGAAGTTCTGAAAGGAGGTGACCAAGTGGAATATTGCTGTACTTGCCAACGGGGTGGTAACCCGTAGCTGAAGTCGGCGGGCCGATGCTTCGGCATGGCTACCCCACTCGCTCATCCATATGATGCGAGCAAACAGCCCCGTCTGCTGAGATCGCCTTGGTCTCGGCAGGCGGGTTTTTTTATCACTGTCCGGTCAAAAATGGACTCCCGCATACAAACGCAATCCACCGCCGAACAGTTGCTCGATCAGGCGTCGGATTGAGCGTTCATCTCGACCGAACGCACATCTGATTCGTAGACATCGAAGTGGAAGGGAGTTAACAACCGAGATTTATTTGGTCGGGATGGCCATCGCCGACAATCAGATGGCGAGTAACGCAGGTAATTGCGAAGTGCAAAATGCATGCAGCGGGACGTGAAGTCCCAGCCCAAAAATGGACGTGAAAGGACCGCCAGAGAGTCGTATCCTCTGGCCAACGTCGCACGGTTCGCATTTCGTCGATAGGGTGATCCAAAAAGTTGGATTCGAGGACCAATTCGCCGGGCCATCGGGATGAATCATCCGCCGGGTTTTTCGCATTCTTTTGACTGGATCAGATTACGCAAGGCTGGAGCGAACATTAGGGCTCGCGGCTTGGGTATCATGCTTGCTTTCTCCCCCCCTGCCATCTGACGTTTTGTAACCACTATGAAATTGAGCGCAATTCCTTTCTTGATCGCAATGACAGTTCCAATGACTGCGACGGCTGAGACCATTGATGTTTGGCTCGGGACTGGCGGCGGACCAAGTCGCGGGATTTATCATTGCACTTTAGATCTCGAGACGGGCCGTCTGAGTGAATCGGAGCTTGCGGCCGAGGTACAGCGTCCTGGATTCTTAGCCATGCATCCAGACGGGCATCACTTGTACGCTGTCGGCACTTTGGATGGAGTCGCTTCGGTGATCGCTTACAAGATTGTGCAGGAGGGGAAACAGTCCAAGTTGACGTTTCATAATTCATTGCCGATCGGTGATGGTGGTGCAGCGCATGTCGCGGTGGATCCGACCGGACATACCTTGCTGACGGCGCAGTACGGCGGCGGATCGGTTGCGGCTTACCAATTAAACCAGGACGGCTCGCTGAAAAAGCAAACCGCATTGATTAAGCACGCTGGTGGATCTCGTGTCGTAGACCGCCGTCAAGATTCGCCCCATGCACATTGGGTTGGGTTTTCACCTGACAACCATTTCGCATTTGTTCCCGATTTGGGTCTGGACCAAGTTGTGATCTACAAAGTGGACACTGATTCCGCGACATTGACGCGATCCGGTGCCGCGGATGTGCCACCAGGCGGCGGTCCGCGGCATCTGAAATTTCACCCAACCGAGGACATCGTTTACGTCTTAAATGAGCTAGCTCTGAGCGTGACTGTGTTTGATTACGATCCCGCGTCGGGTGAGATGACAGCGAAACAAACGATCCCCGCAGTTCCGCAGGCTGAGCTGGACAAAGAGCTTTTCAAAAGTTCCTCAGAAATCCGAGTGCATCCCAACGGTCGGTTTGTCTATTCAGCAAATCGAGGACATGACACAATCACCGTCTACTCCGTTGATGCGAAGACAGGCGAGTTGGCTGTCGTGGAGCGGGAGCACGTGCGTGGCGCAACGCCACGGAACTTCAATCTTGACCCTTCGGGTCGATGGTTGTTGGCTGGTGGACAAGACTCGCATACCTTATCGGTCTTTGGCATCAACGAAGAGACCGGCGAACTGACGTACAATCGCAAGGTTATCAACACTCCCTCGCCAATCTGTGTTCTCTTTGAGCATGAAGGTTCCGCTCGCGACTGAATTTTCGGCCATCCTCACCGGAGTGCCTTTTGTGTAGTCGTTGGTAGACGCCGTCTGTTCAGGTTGCGAACGTGATCGAACCTGCGCCAAGAAGTGAATTGGCTTCGCTTGGTCGTGGGGTTAGCAGGTCAGTCCGCAGCTCGTGTTCGCGGGCTCAATTGCCAGACTCTGGTAGATGTCGGTTCGCTCGGTTGCCCGACCCTTCAGCCGACCTTGCAGCCGAAATTGCAACCAAAATTCGATTTTCGCGGAATTGGCGATCGCCATCGGCACCGCACACCATTGCAGTCGGCGAGGGTCGCTCGTCCTGTCACGTCGAAGCTGGATACAGCGAGAATTTTCTGTCGCAAGGTAGCGTTCCATAGCGATGACGCTGAAAGGGGCTGCTGACGCAAAAAAAATCGCTGCTGCGAACAGTGTTCGCAGCAGCGAAAAGGAATCGCGTGCTTGTACTTGGTCCTACTCGGTCGTACGCAATCCGTTATTCGTCAGCTCGGAGCGTGAACGATCCCAAGTGCATGCCAGAGGGTTCGTCGTAGGCGAACGTGCCACTTGGCGCGAAGTACTTTTTCAGTTCCTCAAACGGCGGTAGCTGGTTGTTTTCCAACATCTCTGAAACTTTGGCGGCTACGGGGTTGTTTTGACCTGCCTGACGAACGAATCGCTGTGTATCGGGCGATTTAACCAATTCATAAAGCTGGCGGATGTAATCCGAGGAGCGAAGGAACGACACCATGAATGGTTTCTCGCCATCAAGTTTGCCGCCAAGCTCGGAGCTGACCAATTCATATTCTGGTACGGTCAGTAGTCTCGACCGACCACCACGATTTGCTTGCGTCACTCGTTCGAGAAACGCTCGGCTGTCCGAGAAAACGATCCAATCATCGAGCAACATCAAGTTCATTGTCGGCTGGCGGAACGTTTCCGGTAAGTTCTCATTTCGCGGGCCAGAGGTGTAAGCAACATAACCTCCGATCGTTTCGGTATTCATTTCATTGGGGAAGCGATCGCGAATGTTTGCCATCGTTTGCTTGGCTTGCACTTCGTCTTTGATTTGAACGGCATGAAGTTGTGCGGTGCTGTTCAATTTCACGGGCGGCTCAATCCATCGGAGTGTTACGTAGCGGCCGACCATGTTGCTGATCACATCATCCCGCAGTGCAACTCCCGTCCTTGTCTCGACCGGTTGTTCAACTAGGCGAGTCATGGCGTCGGCACCGTTGAAGATTTCTAGGATTCCCCCAACGTTGTCATAGGTTGTTTCAAAGTCCCAGTACATTGAAGTGTAGCTAGTGACGTCGTTGGGAACCCATTGTGGTGGCGTTGAATCGCCCGTCTCTGGACGCAACACACCAAAAATTCCATCTCGCGGGGGGTCAATCAGAACATGGAGGTGCATGATGTCGTCAAAGACCTCTCCGCCACGGAAAGAGCTTCCGCCCAGGCCGCGGATTTTGCCGACACCGAGGTTTTCAACCAACGGCCAAACGAGTGCGGCAGCACCGCCTTGATTGACGACCCGACGGATGATGTTGTAAGGATCGACGAAAAAGGTGAATTGTGGTCGGGTGCCCTCGGCGCCAACGCAGCGGGCCATGACCGAGGAGAAATCTGCGCGATCTGCCAGCGTCGATTCGTCGCTGCGGTCGAGCCAGTGATCGAGAACCTTGGAGGCGGTTTTGCTTCCGATGCCGAAGACGATTGTCCCGTCTCGCTTGAAATACTCAATCTCTGGTCGGCCCTGCCTTGGCGGCATTAGTTGGACGAGGGTGACATTTTTGATGCTCGAAGTTCGGCGAACGTATCCGCTGCTGACAATTTGGTTTTCCAACCGGTCGATCAGTCCGACCAAGTCATCGACGTTCTTGCCAGCGTCGATAATAAAGACCCCAGCGAAGCCATTTTGGTCTCGACGTTTCCGTTGGATTCTTCGTCGAATTGCTTCCTCCGAATTCGGATCCTCGTCATCCCGAATTGATTCTTCCGCCTCATCGGAGATGTTTTTCGGCATGAGGGCAACCGCGACTTGGCCCTGCGGAATGGCTAATAAATCGTCCATCGAGATTTCCGCGGCGGTGGCGAACTGATCGAATAAATCAGAAAAGGTGCGGTAAACTTCGCTGGCGAAGGGTTGGACCTGTGGATCGTTCAGCATTCGTCCGATCGACGAATCAGCCATATCACCGCGAAGGTCCTGGGCGCTATCCAACCGGAGATAGGCGAGCGTGTCTTCGGGCAATAGCCTCGGTGCGCCGGGTAATGCATCATCTTTGCTTTGAGCCCGCAGTGGTAGCGAGGCGGGGGCCAACGCGAAAGCCAGCGTGAGCATGGCGAGGGTTGGACGTGATAAAAAGATTTGCAGAGAGGGCATGAAACGCTGGTTCCTGAGAGTGCTCATTGCTGAAATTGTTCGAAGGGTGGGGACGAAAGCGATTGGAGTGGCCGGTTATAAGGGTTTTATTCGTGAAATCTCGACCCGTATTGGGGGCTATGCCAAAGATTTCTCGTTATGCCGAAAAGCGGAACGAAAGCCAAACTGAGGAGTTACACTCAATTAGTGGAGTTGATTGAACCTTCTGGACGGTAACTGATGATGTATCGAATTGTACGAATTTTTGGTTTTCTCGCTATTTCCTGCTACTTGGGGAATGTCGCTACCGCTCAATCCACTGGGTTGGATGCTGGTGATATTGGTTCTACGACAGGCGAAAATGGGCAGCTGGACGCGGATACTGCCTTTTCCGCGATTGACCGGGGTGAAACCGTTGGCTCGACCGGCTCGACTGGGCAGGGTTTCAGCTCAGCCAGTGGCGCTACTGGGGCCACTGCCGGTGGTGGAGGCCTTGGCGGGTTTGGTGGCTTAGGAGGGGGCGGGCTCGGTGGCTTTGCGAATCTATTCGGCGGTATCGGTGGGACTGGCAACCAGAATACTCAGCCCGTGATTCGAACGAGGCTTCGTTCAGCAATCTCCGTGGCTCCAATGCAACCGGCTATGGTGCAGCGAGCGGCTCTCACTCGCTTTCGCGTTTTGACTAATCGTCCGCAGTTGCGCGGAATCGATGTTCGGATGGATGGACGGACTGCCATCATCAGTGGCGTCGTCCCAACTCAGCGAGATCGTCGCATGAGCGAGATGCTGATTCGGTTAGAGCCAGGTGTTAGCGCCGTTGTCAACGAGATTTCGGTTACACAATAGCGGGGGCGACGGCGGGTGGACAAAAGGGGCTCAGTCACCACCGCCGTGACCACCGGCCGGTCGTTTTGGCAGTGCAAATCTCATCCGCCATCGGCAAGTGAGTACTGCTGCTAGCTTGAGACGCACACAGGTTTAAGAAGTATCGCTGGGTGAAACGCGACGTGAGCTGACTTGGTAATTGCTTCGCCGCAGGCCATCTCAGCTGGCGATATTCAACGCTATAGATCGCCCATTTCAATTTGCATGGGCAGGATTCGATACCGCCAGTTTGCGAAGATTTGTTCGGCCCAGTTATTGAACCGAAGAATCGGTCGGTCGGGGACGATCACCACGTCTCCATCCCGCAACCAGAATTCATCGGCCGGCGTTGGCCGCTTGCCGTAAACTGCCCCTTGCAGATCGAGTACGGTCGAAATCAGTCGCCAATCTCCCGCGCGACGGAACACCACGATCTGCCGCATGTTTCCGCCGGGCAGTTCTCCGCCCGCGGCAGCAATTGCAGAGACCGCCGTGGTGGGGTCATCCATTTGAATGCGGCTCGGTTGGCCGACTTGGCGCCCAGCACGTGCAAGAAGTGGGGCGCTTGCTGCTCAAGATTCGGTTCGGTTTCAAGCCCAACGACGATTTCGTTGTAACGTAGATTGATCTCCCGTTTTAACTCATTCAGGCTGAATCCCTGAACGCTCACCTCACCAATGCCGGGGAGTCTTGATCGACACGGATGCGGAATCGTGTCAATGATGGTCCAAGTCGGAAGGAGCGGTAGTTTATTCACGGTGCAAATTTGTGTACACGCCTTTGAAGACACTGCAGCAGAATCGTGATTCTGATACGAGTCGCTTGGAATCGATTTCACGGCGTTGGATCTATAATGTCGCTCGCAATGGGACAACCACGGGGATGCGTCCACTCGGGCGATTGGCGTTGGTTGACAACAGTGAACGCGTCCGTTTCGCAGGCTGTTTCGACTGATAGTGGAGATGGTCATACCTTGTTGGCGTCTGCGCGAGAATTGGAATCGAATGAGTAGCAAACATTCATGCCAATTTCGGTGAGATCGTTTGCAGCGGTGCCCCTGGTTGCCCATCATCAGCCCCGCATTGAGATGTCGGTTCCACCGCTGGTGCGAAAGCTCCTGCTCGGTTGGCTTGGACTACGTGCTCAGGCTCGGATCGATGCCGTCGAGTTAAGTCGTTGAGTGATGCGCAGGACTGGCTTGCTTTCAGAAAATTTGAGTGACGATAGACAGGCATGAATGGCGTGCACAAATAGTCTGCAGCGTGAATTGGCCGTCTGTCTCAGCGATCGAAGAGCGGAAGTAACCACGGTTCTTGAATGTCTCAAATGCATCGATCAATGGTGCGAGTCTCAAGCGTCGGTCGAGGTTCAAGTTGCCCAGGAAGTGTCAGCTAGGATCTCCGCGAAAATGGAGCGGTACGGGACGGTACTAGCAATGGCAATTATCGAAACGAACAAGATCCAATCAGCGGATCAAGATCCATGGCCGTCCTTGCGGTCAGTGCTGCAGCAGCAATTTAGAGATTTGGTAAATGAAATCCACTCATGCTTTGTGAACGAGTGGTTGGTTCGGCCAATGATGCGATCTTGGTATGAGGTAGAGCCGATTTCAATGGTGCGTGCGTTTTGAGGGGGTGCGGAGTCTATTTTGAGCGAATTGCTTGATGAACCTGAGTCTGAGTCTGAATTCGAAGCTCCGCATGGCGAATCGGTGGGGTCTGTTTCAACGAGCATTCTGCACGTGCACTCACATCCTGGCTTAAGAGAGGAGGGCGATTCGGCACAGCGGTGTCGCCCGGAGAATCCGCTCCTCACGGTGGAACAGGCGGTGTCTGCAGCGAAGCCAGCGCTGCTTTCGATCGGTGGTTGCATCGCATGATTTTGGCGGTTGGATCTGAACACGAAAAATAACAATTTGAGGCCCAGGTTCGTGCTGCTTACGACGGTGTGCTCTCGGTTGCGATCGTCCAGGGGGACTACCACATTTGATTCACGAAGCGCAGCAGATCGAGCTACCGCGCATTATCGCCAGATTCAGTGAATTCAATGGCGGAAATGAGCATTTGACGGCGCAGTTGACAAGCCGATCAGATATCAAATGGTAGGCAGGTTTAGTTCGGTCGCGCTGGGTTACGGTTCACTGCGAGCGTGCCGATCAGCCCAGAATTTTCGAGCGGCTTGCACGTAGGGTACATGAGGCTGCATCTGTTGAGGTGGTAACTGCCTGAGCCTTTGCTCGTAATCATTGAGCCATCGTTGGAAGAATTCGACTGCCGATTTCTTGATGCGAGGTTGGTGGTCGAAATCGATGTACCAGGGTGCGGTCGATGCCGCACGGAAATGTTCCTCCACCAGGGTCACGACTCTGATTGTGACCCAACTGCTCTCCTTGATTTCCAAGACTGGGATGCGGCCTCCTGCACGAGCAAATTCGTCCAACCTCGCGCTGTAAAACACTTGGCCATTCAAGATCACCTCCAGGTATTCGACGGGGTCGCGGACCGAGAGTGCCAGCTCGGGTTGCAATTGAAGAACTTCACCGTGATTGGCATTGAATACATGTCCTGGCATTTCGCCCGCGAGTTTTGGCCGCATCAGCGGGCCGTTAGTGATCAGGCTTTGTCCTTTCCAAGCCGCATCCCACCATTGTTCCGGAGAGGTGACCCTGGCCACTGCGAGCGGATCGGCTTGAACGTTGGGTTCGGGCATCGCTACATATATCCGGTTGTATCCCACGGGGGTTTTCCCCGCGTTGTCGCCACTGCCGGCCAATGGGGGAATCCGTAATCCTGCTTCGAGCAGATTCCAATAAACTCGCTCCGCCCAACGACCTAATTCCGTCCCGCCTCCGGTGGTTAAACCTTCGATACCGCGTGAATTGGTAAGACGCGAGACTTTGCGATCGAGCCTTAACCAATCGCCCAGTAAAAAGAATCCGTCAACTTGGCCACTCGCTAACCAGACAGGTAAGGCCCATGCGAACGGGTTCTCAACCGCCACGCGAAGCTGGTCGTCGCGGGCGGCGCGGACCAAGGCCTGCACCGGTAGCGATCCGCTTTTCAATTCTGGAGTTGCGATTGATCCGTAGATGGTTAGCCCGCCGAGGTGGCTTACATCTTCACGAATCCAATGGGGTTCACCCTGAAGTGGTTCGTCACTTTTACGGCCAGCGATTGGTTTGGCTGGCTGGTGGCCGAGCGTTGCCGCAACGTGCAAATCTTCGGACGCCATCCTCAGTGGCAGGCTATACGGCGATGTTGGTACGCAGCAGTCGCCACTGGTCCAGCCGTGCTCAAGCATGTTGATCATCCGCGGCAGGGCGACGTTGTGCTCATCCAGGCTTGTTTTGTCGAGCGTGAAATTTCCTGTAATGATTCGATACTCTGGTCCACGGATGAGCCGAAATTGATATGCAGATGCGGGCAGCGAGACTTCGACATTGCGATCGAGAACAACTCCGATTCCGGCGGGCACCGTCTTGCGAACCGGCATTGCCTTATCTGGTTTCGTTGCTCGGACTAATTCCATTCGTGTGATTGTTTCTTCACCGTTTGATTCCTCGGTAACGGAGACAGTCAAGGTTCCTTCGACGGCACATACGCAACCGACTGTCAAAAACAGGTTCAAAATGGCGAGACGGATTCGATTCATCGGACTGAGCTGTTTGAGTGAGCTTTGGTCGCATCGGGCGGTTCCCGGGGCCTTGCTGAGCACTGGCGATGGAGACACTCCTGCAAGTCTAGGATCAACGTAATGCATGGTGGATTGATCCAATCCGATCAGCCGCCCGCCCTAACTCGAGCTTAGTCCGACTCGGTGAAGAAGCTCCCAACACCATCAAAATCGGAGGGGGGAATCCGTTGCATCGTCGGCACAATCGGAGCAGCCGATCGTCTGGTGCCCGTCGTTGGGCCGTTTTAGATGAAGGCTTGTCGTGTCCGGAGGAGAGAGAGGCAGCAGATTCTGGTGCGGTGCAAGCTGGGCCCTCCCCAAAAACGAATGCTGGTTGACCGATTCACCAATGGGCGTGGGGAATTGGTATCCTACGTATTGCTCTCTTTCTCCTGAGGTCCATCTTGATGCAACACCGAATTGTTTACTGTCTGACGTTCATCTTTCTAGCTGCCATCGCGCTGCCTGCCGCTGAAAAGCCCAATATCATTTACATCATGTCGGATGACATGGGGTTTTCTGATATTGGATGTTACGGCAGCGAAATCGAAACACCCCATTTGGATTCTTTGGCAGCGGGTGGTGTGCGTTTTACTCAGTTCTATAACACGGCACGCTGCTGCCCAACGCGGGCGAGTCTTTTGTCTGGTCTGTATCCGCACCAAGCGGGGGTTGGGCACATGATGAATGATCGCGGGCACGACGGATATCGCGGCGATTTGAATCGCAGTTGCGTCACGATTGCAGAAGCATTGAAAACGGCGGGGTATAAGTCTTACATGTCCGGCAAGTGGCATGTCACCAAAATGATCAAGCCTCAGCAAGAAGAAGACAAACACAACTGGCCAATGCAAAGGGGGTTTGATCGTTTTTATGGCACCATTCATGGTGCGGGTAGCTTCTTCGACCCGAATACCTTGACCAGAGGGAATCAGTACATTTCTCCCTATGCGGATGCCGAATACACACCCGCCCAAATGGCCAACGGTGAGTATTACTACACCGATGCGATCGCCGATCACGCCACCCGGTTCATCACTGAACATCATGATCGAGCAGATGATCAGCCGTTTTTTCTGTATGTCAGTTTTACGGCCGCTCACTGGCCGATGCATGCGTTACCAAAAGACATTGAAAAATACGAAGGGAAATACGATGGCGGGTACGACGCAATCCGAAATGCCCGTTATGAAAAAATGCTGCGATTGGGTTTAGTAGACAAAGCAAGCACAGTGAACTGGGCGATTCCCAATGAATGGAAGGAAACGACGCATTGGGAATGGGATAAACGCAATATGGAAGTTTATGCGGCGATGGTTGACAGCATGGATCAAGGTATCGGACGGATTGTTGAAGCCTTGAAAGATACCGGTCAGTTCGAGAATACGCTGATTTGCTTTTTTCAAGACAATGGAGGATGTGCGGAGAGCTACGGGCGGGGTGGAACGGGGCGGTCACGTGCTGAGGCACCAGAGCTTGCACCGCTCGCTGCTGATTATTTGCAACCCGACATGACGCCAAAGCAATCTCGGGACGGCTTTAAAATGCGGACGGGAAAAGGTTCGATGGCCGGACCTGCCGACACGGCAATTGGTTATGGACGTGGATGGGCGACCGTCTCGAATACTCCCTTTCGCGAGTACAAACACTGGGTTCATGAGGGTGGTATATCAACACCCCTGATTGCCCACTGGCCGAGCAAAATCACGCGAAGAGGCGAGCTCGAACGGACCCCAGGACACCTGGTTGATTTGATGGCGACGGCCGTTGACATCGCGGATGCGACCTATCCAACGGCATACCATAACGGCCAGGCGATTAAGCCGATGGAAGGGAAAAGTTTGGTTCCGGCGTTCTTGGGGCAACCACTTGAGCGTGATGCCATCTATTGGGAGCACGAGGGAAATCGTGCCATCCGCGTGGGTGACTACAAATTAGTTGCCAAAGGCGAGAAAGGCCCTTGGGAACTCTATGACATTTCCAAAGACCGAAGTGAGCAAACAAATCTGAGCGAAGAAATGCCAGACTTGGCCGCAGAGCTAGCCGAAAAATGGATGGCTTACGCGGCCCGCAGTAACGTATTGCCGATCAACCCTCGCGGGAACCAAAAAGCAGAAAAAGTCAACAAAAAACAACGCCGATTCGTGCTCCGCCAGGGGGATGATTTGACACGGGATGTTGCGCCGTTTGTGCAAAACCGAGCCTTTGAATTGATCGCCAGCGTGAAGGTCGAGGGAGATGGTGTGATAGCGGCTCAAGGCGGAGTCACTCACGGTTGGGCGATCTATGTGCAAAATGGTGAACTCTGTTTTGCCAAGACCCAAAATGGAAAACGTCAGGTCATCGAAAGTGGAGCAAGACCAACAGGTGAGGTGTCGTTAAGCGTTTCCCTCTCAGCGCAGGGAAAGGTGAAGATTTGTGTTGATGGCCAGGAGGTGAAACGCGGCGATGTTCAATCGGCGCTATCGAGTCAGCCTTTGGACGGATTGCAAATCGGTCAAGATACGAATGGAAACGTCGGAGACTACGAATCGCCTTTTCCAATTCGAGGAAAGGTCAACAAAGTGATTGTTGAATTAGAGTAATCGCACCAACAAGCGGTGCACGATGTCAGCGGTTGTACCAGCACCAGCGATCGGAACGCTGGTGCGGGAAGACTGGCAGTTGAACACCAGTCAGCAATTGACCGCTGTAATGGGGTGCCGATTGATGATTTGTGATGGTGACATTGGTTTCGCCGCGCCGGCTTAGTATGGCAGTTCTCTGAGGTAGATATTTTTAAAGAACAGTTCGCTGCCGTGATGTTGAAGTTCAATTTGATCGGATCGCACCAAGGGTGTCCTGCCGCTCTTATCCCAGAAGTTTTCGAGTTTGACGCGGTTCGCAATTAATTTTTCGTTTAGCCAGATCGTAACTTTGTCGCCAACCATTCGGATCAGGAACGTATTCCACTCCCCTGGTTTTCGATCAGCCAGGACAAGCGGGCTGTTTCGGGACCGACGATTATTCCAGAGTCCGCCAGATCCAAGATTGCGACCGTTCTTATAAGCGGCAACCCACTGTTCGGCAGAGGAGAGCGGGTCATCGTTTTTGGCGCGTGGATCCCAGGGGTCCCAAATCTGAACTTGTGGCGTTCCACGCAAGTAGATGCCTGAATCGGCTCCAGGAGGGATTTTCCAGTCGAGGTAGAGTTCGAAATCGCCGTAGTCTTTCGCGGTGCAGAGGCTTTGGCCCGCACCATCGTACGTGAGCACACCGTCCACGATTGACCAGTGTTCACTCATGGTTTGATCAGCTTTGGCCTGGGCCGTTTCAAGGGCTTCGCCCGTAAGCGAACGACGTTGAATGGCATTCTTGTGCGCTAAACCTTTCCAGCCGCTCAGGTTTTTACCGTTGAACAGTGCGGCGAAACCATCTGGTGGCTGATTGTCTGTTTTTGAATTCGGCGTGCTTGGTGATGGTGAAAAGTCAGCGATGCGAAGATCACGAAACTCGACCCGGTCACTGTGACCCGCCAGCACGAGATGTCCGATAGGCGTCTTCATGCCAGGATGGGGTGTGCCATCGACCGGAGTGGTTTCGTCAAGAAATGCATCGACGATGACCGCACCGTTTAGAATCACCATAATATGGTCTTCGATGGCCACGATCGTTTCGCGATTCCACTCACCCGGTGGCTTGAGATATCCGGTTCGTGCCGGCGTGATTCCATAGATCGATCCATGATATTGCCAAGGCTTTAACCAGCTCATCTTGCGAGTCCGGCCTTCGCCCATGTCTGCAATTCCGTTGTAGCGACTGCCATGATGATCCAAAATTTGGATTTCCATGCTGGACGAGGCGGGATGACCCCCATCAGGAACTCGGATGCCAATCCCGTTATTACCACTCTCCTCCAATTTGAATTCGAATTGGAAAGCAAAGTCGCTGTATTGGCCATCACTGACCAAGTTTTTTCCACCCTTTTTGCAGATCAAGATGCCTTCACGGGCAGCATAGCCGGCGGTATCCCCCGCCCATCCGCTTAGGTCCTTCCCATTGAACAAGCTTTGCCAGTTGGCGGTTTGTTCTAGAGTCGCGAGTGCCCGCGTTCCGTGGGCGAGGTGAGGGTCGTCGCTGCCAGGCTGTGCGTGAAGCGGAGTCGTGATGACAGAAGCCAAGAATAGCGTGAGCAGGATAAAGGTTCGCATGGCAATTGGCGGCAGGAGGGATCGCGGAAATGAGGCAGGAAGTCGATGCGGACGTCAACCCGACAATATAGCCTCGAACTTGATCGCAGGGCAAAATTTCGTCGCAACGCTTTGCGGGGGGCGAGTCGGCCACACCCGACTATACCGTCCTGCCCCAACGCGATTTCTGGGTTCAGCAACCGCTTCCGCTGGTTGTGCGTCCAGGTTCGGCGTCCAGATTCCCTGAGCCTGAGAAGTGCGGACAGCCCGATCGCTTGGCTTGGGTTCCTAGGTCTGGATGACGAGTTGTGTCTCGCCGCCGATCACGCTTAAAAACGTAACGGTTCAGTGGAAACGAGCCAGAAATGCGAAACTCAAGGTAAAAATTCGCCCCGAGGGCTGAAATCGAATCTGCTTGAATTCCGTTCCACGGAAATTGGTCAGGCAGCTCGGCGTCTTTCGCTCGCCTGAATCGGCTCGGGGAGCCGAAGAATCTTCGGTTCTGCTTGGCCGGCCGTACTGATTTGTTGGCTGTCGAAGGTTGCGACAAGTTCCCGGTCGGGGCCATAGATTTTCAGTTGATCTTCCTCGATGAACCAAATCGCGTGGTGGTTGCGGAGATGAAACTGCCGCCCACAGAAGAATTCGTTGCGGATTAGAATGGTTTCTCGGAGGATGGACTCGTCATTCTCTCTAAGGGTATCGTGGTCTTTTAACCAATATTTCAAGCAGTCCCTGACCATTGCCAATCGTTGCGAGTTGGTCATGTCGTGAGTACATCCAAGAAATACGATACGATGGGTCCGTTGAGTCAGTGGCGTCGAATCGGCGTTGATGATTTCGCTTTTTTGACGACCATTCATGTTTCGGCTCGATTCGACCCTGACATTCGA
Source organism: Rubripirellula sp. (assembly GCA_049602075.1). GTDB lineage: Bacteria > Planctomycetota > Planctomycetia > Pirellulales > Pirellulaceae > Rubripirellula. Next base: position 21,285 of record JBMYRF010000041.1, read on the forward strand.
TCCATCTCGAACAAGAAGCATTCTGTCCCTATGTTCCCTAGTTTGCCTGAAGCGTTAAGTCGCCTTGGCCTGCAAGTTACCTGTCCGTTGTTGGAGTAGAGATGAGGGTTTTGTTGAGTGAGGATGAGTTGAATCAGGGCGTCAGCCGGTTGGCCGACGAAATTGATCAACACTACGAAGGTCGACCTTTGACCGTGATTGCGATCATGACTGGATCGTTAGTTTTGTTCGCTGATTTGATTCGCCGGTTATCGATGCCACAGCGGGTCGGGGTGATCCGTGCCTCCAGCTATCGAGGTGGAACGACCTCGTGTGATCTCCAGGTCGATGCGGGGATGATGATTGACGTGACGGCGCGTGATGTCTTGCTTGTAGACGATATTTTCGACACCGGAAAAACGCTCGAGCGAACCAGCGAGATGATGAAAGAGTTTGGTGCCGCATCCGTGCAAACAGCTGTCTTGTTGCATAAGCAGCGAGAGCATTTGGTTCGGGTACGCCCGAATTTCGTTGCATTCCAGATCCCCGATGAATTTGTCGTCGGCTATGGTTTGGACTACTTGGATATGTACCGAAATCTGCCCTACTTAGCGGTTTTAGATCCGGCAGAAATTGAGGCGACAGCGGCGGAAGTTGAGTTGTGAGTAAGTGTCCTCGAGTTTTGTTGATCACCCGTCACTTTTGGCCGCATGGATCGATCGATTCTGCAGGTTACGGTTATCAATTGACAAAGGCACTTCAGCGCGATGGCGTCGAGATTGAGGTCGTCACACCTCGTTTTGCATCCTCTTGGAACGACCGTTTGATGGTGGCTGGGATCCCCGTTCACCGTCCTACCGCGGCCCCGCGAAGTGAATGGTCGATGGGCCGCTACATGAGGCATCTCACGACCTGGCTTCGCGAGAATGGTGATCGGTTTGATGTCCTGATAGTGGATGGGATTCGAGAAGAAGCATCTGCGGCGGTGGAAGCCGCTCGATCGCTTAACTGCGGTACGATCCTGAGATGCTCTGGGTGGGGTTCTGAGCGGGATACGGAATGGTGGAAACGCAACCGTTCGACGGCGCGGTGCGGGATGGTTGGTAAGCTAGCCGATGCGGTTGTTGCCAAGAGCCCGGAATGTGCTCGAGCGTTGGTGGCCGCTGGATATCAAGCAGACCGAGTTGTTCGAATCGATGATGGATTTGCCGCCGGGCCACAACCAACGACCGTAATGAAGGTTCGTGCCCGCCAATCCCTCGCGACTGCCAACGGCGATCTATTTGCGGAGGATGATGTTCCGATTGTTTTGTGCACCTCAAGCATGACCCGCGACAGCGGCATTCATTTGCTTGTCGACGCGGCACGCCTGCTGATCACGCGATATCCCAGCCTGAGACTGTGGTTCGTTGGTGATGGACCCAACCGCGATTCGATCTATCAACGCATTCGCGGCGATGGCGTCCGTGCGTCAATTGCGATGCCAGGCTCTTTCAACGACAACGAGGATTTATTTTTGGCAGCCGACATTTTTTTACAGCCTGACGAGCAGGGGTTAGATTATTTCTTGCCGGCTGCCGTTCGCGCGCAACTGCCAATCGTAGCCGTTGATCAAGCCTCGACGCGAACGGTTCTTACTGGCAATTCCCGCGAACGTGGAATGCGGGGTGAGGAAGATCCAGGCCAGTGGGTTCAATGGATTCCTGGTGCGACCTCCAAGCTAACGCGAAAAAATTTGTACCAAGTGTTAGATGAACTACCGAATGCACGCGTGCGAGCAAGCAAGCTACGGAGATACCTGCTAAGAAGTCGCCCGCAAACGGGTACTGTCCAGTCCTATCATGAATTATTCAGGCGTGTGATGAATCGGCCAGCGGGGCAGAACGTATCAATTGAGGCGGCGTCATGACGATTCGTGTCGCGCTGGTGATACCCACTATGGATCGCGGTGGAGCCGAGAAACAACTTTGTTTGCTCGCTGAGCATTTGCCCCGAGATCGTTTCGAGCCACACGTTTTTCTGCTGACACGTGAGGGCCCCCTCAGCAGGCGCCTGCGTGATGCGGGGATTCCCGTTACGCTGATTGGAAAGCGTTTTAAAGTTGATCCAACAGCGGTTTGGAATTTGAAAAACGAATTGCTTGCCTTCCAGCCCCAGCTCGTACACACCTGGTTATTCGCGGCGAATAGCTTTGGCCGGGTCGCGGCAAGGATGGCGAATGTCCCTCACATCTTGGCGAGTGAGCGCTGTGTTGATCTTTGGAAAACTGAAGCCCACCATTGGATTGATCGGCGGCTTGCTCGGGGGACTGGGGCGATTACCACCAACAGTTCCGGCGTACGAGATTTTTATGTTGAACGCGGGATCGCCCCAGAACTGTTTCGTATCATCCCAAATGGAATTGAACCTCGTCCGACCACTTCGCTGACGCGGGCGGAGGCTTGCCAACGATTGAAAGTTGACCCGGCCCGAAAGCTGATTATCGCGGTGGGCCGCTTATGGCCTCAGAAACGATATCGTGATTTGATCTGGGCGGCCGAATTGCTTGGGACGCTGCGTGAAGATACGACGTTCGTAATCATCGGAGACGGCCCTCAATCAGGTGAACTTTTGCGACATCGTGATGCTGTCACCACCACTGAACGCGTCCGCTTTGCCGGCGCACGTGATGATGTGCACGAGTTACTTCCCCACGCCGATCAATTCTGGATCGGGAGCGCCTACGAGGGACAAAGCAACTCATTGATTGAGGCGATGCAAGTTGGATTGCCGGTGGTTGCCAGCGATATTCCAGGCAATCGAGATCTCGTGACGGATGGACAGACGGGGCGATTGGTCAAGCTCGGGGAGACCGCTGATTTTGCCCGGGCCAGCAATCATTTGATTGAAAATCCCGATTTGGCGGAACGTCTGGGCGCGGCTGGAAAGAGCCTGATTGAGTCTGAGTTTACGGTGGAAAACATGGTCGCCGGGCACGCAGATTTGTACGCCGAATTGTGCGCTGGCTAGCTTCCCATTTCGGCAGATCTTTTTTTGATTTGGTCGAACGTTTGGCCGACAGGTTAATCAGATCTGCTTGGATTGACAGCAAAATGTGATAAAAGGTTCCGCTCGTAGCGATCAGGGGAACGTCGGGGTAGGGAATTTCCTTGGATTCAACTGTTTTCGTTCAAATCCGCGTTGAGAAAGCTCTTGGGCCAGATAACATCGGGACTTGCGTGGAATCGTGCAGGCGTCGATTCCTGAATGCCAGATTCTTTTTCTGAAGAGCGAGCGAACATGGACCGGAGCGATATCCGTCAACGACGTGTCGAGGAAGTCGACCTGATGTTGACCAACGCCCGCTTGCGAGACGAGCTGGAACCATACCGCGACGATTCGATTGATCCCTCGGTCAGTCGGATGTCCTTGCAGGATGAAAACGAGTATTTGGCGTCGATGCTGGCTTGGGAGAGGGCTCCTGCTCTGCCGATCGCTAGCTGGTTCAGTCCTGTAATGGAATTGCCATCCCCCGATTTGTTAGACGATGAGGAGCTCTCCAGGTTGCTCCTCGTGACGGTTGAAAAGCTCTATTCAGCGCGGGTGATTCTACGCTACACCGATCATCTTTCCGATCGGGATCTGTACAAGATCATCTACCGAGACATCTTGCCGTGCTGCGAAAAGAAGGTCGAGCTGCCGGGCAAATTTTTAGAATGGCGGTGCATGGAAGATACCGACGTGTGGCTTCGATTTTATGCTAACGCCATTGAGCGACGACGATTTCAAGAAGAGTTTGAGGTCGAGCTTCCGCCAAGCGAAGAGCCAATGTACAAACGGCAGCTACCGGGCAATTGATCGACGCAAACGGCAGCTATCGGGCAATTGATCGAAGAGCATTCGCGATTGGGGAGCGTTCCATTTGTGTGAAAGCGAATCACCGAAGCAGTTGGGAGTTGGATTCAGTGTTTCGTTTTCAGCTACGCTCGCGCTGTGAACCGCCTAAGCGGTTCTGAACAGAACGACGAAGTCTTTCCGTCTTCGCAGATTGGATCAGGCAATGCGAACGGTGGTCAGATCCGCGTTCACCGACGGTATTTCCAAATACAAGCCAACGCTGCGAAACCATCTCGCCAGCCGATTTTTTTTCCTTCGGCAAATCCGCGGCCTTGGTATTGCGTTGGTACTTCCATGACTCTTGCTCGACGAGCGGCGATCTTGGCTGTGATTTCTGGCTCAAATCCGAACCTGCGTTGCTCAAGTGGAATGCTTCGCAGCATGTCACCATCGAACGCCTTGTGACAGGTTTCCATATCGGTCAGACGCAGGCCTGTCATGGTATTGCTGCCGAAGGTCAACAATCGGTTGCCCATTCGATGCAGCCAAGATGGATCTTGGTGCCCGTGAAGATAACGCGAGCCATAAACGGCGTCAGCGGTGCCCTCAAGCACTGGCCAAATCACGCGTAACAGATCAGCGGGATCGTATTCAAGGTCAGCATCTTGAATTGCGACGACTTTCCCTTGCGAGTGTCGCACGCCGAGCCGAACCGCGGAGCCTTTGCCATGGTTACAACGGCGTTGAATGATTTGACGGTTCGCTCGTGCGGGCAGGTTGGCCAGCCATTCTGAGGTTCCATCGGTGCTACCATCATCCACGACAATGACTTCCGTTGCGGGAGGCATGACCTCGTCCAATCGCTCCAAAACGCAAGGCAATGTGTCGATTTCGTTAAATACCGGTACGATCACAGTTACATCGATTTGGTCGATTTCATGATCGCCAGACGTAAGCGAATTTGCCTGAGCGAGCAGGTCGAGTGTTTGATCGATCTGGTCGATGACCCGGAATTCAACGGGGAACCAGTCATGGGATTTCGCTTCAGCAGCGAAGAGGTCGTCAGTGGCACAGCTGTTGTCGATCGTCATATCTATTCTCGGGAAGTGGTAGATTCACTTTCAAAGATGGGATACGACCTGCTGGGACGTTTCGCTTTTAGGCTGGTTTTGGTGGAGTGTCGTTACCTGTGAGTCTATTGTGACGATTGAAGCGGCTGTTTGCTTTTGCGAACAACTCACCAAACTTGGCCCGGGTCCCTCGCGAGGGGGTTCGGAAGGGACGGCGGGAAAGCAGATTTGGGGCTGCACCGCTGCGGCCGTACGACTGGTGTGAACTAGTCTTTGGTCTGCAGACTGCCCCACCATTCCTTATTGGGCTGCCAGTTGGGGTCGAGCATCGCCGCGTGTGACTTTTCTAATCGCTGCTTGAGTTCTGTCTGGATGCGACTGAATCGGGCTTCGGTCCGTTCAGGATCATATCGGGGGTCGGGTTCTGGGAATTTGGCTCCTACGGAATGCAACCATTTGTCCAATTGGTCCGCCATTCGCTTTGTCCGCGCAGGATGGGTTCGGGAGAGATCACTTTGCTCGGTTGGATCCTGATCTAATTGATAGAGTTCGTTGCGGCCGTCTTCGTAGTAATGGATTAGTTTCCAATCACCTTCACGGAATAAGGAGCTCGGTTCGCCGCCCTGGTTGTCGTAATGCGGATAGTGCCAATACAACGGCCGCGGATCAATCTCATCACCGGTGAGCAGGGGGACCAGCGAAACGCCATCAACGTGTTGAGCTGGATTCAACGGTAAACCACAGAGCTCTAGCAGAGTTGGATAGAAGTCAGCGCCCGTGACGGGCGTGTCGCAGGTCGATCCCGGTTTGGTCTTGACGGGATAGCGAATGTAGTACGGCTCTCGAATTCCACCTTCCCACTGTCGTCCTTTCCCGCCTCGCAGGGGCAAATTGCTGGTTGCGTAGGCATCACCCGAAGAAACTCCGCCATTGTCGCTCGTGAAAATAACGATTGTCGATTGGGTCAGTCCACATTCATCGAGGGTATTCAAGACCTGGCCAACGGCGGTGTCGGTGGTTTCCACCATCCCTGCGTAAACCGGATGGTCTTGCACTTGCCGCACAGGCAAGGTGCGGTCAATTTTGAAACGCGACATTCCGTCGGGGAGTTCTGGTGCGGCTTGCTGATATTTGGTCCACAATTCCTTCGTGGTTTGGACGGGAGCATGCACGCTATAGAAGGACAGCATCGCAAAGAAAGGTTCGTTTTGATGCTGCTTGATAAATCCGGCCGTCTCATCAGCCAAACGCAAAGTCAAAGATTCACCGGGTGATCCATTTTTCATCTGCGGGTTTTTGTAGGGCGAGAAAAAGCCGCCGGGAGGGCTGCCACGATGATGGCCACCCACATTGAAATCAAATCCATGATCAGTGGGGAGCGAACCTTCTCCACCCAAATGCCATTTTCCGGCAAAGAAAGTGGCGTAGCCAGCTTGCTGTAACGTTTCGGCTAAAGAAATGTCCTCGTGAGGGAGTTCGCGAACGTAGTCGGCCGGTAATAAAGGATCGTCGCGATTCCATTCCATTCCTGAACGAGCACCGATCCACTGGGTGATGCCATGCCGCGCGGTGAACTTTCCCAGTTGAATGCTCGCCCGGGATGGACTGCAAACACGACAGGTGGCATAGCCCTGAGTGAAACGCATTCCGGTCCGCGCTAACTTGTCAATATTTGGGCTGCGGTAAAAGCTGCTGCCTTCAATCGACAGGTCGTGTAAACCCATGTCGTCAACAAGAATCAGCACCACATTTGGTTGCTTGGCAGAAGCGAGTGTGTAGGTCAGGCAGATTGAGCAAAGGGCAATCAGAAAACGCATGGTAAACCCTGGGCGGTGAAAAGTCAGAGGTTGACCGATTGTATCCCAAGAAGCATGACGGTGGGGATTGCCCCGCACAACGGATCTCGAAGTCGTGAACTGACTTTCGTTGATGTCAGCTCACTCATTTTGCGGACGCAAAGGCTCCCAGTTTTTCAATTTCGGCAGCCGCTAAGCCGGGGCCATCGGTCATTTGAAGACGGCGCTGGATGTCGAGCAACGTTTTTGATGAATCATCCGCGAGCACGCTTGCCAGGGTGTCGGCTAGCTGACTTTCCTTCTTAAGCCAGCGACCAACGCCAAGCTTTTCGACTCGGGTTGCATTATCGAACTGATCAAACGCGAAAGGGCGAATGATTTGCGGGATGCCAGCAGCCATCGCTTGCGACGTGGTCCCGATTCCACCGTGGTGCACGATAGCACTGCAGTGGGGAAGCAATTGGCCAAGCGAAACGTATGGCAGCGGGCGAACGGTTTCGGGAAGGTTCGCTGGAAAGGTTTCTGGGTGACCGGAGAGCAGCAAGCCACCCCGCTGCAGTTTTTGACAGGCCGCGGCTGCTTGTTCAAAAAACGTACGGCAATGCTGATGGGCAGTGCCAGCGGTGAATACGATCGGGCCATCTACTGGCGGAGCAAATGAATTCCCGTTTACATCATCAAGTGGAAAACCACAGTGGACCAATTGGGGAAACAATGACTTAGTGGCCGGGGCGTACCAATCAGGAAACATTCCTAAAATTTTATCCGGCGATAGCCACCATTGATTCATAACGCGTCGCACCGCTGGCAAATTATATTCACTCCGTTGTCGATTGACTTTTCCCCGAATGATCGGGTCCAGAACCGCGTGGTCAGCAAACCAGTAGGTCATTCGTAATGCCGATTGTGGTTTCGACAATTCAAACCACCATGGCGATAAGCGGGGTGGATCATGGTGAGTCCTCAGAGTGACCGGTTGCGGCAAGACGGTAGCGAGCGGTGTATCGGGGTAGGCATCGCGGAAAATCCTGGATGCCAGATCAAGCGGATGGGCTACCAGAACGGTTTCCCCCGGTTTGTGGTGGCGGTGGATCACCTGTTGGTGCAGCGGCAAAAAGTTGGCAATGATTAACCGAAAGATGGCAATGGGCCCGCGAATGGGCTTCCAGACACTCGCTGTGCCAATGGCGTCATCAAATTTTTGTTTGCTGATGACAGGTTCAACCTGCAGACCTTCGGCGGCAGCGATTTCTGCATATGGCTCGGCTAGTGAAATGATCACCTCGTGACCTTGGTCACGAAGTCGCTTCCCAATTGCGACCATCGGATTGACATCGCCGCGTGAGCCCGGAGCAGAGAGGATTGCACGCATATTCTGCCTAGCGGTCAATGTTGTATTCGCTAAGTTTCCGGTATGCCGTCGCTCGGCTAATACCAAGCAATTGCGCAGCTTCGGGGACATTACCACCGGTTCGTTGCAATGCCTTTCGGATCAACCGCTTTTCCCACTCATCGATTCGCAAGGTATCCATCCTGCTGAGTCCCGTATCGCGTAGGCCCAGATCTTCTACCTCAATTTCTGGATCATCTGCCATCACCACCGCGCTATCGATTACGTTGCGGAGTTGACGGACGTTGCCCGGCCAGGGGTAGTCGAGCAAGTGATTCATCGCACGCTCATGAATTGCAAGATCGCTCCGCCCATGTTGGATGCGAAAATGTTCGAGGAAGTGTTGCGTTAGGAGTTCAACGTCCTCGCCCCGTTCACGTAGTGGCGGGACATAAAGTTCGAAAACGCTTAGTCGATAAAACAGATCCTCGCGAAAATTTTTCTCACGAACAACTTCAGCCAAGTCGCGATTGGTTGCCGCGATCACTCGCACATCAACCAGTACCTCCTCGGTAGCACCAACGGGCAAAAAAGGATGCCCTTCTAAAATTCTCAGTAGCTTTGCTTGGCCTTCGAGTGTTAGTTCTCCGATCTCGTCAAGGAACAGTGTGCCGGTATGCGATTGCTGAAACCATCCAATGTGATCGCTGTCGGCTCCGGTGAACGACCCTTTCTTATGACCAAACAATTGACTTTCCATCAGATCGCGGGGAATCGCGGCGCAGTTGACGGTCAGCATGGGCCGACGGGCCCGCGGGCTTGCGCGATGAACGGCTCGAGCGACGAGTTCTTTTCCAGTTCCGCTTTCGCCACGAATCAAGACGCTTCCGTTGGCACGGCCAACGCGTTCGATCTTCGCTTTGAGTTTGAGCATGATTTTACTGGTGCCAATCAGTTCATCCGTTTCCGCATTGCGGTCTGCAATCCGCCGTTTTTCGCTGCGGAGAGTGTCGTTCTCAAACGCGCGAGTCAAGCCGACCGCGAGAAGCCTTCCGGCTGCAACCGCCAATTCAAAATGAGTATCATTGAACCCGGTTATCTTGCGATAAAGATGTAGGACACCCAGATTGTTGTTGCCGCTGTCTAACGGGACGTAGATCGTGTCGGACCATTGTTTGTCGCGGCTCAAATCTGCCGGCCGCGAAGCATCATTGATCCAAATCGCTTCGCCTTCATATACAACGCGTCGGATAAGCCCCTTTCCCAGAGTGACCGTATCACTTTTATCCGCCGGTGTAACCCGCTGAGGTTTCAGACGGCCGTCACCAGAATCGAACGATAACCCGACGACGGCCGCCCCAGTCCGGTCACGCAGTAAATCGATCACGGTATCGATGACTTCGTCTGGATTGTCGGATTTCAATAAATGCAAGCTGAGTGAGTAGAGGTCAAGTAGGTAACCAGCATTCGCAACGCTGGCCATCGGGTCCTCGTTTTCAATCAGAAGCGATTTCTCGGTCGCGAAGTCTTGGATAATTGTTTGGGTTGCGGGAGAATCATCAAAGCCATCCATCGGTGTTTCAACCAATTGGATGTCGGTACTGCCCACCGAGATCAGCGTTTTGTCTAGCAACCGAGCGTGGTCCGTTTTCTGTCCATTGACCAGCGTCCCGTTTCGACTGCTGGTGTCCCGGATGTGCCAATTTCCATCTTCAAAATAGACGACGGCATGAAAGCGAGAGCTGACGGGGTCCGTTAGCATGATTTCGCAACTTGATCCCCGTCCGATGTGCATGGGACGGGAGGCATCCAAGAGGAACTGCTTGCCTTTTTCAGGACCGCTCCGAACCGACAGATAAGCAACCACGATTCGTTCAGGGTTTGGGAGAAAGCCGGTTAGTAACTATCGTTTAGTTTACGGCGTTAGAAGTCCCTTGGGATGGGGTGGGCAACGTTCACGGAGCAAAATTCTGGGTTACTGTGACAAAATAACCCGCGCAGCTTACCTTGGATCTTGGGTTCTTGCGGTCTTCGCCTGTTTTATATCGCTCGGAATTGACTTCGGTCTCTCCCAAGGTTAACGCGACACAGCAGGGATCGAGCTGTGTAAACCTTGTCCCGCCAGCCCGACTAAGTATTTCGTCAGGTTGGGATTTCGAGCGAAAGCGAGGTTCCCTAACGCTGAGGCGGTTTTTAGAAGGCGGGCCGGCAAAGGGGGATCTCGCGTGTTCTCGCGGTTGGCCAGGGGCGGTGTGGGATTCCGCCAGCGTGCCAGCGTGCCAGCGCGAGTAGGGCGTTTTGCAAGGTGCGAGACGCCGTGTTGGGAATACGAAGCATCGGATTCGGCTACGCCGTGATTAAGGTCGTCCCTTTGGATTCCGGTTTTGGCTCGTTGCGACCATCTATGATTGATCATGTAAAGAAGACGATTCGATAGAGGCTCATACATGGGGTGTTAAATCCGAGTCGCGACTTACTCGTTCGACAGGGGGCGATCGCGACGGCGAATGGTGTTTGGGCGGCCGCTGTCTGGTGGATCATTGCTCCTGCCAGAAGGAAACGTTCGAGAGGATGAGGTTCGTAACAGCCGTCGTTGCTCTCGGGTCAAGATTGTGCTGAGCTCCTGATCGACAGTTCGCTGCAGTTCACGTAGCTGGGTTTGCTGCTCGGGGGTAAGCTTCAATGGTTGGACCAGTGGTGCTGGGATGATTTGCGGAGCCGGACTTGCATCACGATTGGAAAATTCATCCAACTCCCGCGGAACCTGCCCAAGCGGACGACGCATTTCACGAGCGTCCTGTTCGCGGCCGTCAGACCTTCGTGATGTCGGTCCTCTTCCCCCGCTAGGTCCTCTTCCTCTGCTAGGGCCATGCCGAAAATCAGGGGATGGTGTGCCACGATAGTTTCGGGGCACAACCGGCCATTGCTCGGTCATGAAGTAGGCGTAGGTGCCATCTGGAAATTCGGGTGTGACTGTGAAGCGACCATTGCACTCATCCAAGTCGCCGGCCCCTTGAACGTATTCGTAGTCACGGAGGAATGTGCCATCATACTTTCCTCCAGGAGCGTCTCCGCCAGGGCGATTGCCCTTCTTTAGCCGGTAGCTGGATGTCAATTTTTGGACCGGCGATGCGGCATTTTTGGGGTCGCTGTACCCGAATACAGCGTAGATCGGAAAGCCATCAGCAGCCCATCCGATCAGTGGAGAATGGGATCCCGCTTCGACTCTGACTGATTCAATCAAACCGGTTGGTAAACCGTGATAGTGATATTTTCCCGTCGGCTGAACATGGGCGTGGGACATGTCGATTCCGAGGTTGATGGCGCCCGATAGTGGCTCATATTGCCACCCAGGTTCGCCGTCATAAAACTCGGCGGCACCCGGATCAAACGGAACACCGTTGACCGCCACACCGAACTCACCTTGGATCGGTGTCGTTTGATCGGCGACCTGAGGATTCGCCGGCACGCGATACCGGTGTTGCTGGACTGTGATTCGATTCGGGTTGCCTCGATTAGGAAACCGCCCTGTGTTGTGATTCGGAATCCCGTTGGAAACGATGACTCGGTCTTCCCCCTCGATACTGATGGTGACTTCGCTTTCGGTCAGGGGTGAGTCAGTTGCCGAAATTGGGTTCAGTGTGCCCTTTTCGGTCACTCGGTGTGAACGCATGGGCGGCCCACCTCTGCCTCTGCTACCGAGTCCCTGGCCTCTGCCACCGAGTCCCTGGCCTCTGCCACCGAGTCCCTGGCCTCTGCCGCCGAATCCCAAATCACGGCCACCTGCGGCAGGGCCGTTATCGCCCGACCTGGGGGGCTGAGCGAACAAAATTCCGGGACTGAAGAAGAGCATCAGCATGCCCATGCGGTAGAGATTGCGGTTCAAGATTCGATTCCTTAGCGAGGATTGCATTGATGCTGAGACCTAACGTGGTACCCACGTGCTTGCCGATGTGCATGTCTTCGGAGAGAGAAGTGCATGTCTTCGAAGAGTCATGCGAAAATACGTGAAGGAAGGGGACACGTTTTCCAGAAGTTATTGGGAACGGATACCGTTTGGGATGGCAGTTTGCTTTGGATCGTGGGGGATCCTAGCTTGTCAATCGATTCTTAGCCGATTCCCGGCGTTGCCGCGACCGAGCTGGCTGAGCTCGCCAATGGATCGTCGGATACGCGGTTGCCGATGGGGAAAATTTTCAGCGTTCTGTTTACAGGCTGGCGCGGTTGGTCACTTCCTTTTACCGCCCGCAAGGCTCCGATGTACGGCGGGAAAAAGGAAAAGCGACTGGATAGTGAACCGACAGTCTCGCCGTGGTAGGAAAATTAATTGTTGCGAATTGCCCACAAAGCTTCAAAGGTTCGCAGGTAGATGGTGCCATTGGAGATCACCGGCGACGCTGACATCGATTCTCCCGTTTCGTTTTGTGCGACAATTTCAAAGTCCCTACCTGTTTTTACAACACTAATTTTTCCATCTCGGGCCGTCAGATAAAGATGGCCATCGGCATAGACTGGTGAAGCGCGATGTCGATGGGTATGAGTGCGGTTCATGTAGACCTCTTCGCCGGTTTCTCGATCGAGGACGAGCAGCATTCCGTTCTCCCGACAGAGGTAAACCAAATCTTCATGAATCAGTGGCGATGGAACGTCGGGTGTATGATCATCGCGGATCCAGAGAACCGCGTCGCTATCGGTTAAGTCTCCTTGTTGATTGGGCATGACAGCAAAAACGGGCCCGTTCTTGGCCGTTGGACAGACCACAATTCCGTCCGCCGCGGCAGGAGACGCCACGAATCGCAAAGTTGGGTGGTAGCTTTTTCCCTGCGGATTTAGCCCACCGAGTCGCCATATCTCTTTACCGTCCAGAAGAGAGTGGGCGATCGTGTAATCCGCTCCATGAGTGATCAGCAGTGTGGTACCGCCGTGATCATAGAGAATTGGCGATGCGTACGAATGCTCATTCTCTTTCGAGGCGCCCGTGATGCGGTCGACTTTCCAGAGGTGTTCACCTGTCGTTGCGTCGAGGGCAACCACGATGGCTTCCTGCGTGTTTGGCTTTCCGTCACCATGGATCAGCTGGACGAATAGACGGTTTTCGTGCATAACCGGCGTGGCCGACATCCCGAACGCGATATTGAACTTTCCGTACCGTTGCTGCAGGTTTGTTTTCCAAACAGGTTCTCCCGCGACGGTGAAGCATGCGAGGTCTCCGGTCCCCATGAAACTCCAGACATGGATGCCATTGGTGATCGGGGAGGGTGACGCGGAGTTGCCCTCGTCACCACGCGCCTCTTTGTTGCCTTTCCCAACCTGACGCCGCCATTGCTCCTTGCCGTCGGTTCCAAAGCACATCAACATCAGGCTCTCGCCGTCGATCGTGGTTAGAAAGACTTGGTCGGCCCACACCACCGGCGTCGCGCCAGCGGGGCCTGGTAATTCGGTTCGCCAGGCGACGTTACTGTCTTGCGACCACTGGAGGGGGACATTTTTTTCTAGCGAGACACCGTTGCAGTTCGGGCCACGCCAGGATCCCCAATTGTCAGCCAGCAATTGGTTTGTATTTAAAAAAAGGAAAAGCGGAACCCAGTAGACAGTCTGCGATTTCATTGGTGGCCGGCTTTGAAAAATAAGTGTTTGGTTCTTGGTTTATCCCATGATGCCAAACCGCAGCCTAACCCTTCCCGGACCGGCAATCAACGCTCGCTGAGGATCCCTTCGTTTGAGACACGTCGGGTAGCTTCGTTCACGGCGTTTCAAGAGAAGTGGTGGTCCGTTCGATTAATCGATGCTTTGGCGTCTGTTGTCCAACATTCGGCAGTCGAAAGGGTGAGCGCCAGACGTCTCGCCAGCCGGTTATTCTGCCGTTGCCTCGCGATGATATCGAAACGGATCAATCCAAACACCAATGTCATCACCCTGGGGCTTGCCGGGCCGACGCACGCTAAATCGGTCTTTGGGAATGGTTTCTAAACGCCGATTGGCACCGAAGGAGTCAAGGAAAACGGGTTGAAAGCCGTGCATCCGGATCCAATAACCATTGTTCCAAGGGTCGAGGTAATATTTTCCGCGTAGCAGAGCTAAATCCTTGCGGGCTGTAAATGCTGTATCGATAAGGAATTCGTCTGGATCTGTAATTGTGATTAGCCCCTGCCAACGTCCATCTAGATTCGGTAGTCAGAGAGGTTATCGGTAATGGCGAGGCAGGGCTTGTTCGCGTCATAGCCTTCCTATTCGAGTCGACGTTTTTCTAGGTCCCGTTTCACATCCGCAACTAAATCGGGGTCGCGATGAAAGAAAAACGGATTTAGAAGTGGATTCACTGCAAAGCCCAAGGCAATGCAGTTCAACAGAAACCCAATAGGCAGGAGTGCCGCAAGCCAGGGGTGAGAAGTTCGGGAATCCGTCGGTAGTTTGATCGACTTGACTGCAACACCGATGAGCAAATCCATGTCCAGCATGCGCTCCGCCCCCTACGAACGACATGGTGATGTTGCTGAACCAGTCGGCAATGCCAGTTAGTGCTAACCAGGGGGGAATAACAACTTGATTGAGAAAAAAATTTGTGCCATGTCTGCGGCCATCAGATTGCATGTAAACGGACGAGAGTGGCGGTGCTCGGCCGTAGGCGAAGCAGCTTGCTGCGACGAGCAAAGGCGGTGAAAAGTTCAGTTCAGAATGTTGTGCGAATTTAAGTTCTGTTGTGGATTCATAGTTTGGAATGCTTCAGTTGGCGTAAACGCGAGGACTCTTTGCACCTATGGAAATTTCTTCACCCGGAACATGCGTGCAGTAGGTTGCAATTAAGGCAAGTCCTGTGCGGTCAATGATTACCGCCGGTTCACACCCGTGGGTTGTTTGTTCTCGTGCGTTGCTCGAGCTCGTTGCCAAGAGCACTACGAATCCCGCCTTTTCCCGCGATGCCGAAGGCGAAAAAGTCGCCTATTCACCGATTGCATTCTTCCACATGGGCTCATCGAGGCCCGTGGGGGATTTGGCCAAGGGCAGGCGTTTGAGCATCTTCTTACAAATGCGAGATTGGCGTTTAGGCATTGCTAATTGC
>JBMYRF010000041.1:36434-62493 GCA_049602075.1 Rubripirellula sp.
GCTAATTGCAGAAGTTGAGCGCTAATTGCAGAAGTTGAGCCGAGAGCGTGCGAACCGGTTCAGGGAGTTATGGAGGATTGCCGCGTTCTTCATCCTATTGGTCTTCGATCCTGTTGGTTGCGGAAACAAGTGTAAGCTCCACGATCTGCCGGACGGTCGAATCGCTACATCGCCAATCGGTCCGTGGTGTCGCAAGTGCTCTCAGGCTCGTTCGTATCCACTCAAGGCGTGCTGGTAGATTCAGGATGAGTAGGTGTGATTGAATCTGTTGCTGGGGCGACAGATACAGTGAATTTTGTCTCCCGTCCTATGGCGTGTCGCGGCATTCTTTTCAGGGCAGGGCCTCGGCAAGCAGTCACGTTGCTTTACTTGGCTGGTTCTTCGCCTATGGACCATTACAATTTAGGTCACTCCCCGAGATTCACCTTCGAGTTCGGATCTCGGATTGAAGGTTATCCGTCTGTTCTACCATTGAATCAATATGCACCGGTCACCAATCCAAACGGCCCTTTTTCTACTTGCTGCGGGGCTCATAGCTTCCTTGGCGGGTTGTGAGAAACCACAGAACGCCTTTGTTGCTCCTCCGCCGCCGGAAGTGACGGTGGCGACGCCAGTCTTGCAGTCGGTTCCGGAGTTTATTGATCAAGAGGGCGAAACAGAAGCCGTTGAGCAGGCTGAGATTCGTTCACGGGTCAAGGGTTTTATCCAAGAAATTCTATTTAAGCCGGGGAAAGAGGTGATTCTCGGACAGGAGCTTTACCAAATTGAGCCCGATACTTATCAAGCTGAGCTGAACTCGGCAAAGGCAGCGGTTGATGCGGCGACCGCAGGCATCGCGGTGGCAAATGCAACGCTTGAAACCGCGAAAGCGGAGGTTGAGCGCACCAAAGCGGATCTGAGCCGAGAAGACCGATTGCTGCGGGGGAATGCCGGATCTCAATCCGATTACGACCGTGCGTTCGCAGCAAATGAAGCAGCAAAAGCGGCAATCCATGGTGCTGAAGCAAACATTCAGCTCGCGATTGCAGAGAAACGCAGTGCTGAGGCAACGGTGAAACAAGCTGAGCTTGATTTTGGCTATACCAAAGTAACTGCTCCGATCGCGGGTTACATTACCAAGACGGAAGTTAAAACGGGTAACTTAGTTGAGAATGGGACGGCCTTAGCGGAAGTGATCGATAGATCGAAGATGTTTGCTAATTTCAGTCTCAGTGATCGGGAGATTTTGCGGATTCAAAAGAAGTATTTCGAGGATCTTCCGGCTGACACAACACCTGAGGAAGTTGATTGGAGTACCATCAAAGTTTTGATGCGTCGTGAGCTTGACGATGGTTTTCCGTACGCCGGAACACTCGATTACGTCGACCAATCGGGCGTTGACGCGAAGACAGCAACGCTTGGATTGCGGGCGGTTTTTGACAACCCAGATGATCAATTGTTTGGTGGTCTATTTGTTACTGTCCGGATTTTGTCGGAGGAAGAGAATGAGCTTTTGCTGATTCCTGAGTCCGCGGTGTCCCGTGATCAGCAAGGCCCTTTCTTACTGACCGTTGGAGCGGAGAATAAGGTCGCTGAAACTCGTGTCTCTGTTGTGATGCGGATTGGGGGTTGGGCAGCGATTGAGGGTGAAGTTGATGAATCGACCAAAGTGATCATCGATGGGCTTCAACGAGCGATCCCAAATTCGGTTGTGGCACCCAAGCAAAAGGCATTACAAGTCGATGGACAGTCACTGATACGTAGCACAATGTTACCGTCAACCGGTGGCAATGGCATCGTCGCAAACGAAACGCCCGATTCGGTTCCCAACGCAGGAAGCGAGGGGGTTGAGGTTCAAGCGGCTTTCAAGCCCGATTCCGCCTCCTAGGTGATCCCCCGTTTTGCGACGGAGCAAATCGGCCGCTCGACTGGCCCTTGCGTCGCAGCAATTACTCACGATTCGGTCGACGCAACTTTCGGAATTGCCCTTCATGTCACGATTCTTTATTCAGCGTCCAATTTTTGCGTCGGTGATCTCCATTGTGATCATGATCGCTGGGATTGTTTCTTTCTTTGCATTACCAGTCGCAAAGTTTCCACCCATCTCGCCACCAACCGTGAGTGTGCAGGCGGTTTATCCAGGGGCAGATGCGCAGACAGTCGCGGAAGTCGTTGCCTCCCCAATTGAGCAGCAAGTGAACGGTGTTGAAGGCATGCTCTACATGTCTTCAAATTCCGGGAACGATGGATCCTATAGCTTGACGGTGACCTTTGAGCTTGGGACCGACATGGACATTGCGTCGGTGCTTGTTCAGAATCGGGTCGCGATTGCGGAGCCACAGCTACCTGCAGAGGTGCGTGCCCAAGGGATCACGACGAAAAAGAAGTCGACGCAGATCTTGCAGTTCATTGCCCTTACGTCGCCGGATGAGACGAAGGATTCTTTGTTTCTGAGTAATTATTCGCTCACGATTAAAGACGAACTAAGTCGTATCGAAGGAGTCGGCGAAGTCACGGTCTTTGGTGCCGGTGATTACAGCATGCGAATCTGGTTGGATCCAAGGAAGTTGAAGCGAAGTCGGCTGACAACCCAGGATGTGATTAACGCAATTGCGGAGCAGAATGTTCAAGTTGCAGCTGGACAAATTGGTGCTGCACCCGCGCCCGATGGAACATCGTTCCAGTATTCTGTTCGGGCCCAGGGAAGACTTGCCGATAAAGCCGAGTTCGAGAACATCGTGATCGCAGTCGGTGAAGATCGCAGTACGCTGCGCGTCAAAGATGTCGCAAGAGTGGAATTGGGGGGAAAGGATTACAACTACGACTCCAAATTCAACGGTAAGTCCTCCGCATCGATCGCCATTTATCAGTTGCCTGGTGCGAATGCACTGGATACAGCGGCGAAGGTTAAGGCGAAGATGCAGGAGCTCAGCAGAGGAAATAATTGGCCTAGTGGTGTCGATTACAGTGTCGCGTTCGATACGACCCTGTTCGTTGAAGCATCGATCAACGAGGTCTACTCAACTTTGGTTGTTGCGATCATTTTGGTTGTTGTCGTTATCTACATCTTCCTGCAGGATTGGCGGGCAACCGTGGTCCCTGTTGTCGCGATTCCCGTCTCGCTGATTGGCACCTTTGCCTGCATGAATATTGCCGGTTTTTCAATCAACATGCTGACTCTGTTTGGGGTCGTGTTGGCGATTGGGATCGTCGTCGATGATGCGATTGTCGTGGTGGAAAATACGTCTCGGCACCTCGCCTCTGGCTTGCTACCGAAAGAAGCTGCGACCAAAGCGATGAGTGAGATTACCGGACCGGTGGTCGCAACGACGCTTGTGCTACTAGCGGTGTTTGTCCCCAGTGCTTTTATGAGTGGGATCACGGGTCAACTATTTCGACAGTTCGCCGTGACGATTTCGGCAGCCGTGCTGATCAGTACGATCAATGCTCTTACGCTTAGTCCGGCGCTTTGTGGGATCGTGCTGCGAGCACCGAAGGATTCTTCCTTTATTGGTTTTCGCCTGTTCAATCGGAGCTTTGATGCTGTCACCGGTGGCTATGCGTTTGTCATTCGTTGGTTCGTTCGCCTGCTGTTGATTGTTTTAGTCGTATACGGTGGATTAGTCGCTTTAACAGGTCTCAGCTTTGGTTCCTTGCCGACGGGTTTTGTGCCGGCGGAGGATCAAGGCTACTTATTCGCTGATGTGCAATTGCCTGATTCTGCTTCCAGCCAGCGGACCCGCGAGGTGATGGCTGAATTGGATGATATCTACGGTGAGATTCCGGGGGTCGCGAGTTATTTATCGATTTCTGGCTATTCGCTGCTGGGCGGGAATGCAGGGTCGAATCTAGGAATGTGCGTTGTTGTTTTGGATCCGTGGGACGAGCGGACCGACCCTGACTTAGGTTTGCGTTCGATTGTTGGCAAATTGCGGCGTCGCTTCAGTGAGATTCAGAGCGCGATTGTATTTCCATTTGTTCCGCCCCCAATCGACGGCCTTGGTGCGGCCGGTGGGTTTCAGATGGAGGTACTGGATCAAGGTAACGCCGGTTACACGCGATTACAGGCGACGACCCAGAGTTTGGTGGCGGCAGGCTCTGGCCAAACAGACCTTGCCTCGTTGAACTCAACGTTCCGCGCGAACGCACCGCAACTCTTTGCGGACGTGAATCGCATCAAGGCGAAGACAATGAATGTGCCTTTAAGCAGTGTTTTTCAAACGCTGCAAGCTTATCTTGGCTCCGCTTATGTGAACGACTTCACGTTGAACAATCGTTCGTATCAGGTGCGGATACAGGCGGAAGCGGAGTATCGTGCGACCGCGAAAAGTATCGGTGATCTCGAGGTTCGTGATCTAAGCGGTGGGATGGTGCCGTTGAGTGCCCTCATTGATGTGAAGGACGCAACCGGTCCGGTAGTGGTCAGACGCTACAACCTTTACCCTGCCGCCGCGATCAACGGTTCGGCTGCACCGGGTGTGAGTTCAGGTGAAGCATTGAACATCATGGAAGATATGGCAATAAACCAAATGCCGCCTGGATTCGGGTATGCCTGGACGGGGATGTCGTTCCAGGAGAAAGCGGCAGCGGGTGGGCAAGCAATGGTGTTCTTGCTGGCTGTCGTGGCTGTATTTCTTGTCTTGGCGGCACAATATGAAAGCTGGACAAGCCCGGCTGCGGTGATCGCTGTCGTTCCTCTCGCGGCATTGGGGGTTGTGATGGCGTTGGTTTTCCGGGGCGCTGATAACAACACCTACACGCAAATCGGGATCGTGTTGTTGGTTGCACTGGCGAGTAAAAATGCAATCCTCATCGTCGAATTCGCTAGTGAGGAAAGAAGGCATGGTCGTCCGATCGCGGAATCTGCGGTGAACGCAGCGCGGTTGCGTTTCCGCGCGATTCTGATGACGGCCTTCTCCTCGATCCTTGGCTTCTTGCCTTTGTTAGTGGCGAGGGGAGCTGGGGCGGCGAGCCGACAAGCGGTCGGTAATGCGGTTGTCGGTGGCATGATTGCAGCAACCTTTTTCTCGCTGCTGTTTGTGCCGACCTTCTTTGTCGTATTTCAGCGCTTAGCTGAGTGGCGAACTCCAAAGCTTGATTCCGATGCGGAGGAGGATCCGCAAGGCAGCTCGGAGGAAGCGACGACGGCTTAGCTAAAAGGAAGCAATGAGTACGCTACCCTTGGCTTCCGCTACCGTTTCAGAGTGACCTATTTTCGATGGCGTCGGCCTGGGAAGGCGCTGTCATAACGATGACGCTCTTGGAAGTAGGGATCGTTGAGAAGATCAGGTGCTTCGAATGAGCCGGAACGATACGGATCGTAGAGATAGCTGTCGAACCGATACGGATCGAATTGTCCGGGACGAGGGTAGTTGTAAGGCGGGTAGCTGCCAACGCCGACCCCCATTCCAAAGAGCGTTGGTTCGCTTATCGTTCGCGCGGGAGACGGTTTGGAAATACGGTTGCCGAAGAAAAAGCGACCAAATGGTACGCGTGCATCCGCACTCTGGCCGAGTGATGTGCCCGTGATAATGATGAACACAAGGAGTAGGCGTGGCATGAGTGATTCTCCGATAAACGCTTGTAACGACGTGACGGTGAATCCTAGGTTGAAGAATTCGTAGCGGCGCTGTTTCCCGTGCTTTGCCAACACTCTGGAGTGGTGAATTCAGTCTGCCCCTTTCAATGGTACTTTGACGGAGGTGCAAATGCTTCGCTGGAGCGTTTGCAATCAGGTGGCAAAGGCGACGCGATTCGATCCTACAATCGTTAAATCAATCACAGGCATCATGCCTATTACCCAGATGCCCCTAAGCCGGATTGATCTTAGGCGTTGGCGACGATGATTTTTGACGCGGGTTTTGCGGCCAGAAGCCTCACCATCTTCGAGTGACGTTCGCGACAATTTTTCATCTGCAGCATCGCGGGCTGTTCGTAAAATGCTGCCAACCTCATTCGTCCAAGAAAATCGGGGTTTCATCCCGGAGTTTCCGGAGAGAATTCCAGGTCCCTTGAGAAATCCTTCCAGCTTCGATCAATAGTCTTGGCTCCGTTCCGCGTTGCCTGACAGCGGATCCTGCATTCCAGCGTTTGATTAGTTCAGCCTGCCACATCTTTCTTTGACGCTCCTCCGCTAGATGGTCGTAATCCTGAGATGCAAATTCGGGAATGGACTTCAGTGATCTTGACGCGATGTAGCGGACGGCATCGTATGGGTCATTTAGCAGCTCGATCAAATAGCGACTCATCCAATCTGCGTCCGAGACCTCTTGTGCCGCTTGCCAACCGAGGTGCCACGCGACCAAGGCGCGGATGCTGGCGTCTCCGGTGAGGGTCCAGATCGCACCGGCTGCGACTTCTTGTTGCGCTGGCTGGAGGCCCGGCTTTTCTGCCTTCCACCACTCTTCCAAATGATCAGCGGTCCACTGGAGGGTTTGATCGAGATGACAGAGGTTACAGGCATTGGGGCGACCCGCCTGGAGATCATCGCGGTGCACGCTTGGTGACGATACCGTGTGGCTGCGAATGGCTTTCAGCAAACCGTAAGTCGTATGGGGCATGTGGCAGTTGTAGCACCTTGATCCGGAACTAGCGGTGGCGTGGTGTGTGTGCTGGGTCCCGTAATCGGTTGCGTTGTGGCACTGCAAACAGGCTTGGTCCGAACGCATGCCCATCGCTAACTGGTCATCGGCCCAAAGTTTTGTGTCGCGTTGATCAGCTGTTTGTTGGTGTAATGCATGACAAGACAGGCAAGACATTTCGCCTTGTTGATAACAGGGGGATTCAATCAGTCCATTGAATTCCCGCCCGGAAACCCGGACCATTCCGTCTGGCCAGAAGGATGCGTCAAAGAATTCCTCTGGGTTTTCTCCCCGTCTTCGTAATTCAGCTTTTGAGTGTTCGTTGATGCGAAACAGGTGTCGCGACGCCTCGAGTTCCTTGCCGGGGCGAAAGGCATGTCCTTCGTTTCGCGTCTCCGCTTGCAGGTGAGTCGTAATTGAATGGCAATTGCCACAGGTTTGCGAACTCTTTTCGTGGGTCAGATTCTCTGGATTGACAATGGGATCTTCCCCGCGCCGAAGCTGGCCATCATCTTGTCGACGAAAATTGATGTGGGCCTGCCCAGGACCATGACAGGCTTCGCACGAGATGCCAAACTCGGCGACATCAGTATCAAAGGAAAAATCACGTGATAACTTTTGTTTTGGATGAGTCGTATGGCACTGCAAGCAGGTATTGTTCCATCGCCCAGCCTCAATCCTGGGTGGGGCCCCGGGAGGTTGTAAAAAACAGCTATGTCGGGGGACCCAACGCTCCGCTTCCTTTAAATAGACCAACGGAAATTGGCCGAGGGTTCGCCCCGCTGCAAGCGGGAACCAATAGACCTGCATGTGATGCGAACCGGTTGTCATCACCAATGGAACACGAGAGGTACCTGCGTTCGGACCGCGATTTCCACTCACAATTCGGGTAGGTAACTCTCCCCAGCAGATCCCACCTTCCTCAAGAAGGCGGTAGGAGGCATCACTCGTTTCGACCGTTTGACCATCGAAATTCCCCATCACGATTGATGGATCTGCGAGTTGGGTCATCGTACGGTGGTAGGAGTCGTGCCACGACTCGTAATTACCTGGGTGGCATTCTCGGCAGGCTTCGCCTTGAACATAGCCATCGGATCTGCGTTCGATCGGGCGATATGGCTCGAAACTTGCCTGAGTGATCTGGGGAGTTTCATTCGCCTCTGTGTTCGGCTGACCGCTGTTGGAACGCGTTGCCTCTCTGCGGGGAGCAGCGGCAATCGACTCTTCGGGTCGCCCGTTTTGATTTTCACGTGGCGTCCAGGCCTGCGGCGGGAAAATGACTGGCCAGAGTCCCATGACCAGCACCAAAAGAACTGGGAAGGAGATTGAAACACCCCAGAAGCCCCAGGCAGGTTTCCGCCAAAACACGCACAAAATCACAAACGCGTATACGGTTAACAGCAAAAGCAATTGAAACAAATCTAAAGTCTCGCGATGGCGGATTTATATTCGCGGGCCGAACCATTTTTTCCATATCGTCCCATTGCGCATCATCACGCATTTAGTTTATCGGGTCGATTCGAATGGCGACCTGAGATGCGACGATTTACCGTCACATCCCGCGGATTCGTATGTCAAACAGCCGTTGCGGATGTTTGCTTTTGAGCCAATTTCGCCACTTGGAGAACCGAATCGCTGAATGATCCTCAACTGTGCTTGCGACGAACCAGCACGGATTTTTGATCGAAGCACCTAATTTCGATCGAGATTATCCCCTAAACGCCGCTGGTCTGGGCTGCGCCGTCATCTGGCCGCAGATCCGCATCCTCATCAAGCATTTTCTGTACAGCATATTCGATTTGCGTGGTAAGCGCCGCTGTTTGCCCTTTGACCTTTTTGTCACCAACCACTTCGATCGGTTCGCCGAAGACGACTCTGGCACTCCGTCGAGCCTTGACTGTGGCAGTTGATTGCCGCAGCACGTCCTCTTCGAATTTGTCCAGCGTTTCGGCCATCCGTTCAATGGATGGCTTGGCCGTCACATAGTTTCCGGGATAGCTGAACGATTGCACAACGAGGAACAAATCTTCGAGATCGTCGAACAGCAGAGTTTTTGTTTCGGTTGATAAATTCTCTTCGCTCAACTTCACGATGATCGCCTGACGGGCCGTTTTGACCCGTTCGGGAAGGCTTTTGCTTCCGGCTTTCAGTTCTTGCCGTTGCTCAACATGATCGAGAATGAAATCACCGAGCGCTCGAATCCTTTCGGGCAACTGCCCATGCTTTGTTTCGCCGTAGTATTCCAATTCTTTGACCGCTAGTAGCGCTTCCGCGAAGTCGTAGATTCGCTTCTCGAGCGGTCGCTCGATGCGGCGGCGCCAAAAAATCGACTCTTCAAGTTGCCCCATGGTTTCAAGCAAGTTGTCGGTCGGGTCATCTTCATAGCGGTAGCGAATCGCGCAGGGAACACAAATAATCGGGCGTTCGCTTTTCCGCGCGGCGGCGACAGCAATCGCAGAGGCCCCCTCGCGAAAGGGAGTTACTCGGTCGTTGCAATGGTAGATTTCACCTTCGGGGAAAATGACAAGCGGTTGTGGTTTGTCACGTAGCAGATTTGTCGCGAGACGGAATGCAGCGATGTCATTCGCTTCGCGGTCGACGCTGAAGCAACCGTGCTTTCTCAGAATCCACTGAACAAGGCGTGACTTCTTTTCAAAAACGTGCCATGTCGCCATCACGTGTAATTTGGTGCCGATCACATCGGCCGCAGCATAAATCGCAAAGGGATCTGCGTGGCTGGGATGGTTTGGCATGATCATCACGCCAGAACCGGCATCCAATGCATCACGAACAAATTGTTGACCGATGACGTCAACTTGATCTAATTGAACGTCACGAATTTGCTGCTTGCGACGCAACGGTCGGAGCCAGTCAACCAATCTCGGGCTTAACGCCGGCGTCCAAACTTTTGGAGCAAATCGCATTCGATAACGGTTCATCTTATTGCCGCCTTCCATTCAACACGATTCAATTCGGCGAGTGCCAGTATTAACGCTTGTGTTCCATCTTTTGCGTGGCCCTGAGCAGAGACTGCCTGGTAGAGCTGATGGGCAAGCGCGAGACCGGGTAAAGCCAGATTCATCGCGGCCGCTTCATCGAGCGCGATCTTCATGTCTTTGATGAAGTGTTCGACAAAAAAACCGGGGTCGAAATCACCATCGATCATTCTGGGCGCAAGATTCGAAAGTGACCAACTGCCTGCCGCACCCGATGAGACACTTTGTAGGACAGTAGGTAAATCGAGCCCGACTTTCGTGGCGTAAAGTAAGCCTTCGCAAACTGCGATCATGCCGGAAGCAATTAAAGTCTGGTTCACCATCTTGGTGTGTTGACCACAACCCGCTGGTCCTTGATGCACAATGGTCTTGCCGAGCAGCTGTAGTAGTGGATCAATTCGGGCAACCGCGTCGGCGTCACCACCCACCATGATCGACAAAGCAGCATTTCGTGCCCCGGTGTCACCACCGCTGACGGGCGCATCGATTGCGCTAACACCTCGCGCAGCCGCTTCCTTTGCGATTCGCTCTGCCAAAGAAGGCTGGCTCGTTGTCATATCAATGACCGTCATTCCGCTGCGGCATCCCGCTAGCACACCTTCACCGCCAAGGATGACCTGTTCGACATCATGCGGGAAACCCACGATGGTAAATACCACGTCGCTCTGTTCGGCAACTTGTTTGGGGCTGTCCACCACAGTCACGCCAAGCGTGACAAGATCATCAAGTTTTGATCGTGTCCGATTAAAGACGGTCGTACGGTAGCCAGCTGAGATCAGGTGGCTGCACATACTGCGCCCCATCACGCCCGTGCCGATCCAACCGATTCTTGTCGATTCTGGAGTGATCACGCTATCAGTCACAATCAACCTTCACTTTCTATTCATGAGAAGTAAGAAGGTCTCGATTGTATGGGCTCCGGCGTGCCGTGTCAGTTGGCTGTGTTTGCTTCAGCCGCTGTGTGGCCGGCTCGGAGCAGGTTGCGGGGAAACCGCCGGCAGAGAACTAGGCAGCAGGAAAACAGCCCACGGGATGTGGTCCACAAGCACGACTCGGTTAACTGTTCAACTCGATTGGAGTTGCCCAGGGTGGCAATGGTAAGGCAGTATTGCACCAACCAACCACCAAATCCCGATGAATACCGCCAGGGCGACCAAGCGAAGCGGTGATCTGCATCATCCCCAGCGGCTGCGTTGGGCAAGCAACCGATCCAATCGACCGATTTGTGCTCACGACCCGCCAGTTCGCGAATAAGTCGGTAACCACACTGGCAACCGACGGCACGGGTCGATACCAATCAATTCGAATGGGGCGGTTTGTGATCGTCGAAAGCGATTTGACCAACTCAACAAAAAATTTATTTCGCAGAGTGAGATGGGGTGGTGTAATCAAAACAGGGGTTGACCCCCGTCGTTCACTCAAACGCACCAGTTGCGTGGACAACAGGTCAAGCGGAGTGGACAACGAGGATTCAACCGATTCAGCGACCGCGATCATTGGGTTCCGCTACGCATTCGAGAAAGCATTGATTGGAAGTCGACTGAAATGGTTTTATTTTTCGGATCGCGACGTGATGCTGCATCGACCTGGCGAAGGTCCAATTCATCTTCGATGACTAGCAGGTCGCTGTCGTCACGGATGAACGGAGCATCTGTCGTCGAGCAGGGTTCCGCATTGATGCTGGACTCAGGCGCTAGGTGCGTCTTCACACCGAGTTGTGTCTCGGTGTCAACCTTGCTTTCGTCCGTGAGTTGGCGCGTTGCATCCACCTCCGACTCAGGTTGTTCCTGCGGACCAGGCTCGGTTACTCGCAGTGCTGGTGTCGCTTCGGCATCCATCGAGTCCGACGCACTGGGTTGAATTGGCAACTCACCGTGCCCGGTAACGACGACAAAATCGTTCACCCGATCGTCTGGATTGCCTTCGGACGCGGGTTTGAGATCGGCAAGATGGTCCGCCGGGGGCTCCGCCCAATTTGGCATGCAGTGGGGCTCCGGCCATTCCAAGACATCGTCAGTCTGGTTGGTAAAATCGTCAGTCACTTTGCCCAGCGACGAATCGGTTATCTGGGCGATGCCGATAATTTCCTGATGCAAGACATCCTCAAATTCTGTTTCTGAATTGGTGAACCCATTTCCGCAGGGCGAGGTGCCGTAGCAAGCGGCTTCGATGCTGGAACTCTCATCATCCATGCTCGCCAGATCGACAAACTTTAAATCGGCCGATGAGTCGGTTGTTTCGTCGAGATAGACGGCCGGTGTGGCTTGATTTTCGGCTTCGAACTCAGGGGGGCTTGGCTTACAGGTGCCAAGCGATTCATCAGCGTCGGGGGTCTGTGATTTGGCATCTTTTCTTGGGGCCGGTGCGGGGTTTGTGCGATTCGGTGACCCATAGCCGACCGAGATTTCTTCCTCTTCGTCAAACTCACCGAACAAGTGTTTTGCCGAGATCGTGGGTCGAATGCCCGGTGTTGTCTCGACTTCCAGCCGATCGTTTTCAGAGTCACTGATGATGTCGATGTCCGATTGGATGGGATCAACGCCATTGAGACCGGCTTCGCCGTTGGTTGGGGAAGTCGAATCGCAATCCTCGAAGGTCTGAATGCCCAACCGCTCTTCGGCTGGCTGGTCATACTCACGCATGTTGTGGAGAACACCAGTGTTTGCTGAGGCCTCTGCCTCGTAGGAGGCTTCCGCCAATCCCATACTCACGAGGGCATTGAACACGTTGCTTTTACCGCTGGCGATTTGCGTGATTGGTTCCCATTCCACTTCCGTATCCGAAGGTGGTGCGGTAGGGGGAGTGGTTTCTGGCTGCGTATCGATCTCTGCGTCTGTTGCGGGCGTCTGGTCAAATTCCATGGCGGAATCTAGTTCGGCGAATTCGATCTCAGCTGCTCTAGGAGCGACTTTGGGATCATTGACGATTGGACTGGGGAGTTGTTGCAACTGGGCCCAGGCTCGATCAATGATCGTCTCATCGATCAGAGCCTCGTCGGATTCTGCCGCGCAGTCGATCGCCTGGGTGAGCATTTGGTTGATTAACCTTGGAATCCCGCTACACGCATGGTGTACGGCCGCCAACGCTTCGCTCGTGATCGTTTCGGCAGGTTCAGAACCGCAGGATTGGATCGTGTCGCAGATATACTGCCGTGTCTCTTCGGCATTCATCGCGTGCAAATAGCATCGGGTCGCGATTCGCTGGGTAAACGCATCCATTGAGGCATCGACAAGCATCTCATCGAATTTCATGCCGCCACAAAGCACGGTGCAAACGCAGGGTTCGCCCTCACGCATGATGTTGGTGATCATCCGAATCGCTTCGATGACTTCACGGGTCAACGATTGCGCCTCGTCGACCAAGATCAATAGGCCGCGTCCGGCCGAGTGTTTTCCGCAAAGGAAATCAATCAGCGTGAGTTGTGGATCGATACTTGGGTCTGAATCGATCTGCAGTTGGTGCAACAGATTAGCCAGCAGCTCCTGTCGTGATTCGACAGGGGTTTCACCAAGAACCACGACATTAAGATTTTCTTTGTATCGCTCCGCTAAGAGGCGGCAGATCAAAGATTTGCCGGTGCCTGGTGGGCCCACAATTAGCGAGATTGTTTCACGCGTGTCGATGCTAAGGCAGATTCGTGAAAACGCTTCTTCGACGCTTCCCAGAGGGATGTAGCGTGAGGTGCACGGAAATGCAGGGAAAGGCGGCGCTGTATAAGACTGATCGTTCGATTGCATCGCTGGAGACCACTATCGGGGAGGTGAGATCGATACAATCGTAATGATCGGCACAATTTGACTTCAACGTGAGTTAAAGAAAAGGTACGCCGACGCAGTTGCCAGAGAAGGTTGAATCCATTGGTCAAGAAAAGCCCCCCTACCCTGCCTGTTTGCCCCGGCCTTGTTGCTTGCCCCGGCCTTGCTGTTTGTCCCGGACTTGTTGTTTGCCCCGGACTTGTTGTTTGTCCCGGACTTGTTGTTTGTCCTGGCTTCCCGGTTTTTTGATCTCCGTCAGTTTGCGGCAGGCTGCCAGGCTGGGTGAGTAGATTACAGCTGTCAGGGGTGTGCGTTCATTTTGAAGGCTCGCGGGAAAATCTTTGCGTTGGTTCGATTTTCTAGTCGTCGATTACTAGAACCCACCGGGGCTGCTGAACTCAGCATACTCATCGAATTCGCTATGACGGTCCGGCGCTCGGTCGCTAAACCGTGTAAAGTCGGCTTCCCATGTCAATTCGACATCACCGATTGGCCCGTTTCGTTGTTTGGAGATGATGATCTCTGCTTGGCCCGCGAATTGGGCGCGATCGTCACCGCGGTGATAGTATTCTTCGCGATGGACAAACATCACCACGTCGGCATCCTGCTCGATGGCACCTGATTCTCGGAGGTGGCTTAATTTGGGGCGGTGATCCTTGCTGTCCTCGGCCTGACGATTTAGTTGGGATAGGCAAAGCAATGGAACTTCCAATTCACGTGCGAGACCTTTGAGGCGTCGAGCGATTTTAGCGACCTGTTCCTGACGCGGATCTCGCGAATTGTCTGGTTCGATCAGCTGCAAGTAATCGATGATGATCAGGCCGAGCGCCTCTTCGCGGCGTTTAATTCGGCGGGCTGCGGCAGCGATTTCGCTGACGGTGCGACTGGGCGAATCGTCAACGAACAAAGGCGCTTGGCTGATTTCGTTTGCTTTGCGCATCAAGCGATCACGATCATCGGCCGAGATCGTTCCGTTTCGGAGTCGGTGTCCATTGACTCTTGCGAGTGAGCACAACATTCGGTCGGCCAATTCGATCCCCGACATTTCCAGCGAGACAAACAGCACGGGCAGTTGCTGTTGGATGGCGACATGTTCGCCCATGTTCATGGCGAGCGCGGTTTTTCCCATCGAGGGGCGTGCAGCTAAAATCAGCAGCTCGCCGTTGTGCATTCCACCGGTCATCTCATCAAACCGGGTGAAGCCCGACTCAGCAGACCCTTCCAGGTCCTCATCTCGGAGCCTCGCTTCCATCCGGTCCATCGCTTGGTGCAGGACATCGCTCATGGTCAGGACCGATTGACTGCTGCGACCGTCCATGATTGCAAAGACTTTTTGCTCCGCCTGTGCGCAGAGTTCCTTCGCCGATGATTCTTGTTGATACGCCGACGTCAACACTTCGGTGCTCGATTGGATCAACTTGCGGTAGATCGCTTTTTCGCAGACGATATCTGCGTAGTAAACGATGTGCGCGGCGTTGGCGACCGAGGAGGACAACTCGGCTAAGTAGGCTGCGCCGCCAACTTTGTCGTACTCGTCTTGGGTTCGCAAACGTGACACCAGCAAGGTGATGTCGATTTTGTCACCGCTGTCGTGCATGTCCCGCAAGACTTCGTAAATCTTGCGGTTCTTGTCGTCGTAAAAATCGTCAGCTTTTAACGACGCGATTTCATCGCATGCTTCGGGAAAGAGCAGGATGCTACCGATGACTCCCATCTCGGCATCAAGATCAAATGGTGGTTGGCGAGCAAGGATTTCCGCAGCGCTAGGCTCTTTCTTTTTTCTCTTCCTTGCAAATTTCTGATCGTCCGGCATGGGATTCCAGTCCGTGGATGTGGTGAATATAAATTTTGGTGAATTTTGAACTGGGTTGGACGTTGAACTGGGTTGGATTGGTTGATGGCACCAAGCCGTCGCAATCGCTCGTCGATCATGCTTGGGATCGCGTGGTCAGGGTCAATCGCAAATTAACCAGATACTGAGGCTGGTCGGGACAAGCCTGTTCCAAGGGTGGATCTTGTTGACGAAGAGGAGAATCGTCGTGTGATTCAGAGCAAAGTATGAATTAGGTGCTCCTGATCAAATAATCATCAGCCGTGCACGGTCGACCAGTACTGGGGCTCGCCAACGCGTTTTGGGGCTCGTTCGGGCACCCATGAGTTTGTCGCCTTTGGGCGGCGGACGCAAGCGAGCTAGCCGCTTCGCATCAGACCTTCGACTCGGTCGATGGCTTCGCGAACGGAGATCGCAGCGGGTCCGCGGCCAATCGATTTTCCGGATGCGAGCCACGATTTAATGTTATTTTCCGCCGAAATCGCGGTACTATGGGACCTGCCACCAAAGTAAGTTGCGATTTGTGAGTAAGCCGACGAGGTCAATTGCCGCGACAGATACATCGCGAGCATTCTCGGTTCGGTCACCGCGCGGGTTTGAGATCCACCCCGCAGTGTTGCCGGTTCGAGTTGAAATGCTTGGCAGACTGCCGCCTCGATGACATTGAGATTTGCAACCGGGGCCGCCGAACGCAGTAAACCTCCCGCATACTTCCGCAATTCTTCCATGGTTGGATTGCGACCAAACATACGCTGCAACGTATTGACGACGTTGACGATGCCGCTCAGCACGCGGCCGTCTCCTTGTAAGGTCACATTGATCTGTTCGACCATTGCACCTGTGACGGGGAACTTGCAGCGTGCTTCGAACCATCGTCGCAAGATTGTTTCCCTAGTTGCGGTATCCAGAGGCTGAATGCCACACACCAATCCGGCCGCCATGCGGCCGGCTAATTCTCTGGATAATCCCTGGATTTCCGTGGGTGCGTGCAGGCCCGAGAAAATTAGTGGCCGGCCAGCGGTGGCGAGTGTTTCGACGGTGTAAAGCATCTCACGGAGTGTCGCTTTTTTAGCCCCCAGAAACTGCACATCGTCGATCAGTAACGCATCCACCTCACGATAGCGTCTGCGGAACGCAGTGATCCCGCTGTTGCCCACCGAAGTGATAAAGTCATTGGTGAATTGCTCAGCCGATAATTGCATCACCCGCCGCATGCGATGTCGTCGTCGAAACTGCTCGGCGATGGCGGTTAACAGGTGCGTTTTGCCAGTTCCCGTTGGACCGCACAGAAACAGTGGGCTCGCTGTCGTGGGGGTTTGGCAAACCATGCTCATCGCTGTGTAGGCCAATTGATTACAGGTGCCGGCAACAAAGTTGGCCGCTGAAAGTTGATTCGGGGCAAGGGCGGCGGCAGGTGACTTGCACTGCACAGAGGGTCCCGTTACCGCCGCGGGAGACGCCTGATCTTTCGCGTTTGTTCTGTTTGCCCCAGCGACAGGATGGTCAATTGGATCGGATACACACGCGGGCAGTGGCAATTGTGCAGGTCGCTGTTGGCGGGCCTGTTCCGAATTGGCCTCCTCGCGGACGAGACTCGATAGACGCCGTGGACCACGGCGTTTTCGCCGTGTGGATGAACGGGGATTGGGGCCCGACCGCTTCTGCTTGGAAGACTGTTGTTTCAATGGCTGCTGGTTCGGATCTTGTTCGGCCTCCAACGGCAATTCGGATTGTTCGGCTGGTAACTGGAACAGGAACAACTGAACTTCAATCCGTTTTCCACAGACCTGCATCGCGGCGCCACGCAACGGTTGCAGGAAATTTTGGGTGATCCGATCGAGTGCGAATTGGCCCCGCACACGAATGTTCAATTGTGAAACCGTTGCGACCGAACCGTTTGTCTGGTCACCAACAAATTCCAGCTCAACACCTTGCGCGAACCACATCCGATAGCGATCTTCGCCGATGCGACCTTTCAAAGCGTCCCTGAAGGTTTGCTCAACATTCAGCTTGTCGTCAATGCAGCCTTGCGATGCAGACATACCGGTAGCGCAATCCTCCATCATGGAAATTTCGCGGTGCAGTAATCTCGCTGACACGATTCGAATCGTCCACACGATTCGAGCCAACGTTGAGTTTCGAGAGTTCGATCAAAGCGTCGGTACTGAGTCACAACCAACCTAGCTCCGCCGGGCAGCATCGCCGCCTCCCTGCACTCAGTGTCTCGCGTTGCTTGGATAAGTTCGTCGCAAGCGAGAGGCCAGATTTTATGGTTGCTAGCAAACAAGTCAAACACTGTTCGGTTGGGTTTTTTTTGCGCGCGGTCGAGCACCGCGCGGATGCATCGCTGACGGCATGTAATTCGTTGGATTGAATGCCTGTGAATGATGATGGAGCAGTCGATTGAGGGGGAATGGTTTCGCCGAAAGCGATTTTATGGTTGGTGGATAATCTGTCGGGCTTGGTAACTTAACAGATTCTGACGCCGATCGGTTCCACTGCGAAATTTAGTAAAACACGGGTTTTGTGACGATTTTTACAGCAAAACGCATTTGCCATCGCTCGTTGAACGCTGTTTGAGCTGGCAGTGCCTGAACCGATCTGATGGATCGTAAACCGATTTAATCGGTCGGTTCCGAATTGGATTCGCTCAGCGACTTTACCCAAACCATTTCACTTAACATGGGGGTTAGTCCTGCCGCTTCGTAAATCCTTCGAGCGGGCTCATTTTTTTGGTCAACGGCGAGGATCAAGCGATCTGCCGAATGGTTCCTGGCGACAGCGAACGCATGTTCAACCAAGTCTCTGCCGAGGCCGAGCCCGCGGGCCGAGGGGACAATCCCCATGTAGACAATTTCGACGACACCCGGTGTCTCGCTCTGGTCGGGCGGCGGCGGATGGTATCCCAAGATGACGCAACCGACCGTGGTTTGCCTGCCTGCGCATTCGCTACGGACTGTACCTTCGCTGCGGACCACTCGGAACCAGCCCGTAGGGGCAAAGGCAGCGGCGGTCCGATAGCCATTCAGGGTTTCTTGGGCTGTACGGTGTTCCGCAAGGGCGGGACAGTCAAGTGTTTCTGAATAGGTTGAATTGACTAGCGTTACAAAGGACTTGTATTCGCTACACCCATCTGATTTGCCGTCTGTTCCGACAGCTTTTGCGTTGGTGTTAACGGGAATGAATTGCAATGAATTTTCTGGCTCGGGCCTGGGGACCTGTGCTTTTCCTTTTTTACTGGAAGGGTCCTTGCGAATTAATGGAACTTCGCCGCTGAGATAATCGAGCGTCGCCATTGGTTGAAAACCGAACCCGTCGCACCAGTCCGTCACACCCTCGTTGGGACCGATATCCGTCGCCCACTGCAGGAAAGTGACGCCACGTTCGGAAAGTTGTGAACGTAGAATTGGTTTCATCGCAGTGATCAGATTGGTTTGTTGTTCGCGATCGACTGGAACGGTCGCCGCTGCATGAAGGATAGTCGCCGTCCGATTGTCTGGTTCTGGTTGTTGGATGGCGATCACGGCAGCTAGGGGTGATTCCGGTGAATCCTGAGGCGAGGCAGTGATCAACAGAATTCGGTGCTGGCCATTGGCGCCGATGGTCCCGCGTAATTGATCGATCGCGATTTGAGCGCGCGAAAGCGACACATTTTGCAAGAGTCGAGGGAGTAACGCCTCGAGCTGCGTCAGCGGGGAGGTTTGGACGACCAAAACGCTCACGTGAGTTTCCCGTTGTGGACGGAGGACAGACATGGAAGATTTTCCCAATTCGATCGAATTTTCGATTGCGATGATTGGGGCTAATTCGTGACCGGCGCGATGGTCTCAAATTTGAGACGGAGGGGGCATCATGCGTTTTGTGCCCAGACTTGATGGATTTTGCGAGTGACAATTTAGAATCCCCGGTCGGGATTTC
The DNA here is from genome assembly GCA_049602075.1 of Rubripirellula sp. Classification (GTDB taxonomy): domain Bacteria; phylum Planctomycetota; class Planctomycetia; order Pirellulales; family Pirellulaceae; genus Rubripirellula. The sequence continues at coordinate 55,495 of JBMYRF010000041.1, forward strand.
CCATTAAGCCCCGGATTTTCCATTAATCCTTGGAATCCGAGCCGCCGGGGGTCGCCGACTCATTCGCTTTGGCAGCCTGCGGCCGTAATATAAGCCTATCGTCGAAACGATCGCGGTTGTCCAGTTGATGACGCCGATCGGCCGGCGAAGTTAACAAGATGAACATTTCGTTACACAATCGGCTTGCTTACGCGGAAAAAGTTGCTCTTGGATAGCGAGCTAGTACGCATATTGCCCGATTTAATATTTTCAGCAGGATGTTTGGCATGGCTTGTCCCTTGCATCGCGTGGTTTTGATTTTTGCTGCATTGGTCGGTTGGGAGATGACCTCGCCTGCCTTGGCCAGTGCCCAAGGTCTGATTCAACGGCTTCAAAATCGGATCGAATCGCGTTTGGAGACACCATCGGAGAACGAATCGGCGGAACAAGATTCCGCAATGTCTGAAGGGGAACAGCCTGGTTCACGAGCGCGGTCGCTTTTGCAATCTTTGCTGCCGGCTATTGCTCCGGCGATCAACTCGGCTGGCGAGGGCACGGCGTCGTCGCAGCCGGGCACGAGTTCTCCAACCGGTTCCGGATTGAATCCGATGCAACCGCTTTCGGAGGGGAGATCGGGTGGTGTTCCGAATCGTCCCTCTCTTGGTATCCAGGTCTTACCGACCGAATCGGGGCCCCCGGGATTGGTCGTAGTGTCGATTGAAAACCACTCCTTAGCAGACGCGGCAGGTTTGAGAATCAATGACATCATTATCGCGATGGACGGTCTGCCAACGTTTTCGCCTTCTGTTGTAGCTGAGCAGCTGGAAAAGAAGTCCATTGGGGATCGAACTCGGCTGCGGTTCATCCGCGCTGGAAAGTCGCAAGAGATCGAGGTGGCGTTGGTGAAGCCTCGGGTGCGGCCATCGGCAGATTTGTTACCAGCATCTGTCGCAAGTTCACCCTCGTCAACGTTACCGGCACCCTCGTCAACGTTGTTGGCACCCTCGTCAACGTTGCCCGGGCCTGCGTCAATCGCTGATTCCTGGGACCTGGAAAGCATCGGCATTCAGTTAGCCGAGTCGGCGAATTTACGTGGGCTGCTGGTAAAGCAAATCAGACCTGGTTCCCCAGCCGAATTGGCTGGGATGCTCGAGGGCGATCGGATTGTTTCGCTCGACGGCCGCTTGGTGTCGAGTCGCGACATCCTTTTGCGGGAGTTATCAGGGGTAGATCGCGATCAGATTTTGTCATTCAAGCTGGTTCGCAATCAGTCGTTGGTTGTCGCTGAGTTATCGACCAAGGGCGCTCCGGTAGCGATCGATGAGCCTGTGTCAGTGGGCAATTCGCAGGAACCATCGCCGCTCGGAGGCATTGGTTCGATGCTCGGTGGTTTTTTTGGCGGATCTGCTGGGGCGGCTGCGGCGACCGAGCCGGCGAAGAAACCGGTAGAGCAACCAGCGAAAGCAACAGACCAGAGCTCTACTGACGCAACGGAGAATGGCGTGAAGCCAGCGGCGTTTCAAGTCGACGTTGAGAAAACAACCACTCCAACGCTCGCGAAGGATCCGCCTTCGTTGATTCCTGTCGGCGGATTGGATCGCGGCAAACGATTGGACGAATTAAGACGCCGTGAACGTGAGATGAAATTGGAATTGGAGCGTCTCCAGCAGCAGATCAAGGAATTGGAAGCCAACTAGCCTTGCTTTCGCGGTATCGTGGTCTCGGTGACATGATGCCTCTGTCAGAGTTGCCGTTTCAGCGGTATGTCCTTTAAAAGGTGTTTGTTGCCGGCACGTTTCCTGCCTGTCTCCCTGCCCCCTGATAATATGTCTGAACCTAAACCGCTGGGCTTTGACCACGCGGCCGCTAAGGTCAAAACGTTTCCGCAAACAGCGGGCGTTTACTTGATGAAGGATACGGCCGGTCGTGTGATCTACGTCGGCAAGGCCAAGAATCTCCGCAGTCGGGCTGGAAGCTATTTTTTGAAAGCGGCCGGTGAAGATCAGCGAACGGCGAATTGGATTGGTGAAATCGCTGACATCGATTTTCTTGAAAGCGAGAGTGAGGTCGATGCTTTGTTGATGGAGTCTCGGTTGATTAAGGACATTCAACCGAAGTTCAACAAGGATCTCAAGGACGACAAGACGTTTCCTTACTTAATGATCACGACCCGTGACGAGTTCCCTTTGGTCGAGGTGACTCGCGAGCCGCGGACGAAAGGTGTAAAGCTGTACGGCCCGTTTGCCAGTGCGGGCGCCTTACGGGGTGCGATTCAAGTCTTGCAACGGATTTTTAAATTCCGTACCTGTTCCCTCGATATCAGTGAATCGTCCGATCAATGGAAGTGGTTTCGACCCTGCTTGTTGGCGAGCATTCAGCAGTGCAGTGCGCCTTGTAATTTTCGCATCGACAAAGAATCTTACCGACGGGATATCAAGCGTTTGCAAACCTTTTTGGACGGCGGCAAGAAAAAACTGCTCAATGAGATGCGCGATGAGATGATGGCTGCGAGTAAGCAAATGGATTTTGAACGCGCGGCAGTGTTGCGAGACGAAATCAATATGCTTGATCGACTCGAGGAGCGGGGAGAGCTGGATACCCATGTGCAGCCAGAGGTATTCTACATCGATCCCAAGAAGGGTTTGGCTGGTCTCAGGAAAGTCCTCGATCTGCCAGAGACTCCACGGGTGATCGAAGGGGTCGACATCGCGCACCTAGGAGGAGGCGAGACGGTCGCGAGTCTTGTGCAATTCATCGACGGTCTGCCATTCAAGCCTGGCTACCGTCGGTTTCGAATCAAGGATGTCGATGGCATTGACGATTACCGCAGTATCTACGAGGTCGTTTCCCGGCACTTTCGTAGACTTTCTAACGAGAACGATTCGTTTCCCGATATTTTGCTGATCGACGGTGGCAAAGGCCAATTAGGTGCCGCGATGGCAGCATTGCGAGATCAGCAGATTGATCCGCCGACGGTCATTTCACTGGCAAAACGGGATGAAGAGATCTATCGCCCTGGTCAGTCGGAACCGATCACTCTGAGTCGGCGGGCCTACGCATTGAGGTTGCTGCAATACGTCCGCGATGAATCTCATCGTTTCGCCCAGCACTACCATCACATTTTGCGAGACAAATCGACCTTTCGGTGACGGCCCCCAAGTGATCAGGCAATCAAGTGATCAGGCAATCATGTGATCAGACGGAAGCATCACCTACGGTTAGCTGACGGGGTGATCTGCGATTGCTGCGGCTAGATTGAACGGCAATTGCAGTGGCTAAAGTTGATCGATCGCCGTGGGAACTTGGGCGACGCGGATCAGGATGATCGTCTGCTGGGTTTGCTGATCGGGACCGGCGCTGGAGAGCATCTGTTTTGCTAGTCCCTTGAGTGGCAGCGTGGGGGCGATCGTAATCGTTTCGCCTTCTTGCAGCGTCAGTTCCATTTCAAGTGGTTCAATTGACCAGGCTTCCCGGCGGCTGTCGATTCGCAACGCCGTGTCGCTGGTAACGAATTTTGGTTTGGATTCGCCGTACTGAACCTCCGGACGAACACGCAACTGAATCTGTTCCGAGATCGAAGTTTCGCGTCCGGTCATCGCCAATAAATATTGTGCTCCGGTAAGCGTGCGGCCAATCGTTTCGTCTTCAAGCTGCAGCAACGTGACCTGTTCCCCTTCCCCAGGATTACAGACTGGCAGTTCGTAGCGGCGACCATAACGCATTGGGATGCGTTGTTGTCCTTGGGCCACGGAGCTCGCGATCGAAGCTTGGTTGAGGAAGGTATCTAACACATCTTCCTCCGCAGATAGCTCTTGCAAATCCTGGCGAAATTGGTGGATGTCCAAGACAATTCCAGCGCGAATTCCGTTGGCGATCAATCGATGCCGCACTTCGGGGTCCAGTCTCGTCTCGTCGACGCGTTGCCAGCTGTCCTCCAACGCATCGCTATCTGCTGAGAAAATGGGAAGTTTGACGAATTCAACTTCCAATATCAATCGCTTTTTATTGGTCAAATGAGTCTGAGTCGGTCCGGAGCTGACATGCTGCATGGCGTTCTGAAGCGAAGGTGGTGCCTTCCAGCTCGCGCAGCCCAGAATCGTCACCAAGCAAAGCAAGGCGAAGAATTGTGTCAGACTAAGGGCATTTCTTTTTGACATCATTGTGCGGAAGTTACGAACTCCTCCACCGTCGGGTCAAGGCAGAGAACGGAAGCGGAAATCAGTTTGGGACCGCCATGGCGTATGGGTTGGGCTGAGCTGGCAGCTTGGATCGAAAAAGCTGCGATAGAAACGGGCTGCCGGCGTCAAATCACGGGTCAGCTGTGCACTAGGCCGCGCGGCCGGTTGGATTTGCAAACTTTTGGGGAAGTGGCCGCCCTTCCCGTGCAGGAATCGAAAAACGGGGGGTTTAGCAGCAAATCGCACCCGAATCGGCCTTGCCGGCGTCTGATTCGGAATAATCGGCAGTGTCCGATTGGAGCAAACAGGACCAAAAATCGAATTTGATTGACGAAATGGGGTGTTTTCATGGATACTAGGGACCACTCATCCGTTTCGCCGGCAGCCTCGTCGCTGGCCATCGCTCAATTAATGGACTCACCATGAGCATTCAAAACCTCACTTCACATTCGAATCAAGCCAACCGTGGCGAATGCCAATCGGCTGTCGTTGCTGTGGCGGCTGCGGATTCCAACCGCCCTCTGTACGGATGGATTGCCTGGTTCACCGTTCTCGTGGTGGCTTCTCTGATGGCAACGCGTGCGACCGGGCAGGTTGCAAAGACGCAATTTGAGTCGATCCCGCTGCATCCGGCTTTGCAGGATGAGAAAAAGGTAAAGCAAGTTGAAGCTTTGACGAAGCAATTTGCCAACACGGGGCAGGGGAATGCGGCGTCGGTGAACGGGTATTTTGCCTTTTATTTGCCGGCCAAGATGACGGCACCCGACGGCGTGAAGCACATCTCAGATTTGATGAGTGATGCAACTGGTCTACTGGGGCGTGCCGAGCGGTCGAACAACCCGCAGGTCCTGCAGGTGGTTCGACGCTACATATTTGATGGGATGAAGAAGGTAGCGGAGGGAAATTACCATCCCGCCGCACGAATCAACGCGATCTTGATGTTGTCACGTCTCAACAGTCAGCCGGCGAATTTACAGAACAAGACAGCGCCAGTGCCGCTAGCGGAGGCTTTGCCGATTTTGATGCAGATGTATCAGAACGAGCAGAATGTAGATGGCGTGCGGGCCGCAGCCTTGCAAGGGATTCGGCGTCAAACGTTGTATGGATTTCCGCAAATCAGCCAGCAGAATCGCCAAGCCATTTCTCAAATCGCAAAAGATTTGCTGGATTCTTCCCCACCAGTTGGACGGTCGCAAAAGGCTCATGCTTTTCTGCAGCGCTCGGCTGTCGACATTCTGGATGTCTTGAAGCCGCAGGATGATAAGCAGCTTGCGACCAAGTTGGTCAGTCTCAGCACCGAATCGAGTCAGCCCGACCTGATCGCACTTTATGCTGCACAACGGCTTGGCGCGATGGCTGCCGACTTGCAGGGCCAAGTCGATAAACCAGAAGACTTGGTTCAGAGCTGGACCAAGCGAATTCTGCAGGCTTATGAAAATGATTTGAAGCGAATTAATGCCCTTGAGCGACCGATGACAAACGTGTCCCAGCCGCCCAAGCCGGAGACTTTTTTGCAGACTAGGGCGCAGGAGACCCCGACGAATACTGGTGATGCTGGCATGAGGATGGACATGGACGAGACGGAAATGTCCGGAATGGAAATGAACATGATGGAGGACCGCGAGGAGAGCGGTGATGACATGGAGGGGATGGAAGGCATGATGGGCGGAATGATGGGCGGCATGATGGGCGGCATGATGGGAGGACAAGTTCCTGATGCCAAACCACAGCCGCCTGAAGTTCGCGTCTCGCGCGGAAAACTGAATTCTGTCATCCAGCAGGTGCACCTAGCTCTGACTGGCAAGGCTGCTTTGGGCAAGCCGGCCCAGCCAGGTGGCCTTTTGGCCGCTGTCGCCGACGAAAAGAAGCCCGTGATCGAGGATTGGTTAGCCGAAATGGAACCGATTGTCACGGAACTGAATGATCCAACTTTGGACGATCGTGAGAAGTGGGTCGAGAAACTGACCGAACAAATCGAATTGCTCAAAGAGATGGTTGGTGAAGATGAGGCCGTGAATTTGCCGGGCGATTCACAGCCAGAGAAACCTGCTGATGCGGTCGATCCTGCGGCTGCCGAGGATCCAGCTGCTCCGGCGGATGAGCTCGAAATCGTCAATGAGATTGGCGGTTAGTCTTTCGATTAAACGAGTCCTTCACGGGAGTTGTGCGTTTGCGTACCGCAGACTCCCGTCTATGGTTTGTGCGTCAAATCTCGCGGGCTCGGGTGGCGAATCTGAAGATCGTTCCGTCTGGATCCAATTCGCGAAGAACACTCCGAACCGGTTCTTGGGCAACAGCCTTCCAGCCTCACTTGGCGATTGGATCATCGCAGGTATCTGATGATGCCTAAAAGTAACACGGCTGTGTCTCTAGAGAAATTTACCCGGTGGCTTACCCAGGTCCCGTCCTTTACATGTGGGCAGGTCAAGAGTTTCAATCGGGGCCAGGTTTTGACTAGGAACCAGTCATAGGCACGGGGACATAGGCACGGGGACAGTCATAGGCACGGATATAGACGCGGGGACAGGCATAGACGGGGAATAGACGCGGGGACAGGCATAGACGGGGAATAGACGCGGGGACAGGCATAGACGGGGAATAGACGTGGGGACAGGCAGGATTTGTAGGGCATCTGGGGACAGGCATAGACGCGGGATGGGTGGTGCGGGGTGGCATCTGGGGTGGCATCTGGGGACAGGCATAAAAACCGGAAGCGTGTCGCGGGGACAGGCAGGATTTGGGGACAAGCATAGTTGTGGGATGGCACAGACTTGGGGCAGAGGCACAGACTTGGGGACAGGCACGGACTTGTGGACAGGCACGGACTTGTGGACAGGCACGG
>JBMYRF010000042.1:0-54523 GCA_049602075.1 Rubripirellula sp.
ACCTGGTGAGTGATTCGGGGGAAGTCCAGTGTTTGCGTGACGAAGCCGAGGAACTGCCGACCTTCAATATTCAGCCCAAGTTGACAACTACTGAAGAACCGGAAGCGGTCGCTCCACCTCAGAATCAGCCGGCCAACGATCCGTTCGGCGGCGGTGGCGGCGGCAACGATCCGTTCGGCGGTGGTGGTGCTGGCAACGATCCATTCGGTGGTGGTGGTGCTGGAGCCGATCCATTTGGCGGCGGTGGTGCGGGTGCCGATCCGTTTGGCGGCAACCCATTCTAAAATCATCGTGTGGGTCGTCTGACGAAAACCATCAGCTGAGCCCCGAGCCGCCTGTGAAGATCGCATCGAGCAGGTGTTGGTCACCGAACAGCACCAGCTGGCTTCATTTGATCACTGGTGTCACGCCAGTGATCAGTTAGCCCCAATGCTGTGCGATCTTCCGCTGCAGGAACTCCGCACTACGGTGTAGTTGTTCCATGCCCTCGACTCCATCTTCGATGCTGATCCAGTGATCATCGAAACCGGCCGCTTTTAGCTCGGAAAAGATCGCGTCGTAGTCATTTAGCCCTTTGCCGACTTCACCATGGCTGAGACGCTGCGCGTACCCTTCAACCCCCAATTCTTCATTTCGCAAATCTTCGATCGTTCCCTCTTTAAGAAATCGATCACTCGCGTGCATTGTCACGACACGTTTCGATACGCGGCGCAACAGTTCCAGTGGATCTTCACCGGCCAAAATCGTGTTGCTGGGGTCATAGTTGACACCAAAGTTTTTGGCTTGGACAGCATCGACCAGATCGCAAAATACATCCATCATCTGAGCGAATTCGGGGTAGGTCCAGAAATCATCCTTGTAATGATTTTCCAGAATCAGGGTGATGCCGTGTTGGGCGGCATAAGGGGCACAGGCATCGATGCATTCTGCTGCATAACGGACACCCTCCTCATGGTTAAGTTCGGGACGGCGTTGCCCTGATAGTACGCGACAGAACTGACCACCTAATGCCGCGGTCATCTCAATCCAAAACTTCTCACGCTCGATCTGTTCTTCCCGAAATGCGGGATCTGGGTGTGTGAAGTCGGGTGAGCAACACATCATCGGAATCGTCAAATTCTTTTCTTCGACTTTGCGACGAAGAGCCTCCCAATTGTTGCGGTCCTGCATCTCCAGGAAACCGGCGTACCACTCCAGGCCATCGATCGGGAGTTCGGCTGCGAGGTCGATCCACTGATCCAAGCTCATCGTCCCATCTTTGCACAACGCCTGCATGTAGAGTTTGGGAAAGGCGGCAAGTTTGGGCATCGCGATGCGTCCAATTGTGGTGAGTGCGAGGGAAGGTATTGGTGAGGTGGCGATTCCGACCAGAGGTGATGAGGTCGAAAGAATTTGATATCGACAGAACTGGTAGGAGCGAGAGTGGCTGAGGCGAATCCGGTGTGGTGCAGATCTGGTGCAATACCCCGTCAGTTCGGTTTCAACAGCTAGCTCGGTTTCAACAGCGACTTGACGATTTGTCCGCTATGCATGGTTTCGAATGCCTCGTGCCAATCCTCGAATGTCCATGTGCCACCAATGATCGGCTGGACGTCGAGTTGTCCGCTGGCCAGCAATGCCAGAACTCGCTCCCAGATTGTCCAGTGATGTGAAAAACTTCCTTGCAGAGTGACATTTTTTTGCACCAGTGGGTCGATCGAAAAATCGAGAGGCTTAGGGCCCCAGCCGACTTTGGTGATCCAACCAGCGGGACGGACCAGATCAATCGCGAGTTTTAGCGAGGGCGAGACTCCTGCCGCATCAATGATCACGTCCGCGCCTAGGCCGTCTCTTTGCTTGGACCACTCGGTGGCGTCAGTCAGAGGGGTACAGCCGTATTGTTTGACGACTTCGAATCTCGCAGCATCGGCGGGTAAGCCCAATACTGCAACGTCGCCGCCACAAAGTTTTGCAACCGCTGCGCAGAGGATTCCAATCGTTCCGGGGCCGATTACAAGTACGCGATCGCCAGGCTGGATTCTTGTGTTGCCCACAACTGAGTTGTAAGCAACGCAGCAAGGTTCGGTCAGGGCCGCATGCTCGAGTGGCAACGCGTCGGGCACTCGATGCAAGCAGCGAGCGGGGACGCGGGCATACCGTGTCATGGCACCATCCACGCCGTAGCCAAACCCTTTGCGTGTTGGGTCTAGGTTGTACAACCCGCGGCGAGTCATTGGGTTCTCGGGATCGATGACAGCTGCCGTTTCGCTGGCAATTCGATCTCCCTCGCGCCAGCTATCGACGGCCACTCCTGTTTCGACGATTGTGCCAGCGAATTCGTGTCCCAACACGACCGGATAATTCACTGGCCAGCTGTGGGATGCAGTCCATTGGTGTAGATCACTGCCACAAACACCCACGGCCGCGACTTCGACTAGAACGTCGTCCGCTCCAATCTTGGGCTTTACAAAAGGCCTGACTTCGACACTGCCCGCTTCAGGGGCAAAATTGACGACTGCAGCTGACTCACTCATTCAATCACGTTCCCTTACTCTTTTACTTTCTCGCAAATCATTCGTAGCGAACTTTCTAGGTCGCCATCGGCGGTCTTGAATGCATCCGCATCAATGGTCAATGGTGCACCGAGGACCACCAGCGGTGCGCCATGTTTGGGGCAAGCGATCGCTTGTTCGATCGACAGCCCGCCAACGGCTTGCACGGGGACTTGGACGGCATCGACAACCGCACGAAGTTCATCCAAGGGACTTGGCATTCGTTCCCCTCTCGCGGCAATGCCCCGCCGCTCGTCATAACCAATGTGGTGCACGATGTAGTCGCACCCCAGGTCTTCTAGTCGTCGTGCTCCGTCGACCATGGTGTCGTAACCGAGATTGTCGCCCATGACCTCGATGCCAAAATCCTTTCCGGCTTTGACGACGCACTTGATGGTCTCTTCGTGGGCTTGTGCCATAACGACGACATGGGTTGCACCCGCACCCGCCATCATTTCTGCTTCCAGGTAACCGCCATCCATCGTCTTTAAATCTGCAACGATCGGTGTTTCGGGAAAGCGTTGCCTTAGTGCTCGGACACCATGCAGTCCCTCGGCCAGAATGAGGGGCGTTCCAGCTTCCAGCCAATCGACTCCCGCCCGAAGTGCCATTTCTGCCGTCGAGAGAGCTTCATCGATCGTGATCAGGTCGAGCGAAATTTGGACCAGCGGCTTCATGATTTGTTGTCGCGCGGGAGGGTGGGGCGGGGCCTCGAATGTACTGCCGGGAAATGATGGCCAGTACGAGCGGGGAAAAGTGGGGAAGGGCGAAACGAGCGGGTCACGACCTCTCGCTTTTGAATGAACAAACCCTCCCGCTGGCTGCCAAGTTTGTCGTAGTGGCGGGCTGCTGCCAAGAGGCTGGGCTCATTGGCTCTCGCGTGCCGCTTTCTCGGCAGCGGCTTCAAACTCGGCGAGTTGTCGCTTCAAAGGGGGTGAGTGGGGGCTCAATCGAATCGCTCGTTTCTGCGTGATGATGGCTTTTTCCAAATCGCCCACGGCAAAATAGCAGCGACCACAAGTGTCAAGTTTTGCGGCGTCGATTTGATTTTCGAGCGATTGCAAGCTGTAGCTGAGTGCTTTCTGGTAATCACCTTTGGTGTTGCTCACAAGCCAAGCGTACTGATTGAGTTCGTGCCCGAGGCTAACTTTACCAACCGCGCCAAACTGTTTCGCCTGTGCCTTTGCTTCTTTCACTGTCGATTCCGCCATCCGAATCGTGCGATCGAGTGTGGTCTCAACCAGTCTTTGCCATTCGTCATCACCCTCCACCCGATACATGCGAATCAGGATGTCGACATTGCGGGGGAACAGCTTGAATGCGTTTGCTAACAGTGGTCTCGCTTTATCTGCGTCACCTTCTTTCAGCAGCACCAGCGCCGAATAGTAATCGACATCGCTGCGAAGTCGGTTGTACTGAAACATGACGACTGTGTTGAGTTTTCGCCGCAGTTGTTCATCTTTTTCGATACGGTCGGTCAGTGGTTTTAGGAGATCGACAACTTCCTGATACCGTTCCAGGTCGGCCAACATTTCGGCTAGGTCAGTCCTCGCTGTCGCAGAGAATTCGTTGTCCAGTTCTAGGGCATCGATGATATGGCGGAATTCACGCTCGGCCCAATTAAATAGTCCACGGTCTTTGAGTTGCAGTCCTAATTCGCGGTGCGATTGCGCCTTGTCTTCGATGTCCTTGGGTTGCAATTTCATTGCTTCCCTCTCGTCTTCAGTGCTTGGCAGCGGGTTGACCGCAGCGGCGCGTTTTGCCGTCTCCTCCGCTTGGTCCGCTTCGCCGGCAACTTCATGAGCCTCAGCAGCCGAATACAACAGCATCGGGTTTTTGCTGAACATCTGCTGATGCTCTTTTTGTAAAGCTAAGACGAAGGGATGCAAGTTATTGTCGATTGCCCAGCTAGCGGCATCGACCAATTCACTTGATCGTGGTGTGATCAGGTCTAAATTTTCGACTGCCAGTCGCATCGCCTCTGCTGTCAGTCCGGCATCGGCAGCACGGGTCGCCGTTACGCGAACGAGTTCCAAGACCGAAGGGCGTGAAGCTTGTTGAGTTGATCCTAAGTCAATCTCCAAGCGTTGTTGGTCAATGAGCGTTTGCCAGCGTTCAGCCGAATATTCGCCGCTCGCGAGATCGGCCGCATAGGCCCGCAACCACTCTGCAGCCTGTCGATCGTTGTCGCCAAGTCCCGCAGTGATTTGGTCTGCATTGCGATTTCGCGAGTCTTGGTTTTCGGCCATATCTTGCTGCATGACGGCGAGCGCTGCTCGCCGACTGAGTCGCAAAGAAGTTTCAAATCGAGCCAATCGAACGAGTGCCGATAATGCCTTTCGGTCGGGGAACTCGGACAGCATGTCGATTCGGCTACTGCGTTCGCTTTCGTCTTGAGCCCCGTATTCGATCAGCGTGTTGCGAACTTCTGGCGGATCGGTTTCCTTGGACCAGCTGATCGCCAAACTGCTGACGAGAAATCTCGCCGCCATGGCGATTTCGTTGTCAACATCAAACTGTGCTTCGTGAAGTTCGTCGAACGCTTCCAGCCCCATTCGTTGCAAACGCTCACGGGCACGGATTCGAGTCGCGTAGCTGTCGTCGCCCAGCTGCTGAATTAAGTCGCTCACCTTTACCTGCTCGGTCGCGCTGGTGTCCTGACCTTGAGGGGTGGTCACGGGATCGTTGGCGTGAGCGGCTGCCATGCCGACGCAAAGGGCAGCGGCGAGTAGGGTTTCAGATTTCAGTCGCAACATTGGGTCTTCCGCTTGGGAATTGGGTTTTCCGCACGGGATACGGACAATCTTCACACCCTCAATTTACCCACTCTCGGCAGATCTCGGAACAGATCCCAGCAGATAACTGAAACTCGATCTCACAAAGCCTTTGGAAGTGACAGGAAACTCACCGTGGATATGGGTCAGGCTCAGTATTTTGCCGCCATTTCCTTGACCGCCTTGGCGACTGCGTCACGGAATTGCTTGGGGCCAAGGACTTCCGCGTCGGAGCCGAGTGAAAGAACTTTGGGGAGTACTTCGCGGGGATGCGACGCAGGAACGGTCAGAATGACGGTTCCGTCAGGTTGGTTGTCAAGTGACTGTTCGGGGTGCCAAGGGTCTTCGCCCACCCATGCCGCTGCGTGTTGTCCCAGGCGGATCCGCACAGGGGTTGGATCTTCGCCCGAAAAAATCCCGATGCTTTTGCCCAGGTGCGAGGACAGATCGATGTTTTCATCCGGCTTGAAGTATTCGTCCAGCGCGGTGGCTCGATGGAACCGGTCAAGCTTCCAGTGTCGCAATCGCTCACTTGGGTCTTCCACCTCGGTGGCGGCAGCGACAACGTAAATACTGCTCTGGTAAACCGCCAATCCGTAAGGTTCGATCCGCCGCACCGTTGCCGGTTTGCCAACCGGTTCATATTCGATTTCGACGATGCGATGTTCAATCATCGCACGGTTGATTGTCTTGAGAGCACCCGCGTGATGTTCATAAGTTTTGCTAGGCGACCCAATGACGTGGAGCGATTTGCGATAGCGGGAATAATGGTCGTACACCCCGTTGGGAACCGTCTCTTGAACCTTATTCCAAAACGTCTCGATCCCACGCCAATATTGTGTTCCCAGCAGCGGATACAGTAGCTCGCGACCGATCGATAGCGCGATCAGTTCGGTTGCCGAAATTCCAATTTCGTGGACACCGGTATTATTTTGACCCAGCTTGAACACTTTGCCGCGCTGGACCGTTTCCGTTTGAATGTCAAAGCCTGCTGCTTGTAACGCTTCAAGGTCACGCCGGACGGTCCGCTCATGCAGAGTGGTCAAGCCGAGGTCAGCAACCAAGTCGCCACGCAACTCCTCCAACGTGCGACCGAATCGAGAGTACTCCAGCAACTGCATCAGTTTGTGCTGGCGAATTAATTGCTCGTTTCGGGCCATCAACACTCCTTTGAGGGCTTGGGTAGGTAGACAGGCTGGTCGCCAAGACAGACGTCAGGGGGTTGGTCGAATCGTCTTGCGATCAAATCGTCGGCAGGATCAAATCGTCGGCGGGATCGCGAGCTCTGTCAAATCACGCATCCTTTCAAGTCTCCGGTGCAATCAGCTCCTCGGTTTCCCGGCGGCTTCAGTATGGCACTCACGGCGGGACTGTCTAGCTAGGCAAAGATGTCACGCACCGCGACCCCTTTGGCATCTTGGGTTACGTAAAACGGTCGTCCCTCGATTTCAAACCCTGTTTTGGGGCTAATTCCCATTGCCGTCATGATGGTGGCATGCAGATCTGAAATTGTGACGGGATTCTCGATTGCCACGAGGGGGCGCTCCTCTGCTGTTTTGCCGTATAAGAATCCTTGTTTCACCCCTCCGCCGAACATGACGACACTGGTGCCACCGGTGAAGTGCCGATGAAGTCCGTAGTGTTTCATCTCGCCCAATTTGTCGACTTTGTGGGTGGCTTGGTCGTTCGCATTCGAACCGGGCCTGCCTTCGATGATCGCATCGCGGCTGAATTCGGACGCGATGATCACGAGTGTGCGATCAAGCAGGCTTCGTGCTTCGAGATCTCGGATCAGTTGGGCGATGGGGCGGTCCATTTCTCGGTGCATGCGGGCGACCGTGTTGTGCCCTTCGGCATGCGTGTCCCAATGCAGGAAGGGGACGTATTCGGTGGTGACTTCCACGAACCGGGCTCCCGATTCGACCAGTCTTCTCGCCAGCAAACAACCTTGACCAAATCGGCCGGTATCGTACTTTTCGAAGCTTTCCTTCGGTTCCTGCGTCAGGTCAAAAGCGGTTCGATCGGGACTGCTTAGCAAGCGATAGGCGTTGTCGAGTGAACGCAGCATCGACTGTTGGTGATAGTCACTCTGGTAGTCACGTTGAGGGCTGCGGTCGATCAATTTACGGAACAAGCGATCGCGGTTGGCGAATCGCTGTCCATTCATGCCGTCTGGTGGCATCACCGACTTGGCAGCCTCGTTGGGAAACGGCAAGTTCATCGGGCCATATTCGCTGCCAAAAAAACCTGCGGTTGTGAATGCCTTTAGTTCTTCTTTCTCGCCGACTCCTTCCAGACGTTGCCCGATGTTGATGAAGGGCGGAATCACCGGATTGAGTGGGCCTAGGACTTTCGCCATCCAACTGCCAATGTGCGGGCAGGCAACCGTTTGAGGTGGGACATAGCCGGTATGCCAGTGGTATTGGTGACGCGAATGCAAAATGCTGCCCAGGTCAGGCTGGACGGCGGAACGAATCAAGGTCGCCCGGTCCATCACCCCAGCAATGTTTTCCAGTCCCTCGCAAATTTTGATCTGGTCGACGACCGTGTCGATGGCCGGAAAGGTACTCACCATCTTTTCGACCGGCAAACCGATTTCGAAGGGGGTGTACTGTTTCGGGTCAAAGGTTTCGGGTGCTGCCATGCCGCCACCCATCCAAATCAGAATGCAGGAATCGGCGGTTGCAGCGGGATGTTCGATGGGGTTATCAGCCGCAAGCAAACGAGGTGCGTTCATTGCCAGGGTTGCTGTTCCCGCTGCGGCGAGCTTGCTTAGGAATTCGCGTCGTTGAAGTGATGCCGCGTGTTTCATGGACTTTTGCTCTGCGATTTGATTCCACCGAATGCTGGTGACGATACGGGCTGTCGGTCGCCAGCTTGAATTGCCGCGACCTCCCTTATCTTACCATCATGAATTCTGGCATCATGCAAATACTCCATAACAGATCTTCGCATGCTTCAGCGGTCAATTCATGACCAAGGCTCTCTTGAATCACA
Source organism: Rubripirellula sp. (assembly GCA_049602075.1). Lineage (GTDB taxonomy): Bacteria > Planctomycetota > Planctomycetia > Pirellulales > Pirellulaceae > Rubripirellula. The sequence goes on from JBMYRF010000042.1 coordinate 8,303, forward strand.
CTCAACTCAGCGGCGGTTGGCTGCCGTGAGAGAGCGAACTGAAAAAGTTCTCGGACGATGGATGCCGTTGACTGTTCTGAATCGGTCCATTGATTTGCACCCCGTTGCAACGCGGTTGCCAACGTTTGTCCATTTGCCAGATCGATCGCTTCCAGTGTGGTCAGCTCGCTTGGTCGAGAGGTCACGATCTGATCACGGTTTGGCCGTCCCAGTGAACGCATCAAGAAATCGCTTTTGACCAACGATGCGCGGACCATGTTCGAATTGGACGACATGGCCATCGTCAGGCCGCGTCGGATTGGATCGTTCACTTGGGCATAAACGCCGGGGCGGCCCAGCGAGACAACCGGACGCCAAGGACCGACCGGCTTGCCTAATCGTCCCGGACTTTTAACGGTCGGTAATCGTTCGCTGTATTGCCAGCTTGAGTCGCTACTCACCTCGATCACGGTTTCGTCTTCCATTGCGACGCGAGCTTCCAGGTACAGTCCGGCCAAGTTAGGGCTGGCTCCACCATTGCCTGCCACGACGATCCATTCGTTGTCGCCCGGTTTCAAGTTCTTGGTGATCACGACGGTTTGAGGACGAGTCCATTCCTTTCCCGTTGCGAGTCGGCGACGACCGACGTACAGCTCAAAATCATTGTCAGCTGTCAGCGTGACGACGGCAGTTGTAACTTTCGCCGGCAAGTGAACCGTTTTGCGAAACACCAATTTTTCGCCAGCTGGTGGGGCCTTGCCATCGGCTGCCGAGTCACCCCATATCCATTCGCCCCGCAAAGCCGCGGGGTTTTCGTCCGTCCCTTGATCATCCTTGCCCAGGTTGGTTTGGCCACGGATGACGGGGGCGTCAAAATCCGTAGGTGAGGCACCGGTGAGTTGCCAAACGGCGTCCATGAATTGTTCCGCGGTCAAACGCTTTGTGCGTCGTCCCTGAAAGACATAGTTGGTTTGATTGGTCGGGTCTTGGGGTAAGACTTCTGAACGGGAACCGTAGGCTGCCGAGGTTGCGATCAATCGCAAGACCGCTTTCAGATCATATTGGCTCTCAACTAAATACTCGGCTAGAAAATCAAGCAGGTCTTCATTCCATGGTTCAGTGTGCATTGCATCGAGTGGGTGAACCAAACCTCGGCCCATCAGTTGACCCCAAAGTCGATTGACGATCGTTCGTGTGTAGCGGCCATTATTGCGATGCGTGACCAAGGCGGCTAATTGTTTTAATCGTTCGTTGCGGGGAGCCTTTGGGTCGACGTTGCCAAGTTCGGGAAACAGCCACCCTGGTTGGGCACTCGCGTTGATTGGCTTGTCGCAGCGATGAATTTCCAGTGGTTTCTGCGCGTAGATCGCAGCCAATGAATAAGCTTCATCGAGTGTCCAACGATCGATGAAGCTATCGTGACACGAGGCGCACTTTAGGTTGATGCCCAAAAAAGATTGCGCGACGCTTTGGGCAAACTGGATCTCGTTGGTTTGTCCTGCGCTGACATTGCCACGCCATTTGATGCCGTCGATGAATCCGCGACTGGCTCCGCTCTCGGGGGCGATCAATTCTCTGGTGAATTCATCAAATGGTTTGTTTTCGATCAATGCTCGATACAACCAAGCACTAATTTGTTGACGGCCACCGGTGATGAAACCGGTGCCGGTGTAATCGTTTCGCAGCAGGTCGTTCCAAAAGGTGAGCCAATGCTCGGTGTAATCAAGATCGCGTGCCAACAATTCATCAATGAGTTGTGATCGCTTTCGATCGCTGCGGTCAGCCAAGAAGGCTTGCAATTGTTCGGGCGTCGGCAACAGTCCGACCAGATCCAGGTAGGCTCGACGCAAGAAGGTGGCATCATCCACCGACTCGAGTGGTGGCAGCTTATTTGTATTGAGGTACTGATCTAAAATTTGATCGATTGGGTGAGCTTCTGGCGAACCGGTCAATGGAACTTTCCGCGGCAGAAGTGGCGGTTGGTACCTCGATTGGCTGAACGAAAAACCGCTCGTCCATGGCATCTGTTCAGACACCCAGCGGGTCAGGATCAATTGTTCTTCAGTTGAAACTCGAGGCAAATCTTTGGGCGGCATTTGCGAGTCGACATTGGTCGAACGGATCAACTCCAGGAAATAAGAGGCCGCGGGGTTGCCGGGATCGGCTGCCTCACCTTCCAAGAAGAGTTTTCGCGAGTTCAGCGAGAAGCCACCTTTCGCCTCGTTTCCACCGTGACACTTCACGCAGTGGTTCCGCAAAATCGGCACAACTTCGTGATCGAAGTCGACAGCCTGAGCGGTGTTGGTTGTCGCCAAGCAGATTGCCAAAATAATTCCGCCCCCCAACCTTCGCATGAGAAGTTCAAAACTTCGAGTGAGAAGTTCAAATAATCGATCGAGGTAGCGAGGCATCTCTGACAGCATGCGAAAAAATCCTCTTTGCACACGAAGCGTTTCGAACATCCCATCCTGGTTGCGTGCCCGGGGGGCCACCCAACGCATGTGACCCGGTTCAGCCAACCACGATTAGGTATCCACCACAATCGTTCCTGCCATCATGTCGTGAAGGCATTGACGTTTGGGGCCGAAGATCAGCAATATTCCAACCAGACCGACGAAGGGGATGGCATACACAATTTGTGATGCCCAAGATCTGATGAGGACACCTTTAACGAAGCCAGGCAGTTGCTTGGTATCGCTGGTGACGATCCGGATTTTGCAGAGCTTCTTTCCAGGTGTTTGTCCCGACTTTGTGACCATCAATGCGTAGACAAGAACGGGGATAAAATAGGCAGCTGGCATCGCGATAAAATAAAATTTGAGCATGCCAACCATGATTTTTTGGGCTGCTTCACCGGCTGCCTGTTCTTCTGCCGCGTTCGAGGGGGGATTCTCAGCCAACTGTTGCAACGCAGCGAAATCAAAGAAACTCGGCGCGACGAACAAAAACATTGCGGCGAGGATTGGGCCGGCCATCAGGCCGATTACAAATCCATCGATGATGATGGCTGCGAAGCGGCTGAGGCGAGAAGCCAAGTCACCAACTTTGAAATTCGAGGTTGTCGCGCCGCCCGCAGTCGCAGCGTGTTCGCGCAAAAGCTTGGCTGTGTTTCCGGATGGTGCAGCTGGCTCGTCTGGAATTCCGCCACCGCCCGCGACTGGCTTTAGGTCCTGGTCGGTTAGCTCATCAAACAACGCCGCATCAAACCCACCCATTGGGGCTGCTGGTTTTCGAGCGACGGGTCTTTGTGTGGCCGGTCTTTGTGTGGCCGGTCGCTGCGCGGTTGGTCGTTGGGGAGTTGGTCGTTGGGGAGTTGGTCGGGCTTGGCCGCCACTGGTTGCCGCCCCGCCACCAGCTGCCGCTGCGGGTGCTCGCAATTGCTTGCCACAGGGGCACTTCACGACTTTCCCCGCGGCGTTTTCAGGAATAGCGAGCACTTGGGAGCAGGCGGGGCACTTGATTTTCATAATCAACACCAAGGGGAGAAAAATCGCGGGTTTCTGGTGATATGGTAGTTGATCTCGTCCCTTGCAGAAGCCGGGAATGAGTGTCCGGAGGAAACTAAGAGTTGAAAGTTTGTTCAATCGGGCGGTCGTCATGGCGAATGCGATTCTGGCGGCGACCCGATTTCGTCGTCCTGTTCCTCCAGTCGGATTTCTGGCCAAGAGAGTCCAACGCGTGATTCGCTGGCTGCTCAACGACTAACGGATCGCAAAATGGTGGGCGACTGACTGCGAATCGCTCGATCATGCGTTTGACAACCGGGGCATGGTGGTCGTAGCTCGAGGTGGTGCAGGCGGTAGTTTCAGCGCTGTTTCAATTGCAGCACTGCTTCTGGATCAAAGTAGATGTTGATTTCGGTTTAGAAAAGGCGAACGCCATTCGCTTGTGCAGCGAATGAGCAACAGCCACCACCTCTCCACTGACGAGTTGTGAGATTTTTTTGAGACGCTTCCATGCCACGGAGCGTAATTTCAGCAGCGGCCGGTAGAGGCAAGGCCTGACTCTGATGGGATTCGTCAGTGCTTCGGGAAAGCTTCGAAGTCAACGTTCTGGTACAGCGAGATCATCCCCCGGACCTCAGCGATCTTCTGGCGATCGACTGGCGAAAGGTCCTCTAGCAGATGAGTGGACCGATATTGTTCGTTCGCTTTTCGCGTTTTCAGAGTCAGCGTTGTTTCCAGCGGGATTTCACCCCGTTGGGTGATGTGGTCGCTGAGCGTCATTCGTCCGAAGGGGGGTGGCCCGAGTCTTCGCACGATATTCAATCGGGAGGCGAGGATCGCAAATTGACCATAGTCATTCGCGATCGTGGGGTCTTCAGGTTTTTGCGTCGTGGTGTGATATTCCAGGCTGCCGAATCGAATGGTGTAACCGATGACACGTTTGCTTGGTTGAACCTCGGAGTTCAGCCCGAGGTGTTCGCGTTGCTGGTCGGTTGACGCTGCTGCCCGTGCTGCGGCGGTGACTTTCACAAGGTCTTCGATGCGGACCGTCGTTTGGACTTGAGTTTGGCGGTCGAGCAGGGTGACGCGATCTCGGGCGGGGTCGTAGACCGTCACGAACCGGCTGTGAATCTGCGGCAGGTCGAATACCAGGCCTTCGTCGAACAGGATTTTGTGTTCCGCTGCCGGTTCCAGCGCGGCCCCTTCGAACAGTCGAGTTGTGACGCGAAACGTCGCGGCGACGGCTCCGTCTGGCATCAGGCATCCTGCCAACAAAACGACTGCGGTCCAGTGGATCATCTTTGTTTTTCTGGCGGCCATGGCCTTTCCGTGGTCATCCGAGAGGTTTTCGTCGTGTTTGGACCGCGTCCATCGCCCTGTTTTGATAGCGATCTGGACTTTCGGCTGGCTGGGAGCGTAGAAAAGTGTCGGACTGTTCGTCCAGATCAAACCCCAGCTACCCGGAAACACCATGCGGCGCACCCTGCTTGCTATCCCCCACGAGATCGCCGGCCTGTCGGTTTTTGGTATTGGCTGGCTATTGATTTTGGTTGGTCTGGTGTTCGGGATTCGGGTGATTTGGGGAAGATCACGCGGCCAATCGGTTGGCGAAATATTGCGGTCGGAGGGATTCGTCTGGGGGTTGCTCGCCGTCGCAGTTATCTGGTTGCTGCCAATGGTGGAATTAAAAAATCTGGCTGGCGAGCCGATCGGGATGGCGATTCGCGGCTATGGCGTCATGCTGCTCAGTGGCGTGGCTGCGTCGGTCGGCTTGGCCTACTACCGTGCCAGGCGTGCCGGGCAGGATCCTGAGTTAATCTTGGCCATGGCCCCTTGGGTGTTCGTTGGCGGGATCTTTGGTGCCCGCATGTTTTACGTGATCCAATATCGGGATAACTTCATCACGGACAACTTCGCCGAAACCATCGGCAATATGTTTCGCTTCACCGAGGGTGGGTTAGTCGTTTACGGTTCATTCATTGGCGGATTCGCGGCGGCGACTTATTTTCTGCTTCGCCATCGTATCCCTTGGTTGAAAATGGGGGATATCGTTGTGCCCTGCATCTTTATCGGCGTATTCTTCGGGCGGTTGGGCTGCCTGATGAATGGCTGTTGCTATGGCGGGCGTTGCGAAGACAATTGGTCGGCGCTCTATTTTCCTCCCCAGAGTCCGGTCTACCAGGATCAGATCCGATCAGGTGACTTGCTTGGTTTCCGCTACGATGCTGAAACTCGTCGCATCGAACAGGTGCGAGAGGGATCATTGGCAGATCAGGCAGGCATCACCGTTGGATCGCGGCTGGATCTGCTAACAGAGGATCAAAGTCCCTTGCCCGAAGCGAGCCAGCAATTGGCTAGCGAGGACGTTCGTCGGGGGGTGATCGGGACGATTGACGGCAAGCGATATCGATGGACGCTTGATCAGTTGCCCGACCGCGCTTTGCCGGTCGTGCCGGCACAAGTGATTAGCAGTTTGTCGTCCCTGGTGCTTTGCTTCGCGTTGTGTGCGATTCCACTGGATTGGTTTCGGACCGGGACGATCATGATGCTTGGTGTCGCCGGGTATGCCCTGTTGCGATTCGGCCTAGAGATTGTGCGAGTTGATGAGTCAGGTCAATTCGGGACGGCATTGTCGATCTCTCAATGGGTTAGCGTTTTCGTATTGGCTTCTGCTCTATTCGGTTTTTTCTGGATCTATCGTTCCCCCGCGACTGCTGGTTCCAGCAGTCCATTGCAAGTCGACCCTTGATCCGCTTACGTAAGGTTGAAAGCTGCGTAAAGTTCAATGCTGCGTGACTTTGAATGCTGCATGAAGTTGATTGCTGAAGACAAGCTGAACTGAGAACAAACGAATGTTTCCCCGCGATCGACAACCCGAGTTAATGGACGATCCGGAACTGCCGCGTGACGAGCATCGTCAGGCGTTGGCGGGTTTGGCGCGTTTGAACCGGTGCAGTGGCGTAGCGTCAACGATGTATCGATATTTAAGGCGTTTTGCGTCTTCATTCGGCGATCGTCCCTTAACGGTTTTGGACGTGGCCAGCGGCAGCGGCGACGTACCGCTGTCATGGCTCCAGCGTGCCAAGCGAGACCAGTGGCAGTTGCAGGTGACGATGCTGGACATCAGCAGCACCGCTGTGGAAGAGCAGAAAAACCGCGCGAAGAAGCTTGGTGTGCATGCATTGTCACTCCAGCAAGATTGCTTGAACGGCCCATTGCCGGGTGGATTTGATCTCGTCACTTGTTCCTTGTTCATGCATCACTTGGATGAACAGCAAGTATTTCGCTTGTTGCAATCGATGCAGGCAGCGGCACAGCACGGCATGGTTGTCTGCGATTTGGAACGCAGTCAGTTCAACTTGATGCTGGTCAATCTGGGCGCAAGATTGCTCAGTCGCAGTCGAGTGGTTCATCACGATGCGCCGGCGAGTGTTCGAGCCGCGTTTACCTCCGGCGAATTCGAACAGATCGCTCGACAGGCGCTGCCGCGACCTCTGCGAATGCATCGTGCCTTTCCCTGTCGGTTCATTGCGGTGGTTGCTGAAACAACCGTTGAACAACGCGTTCCCTCGCTCGCTTTGCAAGGAACGTCGTGATCCGCGCGAGTAACTCAAAGAGCTTGACCGGCGCGATTCAGGCGAGCGGCGGACCCTCGGTGTTGATCGTTGGGGCGGGGGTGGCTGGTACGGTTTGCGGCATCCGGTTGCGGCAACTTGGCTTCCCGGTCACGATCGCGGAAAAAGAAAACTTTCCACGCAATAAAGTTTGCGGGTGCTGCTTAGGGGGGGCCGGGCTGCAGGCGTTCGAACGCATCGCTCTGCGGGACTGGCTGGTCAGCCAAGGTGAGACGACTCGTGTTTGGAAATCTTCGATCGGCCATCGTCTGATAGAACTGTCGCTTCCCGATGGCATTGCGATTTCGCGGCAAACGCTTGATAGCGGACTGCTGCAGCAAGCGAGCGATGCAGGGGCAACGGTTTTGCAGCCTTGTCGGGTTGTTCTCGATCGGCAAACCGACGAGTACGCCGAGGTCACGTTACACACTGGCGATGAAACGCGCCAGCAGCGTTTTGATTTGGTGGTGATGGCGGGGGGATTGAACGCCGCCGGATTGAATCAAGCGTTGCCGTGGCGGGTGGCACCGCACGGCCCCTTTGGCGCGGCCTTTCACGCCGACATCGACGAGATTGAGGCGGGGGCGATTTACATGGGCTGTGATGACGACGGTTACGTCGGCTTGGTTCAATTGGAAGATGGTCGCGTAGACGTAGCAGCGGCCCTGGTATCGGGCGGCGGTTCGGCGGGCGCCGGCACTCCTTTCCACCGGATCGAATCGATTCTTCGTCGCAGCCAGTTTGCTGGATTGACCATTCGGGATGCTTCGCCGCTGATGACGACGCCCCCGTTGCGGCGGTCACGGCCGGCCGGGATGAATCGATTGTTGGTGATTGGAGATGCTGCGGGATACGTCGAACCCTTTACCGGTGAGGGGATGACTTGGGCCACCCAGTCAGCGATCGCGGCGGCGGACTTCCTTGCCAGCCGGGCTGGTGGGCCGAGTCGGGTCGGTCAGGCACCGACGCATGATTGGCGCCGCGTGGGGCAAGACTGGGATCGGCAATCGCGGACGCTGTTGAGACGGAAGAAGCAGACCTGCCGCACGGTTACCTCCGCCCTCCGCTCCTCCATGGCTCGCCGCGTCGCTGGCTTGCTGCTGAGTCACTGGCCCGGACTGGCCAAGCCGCTGATCCATGAACTGAACCGCTAAGAAAAGCCGTTGGTTCGAAGCCGCCAGGTTTCCAAGGTAAGGCAACCGGCTGTGAGAATGTTCGTCTAGGCTGCTTTGGCGGGTTGCTGAACTGCCGGCTCGGCCGATGTGTCAATTGGAAGCAGATCACCCGCTTTCGGTTTTCTTTGCCAGCCCAATCCGAGCCAATGTCCGAACGCTGTGGTGCGGACCAAGCTCTCGTACATCAACAACGAGATCGCGGTTGCCAATCCAAATGACAGGGCGGTCTTGATCACCGGGTTCCACTGTGGTGCGAGAAGATACAAATCAATGTGGATTAATCCAACGATTGGATGATGTACGATGTAAATCCAAAACGATGCGGCAGCAATGTATTCGATGGCTGGCGGTACTTGCTTGACTCGCGTGGCGACGGTTCCAATCATCGCAGTCGTTAAAAGGGTGGCGGAAAGACAGGTGAACGCCGCCAACAGGAGACTCGCGAATTGATTCTCCCCACCATTCAAATGCCATTGGCCGAGTAGTAGCGCCGCGAGCGAAATCCCCAATGCGGGCGGCCATAATCGGAGGGCCACGCTGGAAAGACGCTGAAACTGCGGGTCGTGCTTGGCGATCAATGCCCCTAGAGCGAAAAAGAGTCCGCTGTAGATCCACTTACTCGGTACGGGCCAGAACGAATGCTGAAATCCCCAGACCACGTTTGGCCGGACCGCTAAAACAGCGGTTCCCAGGACCGTCAAGATCAGGGTCCATTGAAAAAGCGACCATGCAGGGAATCGCAATCGCTGAAATCGCTTTCCCACGAAAGAACCCAGCGATAAAACGCAGAGATAGAGGAAGATATATTGCAAGAACCAGAGATGGCTCAGCCCCCACAGGTCCTTGTCAATCTGCCCGTCAAATTTGAAACTCCGCAATTTCACCGGTTCGACTTGCCCATCGATCACCCAGCCCAAGACCCAAAGGTGTAAATCGATGGGAAGGATGACGACCACGCCAAATAACAGCGGAATCAGAAGGCGGCGAGCCCGCTGCCGGACGAGCGCCGTTTCACCGTGGCGTTGCAGGCCCCGGTAGGCAAAAAATCCGGCAATCACAAGGAATACCGGCATGATGCATAATTCGATCGACCAGAGAACGAGGTCGACAATCCCGCTGCTACCATCGTGGACCGGCCAAGCCAAGCCGGGCATCGGGTTTCGGGCATAGGGAACGCAGGCGTGCAGTAGCACAACGCCCAAGGCGCTAATTGCCCGCAGACCATCCAGGCCCGCAAATTTTTTCGCAGGCTGACTTCCGTTTTCTAGTGGCAAGACATCCATAATGGTTTGCTCTAGCAAATCCTGCCTTGGCAACGGTAGACCGCTTCCGGAAGCGACTTACCAATGACTTCCGCTATGGATTGCTCCCGCTATGGAGGCCGCGTCAACTCGGCTACAACTGTGGCTTAGCCTACTGATCGAGGAGATGATGGCCAAAGGACTGTTTACCCAGGGAATGTGCGTTTTGCTGCGAAACCCCGTTTCGTTAGAGCAACTCGAGCAACGTTTGTCGGAATTCAAGCTGGTTGGGCAGCATGATTCGATCGAAGATGACGATGCGCCGCACACGCTGGTGTTCGAATTCCGGCCTGAAGTCAACGGGCACCTGCTGGTGACGCCGGCGACCTGCCCCTGGCCCGATGAAATGGGAGACCCGGATGAATCGCCCGAGCGGTTTGTCGCTTGGTCACTTGGGCAATTTGCGCCACTCGCTTTCCCCGGCTGTCTCGAACGTGCCGGGCAGCAATCTTGGGGCTGGGAAGACGCTGCCGAGCAACTCGAGGGGCATACAGCTCATATCCGACTCCTGGTCAGCTACGTGCTGGGGGTCGATTCACCGGAGGAATCGGACGACGAAGACGTTCCGTTGATTCCCGATGACTACGACCCGCTCGCAGAGTTGAAATTCTTGACGCGAGCGGTGACCAAACTGCTCGAAATGCCAGAGGCCATCTGCTACTTCAATCCAGGTGGTGAAGTGTTGCGGGACGAGAGCGGGTTACGGCGGGGATTGAACTATGCCTGGAGCCACGAGTTGCCGCCGCTTGATATGTGGACCAATGTGCGGCTATTTCGCGCCACCCCCGAATGGTCACTCATGGATACAGTCGGAAACGGACAGTTCGACCTGCCCGATATGGAAGCCGTTTTTCTTGCGGACGAAGTTGAGCCAAGTGAAGTCGAGGGGTTTCTACGGAACGCAGTGCTCTATCTGATCAGCGGCGAAGAGGAGGTGGAGGACGGGGATACGGCCGACGGACCAGGTGAAATCCAATGGAAAGCGATCGCCTGTGAAGATGCGCTCTCCGATCCGCCTCGCGCAACGCTGCGCTGGATTCCCCAGGACGACAGTGAGCCTCCTGAAGATCTGTTGGCTCGCGGCGAGGCCGATTCGGAGGACGAGGAACCGCTTTCCGAAACCGATGTCGATGACGACTTTGGCGAGCTCGACGACGACTTTTGACCGCGGCGGTCCGTTTTAACCCTTTGCTGGCACCATTTCGACGACTAGACTGCGTTTATTGAGAACTAGTATCAATAAGCCAATTGGGTGGCTGTCGTGCGACAAGAAACCATCGTCAACGTGTTTCCGAGCTCCGATGAGAACCGTCGGTTGGTGATTGCCGTTGAGCAGTTGCCCAATTCGGCAAGCCGATTGGTACTGAGGCAGGAGACTTTTTCGAGTGATGTCGGCTGGTTTGTTCAGAGCCAAGTCGCGATCGAGCCAGAGCAGGTTCCAGCACTGAAAATGAGTCTCGGGAGAGCGGGGGCTCCGAAGATCAAGCATCCATCTCGTGAGCTACCACGCGTGCCGGCGATTCTGCGGTTCGATGGTGCAGCCCCTGGAACGGCCGGCTAGTCGGTGTTCGCCTGTATCGGTCGGTGTTCGCCTGTATTAGGGCACTACCGTTCTTCTTGTTTTGATGCCCGAGCGGGTTGTTTAGGAAGCCGAGCCTGGAGTCTTTCCGCCGAAAGGGAAGACCGGCGGCTATCGCTGTTACGCTCGGGACTTCGCATCCCGCTCAGGACTTCGCATCCCGCTCAGGCCTTGGTAGCCACGGCCTTGTGTTCACTTACGCGGCTTGAGAGTAAGTGAACACGCCACTGGCTGTTGCTTCGCTTTGCCTAACGATGGCGTTTTTTCGGCTAACCCGTTTGCCGGGCTGGGTTCGCCGACTCTATTCCGCTGCCGGTGTTTCGAAGCAATTTTGCGTACTCGTCGACACCTTCCTGCTCCTCTTTCAGAATGTCCTCCAGGAAGATCACCAGGGCCCTGTTTTCGCCTGCCAGGTCGATCGCCTTGCTGTACATTTCGACTGCCTTGGATTCGAATTCCATGCTGAACTGCAGGACTTCGGCAAGTTCACGTGATTGGCGAATCTCATTACGAGTGGCCAGAGGAACCCCGCCGAGTGAGGCAATCTTGTCGCCAACGAGTTGAGCATGCCCAAATGATTCCTTCGCGTCGTCCAGGAACTTGCTGGCGTAAACCTCTCGCCAGACGCCTTCTACAATGAAGCTCGCCTGCGAGTATTGGGCGACTCCCGTCCATTCATGCTTCAGAATCTCGTTCAGCTGGTCAATGATCGCTTGATTGCTCATCCCAAATCCTTTTCGTTAATACGTCTTTTGGTTTGTTGAAGTCTTTCGCCGCGGGGGTTCCACTGAAGACCGTCAGCACCATACCGATCGCGGCGGCGAGATCAAACACCGTTTCTGATCTCCGCGTCGGGCTCTCGCTCTCGGCTGCCTGTCCGGCCAAGACGGGCAGCATCGAAAAAAGGCTTTCGAATCTCTTTTGCATCATGAGCTTTGGGCGAATTATTTGGTTTTGGGTGGGCATGTCACTGTGCGCGGTCAGCCCGGCAAAGTCCAAATAAAGAAACGAAAGGGTGCGAATGTTCACCGCGGCGCTCGGTGTAGGGCGGTCCTTGCGGCGGCGGAGTGCCGCTTGGCCGGTTTTGGCGGGGTTTTGGGGCTACGGTCGATGCAAGCGGAAAAACCCCCTTGATCCGCCGCTCGGACAAGATATCATCTATTGATAATGGTTCTCATTTTCAGAGTTCCTGAGCGAAGCAAGCCAGCGTTGCACGGAATCGGTCATGGTTCTGCTGCTTATCCAGCCAGCCACGCTCTGATCGCCAGCCTGTTCCCGTCGAGCAGGCACGCCTTTGCGTTGGCGATCTAGCGTTTGATTTCACCTGGATCAAGAAAGCTAGCTGCAATGAAAAACATGCGAAAAAACAAACACTTACTACCGCGAGGCGGTTTCACCTTGGTCGAACTGTTGGTCGTGATCGCGATCATCGGGATTCTGATTGGTCTGCTGCTACCGGCCGTCCAAGCCGCTCGAGCCGCCGCTCGAAGGATGTCTTGCTCGAACAACCTCAAGCAGGTCCTGCTGGCGGTTCACAACTACGAGTCTGCCTTCAAAAGATTGCCGGCTGCGTGGACCAAGCCGTCGCTCACCGGCGATGGTTGGTCGGCCCAGGCGCGGCTACTGCCGTTCATTGAGCAGCTTGGTCTGAGTGATGGCGTTGAGTTTTCCGCCGGTTACAAAGCCGCCCGGATTTTCGTCGATGGCCAGTGGGTCAAGGTTTCGTCGTTTCGCGTGCCGACTTACTTGTGCCCAAGTGAGGTCAACGATCGCACTCGGTTCGATTCTTCGGGCCTACCCCAGCATTATCCACTGAGCTACGCCTATAACGCGGGGCGTTGGTTCGTTTATGACCCGAACAACCAAAAGGTCGGTGACGGCGTCTTTTTGGCCAACCGTTATTCACGCTTCCGAGATGTGCTGGACGGCTTGGCGAACACGTTGGCCTTTTCAGAAGTCAAAGGCTGGACTCCGTATCTGCGTGACGCCGGGCGACTTGATTCGCTGACAATGCCGGTTGTATCCGATCAAATTTGTGCTTTGGGGGGATCGTTTAAATCAGAAACCGGACATACCGAGTGGGTGGACGGTCGCGTTCATCAATCGGGATTCACAACCACTTTCCCGCCGAACCACAAAGTGTTGTGTGAATTCAACGAACTCCAATACGACATCGATTTCACCAACATGCGTGAAGGCAAGACTTCGAATGCTACAACCTACGCGGCGGTCACGTCTCGTAGCTACCACGGCGGTGGTGTGCACAGTGCGATGTTGGACGGATCAGTGCGATTTGTCACCGAGTCGATTGAGTTGCAATTGTGGCAGGACCTGTCCACGCGAGCTGGGCGAGAAGTCGTTGCCGTCCCCGAATAGCTCTCCTCGAGCTGTCGTCCCCGCTTCGCAACTTTGATTCGCGTCTCTGTGACATGCCCTCGGCCTGAGTGGCGAGAAGCTTTCCACGTAGGGCCATTCGGAACCAACTCATGAATGACGAAAATCGAGGTGATTTGACCCATTCGAATCCGAGTGATTCCGAGTCCACGGTTCCGGTGGCTAAATTACCGAAGATCATTCCGTTTTCGACACTGGCACCCTGTGGGGATGAGATTTGGATCGAGAACAATGGGCAGCTTTATCGCCTACGACGTACCAGCCAAGGAAAATTGATCCTGACGAAATAATGAGTTGATTCGGCGGCCGCACCAACCAGCACGCCCCCAAGCAGCCATTCCATCAAGCTCCCCTGGACTTGGGGAAACGCGTGGCATTGGGGAAGCGTGGGGACTCTTTCCCGCAAGGCTTGCGATCTGCTGAATTATTTGGCTCGAGTCAGCTTCTGCATGATGAAGATTGCACCCAGCTGTCGGGCAATCTACGGCACCGGCCGTCGCTTGACGACGAATCGGTAAGCCTAGTGGCAGCCGTACTTTGCCCGATCGCCCCGATCGCCCTGATTGCGCAGGGGGGAGCTCGGGTGGTCACCGGCTGGTACCAAGTTCGCTCAGGTTACGATTCAGGGGGGGATTGTCGCCGTCAACCGGAACGTTGGTTATCTTGGGCGATCTGACCTGTTCTCTACCCCCAGGAAATCCGATGAATCCGCCCGTCCGAGCTTCACAATTTAAGAGTCAGACGGTTTGTTTGGTGACGTTGACCACACTGGCGGTCATCTACACCGTTTATTGGCTGCGACCGGTGTTGGTGCCATTGGTCGTCGCGATCTTTGTGGTAAGTGGTGTCAGCCCCATTTTGGTGACTTTGGAGAAGCGGCTGGGAGTCACGCGAATCATCGCCGCCGCCCTTACCTTTCTTGCCGGCGTGGTGATGTTGGGGCTGTTTGGATTTACGATTTGGGCGTCCATTGTCGACCTCTCCAAAAATTCCGATGCGTATCGCCGCCGCGTCCGCGAGTTGGTGGCGGAAGTGGAAAGCCGCATACCGCTGAAAGCGGGCCAGCGAAACTCATGGTCGATGTATAAAAAGTCGTCGGATGGAGAGCGGAAAACCAACGGAGAAAGTCAGGCTGAGAATGAGCCCCGGGGAAATGATTCTGGTAACACGACCGTCGCGTCCGGAGTCCGTGGGGAAGGCGAGGCTGAGCAAGGCGAAAGCCTTGGTGACACCTCAAAAGTTAGCCAGGCAGATGATCAGGAATCGGTTGGCAACCAAGACCTCACAGGGGATGCGAAGGACGGTGATGGCGAGCCTAGCGGCGAAAACAACTCGGATGAACTACGCCAGCCAGTTAGTGAGAGCCAGCCAGTTAGTGAGAGCCAGCCTGCTAATACGAGCCAGTTGAGTGACGAGAGTGATTTCGATAACCCGAACCGTTCGAGTGACGAGAGTGAGTTTGATAACGCGAGCCGGTTCAATGATTTGGATCAGCCAGTGCGCGCAGCAGTGCCCGCCTTTCCAGTCCCGTCTAGTGGTGGCATGCCGCCGCCAACTGATGAAGCAAGTGCATTTGTTGATGCTTTTGTCCGTCAGGGAATCACGGTCATTTCACAATCGTTGGTTACGATGGTCTCGACCAGCGTTGTCGTCCTGATCTTTGTGTTCTTTTTGTTGATTGGAACACCGACCTACCATAACTCGGAAACTCTAAAGGAGATCGATTTACAAATTCGGTCTTACCTGGCACTCAAAACAATCATTTCCATTTTTACGGGGATGGCGTTTGGAATGGCTTTGCGTTTGTTCGGGGTTCCGATGGCATTCACTTTTGGGGTCATGGCTTTCTTGTTGAACTTTGTTCCCAATGTTGGTCCGTTGGTGGCAAGCTTGTTGCCGATTCCGCTGATCATCTTGGATCCGAACGGCAGCATCATTTGGATGGCGATTACCATCACCGTGATTTGCAGCATTCAGTTGATAAGCGGCAACTTGGTGGAGCCAAAAATCATGGGCAATTCATCCGACCTGCACCCTGTCACGATTTTGTTGGCTTTGATGTTTTGGGGCATGATGTGGGGAGTGATTGGGATGTTTTTGGCGACACCGATCACTGCTGCGGTCAAAATTGTGTTGGAAAGGATTGACCAAACACGGCCGATCGCAAGTCTGATGGCGGGGCGTTTTGGGGACAAAACCGATGAGCTGGGCGGACCGAAAGCGGCCTAGCAAGGCCGCCTTAGGGGCCCTATCGCCGATCTGACATTCGCTCGGGGTTCCAGCAAAGAAAGGCTCGCGGTGAAGCAGATTGCCAGAGCGAGTTGGAACTACGCAGGTTGTCAGAGCGAGTTGGAACTACGCACGTTGTCATGCACGGCCTGTTCGCCAACCTCATCGACTTGGCGAGATGCCACGACCGTCATTGCGGTCGCGGGCTGGCGATGTTCGTCTTCCTGCTATCAAAGCAGAACGCAGCGGTGCGTCACGAACTGTCCGCTGAAGTCGACCGGATTTGGTTCTACCAGCTGACCTTTCGGACCGGGCCGCTGTAGTATCCGGGATGTTCCCGCAAAGCGTTTTGTGTTGCGATTTCGCTGTTCCGGCCCATTGCCACAACCCACATCGGCGGTCCAGCGACTCCGGGGCCTGGATAGAGTGTGACTTCCCAGGCCGAGGTTAGGCCCGTGCGAATTGCTTCCATGTTAAACCGCATCATCGCAACTTGGCGTTTCATTTCCTGGTCTTGATGATAAGCCGCGGCCTGGGATTGCAGACGCAAGGAATGCTCCATCTCTTCTTCAGCCGCTTTGTCTGCTGCGTCTTTGTCGGCCCGCCAGGTCTCGTAGCCAGCTTTCAAGAACTCTTGATCCTTCTCGGAGAGCAGAAAGAATGGAACGCCATACTCGTCACCATTTTCGAGTTCCATGATGACGCCTTCGAGCGTGTAGGTCCGCGGCTCGCCTCTGAGACTCCTTACCCAACGATTCAGTGCGGCCTCGTCGGGAATCTCTTGGCCCTCCAGGTGTTCCACCACCCGGCGGACAATTGCTTGGTAAACCTCTGGCAAGTTTTTGTAAGCTTTGTCGCCAATGTAGGTCCTGCCTCGCCGGGATTGAATCGTTACATCACGGCGGGCATAGTCAACGATTTTGCCGATGACTTTCAAGCCGCTTGCGGTTGTCCACGTTTGCATCTTGCCGAGGTTCGAATCGTGGATTTCTTGCGCTTTCTTGGTTTTCAAGAATGCTTGGTCGTTTTCCGACAGTTGATCGATCTGGCAAGATCCGAGCTCCTTGTTGGCTCGCTGCAAAATGACCATGTCGTCGTCGAACGCGATCAGGTCAGCCTCCAGCTTGTACTTGCCAGTGGCATCTTTCCACTCTCGCCCCAACGCGGGTGACAGGACGAGAAGCGTGATTGGCAGGGAAAGAATGAATTTCATGGACCGGAGCATCTTGTCGTAACCTGAACTGCAAAGAAGACGAAACGTTTCGAACTCTCTGCAGGATACCCGAGAAGAGCCGCAGATTCAGCCTTCAGACCGCATTTTTCGCTACGGTGTATATGTTTACTCGGTCAGTGCCCCGGCTGGCCTGCTTCCCTCAAGGGACCCTCGTATTTGCAAGGTTGCAGGTATTCGCCTTGATCACCCGTGTTTCGGATTCGCGACGCAGCTGCTGCCTGGCAAACGTGCATGAACAGCGCAGTTTCAGCCAAACGCCCACGGGGAATCGACATTTGTCCACAGGCGGCATGCAGTCGAGAGTCTGGCGGTGGAAAGACAGGCCGAAGGGATGATGGCTAAGCGGTGGCGGTGTGATATCTTGAAGGCTCCGCCACCGAGGGGAGGTCCTTTCTGGTCGGCGAACACTCGTGGAATTGACAACATGAAATGGAAACTGGTTGCCGCCGTTTTTTTGGCGTGTACAGCGTCTTTGCAGGCTGCATCATTGCAAGCGGCGGATGAAATCGAAACCCTGCGTTCGGTCGGAGCCGAGGCTGCGGGCGCGGCTCAAGCCCGGCAGGCGCGTGATGTGCTGGTTGCCGGGGGATCCGATAACTTGGTCCCGGTGCTAGAAGGTTTTCGCGGTAGCACGGTACTCGCATCGAACTGGTTGAGGAGCACCTTTGAGTCGATCGCAGATCAACAGCTGAAATCGGGCAAAGGATTGCCGCAAGCTGAATTGCTGAGTTTTGTTCGTGACACAACTCAGTCACCGGCGGCACGGCGTTTGGCGTACGAATGGTTGAGGAAAGAATCCGCTGATTTGGAAGAACAGCTCATCCCGAGCATGTTGCTCGATCCGAACCCCGAGTTTCGTCGGGATGCAGTCAGTCGTTTGGTCGATCAAGCCAAAGCCGCGAACGGACCAAAAGCAATCGAGATTTACCAGTCAGCGTTGGCAGGCGCTGTGCACGAAGATCAAGTCAAAATAATCGCCGAGGCGCTTCGCGCTGCGGAGGTCGAAGTTGATATTCAAAAGCACTTTGGCTTTCTTCCGTCCTGGAAAGTAATTGGGCCGTTCAACAACCGAGACTTGGTTGGTTTTTCAATTGCTTACCCGCCCGAAAAGAAGATTGAGATCGCTGCCGAGTATGACGGCCAGCTTGGGCAAGTCAGTTGGCAACCGATCAACACCGAGGATGATTACGGGGTGGTCGATATCGGCAAGCAAATCGAGAACTACAAGGGATCGCTGATGTACGCGACCACGACTTTTCGCAGCGATCAAGCACAATCAGTTGAGTTGCGATTGGGGACTCCGAATGCATGGAAGTTGTGGGTCAATGGTGATCTTGTTTTTCAGCGTGAAGAATATCACCGCAGCACTCAAATGGATCAGTACAAGGTCCCTGTGAAATTGCGGAAAGGGGACAACGTCTTGTTGTTAAAAGTCTGCCAAAACGAGCAGGAGCAATCCTGGGCGCAAGATTACAAATTCCAACTGAGAGTTTGTGATGCGACGGGATCGGCGGTTCTATCAGCAGGTACGATCAACGACTTGAGTCAGATCAAATCAGGGAATTGAAGATGAAACCTCTAAAAATCAAATCGTTATTTGCTGGTCTCTGTCTGGCAACGGCAATCCCCTCCGCAGTGATCAACTCCGCACTGGCGGCCGACTGGAAACAGTTTCGCGGGAACAACGCCAATTCCGTCGCGACCGGCGAAACATTACCGACTGAACTCAGTGGAACAAGTATCGCTTGGCAAGTCGATTTGCCGGGCCGCGGCGTGTCGGGACCCATCGTTGTCGGTGGGCAGGTTTTGCTGACCGCCAGTTCCGGTTACTCCCAGAATCGTTTGCACGTTTTGAGCTATGACGTTGGTAGCGGTGAACTGCAGTGGGAGCGACAGTTCGAAGCGACCGGCCGAACAGGCTGTCACAGCAAGATGTCGGTGGCGACACCAACGCCGGCCAGTGATGGTCAGCGTGTTTTTGCTTTCTACTCCAGCAACGATCTCATCTGCACCGATTTGCAAGGGAACCTGCAATGGTATCGTGGGCTGGGCGAGGAATTTCCTAACGCCAGCAACAGTTTGGGGATGTCGTCGTCGCCGATCGTGATTGGGCCGACGGTAATCGCTCAAGTGGAAAGCGATGCCGAGGCGTTTGCGATTGGGGTCGATGCGATCAGTGGCGCTACCAAGTGGAAAATTGATCGGCCGCGCAAAGCGAATTGGACTTCGCCTACCATTCTGCCGGGAGCCGAGGGGCGACCGGCATTGGCTCTGCTGCAATCTTCCAAAGGGGTCTCGGCCGTCGATCCCGAAACGGGAAAGGTTGTTTGGGAGTTCGCTGACGGCGCGTCGACAATTCCGTCTTCGACTGTCGTCGGAAACACGGTGGTGATTCCATCCAATGGACTGACCACCATCAAGCCTGTCGCGGACGGGACTTTCGAAGAAGTATGGAATGCGTCGCGATTGTCACCCGGCACTGCCAGCCCCGTCGTGATGGATGGAATGACCTTTACCGTCAATCCTGCAGGAGCTTTGGCGGCGGGAGACGTGGAATCGGGGGACCGTCTTTGGCAGCTTCGGCTCAAGGGGCCCTTCAGTAGCACGCCAGTCGCATCCAATGGATACCTGTTCTTTTTCAACGAAGATGGTTTTGCATCGGTGGTCAAGGCAAATCGTGACGGAGGCGAGATCGTGTCGGAACTCGATCTTGGTGAAAAAATCCTTTGCAGTCCGGCCGTTGCCAACAATGCCCTCTACATCCGTAGTGACCAACAACTTTGGAAATTTGCAGAGTGATTTGAAGCGACTGCTGATTTGAAGCCATTGCTGGGTTGGTGGTAATTTTTATCTCGACACATTCGTAAATGCTTTCCTCGCCTGGGCGACTTGACGTCAGTCGGTAGCAAAGCAGAGTCGTTGCAGCCTGGGTGAGTGGCAGAGCACGTTTCGCGTGGAGAGGCAAAGCACATTTGAGGTGCTCAGGCTGGATGCTCGGCGTTTGAGGAGAAGCTTCGGTGAAAGTATAGCTCGGGGGACAGCAGTTACCGGAAACGCAGATTGCTGATCGGAGATTGAGCTTACAGCGGTGGCACCCCGTTTTGTCGACTGTTGAAAGGTGCGTCATCCGGGTTGGACCGGTAGCCTATAACTAGGTGTCGTCCAATGCAGGGATTAAAGCGAGCAAGGAAACGACCATGGACCCATCGGATCTCGTCCAACTGCAACCGGCAGACGAGCACAACCGGAAGTTGGAAGCGAACGTGAGGCCACCGGATTGGGTGAACCCCAGCCCAGCAAAGCCTTATCACTTGGTGATTATCGGAGCCGGTACAGCTGGATTGGTGACCGCTGCTGGAGCCGCCGGCCTTGGGGCTCGCGTGGCACTGGTGGAGCGAGAGCTAATGGGGGGCGATTGCTTGAATGTTGGCTGCGTCCCTTCCAAAGGGATAATCCGCGCAGCTCGCGTTGCCGCTACCGTTCGGGACGCCCAGCCATTCGGGGTCAAGCTTGCCGGCGATGCAGAATTTGATTTTGCCAAGGCGATGAAGCGAATGCGCGAGTTACGCGCTCAGATCAGTCCAAATGATTCTGCGGAGCGTTTCTCTGGGTTGGGAGTCGATGTCTTTTTCGGGCAGGCCGCTTTCAAAGATCACAGCACGGTTAGGGTCAGCCGCGGCGACGGGTCGGTTGGCCAACTGAATTTCAAAAAAGCAGTGATCGCAAGTGGTGCTCGCGCCTCCGCACCGGACATCGAGGGCTTGCAAAGCGTCAGGTATTTGACCAACGAAAATCTATTCTCGCTAACGGAATTGCCACCGCGACTAGCCGTCGTCGGCACCGGGCCGATCGGTGTCGAAATGGCACAATCATTCGCCCGCTTTGGCAGTGAAGTCGTTTTGTTTGATCGAGGTAAGCAAGTCCTGCCGCGGGAAGACCCTGAGGCGGGTGAGATTCTAGCCAAGCAGCTGCAACGCGATGGAATCCGGCTCATGCTGGACAGCCAGGCGATCAAGTTCAGTCCTGCTGACAACGATTGCATTCGCGTGAGTGTGAAGCAAGCTGGGGAAACGGTTCACACCCTTGTCGACCAATTGCTCATTGCGGTCGGTCGGGCGCCTAACATCGAGACATTAAATCTTGAATCGGTAAATGTGGAATACGATCAAGATGGGGTTCAAGTAAACGATCATCTGCAAACGACCAATCCCAGAATTTACGCAGCGGGAGATGTTTGCTCGAAGTACAAATTCACGCACGCGGCAGACTTTCAAGCTCGGATCGTGATCCAGAACTCACTTTTTTCAATTGGGCCTTTCGGCAAGAAAAGAGCAAGTCAATTGATTATCCCCTGGGCGACATACACTGCTCCCGAAATTGCTCACGTTGGACTCAGTGAAAAAGAGGCAATGCAGCAAGGAATTCCAATCGACACTTATACGCAACCGCTATCGGAGGTTGATCGTGCGATCCTGGAGGGACAAGAAGAAGGATTCGTGAAAGTGCACACCCGAAAAGGAACAGATCGAATCTTGGGAGCAACGATCGTCGCCGAAAACGCGGGAGATTTGATCTGTGAATTGACGCTCGCCATGCAGGCGAATTTGGGCCTTTCAAAAATCGCAACGACGATTCATCCCTATCCAACGCAGGCTGATGCCATCCGAAAGTTGGGTGATCAATTTAACCGAACTAAGCTGACTCCCACCAGCAAACGCATCTTGGACTTGTTGAGACGAATCAATGTCGGCAACTGAGTTGCTACTTTCCCGAATGTAACCTGCTTTCCCGATCGCCCCGCGCGTAATGGTGCGGAAATTCTCTGACCAGACAGGCCAGACCACGGCTTTTGACATTTGCATCCACCCAGATCTAAAGCTGGTGGAGCTTTGATGGGTTTTCGGAGTTCGTCATTCGCATTGGCGAATTTGGTTTCCCTACGGCTTGTTCCCTTTGGCTGCTGTCTCCGCCAACCAGCTCAAAGTCCCGCAAGCACAGGAGACGCAGGCGGGGCCCATGGCCGAGCTAACATTGCTTGGGTCAAATCTGCCTCTTGTCAGTGTCGCACGCACGCCGCTGATCGCCATCAAAGTGTTGGTGAACGAGCCGCTTGCGCGATCTCTCTGCTGTTGGATTTGGTGAGTTTTTGCTTGGCTTCGATTCTTCAATGCATAGACCGTGACCCCTTCCTTGATCGTTTCAAGTATTTGGATTTGATCGAGCTGATCGAGGTCAATACGCGTCGGGTCTTGGTCCAAAATCACGAGATCAGCGAGCTTTCCAACTTCGATAGAACCCTTTGTCTTTTCTTCAAAGTGTTGCCACGCTGGCCAGATGGTCATCGCCTTGATCGCCGTCATCACATCGACACGATGCTCCGGGCCAATGATGTCTCCCGAGCGTGATCGTCGCGTCACGGTGGCGTCCAAGACACGCATTGAGTCAGGGAAGGCCACCGGAGCATCATGGTGGGTGGTAAATTTCATCCCACGTTTCACGCACCAGCCGGTTGGTGAAATGTCATCGGCCAATCGTGGTCCGACGGTGTGTTCCCGATGCCAGTCACCCCAATAATACGTGTGCATGGGAAACAAGGATGGCAGTACGCCAAGGTCTTTAAATGCATCGATCTGATCTTCACGCAGAAATTGGCCATGGATCAGTACCGGTCGGCGATCGCCCCCACCATGCTTTCGGATGCCATCGCGGATGAATGCGATCAACTGATCCGATGCCGCTTCGCCGTTGGCATGGGTAAGGAGTTGAATGTCATTCGCAAATGCCCAGTCAATCGCATCAGCGACTTCTTGGGCCGACGCGGCGGGGTAACCAAGATAGCCAGGTGGGTAGTCTCCCACCGGATCGAAGTACGGTCGGTCACGCCAAGCGGTGAAGCCTTGTGGCGAGCCATCAATGGTTAGCTTGGCTCCGGCGACACGAAAGCGGTTTTGATAGGTCGAGCTGGTTTCCTGCTTAATTTCTTGGCGTGCGACTAAAATGTCGGGGTAGGAAACCACATCGATTTTCAAGCCATCGTTAGTGGCAACTTCTCTAAATGACTGGATCATCCCTGGCATCGATCGGCCATCTTGAGCGGTGGTGTAGCCGAATCTCGCCCACAGATCCGCACCAGCACGAATGAACATGGTGGCTCCCTCCTCACCGACTCGCCCAATCAGTTTTGCGAGTAATGGAAACGCGGCGGTTTCTTCGAGGACGCCATTTGGCTCTTGACCGTCATTTTGCCGCCGGATCACTCCCCCCGGGGGATCCGGTGTGCTCGCCGTGATTCCGCCAGCCTCTAACGCCTTGGAGTTGACCGAAATCAGATGGCCTGACTGGTGAACCAATAAGATTGGAATTTCAGCGGAAACCGCATCGAGCTCCTCACGTAAAGGATGTCGAAGTTCCGTGAGTTGGGCGTTGTCATAACCGAAGCCAACCACCAATTGAATCTTGTCTACTGCTTCACGATTGTCCGAGATCCAATCGCGCAGGGTCTGCTGAAGTGAGGCGATATCTTTGACCTCACCATCGGGTGGCGCCAGCAGGTTCGCTGAGAGCGCTTGCAAGCCGCCCCCCATCACGTGTCCGTGAGCGTCCACAAAACCGGGCAGCATGGTTCGGCCTTGCAGGTCAATCAGCTTGGTCGCATCTCCTCTGGTTTGAAGCACCGTTTGTTTTTTGCCAACGGCGAGAATTTTGCCATCCAGTACCGCTAATGCCTCGGCTTTTGGTGCGACATCATTAACAGTAATGATCGTTCCATTGTGATAGATCGTGTCGGCGATCTGCGCCTTGGACTCTGGATTCCAGGTAAGTAGCAAAACCGCGAGTAGCAGTAATTGCTTTGGCAGAACATCGAGCAGACGGATGCAATTTGAGCCGACGAAAAATGCACTCACGTTTTTTCCTGTGGATTGTTTGAGCGAGATAATAAGAGCGGCGATAGAATCGACTGCCATTATATGGATCGATGATTATGTTTCGTCGAGAAATCTTAGCGATCGACGGAGCACGAGTTGGAGACATCATCTTGATAACGGGCAACCGTATCTTGACAACGGGCAACCGTGAGTGCGCAGGTTCTCTTCTCTTCTCTTCTCTTCAGAATAATCATTGTCAATATCATTGATTCGAGGAGTTTGTACGTGACGAGATCCCTCGGTCAGGTGGTTTGGGTTCTGGTGAAACAATGGTGTCTTCGGATGTTACCGATGTAACGGCAATTCACTGCCGCCTGGCATCCCGGTTGAGTGGGGAATGTGAGAAGCTTCACTCTTATGTGCACAAACCACCAGTAAATCCGTCGGAACGATCATCTCCTAGTGTCGCGGGCTGATTGCTAGGGTCGCCGTTGCAGGAATCGCGTGCAGAGCAAGGTGTGTTGGATATGGGTAGTCCGTTAACAATGGAGACCAGACGGATGTCGTAAGATCAAGAGCGATGGAAATGAACGTGTTTCCACACTCCGGCCGTTTTTTCCCAAATCCGCGTCTCTTCGGTTGTGGAGGTTACGCTGATGCCGTCGGTGATGCGTTGTGTCATTCGAACATAAGCAATGACGGCGACATTCCCCATCACTCGGATATGTGGGCTGCTGATTGTAGTCGTCACGTTGGCGTACGGAGATTGGCCTGCCATGTCGAAGTAGTGTTTGTGGAATGCCATTCCTTCGATCAGATGACCATTCGCCTCTGGCTCGATCGCTGTTAAGTCCGTCGCGCAGAGTTCGGTGTAGGTCGCCCAGTCGGCAACTGTGATGGCTTGAAGCAATCGGGTGGTAAGCTCCAGGATCTCCGCTTGTTCATTCATAGCAAAACATTAAGTCAATGCGTGGCAATATTTAGTGAAGGCATGTCAGGATAGTGAAGTCAGGAAATCATTGACAGTGAGCCGTCCGAAGGGGGCGAATCGGAGTGAGCTTTGGTAGTGAGCGTTTGCATGGACGGGGTGCTGGCTAGATTGCGTTGGCCTGCAACTCCGTAGTAGTATCTGTAACTCCGTAGCAACCTCTGTAACGCCGCAGTAGAGCCGAAATAGTAGGCCGTTCACCATCGCTGGTCACGAAGATTGTGCGATTGAAGCCTCGCGTCAGTGCCATCGTTGGTGGCTGACTCCGGGCGGTATTTCGGTTGTCGGTGAGGGCTGTGAGTCACTGATGACGATGGGAGGCAAGTAGGAGAGGGAACCTCGCCAGTATGTGTCGATGCGTTTCAGCTGATTTGGCTATACAATCCCGCTGCCCTGAGGAGTTTGGATCTGTGTTTTGTTGTTTAATGTGATGGCAGGCCACGTTTTCTAGGTGGTCTGTGTTTTAACCGAAAGCGGCTCGTGAGTTCTCACCAAGGTTGGCGGCGTCACCAACGAAGCCAAGCCAATTAGCATGCACATTCTCTTCGTCCATAAAAACTATCCGGCCCAGTTTGGTCACATTGCCAGGCACCTAATCGATCGTCATGGGTTTCGATGTACATTCGCGTCTGAAAAACCTCCTGCGCAGTGGGAAGGGCTCGAGCGGATTCAGTACCATCCGCGCAGCTCCGCAACCGACAAGACCCACTTTTGCTCGAGATCCTTTGAGAACCAGATCTGGTCTTCAGACGGACTCCTCGAGGCGCTCCAAGCACGGCCCGATATCCAGCCTGATTTGATTGTCGGGCACAGCGGTTTCGTTTCGACGCTGTACCTTCGTGAGCTTTATGATTGCCCGGTCATCAATTACTTCGAATTTTTCTATCATACGAAAGACTCTGATCTTGACTTCCGAACTGATCTGCCTGCTTACGAAACCCCCGATTTGTTGCGGGCGAGAACTCGTAATGCGATCTTCCTGTTGGATTTACAGAATTGCGACCGAGGTTACTCGCCAACTGAGTTCCAGCGTCGTCAGTTACCAGAAGTCTATCATCCAAAGGTGGCGACGATTTTCGACGGGATCGACACTCAATTTTGGAAACCCGATTCGCAGCCCAATCGCCTGATTGCCGGATGGAATTTGCCGACAGACAAAAAAATCATCACGTATGTAAGTCGAGGGATGGAGGCTATTCGAGGTTTCGACATTTTCATGAAGATCGCGAAACGAATCTGCGATCAACGCGATGATGTCTTGTTTGTCGTTGTGGGTGAAGATCGTGTTGCTTATGGAGGCGACCATCGATTTACAGACGGAAAGACATTTAAGCAGTGGGTTCTCGCGCAAGATGATTATGACTTAAAGAAAATATTGTTTCTTGGCCGGATACCACCTGCACAATTGGTGAATTTGTTTTCGATTTCGAACCTGCACTTTTATCTCACCGTGCCCTTTGTGTTGTCGTGGTCACTGATGAATGCGTTAGCCTGTGGGGCGACCGTAATGGGATCCGATACAGCGCCGGTGCGCGAAATGATCCAGCACGGTAGAAATGGTCTACGATTTGATTTCTTTGAGATTGAACAGGCAGTGCAGAAGGCAACCCATGTGTTGGATTTCCCTGCCGAATACGCGCATCTCGGTACTCAGGCACGTGCCCGCATCGTAGAGAATTACAGCTTAGATGTTTGTTTGCCAAAAATGCTTGAGCTTTATCAGTCGGTCAAGTCGTGAGCAATGCGCTAACAACAATCCGGGTTGGCGAGTGAATTAGGCAACTAGCAGAAGGCGCGGCATTCTCTGGTCGACGGGATTGGTTCGAATTTGGCACGTTCGCTCTCATTTCATACGCGGATCTGCGTCCGCCGCCCCGACTTGTCTGAGGCTCTCGTTCGTAGCAACCGGTCCGTTGTTTGCGTTCGGTATTCACTTCGCGGGTGGCGGAATTGTCGTTGGCTGATCATGGTTGCAGGTAGTTCATGATCGGTCTCGACGTTGGACGATGCTTCGTGCGTCGGTGTGAAAGGAGTTGATTGCCGGGGTGCAACTAAGTGGAACCAGGCGGGTTTTGGAACCGAAATATTTCACGTATCGACGCTGGCGAGCGGTGCCAATGCTTCGGATTGGATAATCGATGCCGCCCCAATCGGAGATTGGCACTTCAAATTAACGCGTTAATTGCCACCGGCCCATTTTTGTGCCATTTCCGAGTTGAATTTGAGAAAAACGCTCGTTTTTGTAACTCAATCACCGGAAGTCTGATACTGTGCTCTTCTGAAATGCGGCCGGCCGCAATGATTTGCGGGCAGAGCGCATTTGTTGGGGGGGGTCAGGAAGCCTATATTCGGCGTCGCTTCTCGAAGCGTTTGCTGCCGCGTTGGCGACCAGCGGTGAACTGCCGTCGTCGTGAAACGCTGCTACGAGATTTGTTTACCTCCAAAATCGCCTCAACACTGCTGCGGATTCAGGTATTTGGCACCCGTTGCCGTCGTCGCCGGATACCGGATTTCATTGCCTGGTTTCCTGAGTTTGCAATCGCCCAGTTTGGTTGTTGCTGACTTTCTAAGCCGTGCGGAAACCGCGAACCTCAGCAAAATACTACTGAAAATATTGCGATGGTTAAAAAGCAACCAAATGGGTCTCGTCGGAATGCACGCGTTAGGAAAGAGGTAGCGTTGAGACGTCGCCGCTTGCTTTTCGAGCCAATGGAATCACGCCGCCTGCTTGCCATTGACGTGGTGAATACGTTTGCGGTGACTAACACAAACGATGCTGGGCAGGGGAGTTTGCGAGACGCGATCGTTTCGGCCAACGCATCACAAGGCGCTGATCGTATCGCGTTTGACATTCAAGGGAACGCACCCCACACGATTTCCCTGCAGTCGGTGCTGCCTGCTATCAGTGAAACCGTCGTGATTGATGGTACTTCGAACCCTTCCTATATCGACCAACCGGTTATCGTGCTCGACGGAAGTTCGATGCTGTCGACTAACGATGGGTTGAAGTTGGTCAGTGGAACAGCCGATTCGTCGATCCGCGGGCTTGTGCTGCACGGGTTCTCAACAGCGGTTCGAATCGAGAACACGGCGGGCGTCACCGTTGCCGGTAATTATTTAGGAACGAATGCCGCCGGAACAGTCGGGAGCGGTAATAGCGGCGCGGGGGTTCTCCTTGTTGATTCCCAAGGGGTGACGGTTGGGGGGAACGCAGTCGCTGATCAAAATGTGATCTCCGCGAATGAGCGGGGGGTCCATCTGATTGATTCACATAACAACGTGATCAGTGGCAACTTGATCGGCACGAACGTTGCCGGCGATGCGGGGATCGCCAATCAACTCGGCGGAATTTTGATTCAGTCGGGATCATCTGAGAACATGGTTGGTGGAGTCACTGCCGGTGAATTAAATGTGATCGCTGCGAATGGTGGTCACGGGATCGAAGTGGCATCGGGATTTGCTAATGCAGTGGTTGGTAACTACGTTGGGCTTGATGTCTCCGGGACGGAGGTGTTGAGCAATTTCGCCGACGCGATTTCGGTTACCGGCGGAGCGGATCACCGAATCGAAGACAATACGGTGATTGGAAACGTGGATATAAGCGGGCCAGCGACGCTCCCCTCGGGAGTGATCTTGGCGGGCAACACCATCGGGCTCAATGCCAATGGGAACGCCGACTTCGCAGAGTCGACGACGATCGGTTTTGGTGGGGTCGCCAATGCCGGTTCGGTTTACAACGAGAAGGGTTTTACGCTCCGAGCAACCGGGTTCAACTTTACTGGTACGCAGACCTTTACCGGTCCTTTTAGTCTTGGGATGGCCGGGACGACTTCTACTCCCGGCGGCATTCGAGTGACCCAAGATAATGGGCAACCGTTTGATGCGCAATCACTGCAGGTATCCGAGGCAAATTCTGCGATCGGTCCGCAGACCCTACAGTTCATTGGCCTGGTCGCTGGAGGGGGGACTGTCACTCAGTCGTATACCACTTCGCCTGTTTTCGCCCGCGAGACGGTCAGCTTGGTTGGGTTTGAAAATCTGATTGAGTTGCGATACACGCACTATTTCACCACGTTTGACAATCTCGCTCTGACTACCACACCCGCGTACAACGACGATGTCAAGCTTGGTGGTGGAGATGGTCATGTATTCGGAGGCAGTTCAGCGTCCGAAAGGAACGTGGTGACAGGGGATCTGATTGTTACGAGCAACGCAAACCAGTTGCGCGGCAACTACGTCGGATTTGATGCCAGCGGAACCACGGCGTTTCCCGAATCCATTTTGCGGATCGAGGCTGGCGGATCGAACAATCAAGTTGGTGGACCAAACTCCGGTGACCGCAATTATTTGACCAGAGTTCAAGTTACCGGGGCCGGGACAGACGCCAATGTGTTTGAAGGGAACGCGATTGGCTTGAAGGTCGATCTTACTGACGGACTGGGGATCGACGCGACGCCCCTTTTCCGAGTGGATGCTGGAGCATCAGGCAACGAGATTGGTAGTGTGCAGGCCGGCAACCTGATCGGTTCGTCGGTTGAAGGAGTCACCGGTCAGGGGCAAATCGGACTTCGAATATCTGGTTCGGGCACCGATCAGAATATCGTTCAGAACAACGCGATCGGTTATCAAGGGATCGTCAGCGAAATTGGCTTGTTGGTCGATAATGGAGCCGGAGGAACGGTTATCGGCGGATCCACGCCGGGTGCCGGAAATATCATCGAAGGTAACACCGTGAAAGGGATCGACGTTAACGCCTTGGATGATGTCGCGATTCATGGCAACGTCATTGTTGGAAATGGGAGTGGCGTCTATTCGCTTGATGCGACTTCAACCATTATCGGCAATCGCATTTCGGGAAACGCTAGTCATGGTATTTTCGTCGCTGGAATAGGGAATGCCTTGATCCAAGGGAATCGTATCGGTTTGGATTCCAGCGGTCTGAATTCGCAACCAAACGACGGGCATGGGATTGCCATTGTCGATGCCGATGGCAACCAAATCGGTGGCGACGATCCAAGTCAACGTAACGTGATTTCCGGCAATTTGCTGTCAGGGATTAGCTTGGTTGACGCCAGCGATAACTTAATCGCGGGTAATTACATCGGTACCGATACACAAGGGATTAAGTCTGTTGGTAACGCAAACTCTGGAATCGAGATTTTAAACGCCACGTCTGAAAGGAATCAGATTGGGGGCGATCAGAGCCAACGCAATATCATCGCCGGAAATAGCGATGGGATTCGCCTCGTCAATGCAGGTCCAGACAATTGGATCGCATCGAATCAAATTGGATTCGGTAAAGATCCCTTGATCGAAGTGCCCAATATCGTAGGGATCTGGATCGACAGCACGTCCAACACCATCATTGGAACCGACGGCGACGGAACAGATGATCTTGTTGAAGGAAATATCATCTCTGGTAATGCGGTTGCTGGAATCGTGTTGGCCGGCAGCAGTAGCGCCAGTCGAATCTCCGGTAATTTGATTGGTACCGATTCGTCTGGTCAACAGCAGCTTGGTTATCAAGGTACCGGCATCCTTCTGGTCGGTGAGTCCCAAGCTAACTTGATTGGAACGGACGGCAATGGGATTTCCGATACGGCCGAACGGAATGTTATCTCCGGATGGCATCTTGAAGGAGTTGGAGCCGCGGTCGAGCTGAGTGGCGAGAATGTCTCAGACAATGTGGTGGCGGGTAACTATTTGGGTCTGGCTGCGGACGGGACTTTGGTCTTAACCGATGGAAAGTACGGTGTCGTGCTGTCTGGCGGTGCTCGCAACAACCTGATTGGCACCAATAGTGATGGTCAAGGGGATCAGGCAGAGGCCAACGTTGTTGGTGGTTTCACCGACGCGGGTGTCTTGCTCGATGAAGCTACGTCGAATACTGTTGCGGGAAACCTGATCGGCACCGACGCATCGGGTGTGAATCCCGCGAGTAATGGCTATGGCATTTCACTGAGCGGGGGTTCCCTCTCCAATCGTATTGGTACCGATGGTAACGGCGTTCAAGACGGAGTTGAACGCAATGTTATTTCTGGGAATTTACTGGCCGGTATTTTGATCACAGGCGGTTCAGATCTAAACCATGTCGCCGGCAACTTGGTTGGTACGGATACCACAGGTGGTGCCGCGCTGCCAAATGAAGGGAGTGGAATCGAAATCGTTTCGGGTTCATCCGGCAACATAATCGGTGCGCCGCTCGGTAGCGTAAATCCAGTTGCGTTTCGAAATGTCGTTTCGGGTAATTTGTCAGACGGAATTTATATTGGAGGTGAAGGTACCCAGCAAAATATGTTGCGATCCAACTCGGTCGGCACCGAGTTAAGCGGCACGGTTGCACTTGGGAATCTTGGCGCTGGAGTGCGGGTCACTAATGGTGCTGGGGCCAATCTCATTGGGGGCACATCCGGTGGAAACGTCATCGCTGCGAATGAGGACGGCGTCGTGGTTGGCACGCTCGCCAATGACGCCACAGTGACGATCCAATCGAATTGGATTGGAACGAATCAAGCCGGTTTGGGTGGTCTCGGCAATGTTGGGTTTGGAGTTGATTCCCGCAGCGATATGGTTGTCGGTGGTGTTGAAGAAGGTCAAGGAAACGTACTCGCGTTCAATCAAATCGGATTACGTGTCAGTGATCCGCAAGCCAGCACTGTCGTCCGTGGTAACAGTGTCCACAGCAACCTTGGGCTGGGCATTGATATTGGGTTTGGTGGTGAATCGATGGTCACTCCTAATGACTCGGCCGAAGAAGATGGCATTCAAAACTACCCGTTGCTCTCCACGGCAGTCGCTGGAAGTTCCACCACCGTCAGCGGTGTCTTGCAAAGTTCTACAGGCGATTTTGAACTCGATTTTTACGCTAGCGAGGAGCCCGATCCGAGCGGGTACGGTGAAGGAAAACGCTACCTCGGATCCAGCAGCGTTACGACTGACGAAAGTGGAGCGGCGAATTTCTTGGTCGAGGACCTGGGCTACACGATCGATGGTGAATTTGTTTCGGTGACTGCTACCGCGGTCAATGGAAGCACCTCGGAGTTTTCATTGTCGGTGGAGTCGCTGCTTGATGGAACGGCGGTCCTAGATGAGAGTACGTTGCTTACAACGCTCGTCGATCCTGGGTCTGAAGAAGCCACTTATGGTGAGCAAGTTAGCGAGATTGATGAAGGTCAAGAAATTTTTCTTACCGGAAAGTTTGCGAATTTGATTGGGGGGGTTCCCGCTGTCACGATCAGTTGGGGCGACACGACGGTGGATGGTAACGAGGAGCTTGATGTTGATACCGTCGGCTTCGTTGGTTCGCACCAGTTTGTGGATGATGATCCGACGCAAAGTGAATCTGATGTATATGAAATTGTTGTCACCGCGACAGACGCGGTCTCTGCCGGAAGTGCATCCGTCTTTGTGACTGTAAACAATGTCGCGCCATCATTTAGCCTGTTGGAATTGACGGATGATTCAATTGGTGAAGGCGAGGAAACGACACTCCGAGTTGAATTCACCGATCCTGGTATCAATGATCAGCACGTCGCGGTTATTGACTGGGGAGACGGCAGTCCGCTGGAGGTTGTCGGCATTTCGGAGGGAGATCGGGTTTTCGAAGTTCCGCATCGATATGCCGACGATGGTGATTTCGAGATTCAGGTTGCCCTGAGTGACGATGACGGTGGAATCAGTGAAGGTCACGTATTCGCAGAAGTGCTGAACATCGCTCCAACGGCAACGATCGTGTTGCCAGAAAATGTTGTTGAGGGAGATGAAGTCCGATTGAACTTGACAGCATTCGATCCGGGTGGTGATGCCCTGACGTTTTTATGGGAAGTCAGTCAGGATGAAACCTCGTTGTTCACAGGAACTGATTCTTACCTCGATTTTGTTCCCGTGGATGACGGAAACTATGACGTTAGCCTGACCGTTACTGATGATGGAAATGCTTCGACCACTGTCTTGGCGATGTTGCCCGTTGCGAATGCGGCCCCTGTCATCTTTGCAGAGGATATCCGTTTGTCCTCTGCTGGAATCGCGGTCTCCGAGGGAGTCGTTTTGTCGTTCGCTGGAATCTTTTCTGATGCCGGTTTGTCTGATCAGCATCAGATTACGTTCGACTTTGGCGACGAGACGGTGACAACGATCGTGGTCGAACAATCAGTACGAACTTTTGCAGATGTGCAGCACGTTTATCTGGATGATCCAGACGGCGGAGACGATCGCTACTTCGTTACCATCTCTGTGTTTGACGGGATCGATACCGGTAGGATTGTGATTCCGGTGGAGGTGCCCAATTATGCTCCCGAAGTCGCGATTCGGCACGAGGGTGACGATGGAACGGATGTTACACTCCGCGCAGATTTGCTTGATCTCGGGATTCTCGACACGCAGTCATATGAGTGGGTCATCGATGGAGCGTTGTACGCCACCGGAACGGTGTCCGGAGGGCAAGCGATACCATCGATTACCTTCCCCAAGCCAACGGGAAGTTTGAATGTTTCTATTCGAACGGTCGATGACGATGGCGGCGAGGGCACGAGCACCGTCGAGTACTTTGTGCTTGATGAGAATGATAACAGCGTGCAGATCACCGAGACGCCGGACGGGGTCGTGCTATCCGAGACGACCGGAGGCGTGAGTAAGTCGACGACTGTGGCGAGGCAATTCGATCGGATCCTACTTGCGACAGGGGGCGGTTCTGATTCGGTTGATGTGCAATCGAGCACCAATGTCGAAACTGATCTTGGTGAAGGAGATGACACGTTTTTATCTGGGTCCGGGGATGATGTTGTGATCACCGGAGGTGGCCACGATTCAATTGTCACTGGGGACGGTAGTGATTCCATCGTCAGTGTTAGTGGGGATGACACAATCGATTCTGGGACCGGGGATGATGTTCTATTCTTCAGGAGTTTCAGCGACAAAGTAATCAAGGATGGTGGTGGAACTGACACGCTGAACTTTAGTGGTGTCTCCCAAGGGTCTGGGGAGGTTGATGGAATCACACTGGACTTGCGGATCGATAACGGGGTTCCACAAACGGTTCACTCGACTGGCAGCATCGCGCTGGAAGGAACATTTGAAAACGTCATCGGTTCGGATTTCAAAGACTTTTTGGTCAGCAGCGATGCTTCCAATCAATTGTTTGGTGGCGGCGGTGACGACAGAATTGTTACCAGTGGCGGTTTCGATACTGTGCTGGGCGGAGACGGATCGGACAGTATCTTTGGTGGTCCGGGCGGTAACGATTCAATCGACGGCGGCACCGGCGATGATTTGATCACCAGTGGTGTCGGCGATAACGACTCGGTCGTCGGTGGCGACGGCCATGACACGATTACCAGTGGTGGTGGAATCGGTGACAGCCTGTTTGGTGGGAGCGGGAATGACTCGATCGTAAGCGGGGGGGCGGGGAGAGAGTCGATCGATGGTGGGTCCGGCGATGATAGTTTGGTTGGTGGAGACGGCAACGATTCGCTTTTCGGAGGCCCCGGCAACGACAGCATTGTCGCCGGCGGAAGCGGTGATACTGTCAGCGGTGGCGACGGCGATGACCGCATTGTCGGGAATAGCGAGGGAAATGAGTCGCTCGATGGAGGTTCCGGAAATGACACAATTCTCGGTTCCACCGCAGTCGACGGGGCAGCTGATTCAATCTTCGGCGGTTACGGAGACGACTACATTTCAGTCGGAATGGCGGGTGATTCAGTCGATGGTGGTGACGGTAACGATTCGATCTTCGGTGGTCTAGGAAGCGAATCAATCGTTGGTGGTCTTGGTGACGACACGATCAGTGCCGGTGCCGGCGGCAAGGATACGATTTTCGGTGGCCCGGGTAACGATATTATTCAGGCGGTCGGTGGTGCCGGGGCGGGTACGGTTGATGGAGGTGAAGGTGATGATTCCATCACACTTGGCTCCGGCGGCGAGCAATCGGTCACGGGCGGAAACGGTGACGACACGATTGCCTCGGGTGGCAGCAAAGACAGTATTTTCGGTGGGCCAGGGAACGATTCGATTATCTCTTCCGGTGGCAATGAAGTCGTCGACGGTGGCGACGGGGATGACGCGATTGTCGGGGGGGCGAAGGGGGCGACCTCATTGCAAGGTGGCGCGGGCGACGACACCATCACCAGCACTGCCGGCGATTCGGATTCAATTTTTGGTGGGCCGGGTAACGACAGCATCGTTAGCGGTGGCAAGGGAGATACGGTTAACGCCGGTGACGGGAATGATTCCATCGTGGGCGGTGACGGCGGGAATGAGGTGATCGACGGGGGTGCGGGAGATGATTCCATCTTTGGCGGGCCTGGTCTTAACGACTCGCTCGTCGGTGGAAGCGGTAACGATACGATTGTCGGTGGTGGCAGGCCCGTTGCAGATGGAAGTGGT
The DNA here is from genome assembly GCA_049602075.1 of Rubripirellula sp. Taxonomy (GTDB): domain Bacteria; phylum Planctomycetota; class Planctomycetia; order Pirellulales; family Pirellulaceae; genus Rubripirellula. The sequence continues at coordinate 43,491 of JBMYRF010000042.1, forward strand.
GGCGGTGACAGCATTCTTGGCGGCGATGGCAACGACAGTATCTTTGGTGGGCCCGCAGGCAATGATTCAATCGATGGCGGCGCTGGAGACGACACCATTAAGGGAATTGGTGGCGGCGGTGATTCCGTCTTTGGTGGTGCCGGCGATGACCTGATTGAGGGGAGTAGCGTTGATAGTGATACGCTCCGTGGAGGTTCGGGCCACGACACCATCTTCGGAACAGGCACCCGCGATTTAGTTGACGGCGGCGAAGGTGACGACCTAATCGTGGCCGTTGGGACATCGACGTTGTCGGTTCCTCGAGGCACGATTTTTGGCGGTCCGGGGAATGACAGTATTCAAGCCGGAAATGGTGTTGACCTCATCGAAGCCGGGGCCGGCGATGATTCCATCTCCGGCGGATTGAGTGGCAGCGAGTCCATTGATGGTGGTGATGGTAATGACACGATTGTGTCGGGGCCAGGCGATCAGGATTCGATCTTTGGTGGTGGAGGTAACGACAGCATCACCGGGCAGGGGAAAAATGACACCGTCAATGGTGGAGATGGCAATGATTCAATCTTCGGTGGCAACGGAGGTAATGCGTCGATTGGCGGCGGATTAGGAGACGACACGATCATCAGCGAAGGGAGTCGCGATACTGTCTTTGGTGGCGACGGCGACGACAGTCTGCGTGCCACCCTTGGTGGTGAGGTGAGTCTGTTGGGTGGCAATGGTGACGATTCCGTTTTTGGAGGGCTAGGCAATGATGATTCAATCTCTGGCGGAGACGGGAATGACACGCTTGGTGGTGGCGGTGGACTCCGAGATTCTGTCTTCGGCGGATCAGGAGACGATCTGATCATTGTCAGCGAGCAAGCGTCGGATATGAAGGTTTACGGCGACTCGGCGGTTGCCGGAACCACTGCGATGGACATCGTCCTCTTTGAATCCGATGCCGATGTCATAACCGCGGCGACAGACGCATCGAACAACCTCGCCACCATTTCGAAAGATGGTGTAGTGGTGGCAACCCTCACCGACGTTGCTGAGGTCGCGTTGATTGGCGGAGATGGCCCGAATCGTTTGGACGCGACTGGTTTCCAAGGCAACAGCGGATTGGTTGGTAACGGAGGCAATGACACATTGCTGGGAGGTTCAGGGAACGACACCTTAGAGGGGGGGCAGGGTGACGATTCACTGGTCGGTGGCGGTGGCGATGATACCTATCTGTACGCAGGGACAGTGAATGAAAGCCTGGGTTTGGATGAAATCGACGAGCTTGCGGACGAATCGGCTGATACGCTTGATTTCTACGGATTGGAAACAGGTGTCACCGTTGATCTTCGATTAGCAACACGCCAAACGGTTTCTGAAAATCTTGACTTGAAATTTTCGTCGGACACCGCTTTGGAAAACGTGATTGGAACGACCTATTCCGATGTTCTGATTGGTAACACCAGAGATAGTCGCTTGGTTGGTGGAGCGGGTGCTGACACGTTAGTTGGTGGCGGTGGGAATGACGATCTCTCAGCAGCACGTACAAAATTCGTCTACTTGGATTTTGATTCGCAGACCGATCCTGGGGATCACGTTTACACAGCGGATGAAATCGCTGGCATTCAACAAAGAATGCAGGAAGATTTTTCGCAGTTCGACGTCGAGATCTCGCTTGAAAAACCGGTCGACGAAGCTTTCATCACGATCTACTTCAATAGTCCACCGACCGTCAACGGAATTTCCTTCTCCGGCGGTGTGGCAGATCGCATTGGGTGGCGTGACGTGACACGTGGTGGCAGTGTTCAGGTGGATGTGAATGAATTCCTGGGTGATCGGCCAAACCAACTTCCAGGTACACCGGAGAACTTTGTCGCGCTCTCTTCCACGATTGCGGCGCACGAATTGGGGCACACTTACGGTTTGAGACATCATGATGCGTTTGGCAATCCCGGTGAGGGAGTCTTCTCCGGCTTGGGAGCCGCTGCGTTCGCGCCGAGCTATGAAGGCTTCTTGCCGGCGACAGCGGATGAAACGGCCAATCATCTGTTGGCTTCTCCCGCGTCGGTAAGAACAACCATCAACGATGCTCTGCAAAACCCTTACTTCGGTCCACGAGAAGCGCTGAAGCTTGCCTTCTTTGAAACTGGTTTTACGGTCAGCGAAAGCTCTGACGCGCAGAAAACGGATTCATTGACAGTCAACGGTGTGGCACACCCGGTGCAAGCTTTGGGCGACCTGCAGCCGTTGTCGGTACCAAATACGAACGCCAATCTTGCGACGGGGCATTACGGTGCGTCCGCAGTTAACGTGACTGGATCCATCAAAGCGGTTAATGGAAAAAGCGAAAACGATCTCTATTCCTTCACCGTAGCGAAGGATGACGTCATCACCTTCGAAGTCTACTCTGTCAGCCTGCGAACACGCATTCCCAACCAGATTGATTCGCTGCTGCGTGTTTACGATGCCCTCGGAAATAAAGTCGATTATTACGGTAGCCCCTTTGGGGCATTCAATGATGACGGCTTTGAACCGACCGACTCAATTCTGATTGATGTTCAGTTTCCAGAGGCGGGTACCTACTACGTCGAGGTGGACACATTTAACTTTGGCATCGAAGAATTTCCGGCCTATGTTCCTGATTTCGACGCTGCCGCTTTTTGCAATAGCGTGACCGGAGACGACATCCGCTGTGACGATACGGACACGGGAGATTACGAATTGCTGATCTATCGATTTGATTCGCAAATCTCCAGTGAAGCTTCAGCTGATGTGATTATTCCGGGTGATGGCGCCGATACGATCAGGCGATCGAGTGGAAAAACGCTTGTGGTCGCAAGCGATGGAACTGATGATACTTTCCAAGGACCTGCCGGTCTGTTTGAGGAAGTGCTCAATAAGGTGCCGACTCTCAGTGTTGTTTCTGCTGTGACTGTTGACGAGGGCGAAACATTAAACTTGGTCGCCAACGCCACGGACGACGCTTTGGATACCGTGACCTATTCACTAGAAGCGGTCGATGGTTCGCCAAATGAGATTGTTGGCCTTTCAATTGATCCACAAGACGGGACGATTGTGTGGGTGACCAGCGATGATGCAAACGTTGACGTACAAGTGGTTGCGACGGATTTGAGTGGTGCGCGGGCGACTTCGCCTCTCTTCATTGAAGTGAAAAATGTTGGACCTGCATTTGAACTCGGCAATGATGAAACGTTAGGGGATGATTCATCACCGGTCGCTGGATTGGCAACGCTCAAGCGAGGTCCAGTCTTTTTCCAGGATCCAGGGGACGATCAATTTACGGCTGTCGTAAACTACGGCGATGGCTCCGGTGAATCCGAATTGACCGTCGATGCAAGTAATCGATCCTTTGTGTTGGATCATGACTACAACCGTGATGGGGATTACACCGTCAGTGTGAAAGTCATGGATGATAATGGTGGTTCCACGACCGATACATTCGTTGTGACGATCGAGGGATTGAATACGCCACCGGTGGCAAAGGCTGGTGGTCCCTATACTGTGGGCGAAGGCAGTTCTGTTGAACTGGATGCCAGTTTGAGTACTGATGAACAGACAAACACAGAAGATTTGACTTTCGAATGGGACCTGGATGGCGACAACATCTTTGGCGAAACGGGATTGAATGCGGGACGCGGTGACGAGGTCGGAATCAAGCCGTCCTTCAGCGCCGCCGGACTTGATGGGCCATTGCAGGCGCCCTGGAAAGTGGCGTTGAAAGTTACTGATGGTTCGGACGCATCGAATGAAGCAATCGCTGAGATCAACGTTGAAAATGTCGCGCCCGTCATCAGTGAGATCAGGATCGCCGATTCCAATCCCCTGGTGGAAGGAACCAAGATCGAAGTCACCGGAGTTGCCACCGATGTTGCTGCCGACCAGGCGGGACTCGTCTTTGGTTGGCGGGTGACCAAAACAACCGATCCAGATGCGGCAGCTGTAGAATTTGCAACGGGTACGGGCGCCACCTGGGACTTCACGCCGGACGACAATGCGGTCTATCAAATTTTTCTGACCGTCACTGATGATGATGGCGGTATGACATCCAGCAATCGGACGGTGACGGTTGACAACGCCGCGCCAGTTGCAGATGACCTGATTGTCAGTCTGATGGAAAATCCAACTGTTGGTGATGCGGTCGGCACCGTCGTGGTCTCAGATCCCGGAGACGATGCGATCCATTTCAGTATTGTAGGCTTTACGGAGGAAGATCCGTTTGCCGTCGATCCGGACAGTGGCGTGATCACGGTTGTGAATCCTGAGTTGGTCGATTTCGAGCAGACGCAATCATTCTCGTTGTTGGTGCGGGCAACGGACAAAGACGGCGCAACCGATGATTCGACTGTCACCGTCAATGTTGTCAACCTGCCAAGCCTTGATGGAATTGTCTTCGTCGACATTGACGAGGATGGTGAAATGCAAGCCAACGAACCTGGGATCGATTTTGTAACCATTGAATTGCAGGATGCGGCCGGGCAACCGGTTCTGGACGCCCATGGTGACGCAGTCACCGCGTTGACGAGTGATGGCGGCTTTTACCTATTCGAAGATCTTGATCCAGGCGAATATCGAATCGTCCAACAGCAACCAACCGGTATCACCGATGGTAGCGAAACGCTGGGATCGTTAGGCGGTAGCCTGGTGGCCAATGACACCATGCAAGTGCAACTCCAGGCCACCGATGCACATGATTATCTGTTTGCTGAGATTGGCGGCGACGTTGAGGATGGCGAAACAGCCTCCATTGGATTCTGGCAAGGAAAGCGGGGACGTTCTCTGATGAAAGCCGGAGGCGAAGATTTGGCAAAGTGGTTGACGATAAACTTCAACAATATTTTTGGTGACTCGCTGGAAGGGAAATCCGACAAGCAACTGGTCAAGTTTTATCGAAAGCATTTCTTCTACCACAAGTCAAAGAAATCCAAAGGATCGGGGAAATTAGATGCCAGGTTTATGGCAACCGCGTTCAACGTCTACTTCACCAACCGTAATTTGGGAGGCGACCTCGGTGAGAAGTACAAGTTTGACGTGAGTGAAACTGGCTTAGGGGTCCGAGTTGTTGATGTTGACTGCAATGGAGAGGCTTTTGGTGTCGCCGATGAAACCGAGATGACGGTGATGCAAATATTGTTGGCGACCAATAGCCTGACGGATCAAGCGGATGATGAAACAGGATTTACTTCCATCTATGACCGCGATGGTGACGGAAAAATCGATGAAGATGAAGCAAAATTGCGGAAGATGGCGAAGTCTGTTTATCGCTCGATTGGGAAAAAATGATCCTTAGTCAACGACTCACGAAGCCCGGTAGAATCTGTTCATGGAATGGTTCGATAATCGCTGTTGAACTTCAATTTCAGGAAGGTCGGTAAATGTCTGATTCGAATTCTGGTGATTTAGTTGTCAATGATGTCGTCAAACGGATCTCGATGCAGGTGCGAGAAATTCTCCGTGAGACGCCAGAGGGTCAGACTCCTGTTTCAGAAGAGATACTGCTCGATTTAGTCAAGCAATTCGACGAATCTCTCAAGCTGCGTTTGGCGCAGCTTGGGCCTCAGTTAGACCAGACCGAAGAAATTGATTCATCAAATTTGGATTGCAAAGCTTCGTCTGCGATGGAAACCCAGGATCTGCAGGCTGAAAAAGCGAGCACAATTGAGAACACGATCGATGCACCCTCCATGGGTGGCCTGGAGGACACATTCGCGAGTGATTCGGTAGACGGGGCAACGATGGACCTATCGGTGTCAGCTGAAAACGCCGCAAGCTCCTCCCCGAAGATTTCATTGGGTGATTCGTCCAAGGTCGCTGGCGGTTCGCCCGGAAAGCGAACGCCGCGGGTTTCGCTGGGGGGAAGTCGTGCAGATGCCGGCATCGAACAGACGATGGAATCCGAAGCCTCGGACACGGTGCGAGATAAGAATGCGGAGGACCGTGAACCAGGAGTGATTGATGCGTTGGAGGACGCACCGGATGACTACCAAGTCATCAGCATCCTGGGGAAAGGGGGGATGGGAGTCGTTTATAAGGCCTATCATGTCCCGCTGTCTCGGATGGTTGCGATCAAAATGATCTTGATCGGTGCCAATGCCAATGAGACACAAATTGCCCGCTTCCGTATTGAAGCCGAGGCAGCTGCAAGTCTGAGCCATCCCAATATCGTTTCGATCTACGAAGTTGGTGAACATCGCGGTGCACCATTCTTTTCGCTCGAATTTGTCGATGGCGAATCCCTTTCGGAACTCGTCGACCAAACTACGATGTCACCGCGTGCTGCCGCTGAGATTTTATTGCCGGTGGCCCGCGCGATCGATTATTCGCACCAGCGCGGCATTCTGCACCGCGACTTGAAGCCACCGAACATTCTGATCGCCAGTGACGGCACCCCCAAGGTTGCTGACTTCGGGTTAGCAAAGCGACTCGATGACGAAGAGGGCGATGACCTGACGCGAGCTGGTGTAATCTTGGGAACTCCAGGTTATATGGCACCCGAGCAAGCTCGAGGAATGGAGCGTATTGGAACTCACACGGACGTTTATGCGCTGGGGGCCGTGCTTTACTTTTTGTTGACCGGGCGTGCACCCCACAAAGGCCCGAGCCCTCTTGAAACCGTGCAGGCGATGCTCACGACCGATCCCGTCCCTCCCTCCACTATGCAGTTGGGGATCGACAAGGATCTTGAAACAATTTGCCTCAAGGCGTTAGAGAAGGAGATCGAAAAACGATACTCAACGGCAGGCGAATTCGCTGATGAGCTTCAGCGTTATCTTGATGGTGATCCGATCATCGCCCGGCCGATTACGAAGTTTGAGCGGTTGGGGAAGTGGTGTCGCCGGAATCCTCGCGTTGCCGTCCTCTCGGGGATTGCGGCAAGCCTGATGATCTGCCTGTGCTTGGGAGGGACGATTGCGTCCGTCATTATCAACCAAAAGAAGAACGCGGAAGCAGCAGCCCGAGGACAAGCTGAGGCGAGTGCCAAAGTCGCGGCGAAGAACGCCGAGATCGCGGAGGACCAGGCAGAATTGGCGCTCGATACTAGTCGGCTAATCCTCTATGAGACAAAGGATTTTTTTCAGGACAAGCCTGAGTTGTTGCCGCTAAGAGAAAGCATGATAAATACGATTCTCGGGGGCGTCGAGGAGATTCATACGAAGCGGTATGCCAACGATGTAGGCAGCACCTTGGCAGCATCGGGGGCATTGCAGCTAGGGAAGATTTATCTCTACGCCGGTGCTTATGAGCAGGCGTTAGAAAAGCTCTTGTTGGCGGAAGGGCAACTGATTGCCCTCAACAAAGATGGCAAGCTCTCGAACGCTGCAAACAGTGAGATGAATATTGCCTTGGCTCTTGGTGATACCTATCGCAATCTTGGCGACTTGAAGAATGCTGAAAGCCGCTACTTGGATGTTGAAAAGAAACGGGCAGCGTACTTTGCTGATAAGGAGAATTTCAGCGAGGAACTGAAGCAAGCCAGTATGGCTGAGGTCTATGGCAAACTATCGAGCGTCTATCAATTGTTAGGTAAGCCTGATCAATCGCTTGCGTATGGGATTCTCAATGTCGACGCGCGGCGTGCTTACGCCGCTCAAAATCCGAGTAGCGGCGAAGCGTTGGCAGAACTTGGAGGGGCACTTTCGGTCCTCAGCACTGTTTACGAAAATGCGGGCAAAACGGAAGAGATGCTGCAAGCAAGCAGTGAAGCATTGAAAATCCAACTGCAGTTTGCAGAACGCAATGCGAATCTGCCAAATATGCACAATGCGGCGAAAGATCAAAAGACGCTCGCTCGCCAATACTTGTCAATCAACCGCGCCCCGCAATCCATTGAATTGTTGGATCAGGCAACATCGACGTTTGAAAAGTTGCTTGGTCGAAGTGACGATCAACGCGTCCGTTCCCAAGCGATTGATGCCTATTATTGGTTGGGTGTCGCGCGACAGATAATCAAACAGGATCCATCCGCTCAGTATTCGCGTGCAGAGGAGCTCCAGCGTGAATTGCTGCTGAAATCGGAAAACGTGAATACGAAAGGCATGTTGCTGAAAATCCTCGCTCGCGCAGGAAAGGTGGAATCTGCCGAAGCGATCGCCGCTGAATTGGCAAGTGACCGATCGCAAATCATGAATTGCGGATATGCGGCGGTTGGCTATGCGTTCATCAGCCAGTACGCAAACGATGAAACCGAAAAAAATGAAGCAATTGAGAAAGCAATCTCTTTAACCAGCGATCTAATCGACAATGGCTTTCAAGACTTCGAATCACTTCGCAGTACGGATCTCGATTTCGCGCCGTTGCAACAGAATGACGACTTTTTAAAGATGCTGGATGAAGCAGAACGGAAAGCTAAAAAAACAGCATCCTGACAGAATACACCGCTCCGATCCTAAGATACTGCGTACACTGCTCGCATTCATTGGTCTCCAAAGCGAATCAATGAGATGAAGCGGCGGTCGGCGTGCTCAATTTCGAAAAACGATGCATTCTCTCTCGCCGGTTTATAGATATCGAATGTCTTCATCACTCCGAGCGTGGCGGCACTTTCGAGAGGACCGATAAAGCTGGTGTCGATCGGCTCAAAATGAGGCTGCGCGATCCAGTGTTGCATCTGATTGGAATTCAGAAAGAAACAGCCTGAATGGGGATTCGTTGGGCGTGTGAAACGGACGGGATTTCCCATGACTTCACTTTTGAGTTCCGGTAACTCATCAATGTTTTGGAAATGTTCTGTTACGCGCTTCGCCAACTCACCATCGAGATAAACCTTCTTATACGGATGGTCCGCCGAACGCTCAAATCGTTGAGGCAGCAGGACCTTCTCATCACCTACATAAGAGTTGAACCAGCGAAGTTTTTCGAAGAACCAAGGATCATCGATTGCCAAGTCATCTTCCATGTAGCAGTAGTAATCGTAATTTCCCCAGCGGTCTCGCAAGACTCGTTGGGCTAGAAAGCCTAGGTGCTGAGGATTCTCCTCAACAGAAAATTGATGGATTAAATTGTTGGCGAGGTTGGCTTGTTCAATGAGGTGAGAGTCACCGGTTGTAACGACCACTATGTGGAGTTCATGGCGATACGCCTCATTGGCTGGTTCGACACGTCGATCAACATGGCGAATAATCGCTTGCGAGGTGCCTAGTGTCTGGTGCAGTGAGTGAATGCATCGCCGCAACGAGTGGGTTCTAGCCGCGACTTGTCCCGAGGTTGACCCATGACGGTGCTCTAAATCGGATGTCGCTTTTGCCTCTTCACTGCGTCTAAAATAGTGCGGGACGACAACAAGCAGACGCATCGGAAGGTCCAGGGTAATGAGTTGTTTGGGCCGGGGAGGTGCTGACGGAACGGAAAGTCATCCGCAAAGATTAGCCACTTGCGTTGCTTTGTGCAGGGTTGTGTCAGCGATTGTTTTGGAATGTAGTTCGCCGAGTGGTCTTGGCAGCCTCGACTGGATCGGTTTGGTGGGTTGTGTTTCGATTCGTGGCCGTCGTAAAGAAGCCTGTGTTACGACGACTTTAAGGTTGGTGAGACGCGGGTCAGTACTTCACGAAGATTCTCTTGCCAGCATCGTGGTGTTCCCACGAGCTCCGTGGTTTCAGTGGTGTCTAATACTGAATACGAGGGGCGCTTTGCAGTGCGAATGAAATCAGCAGATCTGCATGCCTCGATGGTGCACTCGTATGCAAGTTGCCGCTTAATTTCTCGGGCAAAATCAAACCAGCTGCACTCGCCGGTATCCGTTGCGTGGTGGAAACCTGCCGCCTCTGCACTCAGCAAATCGAGTGTCGTGCGAGCAAGGGAATTGCAACTGGTTGGGATTCCATGTTGATCATTGACGACTTTCAATACCGACCTCTCTGCCATCAAGTGCTTCATGGTAAGGACGAAATTGTTGCCCCACGGTGCATATAGCCAACTGGTTCTTAGGCAGAGGAATCTCGCATCGGAGGATTCCAACGCCTCCTCACCTTTTGCTTTGCTGCGACCGTATGCGTTGATAGGATCGCGTGGATGGTTGACTTGGTATGGAGCTCTCTCGCATCCATTGAAGACATAGTCGCTGCTGAAATGGACTAGGGTCGCATCGATAGAATTGCAACGCTTGGCTAGCTGGGAAATCGCATCACCATTGATGCGAGTGGCGATGCCTTCCTCTTCTTCGGCTTGATCCACCTGGGTGTATCCGGCGCAATTGATGACGTGGCTAAATTTAGTGGGAATGCTTGAAAGAGAATTCTGGTCAAGAAGATCCAGTTGTTTGCGGTCGACCTTGGTGAAAGGCAGGCCGCGCCGCGATAGTTGTTCCACCACCGCGCGACCCAGCATGCCGCTCGAACCTATCACGAGAGCGTTGGTTTCATGACTCATGGGCTTGAGTAACTGAATGGACTTTTGAAATCGGGGCTCGTAGGAAGGTATTTATCTTTTTCGCTGATCGTCAATTTCTTTGTATCGACATTCCAGTCAATGTTTAGCAGGGAATCATCCCAACGCAGACCGCCCTCCAAGTCTGGATAATAAAAGTCGGTTACTTTGTAGAGGACAGCGGTATTTCGTTCTCGTGTGACGTAGCCATGTGCGAAGCCAATTGGAATCCAGAGTTGTTGCCAATTGTTAGCCGAAAGTTCGGCGACGACATGCTCACCGTACCATGGAGATCCGACCCGAAGGTCGACTGCAACATCAAAAATACTCCCACTCAGGACACGGATCAGCTTTCCTTGGGCGTGTGGCGGTTTTTGAAAATGCAATCCGCGGAGAACTCCAGCATCCGCAGAAAATGAATAGTTGTCTTGTACAAAGTTGCAATCCAATCCATCAAGCTGAAACTCTTTCTCAGAATAGATTTCCGAGAAAAACCCTCGGCTATCACCATGTTTCGCCGTTGAGATGCGTCTTACATCGGGAATACGAAGTGGATCGATTTTCATTCGGAGCTTACAGGGTACAGGATACTGGATACTGGGTACTGGGTAATGGGTAATGGGTAATGGGTAATGGGTAATGGGTAATGGGGACTGGGGACTGGGTTCAGTGTGGAG
>JBMYRF010000043.1:0-46016 GCA_049602075.1 Rubripirellula sp.
AACCGTGATAGGTCACGCCCGTATCGAAGATTCTTTCGTCGGTTTCACCATTGCTTCCGAAGTCAAGTGCGAGACGCCCCTCTTCGGTCATGCCAAGACCCGACACGTTACCAAACTCAGTAACATCGGGCATATCTTCGTCATCAAAACTGTCCGCCTCGTATAGTGCCAGTAACCCACCATAGGTCTCCGTTGCAACGGCCCGGTTGATGCCGTCAAGCGTATCCTCGATGCTGCCGTCGTTGAAAATGTTCAGCGTGTCCGTTTGCTCTTCTTCATTGACATCGATTTCAACGATTAAACGCTCTTCATCTATTTCGCCTGGCAGCATGACCTGAGCGGAAATCGTCCGGTCCTTTGCGGCAATCTTGCTGCCTTCTACATAGAGCGGTCCCCGAATCTGGTCCAATACATGCTCCTGCGCAGAGAAGCTTTGGATCGGCTGTGAATTGTTCTCACTCTCTGCTTCCGATGCAGTCAACGCCAATTCAAAGGGTGTATTCCAATTGTCGGCATTAAAAGTCAGTTCTGCCGAACCGTCGTCGTTTTGCGTCAAACGGGAAGAGTCATCGCCTCCAGCCGCCACCGTAACTTGCCCGTCGGTGAGAATCGAGATTGTGATTGTCTCACCTTCTGCAGGCGCCTGAGTCAATTCGAGTTCGTACGTGTCAACCAGCGTGTCAGTTACGATTGTCTGGCCATCGCTTTCGGTAACAATGACTCCAGGACTGTCGTTGTCATTGACATTGATTGTTAACTCGGCGTCCCAAAGGTACTGCCCAAGGCTGCTGTTTTCGACATAGACATCGGTGCCAGCGAAAATTGAGTGCGTTAGTACTCTCTGTATCCGGTCTTCGGGCTCCGTGTCGTCATTTGCGACCACCTCAATGGTGACCGGTGTTCGGTAATTATCTGCGTCAAAGATCAAATAGGCCGTTGAACCTTCCGTGGAAAATCTCGGAGCCACGGTGTCCTCCACCCCCAATGCTATTTGATCAGAGGCAAATTCAATCGCAACCGTGACCTCCTCATTCGCACCAGGTTGGGCGGAAAGGAAAATATCGTATTGATCACTGTAACTACCCTCTGTGACTGCGGTTCCTGTACCGGTCTCGGTCAGAATGATTTCAGGTTGGTCATTATCGATCAGCCGAACTTCAACATTGCTTATGTTGATTCCATCAAGACCAGTGTAGGTTTCGCCTGTGTCCTGGTACTCCGCCTTAGCAGAGTGACTGACAATTACATTTTTCTCGCCTTCCCATTGGCTATCGTCTAGCGGGCGAACATAAATTTGACGGTCTGTCTGCCACGCTTGGTCACCGCTTGTCGCCGTAGAATCAAAGGTGAGCACAAGGGACGGTGTGAACGTGACTCCATCAAGCGACAATTCCACCGCTCGGTTCGCCGTGCCCGTTGGTAGATCGTTGTAGATATCAGCCACATCTTTGTAGGCTGAATACGCTGCGGAGACCGTCACATACACGTAGATGTCATCCGCCAGCTCCTCAGCTTTCACCACGGAACTGAGGGTGTAGCTGTCACTGATCGTTGGCGCGTCCTCGTCAATCTCTGTACTTCCTTCTGATTCAGTGACAAGGAACGCGTTGGTGTCCTCATTTGCAACGAAGAGGCTGATCCCTGGTGCGAACAATCCATCGTAAGCTGAATCTTGCAGGTCGCTACTGACGGCGTGATTGATCACACCGCTATTGCCTTCCACTGAATAGGAAACAATCTCCTCGGTGACATCGCCTGCTACATCGATGGTATCGCTGCCCAGACCACCAATGAGAGTGGTCACAATCTCGGCCTTTGTGCTGAGTACAAAAAAGTGGTCGTCGCCTTCCATCGCGTCGATTTCAAGCTTTTCGATATCCACGATTTCGATCGTCAAGCCAGCTCCAAAGATCCCCTCATCTGTGATGACAAAACTATCCGCAACTTCGGTGCCAATCACGACTACAGTGTCTGTTCCGAGTCCACCATCGATGCTTACTGGAGCATTGATGTTGTATTCAATGTGATCGTCACCATCGCCGGTATTGATCTCTGTATCAGTGCCGCTCAATTCGTCCGTGTCATTAATGACAAAAGCACGAATCACGAATTCGTCATTCCCTGCTTCACCGAAGAGTTTGAGCAGCGCTTTGTTGCTATAGACGATGAAGTCGTCGTTGTCTTCACCGCCATAGACGGTGGTCGGATAGCTGATTCCGATGCTCAAGTAGCCCAGAGTCGTGAGCACCGTTTCGATTTCGTCGCCGCTCGCGACGTAGTCCGGTGACGTTCGCTCGGCCCCGTAAACTTGCCCGAACTGAAAAGTGTCCTTGCCCTCTCCACCATCCATTGTGGTGATGGTCGCATTGTCGTCACTGTAAAACGTATCGTCTCCACCCAAGCCATTGATTCGTAATCGAGCGTTGATTGCTGAGTCGTAGTCAATGCGTTCAAAAGCAGTCGATTCACTATCCTGAATCACGCTTACGAAATTGGCTCGGCTGAGGAACGTGTCATCATCGTCGGTGCCGTTCACCGTTAAACGGTCGGTTCCGTCATCGACCTGACCACTGTCTTCAATGCTGACCCGGTAGTCGGAATTTCCTGTGACATTAATCGTGTAAAGGTCGCTCCCGCCCAACCCGTCGAGCATGATTAACGAAAGTTCAGGATTATCTAACGTTGGAAGGGCATCCAATTCGAAGATGTCATCACCGCCTGCGTGCTCCTCCAGATCGCCCAAAAGGCTAACAGGTCCATTCACCGATTCAGGTGAGAAGAAGAACGTATCCGCGTCCTGATTTCCGGAAATTACCGTTTTGTTTGCGGTTAACGCACCATGGAAATCAATTCTAGCTCCCTTCCCCTGGTCTTGGTCGGAATGGTCAATCGCGAGCGTAAGTTGGTCGCCGGCAATCAGCGAAGCAGACTCCGCAACAAGAATGTCATCACCGGCAAATATTGTGACATCCGTTCCCCCCCGCACCGAAACGGATGCAAGAAACACGATATCCTCATCTTCCGTTGAGAGATCGTTCGCAGTGTAAACTTCCGTCGCAACATTGTGCAGCGTTTTGCTCACTGGCGTGGTTACACCTGTGTCAGTGCTAACGATGCTGATTGAATCATCGCTCCTGATTGATTCAACCACTTCAATGTGGCCTCCAGCGTTAAGCTCAATGGATTGGCTAGCGGTCAGAGCGTCAAGCTCTGCGGCTTCGGGTAAAGTCGAATTCTCAATTCCGCCCAAATAGATGGCATCGGTTTCGCTTAGGTAGATGCCGCCTGTCCCGGCGTTGACTTCGAGTTGTTGTACTGTGGTAGCGACCGGGCGATCAGTCGTCCCAACGCCCTGTGAAAGGATCAACAGATCGGGCGTTGTAATTTCTACCACGCCGTCCGTGTTATCCTCATTTGCTAGAACTGTGCCAAAAGTCGATTCAATCCGAACACTATTACCCGCACTTATCGAAGCGAGTGTGATGTTCTCATAAGCTCGCAACCCAACCAAGCCATCATCACCCGTGATTGTGCTGCCCGAATCCATTTCAATCGCGCCGGTTGCGCCGCCGTCGCTTGCCGCCTGCACAAGAACGGCTTCTGATCCAGATTCGATATCAACCAAGCCGTCAGCGGTAAACATGACATTGCGATCAGCGAGGATGTTGATTTCACCGCCGCCGGACTTGATTCTCGCTCCAATCTCAATGTCATTTTCCGCTTCAATTCTCTGCACCGACCCGTGGGTCACCACATCTTCGCGAACATACATCGCACCAGAGGTGAACAGCATCAGTGGGCCAGTGGATTCAATCCCATCCATTTGGTCATCCAGTTGACCAATCTCCAAATCTCCGTCGTTCTGAAGATAAAACCCTCCTTCGGATGAGCCTTCGAGATAGGAGGTCGCCGCCGAAATTGAGTTCGTGCTCGTGCCGACATTGTCAATTCCATTCAGGATCAGTCCGAGCGACACGAAATCGATCGCGCTATCGACTGTCTCCTCGACAATTGCATCATTGCTATCGATTGTGATTCGTCCAACCGCTGCCTCGATGTAATTGACATAGGCTGTGCCAGCTAAATCCAGATCAACGTCCCCAGTTGCCGACTGTATGTTTTGAAGGATTGCATTCCCAATGAAATTGAGGTGAATTGAATCCTGCGCGGTGGCGTAAACACCATTTGGTACGGTGCTAATGTCCAAGGGATTATCAGGCTCTCCGATCGTACCACCGGCGGCGAGTGTCAAGATTCCTGGATCGGCTTCATCAGGCAAGTCCGCATTGATGACAATCGCACGTACGTCATCGTACAAATCAACGACACTGCCGGCGGCATTAATGACAACATCTGTACCGGCAACAACGCGTCCTAGGAACAGGTCGCCATCTGCCTCGCCGCCTGCGACGGTCTCGATACTTACACTGAGCGGACTGGTCGCAGATCGAAGGGAGAGTGAACTAAAATTCACAGATTCGCCCTGCAAGGTAGTTGCACCGCTTGCCAGATGCTGCAAATTGACCAACCCCGCTGAAGCCGTAATCTCTGCTTCCTTGCCCTGCTGTACTCGCAGCCTAAAGGGCGAGCCATCGGCGGCAGACACGCCACCCCCGGCACTGATCGTCAAGTCTCCTCCCGTTGAGATCGCCTGGTCTGTTGACGTCAAAGTATCCAAAACGTTGGAATTCGAAGTCAGTCTCGCATCCGCACCAGACTCTACAACGGACACATCGAAATCACCATGATCATCATGCACAGCAATCGTGCCCGTGGCCGCAATACTAATCTCACCGGTCGCGTAAAGTTCGACGTCGTCAAAGACCTGAAGTGTCAACTGTGAAACGGAGTCTCTATCCTGAACGAGAAGACCAGGCTCGAGAGTCACCTGCTCGTCGCTATAGTCAAACGCATAGTTCGCTGTCAGCAGAGACCAGGATGCACCTTCCCGGTCCTCACTGGCCAGGTTGACGGTTGCGTCAGCACCTTCATACACATAGAGACCGTACTCGCCGTACTGAAACAGCACCACGTCACCATTTTCTAAAACGGTGTCACCCTCTTCTGACTCAGCCAACGCAGACAGCACGTCGATCTCGATTTTGCTCCAATTCGACGCGAAATCAGAACTGTCGAGATCAATGTCCGCTAAAACCGCATCAACTTCGTCACCGATATACTGGTAGAGATCATAGGAAAAACCGACGATGTCGTCAGTCGTCGCTGTAGAGAGCACTTGCTGTTCTTCGGCACTGAGCGAATCAAATGCTACCGACATGTTGATGCCGTAGGAAGACGAGATCGCTCCGACATTTGCATCGGAACCAGCGGCCGAAACCGTCACGTCCGAGCCGTAAATGTTGTACGATTCCTGACTGGTGTTGGTACCGAACGTGAGAACCTCTTGATTTGGATAGAGTTCTAGCAGTAACGACACCCCGATGGAATTAAAAATTGCATCGTCACTCACGCGATATTCAAATGCGTCAGCCACCTCCTGATCTGACAGCACGTAAAAGAAATTGACATCGTATTCGTCATTTGCGTGAGTTTCGTGTACTTCGTCGAAGCTATCATCAAAATACGAGCTCAAATAATAACCATCCGTGACACTCGTCTGATCAAAATCATAGCCAGATACGGCCGTCCAATCACTGGACGAAGGATCAAAATGATATTCAACGTTCCCCGAGTCGATCGTCTGAGTCGCCAGCAGGTAGAAATTTGAATCCCCCGCATAAGCGTAGTATCCACCAGCCGAACCGGATGTCACATCCTTGATCACGGTGCTGGAATCGACCTCGATCTCCTGGAACCGCGACTGGGAATCGTAGCTGTAGCTAAAAGTCGAAATGGCAAAATCGGTTATGTCCTCGATTTCGCTTACTTGAAGAAGGTCGACGGCAATCGCAGATGATTGTTGGTCATCACTAAATCGATTCACGATTGCAGCATCGTAGCGAGATTCTGCCAATTGGATGGTGTAATCATCAATCACAATTGCGTAGTACGCTTGTGATGGACTCACGTTTGCAACGTTGGTGGTTCCCTCGCTCACAGCGAAGAACACCTGGTCTCCCGTGGTCAAGTTGTGAGCTTCAGCCGTCGACACTGCGTCACGATCGAAGTCGATGCCTGAGAGCACAAGGGAATTATCGGGATCGTCGTTCAGGGTCAATGCGCGTTGGTTGGCCCAATAATTGTGGTACGCGTTCGTCTCAGCATTTTCCTCCTGCAGAATGTCATTCTCCACAACTGCTTCGGCTGCCTCGCCGGTAATCGCAAGGTTTTCGTCAAGCTGTTGCACCTGGTCGTCACTTAAGGAAAGGTTTTCCTGCCAGGAATCCACAATCGAACCCGCCAATGCTTTCAGGACGACGCTACCCTCTAAGCTCTCGACACTTGCCAAGCCAGAGTCCCAAAACGTTGGTTCGATCAATTGGAGATCACCCTCCGTTTGGGACACCGCAATCGACCCCAAAGCTTGAGCAGCAAAACCACCTTCACCCGCGCGAATGGACAAGGCAAGATCTGTGGAACCGATCTCACCTCGAGCGGTGATGAGCTCGATCGAGTCGCCTTGAATAATCGAATTCTCGTCTTCCGCGGTGAGTCCATCGGGGGCGGATATTTTTACGTTTCCACCCGTAGACACGATGGACCCAACTATCAATGAACTTGACGCATTGTCTTCGCTAATCACGTTCAGAAAGATATTTCCACCTGTTGTGATCTGATAGGGTTCGCCAGTGCCACCCTGAACATTCAAGTCGATATGGTCACTTGTGCTCGATCCTACCGACAGCGAGACTTCGCCGGCAAAAACAGCGGCATCGTCAACCATCTCCAAACGACTATTCACTACTCTGCCCGTCCAAAATCCGTCCGAGCTCACATGTTGACTGCCATTGACATAAACATCGTGTTGCGAATCGATGGTGACTCCTGCGTCGGCAGAACGCGTGTAATCAAAGTTGATGGTAACGGGATGATCAGCTTTTAAGCTGTGAGTAAAGTAATCCGTTAAACCTTGAATGGTCGTCTGTTTGATGTGGTAAATCTTCTTCTTTAGGAAGCCACCACCTGTTCTCCATTTTTTTCGCTTGAATGAGAACGCAACGTAGTCAGACAGGTACTGATTCGCGTCCGCGTCACTTTCATCGAAAGAGAAACCCGTCACTTGCTGCCAATCAGCGTCTGACGTTTGCCAGTCACCGTTGTCATCAATAAACGGAACCACGTAATCGGAGGCAGTCCCGACATACTTGTAGTACTGACCGTCGTTAACGTCCTTCACGATGGTTGCATCGTTGACGCTTACATCAGTATCGTCCTTTTGTTCGTAAGCGATGCTGTAAACGTTGCTTGACCCAGAAATCACCTCCCTCGATTCCGATTCGAGAAGGGGTGTATCATCCGTGTAGTTTACGTCCTGCCAATCCCAATTCGCGTTCTTCAAGTTCTGATTCCAAGAACCGATCACTTGGAATGATTTCTTTTTCTTATACGACACGGTCGTTTCAGTCGACTCTTGTCCTTCCGTCCACTTGTAATAATATTCATCCTGAATACGGAATGTCGTTGTGTTCCCCGTGGTAGTGGTCGAGCTATCTTTAACATATTCGATGCCTGATATCTCGCCATCACTGTCTAAGTCTGACGTCGCGTCCACGACGCCGTAGAAAACATCTTGAACAACGCTCCCCGAAGAATAATCAAAGACCGTTTTCTGGAGGGTTGCCGATTCACCGGAAACGGTCACTGCCTGGTCAAGCGGCTCAACGAGCGTGATGGAGGAATCACGCTCGACCGAGACATCGATCTCGCTAATGTCCAATTCAAGCGTCGAATTATTTATGATCGAGACGGTGGCGTATCCATCTGCCACCTTGAGCTCGCCGTTCCCTGTGCTGAGCAGCTTACCGGTCAAAGTGATGTTTCCACCTTCGGGTGAAATCTCCTCGATCACAATTCGTCCCGTAGCGCTGTCGTAATAGCCGTCTACAGGAACATCGCCGAAGGTTACATTCGCAAGACTGCTCAATGCCGTTGTCTTACTTGGTGCCGTGAAATTCTCGCCGATTGTGACCGAATAATTGGAGGCGCCACTTTGCACAAGACCATTGATGTTGATGTAAACCGCTGAGATCGAAATATCACCACCAGCAATGATTGACGAGCTGTTCTGATTGATCGCAGCAGCCAAGTCGTAATCATTTCCCGGTCCAATTCCATACTCGTCGGTATACGCCAACAGCTGATCGTCGTCACGCCGAACAGCCTCATACAGATCCGTGTACTCCGCGGTGGTGATGTATTGACGGGGGTCCTGGTTGGTGTGGAACCAACCCTCACTGGCCAGGCTAAAATCCCCGGCTGAATAAATTTCGACATTCGCGCCATTAATGTCAGCTGATGATACGATGCCACCTTCGTGATTGCTGATGCGCACATCACCATTCTTGTTGGTGATATCCGCAGTCAGATTCAATTCCTGGATAGAGGCGCTCAGCTCCACGTCCGCTGTAAAGTCGACGCCGTAACCATCAAAGTCTGTTGTCGCGTCTTGGCGAACGGTGATGATCGAATCGCCGTAGGCAACCCAGTTGCTATCGCTGAAATCTGCTGACGTGAGATCGTAGCCGTATCGCTCGGCCGCACCGACAAACACGTAATTGTCCGTACCATCTGATGTCGCATGACTTACAACATCGCCATAGGTAAGATCCACGTTCGTTTCAGTCGACGAATAATCACTCGACACAGTTGCGGCATTATCGGAAACCGGCGCCTCGTTGACATACACGTTGCCGGGCGACAGCAATGTGTAGTTACCCTCCTCATCAATCGCAATTCGTTCACTTGTGTCTAGCTCAAGTTCCGATACCGACATGGTGAATGGTGAGTCATTACCAACATCGATTTGGGCTCCAGCACGGGGGTTCAGCACGCCGGTTGAAACTAACGAACTGAAATCAGTTGGGCTCTGTGAAGCAGCTGAAATGAAGATGGTTCCCGGTGCTGCATACAGATCGGGCACGATGAACTGAATCAGATCCAAAGATTCCGGATACAGTGTGACACCGTCCTCGGTCTCTCCAAGGCCGAGGTCATCCAGGAGACCCTCCAAATAAGCTTTTTGACTCTCATACCGGGCCACGGCTTCCTCATTGCCACTGTGATTCGCAAGCCAGGAATTTACCTCATCAAGTGCATCGATGATCTGTAAACCGTAATTGCGGTAACTTGTCGTTGGCATCCCCGCGGCAGTCGGCTTCAAAACGTAGAACTTTTCCGCCAAATCAGCTGCCAACGCCCTTGTGATCCCACTCGTGTAAACCGAGAGGTCTTCATCGTCGATAGAGGGATCCGAGGAAGACGCTTCCCATCTCGAAGTGTCTGTAAAATCCTCGGTTACGAGGTCAACCTCGATCTCGCTACCCGCGATGGATGTCAGATAGGAATCTGACAACTTGTAGTAGTAGTTGGATACACCGCCACCAGAACTCACACTACTGTCATATTGAATGACAGTGGCCGCACCGACTGGGAATAACATCTGGTCAAAGGTGACGAACTGTCGTTCGTAGTCTGCTGTGGCCGGAAGATTAAGCGCGGTTAGCTCTGACTCATCGAGTGAGTCCATGTCTTCATCGCCGTAATCATCCAAATGCGTCGAGCCAATCCGATAAAACGTCTGATTGACTCGTCCCGCCGTCACCGTGGCAGCGTCGGAAATTGAAACATTGCTGCTGCTCTTGTTTGTGACGACAGCCTCATTGGCGATGTCAAAACCATACGGGGGAAAAGCAATATTGAGTGCCAGGCCGGACACATTCACCCGATCGCCGCCGCCGGGTGCATTCTCGGCTGCCAAATAAATGTTACGCGCGCTCTCGATCGTGCTGGTGTCGCTCACATTCACTGAGTTTTTCTCATTGAGCTCAGCTTCCAAGACAGGAACAGTGATGCCCACAAATCCCAAGGTCGTCATGTCTACATTCGCAAACACATCCAGGAGATTCTTGACGCCCGATGCCGACAGGCCACTGTTGATCATGACGTTTTTGCCACGAATGACCGAACCATCTCCGATCTCAACGGTGTTGGTTGGAGTCAGGGTGGAGTAGGACCCACCACCGGAGCCTGAAAACTGAGAAGTGACAGAAAGTTGCAGATCAGACGCGATCATCCCATCCGTTTTGGAAGCAATTTCGACATCACCATAAGCATTTTCAATTGTCACACCGGACAAGGTGATCGAGCTGTTGCTTTCCGCGTCGACGTAGCTATTCGCAGCGTTGATCCCAGCAACGCTCACGGTCGTCATATTGACCGCGTCAACAAGACTGAAATCATTTTTTGTTTGAATCTTGAGGTCGCCCGGCGAACTGCTGGATCCTGTAACGGTAAGACTGGTTCCTTCTTCGATAACCACCGAGGATCCGAAATTCTTTAAATCAGTCCTGCTGTCGATCGCTGAAACATTCAGAGCGGAGGCGGTGCCAGCCACGACGTTGGTGTCAAAGTGGTCCTTTTCCGCCTGGTTGATTGCATAAATGATGATATCGTTTGCATCGATGCGATTGTCCTCCCCAATCGCAACCTGGGCTTCGCTTTGGATGCTGTTGGTTACACCTGCGCCGGTGCCTGCGACGCCGCCCAAACTGTACCCATCGGCACGCGAGTCGAAATCTTGTGCCAGCTTTGAGTTGACTTGAAACGCTTCCACATCAAGCTCATTGTCGGTTCCAAGCTGTACTTGGACCCCAAACGTTGATATCAGATTTGATTGCGATCCAGCGATTCCAAGCGTGCCCACTGATGCGGCAACTGATTCACTGTAGAGTTGATGATCAGCTTCCGCGGATAAAAAGATCGATCCACCCGTGATGACATTGTCGTCACCGAGCACGGTTTTGGTATCCACGGTCCCCGTTCCGTTACCCGTTTCAATTTCAGCAAGCATCGCACCGACGGCACCACTTCCAAGTGCACCTCCGAAGGCCTCCGTCTCAACCTTGAGGTCACTGTTGGACGTCAGTAGTGCCGAGCCCGTCAGGGAAAGTGTCGAGGTGTCAACGGTTGCGTCAATGCTTGGAGTGAAGACAGTTTTCGAATGGCTTCCAGAAGCAGCGATACCACCCGATGCGGCAACAGCAACGGTGCGGTGACGTTCGATGTCAAAATCGCTCGCGGCCGAAATCGTTAGATCCACCGTCTCCAAACTTGCATCGGTGACTGTACTGCTGATTTTCGAGTCATAGTTCAAATCCAGAAGAGAAATGCCAAGCCCCAACCCTGGCCCCGCAGCGAGAGTCGTGTTCGATGCATCTACGTCGACGGTAGCTTTCTCTTCAGAAATGATTGATATCAACCCTCCTGAAGTAAGCGTGCTCGTGGAAGGCTTTGCATTTGGTCCGCTCACATCGGCCGAGATGGAGTTATTGATGATTGTGTCAATGTCAATGCCACCACCGGACAACGGAGTCCCACCCGCGGCAACCGAAGCAGTGACTGCCACCACATCATCTACATCCAGTTTCGATTGGCGGGCAGCAACGGTGATGTCACCCGTCGCAATGATTTGATCAGCCGATGAGTTTTGCTCGA
The DNA here is from genome assembly GCA_049602075.1 of Rubripirellula sp. Classification (GTDB taxonomy): domain Bacteria; phylum Planctomycetota; class Planctomycetia; order Pirellulales; family Pirellulaceae; genus Rubripirellula. Next base: position 11,614 of record JBMYRF010000043.1, read on the forward strand.
TCGACGCATCAATGGTGTTGTTCACTTTATTGCTGACAACGCTTGCCGCGATCGACAGACCACCACCCCCAGCGCCACCGACAGCGACAGAGGCACCGATGGCCTGTGCTCGTGTGATATCCGTTGCCGCGTCGGCAGCCACGTCGATGTTTCCTCCTACATCAAGATTGGAATCCGTGATGCGCGAGGAGATAGCAGAAGCCGCCCAGGTCGTTGCCTCCGCGCCACTTGCAGCCCCCGCAAGGCCATTCGCGATTGCAACGCTGCCCGCAAATGCGAGATTATCCGATTCATCATCTCCGATTGCGCGGATGTTGAGTTCACCTGCTGCGGTCACTGTAGAGGAATGGATATACGCCGTGACCGAATTGTTATGCCCCGACCCATCAATGGATTCGAAGCCAATCAAGTTTCGACCGAGTGCTACGCCCATGGCTCCAGCAGCGACGCCTGTCGTGAACGCACCAGCAACACCTCCGGATAGTGAGGTTAAGGTGACACTCGATTTGGATTCGACGGACACATCACCTGCGGAACTGAAATCCCCAGAATCCAAATAGGCCGTGACCTGATTATTTATCGTATTGGTTGATGAACTACCGGCCCCGCTCAAAGCAAAACCATTGATTGAACTGCTCGCAGCGATTGAAAGTGCAACGACATAACTCTCCGCGTTAGCAGATTCAATGGCCGACACCACCAAGTTTCCATTGCGCGCTGCGAGAGTTGTGCCCTCACTGAAGGCTGCAACCACGTTTGCGATATCATTTGTTGCGATCGCCACTCCAATTGAAATGGCTGCAGCGATTGACTGAAAACCGGCGGCAGCCCCCGCGATGGAACCAGCACCAACATCAGAAATGATGCTGGATCGATCCTCGGCAAGAATGCTTATTTGCTCGGCCGATACGCTTCGAGTGCCCTCCGATTCGGCGATGTATGCTTGCACATTAGTGGCGATGGCATTTTCAGCTGTTCCACCGGCGCCGCTAAAGGCAGCTGTTGTGGAATATGACGCGCCGAGTGACAAGGCTGCTGAAATGGCCAACACAGAGGACTCAACCGACTGGTCAGCAACCGCATTGACCGAAAGGTTTCCACCGATCGTTGCGTTAACATCCTCCATCAAGGCGGTGACGGCTAAAGGACTAGACGCGAGATTTGCATAGGTCCATTCATCACGGTTGTTATAGTCCTGGACGGTAAGATCGGGATTCTCCTCACCGTCCCCTTTGTACGTGAAAATCGCACCTGCATAGGGTCCCTCGGAAAGTTTGACTTTGTCGCCATACTCAAGCTTGCTGGGAGTGTCACCCGAGTCGTAGTCAGCATTCACTGAACTGTCGTACGCGTTACCGATCAAGTTCCTCGCAATGGCAACACCAATCGAGCCCGCTGCCGCGGATCCGGTGGTGGGCAAAGCGACCGCTGCTGAAACCCCAGTGATTGTCGCATCAATGGTGCTTTTGTTTTCAGCATCAACGGAGAGATCCGTTGCGATGTTTAACTCGGCGTTGCTCACGCTAGCCTGGGTGGAGCCAGTAATGAAATTCACCGCCTCTGCTCCCGCTCCACCGATTGCGAATGAACCAAAGGTTGCTGCCAGCGTCGCAGCGGTCGAAGTCGCTTCAATCAAAGAATCTGAACTTGCTGACCAAAACGCCGCTCCACTGACCGTTTCAATGGGATCTGGCGAATCCAAGCTCGCAATCACTTCTGTCTTGATCTCATTTGACGCAAGTGAAACACCAAGTGCTATTGCACCAATCGCCGGACCGACGGATGCGGATAGCGTGGCGGCTGCGACATCGGACTTGATGGTTGAGGAGTCTGACGCAGCGAAATTGATTGTCGCGGCGCTGATCCCGTCACTCGCTGCCGTGTCGGTGAGTGTGGCTTGAACCCCATTGTTGATTCGGTTGATCGCTTCCACACCCGAACCGGCGCCCGCTCCTATCCCCGCTCCTCCGGCGATCGCAACTGCCCCACTGAATACGAACGCTTCAATGGACTGGGTTCCCGTGGCGGTCACATCAAGGCTACCCGCGGCGTCAATGTCGCTTGATTCGATCTTGGCATAGGCGCCTGCTGCGGCATCTTCTGATTTAGTTAATTCTTCAAAATCCGCGTCATAGCCAATCAGGTTTTCGCTAAAACTACCACCAATCGCCGCACTGAGACCAGCGCTTGCATTCGCAGCAAGAGCAGCAGCCCAAACCGTTGCATTGATATCGGCTGCCGTGGACGAAGAAAGAATCACAGCACCTGCAGATTCCAATTCCGAATCTGTGACACGTGACTCGACGCCACCACCGATGACATTCTTCGCGTCGGCGCCAGCGCCGGATAAGGCTACGGTAGAGGCAAATCCCAGAGACAGGGCGCTAGAGACTGCAATGATTTCATTTTGCTTGACGGATCCTGTTAAACCGTCGGATGTTCCAATTTGATAGGTGGATCCATCTGAAGCGACAAGCAACCACCGTTCACCCTCGATGATCACGCTGAGTTCGAGGTTTTCTACGATGGTCCAGTCAGCGGCGCCCTCGAAATCCAATGTGCGTAGATCGATACCGGATGCATCTTCACCAAGGTACCGAAAACCCTGACCTTCTTCGCCGATTTCTTTCCAGTTGGTGTCGTCGCTGTCAAAGCTCTGGCTAGCCAAATCATACTCGTCCCAGTTTCCCGAAGAAGAATAATTGACCAAACGCAGGTCACCGTAACTTAATGCGGTATTTGCTTGGTAACGGTCGCCGAAGGTGCCGACTTCACTCCAATAACTAGCCGAAAACTCTTGAGTGGATAGGTCCAAAACTTCCCATTCACTCATCTCCGTTGTGCTATCTAGCCAGCTTGTTGTATCGGAGAAATCAACTGAGTTCAGGTCTGCAAAGTGGGTTTCTACCGCACCTAAGAAGGTATACACATAATCGACCGTTCCCCCACTCGAATGCCCTTCGACCACCCTGACCGTAGCCTTGTTCGAAAGCGTAACATCTGTCTCATCCGAGTCATGGTCGGGTGCATACTTATCGATAAAGGTGAGCGTCGATAAATCGAGCGATGTGTCACTGCCGCCGTAAAGGTAGGTCACGCCATTTGATTGAACAATATCACCATGTGTCAGGCTGCCTTCGTAAACGTCACTAAACTCATTTCCTGCGTAGCGGTAGACAACATCCGTCTGACCCCCTGTGTAGGAACCGCTGATCGCCCGGACTGTGGAGTTTTCAGTGATGACCGTGACACCATCATCGGACCTCAACTCAGAATCAATGGAGATGATTTGTCCGCTCGCCACTGCAAGCTCATCTTCTGAAGTGATGCTGTCGCTCCCGGTGTATCGATAAACCGTGCCGTTGTGGTTAATCAGGTCCGTGGTGGCGAGAACAAAATCACTCTCATCGCTGTTGAAATCTGACTGGATGCGAACCGTATTTCCATCCGTCAAATCGACGGCGCTCTCGGTGGTATCGTAGGTCGCCGACGTAGACAACAGGTCTGCTGTCGGTAATTGAATACCAGCATTGCTAAAGGCTGTTCTTAGATCGCGTAGAATCGCGTTGTCGCTGGTGTAGTCAAGCTGGGCTTCATTCTCGTCCGTACCACCATCATCGTCATCCACTGTCGACGCATCATTCAGGTCAGAAGCTGTGAGACCGACAGCACTCAGGTCAATATTCTGAGATTCGAGCTCACTCTGCAGTGCCTGGATCGAGATCGATCCCGTGGTGGTAACTAACTTCGAATCTTCGGCATACGCGTCGACATCGGTTTGAATAATATTCACGGCCGTTGACGTACCAATTGACAACGCGCCGCTTGCTGTTCCGATTGCACCGGCGAGGCTACCCGCGCCAGATTTAGACTCGATCCTGGACTTATCGGTCGCAACAATGCTAATCGATTCAGCTTGAATTTCGTCGCTCTGATAAGTAAACGCGGCTGCGTCAAAGTACAGAAGATTCGATGCATTCGCGCCTACACCATTGATGCCAATACCCAAGCCCTTGCCCATCGAGATACCAACCGACGTTGCAACAACCGTCGAGTCAACCTTCGGAGAAAGCTTTGAGTTGATGTTGACTTGCCCTTCGACTACCGCCGTCGTGTTTTCGAGAAACGCACGAACTGACGATGCTTTTTCCGAGTAGCCCACGCGCTTCCATAGGTCGCGGTTGCGAAAATCCTGAGATGCAAGCCATCCATCCGAATCATCGTTGTCCGCATCGGTAGTAGACGTGTACTCGTAAATGTCGCCAGCAAGTGCACCGGAACTGATCAGGACACGATCACCCTGCGCGACATCATCACTGGTTCCGTCGTCCGTGTTAAAATCGTAGCTTGCTCCATCCTCTTTTTCGATTCCGATGTTGTTGCGAGCAACGGATACACCAATGGAAGCACCAATGGCAATTCCGCCAACTGCAGCACCGATGGTAGTGGCTGAGACTTCCGCTTCAATGTCAGACGTGTTGCTTGTTGAAACAGACAGATTTCCTGACGTGACAACAAGGTTACTATCTTCAATGTAAGCATCCGTGTTGCCATTGATATTGTTTGTCGACTCTGCGCCAGCACCGGACACGGCAACGCTGCTTGAGTCAGCAAAGCTTACAGCGAGGGCCGCAGCAAAGCTTGTTGAGATGATCTCCGCGGATCGACTTGCCTGCACCGAAACATCGTTCACCGATGCGATATCCGTGTTCGATCCTCCCAACACGACGGCAGCCACATCATTTGAAACTGTGTTTTCGCTCAGGGAGACCCCAATGGATAAAGCTCCTGCGGCACCTGTTGGAAAACTTGCCGCGATCGAGAGTGCTCCGACCATCGCCTCGATGTCGGACTCATCGGAAGCTGTAAGCTCGACTGAATCCACCTCGATCGTCACAGTCTCGTCGGTTTGATCGATGAGCGATTTGACATCAAGGCTGATCGCATTGACGGCACTTGCGCCTGACCCGGAAAAAGAGGCCGATCCAGTCGTCGTACCTGCTGCGACCGCCATCGATCCAGACCCAGTCTCTGCCACAATCACCGCTTCATTGGTCGCTGATACTTGAAGTTTTCCCCCGGCCTTTAGCTTTTCAAGGGACTGGATTTCAGCGTGCAAGTCGTATTCATTTTCGCTTGCTGAACCTGCAATTGTATTGTTCGCGACAGCAGCTCCGATCGATGCTCCCAGTCCTATTTGGCCTGCTCCGCTGGCGGCGCTAACACCGACCACGTAAGCAGATAAGTCAGGCTCAAAAAGGACTGAAGTTGTGACATTACCGTCGATGTTGAGCGATCCATCGATGATTCTGGCTTTGGTGCCTCCATACACGGCATTCGACGCTTCAGCACCGGCGCCCGAGAAGGACAAGCTAGCTCCATTTCTGGCGTAGCCAGCCCCAAGGGAAACAGCAACAGAATCTGCATCGATCTCCGGGGTACTGTTTGCCGCTACCACGAGGTTGCCATCGATCGTGCTGGCACCACCATCATCCGTAACGATGTCCCGAATCCAGCTGTTGACGTTGTTGTCAATCTCATTCCGAGCCAGCGATACACCCAAGCTCAATGAACCACTGCCCGCCGCCCCCCAAGCAAAAGCGAGCGTCGCCGCGCCGGCGATCGCCGTGATTTGACTATCATCGCTTGCCTCAACGGTAACATCGCCACTACTGGTGAAAAGCCCGGTACTGCTGTCACCATTGATGTAGGCGGCGACATCAGTTGCGACGTAATTCGAGGATTCCACACCATTCGCGCTGGCGGCGGGGCTTAATGACAGTGCGCTGTACGCGAGCGCCATGGACGCTGCGCCCACGTCTGAATCAATGCTGATTTGTTCGTTCGCGGTTACACTCACTGAACCGCTCGTGAGATTACCGCTGTAGTCCAAGACAGCATGGGTTTTGTCATCTGTTTTGTTTAGTTCGGCATCGAACCCAACGTAGTTGCGAGCCAATGCTGCACCAATGGACAAACCTCCGCCACCACTGAATGTCCCAACTCCGGACTCGGCTGCAATGCTTGCCGCGTCATTCGCGGCCAACGTCAGTGCGTGCTTCGCTTGTATATCACTTACGCCGCTGATCTCCGCAATTACATTTCGAGAGATGATATTGGTCGACTCTGATCCTCCTCCAGCGAGCGAGACACCCACACCGGACTTTGACATCCCGCTTCCAATCGCAACTGCAACTCCCAGTGAACTGATGTCAGCAGTGTTAGACGCCGAGACCGTGATGGATCCCTGCTCTGTTATTAGGGAAGTCGCTTCGGACACGATGGCTTGAGTGCTGGACGCAACGGTGTTTCGACCCAGACCCACGCCGATTGCCAGGGAGAAACGCATCGCGCCGGTGCTGTTGGCGTGGCTGAGCTGTGCCCCGATGCCCTCGGCGATGATGGTGGATTTGTTCTCTGATTTTATTTCGATGTCGCCGGTCGCTGCGGTAACCTCGCCTGCACCTGCCGTCCCGTCCTTATCGCCATACTCAACGTGTGTCTCTGTGTAGACCTCATTCGTTGCTACACCAGATGATCCGCCAAACGCCACTGCGCTTGCAGAGCTCGCAAATGCAATCGCCCCACCAATTCCGAGAGCTTCGACAGTAAGTTTCTCCGTCGCTGTCAATCGTACTGCTTCGTTCGCATCAAGCGTTACATTCTCAGCAATGAGAACGGATGTGCTGCTAAGGTTACTGGTATTCCCGACGTTGTTTGTTGCCACACCAGACCCAACCGCGCCCGACGTGGCTGAGTTCGCTGCCAAACCAAGGGCCAGGGCGACGCTCACTCCTCCCGCATCTGCTAACACATCGTTCTTGTTCGTCGCTCCTACATCAATGTCGCCAGATGCGGTGGTCGCGAGCGTTGACGTGCCCTCCACCCTGACGATCACATCTTGACGCACCTCGTTTGACGCTTGGGATCCAGCCCCGGCCAGCGATACCGACAGTCCGTTGCCTCGCGAACCTGCGAGGGCACCGGAGTAGGCCAAGGCATCTATCTGGGACTTGGACGTCGCCTGTACGTTGACGTCGCCATCTGCGGCAATGATTTCAGTATCGTAAATATGGATACTGGTCGATGATTCGCTCGGCGAGCCAATCTGGTTTAACGCGATGGCTGTTCCGACGCCAACCGACGCCGTAGGTGAGGTTCCCGTCGCGGATGCTGCCAATGCAAGCGTCAAACCACCTGCATCTGCTTCAATGGCAGCCCTTTCGCGGTTTCTAAAGAATACAGCCCCTCCTGCATCAACTCGATCAATCGAATCGAAGAGTATATCTGTCTGCAGCTCCGCAATGTTTTCCGCATACGAACCCACGCCTGCCAGGCTCGTGGTGCTTGCTGCCGATGTGTTTTTTTGTGATGCACTACCGGCAACCCCCAATGAAAATGCAAATAATGCTGGTGAGTTCAGGTTTTCAATGCTTAGTGTGCCAGCGGAATCGAGCAAAGTGTTTGCGCCAGAAAACTCGATGTTGTTTGCCAAATCGACTCGGTTGATTGCTGTCGCGACTCCGAAACTTTTGCCTGAGCCTTCATTAGCAAAAGCGGCAGCAGTTCCAAATGACTGGCTGCGAATGCTCGCGGTGTTGTTCTCGGCTCGGATTGCAAGTCTTGACGTGGCACTTGTCGTCAACAGTTTTGATGTTTCTCCAATCTCAATGTGTTGATCAATCAAGACGGTGTTTTCCGAGTGCGCCCCGGCAACTGCAATGTTTGTTCCAAGGGACCCCGCCCTCGGTTCTTGATTTGTTTTCGCAGAGATGCTTCCACCGATCGCGAGGGTGAAAAAGTCACCTTCAGCCTTAACGAGGGCATTTACGTCACCTGTCGCCTGTAGCACTGAGTCCAAAAGTGTGACGCCTGTGAAGTATCCCGCACCTTCTCCCACCCGATTGATTGCTACCGAGAGGCCAAAAGCCAAATCGATTGCGTCCGGACCAGCATTGCTTGCGTTCGTGGTTGTATCTGCGGTGATTGCGAGACTACCAGCTACAGAAGTTGCCCGCACTGCATCCGTGAGGTGGATTTCGATATCATTTAAGGAAGTGATGGAGGCGTTTTCAAACACAACGCGAACTGATCCATCCAGTTCGACGGTCGCGCCTGAACCTGCCAAGGCTGTGTTGCCACCAAACGCACTGGCGATTCCAAACCCTGAACTAAAGTAGCCCGAATCGTTCATTGCCGAGAAACTTACATTCCCGCTGCTTCCCTGTTGCTCCACAGCGACATCGGCGATTTCGGCACGTACATTTTCCACGACCAGATTCAGGCCAGTAGCGGCGGCCGCCGCAATCCGTCCCTTTGTTCCTCCCGCATTACCGTCCTCGGTTTCACGCTTGATTTTGTCGGACACCACCGCACCCGACACAGCGATGGCGGTTGAGAAACCGGTGTCTTGGGCGCTGACATTCACACCACCGCCGATTGTGAATGTATTTGTCGATTCCACACCATCGGTGTCACCGCCTAATTGTGCTGATGTGGCTCGTGAGAGATCGTTCAATGCAAGTGATGCCCCGAATCCTTGCCGCCCGGCAGCGCTAACGGTACCTGCGATCGTGATCGCATCAAGGTGACTTGCGCTTTCAACGACAAGGCTTGCGTCTGAACCGTTTACTGTGGAAGTTCCCACATTGATTGTCGCTCCTTCACCGATCACCGACCTTGTCTGGTCATCAACGATTTGGTTGAGGTTGGCACCGTCCACGGCGAGTGAATTGCCTCTTGATGCGGAGGCAACAATCCCGACCAGCAATCCTTCATTCTGAGAGGCTACCTCCAGTGAAGATGCAGTGATTTCCGCGTCATCCTCGACGATTGTACGACTGTTGGTTTCGACGACATTACCGACCGCCACCGCTCCAATGGCTGTCTGGCTATTTCCCTCGCCAAAGACGAGATTTGGATACTGTCTCGATGCACCCTTGTTTATAAACCTGCCAACTGGAACACCAGGCAGATGCATCGTACCCCCGAAAGTGATCAGGTCATTCCTGGCGGTAGAAACAAAGGAAACATTCTGTGAATCATCGAGCGTTTGACCGGCATTTATCTTCGCACCCCCGGCTATGGTGGTGTTAGACGCTATTCGCACATTTGCATAGCCGGATGAGATACCGCCAGCCGACTTTTTGCCGCTACTGGCATTTGCCTGAGTCCATTGGTCAACAACTGAGTTCTCAAGGCCAAGGTTATCGTCTAGCAGTACCGTGAGGTTTTCAGTGACGGCTGTCGCCTTTGCTTTCTCACGGCTCGTGTCGCTTTTATATTCCCAGAGGTCGCTTTCGTAATCTTCGGTGTACAAATTCACCGAAACACCATCGATCGTTCTCTGATTCTCATAGTAATTGTCGTCTTTGATTACCCAGTCACCAGGCATCAGAGCGACTTCATCAATGTACCAATCCGCACCGAGGTAGTCCTCGGATGATAGATCTAAACTACTCCCACTTTGACCGGCGTAGGTGTACACTCCCCCGATTGTGTTGACGGCCAACCAATCACCGTCCGATTCATATGCGATATCTGCTAGCTGGAAGGTGACCCCACCTTGATCGCTCGTGGGTTGGTAGAGATAAATCGTGCCAATGTCACCGTCTACGAAGGCACCCTCGACAACTTGCACGCGCTGCCCAGCCTCGACCAGCTGGGTTCCGTCATCTGATCGAAAGTCAGAAAACTCAGTATGGTCGTCGGCCACAAGCACACGATCACCTGTTGTCAACATGGTTGACCCCGCATCGCTTGCATATGTTTCTTCAAAATCGCTGAACTGATAAGTGGTCGGCTCCTCAAAAGCATTGATCACGGGCATGATCCAAAGGCCCTCGATCTTGTTCTCTGCCTTGGAGTTTGAAGAGATCTCACCTCCAACATCAAGTTCGAGTCCACCGAAATAATTGATCGCGGATTCCCCTGAGAAATCCGCGACAGGCAGGCTCACTGACCACGTGTTACTCGGTTTTGCGTAGTCTTTCCCGGGGCCGATGGCGTAGTCCACCCGGTTGTTACTATTTTGTCCATTGAGGTTCCTCGCCTCGTAGGCGGTGTCGGCACTGGCTCCCGTATTTGGCCGAGCACTCAAACTGGAGTTGACAAATAAATCGCCCTTGATTGTCAGATCAGCCGATTCACTCCCAAGGTTAACGCTTGACGCATGATCATCGATGCTTGTCGCGGAGGCCACCGCAACGCGATTCCCCTTTCCCCTGTCACCATTCCCCAGTTTCGAAGCGGCTTTGCCGAAGACGCGAGCCTTTGCACTCCACAATGTTCTCAATGCTTTTTCGGCAAGGTTCTTCTGCGCCGCCTCGAACGCGTTCCCTGAGTAGTTAACACCCGCGGTTGCATCAGCAGCGACTCCATCTTCCAAGGTCGGAATGATCGAGAAAAACAGCTGTTCGTGGGCGGGCACATTTTCGTACCTTGCGTCAAGGTATGCATCGCCACCAACTGTCACTTTGCCGTCTAAGTCTAGATTTGTATTTGTCGTTGCATTAGAAAATGAATAGGCAGCCGCAAGTTTCCCCACCGCCCCACCAGTCGCCTGGCTTGCAACGCGTTTGAAGGACGTGGTATTTGCTTGGACAAAGAGATCATTTGCGACGTCAATTTCTGTATCCGCATCGATAGACACAGCGCTCTCGGTATCCATTTGGGCATACGCGACACCGATTGCAACACCAATGATATTTGAGACCGATACACTGACAGCAACGCCTGGATTTGCATCGGTCGAAACACTTGCGTCGGAAAGCGATTGAATCGATGAATTTTCGATTTCGACTTTGCTTTTGTTAAGTAAGTCACCAAACGAAACGCCGGCGCCCTTTGCCAATAAGGGCTTAGCGTCTGCGGTCCCAATCGATTGAGCTGAAATGGTGATGTCAGTTCCGTCAATGACGGTCGTCGTGCTTTGAGCGTCACCGATGTGGATGGAGGCGAAGGATTCGGTAAAACTCACCGCCGCGCCCAGAGATGCCCCGGAAAGCCCCCCGAAAAATGACTCCGTGAACGTTTCTTTCGAGGGTAACTCGAAGCTTATGTCATCCGCATATTCATCAGCTGTCGCAACCATGAAATAGTGGTCAGCATCACTGGCTGCTGAGATTTCTAAATCACCTGCGATAATGCTGGCCTCGTCAATTTCTATGCGGCTCACCGCATAATTGACGTTGTTGTAGCCGATGCTCTTGTGAAATGCGGACGAACCGGAAAAATATGCGAATGCGAATCGCTCGTTAAAGTAGTCTGGCAGGTCTTCTGTTTCGAGAGTTCCGTCTGTGGCAGCGGAACCAACTTCGGAGTACACGTCTTGCAATGCACCTTTCCCTGTACCAAGGGGTTCGGGACGTGTCGCTTGCGCGATAAGTGAAACCGCTCCAGCACCTGAATTTGTACCATCGGTATCTTCGGTTATATCACGTGTTGTAAGAACACTTCCCCCATTGATAACGATTTCTTTAGCGCGGAACTTAATGTTTCCATAGTTGCCCGTAAGCGGGTCGTAAGTGTTGACTTCAATTCCGGTCACGTAGATCGTATCCCTTGCCCTGATGTTGATATTCTCACCGTAAGTGAAGATGTCACCATCCGAGTCGTTAAACGTCACACTGCCGTTGGGATAGTTCTTTGTAATGTCGAGCGTGGTTTCACCCGTCAGCGTGACCGCGCTGGTGCTGTAATTGCCACTTATCGTATGGTCACCACTTATCGATGAATCATAAAGTGTGATCACGTCATCCGCGGATTGCCCCGGATCGAGCTGTACCGTGTCGGAATCAATGAAATCCGCCTCGTCGATATAAAACTCATCAAGTTGAGCCGTGCCGACAATTGAGTCGGTTCCACCTTGCGTAAACAAGATGATTCCACCTTGAGTGAAACCACTGGCATCGAATGTGTCCTGCGATGTGGATCCAAATAGTATCGCCCGTTCGATCTCGTTCAGTGCGCCAGTGGTGTTTGTGGATGATTCTGTCTTTGTAAATGTATCGTCACTCAGTTGGATTGTTCCAGCAGTTGCCAATGAGAGTCGGATGGTATCGAAGCCGTTACCACCATCAACATGATCCGTCCCATCTCCGACCACGATGACATCGTTCCCCGGCGAACCCGTCAGCTTATCATCCCCAGCTTCGCCATCGATCGAAACGACTCCCACCCCTAGGCTCTGCCCTCGCATTTCCTGGATCGTTGAATCAGTGGATATATCCTCCAAATTATCTAGCCCGAGTTGCGAGATGACTTTGCTGCCGTTCATCGCAGTGACCGTGAGTGCTTCCGATCCGCCTGAAGCGTCCGAAAGCAGAAATCTTCCTTCGCCACTTTGGTTAAAGGAGGCAGTCAATTGGCCATCAAGGTCAGATTCGTTGAAAGCGTCAATAACATCCTGGATCGTCAACGCTTGATCAAAATCGACAGGGAATGAATCTCCATTCGTTTTGGTAATGAGTAATTCACTGTCGAAGTCGACGAATAATCCACCAGAGAAGCCAGCGGCTTTTGCACTGGTGACATTGATCCCGAGGCTCTCAGCAACATTGCTGCCGGTATGGTCGGTGATTGTAAGCGTGTCATCGGTGTTGGCACCGCCAACCTGCATTGCAATCGCATCTCCTGCATCGTTCAATTTGATCGATAGATCGGGAATCGCCGCCTCGATGGTATCAAATAAGTCTTGTAATGTGTCGGGCGCGTCGACGTCGAACGAATACTGTGATGTTGCACCACTGAGGGTGATCGCAATCATAAAATCGTCGCCAGCATCACTGAGTTGCAGATTGGCTGTATCGACAAGATTTTGGATGGTGATCACATCTTCAAAATTGATGATACTCGTGTATTTGCCGAAAACTAAGTCAAGTCCTGACTCATTATCAAGAACCCTGGTACTGGTTCCTAAATTCGCTCCAGTAAAGCCTTGTGCATCGATATCATTCGCCGACGCGCCGCCAGTCAGCACCGCTGCTTCAAAACCGGTGAGAGTTGACGAATGTGAGCCGACCGTGACGAGGTCGTCCGTCAACAGGATGTCGGCATCTGCTTCGACAATGATGGTGTCCACGCCTTCGCCGCCATCCGCATGATCGGATCGAAAGCCAGCGATTTCGATGATGTCATGTCCGTAATCACCGTAAATTGTTACCTCGGTGAGGTTGGGTGCTGTCGAGTCAACGACATCATCTCCCTCAAAGCCATCGATGATCGCAGTACCAGTGCCTGAGAATCCACTTATGTCGATATCATTGCCGAACATACCGCCAAGCAGATCCACGGACTCGATGCTGTAAAGGCCGTTGTATTGGACATTGCCATCACTTGTGGTGACGGTGATACTCCCACCATCGGAGGGGTCACTCGCAGTCAGGTCTGAGACATCCATGCCAGCGAGATTGTTACGGAAGGTGATTCGGAATTCGCTGCCAGAATCTGCATCAAGATCAAAAACGATGACGTCATCAGCGTGAAGCCCATCCAAATCTGCGATCGCCGCGTTCAGCTCCAATGACGACATATCGACATCGAGTTTCCGGGTGGTCTCTTCCTCGTAAGTGAGCGTGAAGGTACCGCTTGCAGAATCACTGATGACAAGCGTTACGGTTTCGCTTGTGCCCTCGCCCGCATCAAACACCGCATCATAGGGACTGCCCAAAGGACCATCGATCAAGGTCATCCTCGTGTTCGAGGTCTCCACGATCGCATCCGTTCCATCACCACCGTACAGGACGTCGATGCCTTTTCCCCCGGTCAGGAAATCATCTCCTTCACCACCGTACAGCGTGTCGTCTCCGCCAGCGCCGTCAAGCGTCACGCTGCCGTGCGAAAAGCCGGATGCGTCGAGTATGTCATCGTCTTCACTGCCGGTAAGTTCAACGGAGTCGACTGATACGAAAGTCGTGTTATTGAATGTGTAATCAAGAACGGCGGTACTATTCTCAGTATCTTTGAGGGTGGTATTGGAAAGCTGGACGTCGTGATCAACCGTCTCAATTAATAGGTCTGTGGAACTTCCGCCAGTAATCGTGTCAGAACCGCCACCACCGGTGAATTGGTTTGCGACAGTCGAAGATCCGATTAAGTTGTCGTCATCGCCGTAGCCATTAACATAAATAGGCTGGTGTGCCTCGTCCTTGAGGTAATCACCGTTGAACGTGACCGAACCGCTGGATCCGGCGCTGCCAGTGATTCCAATCGTACTACCTCCGGTCGATTCATTTACATCAGCAATTGAGAATGCCCCGCTTCCATCCGATACATCCACGAAGACGAGTCGGGACCCGTCATCTGCTGAGTGTGCGATTTTCACGGTCAAACGCGTGTCGAGTGAATCGAGTTCTTCCGCGATCTCCTCCAGTGTTTCGAGTTCGCTGAGATCGACCAAATGAGTTTCGCCATTGGAAAGCGTCACGCGTATATCTGCTGAACGATCTCCCAGTTCGCTCAATGCATAAATCCGATCGCGGCCGGACGCGCCGTCAATTCCCAAAGCCTCTGCCAATCCGGAATCGTTCGCCGAGTTGATTTCAAAATTCGAACTGGTGGTGCCGTGCTGGTTCCAGTTGCTTGTGTCGCTATAGTCGACCTCGGCCAGGTTCAGTTCAAGGGGATTCCACAGCGTGGCATCTGAGTAATCTTGCTCCTCAAGTTGAATCTGGCTGTCGATTCCAATGTAAGTGTAGACCTTATTCTGAAACCCTCCGACAAACTGATCGTCGACCAAACGTACGGACTCGCCATACGCAACTGTCTTTAGTCCATCGCTGGACTGGTGATCAGTCGTTGGCGCGTAAGAGTAGATGTAACCAGAATCACCCGCTGCATAGTACCCATCGACTAACTGAACCGTATCACCAGCAAACGGGTGAAGCGAACCATCATCAGAACGGTGATTCAAACGCGTGGTAAGATCCACAAAGCTGAGCGTGCTACGCGATTCGCCTACAGCAACGTAGAAATTCGCATCGTTTTCATCAGCTGTGTCATTTACTCTGTCCAGGAAATCCTGCACGGTGGATGAGCTATCAAACCCATCGAAAGCGACGCGAAAGGTAAGGCCGCTTTGGAGGGAAATCTCGAGTTCATCCTGGCCGTCTGCCGTTAGAGAGATTCCATCTCCCTGATTTAAATCCGAGAGTTTAGTGTCCGCCTCCGTATACAAATCGTAAATGATGTTGGCGTCGAAACCCACGCCCGAAGGATACACATCTGAAAGATAGACCTCAGATCCGCTGTCGATAATAACTCCATTCGTTCCTGTGAAACCGCTGGCATCAATGGTGTTACCGTCAACTCCTCCAATGAGCGTGGCTTTTTCAAAGGAAGTTAGATCTGTCACCAAAGAACTGCCGCTACTATCTGTAATGGTCAGCTGGTTGTCAGTTAAAATTTGGTCTGCGTTCGCGCGTTGGTGAAGTTCGTCGTCACCCGCGCCGCCATCCAGCGTGTTCGCGCCCTCGTATCCATCAATGAAGTCGTTGCCAGTCCCACCGCTGATGCTGTTATCGCCGACGTCCCCAATTAAAACGTCGTCAAAATCGGAACCAATTACGTTTTCGAATTTTGAAATCGAGTCAAGCCCAGTGACGACATCAGCATGAAGCATGACACGGATCGGATCAGGAAATTCGGAGTAATCAAGAGTGTCATTACCCGTGCCGCCGATGATTGATTCAATCCCAGTAGCTGTAACAGTATTGCCCGCTGAGTCTGAAATAGAGACTTCGCCCGTCTCCGAAATGAGAACTGTCAGGTCAGTCGTCACCAGCGAGAAGTCAAGCGTGTCAATTCCGGGATCCGCCACGTCCAGATGATCAGACTCGTTGACCGTGTCGCTTCCCCATCCGTCCGTGAACACGTAGGTGTCGTCTCCTGCTCCACCATCAACTGTGTCGTCACCGCCGCCAGGAGTCAGAGTGTTATCGCCGTCATCCCCGAATAGTTCATCCGCATGCTGCGATCCGGTAATGTTCTGCATACCGAACACTTGGAAGTCGTAGAACGCATCGCCAGTCCCCAGATCGATGGTTACGCCGCTGCCGGCTGCACTAAAATCGAGAAGCGTGTTTTCATTCGATCCGAAAAGAATCTCAACATTCGAAGCCGACGCCTCATTGCCCGAACCGTCATCCACGACCACTTCATTGTCAGCAGAGATCGCAAAAATCAAGGTGTTGGTCGTTGAAACTGCCGTGAAGTCGAGTGTGTCATCTCCTGAACCCCCGTCAACAAGGTCAACACCCCAGGCATCTTCGAAGACAAATGTGTCAGCGTTGTCGTTGCCGTATAAAAAGTCGTTTCCGGCAGCTCCGGTGAGCGTGTCGTCATCCTTGCCCCCATAGATCACGTTGTCAGCATCGTTGCCGGTAAGCACATCCCTCGCATCGCTCCCGGTGATGTTTTCGATATTGCTGATGGAATCAAACCCAGTCGCCTCGCCGGTATCCAAGTTGATACTGACGTTCTCGTCGAAATAGGTGTAGTTGATTTCGTTCTTTGCCGTCGAGCTGCCAATTACTTTCTCGACGTAAGATGCATTCAAGCTATTGCTGTCAGTTTGATCTCCAACTTGAATCTGCGTCTCAGCGGCTTTCCCATCCAGGTGAAATACGAGTGATGCGGTGACGCCTGAAAAATCAATCGTATCGCTTCCGCCGTCACTGCCCTCATGGATCGTGTCAGTGCCCCATCCATCGAAGAAAAGATAGGTGTCATCTTCCTCGCCAAGCGTTAGGTCCTCGTCGTCAGAGGTACTCGTCCGCGTAGCAAGCAGTCCGCTGAAATCCGAATCGGAGAAGCTGAGTGTGCGCTCATTCAATCGAGAATGCTCTACGTTCCCCGTGATGAATTCAAGCTGCCAGTCTCCACCTTGAGTACTGCTTCCGGTTGGATCGACTGATGCCATGACTGGACGGTCGAAAAAATCGTGCAGTTGGCTGACGAATTGTTTGCCGCTTGCAGTTTCGGCGACATTACATCCATATAAGAAAACGTTCGCGTTCGGACGCAATGAATCTCGCAAAGAATGCAGGAAGGAATCCTGGATAGGAGAGCCTTTTGAATTCAGAACCAAATCACCCAAGGCCAATTGAGCATTGCTACCATGACCGATTAAATGGACCTCGGAGTAGGTAGAACGATTGGCTTTCAAGTGCTGCGTGGATTTTAAATTTGACTCCCACTCCAAGATGCTGTGAGAAGGAAACATTGCAGCGAAGTCCGCAACGTTTTTGTGTGAAAAAGAGAGGGCATTTGAATCAAGAATGATCAGGGAATGGTTTTGGAGCGCTGGTGGAGGAACATTGCCGATGCGCAACGGCGTGTGCTCGCTGTCGAGTGTTACTACCGCCTGGGCCGTGTGAACGAGTGAGCTACGAAACGGGTTTCCCGAATATTCGTGAACCTCATGCGGAGGGGGGGAGGAGAAATCGACCTGGCCATCAAGAACTCGGCGGTCCTCGAGCGATTCAAAAAGTATTCTTCGTCTCCGTGCACGATTTTTTTTTTCGTGTAAAGAAGGCTTTTTAGCTTTGTGGAAAATCATAAAGTCCCAGTCATGTGAATTGCCTGCGGCATTGGGCGCAAGTTCATATCCCCAAAATGCGGCTCCCCGTCACGGTGGATCATAGGCTCGGTTCTAAGACTTCCGATTGCAACGTAATTACGACCTTTTGTTTTAGACAGATTGTCGCACGACTTGTTGCAGATTTTGTTTCGCGGATCACCGGCTTTTGATGAGCGCTCGGCGAAGAAATTAAGATTCGCGCTCATCTGATCGCCAATGCGACGAACGAATGGAACAGATCGATCTGCCAAGACGAGGGGACTGGCGCGAATTCGTCTCTTAAACGCAAATCTGCGTCGGGATTGCCACCCTTGCATAACCGCTGATCATGGAAAACTCTTTGTTTGAAAAAGGACTTGGCTTTCTGGTAAAGGGGGGGTGAGAAAGGCAAGGGGTTGAGACATCCCAACTTGGCGTGGGAACCGCCCCCCACGGGAAGGTGTCAACGACTTTGAGAGCATTTCTTTACTCAACTCAGAGTCGGTATCCAGCGTGTGAGGGGCAAGCCCCCGATTCCCTGGGATGTTTTTTTATTGAAGCATCACTCGGGTGTTCAATGACGATTCTTGCCGTAGCGTCACCGTGTCTGGTGAATCGGAAGTTGGATCTGCGGCGAACGCCGCATCCATTCATGAGAGAACCGGATCGAGGGTGCGGCAATGACGTTTCTTGTGTGCCGGCACGCTATTAACCATGTTGGATTCGTTATTCTTTTCCGTTGCGCGATTCGGAGTGTTGATTCAAAAAGCGGTGGGAAGCGATTCCCATTAAGTATGATCTACCCGTCAGTGACAGCCGACGAGAATTGAAAGGTTGCGAAGAGCAGATTCTGCCTTGCGGGACGCCAGTTTGCGACTCCCAACAGATTGAAGGACCCTTCCATGTGGGCGCATCGGTCCAGACTTCGGAAGCGATTGATTACAGATGACGCGACGCTGGCCAATCGCGAGACAAAACGGCGATGCCGCGCAGCAGATCGATCGCGGATTGTTTTGATTTCGACACGGAGCGCGTGATGACCAAATGAGATTCGACAGTGCGACCGCCGGAACGAATCGGCCCCCAAAGACGATCGGTCGTTTCGATCTAAGCACTCACGCCAGGCGGACTAGTTAACGGCACAACGAGCTCATTGCATAAAACCTGATAATTATGAGCGGTGTGATACCCCTTCGTGATGAAATCATCTCCGATTAGGCGGAGCCGCTGATGAACACCGAATCGTTAATGGCATCTGCGTTTCGGGAGCTTGTTACCTAAGACTGGCTCGGTCTGAACAGACTACGCCGTCAATGCAAAGACCAATTTTTGTCGCTAGTTGCCACACTGGAAGACCGAGATCGTTGAACATCAAAAGCGACGAATGCTGTTCATGCCAGCCTTTTTTTGTCCCGCTGGCGTCCCGTGGCCCGGCCGCGATGCAGCGTTAATCTTGTTGAAACCTGCCGGTCCAGGCAAAAAGGGCAACCCTTGCCGGCTAGGCGGCGTTGCACGAATAAGCCGAGGAGAATTCAGAAGTAGATGCTTCTGCACCGATTCATACCGCATCGGGGCGTTTAACTTGACGCTCAACATCAGATTGCTCTGTCACATTCAAAACGACATGCTTTGGGGAACAAACATGCTTCGGTCTACGCTCTGTTGCTTAATTCTTAGCCTTTGTGTCTGTAGCGGCCAAGCTGATGAACCGAAACGCGGCTATCGTCTTTCGAAGCGCGGCGAGGCTCGCCTGAATCAATTTCGAATTGGAAAGCTAAAGCCTCTCGCGTCAAAAAAAGCCAAGCAGGTGAGGGGACAAGGAGGGATCGCCAGCTCGAACGGATTAAGTTTAGTCGTCGGTGCGATCGTCGACCCGACCACCTCAAGTAGCTTGCTTGGGATTGACTCCAATTCTGCTGTGGCCGTCTTGGAAATCTGTGGCCCCGTAGCGGAGGCCGATCCCTTTCATCAACAACAGTCGAATTTGAATCTCGAACTGAACATCAACGGGTTCTCCGCTGGATTGATCGGTGGCGCGGGTGGCGCCGGGACATCGTTATTTCGATGAACACTTTCCTCAGTAATTCAAACCGAGCAGGAAGGTGAATCCGAATAGGTCGATGTATTCGTTATCACTTCTTGAAAGTGTGTCGACTCTTCCATCGAATGAGCCGTTTGGATCAGTCAAGAAAGCAAATGACTCGCTCATCGATGCCGATTCACCGAGATTCCATGTTTGGAATTCCAGGCCGAAACGCATTTTGAATAACGCCGAGTTGCAGAAAACCGGCTGCTGATATTCCAAGCCGACTTGTAATTGAGTGGAAAGTAGCGTCGCTTTTTCCTCTTCGCTCAACGATGCGAAATCGCGAGAACGGGCAATACCCTGCGTCACCACGCCAGGCCCTGTTGCCATGACCGAGTCTGTGATGGATTCGCTATAGGTGTCAGCCCAGAGCAGCGAAATTCGTGTGTTGAAGTAAACGCGCCATGGGAAACAGGGTGAGCCTAATCCGCAAGAGTCGCAACCACCACAGCCTCCGCAGGCACCGTAGGAGTTGCAATCAGATCCGCAGCAACCAAAGCAACCAGCACATCCAGGATCGAACTGTCCTCGAGGCATGTAGGCGGGACTCCCAAGGCACCAAGGAATTGTCTTCCGGAGTTCCATCGAAAAAGATGGCCCCAAACCTCGCATGCTTTTGTGACTTAGTGTGGAAGCAGTCGCCTGCAAAAGATCTGAGATTCCCCCAGCAAGATGTGTGAGTTCACTTCCTTGGAACTCCGCGAATCGGAAGCCACAAGAACTGGTGAGGTTGCATCCCATGATGCAGTAGTTCTGCGTGAGATCGAAATCAAAGGTCTCAAGTCGAGCGGTGCTTGACGTCGAAAAGTCGGGAGCGCGATCAATGTCGTTCAATGCATCGTGGGATGAATTCTCCGCTGCAAACGCCCAATAGATTGCTCTGAAACCAATGTTCTTCGCTCGCAATCCCAGCGTCAAACGATTTCCGAATCCAAACGCATCATCTCCAGTGAACTGATCGACACGATCATTGACCGAGTCGGTCAGGCTAACTCGTGTGTAGCCAGGGCTCTCCACTCCGAGGAATGTGAATTCATTGCCGAAATAGAAACCGCAAGATAGAGCAGACCGAAAGCAATAGCCAAATTTCCCTGCCAGATGCCCGAGCATTTTTTTATCGTCATCAGGTTTATCGTCGCCGGTTGCATCAGTTTTTTCAGCAGTTTCTTCAGCAGTGTCTTCCTCTCGGTCCGATTCATCAACGTCCTCCTCTTCGTCCGCGATCGCTGGTTGATCAGAATCGGTCAGCGGAGCCGGTAAAGTCTCCTGCAGCATCGGTGTTGCCATGGAAGCTGCAAGAAAGGCATGCGGTTCATCTTTTTTCCCGGACGCTTCAACTGCCTCACTTCCGGGCGATCTCAACCCGGATGATTCGATCGATGGACCCAAAGGTTTTGAAAGGGTGATAACAGAAGAATCCACATCCGGCGTTCTGGGTGGATTAGCCGTCAGTGTCTCCTGCGTAGGATTGAGCGGAGCAGCGAGCAAGGCGAACTCGGATTCTCGGCTCTCATCAACCCCCTCCCAGAAACTCTCTATTTCAACGGGCGGCGTGGCGACAGTAAGGGCATCAGGCCGGGTGCCGAATTGAGATTCCTTTTCGGAAACTGATGAGGGCTCCTCAATATCGCTCTTCTCATTTACGACGTCTGGAACAGGTTCAGTCTCAGCCTTGCGTGAAAGTGCCTGGTATCCGAGAGCAAGCCCAACAACCGAATCGTCTGCTTCCTCGTCCGAACCGAGTTTGCAAGGCAATTCCGAAACCACCACGGGCTGAGCCATACCCCAAGACCGGATGCCGCTACACAAAATCAAGTCATTGCGGTGCAGGAGATCCTGTCCGATCTTTGTGCAACCAGATTCCTCAATGATGAACGGAGTGAATCCCATGCTGCTAATGTCAGACACTTGACCCGTATCTTGGGCGGCGAACTGCAGAGCGAAGGGAGAGTACTCCATGTCCTGCATGAATGGTGTGACTCTTACACGTCCATCCGTAGAATTCGCGGAACAAAATTCCGCATCCGCGTGCACCACGCCAGCGTTGGCTGGATCGGGGATCTGCAGATGGGCCGCTATCTCCTGAACGTGATCCTCGGTACCGGAATGATTTCCGGTAAGGTCACTGGAAGAAAGATTGTCGTCAGATTCTGTCGCTGAATCGATCCTCCGGACATCAACTTTGCCTTCAGCCCGTGCCTTTGGGGGTGGGGCATTGGGTTGGCAGAGTTCTTCGGTAATGCTCGTTAACCTGGGGAGACCATGCACCACCGCCAGCTCTGACGTGGATACCGAAGGCAAGGTAGATTCTTCGGAACCATCCTTGAGGTCGTGACTGCTGGCAGTTGCTCGATCCAAGTCACGTTGATTATCGACACCTGGATTATCACAAACGTTAGCCACCGCAGGCAACGAATTGTCAGCCGATTCCATGTTGTGCCACGGCAAAAGGGCAAGAATCGCAAGAATTAACAAGACGAACGCCGCCGCGAGCCACTTTGTCGAATCAGATTCGTGATCCATGGGAATTGGCTATCTTCGGGTTTGCTGTGTGCATAACGACCTGGGACCGTCGCCGACGGGTGTTAATCTGTATCGTTTGCGTGGGGTCTCCGGCTTGAGTGGTTTTTCCTGATCAGTTGGGTTAGGAAGCGAATTTGGGACAAAACGCTCCTGCAGGGGGGGGGTGGTGGCAACAAATCCCTCCGATCGCCGCGAATTATATCGGGATACTTTGGTAAAGTTTGTTGCAACTTCGAAAGGTCGAAATACGCTCGTGTTTAACGAGTTACTTCAACCCATTTTTTAAGAGAGTTTCGATGAAAAGCGTACTTGCTTTGGCTGTTGCACTGGTTGTGGCACCAGGGTCCTGCCTTGCGGCGGACCTTGGTAAGTTCGGCATTGGCGGCGTCAAGAAAATTTCCCAAGAGCGTGCTGAAAATGTTCGCGGCCTTGGTATTTTCTCCCGCTCCACCTCCGCCGCCGGTATTTCGATGAACATTGTTGACCCCAACACAGGGTCGCAGTGGAATTTGTTTAACACTGCATTCAACACGGCCGACGATACGAAGACCACCGCTGATGTTTCCAGCGACCCCAACTCGCTTGGTACCGGTGCAGAAACGAGCGGTTTGGCTCAAATCAGTGACATGAACGTCACCGTCTCGAACACGATCGATGGACAAACCGCAGCCTTTACCTTCTCTACACAAGGTATTGCCGGTTTGACCTCGGGTCGGGGCATCAGTGGATCATCTGCATCCTTCGGCTTCACCCCCTCCTTCTCCGTCCCTGCGACCACAGCGACGCCTCTGCCGTAGGGCAACCGTCACGACCATCAGTCAGCAGACACGCTGCTCGCTCTTTCAGCGACAGCGTGTTTTTTTTTGCGCTCAAAATCGTTGGACATAGGACCAACCGGTCGTGAGGATCGAACCAGTCATTTGCCACTGCGATTCTTGAACCGTCAGTCCAGCATTGACAGATACTTCTCGGTCTGTTCTGACGCTCACACTCGGTCGTCCAACAGGCTCTAAATCCGAGAAAAACCAGTCATCGCGTGCTGCCGTGTACTGCACAGAACGTTGACTGAGGGTGCTTCCTGTGTCTGGATCCAGGAAGGTTCCTACGATCAAACTAAATCCCTGCTGTGCAGTGAGCATGCCGAGGCCTCGCACTCGATCACTTTTCGCCTTGCTCACTGGCTTTAGATTGCTCAGACCAAACTTAGAAAGTCCCTCTGATCGCACATGGGCAGCGAAGAAACTAATGAGAAGCAGGCTGATAGTCGTGCGAAACATAGCAACAATCCAAACCCAGTATTTGCCGCGTCTATTGTGAAACACGGCTTTTGCGAACACTTACCTAAGTGTTATCTAGGGCACGGTGCTAGCAATGTCAATTCTTTTCGGACTCAAAGCGACTCCTGCATCTTTTTATTGTTGGGGGTGCAGGTTCATGCCGGCGATCTTCCATCCGAATTCATCGCGAAACTAAGTTTTTTGCGGTATCGTGATGCCCGCACCAGCCCGAAAAATCTGCAGGATCTGTACTTTCTGACTAACCGCTAAAGTTTGCCTCTCTTTCCAGGGAGAAACCGCCGATGCAATACCTACGGGATAATTCACCGTGACTTAACCCTCTTCAAGCTTAGGTGAGAGATGACTTCTGACATTTTCTATGCGGGGATCGATCTGGGATCGATGAATTCTGCTGCGGTGGCGTCTAATTCCTGTAGGGTCTTCTTACCCACAACTGTAGGGATTCCCAAAGATGGCTTAGCCGCCACTCTCCTAGGCGACGAGCCTTTGGTTGGAGAAGCGATCGAGCAGAACAAAATGGCTTTGAAATTGGTGCGGCCGTTTCAATTTGGTGCATTGAAGTATGGAGAGCAAATTGCTGATCCGCCGGCACACGCGCTCAGCTATGCGAAGAGGGTCTTGCGGCAACTCACCCAAGGGCTCGAGATCCCAGATGGGCAGCAAGTGCGTTGTGTGATGGGAGCGCCCTCAAGGTCCAGTTTGGAGAATAAACAAACCCTCTTGTCAGTGGTACGTGAGGTTTTGCCAACTGTTGCTTTGGTTCCTGAGCCATTTGCCGTCGCATATGGCTTGTTCTCCACAGCGCGGCAGGCTTTGATCATCGATGTCGGAGCGGGTACGACTGACCTTTGCCATTATTATGGCGCATTTCCACGGAGCGATGACCAAGCGACCCTGGCGGTTGGAGGCGACCGGGTCGATCAGTGGTTAACCGAGCTGATCATGGAGGAGTATCCCGAAACGGAGGTCACACTTGAGACAGCGCGAGTTATCAAAGAGATGCATGGGGATTTGAAGAGCGAGCTTGGCCCTTGCGAGGTAGTGCTCCCCACCAAGGATGGTGAATCAAGAGCCTACGACGTTTCCTCGGCACTCGCCCAGAGTTGCCGCCTTTTTGCTGACCAACTGACGCTGGCCGTTTCCGATCTCCTGCGTCAAATTCCAGATCATTTTCGGGCTGAAGTTCTCAGCAATATTGTGCTCGCAGGTGGCGGTAGTCGTCTCCATGGCTTGGGAAATGCGCTGGAGCGGTCGTGTTCTTGCTTCGGGTTATGCAAGGTTTCTGCCATTTATGATTCCAGATTCGCTGGCGCAGATGGAGCTCTCAAGTTGGCCATGAGAATAAATGATGACACATGGTCCGCGTTGACTGAAACCACACTCTCGGAGGCGTCGCCATCACAGATACTTCCGGGGGCGGCGGCATAGAGGTCGCGGCGGGTTCAAACGCAGAAAACTGATTCCTAATACAACGGCTTTGAAGCCAAGAAAAAAACTGAATCAAGCATAGTCATCAATAAGTACGAATAGACATGTTCACCCACCTGGCACATACCCAGTTGATTTGTGGCTTCTTGTCACAAATCAATGATCAGCAGGCGAAGATCGATTCGCCTGGTTTGGGTGCTGCGCGGGTAGGCATGCCGGATGCGGCAGAACATGCGAAATCGCTAGGTGAGATGACTTTGTCCGAGTTGTTTGAGCTGGGGCAGTACCAGGTACAGAGCCTGATTCAGGGTGGTAGTATCGATCGATTGAGATGGATTTTAATCGGTGCGTTATCACTCCTCGTTCTTCTTGTTGGTATCAGTCTGCTTTCTGCATTATTACGCAAACTGCGGCCAAAAACTCGGTCCAGTTGTGAAGCAGGCCAGCAGAGACCAGATATGCCACGCCTCACCTCGGATATGCTAGGCAACCCTGGATCACTCGGTTTCATTCCACTCGGACTTTCGCTCGATCATTTGCAGCAATCATCAAGCAGTCAAAGTTCTTCTAACGTTGATGAAGCGAGTGAAATTAATGCTCTGCAGACACGGTTGCAGTCCTTGGAAAAAATGTTGACGGATCTAAGCCAGCAGGCAAATCGACCGTCGTCCGAAAACAGAGGTGTACAGGGAAACGCGTGCGCGAGTCCCACCTCCGTGAAAGACAATTCGCGAGTGGAGCACCCTGTCAGTTCGCGAGTGGAGCACCCTGTCAGTGGGGATCGGCTTCCTGCTCCATTCGCTCGGGACCTGCCATCTTCATCTTCTTCCCATTGCGGCACAGATAAATTGGGACAAGGACGTTCCGATGATCCATGTGAGTCCGACAGAACGAAAGAGCCAGACCAGCTTTCATTAGATATCCTTGCTGAGAATCTTCCTTTGAGAGAGGCAGTATCCTCAAACGCTTGTAAGCGTTTCGGGGATCACAGCGATTTACCGTAAGGGCTGGCCACTTTTAAAAACGAATGAGTGCCGCATTCAGGTGCAAATGGTGTTGTCTGAACGATTTTCCAAACTTGTTGCATTCTCAAATTTGGCGATGGCCGCTGCGCCAGTTTTGATCGCGGTCATTTTGCTGTTGCTTTATGGGGATTTAGACAGCGAAGGACTCCCTGAGGCAAAGGAGCGTGAAGCGATGCTTGCAAGAAAAGCGGTGCAAGATGGCACAGACCAACGTAACCGGCGGCTTGGTGAATCGAATTATCAAACGCAAGCACTGGAAGCGACAAGCTCAAAGATTAAGACCGATGGGTTGACCAGTGTTATCTCATTAGGAGCGTCGGCAGCGGATCCCTCTGCAACTCTCAGTGAGAATCCAGATGTACCACCACCAATTATTCAAGACTTCGATCTCGACGGATTCCACCATTTCGCAATCCCCAAGCTCGAAAACCCGATTGATCATCAATGGCTTCGAAATACTTGGCAATTGTTGGGCGCAAAGGATGTCCCCCATGTTCATAGCGGAGTCGTAATTGCTGATCACGAAAGAGGGGCAACTGACATCGAGCATCGGCGAATCGAGCGACCTGAGGCATCGCAACTTTCTCTATCCAAAACCGCGTCTGAAAATGTGATAGTGACTGAAAGCGAGGCAGTGGCTTCTGATCGCGTCGATGATCTTTTTGTTAGCGATGATGTGCAATCCGCGCAAACGGACGACATGGAGCAGGTGGGTCGAGCTTTTGCCAGTGCCTTTCCTGCCAATTATCCCATCGACGATGAGTTAGTCATCCTAGCTCAAGCCGTCGAGTCCGATGGAAGCGATGCCGGAGAAGAAAGGGGAGACGGTCCGGCCGGTGGCGGCGAGGAAGAGTATGGAATTCCCCCCCCTCGGCGAGTTCCACTGTTCCTGCAGGAAACATCAGTTCTCCTACCGCCTGGCGAATATCAGTATGAAACCGGTATGCGGTACAGCACGAACTCCATCGTTTTTCCCGTTTCTGCAATTTTGGACGGCTCCGCATTCGTGGCAAACGCGAACCAAAAACAGCAAACAATCACCATGCCATTCGAATTTCGATTTGGGATCGCAGAGGAATTACAAGGTTTCGTTAGTGCCCCTCTTGGATGGTCCAAGCAAAGAATCACATTCCAATCGGTGGAGCGTGCGGAGGATCGCGTTTTTGGTATCGGTGACGTTTCCTTCGGCCTAACCAAGTTGCTTTGGCACTGGAAAGACGATCAAAGTCGGTTGCTTGGTTCTTTCTCCGCTTCTGCTCCAACAGGTCCATCCGCCTTTGCGATTAATGGGCAGTCGGACATTG
The DNA here is from genome assembly GCA_049602075.1 of Rubripirellula sp. Classification (GTDB taxonomy): domain Bacteria; phylum Planctomycetota; class Planctomycetia; order Pirellulales; family Pirellulaceae; genus Rubripirellula. Next base: position 38,835 of record JBMYRF010000043.1, read on the forward strand.
CAGCTTTGGGACGCGGGTATTGGACGGTCGGTGGCGGAATGAATCTTGTTCGGACAATCGATCCCATTTCGATCTTTGGCGGCGTGGGATACACCTACACTTTTGCAACCGATGTCGGTCAGGGGCAAAGGCTGGATGCTGGCAACTCGCTCTTTTACTCAATCGGCCTGGGATACTCGGTAAACCCGACTGTTTCCGTGAACGTTGCGTTTGCTGGTTCCTATGGCGGTGAGCTAAAAATAAACGGAACCACGCTTCCGGGAAGTTCGACGGAACCGTTGTCTCTGAAGATTGCTACAACCTTTGCCAACGTAAAGAAACGAACCCTGTTGCAAAGCATGGCGAATAAATACACGACACCCACCCTGCGAGAGCCGTACGTACGGTTTGGGTTAACACAATTCGCTGGGGATGTCGATTTTGGAGTCCGGATCACGTATTAAGCCACGTGTTACCGACGGATACAGCGGACGAGGACAATGGAATGGATGCTTCAGCACGGAATGGACAGGACACACCTAATCGACGCAGGATGGTAAAAGAATTGTTGTCGTTGGGAGCCCTTCTCACAGGCGGATCTGCTTTTTCCCCGATCTTGATCGCAGACGACAATCCAAATGCAACTCGCTCTCCGATTCGTAACGACGCGAGAGACTTCAGCGTCTATCCAAAGAATCGCAAAGAGCTGAATCGAGAAGACATCGTGATGCAGCGGCGTGATTTTTCTTGCGGTGCTGCAGCTTTAGCGACAGTCTTTCGCTATTACTGGCGTGAGCCTGCCAACGAAGATATCTTTCTTCGCCTAATCCAAGCGAACCTCACTCTCGACGATTTTCGCGATCGCGTGCGAAACGGGTTGACGCTCACGGATCTGCAAAACGCAGCAGATGATGTGGGGTACGAGGCGGTCATCGGTACGCTAACGCTGGCTCAATTAGAAGAAAGTTTGCTACCGCTGATCGTTGGTATCACAGTCAATGAATACGATCACTTTGTGGTGGTACGGGGCGTCGTACGAGGCTACGTCTATTTAGCGGATCCAATTTATGGACGCGTGAGAACTCCAGCGGACCAGTTCGCTGAAACTTGGCAAGAGAACGCAATTCTAGCTGTGATCAAACCCGGTGCTGATCCGATGAAAAGCTCGCCCTTATTCGTGACGGACTACGAAGCGAGTCGTGGTCAGTTGAACAACCTCGTCATTCGAAATCAAATTACTGGCCGGCTATTTCCGTGACGGTAGAGGTGTTTTCGGCACCTGAAGTATCCAAGAAACATTGAAGTACGCTAGTTGCTTTTTGCATTGGTAGGTTTGCTGTGTTTTACAGAATCAAAATACGACGGTTCGCCGAGAACGGAATCCATGCGTGCGCGGTAAGTGTGTTTTGGGTGATCTTTTTGGGCGCTGCAACTCATGACTCGAGTGGATCTGAAACCAGTGATCGCGCCAGGCATCTAAGTGAGAGTCTTGAGGAGACGAGAGAATCGACGCCGCAGACGCAAGATATACCAGTGTTGAATAACCAGGGAGCCAATAAACTGCCTTCGTTGGGGACGCCGTTCGCTCGGCTCCTGAGCGACTATAAGTTTAGTGGGGATCGGCCTCTCCCGGATGCAACGGATGCAGAAGCTGACGATAACCCGCAGGAAAAAAAGAGTGTGAATGGCGAACCAAGTGGAGGAGGAGATGCCTTATTAACCACGGACGATAAGCGACTGAGGGCCTCCGTGGTGAAATTGTTGCAGCGGAAAATGTCGGAAGGTAAACTCCGAAATTTTGGCGTCCGCGTCGCCTGCCGAGAAGGGTCAATTTTGTTGTCGGGAGAGGTGCAGTCGAGAGAGCAGCGAGAGACCTTGATACTCTGCGTCCGATCCGTCCCTGGGGTAATTGATACGATCGCAGACCTAACGATTAATAACACTTCACCATCGGCAGCGGACCCTACAGGCGAAGCGAGACTAGAGGAGACGGAGCTGATTGAGTTGGCACCACCCAATCGTTTGCAAGCGAATCAAGAAGACTTCAAGTCGTACGACCACTCTGCTTCAGGATCTGGTGTACGCAACTCGACGGCGAGTAACCTAGGCGAGTCCTACATCGGTATGCCTGAGCCGAACCGTAGCTCTGCGTTTTCAAATGGTTCTTTGCGTTTGTCGAAAACTGGTTCGGGGATTCCCGCTGAATCGCAAAACGCAGGAATTTCGACACGGGAAAATCGTGATCAAGGCCGGTCTCTTCAGTCTTCACCCTTACCCCCGGAACCCAGCAAACGAATGTTTGCGACCATGCGGGCGCCGACGGCCGCAAGACTTATGGAAGTGTCACCCGCGCAACGTAACGCAGGTCTTGCGTCGAGCAATCATTCCATCTCGAGCTTGACCCCCAATGGGACGACGGTCGGCGCCCAGGTTCCAGATAGCTTGGACACCGTGATGCGAAGTACGGATCCTGAGCCGATCCCAGCCCCAGAACCAGAACCAAGTCTACAATGGGCGAACGGTACGAGTGATTTCATGCCGACTGCAATGGTCGGTGAACCCGCGCGCCAACAGCCTTCGAGTCTACGGCCCTTCCAAAGAATCCTGCGATGCGGACAGGCTTCAGGGAAAGCGGTGTGTTCGCTATGTCAATGCTTGGGGCGCTTTACCTGTTCCTGCTGTGCTCAGGAAGAACTCACCTTTGGCACTGAAGGAACTTATCTCGGTGTGATCGGTGAGGGTAACAATCAACTGGTCATCATTGATGATCTCACAGGCGAAACCGCTGTTTCCGACTCACAGATCGGTTTTGCAGCAGGTCAGCGTTTTTGGCTTGGTGTTCAGGATAGTGGCGTCGGAATCGTTGGGAAATATTGGTTGCTTGGGAGTCGGTTGATTGACGCCACCTTTGCCTATGTACCACCGAGTGATATTGCTTTTCAAAGCAACTACATGTTGGACCTCCAGGTGTTTGACCTTCTGTATTTCCACGAGTTTTGTTGCAATGGCTGCACTCTCCGAGCAAGCTTAGGAGGGCGTTACGCAGATTTGGACCGAGCCATCACCTTGACAGCAAGCGGTAAAAGCGGCGGTATTTTCATCAATGGAAACACACGTTCCAATTATGATAGCGATGGATTCGGTGGAGTCGCTATCCTAGCAGGCAGCACTCCGATTTGTTGGCTGGGTGCGAAGCGAGCGAATTCTAACTGGTCTTTCTTCTGGGAGTTCGCAGGTTCAATCCTGCAAACGAATGCAGAGGTCCAGGGGCGGAGCGCTGTCAATGCGTTTCACTCAAATGGCTCATCCGAGTTTTCCAATTCGGTCGATGAAGACCATGTCTTCTGGGATGGGATCACTGCGAACGGGATGATGCAGTTGGGAATCGCTCGGACCTTTGCCTTTCCGAACAAAAAATGCTTCGGTAATCTTTTCTTTGGGTTCGAAGGTCACATATGGGAGACTGCAGGAATAGAGGTCAACACGTTGTCTCAGGCATCCACCGAAGTACAAGGCAGTGAAGATTTGGGGGGATCCATTCGCGGTGCCACGTTGACGAATCCAAACAACCTAGCACTCGCCGGTTTCGTTTGGGGAGTTTCCGTTGTTCACTAAATGACCCTCTTAAAAGACAATGGTTCTTGTGTCCAATCAACGGTGTTCTGTTAGCGTCTGATCTGCGCGAACAAGATGGGCGAACCAAAACAGGGTTTGGTAAAGCTACATCAAATCTAAGTCCAAACTGCAGATTGCGCTAAGTGTGTGTAAAGCTTCGGCTCGCACTTGTCTACTGATCAAAGGAGTCCGTAGGGACTTCGCTTAGTTGGGCCGGGCCTCTTTCCGTTGAGAGTGGAATGAGAAGAAAGCACATTCTACGAATTGTAATGGAAGTGTCCCACTGATTGTTGAAAGCCGAAAGATGGTCTCCCGAAAGGCAGAATTCTGCCTTTTCGCAATTTTCGTCGGCTGCAACTGAAAGGGAGACCATCATGAGCGAAATTAATCTTTTGGAACCACTCGGGCAAATTCCTGCGTCACAAACAGGGCAAGTGTTTCGCGACTTCCTGTGAGGACATGTTCGCAACATGATTTGTGAAGTTATGGCTGCTTAGGTCACTGAGCTTTGCGGCCCTAAGCACGCCCCATCCTCCAGCGATCACTACCGTGCAGGCTCGGCCTCCGGACGCCTGCTCTACGAGGGTGAGCGATAGGAAGATGTTCGACCATGCGTGCGTCAACAGTCCGGTGACAGCACTAACTGTGAAGTCGAGTTGGCCACCTACCGGGTCGTCAAAGATCCCCGACAGTTGCAGCCTCAGATCATTCAAGCGATTGTTTCAGGAGTCAGTTCACGAGCCATCGAGCAGATCAAGCCAAGCTCTCCAGGAGTCAAAAGATTCAATGTTTCGCGGCTCTGACAAGAGGCAGGCAGTAAGTTCGTCGAGCTGCTGCCCAACAAGGATATCGGGTTGGGCACATGGTCTTTGCTGATGCTTGATGGAATCCGTCTGAGCAAAGAACAGACTGCAGAGGTGGCATTGGGGATCGACAGCGAAGGCAACAAGCATGTCTTGGTAAGCAGTGAAAGTCTGGAGGTTTCACGCGACTTGATGAGTCGAATTGTTAAGCGTGTTTTCCCTTGCTCGCATCGGGTGTACGTCGTGCTCGACAGCAGTGATGCATTGCGTGGTGCGATTAAAGAGCTCTCCAGTGACGCGGTCATTCAACGTTGCTTGGTTCACAAAGCGCGGAACATCAAAGGAAAATCCTCCAAAAGCCACTGGGGCGAAATGGCAGAGTTGTTCAAGCGTCGTTGCAATCTGCAAGATCTGGCGACTGCCGAAGAAGTGCTTGATGTTTTGAAAACGTTCTCGGAGCCGATCTATACGGAAGCCTTTAAAAGCTTGCAGGAGGCCGGTGAGGACTTGTTGGCGTTGCATCGCCTGGTTTTGCAAAACCCGCTGCATCGTTCGTTGCTGAGCACCAACACGATCGAGAACTCGTTTTTAAACACCCGTCGCAAAGATTGGTCGCGTCACACGCTTTCGTGCCGAAACTGAGCAGGCTTCACGATGGCTCTCCTATGCGTTGCTCGACGCGGAGAAGTGCTTCCGAAGGATTGCCGGACGTGATTTGCTACCGCATCTGATCGCCGCCTTCGCTCGTCCCGAGGGCACAATCACTTGATCGTTTCGCCGTTATTTTCCAACGCCTAAGCGTAAAAAAAGGCGGCGAGCAATTGAAAGTCAAGCTAAGTCACATTACGTTTTCACCAGCGAGATCATCAAGGGTTTCGATAAAGAGTCGGACATCCCCCTTTTTATTCGTTGGAAATCAAAACCAATGGCAAAAACAAGACGAATAAGCTTGAAACGCCTGTTACTTTCAGTTATTGGGATGGCGATTGTCCTTTTTGGAGTCATCGCTGGGTTCGCATTGAAGCACTTGCATTTCTCTTATGAAACATCACGCACGCTTGCATGGATACAGGGGAACCACCAGCCCGTTGGTGAATTTTATGCCACCCGGCCCACGATCGTCGGGCATATTGGTCGTAAATCTTCTTCAAATGCCAAAGAAACGCCAATCGAAAAAAACTCGCGAGTCCTACAAGAAACATTTGACGCTAGCGTTGAATGGCTCGAAGTTGATGTCGCGGTTTCAGCTGATAGACGGTTAGTCGTTTTTTACGACGATCGATTCCATCCAACGACGAACAGCGAAGAGCCTGTTTCGGATCTGGAACTCGTAGGCTTGCGTGAACCAGGGCAACGGGTGAATTCGCAGCAGACGGAGCGATCGCTAGCTAACGTGTTTAACGATATTCAGGCAAGGCATCAGAATTGGATTTTTAATATCACAGAATCTGGCATAAAATCGGAATTACTCAGCTGGCTGGAAGAACGCATCGCCAATCATGATCTTGAACATGATCGAGTGATTCTGTTTGGCAATGACAAGGTTTTAGAAGAATATCGGCAAAGCGGTTATTCGCTCGGGTATGTTGTGGATTACAACGAAAGGCTTCATTGGTTGACAGCGATCTTTTGTCCTACCCAAATGTTATCACGGTGCATTGAACTTGACTGTGACTATCTTGTGATCCCAAGCGTCTTTGCCGCTTCCACTCTGTTGCAGAATGCAGAGGCGCAGAACGTCAAGATTTGGATCAATGGATTGGATTCAGAATCAGAATACGTTTACTTTGCCAAAAGGCGTATTCAAGGATTTGTAACTTCAGAACCGCAATTTGCCCGTCAGGCGTTCGAATATGCGATCCCAGCAGGCGATCGATCCGAACCGGAAGACGATCAACCCAAACCGGCAGGCGATCAATCCTAGGATAACACAGTATTCTCGGTGAACGTTTTAGCCTTCACTCGCGGTGGCAGGTGATTTCCACGCAACCCTCAACCACGATGATGGAGATTAGCTGAAGACATTGGGCGCCGCCGATTAGGTAAGCCGTGGTTTTTGTACGAATGCACTTACAGCATCGAAACCTCCCGCCATTGTTTTTCCTATCGCCACTCGATTCAAACCGCCAAAAGCTTTCTTTTTCCGCTGTCAGTTTTGAATCGCCCGACCAAATATGCGTTCCCTTGATCATCGAGGATGTTGCCGTCTTACAAGTAACGCGGTCGCGTGATCGGCAAAATCGATGACCTCGGTCGTTTTCGTCTGAACCTCCTAAATCACCCGCTGGAATACTGACTTGGGACGTCGCGCGCGAGAAAACCACGGATTCACCATCGGGGCATATAAGGCACGCTGCATAACGAGAGCCATCAGGCCGAACCCATCCAAGTCGCTCTAAATTCGAGGCGCTGGTTGAATCTGGATGAAGTCTATACATCGCCCCAAGGGCAGTAACGAACAACAAGTCTCCATCTCTCAGCGTAACGAAACTCACGATGCCGTGGGACTTCGATTCGCTAGTTCCGCCATCGTCGGGTAACGGGTGGGTGGTTAGTTCATTCAATTGTTAATCCAATTCAACCAACTCTGCTTCTCTCAATGATCCATTGGTGGAGCGTGTAAGACGTGGGATACACAAATGCTCACTTAAGTCCACCAAAAAGTTCTTAGAAACGTGACCGCCAGCGGCCCCGATTGTTTTTACTCGCGTCTTACTTTTCTCTGCGTCGTACTTTTCTCTGCGTCGTACTTTTCTCTGCGTCGTACTTTTCTCTGCGTCGTACT
>JBMYRF010000044.1:0-22524 GCA_049602075.1 Rubripirellula sp.
TGTAAGACCAATATGTAAATGATGAAAGAAGCGATGAAATGCGCGTCAGCTGACCGCGCTGCGGGAACCGGAACCGGCAACGGACTCTTCTCTGCGGACCCACAAAAGCGGAAAGTCTAATCGATCAAGACAGGCATTAGAATTCCCGCAATCGTTAATGTCCTCTTATAACCCCGCCTCACTCGGCAGCCGGAAGGGGGACCGAAAGCCTTCTTGAGGGGGGTTCCGGCTTCCCCCTGCTCCATTTTGTTTTTATCGAAGTGATGCAGTTGACTATCTCCCGTCGCTCGACGAGGCCCACGCTGCAGTTGAATTTCGTGGTTAGCATTCAAAAGCGGCGCACCGGTGAATGGCACGCAAAGGGCGTAAGGCTCGTGCCGCAACGGGTTGGTTTTGGCACCCGGGTCTTTGCATGACTTGGAATTTTTCGGTCTTCGCTTGACCCCCGTGGGGCCTGATGGTCAGGGCGTTCGCCGGAAGCAGGGCGTTGACAGTGCGCATTCCGAACATTGCTGATCATCCGTGATGCTGATTATCCCCAACACCGGCAGCTATCGGTTATCGTCAACATGGTCCCTTCGAAGCTATTCTGCTAAGGCTCGATGCCGCCGGAACTGGCCGCCTAAGCCATCATTTGGTGAATTGAACTCTACGCGATCATATGATCTCGGATTTCAGGCCGAATCGAATGTTTTTTTCAGCGAAGATGTTTCATCTGCGCCACTTTTTTTGAGGCTTCGTAAGTGCAGTTTGGCTTGCCAAGGCCGACCGAACAATGATGCGATATCCTGGCGATTGTGTTCGAGTACACTTGGCTATGCTTGGGTTGCAGGCGTCAACGGGTGACCGCGTTCATGCCAACTAAGTTTTTGTGATGGTTGGTTTGGTTGTCATCATTGGATTCGCGTGTTTCAAGTGCTGTATTTTCATTGAATCCGGTGATCACGTTTGGACGGGAGTCAAATCCGCCGCTTGTATTCCACGCAGTCGGTAGCTGGCGTTGCCTCTTGATGCGGCGAGTTCTTATCAAGAGGTGCTAGTGTGCTCAGTTGACTGTTCCAACACGCAACAAGACTGATCATCTCATCGCTGCGGATTAATATTTAAGTAGGTTTAATCCAGGAGTGAAACGACGCTGTTGCAGCAAAGCAGTCCAAGCATGTGCAGAACAACCAGCGATGACTGCCGAACCGCTCAATTCATGCACTTCGAATTGCGTTAAATCAGGATTACCACTTACAGCAGCGACAATCACCTTAGCTTGCTGAGGATCGCCTTGGTCTCAGTGGAGTCGTAATCCCACGGCATTCCGGTGTGGATATTGCCGGAAGAATTCAGGCGGAGCAAAGCTGTGGTGCCTGTTACTTCCGCCGCCGCATTAAATTTATCAACTCGATCAAGTGTGCCATTAATTCGGTAAAGGCTTTAGATCTGAATGCTTAAAACGGATGCCATCTTGCTGAATGCTTCAGCGTGATGGCAAGTTGATTTGATATTTATGATCTTTTGTTCAGTAAGCCGAATTGCAGTGATGAGAGTTGCCTTGATTGGGTTCCGATGTGAAAAATGAAATTGGTATCCGATTGTCGACTGTGTCCCGACATTCGCGCTATCCCGGCATTCTCGCTATCCCGGCATTCGCTGTGCAAAGCTGAATTCACCTTTTGTTTGTTTTTGTTCGGCAATGAAAACTCATGCCACCGTGTGTGCGGAGATGCGTTCGATATGCGGGCAAACACGGCGAAGATGATTGCCAGTTAAGAAACGCAGATGAGGGGATGCGCATTCCCTTGGGCGTGCGGCGTGAACATCTTCTCGGTCGGAAGTGGCCGAACGGCTTGTTGCTGCCGTGCCAGATCTTCAACGGACCAGATCTTCAACGGACTGGGCAATCCAATGGACCGGAAATGTCCTGCATTGTTTCTTCTTTTGATTTTCGAGGCCCTGCCAGATTCACGCTGCGGACCGAGATTCGATACACTACGGGTCCGTCACTTTCTTTTTCGAAAATAGAATTCAGAGATCGCAACCATGCAATATTTCGCTTCAATTCGGCTGGCTGCTGTGGTGGCCACTTGTTGTGTCACTGCGCTGGTCCATGCCCAGTCCGAACGGCCCCGTGTCGGGGATGCGTATCTTCCGCCCGATGCCGTCGCCACAATTGCCTTGGCTGTGAGTGACACGATGGCGAGTCCAGCGGCGGAGTTGTACCCAACGGAAGTTGCTGATGCTTGGTGCGAGCAGAACTTTGGAATTGCGGCACACGACATCAATCAAATCCAAGTGGTTTTTGGCGGGCCCGGGCCGAATGGACCGATGGGGGGAGTCGTAATCAGCTTCAACGCAGATTTCGATGCCAGAGGATTGAATTCGGAGTTGGTCGACGTGCAGCAGCCCATCGATGTGGACGGCCATACCGCTTATGAAATCGCTGCGATGCCTGGAATGGTGATGCATGCGAAAGATTCGCGTACGGTTCTGCTCGCATCTGAAAATTATTTAACCGTCATGTTGGGGGCTGCGAAGCAGGAGTCCAGGGGAACGCTCGCCACGATGGCAGCGTCCATACCCCAAAAGGGGACACTAACCGCGATGACGTTAATTGAGCCGGTACGGCCAATGCTCAATGGACTTCTCCAAATGCAGACTGAACAGATTCCAGCTCCTTTCAGGGGCTTCACCAGGATGCCTGATTTGATCGATGTGGTTTTGGTGCGACTCGACCTTCAGGATCCCGAGGAAGGAATGAAGCTAGTCATGGTGGCAGGTGATGAGGCGAAGGCAGATGAATGTCTCGCGACGATGAAACAGGGAATGCAAGCTGCACAGGAAATGATTCTCGCCCAAATGAGTCAGGGAGTGAATCTGGATGACCCCGTTGGCAGAGCGACCGGCCAGTACATGCAACGCTTGAGCGATCACTACATTGGGATGATGACTCCGAAACAAGACGGTAGGCGTTTGATGATCAAGGCGAAGGCATCACAAGGTATGGCGGTGCAGGGCGTCTTGGTTGGTTTATTGCTGCCAGCGGTCCAAGCGGCAAGGGAAGCTAGCCGACGGATGAGTTCGTCAAACAACATGAAGCAGATCGGACTGGCCATCCACAATTATCATTCGGCCTATCGAAAGATGCCACAAAACATTACCGGTGAGGACGGCACAGTTTTGTTGAGTTGGCGAGTAGCAATCTTACCTTTCATCGAGGAATTAGACCTCTACCGAGAGTTTAAATTGGATGAGCCTTGGGATAGTCCACACAATATTAAGTTGATGGAGAAGATGCCGGCAGTTTTAAAGCATCCAGCAATTCCAACTGCGGCTGGGACAACCGTCTATCAGCGTCCCGCAGGAAAAGCTTTCATGCCCGCCGATGGTGAGCTCAGGTTCAGGGACGTGACCGACGGCCTCTCGAATACCATCATGGTCGTTGAAAGCCTTGGTCAAGGTGCGGAGCCATGGACGAAACCCAGCGACATCCAATTGGACAGCGACCAACCACTCGAGGCTCTCCAGGATGGGACACGAGAAGGATTCAACGTGCTGCTAGCCGACGGTGCCGTTCTGTATCTGACCAACAGCATTGATCCCGTCACCTTCAAAGCTTTATTGACACGTGCCGGTCAAGAAATCGTCGATTTTTAAACTGATCCGCCTCGCAGGTTTCTTGGTTTCACAAAGCGGCTGGGAAGTCGTTGAACGCACTCGTTCGGCATTGTGGTTCAGTCCCAGCTGTTTTGCTGCGGTTGATCTGAGCTCTTCCGCTCGGCTCCCGCACGCATGCTTTGATTTTCAGTGAGTCTAGCCGTTGGGTTTCTCGTCGACACTCCAGTCGGGCGTGCTAATTTTCCCGTAATAGGGATAGTAGTCCCAGTCGACTCGTCCTCCGATGACCCGCGGGTCCTCCGTCTTTTTCAAGTGGTCGAAGAGTTGACGACGAAGCAATGCCTGTTTCGACGCCGCGGCGATCGATCCCGCTAGATTCACCATTTGGTGTGGGTCACTCCTCAGGTCATAAAGTTCTTCAGCCGGCCGCATTCCGAAGGCCAGGGCAGCAAGGTTCGCAACACCGTCCTTGTTTTGATTTTCCATCATGTACGTCTTGGTGGGCGATGTGTCGATTTCGCCGTAAGGTATCGAACGTGCGCAGACGCTCGGGTCGGGGGAACCAGAGGGCCAGCGAGTTGGTTCGAAATTGTGAATGTAGAGATAGTCTTTCGTTCGAATCGCGCGGCAAGGATAGCCTTTGCCTCCTTTTCGGCACCCGTCGTGACGCTCCATCGCGATAAAGGCGGCATCACGATTTTGATTGGTGTCATCGCAAAAAATCCCCGTCAAGCTTTTCGCTGTCATCATCTTTGGCGGCGTCAGCCCGGCTGCTTCCAGAAAGGTAGGCGCTAAGTCGCTTAGATTCACAAACGCGGTAACGGTTCTGCCTGGGTTGCGAATCCCTTCCGGCCAGCGAATTGCCAGCGGCACGCGTGATCCTGCATCGTAGAGGCTCGCCTTGGCTCTCGGAAATGGCATGCCGTGATCACTGGTCACGACGATGATCGTATTGTCCAGCTGACCGCGCTCTTCCAGCGTAAGGATCGCTCGCGCGACCATCTTGTCAAAGCTCTCAATCTCGACCAGATAATCCAAGAGGTCGTTGCGCACGATTTCGTGATCAGGAAACATCGGCGGGACGACGGCATCAGCGGGGTCCTTGCCGGTCAGCTTTCCTGAACCTGCCTGGAAAGATCGATGAGGTTCTGATGTGCCGAGCCAGAAGCAGAATGGTTGGTCATCAGGAACATCTTGCAGAAAGCCTTGGAAGTTGGCCGCGTAGTCAGTCGATCGGATCCCGGTGTAGGGTGGATCCAATCGCTGTTGATTGTATGCCTTTCCGGCTGGATTGGTTTCGCGGCCTCCCGGTGCCAAGCGACCGGGACTCCAGCCCTTGCCCGTATAGCCAATCGCGTATCCAGCCTCTCCTAGTAACTCGGTATAGGTTGCAAACTTTGCGGGTAGCGTGCTGTGAATGTTTCCGGCTTCTTCTAAACGCCAAATGTGTTGGCCCGTCAGAATTGCTGATCTCGAAGGTCCACACGTTGGAGCATCGCAAAAAGCATGTGTGAACCGCAGTCCCTCCCGAGCTGTCCGGTCAAAGGCGGGCGTCTGTACGACCGGATCACCATTTGCCCCCGTATGCTCGTAGCTTTGATCGTCAGAAATGCAAAAGAGAATATTGGGGCGATCTTCCGCCAACAATGTTTCGGCACACTTGAGGGAAATCAGCGTGATGGCGACAAACGCGAAAAACAGTCGAATCGTTTTTAGGTTGATCTTCATTGCTATACCTTGGTTGAAACCCTTGCTCCGGTGGAGCTTGTTGTTCTTCCGCCAGTCTCCGTTTCGGATTATACGAGCAAATGAGATGCGAAAGCGATTTTAAAATCGGGCGTTCAATCACCAGCCGCGAGACGGAAATTCTGTACGGTCATCAGGTGGATCCGTGGGGAATGGAAAACGCCAGGGGGTAGTTGCCGCCAGAAAAAGTCAATCCATCCGGCAGTGGCTACTTATAAGTGGCACAATTCGTCTACTAGACACGGTTCGGGTTGTCGCGAGTCGGTTGAGTTGTCGCCAATCTATAAGTCTCAGCCTGTCATCGGGGAAACTTGACCATCTTGAGGTTTAGGGGTAGAAACGATCGCTGCTTATTTGCCTGTAACTGCGTCAAAACGTGGGCAACTACCTCAACGCTTGCGACGGCGAAGAGTGTTGGTTTGGGACGCGTCATCGTGCTAGGAAACAGGCACTAGAGGGACTTTCATTTAATGAAGTATAAGTTCGATGGTGCGGGGTTTGTGATTGTGGTTGGCTTGAGTTCGTCCGTTAGCGATCGTCGCCAATCGTGGTTTGGCAAAACCGTTTTTGCGGGTAAGGGCTTGGGCTAAGACCATGACAACACATTCTGCTTGCACACCACCGCCGGTTACATCCGTGGCATGCGCGAACGAAACGCCGACTGATTCCTGTCAAACGCACGCGGATGAGAAACCTATACGGGAAAATCGACTTGGAATTGGTTTCCTCTCTTCATTGGTGATTCACTTAGGTTTAGCCCTCATCTTGTCATTGTTTGTGTATGTTCCGAAGCAAGCGAAATGGCTGACGATTCAACTGAGCAACGTCGCAATGACTGACCTCTCCCCAGTGCAGTTTGTCGATTTATCGTTCCAGGACGTTGCCGGTTCCGAGCTTGAAAGAGAAGAGTCGCTTTCGATCGCCACATTCGATTTGAATGAGGGTCTCGCAGAGGATCAACTGAATCGCTTGATGCCGGGGTTTTCTGACGACGACGTGAAAATTGATGGGCGACAGCCCGAAAACGATGGAGGCGATGCGAAGTCGCCTCGAAAAGATCGCCCGGTTCGCTTCTTTGGGACGCAAGCTTACGGAAATAAATTTGTTTACATCTTGGATATCTCGGGCAGTATGCAGGGCAGGCGACTGCTGCGGGCTCAAAGAGAGCTTTTGAAATCCGTGTGGGCATTACCCGAAGACTATCTGTTCCATGTCATTTTATTCAACGAGGGTGTTTTCAATTTTGCAAACACACCCGGTTTGCGTCCGGCGACGCGTACGAACAAAAAGCTCCTCGAGCGTTGGATTGCAACCGCCGCTGCGCAGAGCGGTACACTCCCCGGCCCCGCTTTTAAAATAGCGGGTGATTTGCAACCCGATCATGTGTTCTTTCTGTCTGATGGTGACTTTGAAGTCCGAGACCAACAGGAGGGCGGCGTACAAGGGTTAGTCGATTTATTGTTAGGGGCCGGCCTTACGCGGCCTAATCGGTTTCAGGCGCCGAAGATCGACAACTATGTCGCAAAGAGCATCTTGGATGGCTACGCTCCGGGCATCGTGATTCATACGTTCGCCTACGAGAATATGGCCGGTTTCCAAACACTCAAAACGATTGCAGAAGAGAAAGGTGGTACGTGCCGTTTTGTTCCGCCCGTCCGCTGAGGGCGAGACCGGAGCGTCCTTGCCGAAGATTAGGTTCCGCCGCAGTCGAAGAACGGGATTCAGGATGTGCCCAATTCAGAAGTTTCCAGCAAGCCGAATCGACAGGTTGTCTCCAAGCAAAAAGCCCACCGCCGAAAACGACGATGGGCTTTATCTGATGATTAGTCGAGGCGACTGGGATCGTGCAGCGGCCTCTATGCGTAAGCGATGGCCTTTACGACTCCGGATTGGAGTCTTTGACTGCATTTTCCATCACTTTAATCGCTGCATCGGTGTAGCGTTCGTACTCGTTGTAGAAGTGATTCATGGCTGCTTCGTCAGCAAAGAAGAACATGCGGTTGTGAATCGGATCTTTCAGGCCCCACTCCCGTTTCCCGGGAACCACTTTGCGTTCTTCAAAAAATCGCACGACATCGATCTCGTTGAGTACCGGTGTGAACGGCATCGGGTCTGCGAGAAACAGCTGCATCTTTTCTTCGGTGGTGAACAGATAGAGTTTGCCAAGGTGAATGACGCCAAACTCCGAAGTGCCTTCGACCCATTTGTTCTCATTGATGACTGTCACTGCACAGTATCCCTGCATCGCCAGTTCTGGCTTTTCTTCGGTTTCGTCAACCGCCACCGCAGTTGCAACCGACTCGCTTGCGTCCGTGCTTGTCACTGCGTTTTCCGTTGGTTCCGCGACGGACTCTGACGGGAAAGCAAAGGTCTCGCTCGGTGATGCGAACGTTTCTGTTGGTGCTGGCATCGTTACTGCTGCCGTCGGCAGCTGGATGGTTGTCTCAGGTAGGCTTTCGGTTGGCAATGTGAACGAAGGGCTTGCCGACTGCTCGATCCCACGGTCTTGAGCCGTGATGATTTGTGCTCCTTCGATGGTGGGCATCGCATAGCTGGGTGCCCACTGGCCGGTTGAAGCGAGTTGCGCCTGGGTTCGGCTGGGGGTTGGCATCGACATCGCACCGAAGGTTGGTTGGGCTGCGACCGGTTGCTCGATCTGCGGCGATTGCATCGTGGTCGTGGGTGCAACCTGAGTCTGGGGCGGTGTCTGATTGGCGGCGATTTGCGTTCCAGTCTGGGTCGCAGGTTGTTGGGGTGCCGTCGGAAGTGTGCTTTGCAGCATCGCGACATAGCGATCTGGATTTTGTGGGCTGACGGTGTGCGAGAGAGTCTTACCTTCGATGGTGACGATCACATCAGTCGGGAATTTGGTGACCCTGAACATTTCCGTCAGCTTCGGACTGGTGTTGGCGTGAATCTTGACTGGAACAAAATTTTGGCTGATCGCGGAATCCACCTGCGGTGCTTTGAATGCACCTGCTTCTAGCAAGTCACAAAACTTGCAGTTGTCTGCGTAGAAGTGAAGTAGCAACAGTTTGCCCTCGGCTTGAGCCTGGTTGCGGGCTGTGCGAGGATTCTGCCAGTCGATTTCGCCCATCGCGACACCGTTGGTCAGAGCGACCATCGCCAATACAATGGTCAGGAGTTGGGCTGCTTTACGCATCAATCCGTTGTCCTATAGCGCGGAAAACGCAGAATCCGATCATCACGGATGGAGCGAACGCTCCATTCTCATATTCGTTTTCGGTTAGCTCGATCCTGCGGCTTAACTGGAAAGTACAAATCTGGTCGACTTTGACGCCAGACCAGCCAAGGAAGCGTGCTCCAGCCGGCCTAGGCGGGGGGTGGGGCCATTGGGGTATTGCGTAGCCGCGAGCTTCATTTTGGATTTTAAAACCGTATTTAGCGGCTTTTTTCGCAGGTTCAGACGCGTTTCGTGAACCTCTGTGGTTTAGCGGGGTCAAGTACGGTGCCCGAGGGCTGCGGGGAAAATAAAAAAAACATTGGTGAAATTATCTGCAAAACTGGGATCGTGGCGTGATGATCACCACGGCCCATTATTTGCGGCGTTCCCCCGCTCGTTGTGGTTCCACTCTCGCTGCGATCCCCGGGTAATTGGCGGTCGCTCTTCGTTGGTGTTCGGGAAGCCGGTGATGGCAGGGCTCATGCCTGCGGCGGATCAACTGCTGCTATCAATGAGCGTTTCACCGTGAAAACGGCTTTATTCGTCGCGTTTCAGCTTGATAGATGTGCGTACCCAGGAACGAGTGGTCGTGCGGAGTTTGCACGTAATTTGCAGGAAAGCCGCCAGCGATTCGGATCCGCTTGAATCCTCTGGCAGCTCGTGGGGCGAGTTGCCCCTGGTTTGGGCCTGATCTGATCTCGCGGAGCGAGCGGGTAATCGAAGTGATTCGGGGATTTGACTATGGGGTAGATGACCCTTGACATAGCGGGACGAAGGGATATATTTCAACGAAGTTATGAAGGTACTGACCGAATCCATTTCGCTCAGAGACCTCTCCTGGGACGATCAAGTGGCGTCCATCTCGCTTGGTGATCACGCAAAGGTTGCGACCACCGCAGTATTCAAGAGTCTGGGGATCCAGACCTTGATCGAGTTGGAGATTTCCGCCGCTCAATCCTTGGCCGCACTGATCGCCGCATGAAGCGAAGCGGGCAAGAGCCAGATCGTGAGGATTTAGTCTCTGTTTTTAAGAACGTACCTGCTTCGCAATTGAGCCTTCGTCAAGGGTATACGAGCTCTTCGCGGGTCAGGTTTGATCAAATCAAATCCAGTTGTAGACACGGACGGCTTAACACATTTACTGGAATCAGGTCCTTACGCGACCAACAAACTTCGTGATCACCTCGGTGGACGAGCCTACTGCTGCTCCCCTTGTGAGGTGCCTTTCCTAAACAACTTTGCAGTATTTCTTGACTAACGCTGACAGGTCGTCGGCCTTTCCATTTAGCTGAAACATTGCCCTGGGGGGCAAGCTTCTTTCGCTTTTCGTGACGTTGTGACGAAACCGCGCGAGGAAACTTTCAATAAGGGATTGGCTGGCAGAACGATTAGCCTTCTGGATAACTCATGGCGAAAAAGAAACGGACGAACCGAGGCCGCTCTTCTTCTGGTTCCAACGGTGCGGTTTCATCACACGGCGGTGGAAATGGGAAGCAACGAGCTCGACGACGACGTCGCGGTGGCAGCGGTGGTGGAGGTGGCGGTGGAAATCATCACAATTCAGATCGTGAGCCAGCGGATGTCCCGAGTGATGCTCCACTGGAAGAGGGGGATGGAATTCTGGAGCTGCATCCCAACGGTTATGGGTTTTTGCGTGGGACTGAGAATAACTACGCGCGGGAGCGTTCAGATCCGTTTGTGCCGGGCACGATGATCGAGCGTTTTGGGCTACGCCAGGGTGTTCACATCAAGGCAATGGTCCAAGAGGCGCGGCGACAGCAAGGTCCAAGAGTACGTGAAATTCTGGATGTTGATGGAATCAGCCCCGAGGCCTACCCAGACGTAAAGAGCTTCGACTCTCTGACCGCGATCAACCCGGAGGAATGGTTGCGTCTCGAAGTTGGTCGCAAGCCGTTGACGAATCGCGTGATTGATTTGTTGGCACCGATGGGAAAAGGTCAACGTTCGTTGATCGTCGCCCCACCAAGGAGTGGTAAGACGGTCATGTTGCAGGATATGGCTAAAGGGATCTCGACAAACCATCCCGAGGTCAAGCTGATGATCCTGCTGATCGATGAGCGACCTGAGGAAGTGACCGACATGCGTCGGAACGTACTTGGCGGAGAGGTGGTCGCGAGCAGCTTGGACATGGATGTTGAAAGTCATGTCCGATTGAGCCAACTGGTAATTGATCGTGCCCGTCGTTTGGCCGAAATGGGGCAAGACGTCTTTCTGATGCTCGATTCGATCACGCGTTTGGCCAGAGCGTTTAACAAATGGGTTGGGCGCAGCGGTCGTGGTGGAGCAACCATGACTGGCGGTCTGGACATCAAAGCGATGGATATCCCGAAGAAACTGTTCGCAACTGCTCGTGCTTTCCAAGAAGGCGGTTCGCTAACCGTGGTCGGTACCGCACTTGTCGATACCAACAGTCGTATGGATGAAGCGATCTTCCAAGAGTTCAAAGGGACGGGTAACATGGAGCTTGTGCTCGATCGCCGGTTGGCGGATCGTCGCGTTTGGCCGTCCATTGACATTTCACAAAGTGGTACGCGTCGCGAAGAGTTGCTTCATGATGAAGAAACTTATGAGGCGGTCACGATGTTGCGTCGGACTTTGAGCAGCATGCATCCCTGCGATGCAATGGAGCAACTGACGAAGCAATTAGGGCGGTTCGAAACGAACGACGAATTCATTAAGCTAATCAGCGGAGCGAAGACGTCACTGTGATTTGATTCATCGTGCCAGTCTCGGAGGATAAGCGAATTGGTGAGCGGCCTCACTGGAACTGAGGTACCCCGCAAGGGGCTGCGGGTTCGAGTCCCGTGTCCTCCGCTATCAAGCCACTTGCTGCAAACAGCAAGTGGCTTTTTCATTGGTGCCGGCTTCTTCTTCGCTGATTGCCGGTAGTGCATTGCTCGCTACGCCATCTGAACCATCGTTGCTGAACCGTAGCGGGCCGATCACGATCCTTTGCAAGTTGTCTTGAAAAGAAACTGCATGAATCCGCGGACTGTCCACGGCTTGCCAATTTGTTCTCATTCTAGCTGGCCGCGAGACTGGCAGCACTGTGGAGGGGGTTAGGGAATCTCGGTAGGGAATTGGACGTGCCGTCTCCTCCGATCGATCGTGTGCAAATCTTCGGCGGTTGACGCAAATTGTATTCGATTGAGGTCGCGATCCCGTTACCATTGTTGTTGCGTCTCACGCGCGGAGGTTGACCAGCATTCAACGTTTTGCCGAGAGGCGTCTCTTCTCACTTCTCTCTTCTCACTTTGTCACGAGGATGGTTTGATGAAAATGCTCACCGTGATGTTGACGTTGATTTTGGCAGTAACAGCCTCGATTGCTTTACCAGTTTGTGCTCAGAAAGCTGATCCTTTCGCGAGAAAGAGTGTTCCGGATGATCCATTTGGAAGGCAGGCACCCCCGGCTGGCATGCCGATTGAGTTTTTGATCAGCGTCGTTGATCATCAGAATGCTCCTGTCCCATCTGCTTGGATTTCTGTTCGATCCTTTGATCCTCAAAATATGGCGAGTTCGGTTGATGCGATGCCGTTATCTTTGCGTACTAACAAGCAAGGGTTAGCGACTTGGCGGACCACTGATCAACAGTTAGTGAAGCTTGCAGGCCTTAACCAGGGCAGTGTGCTGTTTGCAATCTCCCCTCCGGAAGAGTTGTTGATTCCGCGTATTCATAAAACATACAAATTAGATGCGTTAAAACCGGGCACCAAGCTCAGGTTTGTAGGACGGGAGGGGATTCGCATCGAAGGCACTGTGAAGGGCCAGCAAGACCAACAGCCTGTCGCGCAAGCTTATGTTTACATCACGAAAAAAGATACAGCGGTGCCCACTTCGACTAAGTTTATCACAGCGACAAATGAAGAGGGAAAGTGGTCGATTGTTGTTCCGCGAGTCGATTCGCTTCAGGTTGTTTGCAGGGGATCTGTGGATGGCTACCACCTTGGAAGTGGAGAAGAGTGTCGCAAGGTCGTCGATATAGCGCCTGATGCTGGGTTGGTCAGCATTCCACCATTCGAGGTCAAGCAGTTACTGCCAGTAGAAGGTCGGATATTGGATGAAAGTGGTAGGCCGGTTCGTAATGCAACGGTTTCTGCTAATTACCCACGTTGGTATGCCGAAGAGTATGTGCAGTTCGAATCGCTTGCTTCAGAAATCCATAGCAATACTGAGGGACAGTATTCTCTTGAGCTTCATAGAGCCAATTGGAAGGAAGGTTTCGTCACCGCAAACGCTGTGGTGGACGGTGTAGCGCATGGCGGCCGCGTCAAGATAACCGAACCGGTCAACGGGCCGACTGACATTCGCCTGCACCCACTTTCACGCATATCAGGTACGGTAACCCGCGGCGGAAAACCAGTCGGAGGTGTTGGGCTCGTGATCTATGAAACCTTCAATGTTCCTGGCAAGCCAGAACGTTGGGTAGAAGTCGGATTTAAAGGCCAAGGTACCACAACAGAATCCGGAGCGTTTGAGTTTTTTGTTGAGGGAGGCGTCAACTACGCGATCGCTTCGAAGGACCAGGAGGATCGTTTAACAACGCAATATCGAACGGCTAGTGAGTTGGCCGCTGGGGGCGTCCTTGCTAACTTTGAGCTTCAGCCAGCGGCGAAAGTGGATGACGCTACAGGAAAAGAACTGTAGTTAATTCAGTCTGCGATTCGACACTGGCGTGTTTTCGCTTTGCACGTCCAAGACCGAGCAAAGCGAGTTGTAGCGAACGTTTTGATTTTCTGTCGCAAGTGTATGTCCACCCAAGCGAAGTCTTGGGTGGATGGAACGCTGATCATTGAGTGCGACGCCGGTCGCTCGTGAGTGGTAAAGCCAACATTGGGTTTAACCTTGGCTGTCTGGGTTGCGTTTTTGTCTCGCGTTCCCGCGTCTTTTCAGGTTTTGTGTCTGTTGCTTTCTGGACTCGCCAACCGCGTTCTGGACAGGGCGAATGCTCCATGCACGCGTTCCTATCGCTTGTCGAGCAGCGGGCTTGTTCGATTTCTCGTTTTTTGCGGCCAAGCATGAGCAGCAATTCAGGCTGTTCATAGTTCTGGGATCGGCTGACGGGAAAATGTAACGCCGCGTTAGGTCACAGTATCCAGTGATACTCAAGCGGTTGATTAGCGTTGGTTGTCTTTCGGAAGAAGTTTGTCACTGCCCTCCATCTTGCGGAGCAAGTTCTTGAGTTGCGCAACTTTGTCGGGGTGTTTTTCAGCAAGGTTGGTTTGCTCACTGAGGTCGGTTCGCAGGTTGTAGAGTTCGTCCACTTTGGGCCTGTTCTTCTCCACTGCATAGCCATAAAAGTGCGCGTCTGCTTTAAGGAATTTCCAGTCACCTTGGCGTACACCGGCATCATGGAAGTAAAATGCATCTCGTCCGATGTTTCGTTTGCCCAGCAGCAGGTCAGTTTGGTCGATGCCGTCGATGCGGCGGTCTTGAGGCACATCGAAACCAGCCAGATTGGCAAAGGTGGGAAGGAAATCAATGGTCGCGAAGATTGCGTCAGAGACGCGTCCTGCTGGGACTTTGTTTGGCCAGCGAGCGATGCATGGCAAGCGATAGCCTCCTTCGTAGGGCGAGCCTTTACCGTTTCTTAAAGTGCCCGCTTCGCCCCAGAAAACCGAACCTTCAGGATGCCCCTTTTTATTGTCGGTGTACTTCTTTTGATTCCATGGTCCATTGTCGCTCGTGTAGATCACTAAAGTGCTGTCTCTCAATTGCAGTTCATCAAGCGCATCCAATAATCGTCCGGTCTCATAATCAAATTCCTCCACCACGTCACCGTACAGTCCGCCTGCTGATTTGCCGCGGAATCTATCGGAGGCATCGATAATCGTATGCATCATCGTATGCGCGACATACAGAACGAATGGTTTTTCAGGGTTGCGGCGTTCTTTGAGGTAGTCGATTGCCTTGTCGGTGTAGAGTGTGGTCAGGCTTCCCATGTCTCCCGTTGTGCCGGCGGAGGTGTTGTTTTCGTGGAACGCCACCCTGCCGCGATCATTTGCACCGAGTGTCCCAAAGTAATAGTCGAATCCCTGGGCATTAGGCATTCGGTCGATGATCGCTTTCCGATTGGATACGTCCCATTTGCCGATGCAAGCGGTTTGGTAGCCCGCATCGCTTATGAGTTCAGCGAATGTGATTTCGGATGCCGGCATGCCCCAACCTTTGCTCCTGATCGGTTGACGCCCAGTGAGCAATGCCGAACGGGAGGGCCCACAAACAGTTTGCGAGTAAAAAGAAGTGAATCGAGTTCCTTCTGCTGCTAATTGGTCCAGTCTCGGCGTTTTGTTTTTCTTGTTCCCGTAGCATTGCAGGTCGGCATAACCTTGGTCGTCCGTAAAGATGATCAGAATGTTGGGGCGTTCATCAGCGACTAAATTGGTCGCCATCACAAGCAATCCGCACAACGCGATGATGCGATAAAAATGTGTCATTGGTTTTCCGGTCAATCTGCAAAATGGTCTTGTCGATCTTGGTGGTTACGTGCCGTTGGTGATCTGCTGCAATCGTCAAAAGCTGGCTGCGTTGCCTCAGCTTGCATTGGGGCACAACGGGTCGCCAATTCGCGATGATTTCAACCAATTCGTCCAGGATAAAATCTGTGTGACGCAACAGGGGTGATTGCTTGATTCACGTTGCGTTGGGCTATGGCATCGTGGTCATCAGTCTCTGTTTGATTAACGTTTGTTGGGTTGAAGGCGAACGTACTTGGTCAGTTGATTGGATAGTTTGGCGACCGTTTGTTCGTGTTGTGGATCGTCCGCGAGATTGGTGATTTCGTCAGGGTCTTTGGCGTGATCGTAAAGTTCGCGTCCAGCGCGGCCTTCGAGCCATTCGGTGTAACGGTAGCGATCGGTCCGGATTGAATAACCCCATGCCTTTCGGTTATGCCAGACTTGTGTCACAGCAGGTTTGGTCCAGGTTGTCGTCTCTGGATCATTGAGCAGTGGGCGGAGCGATTGGCCTTCCAGGTTGGCGGGCGCCTCAAGATCGCATAGGTCCGCAAGTGTGGGGTAGAGGTCGACTAACTCGACGGGCTTGTTGGTGTGTTGGTTCTGGCGCATTCCGGGAACGGAAATAATTAAGGGCATTCTCGCGGAACGTTCGAATGCTTTGCGTTTGTACCACAATCCTTTTTCGCCCAAGAAATAGCCGTGATCCGACCAGAAGACAATGATTGTATTGTCCATCAGGTCATGCTCCTCCAGTGCATCAAGTAAACGTCCCACCTGCGCGTCGACAAACGAAATGGTTGCGAAGTAGGCCTGTTTGCATTTGCGAGCTTGTTCGACCGTAACATCCTTGAAATAGTAAGGCCAGTTTGTTGTATCTCGCATGAACGCCATCGCGGGCACATCTTCGAGGTCGCGTTTAGCTTCAGCGAGATCAGGCATGGTGATTTGATCGATCGGGTAAAGATCAAAGTATTTTTTTGGTGCCACATAGGGACAGTGAGGATTGAAGAATCCTGCAGCAAGGAAAAATGGCTCATCCTTTTTTTTGCTGATCAGTTCGATGATTTTTGACGCAACCATGCCATCGGTGTGTTCGTCATCACGACTTTCAGGATCCCACCAGGCCATGCTGATACCGAGATTCTTGTCTTTCTCGCGGCCGGCACCGTAGCGGGTGATTTTTTCTTGTTGGGAACGGTCAATCCCGATTGGATTGTGACGTTCGTCCCACGTTGCGCGGTCATCGTTGCCATCGGTCCCAATCATACTGGGATTTCCATAGTGATAGATCTTTCCCGCTCTGGCAGAGTAGTAGCCGTGGTTACGAAACATCTGTCCCAGCGTGACGATATTCGGATTCTTTTGTCGAAGTTCGTGCTTTAAGGTGTGCATGTCCAGCGTGTCAGGTCGCAGTCCCGTCATGAGGCTGGCACGGCTGGGGCCACAAAGCGGTTGCTGGCAGTAGGCGGCGTCAAACCGGACGCCGATTTTGCAGAGCCGATCTAGATTCGGCGTCTTGACCAGCGGGTCACCGTATGCTCCCAAGTCGCAATTCATGTCATCCGCGGCAATAAAGAGCACGTTTGGTTTGTCCGCTGAAAAAGCAAATGAGCATTGGATTACGAGCAGGGTCGCACACAAGCGGAGTGCCATTGAGATAAATGATGCTGATCTGGAATTCACTGGTTCTGTCCTCGCGTGCGGATTTTGTATAACCCGCGAGTTTTTTGCTTGGGGGTGGGGATTGGTTTAGGCCGGGATGGCTAGGTTGGATTTGTAACTCGGCGGAGTGGCTGCATATACCGGCAACCGCAACAGTAAGATGATGGATCCGGCGGCTGGTGTCGAATCGCTTTCATGGCATTTGTTTGAAATCTATTCGATGGAGCAATTCTTCTGCTTTTCCAGAGGGCACCGCGGGTGCCGTGTCGACAGCGTCTGGTGAACACTGAAAGAAACGATAAGGGGCTGACTCAGGGTCGAAGTCGAGAATTGCATTGCTTGTTTTGCTGTTCGACTTGGGCTTTCTGAACGATATCTGCTGAGGTAAACGCGATCGAACCGTTTCAGCGAATGAATGAGGCTTCGATGAATGGCCACATAATATTCGGGTAGAACTTGTGGCCTGAGTCGCCCCATTGGTGACGAAAGTTCTGGCTGGCCTCCGCTGCTGCGTAAATCGATTTGACTCTGGCCATTGCTTGTTCCACGTCGGGCAGATTGTGCAGTCCATCTTTGCGACCGTGGACGGATAGGAGTGCACGCGGGGCCGCTAACGCTCCAATATCGGCCATGTCACCAAGCTTCACCTGAGCATTCGGCACCAAGCAGCAATCGCAATGGAACAGAAATCCCGTCGAACTGGTGTATGACGAAAATGAACAGCTTGGCACCGCTACGGTGATTCTTTCGTCGATGGCAGCGGCATAAACAGTCAGCACACCACCGCCGGAATTGCCCAGCATGGCAACTTTGCTCGGATCGATCCCGTCGACTTCGGACAGGGCCCAATCGAGTAGACGTTGCGTGTCCCATACCCGTTCTCCCACGGCGGTCCGTCCCGCAAGCAGGCAGTGCATTAGTTGGGCGCGACAGGGACGATTGCCATGGCGACCCTTGAGGTCGGGGATTTGCGTCGTCGCAGCCAAGCCTCGAGTTGCCGGGACTAACGCAACGTATCCGCGCTGCACCGCTTGAACACCGGGGTTACCATCTTTCTGCAAGGTCTGGGCTTCGTGTTCGGCGTTACGGTAAACACCTGAGTAGGTGTTCCATCCATCTGAATCGTGGCCGTGTGCGCAGAGGACCAGGGGGCGAAGTTCTGTGGTTTCACCAGTAGGTTTCAGCAGCCAAAATGGAATCTTTACTCCTGGTTCTGTTTCGATTTCGCCTCGCTGACGTGTGTAGCCGATTTCACTAATGCGCTGGTCCAGGTGCACCGATGGTCTCCATGAACTTAGCGAATCTTGAATTTTCCCGAGTCCGATTAAATCAATAAGTTCCAATCTCGCTGCTTGTCGCCAGGCGGTAAATCCCCCCGCGTAATCGGACCGGAATGCAAACTTCGCCGGCGGGTCATCAACGTTTTTGCCGTGCAGGCGACGGAGGTATTGCGAGGTGCTCTCTGGATATTCAGCAAAGGAGTCAGTTTGCTTGGTTTGAGCAGCCAGCGAATTACACAAGACACCGATCAAAGCAATTTGAATCAAAACAGTGATTTGCGGTTTCATCGTAAACCCATCGGTTCTGTTTAAGGTGTTCAGTAGCGTGACGTTGTCGTCAACGCATGTTCGCATATCAAGAGCAGGCCGGGTTGGGTAATGATTTCCGCTAACGCCATGTAGTTTACCAGGACCTGAATGCGAGTGGATTTGAAATGACTTGATCGATGGTGGAGTTTTGCGGTGAGGTGGTTTGACGCTGCAGACGTAATCGATTGAGCTTAACCTTTTCCAACGCAGTTACTGATCAAGCGAGCAAGCCCTGCAACGGACCAGTGCTATCTCCGATCCGTTCGGTGGAGACTCCCATCAGTTGTGCCATCGACAGCCAGAGATTAGCAATCGGTGTGCCCGGGGGATGTTTGTCGTGTCGGTTGGTTCCGATTTGCCCGCTTGCACTGCCGGCGACGATCGTTGGTAAGTCCGTGTAGACGTGCAAAGATCCATCACTGATGCCTGAACCAAGCACAAACATCATGTTGTCTAACAGCGTGCCATTGCCATCGGGAATCGCATCCATCTTAGCGGCAAGGGCTGCAAACTGCTCGATGTGAAAGCGATCAAGACGTTCCAGATCCCGTTTGACGTTTGGGTTGCTTTGATTGTGGGTCCAGCCATGGTGTTGGATCGGTTTGTCATCAAACAAGCCGTCGACCTTCAATGGAGACCCCCATCGTTCGGGGCTGGACATAAGTGTGCTGACTCGAGTCAGGTCAGTTCGTAGCGCGAGGATCATCAGGTCTCCCATCACCTGAATGAACTCGTCTCTTTTCATGACTTGCCACGTTTTTACCGGACGCTGGAGATCGAGTTGATTGAGTTCGGTTTGTCTCGAAGTGACTCGTTCAATTTGTTGCTCAACCGTGCGAATCGAGTGCATGTACTCATCAAGCTTATGCCGGTCTAGCCTGCCCAGGCGGCCGTTGAGTGTTCTGGCGTCCTCCATCACCAAATCCAAAATACTGCCGTTGGCTGTCTGTTGCTCAATGGCAAACAAACGATCGAACACCTTGCGTGGATCACGGATGGAGCGGGCGACATGCCCGTGCCCATACCACGATATATTGTCAAAATAAACCGATTCGCGGTTGTCCTGGTACGGATTGCAACTCAACTCGAGAGATCGGAATGCGGTCTCATCGCCAACGTGTGAGGCGATGATTTGGTCGATTGTTTTTTTCAGTGGGTAGCCGGCGGGTGAAAGTTCGTACGGCGCCGCGCTGCTCAGCCAGCATGCGCCTGCTTGGGCGTGACCATCCGTGCCAGGCACTTTCTGACGATCCAGATGTGTGAAAACAGAAATCTTCTCACGCACTTTGGCTAAGGGCTCAAGCGTAGGGCTGAGCTTGAAATTTCTTCCAGTTTCCTGAGGGTGCCAAGCTGATTGGACGACACCATTGGGTATGTAAAAAAACGCGACCCGCATTGGGGTGGTTGTTGTGGCGGCCGAGGCGGGGCTTGGCTGCATCACCTCGAGAAGTGGTAACGCCATCGCCACGCCACTGCCGCGGAGGAGTGTCCGCCGGGAAAGCGGTTTGATTTTCACAGTCATGGTACTGGTTGCCGCTGCTGATTCGTTTTGTGCAAAAAGGGATAGCTCTCGGTAATTGCGTGGACCACGGTGGAGAATTGTCCGTGATCGCTTGCCACTCGATGCAGGATTTGATCGACTGCTGTTTTGTCCGTTAGCGTTAATTCTCGGCCCAACGCGTAAGCCAGCAGATGTTCACTGAATGCCCGCATGAACCAATCAGGGTGAGCGAGGATTGCGTCCTTGAACTCCACAACGCCATCGAAATGGACTTTGCCAAAGAGTTTTCCGCCGGAATCGATCGGCAATCCGGTTCGATAAGAATCACGCCACCTGCCGATCGCGTCGTAATTCTCTAATGCGAATCCGAGTGGATCAATTTTGGCATGACACGATGCACAACCGCCGTTTGCTTGATGCTCGGTAAGTCGTTGACGCAGGGTAAAGCCTCTCGCCTCGATTTCGCGGTCGTCAGCTTCAATTTCTGGGATTGCATCTGGTGGAGGTGGTGGTGGTTGATTGAAGATCGCAGTGGCAACCCACGCACCCCGCGTAATCGGATTGGTTCGCAATGGGGATGAGGTCATGGTGAGTACTGCGGCTGACGTGATGACGCCACCTTCGCGACGAGTTTTGATTGGGATTCTTCGAAACGTCTGGGCAAAAGTGTTAAAACGATTGCGATTTTCACGCTTGGTGAATGGTTGCTTCTCCGTATACCACGACTGGAGTTCATCTGAGCGAAATGTGTAGTTGGCATCGATGAGCAGCATGATCGAGCGATCTTCCACCATGATGCTTTCGAATAGCAGCAGTGGTTCAATCATGGTTTGCAGCCCAAACTTCCATTGCTCACAGCCAATCCGCGCGTAGTACATCTCGAAGCGTTCGAAATCGGGGGTAGCCGTGATGAGTTGGTCTAGCCGGAGCCACTGTCTCGCAAAATTGTGAGATAGAGATTGTGAACGCGGATCTTCAAGCATCCGTGTCACCTGATTTTGCAACTCCGTTGGATCAAGCAGTTTTTCACTGCGAGCAGATTCCAACAGTTGATCGTCGGGGATACTGCTCCATAAAAACATTGCCAGGCGGGCGGCGAGTTCATAGGATTCGATTCGCTGGACCTTGGCAGTGTTTGATTTCTCCTCATTCAAGTAAAGGAAGCGGGGCGAGGCAAGAATCGCGGAGGTAAGGTTTTTCAGGCTCTGGGTGAAGGACTTGGTTTGGGCAAGATCGACTTCGAAGTAATGCAGATAGCGATTCAACGTTTCTTCACTGACCGGGCTGCGAAATGCGCGCTCCATAAACGGGGCAAGGCGTTCGCGGGCAGTGTCCGCCAGTTGTTGAGGAGTAGCATCGGCGGGGGGGCGAAAGAACGTCTGTGACAGTTGGCTGTATTGATCAAACTCGGGGGCGTGGACAATCGATCTCGCTAGCTTCAGAAAACTCTCCATCAAAATCGGAGAAACGCTTAGTTGTTCTCCTTGATTATTGAATCCATGTTCGGCAGGAAGGTCGATGGCGAATGGCACAACTCCGCTTAGTAGGTGGCGTTCGATCTGATTTTTTCCGAGGGCTCGATTGCTAACCGTAACAACGGGCGGCATAGTTCCCGATTTCGGATTGAAGTAAGGTTTGCCCGCACGGATCGTCTTTTCGGGCAGCGGATAAAGATCGCCTCGCAACTGCAGCAGGTCTCGAACCGCATTGTTGTATTCGTAGCGATTCATTCTCCGCATCACCGTCGGTTCAAGTGATTCGGAAGAGCGAAGGTATTCATCAATCGTCGATTCAAAGAACGCTAACAGTTGTGCGTGCTGCGCGTCGGGAACTTGTTTCTCATCAGCGGGTGGCATTTCGTGATAAGCGAGAGCGTCTGACACCTTGTGGGTCAATTGAATATCATCGAGGTAGTCCTGCTTGGTTCGGAATTGTCTTAGGTCAATGTCGCCCTCTGCATTTTTCCCTTCATGGCAGTGGACACAGAATTCCTCGATCACTGGCTGCACTTGTGCGAAACCAATCTTGGGATCTGGAGCGGAGGGTCGGCGGTCTGAAGGAAGTGAAGTCGCTTTGTGTTGTGGTCGCTTCTCGGAAGGTGTTGGTTTCCGTGGTTCGAGAGCCGTTAATTTCAAATAATCGATCCCCAGCAGGTAGCCGCGGTCACGGAATTTTTTGGCTTGTGGGTTCGCACCTGTGAGCGTGAAAGTGAGCGTCTGTGCGCCTTCTGCGAGCCTAATCTCGCCCAAGTCCAGTATTGGTGCGATTTCAACACGAGGCGAGTAAGTATCGATCTCTTTCCGGATTTCGCGGTCGTTTAAGACAAGCGAGAAAATCCCGTAGTCAGAGGCAAGGGTCAATTGAAGTTCTAGCTTGAACTTCCCGGCATGGGGTGTCGTGAAGGTGGTCGTCATTGCTTCACCGACCGAGCCATCCCAAAGGAGATGTGAATCACCACTCCATTGTGGGCCATAAGCAGCCATGTTTTGGACGCGTGAGCTCCCCTGTAGGGTCAGGTGTTCGCCTTCGATGATTCCTAGTGGAGGCATCGTTGGCTGTCGCCCACGGATTGAGTGATAATCGATTCGATCCGCCATGCTGGTGATGCTGCTGCTCGCCAAAAGCAAGATCGCGGAAAGGGAAAGGAGGCAACGCATTGGTTAGATTCATTGTGCTCGTGATGATGGATCAGGCGGCCCAGATTCGCGTTGTCTTCCCGCCTTATACCGAGGAATTCGCCCCATACCGAGCAATTCG
>JBMYRF010000044.1:22623-25755 GCA_049602075.1 Rubripirellula sp.
GAATTCGCCCCATACCGAGCAATTCGATCGAAGGCGGCAGAATGGACGGACGCAAGCAGTAACCGCTTTTGTCCACTTAGGTGCGTCCGATAGCGTTAGTATAGACGGAACGTAGGATTTGCTTGCGGCAGGGAAAGGCAATCAAAGTCCGAACTCATTGAACTGGATTTTCTGAAAAACAATATCTGCGCGGGATGATTCATAAAGGATCCCAAGGGTTTGGTCGTCAACCACGACCAGGCTGCTATAGGCGCCTCCTTTTTCGTCGAGGACAACTTTCTTGCGCCAGGTTTTGCCATCATCCAAACTCATTTGAACAGTCATGTTTTTACGTTTTGATTTGTGATTCGGGTTGGAAAAAAACAAGACTGTGCGTCCATCTTTTAATCGGTGCGAAATTAGACTGGCCATGCAGACGGGTTCCGGCAGGCTTCGGTGATCCGATGGGTGGACAGTCCAAGTTTTGCCTAGGTCATTGGTGACGCTGACAGCACGACCATTGGTCTCGGATTTGTCCGCACGGTTGCGATTGTCACGGATGTTGATCATCAAGGATCCATCCGAAAGTTGCGCGACTGCGCACTCGCTGGTGTCAGTACGCGCTTGATTCGAAACGGTCCATGTTTGTCCGTGGTCCTTGCTCCACATTAGATTCGAAAAAGGAGCCCCCTTATGGTCTCGACCTTGACTTGGCATCACCAGGGTGCCATCGGTCAGCGTGATCCCATTTCCGGGCGCGGGTGCGAACAAATACCAAGCTGGGTTCTTGAGCTTGGCAGTCCAGTTTTCTGGTGATGACCAAGTTTTTCCATCGTCTTTCGATCGGACGACCAGGAATTGCGATGACTGGCTTAGTTCGAGTCCCGGTTCGGATCCTTTATCTCTCCATTGATGTGTACCCGGTCGGCCGTGAGTCCAAACCGCACTCACAAAGATTTCGCCCGTTGTCTTATCAAGCAAGATATTGGGATCGGAGCATCCATTTTGATCTTCAGGTAAACCACCGTAGGCCCCCATGTCCATGATTGGGCGGGGCGGTTCCCAGGTTTCACCACCGTCGGTCGATCGCGACAGACCGATGTCCATGTGACCCTGCAGATCACGGCGGCTGCGGTAACGCATGTCGTACACAGCCAACAGTGTTCCATCGTTGGTGATTGTTATGGCGGGAATTCGAAACGTGTGGCAGTTGCTTTCACCTTGGCGATGGATCACGACATAGGGCCGATCACTCTGAGCAAAGGCGTTTAGGGTTGCGAACAGGAGCATCAGGATCGAGACAGCTGGCTTCATGGCGTCCGTTTTGTGTTGATGGTTTCAATTTGTGAATGATCTGCGACGCAGACCGCAAAGGTGCAGTTGAATGTGGTTGTGATCGGTACCCCACTTTGCAGACGAGCAAGGAAGCAGAGTGAACCAGTCGATTCTTGCGTTGGTGGCAATTTGCAGGCGAAATTTGTTAAGCCACAGTTTACCACTTCCACAGCGCGAGTCAGGCCAGCGTTTCCTGCTTGCGGCGTCTCTTTTATGCGAGTTAACGCGCGGTCTCCGTTCTCAATGTAATCGCATCTAAACCTTGGTCCATTTGCTCTCGCAGACCGACGCAACGGGGGGATAAGACGCAACGGGGGGACTGGGATGAGACAGGGCTTCGAGCAGGTTCTGGAACGAGGTAGTTGTTTACGCCGGATTGGCGAGCAGTCTTAGTTTGGTGATTGCAACCCTATCAATTTGTGTTTCGCAGATCGTGAGCGGTTTGGCATCGAATCTGATAAATGAAGATTGCTGTCGCATTTGTCGGGTGATTGGAGTGGCTGGCTATTGGAGTGTTTGGTCAGATCGCGTAAGCTCCAAAGAGAGGATCTGCGGAACCATCGACGGCGGAGAGTAGTAGAGGGCGATTCAAGTTGCCGAAGTCTGCTGGCTGGCGAAGGGTTTTTCTGTGGTAAAAAATCGGAATCTCTGTTTGCGATCAAGGTGACCGAATGTTGATGCGATTGATTGGTAAGTTGGGCTTCATTTTTTTGACTCTGGTTGGTGTGAACGCCATGGCGGAGAAACCGTCGATTTCAGTGACTGCAGACTCGTTCCCGGCAATCCCAGAAATGGTGACCAGCTTTGGCGCGGCAGCGACGAACAATGCGGTTTACCTCTACGGCGGACATACTGGTCGAGCCCACCAGTATTCCTCCGAGACGCAAGCGAACACCCTGTGGCGGCTCGATTTGGAAAAACCAAATGCTTGGGAATCCTTGGGAGATGGACCCGGGTTGCAAGGGCTTGCCATGGTGACCCACGGCGGCAAGCTGTATCGGATCGGAGGGTTTACAGCCAAAAACAGGGATGGGGAGGACGCGGATCTTTGGTCACAGGCGAATGTTTCCGCCTACGATCCAACCACAAAAGTTTGGTCCGAACTAGCTCCACTTCCCGAGCCACGTTCGTCGTTTGATGCTGCCGTGCTCGGTAATCAAATTTATGTCGTCGGTGGCTGGAGCATGCAGGGAGATGGTGAATCAAAGTGGCACAAATCAGCCTACGTTCTCGATCTTGATCAGCCGCAACCGCAGTGGCAGGCATTGCCTGTCCCGCCCTTTCAGCGTCGCGCCTTGTCGCTCGCTGCGCACGACGGAAAAATTTATGTGCTGGGTGGCATGGGGCAAAACGGGGGTATTTCCAAGCGAGTTGATATTTACGATCCCAGAACAAAAAGCTGGAGTCGCGGTCCAAGTTTGGAAGGGGAGGACATGGATGGATTCGGTAGCTCCGCATTTGCCGTAGGGGGGCAGCTTTATGCGAGCACTTACAGTGGTCTGCTCCAGAGGTTGTCGGCCGACGGCGAATCCTGGGAAGTGCTTAAAGAGTTGGAGCTCGACCGGTTCTTCCATCGGCTGTTGCCACTTGCCAGTAATAAATTGATGGCAATTGGTGGAGCCAGCATGTCATCCGGGAAATTTGATGAAGTCGAAGTGATTCGGATTCAATAAGTACCGAGTGTCGCTGCCGAATTGTCGGTATTGGCATCACGGATGATGTTCAGTGACCGCTGCTCTGTGCTTTGCGAGCAAGACACCGTGAGCGATTTGTTGCCTCGGCAACTGGTTGGCGACTCGCTTGGGACACATCATGGCC
>JBMYRF010000044.1:25851-39472 GCA_049602075.1 Rubripirellula sp.
TGCCTGTCCCCTGCGCGTTGCCTGTCCCCTGCGCGTTGCCTGTCCCCTGCGCGTTGCCTGTCCCCTGCGCGTTGCGTTCTTCTGCCTCATGTTTGCACCCTATGCTAGCGTGAGTCGTGGTCTGTCCGCTCATCTCTCCCGTTTTAAGCCCCCTGTTTGTTATCCAGCACTTTTTGATGTCCGACTGAAATCTGTTTGATCGTTTCACTCGGTCCGGTGAATGGTACGGCTTGCCGATCCGGACAAGCGGCAGCGATTTCGTTACATTAAACTTCAACGCGACGCCTCGAACACCGGGGCGGCGTCCTCATTGCATCTCACACAGAAAGGGGCATTCTGTGAGCAGGCAACGTCGGCAACGACTTGAAGCGTTCATTCATCCGCTCGTCGATCTAGATTGTTTTTCGTCGAAACAGGCGAAGGCACATTGTTCGGGAACGCCACCAGCACACGTCTCTCGGTTGCTGCGGCAACTCGTTCGAGATGGGCTGTTGCGTGAATCAAAACTCGATGGCACCCTCGTATATCAATGGCAGCAGAACAAGCCACCGATCCATGAAGCACTCCGGTGGATTGATCGCCAAGTTTGTGAAGCTCGAGGAGGTTCGTCGCTACCGCGAAGCCGCAGTCGCGAGCGTTTACTAAGGTGCGGAGCCAATTCACTCAGTGATGCAGAATTAGTGTCGGTCTTAGTTCGTGTTGCGTTAGCGACCGAACCCGCCATGGATGTTGGTCAACGTATCGCAGCTCAGTTCTCGTTCCACTGGCGAGAACTAGCAGACGCAACGTTGGACGAACTCCGTGAGATCGCACCGGCGATAACTCGCAGTAGCTACTTGCAGATCATGGCGGGAATCGAATTGGGGCGCCGAATCGCGTTCGCCGATCGACCATATGAATCGATGGAAGGAATTACCAGTACGGATCACGCGATTGAATTTTGTCGTCAAACTTTTCGACGCCTCGCTGTCGATGGTGTACAGGAAGAGTTTCACTTGGTGACTTTGGATACCAAGCACAAACCGATTGGCACCCATCAAGTGACGGTTGGAACGCTCGATGCCGCGCTGGTTCATCCAAGGGAGGTGTTTCGGCCAGCGATTCGCCACTCTGCTGCTGCGGTTTTACTGGTTCACAATCATCCCAGTGGCGACCCGCAACCGAGCCGCGAAGATCAGCTTGTCACCCAGCAATTGACCGAGGCGGGCAAATTGCTGGGGATTCAAGTATTGGACCACATCGTGGTGGCCAGAAACGGCTGCGTCAGCGTTCGAGAGCTTGCGAGTTAGTCACGAATTCGAGTTTTGGTCACGTTTGACTTCGGTATTCAACCTGTGAACCGGGATCGCGTTCAATCTCGTCGACGCGGTATCCGAATCCGGGGCCATGAATCGAAGAGAGGTCCAGCATGCCATTGGTTCGTTGAAACAGGCCTGGGTGAACCTCCGCTTCTGGTGCGGAGGCGGCTGGGTAAAACTGCATACCATTGGATTCGACACCCATGATCGTTCCAGCATGAGCTGCCAAGCGAACATGCGGGATTTGCGCCAGCATCAAATTGGTCAAATCCTGCACCATCAGAGGCATCCCGTGCGCCTTGGCCCAGCAGAGACTGAGCAATGCGCCGGTTTGCGTTTTGCAGGTTTTTAATGCGACGCCGGTCCAACCGAGTTGCTTGCCCAAGGCGACGAACTTCCAGTCATGCGCGCTTTCGTCCAGAAACAGCGGTTTCCGTTCTGACACGCTTGTCACGTCGATCTGGTTTTGCTCGAGGTCGTATGGGAATGGCTGCTCGACATAAACCAACATGTCAAAAATGTCACTGCGATTCTCACGCAATCGGTCGAGGATTTGATTGACATAGCCTGGGTCGGTGACGGTGCAATTAAAATCGGCCGACAAAGCGTCGGCGGAAAATTCAATCGCTAATTCACCAACGGCGACGATTCGGTTGTAATCCCATTCGGCGTCATTGCCACGTAGTTTGATTTTCAAACAATTCAATCCATCGGCTTGAATCCACTGTCGCAAGGTAACGGGGTATCCGTCGTTGGGTTCGCCCCCACTTGTGTCGGATTGTTCGAGCGGATCGAGCCCACCGACAAGATGCCAAACAGGTAGCTGCTGTGGAACTTCGTCAACCAGATAGTCCGATGGGTACTTTCCGGCGAATGACACCGAATCGTCGGCTGGGGTTAAAAAATGAGACAGGTCGTGTGAAAGATAGTCGCGGGTGTAGGTCTCGAAGATGTCCTTTTGGTGAAGCTTGCCGTAGGCATCATGGGTTGCGAGATCGAATGCACTGGTAGCTATCAAGGCCGCTAAGTGGGGAACCGGATCATTCGCCTGACCGGCATTGAATTCTTCGAGAAGGCCGGGAAGGTGGCGTTCTACAAATTCATGACCAACTTCGATGGGGTGGCCTGACGCCGGTGAATCGACCCAAGCCTGGGCGAGTTTGTGGCACAAATTCGTAACAACATCGAGACGTTGTTGGTACGACAGCGTTGGACTGGGCCACGCCCAGGTAACTGCCAGTGGTGTTTCGCCCCAGCCGACAGCGGTCTTGCCATCGGCGCCCCGGACCGTTGCCGCGACACGGATCGTCGTGGCTTCGGTGATCGACTCGGCCCCGAATTTTAGCGGCATCCGCATGGTGACCGGCAGAAACGAGATCGCGACCGAATCGACGGTGATATCGGTAGATCGTGAGAAGGTTGGCATCGCTTTCTACAGCCTTTGTAGCATTTGGGTGAACTCTTTGAGGTTTCTCGGGTTTTGTCCGAGATCGCCTTTGCCAATTCGCGACTGACTGGTCGCATCGACTCGCGTTCCCGCCGCTTTCGGGGTCAACGAAACGCGTATATCGTCCACAAATCGGAAAAGGCGTGTCGTTCGCGTCAAGTGGATTTGGATCGCCTGACCAGACGATTTCACAGGACTTGGAGGATGGGAATCAGGCGTATCTTGGCGAGAAACAACGGACCAGCCTGATCGGCCGTTGGCCCAAGATTCAATATTCTCCGCGATTGCTTCAGGCAATTCGGGAAGGATCACCGGATGCAGCATTGGGTCGTCATTTGCGGAATCCAAGCTTGCGAAATTAACCGTCAGACCCCTCTGCAAATTTTTTATTCCAAACATGATAGGAATCTGGTCGATTTTTCCTGCCGTTGCAAGCCACCAACTGGCGGGGAAAGCAAGATGATCCAGATTGACCGTGATGTCGAACACTCAATGATGTGTGGATGGGTTTGACCGATCATTCGCTCGATTGACGGGAATGCAACAAAAATCAGGGGACGAGCGGAGCAATGAGAACGCTCAACGCGCGAATGTTTGGCAGTCCCTCGACGATGGGTGTGTAGCAAGTCGTTCGGCAAAGGGTGCGTTTTGGAGGTGGTACACCCTGAGGCTCTATCAACCACCAATATTCTCCGAGTTCCTGAGCGTTTGATTCAGTTGTTGGCGACCCGTTGGCAAACACTGTTAGTCACATGAGGGTTATAGCAGACATCTACCAGCGAGACACATCCCGTTCTGCTGCATCAGGGTTGGGTTTTTTCTTCAACTCGATAGTGTGTCTTGTCGCCCTGACCTTGCCCCTTAACCGAGTCCACTCGCCGAGTTAGTTTCCGGCGTGTCGGACGCTAAGAAAGGGAGATTTGGTCATGGCAAGAAAGGGTTATCGAGCCGAAGAGATCATCCACAAGCTTCGCGAGGCGGAGGTGTCTCTGGCTTAGGGGAAGTCCACCGCGGAGATTTGCAAGAAGCTCGGCGTTACCGAACAGACCTACTACCGCTGGCGACCTGAGTACGGTGGCTTGAAGGTCGACCAGGCAAAGAAGCTGAAAGAGTTGGAGAAGTAGAGCGCTCGGCTGAAGCGACTTCTCGCCGAGGCGGAACTGGATAAGGCGATCTTGAAAGAGGCCGTTTCGGGAAACTTCTGAGCCCGGCGAAGCGAGGACTGGGAGTCGAGCACGTTCGCGACGCTCTGGGACGGAAGCAGGTCTCCGCCAGTGCCGACAAGGATGGGGATGGAATGGCATCGAAGTCCGAGTGGAATTCGGCGAGACCGACATGGAAATGGCTATTTGCCCATATCGACAAAGACAAAAACGGACAGCTCGACCGGTCCGAGTATCAAGCCTTTCAGGATTACAAAAAGGAGAACCCTGACTGGCGAGGAACGCTGGAGTCTCAGTAACTCAAGAAGAGAAAAAGCGAGTGGACACCAACCATGACGCCGCCTCTGGTCACTGTTCTTGGAATCACGCAACCTGATTCCGCTAATGATGTGAATCAGGTGGCCAAGCAATCTCCTGCAGGCGACGACCTAAAGGCCCTGTCTGAGGAGTAACGTTCGGCAAGTTCAAAGTGGCGGTTAAAGATGCTCTGCTGCGGATGCCGCCGCAGGTCTATCTCGCAGATTTGAAGCCGCTCGACATCACGGGTGGCCTGACCTTTGATCTGCAGACCAAGAGCGCCATCCGGCGTGATGTCCGCAAGCCGGAAGAGAAAGCGGCGACAATTGCCAAGCAAAAAGAACTTTACAAAAAGGCGAAGACGGAGTGGGAAATCACTGTCCAGATTGCCTGCCGGCGGGAGTAAGGCGTTAGATCAACGATTGGTCTGCTGAAAACCGAACCGCTACGAATCTCGACGAGGATGTCGACGGCAAACTGGTTCCTATGGAAAGCCTGCTCCAGCACACTCCCCCCCACCGAGTTCGCTATGCTCCACAGATCAAATAACCCGAAGGATATGAAGATGATGAAACGCATCGCCCTGTTTCTCCCCGCAATCTTGATGATCAGCCTCCCGCTGCCGGCTGCCTCGCCCAAGAGCGATGGCTATTACGGTAAGACGAAGGTCGCCCCCAAGACGCAGGTGAAGGCTTCTCCCTTCAATCTTGGCCAGGTGAAGCTTCTGCCGAGCCCATTCGAGAGAGCGATGAAGGTCAACCAGAAGTACCTGCTTGCTCTCGACGCCGACCGGATGCTCTGGCCCTATCACGAACGAGCCGGCCTGCCGATCAAAGGCGATCGCTATGGCGGCTGGGAACTGAAGGACATCGTCGGGCAGACCGCCGGCCACTACATGAGCGCCTTGTCGTTGATGTACGCCAGTTCTGGCGACAAGCGTTTCAAGCAGCGCGTCGATTACATCGTCAGCGAAATCGCCAAAGCCCAGCAGAAGCATGGCGATGGTTACACCGGTCCCGTCCGCCCCGAAGTCTGGGAGAACATCTTCAGCGGCGATTTGAAGGCTCACAAATGGGGTGTCGGGGGTGGCTATGTCCCGTGGTATGTCATCCACAAAACCTTCGCCGGTCTGATTGACGCCTATATCCAAACCGACAACGAACAAGCTCTCGAGGTGGTGATCAAACTTGCCGACTGGGCCAAAAAAGGAACCGACAATCTGGACGAAGCGCAGTTCCAGGAAATGCTCCGCGCTGAGCACGGCGGAATGTCCGAGTCGCTCGCACACCTTTACGCCATCACTGGCAATCAGGATTATCTCACACTCGCCCAACGCTTCGACCACAAGGAAATCCTTGATCCGTTGATCAAGAAAGAAGACAAGCTGGCCGGGTATCACGTCAACACGCAACTCCCCAAGATTCTCAGCGCCGCCCGCCTCTACGAATTAACCGGCGACCAGCGTTACGCTACCGCGGTCAATTTCCTCTGGGATCGAGTCATTAACACCCGCTCCATGGCTCCCGGCGGCGTCGATCTTCGCGAGCACTTTTACGAAGCTGGCAGCGAGTCGGCCCACCTCGCCTGGAACAGTAGCGAAACCTGCTCGGTCTACAATATGTTGAAACTGACCCGCTCTGCATTCAGCTGGAACCCGTCAGCCGCCACGATGGATTACTACGAGCGAGCGCTCTACAACCAGATCCTCGGCTCGCAAGACCCCGACAGCGGAGGCATGACTTACTTCTACAGCCTCAAGCCGGGGCACTTCAAGATTTACAGCACCCCGTTTGACGCGATGTGGTGTTGTGTTGGCTCGGGCATCGAGAACCATTCGAAATACGCCGACACCATCTACTCTCACAATGACGACACTCTCTGGGTGAACCTCTTCATTCCCTCGCTGCTCGACTGGCAGGAGAAGGATCTCCGCATTCGCATGGAGACGAAGTTCCCAGCAGAGGAGACCATAGCTCTCACAGTGAACACCAAGACGTCTCAGAAACTCGACCTGAAGATCCGCGTTCCTTATTGGGCGACCCAAGGAGCCGAGGTCACCATCAATGGCGAGAAGAAAAACGTAAAATCAAATCCCGAGAGTTACCTGACCTTGTCGCGCGAGTGGAAAGATGGCGACAAAATCGCCGTCCGCTTGCCAATGAGTCTTCATCTCCGAACGGCGCGAGACAAAAAGAACTTGACGACCATCATGTATGGCCCAGTCGTGCTGGCGGGCGAACTCGGCAGCAAAGGCATGCCCAGCGATGTCTCTCCGAGCCAGGCCGCGCATAGCGGCGCGATGGATCCCCCGGTTCCAGTGCTTCTAATCGACGCAGACAACGACCTCTCCTCCTGGGTGAAGCGAGTCCCTGGCGAGACCCTTCGATTCAAGACGGTCGGCGTTGGCAAGCCGAACGATGCGACCTTGATCCCGCTGGCCGACCTGCACCACCAACGCTACACGGTTTATTGGGAGACGATGGCTCCGGAGGATTGGAAACCTGCTGCAAGCCTGCAACCAGAGAAGATTGCCGAGAGCCAACTGACCCTCGGCCTCGATTACAAGTACTACGAGGGATCCTGGGTCAATCTCCCCGATTTCAGCAAACTCAAAGTCGAAAAGAAGGGGACGATCGAGAATTTTGAGCTCTCGATGAAAGATCAAAATGACAACTTTGGTGTCGTCTTCTCCGGCTACCTGAAGATTACTGAGAAGGGCGAGTACATGTTCTCCACCCGCAGCGACGACGGCACACGCTTGACTCTCGCTGGCAAGCAACTCGTCCTCAACGACGGCATTCACGACTTTATCTCCGTCCCTTCGAAGCCGGTTCTGTTATCTCCCGGTTTCTATCCTCTTGAGGTCCAGTTCTTCGAGGGCAGTGGCGGAGAGGGACTTGAGATCAGCACCTATTCCCCCGTCGATGGCAAGTGGAACCGAATTCCAAAATCAATTCTTTACCGACACAAATAGAGAAGTAAACAAACTATGTTCATTCCAAATCACGTAGCCATTCGTGACGCCAGCCTGGCGTTGTGTCTTGCCGTAGCCATCCTGCCGACCGCGACGGCACACTGCGCCGAACAGGCGACTTCGGCGCCGAAGCATCAGTCCGTCATACCTGCGCCTCGCATCGCCGATTGGTGGTTCGCCCGCCAAGGCGAAAAGATCGGTCTGATGAGCAAGGGTGATATCAACCTGTTGATGGTCGGCGATTCGATCACGCACAATTTTGAGAATGAAAAGGTCGGCTTGAAAGTATGGGAAAAGTACTTTGTGCCGCTCAAGGCAATCAACTTGGGATTTGGCGGCGACCGAACCGAGCACGTGCTTTGGCGATTGGACCACCTTCCTGTCATGAAGCAGGCACCGAAGGCCGCTGTTCTGTTGATCGGCACTAACAACATCTGCTGGGGAAGCGACACACCGAAGCAGGCCGCCGAAGGCGTCCAGGCGATTGCCAGAAAACTGAAAGCGATCTATCCCGACATGAACGTCATGGTGCTTGGAGTTTTGCCGCGAAGACGCAATCTCGATCACCCCCACCGTAAGCAGATCATCGAGCTCAATTCCTACCTGCCGGAACTGCTCAAAGACATGAAGGGCGTGAAGTTCCTGGACATCGGCCCGGCGTTTCTTGATGAGAAGGGTTTCTTGTCAGAAGAAATGATGCCTGACACCACGCACCCGAGCGAGAAGGGCCACGAAGTTTGGGCCGAAGCCATCGCGCCCGAACTGAAGAAAATGCTCAGTAAGTGAAGTCGGGCGACTACGAGCGATCGTTGATTTTATATGCGGAGTTTGAAATGGGCAAGCATCCGACTTGGACGATGATCTTTTTAGGCCTGTTGTTCGTCGCATTTCCAAAGGTAATGCTCGGGACGGAATACGGCATCATTGTTGACGGTAAGCTGACTAAGCACGGAGCTATTGTTGGCAGGTCAACCAGAGCAGGCGACGGGAAAGACGACAAAGCGTTCGTGCTGAACGGCCTGTATAAGTTCGTCTATGCAGGTGCGGGCTTGCGCAGTAGCGACGCGCGA
Source organism: Rubripirellula sp. (assembly GCA_049602075.1). Taxonomy (GTDB): domain Bacteria; phylum Planctomycetota; class Planctomycetia; order Pirellulales; family Pirellulaceae; genus Rubripirellula. The sequence continues at coordinate 34,101 of JBMYRF010000044.1, forward strand.
ATCCACGCCAAACTCTCCATGAACAAACTCGGCAATACCGGCGCCGGCGTACTTGTCAACGGACACTGGTTTACCTTCGACATCAACCCGGGCAATAAGATTGGCGCAGCGGGACCTGCGTTTGGCAAGACGGCGAAGGTCTTTGCAGCGGCTGAAGGACGCATCAAGCCGGGAGTGCCATTCGATGTCGACATCGTGATCAAGGACGGTTTCTTAACCTACGCAATCAATGGCGAGACAGTCGGTGAGGTCAAGAACTTCCCCACTGCCATGGAAACCGTTCCTTCGCCGGACGTGGGCCCCGTTCACAAGCTGGGGGTGATCACCGCCTTGCGCTCCTGGCGTGCAGATCTGAAGATTTACGACTTCCGTGTAGAGACCGATGGGCAGATCGTCCCTCTTCCTGAGATGCAGACGATCTATAAAAGTGGATCGGCAACAACGAACACCTACCGCATTCCAGCGCTGCTCGTATCGAAGAAAGGCACCATCCTGACCTTTGCCGAGGCCCGTCGCAACAGTGGCTCAGACACTGCAAATATCGATACCGTCGTTCGCCGTAGCGAAGATGGCGGCAAGACCTGGGGAGATGAGATCATCGTCTTTGACGAACACGATAACGTCGCAGGTAATCCCTGCCCTGTTGTCGATCAGTCCACGGGCAGGATTTGGAGCTTACAAACCTGGAACAGTCATAAGGTTCCCGAAAACCAGACGAAGGCTGGCTTCGGCGAGGATTCAAGGCGGGTTTTCATCACCTACTCTGATGACGATGGCAAAAAATGGGCCAAGGCAAAAGACATCACAAGATCCGCTAAACAGAAACATTGGAGTTGGTACGCAACCGGCCCTGGTGCCGGCATCCAGTTGCAACGCGGCAAGCACAAAGGACGACTGATCATTCCCTGCGATCATAAGTCATTGCCTGAGGGAGGACCGCAAACCTACCACAGTCATATTTTGTATAGCGACGACCACGGCGAGACTTGGCATATCGGCGCCCAAACGGGGAACGGGCTCAACGAGTGTGAGGCCGTTGAACTTGAGAACGGTGATGTCATGCTCAACAGCCGCAATCACGACGTCGACGAGTTCCACCGCGGGGTCTCCATTTCCAAAGATGGAGGTCAGACGTTTAGCTCATTTCGTCGAGATCCGACATTGCTCGAACCCCGTTGCCAAGCCTCCATTCGACGTTACCGCTGGTCCACAGGTGATAAGCCCGGGATTATTCTCTTCTCGAACCCGGCCCGGAAATGGCGAGACTTCCTGATGTTGCGAATGAGCTTCGATGACGGAAAAACCTGGCCGGACGCGAGGATCATCTTCCCATACACCACTGCCTACAGCGACATCACGGTCCTTTCCGACGGTCGAATCGGCGTCCTGTTCGAGCGGGACAATCACACGAAGATTGACTTGGCCATCCTGCCATCCTTGTCGCAAACTCCAGAGTCTCATTAAAAACCCACAACGAGAGATTCGGGGGAAGTGAGTTCGTCGCCTTTCGCGCCGCGAAAGTAGCGGCGCACGAAAAAAGAAACATTCACTGAAAAAACGATTCAAACCCAACTAATGAAAATGATCTGTCCAGATTCTGCATCGCCGGGAGTGGTTAGAGGATGAATGATCATCCAACGCGAAGGAACCCTGCCATGACTTTTATGAGTCGATCTTATTCGAGCTTGCTTTCGTCTTTCATCATTATCCTTTCCGGCATTGCGCTGTGCCCAGCTGCATCCCCAGCCGCAGAGGCGGCGACAGGTGTCAATCTCGCGCCGGTCGCGGAACCGTCGACTTCCTACGTGTCGCGAGATACGTCGCTGGCGGCGCTCCACGACGGGCACGCCCCCGAGACCTCCCACGTTCGCGGCAGGGGCTCATACGGCAACTGGCCGACCAAAGGCACCCAATGGGTCCAGTACGAATGGGCGGCCCCCGTCCGCACACGGAAGATCGATGTTTTCTGGTGGGATGATCGTGCCGGTGTCCGCCTGCCCAAGGCCTGCCGCTTGCTCTATTGGGACGGCAAGCGTTTTGTCCCGGTCCGGAATCCCTCGGGGCTGGGGGTGGCCAAGGACCAGTTCAACACGACCACGTTCGACGAGGTTCGCACGACCAAGCTCCGCCTGGAGATCGACGCCAACGAACGTTCCACGGGCATTCTCGAGTGGAAAGTGTACAACGAGGGCGAGCTGCCCAACTTCCCGCCCTCCGTCGAAGCCGGCGTTGACCGCATCGTGATGCAGGGCCGGAAAACGGCGTTCGCCGGACAGCTGTTGCGGGCGATCTCTACCGACACGACGAAGGTCGAATGGAGCAAGACCTCGGGCCCGGGCAAGGTCGTCTTCACCGACGACGCGGCATTGGCTACGACGGCGACTTTCTCAGCCGCGGGGGACTATGTTCTCAAGCTGACCGCCCGCAAGGGAAAGATGAGCGATTCATCGACGTTGGCCGTCCGTGTTGTCGCCAGGCCGCAACTCGATATCCGTGCCGCGGGCAAAACCGGGGTTCGTATCACCATCCAGCCGCAGGATTCTATCGATAAGTTTCCCTATACCCCTGCGCTGGTCGAGCGAGACTATCCCAAGGCGGTCATCAGCCTACGTGAACTCGACTCGGCCTTCGAACCGGTCAATGCAACAGTGGGCCAGATGAACGTGACCGTACAGAGCAACCCGTTGTCGGTGCAGGTCACCACGTTGGACAACCAGCCCCTGCAGAAGATCACGTTTGCTCCCGATGGCACGATGTCCTTTGTTTTGGATGACCAGCCGGTTCTGGGAATGGGCGAAGGCGGCCCCAAGCAAACGGGGGATTCCTGGCGCACCGACAAGATCGAACTGGACCGTCGCGGGCGTCTGCATCCCATGACCCCGTGGTACGGAACGGGGACCTATGGCTCTTACAATCCAGTGCCCCTGATGATTGGCACGGCTGGATGGGGGATGTTCATTCCGACGCCCTCGGGCGCTATCGATCTGAGTGACTCCGAGACGGGCAGGTTCATTCCGGCGGATCCCATTGCGCCGGGCACCGTGGTCAGCCGAAGACAACAGCGGGAAGGTCGCATCGGCTTGCCACCACCGGCGTACTTCATCCCGGGCACCTACGATGTGTTCGTCTTTGACACACAGAATCCCCCGGCCTTCATGAAAGACATTTCGACCATCTCTGGTCCCGCTGTACTGGCGCCGAAGTGGGTGATGGGCTATCAGCAGTCGCACCGCACACTGAGCGATGAAGCGCAGATGCTGGAGATCATCGATACCTTCAGAAAGAAACAGATCCCGCTGGACAGCGTCTGCTACCTGGGCACAGGGTTCTGTCCCCGTGGCTGGAACAAGCGCCAACCCTCCTTCGAGTTTAATCCCGATCTGTTCAAGAGGGATCCCAAAGAAGTGCTGGCCGATATGCACAAGCGTCACGTCAAGGTGATGGTGCATATGATCCCCTGGGATCGTGATCGTCTGGCAACGATTCAAGGAACGATTCCGGCTAGGCCTGGTGAGAAACTCGACAACACGCACATTCAAAACTACTGGAATGAGCACAATTCGCTGGTGGATGCAGGGGTGGATGCGTGGTGGCCGGATGAAGGAGACTGGTTCAACTTCCACGAGCGCATGAAACGGCACGAACTCTACTACACCGGGCCACTCTCGAAGCAACCCAACGTTCGGCCCTGGAGCCTGCATCGCAACGGCCATCTCGGGGTCGCCCGGTGGGGCGGTTGGATGTGGCCGGGCGATCCGCTCACGACGTGGCGCACGCTCGAGACCCATATCGCCATTGGCATCAACCACTCCCTGAGTGTCTCGCCGTTCTGGAACTCCGACATCGGTGCGTTTTATACGACGGATGAATACTCGGCTGAACTGTATGTGCGGTGGGTGCAGTTTGCCGCGTTCAATTCGCTGATGCGGAGCCATGGTCGCGGGTGGGAAAATCGCCTTCCCTGGACATGGGGATCCAACGAATCCGGTCCGGGTGAAGGAAGCTACGCCCCGCCGAATTCGGCACTGAGCAACCCCACTGTCGAACCGATCGCCAAGAAATACGTCGAACTGCGATATCAGTTGTTGACCTACAACTACACGTTGACCTGGGAAGCCCGCGAAACCGGTATGCCCATGATGCGGTCGCTGTGGCTGCACTACCCGATGGACAAGCAGGCTCGGGGCATCGGCGATGAGTATCTCTGGGGCCGCGACCTGCTGATTGCCCCGGTGTACGAAAAGGGCGCGACGACCCGAGGCGTCTATCTTCCCGCAGGTAAATGGTACGACTGGTGGACCGGTGAGTCCGAGGCCGGCGGCCGCACCGTGCAACGCGCCGTGGATCTTGCCACGATGCCGATCTATGTTTGCGCCGGCGCGATCGTGCCGATCGACCCCATCCGCCAATACACAGGACAAAAGGTCGACGAGCCCATGACGCTCAAGATCTACCGAGGCGACAACGGCAACTACACCTTGTACGACGACGATGGCACCAGCCTTGACTACCTCCAAGGCGATTCAGTCCAAACGCTAATCAAGTGGGACGATGCAGCCAAAACGCTAAGCATCGAGCCGGCGTCAAAGCAGACGGCCACGCGCGCGTTCCAGGTTGAACTTATTCCTGATGGCGGAACCAAGAAGATTCAATACACCGGTCAACGGTTAGAGCTGAAATTCTAATACGGCACGAGGACCATCATGCCGACATCAAGACGCCCCATTCGGACAAGCTGGCCAGAACGTCGGCAACATGAAGAAGCCTAACCCAGCATACAAACAGAACTGATAACAATGAATCGAACGATGCTGCCAATGATGGCTCTTGCCATGTTTTTCTGTGGTGTCGCCTCTGTACTCGCCCAAGACAACCCGCCGATCCGCAGAAAGCAGATCAAGCTGCTACAGGTGGAAGAGCAGCCGATGTGGCAAACTCGCAACACGTTTGGGCAGATTCACGCAACCTACCTGGATTCCACGCCGACGCGGGTGAAGCTCAAGATGCCGCGTGGTGACGTTCAAGAGATCCCCATGTTCTACTTTGGATCGCCGCCGATTCACTACTTTCTGAACAAGATGGCGAAGATTCCCGAAACCGTCACCGACCACCAGATGGAACCCGGCCGGCGGAAACTCATCAGCCTCGACGCCTCGAAGATGGAGCTGGGGAAACTGAAAGAGTGGAACAACACCGGTGCGCTCAAGGGCGGATTCATTCCCATGAACGTCGCTCCGACGGTGGTCGATTTCGAAGGCCACCGGGGCGTGAGGTTCGAGGTGGATCGCGGGAAATATTGACTACCCCCCGGTCTTTGCACCAGGTTGAGTGAGAGGATTGGGGTTGGTAAAGCGGCTGTGTTCTGGAGGCTG
>JBMYRF010000045.1:0-11848 GCA_049602075.1 Rubripirellula sp.
ATTTGCGGGATGCCCGGTCGCTCCGAATTGGCGCCTTGATGAGATACTGCCGGAGATAACGCGGCAGGCGGTAAGGCAAGTTCATGAATTGGCGCAAAAGGATCAGCCGTTCTTTCTATATTTCTCACAGACCTCGCCACATGAGCCGGTATCACCTTCCAAAGCTTTTCAGGGCAAGAGTGGTATCGCTCCGATTGCGGACTTTGTGATGGAGACGGATTGGTCAGTAGGACAGGTTATTCAAGCCGTTGATGAAGCTGGGATTGCCAACGACACCCTCATCATCTTTACCGCTGACAATGGGCATTCTCATTACACCGGATGGCAAACTCTGATCAAAGCGGGGCATCAACCCAGTGGCCCCTATCGCGGTCACAAGGGTGATATTTGGGAAGGTGGACATCGCGTACCTTTAGTGGTGAGGTGGCCCGGATCCGTACCGGCTAACACTGTGAGTGATCGCTTGGTTTCTTTGACTGATATCTTTGCGACCTGTGTTGATGTTGTGGGTACCGCAATGCCCGAAAACCAAGTGGAAGACAGCATCAGTTTTTATCCTGCGATGGTGGGAGCGGTCGGTGAGGATCCTCGGCCAGCGATCGTTAATCACTCCAATCACGGGGAGTTCGCCTTGCGTCGCGGGGACTGGAAATTGGTTATGCGTAATCAGGGCACTTTGGCATCGTCCCGCGGTAAACAGCGCGTGATGGAACTGTACAACCTCAGCGTGGATGTTGCAGAGCAAAACAACTTGATCGAATTAAAAAAAGATCAAGCGCAGGGGATGTTGGTAGAACTCAAATCACTGGTGGATCGAGGCGCGACGCGTCGCGTTACATCCGCTCGTAACGACGGCGAAGTGGATGTCCAAGTGACTCAGAAGAAACGTTGGGCGAATCGGCTCCCCTGAGACGTCAAGCGGACAAAAAGTGGTGTGAAGCGGTCTAAATGGCGTTGGTCAATGCGTTCGTTCGCGGTGATATCACGGCGGCGAACGGGCAAGGTCAGCTTGACCACGCACCAAGAGTTGACTCTCAACGGTGGTCAAAAAGCTTTCTCTTAAGCCTCGCTACAACGTGCTTTCTAGTAACGACTTACGTCGATGAATGATTGAGCGAGACTCTCTTCGTCGATCGCCACTTCTGCTTAAGAGCAGTTCCTGGGTGCCAAAGTGCCAACTCTATCGCTTTCACTCTCAAGCTCTCACCCATTTTGGACCGCATAAGTTAGCAAGGTCGCTTTCCGGTGGTGCGGGTGAGATTCGAACCCACGTCCTTGATGGAGTGACTCTGAACGAAATCCGAGCATGAGTGTCGAACACTTAATCGCGCAAAATGGTGCAGCGGTGAAAGGACCGAAGCGACTTGGCTCCCAGCCGAAATCTGGCCGGTCGATGCACCCGCCGCAGTTTGTGAGGTGTGGGCAGATGATCCTTGCAGAACAATTTGACAATCTTAATATCCCTTGGGCATCTCTCAGTCGCCGGATATGAAGCCGACGTCTTCATTGAAGCCGTTGATGGGTATCCTGCTGGCGTGTTGGCCGCGGTATCCAACTCTTTTTAACACATCGGTCGGATATGAAGGCTCGTCGGAATGGCACAGAGAGTTGACCAACTGGTTGTTCTTCGCCCGCAACGATCAATGATGATCTTTTTTCGGTCGGGACCCAAATTCCGCGTCCGGTTGAAGCATGAACGTCTGTTCTCGGTAGTTTTTCAACAGAACTCCGGATCGGGCATTGTCGACACGCCCGATAGACCTACAATAGATGGAGGTGCAGATTTTGTATGTCTACGCACTTATCGCCAAAATGCAAAAAGTCGATGACGAACACTTGGATTTCGCTACCGATGGAAAAACTTGATTCTCGGGAGTCGAAACCAAGTACGTGAAAGACGAAAAATCGCTCGCGATCTGGCTATAGGCAGTCAAATATCAAAAGCTGGCGATCGACCCGCCCACAGCGCACATTCGTTAACACTTCTCGCTTGAAGCGAAGAATTCGAGATCTTTGAAGTAAGTCAGCATCGCTTAGCTGACAGTATGCGGAACCTCTCGATGGGGAGGGCCGCGATGATTGGTGGCTGTTTCGAGAGCACTGGTTCTCTCGGCGAGCCGAAAAAGTCTGCCCGGACAAAGGAGGCAGCGGTGGCGTATTTAGTGATGGCCGCACGATTGCCTGACTCGGGCCAATTGGCTTTCGTTGCATTGGTAGTCCTATTGTTGGGCTCGCTAATCCTCGCTGTGCTTCTTCTGAAATGGGGATCCTACTGGCTTCAAGCTTTCATGTCCGACGCTGACGTGAGTATGAAAAGCTTAATCGTGATGAGCTTCCTCAAGATTGAGCAGCGCATGATTGTCACCGCCAAAGTGATGGCGCGTCAGGCCGAATTGCGAATCGATCATGAAGGCGGGATGAGCACTGCTCGCTTGCAAGCACACACTCTTGCTGGTGGCGATGTGATGAATGTCGTGCGAGCGCTGATCGCAGCTCATCGAGCAGGAATCGATTTAGATTTTGATCGGGCGGCGGCAATTGACTTGGCCGGACGAAATGTACTGCATGCTGTTCAAACAAGTGTTTCACCCAAGGTCATTAATTGTCCGGAGATGGATCGACAGGGACGGAGATCGCTCAGTGCGGTTGCCAAGAACGGCGTCGAACTGCTGGTCCAAGCGAGGGTCACTGTGCGCACGGATCTGGATCAGCTGATTGGAGGTGCGACCGAAGAAACCATCATTGCCCGTGTCGGCGAAGCAATCGTCAGTGCGATCGGGTCGTCGTCGACACACATGGATGTTTTAGAAATGCCATCCCGTATCTCGAAGGGGGCAATGGCTCACGGGCTTGATGCCAATACCGCGTTTGCCATCGTGTCGATCGATATTTTGGACATTGATGTTGGCGAGAACATTGGAGCGCGGCTGCAAACCGATCAGGCCAATGCGGATACACGCGTGGCCAGAGCGCAAGCCGAAGTCCGTCGCGCCCAAGCAGTCGCGCGTCAACAACAAATGAAAGCGAAGGTCACGCATAGTTGCGCATTGCTCTTGCTCGCTGAGGCCGAAGTTCCGGTCGCGCTTGCTGATGCGTTCCGAGCAGGACAACTGGGCGGCAAGCGGTCTCGCACGGCCAAACCACGTCAACGGAATCAATTGACGATACACAAGAAGGATCGAGGCGATCGGGCCTGGAGCGATGGATCTGACCAGTGTGCTTCTACGAATCCATTTCCCCGATCGAGAGATACAGACACGGGTTAAAGGAAACGACATGGAGTGGAACGAAGTGAAAGAAAACTGGCCGTTTGTCTGCAAAGAAGTTAGACGCGAATGGGGCAGATTTACAAAGGAAGACCTTGTCATTGTCGCTGGCTGTCGCGAATCGTTTATTCGAGTCTTCGAACTGCGGTATGGAGATGACCATGCAGCAACTGAAGTCAAAATCGACACCTTTATCGAATGCCTGCATTTACAACCCGAGGTGCAAAAAATGCTCGCTTGGCCAAGCCATCTTTGGTTTGGTGTAAAGCGCCACTTGCCTTTTCAATCTCCAAATTAGCTACGTTTTTCAACGATCCTCTGTCCGCCACAATACCCAGGAGTGAACCATGCCGCTCGGAAACCAGATCCCTGACAAAACCCTTCTCAAAAACGTGCAACGAAAGTTGATGCAAAAGTGTTCGGGAGCCACTCGAGTCCAAGCGACAGTTCAGAGTGGTAGTGCAACTGTTACCGGCACCATCCGACATGAGCACGAACGCAGGCCTATCATTCGGTGCGTTGCTGCGGTGCAAGGGATCCGGAACGTGATTGATCAACTGCGAATCTCGGATCTGCAGAAACCAACCAGCTAGGCGCAGGCTTCGCATGTTCCAGGTCGAATTCATCGGTGGTCCCTATGACGGGCATCGGCAGAATTGCCTTTTTCAACACGTTCAGCTTCCGCCAAACGTGATTTGGCCGGTCTGCGATGACGCGTTCTCGCAACTTAACGAAGTGATTCATTGTCGAACAGGAACGATCACGAGTATCGCTCTGTACGAAATTGAATGGAAATCAGGCGCGGCGTGCTATCGATTCACAGCCGCGCTTTCGTTCAAGGACTTCGAAGTTTCAAGACGCGGCATCGCCGTAATGCCAAGGAAAACCGAATGACGGTTCGCGTCGGTACGATGGACAATACACTGCTCGGCGTCGCGAAGGTACGGACTTTTTCGAAAAGCACGCCAACGTCGAATGCGACCGGTTTCTTTTATCTGCAGGATGAGTATCTGTATCTGATCACTGCTCGACACGTTGTTCACGACGAGTCGATGGGGCACCATCCCGATCACTTGCATGTTTCATTGCACTGTGTGGCGGATGACATGAGTCGTAGTGAAGATCTCATGATTCCGTTTTACGTCGACGCAATACCGCAATGGTTTGAGTGCGAGAACGCGGGCACTGTGGCAGACGTGGTCGCTGTCTCGATCAATGACTCTTGTGTCCTACGAAGTCAATTTGTGACGGTGTTCCGCGTCAGTGACATTGTGCAATCGCACGAGACGATACAGCTCGGTCAGGATGCATTGATCCTAGGATTTCCGTTAGGGTTCTCCGATACGTTGAGCAATCTTCCGATCGTTCGCAGAGCGGCAATCGCGAGTTCGTTTGCTTATCCCTTCAAAGGCAACCCGTATTTTTTTGACCGACGCACGCTTACATCGCGGCATGGCCACAACGAATAGGAAAGAAGATGAAAGTACTGGAAGGGATTCCGATCTCACCCGGTTTCGCAAGTGGGACTGCGGTTGTCTACGACTATCAAGTCGAATGAAAACTGAAGATACCGGATCGGGAGATTGAGCATGCGGAGGTGATGTTGGAATGCGATCGGATGGATAATGCGCTTGAGCAATCCAAGCGTGAATTGAAAACCGTTGAGCAAACTGCGAGCCGAGATTCGAGATTCACGGACGCCGCAGCGTTTCTGTCTGCTCATGCCGCGATGGCGAGCGAGATTGCGGAGTCAGTCAAGCAGCAGATTGGAAACGATTTAGTCAGTGTGGAACAGGCCCTCGATTCCGTCATCCGCGATTGGATCAGCCGATTGCAAAAACTCGATAACGAGTACCTGCAGCAACGCGAGCAAGACGTCCGGGACGTGGGCCAGCGGATGACTCGCGCCTTGGCAGGGGTGATGCCGTGGAGTTGCGAGTCGCTGCCGCCAGGATCCGTGATCGTCGCCCGCGAACTGCTTCCGTCCGAAGTGGTCGGGCTTGCCAATAGCGGTGTTGTCGCAATCGTTTCTGAAGATGGCGGAAAGCTCAGTCACACCGCAATCGTTGCCCGATCATTGGGGATTCCAGCGATCTCTGGTATCTCGAGCGTGACCAAGCGGATTCCGTCCGGCGCAAAGCTGCTTGTCGATGGTTTGACCGGAGTCGTGACGATTGAACCGGCCGAATCTGTGGAGACCGCCTTTTCGGTTCGTCAGCTCGAACACCAGCGGCAGATCTCAGCACTGCTGTCCGAAGAAAAACAGCCGTGTGTAACGCTTGATGGAGTGGAATTTTCGTTGTTGGCGAACGTCGGATTGCCGGACGAACTCGATCAGGTCACGGAACATCACTTAACCGGGGTCGGGCTGTTTCGCACCGAGTTCCTGTTTCTCGAATCGCACACGCGTCCGAGCTTCGACTTGCAGTTGCAAGTCTATGGCGATATGGCCAGCAAGTTAGCCGGTCGTCCGATGACAATTCGTACGTTCGATCTTGGCGGTGACAAGCTTCCTCCATTCCTGGCACTCGATGAATTAAGGAATCGTTCGAGCCTTCACCTGCGTGGGTTACGGTTTTCGCTCTCGGAAAAGAATCTGCTGGATGCCCAATTGCGGGCAATTGTTCAGGTCGCACAAACGACAGATGTTCGCATTTTGTTTCCGATGGTAATCGGGAGTGACGATTTTACGCGAGCGAGTGAAGCTGTAGATCGTGCCGTGCGGCAACTCGATGTTCTCCGTCGACCTTCCGTCGGCGCGATGATTGAAACACCTGCCGCATTGTTCGCTTTGGACGAAATCCTTGCCTTGGCCGACTTTATCGCGATCGGCACGAACGATTTGACGCAGTACATGCTGGCAGCCGATCGTGAGTTGTCTCAGGGCACGAACGTTTGTACGGCGATGCACCCTGCTGTGCTGCGTGCAATCCAACAAATTGTTGAGGCCGCAGAGAGGCAGCAATGTTCTGTTTGCGTATGCGGTGAGGAGGCAGGGGATGCAGACTTCGCGTGCCTGCTTGTTGGATTGGGAGTTCGTGAGCTCAGCTTGGGACCGTCGCGCTCCGCCGCTGTGCGTCACGCGGTGCGACACATTCGCTGTGACGAAGCACGTGTGGTCGCTGACTCGGCGCTTCGCTGCCAAACTCCGCAACAAGTACAGCAGCTAATTCGCGCATTGCGATCGAGCAATTTAATTAACAAGCAATCGAGTGATGACAGGAAGAGTCAGTCCAACGCTGTGGTAACCACAACGGTCGAAGCGAAGATGCAATTGGGCGCCGTAGCCATTGCGGAGCGAAAGTCGATTTGTGAAAGGGACATTGCTTTGGAACGTCGCGTTCCCAAAGAAACGAAACTTTTATCCAAAGCAAACCATGACCTGGACGCAGCCGCAGAAGCCGCACGCATTGCGGCGGTCGCCTTCGATACCCACGACAGCATCGTGATAACGGACGCCGTCGGCAGGATACTTCGTGTTAACAAGAGTTTTACGAAGTTAACCAGCTACGCGCCTGATGATGTGATCGGAAGAACTCCTCGTATTCTCAAATCCGGGCGACACAACAAAGAGTTTTATCGCCAGATGTGGCACTTCATTGCCACAAAGGGATACTGGGAAGGCGAAGTTTGGAACAAGCGGAAAGATGGCGGCGTCTATCCGCAGCGGTTGACCATCGCCTGCGTTAAGGATGAGTCGGGTGCAACGTCCCACTATGTCGCTAGTGGCCAGGATCTGACGCTTCAGAAACGTGGCGAGGCTGATCGCGCATCGATTGGGGCTGCCCGCACCGTTCAGCGGACCCTGTTCCCAGCAGCCGCACCCTGCGTGCCTGGTTTTGATATCGCCGGCGCGGTGCATCCTGCCCAGCGCGTCAGCGGAGACTTCTTTGACTTCATGCCCCTGGGACCGGATTCGGTCGGCGTTCTTGTCGCGGATGTCAGCGGCCATGGCTTGGGGCCAGCATTGCTGATGGCTCAAACTCAGGCCTACTTGCACGCACTGGCCGAGACTTCTTCTGATCCCGGCGAACTGCTGTCCAATGCAAATCGGCTCTTCGCAAACAGTGACTCCGGACACTTCGTCACGATGTTTCTTGGCCGTCTCGACTCAGCGACGCGCTCCTTCGTGTACGCCGGTGCCGGGCACCAAGGTTACCTCGTCAGAAGCAATGGTGCGGCACACGTGCTCGAGTCGACAGGCTATCCGCTGGGCGTCGAAATGGACACAGCCATCTCCTCCGCACCGGCGATCGTCTTGCAAACCGGCGACACGCTTGTGGTGCCGACCGATGGTACAGAGGAAACAATGAGCCTGGGAGGAAGAGAATTCGGACAGGAGCGAATGCTCAACGTCGTGCGGACAAACCGTAAAAAGTCCGCGGCTCAAATCGTCAATGCTCTCTTTCTCGCGGCACGCAACTTCTCTGACGGCCACCCGCAGGACGACGATATCACTGCACTTGTTGTCAAAGTATTACCGCCGTGTCAGCTTCAAGAACGCCGAGATCGGGAGCAAAGGAATGAAAGAAGCGTGGTCAAATGACGAGAACGGTTCGGGTAGGGCGTCCTTTTTCCCGGACCGCGTCTGTGAACGAGCCTAAACGAAATGCGGCTGCATCGCCGAGGGCAGCCGAGATACAATCAATGGAGATGCGGTTTTTGCATCTCTACCGAATTCGTCGCGTGAATCCAATTAGAACACTGCTGCAAATGCCGAAAATCCAAATAACACGAGAGAGTTTCCTCGAAGATCCGCAGGGGCGAACGTACGCAGATGTTGTGGACGACCCGGAACAACCGTTCGATGTCGCTTTGGTGTTCTTCAGCGACCTGAACCGGCAACGGAGGATGGAGGAAGCCGAGTTGCATCACGACCGGTCGCCGTTGGCTGGCGTGGTACGCGAGTTGGAATCCGTGCCGGAGATCGATTGCTTTCTCGCCGAGGCGAAAGTGCAACGCAACAACCGATTTCGCCAAGCTATCGGGGTCTTGGTTCGCTTGATTATGGAACGCCGTGGCTGGCAAAAGACAGGGAGAAAAGGTTCATTGGGGGTTCGCGCGTCCGGAGCAGCGCGGATACCTGCTCACAACACGGGGGGACTAGCGTTCTGGTTTGTGCGTGCCGAACGATACGAACTCAAGGATGGAATGCCATTCCGCTCCGTGCGTCAGCGGTGCAGCGAGTTTGAGGCGGCACCGAGACGCTCGCGAGCTCGCCGCTAATCCCGCTTCGTGCCTGAGACGTATACGACTGGCCTGGAACGCTGCCGTAGCGGCGTCTGTGCGGGATGACTCTGGAACAACCGGTGCACGGACTGCTGATTTTTCGCGGCAACTCTTCGGCGATGGATGTCGACGGGGTTGTCAACGCCGAATGTTCGGTAACGTGCGCATGAAGGCTGCGCTAGTAAGTATCGAACGAGGAGACGCATTTTTGATGAACCATTTTGATTGGATCGTCGGCTGCTTCTCGACGCGGCAGAAGTTGCTCCGGATCTACAGACGCGGAATCTCCCAGGCGAGACAGGGGCAGCATGATGCCGCGATTGAGAACTATACGAAGGTCATCGGCATTTCGGGTGTGCCGGAAGATGTGAACGCAATGTTGCTGTTCAACCGCGCATTGGCGTACGACAATGCCGACGACAGTAGGGGGCCGAGGACTTGAATATGGTGCTTAAGATGCCTGACGCACGAACCCACATCAAAACAGAGGCGACACGAAAACTAGCAAGAATGCAACAGCGTGCCGAGCGTCGGACCAAGAGTGATAATCAAACCGAAAAATGTAATCGATAGGTTTCGCGAGTTAACCGACTGCCACAAAACGGAGTCGCCGCTGATTGGTGAACTGCGCCTATTGCTTAATCAACCAGCGACAGTGCTGATGCGGCAGGCGGTAGCTCGACGGTTCTTAGCTCAAGCCGCGTGTACCACAACGTCAATCCGCCCGTCTCCCACCACAGAGCCTTGATGCGGTCCTGCCTTCGATTGACGAATAGGATTAGCGAACCGCTGGTGACGCTCAGGTCAAGCGATGTGGTGATGATACCGGTCAATCCATCAAACCTTTTTCGAAGGTCAACCGGCGGGTGCACAGATAGATTAGTGTGCCCTCTGGCAATCCCATCATGGCCACACCTGGCTGGATCGGTTGCCTGGGGAATCTATCGGCACCTCGACGCAAATTCGGATCCCGCCAGGCAATTCGATCGTTGTGCTCGTAAGACCAGTCGATAGCCTGGCTTGGTCCGGTGAAGATGGAAGTACCACGGGGATGAACTTCGAAAAAGTGTCGGAAACGCTCTTTGTTGGCGACTACAACTTGCGTTTCCAGTTGTAGAATAACGGCAGAGAATCTCCCTCGGCCGTACAAAATTACGCGATCGTCAACTCAGCCTGCTGGAATCGCTGCATTCGCGCCGCACAAAGCTTGGCGGTCTTGGTTCATGTCATGAGTTTTCTCCATTCGGGAAACGAATTAAAACCCACTACCCTATATGAAGCGTCTACAACGGTTCGGGTGTACGGTTACGGTCAAAACCACCTGCATCACGATCACATCCCGGTAGCTTCCAATGATGGCGACTACCGGGAAACCGCGACTCCATCCTCGAGTAGACCGCTCGGCACACTTGATGGGATCACCGCCTGAAGACGGGCGTGGAGATTATCACTCGTCAAGGAATTCAAAAACTTCAGCAGCAGCGGTATTTCCTCGTCTTTCAGATCAGAATCGTATTCGGAGAAACCATCGTACAATATCTCACGCAAATCTCTCTCCTGCCACACGAGATCTCGAACTTCGGGCTGAAAAATCTGTGCATCAGGATCGTAGTCTTCGAGACTGTCTTTCGGAATCAGGTGATGCAGGATGGCATCAGTCAAGTTAGAGAACGCACCGTTGTGCATCCAAGGTCCGGTCTGAGTCACGTTGCGAAGCGGGGGCGTACGATATTTGTATTGATCTCTGGTATCGCCGGTAACTTCGCCGCGTCCGAAATCCAGACCGCTTGCATTTTTTCCAGGTCCCAATTGTATCACAGCAAGATTATGTAACTTTTGATCCGTCATCAAACTACCGGAGTGACAACTCGAACAGTTTGCTCTGCCATAGAACAGTATTGCCCCCCGCTTCTCATCATCGTCAAGAGCGGTACGGTCACCAGCGAGATACCGGTCAAATGGACTATCGGCTATTCCAAAGGCTTCTGCTTCGAACGCAGCAATTGCGATCGCTGCATGCTGAAAGCCAAGGGATGAGGTTGGAACACTGGGGAACGCCTCAGAAAATAATTTTCGATACTCTTCAATGCCCATCAAACGATCCATCAATGCGGACCAAATCCCCGTGAAGTTCGTGTCCTCAATCGCGGCAAGTTCATTCCCCTGATTCACATCGTCCCGGGAACCACGCATTTCAACGCGGCTTGTTACGGGAAACATCGCTTGTATCTGGAGCGGAGTAATCAGTTCACTCGGCAGTTGGGTACCGGCAGGCGAGGAGATCACACCGCCGGAAATTTCGATACGAGCATCCCAATAGATGTTGTGCCAAAGTTCTGATCCTCGATTGAAAATGTCCGGTGAGTTTCGAGGAACAAACGATCTCCCCTCACCGCGAGATCGGAGGACACCAACCTCACCTACGGTGGGAGTGCCAGTGCCAACCCCAAGTGATACGCCATCCGATGTCGCCGTAAGTGGATGGTGGCACGTGGCACAGGCAGTGTCATAATTCCCACTAAGGATACGATCAAAAAACAGCTTCTGACCGAGAAGGACTTGCTCACTTTTTTGGATTGGCGTAGCAATAGCTTCGACGTTGTTTTTTCTGAGTAATCTTCTCAGCTTATTATCGAGGCCTCGCCGAGATGCCAAATCTTTTCCCCGACGAAAATCTCTTTGCTCCGCAGAAGCGAAGTTCGAACCGATGAACATGCAGCCCATCCAACAGCTAAGCATCATCAACAAAGCGGTCTTCGAAAATCGTTTCACGATAGATTGGAAATACATGATGCAATCTCAAGTTAATGGTCGGCACCGTCTCTTAAATGCATTTCAGCGGCCTCCACATCGCGGCGAGCAGCACGAATTTCACGCACAGCGACATCAATGTAACGCATCGATTCGCGACTTGTTGGAAGCGTCCGAAAAATTGCTGAGAGTTGAAAGATGGTCTCCCGGAGGGCGGAATCTGCCCTTCCTAATCGTTCAATTTGCATCGGCTGTCACCGACGGGGAGACCATCATGAATGAAGTTAGTATTTTGCAATCTCTCGGGCAGGTTTCGGCGTCTGAAGCGGGACAAGTCTTTCGCGAGTTCTTGCGGGGACACGGGTGTGACGCGCGCTGTCGAATTCCTCCATGTTCAATAGCTCGTCTCGTAGACGGCTGTGAACAATTCGGGCTGGTTTTTCGCTAACACGTGCCCGAATTTTTTGTTGCTTGTATTTGATGAGTTTTATACGCTGTGGATAAATTGCCGGGAATGTTGGCTGCTCTTAAGGTACGCGACCCAAGCGATAACAGAACGAATCTCTATCTACTTGGTCTCGCGGATTCGGCTTCGGGTAAAG
>JBMYRF010000045.1:11858-36303 GCA_049602075.1 Rubripirellula sp.
GATAACAGAACGAATCTCTATCTACTTGGTCTCGCGGATTCGGCTTCGGGTAAAGGCTAGCCGAGAAAGCTAAACAACAGAATTCGCTGTGACGTCGGGCTCGCATCCCACGCGGGCTCCATCGTCGCTACGCAACTGCGCCGTGATCTGCCAGTTGTAATCGTGGCGCTCCGCTGTTACAGGTCGCGACCGGAAGTGTGATCACCACTTCGCCACCGGTCGATGTTGTTGGAGAGATCATGATGCAGCCGCGGTGCGCATCAATGATTCGTTTACAAATTGCGAGCCCCAGTCCGGTTCCCGCATTCTTTGTTGTGTAGAAAGGTTCGAACGCATTCAAACGTTGTTCTTCCCCGAAGCCGGGCCCGTTGTCGCGAAGCGATACTCGGACCGCGCTATTTCCGCGAAGCTTTGCGTCTGACAGAGTCACCACGATCTCGGCTGACACGACACAGGAGTCGAGTGCATTCTCAAACAGGTTGCGAAACACTTGCGCGATTCTCATTAAGTCGACGCAGCAAACCGAATCAGACTCAAGCTGAGACTGGATCGTGAGCCTCGCTCCCTTTCGCGCAGAGCGGGTCTCTAAATGATCCCAAGCGAGCTCGATGGAACGAAGGAGATCCACCACTACTTTATTGAGAATGATGGGGGCACTGTAATCCCGCAGTTCATCAAACATATTGGTCAGGCTCGCATTTGCGTCTTGAATCGTGTCCAGGTCCTCCTGCGACTCCGGCCGGTCAGCTAAATCCAAACGCATCAATTCAGTCTTGGCTTGGATTCGCTGTAGAACATTGCGGCTCTCGTGTGCCACTGCGGATACCATCTGACCGATTTCCGCCAAGCGTTCGGCCTGGCGGGTGCGTCGCTGCGCTTCTCGCAACTGCTTGATACGATTCAGACTTGCTCGCAAAAGATCGGGGTTGATCGGCTTTAAAATGTAGTCGGCCGCGCCTTCGTTTAACGTCGCAATCGCACTGTCCAAATCAGACTGCCCCGTTGCAACCATGATAGATCCTTCGGGGGCGACCTTGCGGAGTATTTGCAGCAATGAAACGGTACCGCTGTCAACGAAGCGATGATCGACAATGATCGCGGTGTATTCGTCAAGGTCATTGTGTGAAAGTGCCTCCTCGGCCCCAGCCGCGCGGTTCACAATGTAACTATCCGATTCGAGCAGCTCGTTGAAGAGGGCAAAGCTATCAGCATCGTCGTCAATGACGAGGATGCGATGCGAAGTTTTGACCATGGATGAGTCTCCTCGGTGTGGATGTTCATGGCGTGCGGTAACCATCATGACCGATGATTTTCGCTGTTTTCGAAACGGCCCGTCTATCGAGGGGTGTGCGGTTCCGGCATGGCGGAATCCACCATTTCGGCAAGGCGAGAAGCTGGCCTGAACCTGTCAGACTGCCTCTTGTCGGCCCGCCTTGCGAATGGCAGCGATGAGTTCCTAGGAGGTGGCAAATTGGCTCAGGCACACGGCTGCGGCAAGGGCACGGGCGCGCTCCTCAATACCACGTCTCTCATACTGCGAGTAAACCACCAACGCCAATCCAGGATTCGCCGACTTGACGCTTCGAAGGACGTCGAGGGCATCATGGATGGAGGTCTTGATGTCCAAAAGCATCACTCCCGCTTGACCAAGCGACGACAAACGAACCGCGTCAGTGGCAGTGGTCATTTCACCGACGACATCAATGCCGGTGTCCTTCAAAGTTTGGCCCAAACGCTCGCGAAGCTGATCGTGATCTTCCGCGATGACCAATCGAATCGACATGAACCACTCCGGTCTGCGCTGCTTACGCCAGTTGCCTCTCAAGTGCACATGGAGGCGCGGCCGGCAGCGCGTGGAGCAGTTCGACTAAGCCAAGCGGCTTTTGTAAACACTTGACGACTGGTTGAACAAAAAGCGTTGACTCGAAAAAATTCTCGCTGGTCACCAGCACCACCGATAGGTTCCGAATCAGCATATCGTAGTGCATCGGTTTCAGCACATGATGTCCACCGCCCCCAGGCAGCTCTCGCTCGAGGATCAGCACATCTCCGCCATCGGGGCGTCGCGGGAAGCATCACCACGGTCGCCTGCGTCAGCAATGGCGGGTGGGATTCACTCGTGAGCGAAGTCATGACGGGGGAGCCGTCATTCACATTGAGACAACGCATTGACGACGGTAAGAAGTGCATTAGCTCGATCCACTAGTAGATCACGGGGATCACGCATTGGGACGGATTCGCGGGAAGTATCGCGAGCAACGAACGTCGCTCGACAATGTTGACAAGCGGCCGTTCGTCCCAGCAGCCTGACGGACACCTTTAATGAGCGGCCACAAACGGGACACGGCTGCGAAAAATCGCTTTCGATGGCTGACACTTCATGCTCCTTTCCTTACAGTTCGTACTAGTCCGGTACTGGGTGGAATGATCTGGTGATCGTCTGCACGCGGGAGACCCGACGTGCCATCGGCCGCCTCGCGACAAGGCGAGTTGCATCTTCATAACGCAAAGGTCGCCTCGCTACGCGGTAGCGTGATCACAGCCTCGACGCCTCCCGAGGTCGTGTCGCGGATGACGATCTCCCCACCATGTGCTTCGACGATGTGTCGAACGATCGTCAAAATTAAACCAGTGCCACCTCTTTCCCCGAGAGAAGAGCGTGCCAAGCTCCTGTCAAGCCGCTCGTTGACAACGCAAGTTGCATTTTCTCGATAGATGATTCCGAGTGCAGACTGTCCAGTTATCTCGGTGTCAAAGAACAGCAACTGAATCGTTTGCAGGAAGGGTTGGCTTTTAAACGAGTTATTGACTAGCTCGCGAAACGCTCGATGCATCCGCACCGGATCGACTTCGCAATGTGGGTCACAGCCGTTTGTCACGAGATGTAGACCAATAAGTCGGTTCGAGTGACATGACGACACTTCGTCGATCACGTTTCGGAGCAGGTCGTCCAAGCGGCAGAGTTTTTGGTTCAGTGTGATCGGGACGGTAGACGCACTTGGTCGCCCGAGCGTTGGCTGAATTTGGTGACCAGCGACTCCCCTGATTTCTCCAATCTCTGCGGGAGCCTGTGCTTGCCACGCCAACGCCGGTTTACCGTTTACGATTCTATTGTTGGTATGCAAGGCCAGCTCCGTTTTGCAATGGGATTAAGACGAACCCTTATTTTGAGAATTCAAAACGATGTTGGGAATCGCGAGAACTCCCGTTCTCAGGTGGTGGAACCCACCATCCCCGGCGGCTCGCGTTTTCGTGACGCTCAGGATCTGAGCCGTAGAGATTCCGCCATCACCGGCTGCATTACTTTTCGATCCGCGTTCTCAGGCTGGGGAGCTGATGATGCTTGCTCGGCCGACGAGGTGGCTGGCACCAAAGCGACGGCCGGTCTGTCCAAGAACTCTACAGAGGCGTATCAGGAGCTTGCGAAGAAGATCGTGGACGGAATCACGCGAACGCATCGAGAAGTGCAGGCCGTTTCAAGGGGCCTGGTTCCGATTAGGCTCGACCCGGAAGGGCTCATGGACGCGCTCAGCGAGTTGGCTTCCCGAACGGACGAACTGGACGGTGTTGCTTGCGCCTTCAAATGTGAACAGCCCGTCCAGGTCAGCGACAGCTTGACCGCAACGAATCTCTATCGGATCGCCCAAGAAGCGCTGACGAACTCGCTCAAACATGCCCGGCCGGAGCACATTCTCATCGCTTTGGACACCAACAATGGACAGCCCATCCTCCAAGTCGCTGATGACGGCATCGGTTTCGGATCGGCCGAACAAAGTGAGGGTATGGGCTTGAAAACCATGCATTACCGTGCCAGCTTGATTAGAGCCAATCTGACGATCAGCCCCGTCGAAGCCGGCGGGACGTTGGTAACCTGCAAGGTTTTCGGGGGGTGGGAGTAACTTTCGATGAATAGCGAGAACACGCCAGCCAGAATCCTGATTGTCGACGACCACCCCATGATGCGCGACGGCCTAGCCACTCAGATTTCCAACGAGCCTGATCTCGCTGTTTGCGGTGAAGCGGAGGACGTAGTGGAAGCACTACAACTCGTGAGCGAACTTCATCCCGATTTGATGATCATCGACATTTCCCTGAAGACGGGCCACGGCATCGACCTCATCAAACGAATCCGTGAACACCACTCGAAGATGAAGATGCTGGTCAATTCCATGTACGACGAATCCGTCTACGCCGAGCGGTCACTGCAAGCCGGTGCGATGGGGTACCTCAGCAAACAAACCGCCCGTGAGACTCTGATCACCGCCATCCGCACAGTCCTCGCCGGCAAGATATACCTCAGCCCGGAACTGATCGACCGCATCGTCAAGAGCCGAGTCGGCGGCATGATTGAACCTGGCAAGTCCCCCATCGAAAACCTCTCGGACCGCGAGCTGGAAGTCATGACCCTCATTGGTCAAGGAAATACAACCAGTGGCATCGCCAAGCACCTCCACCTCAGCGTCCACACCATCGACACCTACCGCGAGAAACTCAAGATCAAACTCAACCTGGCCAACAGTGCCGAACTCAACCGCTACGCCGCACAGTGGGTATTGGAAAACGGATGAGAAAGAATTGAAAACCATGACCGAGAATGAAGTGCCTAAAATCATTTAACGGTTGATTGAATAGCATTCGGACGTTTGGGGTGCCTACAACAGACTTGCGCAAGCCGCTGGCGAAGTCGGCGTAAGCTCAAAAAGCTGGACCGCGCTCAAAGCTCTTTGAAAAACAGGTGTTATCGATAGAGATGAATTTTAAGTTCAGCCGAGGTTCTATCGCGAACTAGACGGCCGGCACTTGAAATGGGCTTCATTTTACGTTCAACGCATACCTTCATCACACAGGGTTCATGTCAGTCTCCTGACAAGACCCGTTAGGCAGCGCGACGGTGGTAGTACTAGAGCATGCCACCGAGTTACTCTCGGGATTCGATCCCGTAGGATCAAAAAAGTCGAACGAACATTTTGACCAATGAATCTCGAGTTTACGTCGTCCGTTTAGGTCGGGTTTTGGGTCGAGCAAGAGTCCAGCGAGAGCGCCACTGGCTTAAAATTAATCGAATACGGCCGCAACACGCAGCAGATATTACGCCTATGTTTTCAAACCGGAGTGGTGCGAAGCGAGTGAACGCCCACTGGGCTAAGCCGCAGGTCGATACGACCGAAGCAGGCCACCAAGACTCTCCGTCGTTTCGATCTCATCATCCAGGTCTGGCGGATGAAGCATGGGCAAAATCAGCTCGTTGCCCAAACCCAGGTGGTTTCTTTCAGTGCGATAATCTTCGAGATAAACTCGCACAGCTTTTCGCGTCGCGGTTTCGCCAAAGAGAATCAGCTTGTTAAGGCACCCAGATTTCAGAGATCGAAAGAAAGGTTCCAGCGGTGCGTTCAGATTTGGGCTTCGCGTGAACAGAGAACCAACCTCGTCGAGTCCCTTACGGCCAATCATGTTTCCTCTGACCGCCAAGCGTTGCCGTTGCTCGTCGATCAATAGGACCCGTTTCTTACCGATTTGCTCTTTCAGCGCCGCAACCTCGCTTTGCAGATGCTCGATCCGCGACTGTTGCTCGCGATTAACCCAACTGGCAACAATGACTAGCATCAAATGCCACGGTTGCAAAACAAATTTCATCGGCGTGTCGGCGGTGAGACAAATCCGAGACGATCATTGTCATACGTGGAAATGTAAAGCTGCGTGGCCGATCCTGTGAGCGATCGAGGCTTTTCGTCGTTCGGGTGAGAACAATTGCGGTAGCATTGCCGACGTTGACATGCATGTCGCTGCCGTCGAGTTGTTTGGCATCCGTGCTCAGGAAACCGTATTTTTACGTGTTGGAGCGTCGGCTGAGTTTTTTGACCACGCGAATTGGGAGCATTTCTGTAGCCACGTCCGGTCTCGTCTATCGCGGGGGGGGGGAGTCATTCCGATGGGCCAAAATTCAGAAAAATCTATCCAATAGATTGAAGCGTGGAGCACAATTTTCCCGTGTAAAATTGGTGTCTTATTCAATTGTGGTTATGCTGTCCCGTTCCTCAAAGTTGACCAAAAAGAAACTCTTACGCCGATGGGTAGGAACCTTTGGGATGAATGAAAAAGAGATCGTGCAGAAAGCGTTAACTATCTCCGACGCGGATGAGAGGTCGTCCTATGTCGAAGTGGCTTGCGGTAAGGATGTTGAACTCCGCAGCCGCGTTGAAGCTTTAATAATCTCTGAATCTGAGGAGAGTAACGCCAACAAGTCATCAACTAACGAGATGGGTTCAGCGGAAACACTGGCTACCATCGTCGATAACGGTCGCGAGCCCGTGGAAATTGAACGCGATGTAGAAGCATCCACGCAAAATGAAGTAGAAGCGATCCTTTCAAAATACCTGTCACCGAGTCAGCGGGATGGCTGGCTAGGCAAACTAGAGCATTACGATATAGAGAAGTTCCTCGGGAGTGGCGCTTTCGGAGTCGTCGCAAAAGCGTTTGATGAAAAACTGCACCGGATCGTTGCGATAAAGCTTCTCAATCCAGAGCTTGCGACGATTTCCCCCCCGCGGAAGCGTTTCATCAGAGAGGCTCGCGCGGCAGCCTCCATCTCGCAAGAAAACGTCGTTGCAATTTACGCGGTCGAGGAAGAACCTACTCCATACCTTGTCTTGGAGTATGTTCCGGGTCCAACTCTAAAAGAGCATATGGATTCTCAGGGCCCCCTTGATCTTGCCGAAGTGATCGCGATCAGCAAACAGGTCGCCAAGGGGTTGGCGGCTGCCCATGAAACCAACGTGGTTCACCGGGATATCAAGCCGGCCAACATCATGCTATTCAAAGATGGAGGCCTGAAAGCCAAGATTACTGATTTTGGTCTCGCACGCGCGGTGGACGACTTCAGCCTCACCAGAAGTGGGGTCATCTCTGGGACTCCAATGTTTATGGCTCCGGAACAAGCCAGAGGCGAAACACTCGATAGCCGAACTGATTTGTTTAGCCTGGGAAGCATGATGTATCAGATGATCGGGGGCCGCCCCCCGTTCCGAGCTGCTAATACAATCGCCCTGCTCAAACGGGTCTGCGACGATACCCCACGTTCGCTTTCCGATGTCATGCCCGGCACTCCTGATTGGATCGAGACAATCGTCTCAAAACTGATGGAGAAGAGCCGTGAAGATCGATTCCAAACAGCGGCAGAGGTAGCTAATCTTCTTGAGGATTGTGAACACGAGCTCAAACAGGCTAGAAACGTCACCTGCGTCAGCCACTTATCCAAGCAAAAGCTAGCTGTGCGGGGAAAAAATAAAATTCGCTTCTCGATTCAACACACCAAAGCAAGCGGTTGGTTTTTTGGCGTTGCAATTGTGGCCGTGTTGATCCTGGGGCTAACCTTTCTCGCGAAAGCTCTCAACAAAGATACAAGCAACCCGGTGCAACCCGCCAATAATGTGGCCTCAAAACTCGCGGACAACAGCCAGTTAGCCGACAGCGATACCTCACCTGGCACCGATACGGAAAGCAAACCCGAGCCTGCGATTGCACCTTTTCTTGAAGAAGAAGCAAAACAATATCAGCAGGATTGGGCGCAGTACCTCAATGTTCCGCTGGAGTACGAAAACAGTATCGGGATGAGATTTCGCCTGATTCCTCCCGGCGAATTTGACATGGGTAGTACCGACGTCGAAATCGACAGGACACTTGAAATCGCTGATCTTTTCTGGCGGGAGCGAATTCAAAGCACAGCACCTCAGCATCGCGTCCGACTCACGCAACCGTTCTATATCGGCGTGACCGAAGTCACCCAAGAACAATACCGGCTTGTGATGCAAACGAATCCGGCCTTCTTTTCGAAGACCGGAGAAGGACGAGACGTATTGGCCACCGATGAAACAGGCGATCTTCCTGTTGAAAGGGTTAGTTGGAACGATGCCGCGGAATTCTGTGCCCGCTTGAGCGAACAGGAAAAACGCAAGCCCTTTTACGCTCGTGCCAATGAATCCGTGACGCTCCTTCCAGGTAATGGATACCGATTACCGACGGAAGCCGAATGGGAATACGCCTGCCGAGCCGGAACGACCTCTCCATTTTTTAACGGGCCAGCAGAGGTGGATTTGAGTGCAGTTGCTTGGTTCGCTGGTCAATCGGGAGGGCGGACTCATCTGGTCGAATCCCTCGATGACAATCCGTTTGGACTTTTCGGCAGCCATGGAAACGTCTGGGAATGGGTACAAGATGGATGGGTGCTGGATCAGTATTCCCGATTGGGCGACCAAGTTGTTGAAAATCCGAGCATCCCTTTTGAAGATGAAACAGATCGCGGATTGCGTGGTGGGAGTTGGTTCGATTCTCACTACGTCTGCGGATCCGCCATTCGGCACGCGAGTCACCCCACAACCACGCTCAACTACATTGGTTTTCGCGTTGTACTGATGCTGGAAAAAAACGACGAAACCACCCCCTGAGCAACCCGATATCGCTTCCGAAGATGCACGAAATCCTGAACTCGGATGTGGTGATGTGATTGGGGCTTGATGGTGCTCCAGCCTCTATGACGAAGTTCCCCATTTCGTCATTGAGAAGGCGTCTATTTCCCTCGCGTGGTTGTGGAGGTTTCGATGCCCCTGCACTTTTGTGGAAGTCGGATGTAGGTGCGCGTTCGGTTAAAAAAATCTAATAAGATTTTCGATCTTTGAATTCCGACGTTATAGCCTCGTGGGGTTAGAAGGTCGAACGAATACTTTAGCCGATGAACACTTATCTTGTATCCTCATCTGAGATCCGGTTTAGAAAAGAGATTGGATCCAGAGTGGACGACAACGCGGACAAAGCGAGCTAATTCGACTCCACCGCGCAGTAGCCAACGCGACAATGGATTCACAATCAGTGTCTGTAACGTGAACGTGGGGCGAGCTAAGCCGCTCGCTGATACGATCGAAGCAAGCCACCAAGACGCTCCGCCGTTTCGACCTCAGTATCCATGTTGGGTGGACGATCCATCGGTACGATTAGCTCATCGCCCAAACCCTGGTGGTTTCTTTCAGTGTGATAATGTTCGAGATAAGCTCGCACGGATTTACGCGTCGCAGTCTCGCCAAAGAGAATCAGTTTGTTAAGACAATCAGATTTAAGAGATCGAGAGAAACGTTCCAGGTGTGCGTACAGCTTTGGGCTTCGCGGTGGCAGTGCCACGTTTTTGACTAATTGGTCGTGCCT
Organism: Rubripirellula sp.; assembly: GCA_049602075.1. Classification (GTDB taxonomy): domain Bacteria; phylum Planctomycetota; class Planctomycetia; order Pirellulales; family Pirellulaceae; genus Rubripirellula. The sequence continues at coordinate 21,051 of JBMYRF010000045.1, forward strand.
CTAAGTATCAAGCCCTCTGACTACCACGCGACGTCGCGAATGATTGATCAGCAAGATTGGTTTCGTACCAAACCCATCTTGGAATACGGCATGCTAGGTGCGAAGGGACTCGGTGATTTGTTGCTGTTGGCAACTGCGGGGATTGCTTAATGCCCCATCTGCTAAATGCTTCAACTGCAAAAGACGATTCGAATCACTTGCCACGTTTGCAAAGTAGCCTTTATCCTGATCGCATAGCTTGGAGAAACCCAAGTCGGTCACAGGGGCAAGACAAACTTGATCGCTTCGCCGACAGCTTGCTAAGAGTCAGTGTCTTCTTACGAACCGGGAATCATGCTCGCGCGGCATTCAGGGAAAGTTAAAATTCTCATAGCATCTGAGCAAGCGTGATGCGACAATGCTGCTACCCGCAATGCTTGGCGGGAATATTCCACGGTGAGAATCAGCGGCTTTCACATGGCAACTATGAATCCCACGCAACGCGGCACTTAAGATTCCACCCTTTCATCCTCCTCCTCACCGTCGATGTTTTGGACGTCGACACTGACTTCAAGCTGAGGAGCCCCGCCACCGATCACAACCCCACGCATCGGTGTAACGTCGCTGTAATCGCGGCCAAAGCAGATTGGCACATGGCTTGTACCCGTGGCGCAATCGTTCGTCGGATCGAGATCGATCCAACCCAATTGCGCGCCCGCATAAAGGCTGACCCATGCATGTGACTGATCTACACCAACAAGCCTCTTCGCACCTTCAGCGGGCTCCGTCCGCAAGTAGCCACTAACATATCGGGCGGGTAATCCGATCGAACGCAGGCAGGCGATTTGGATGTGAGCGAAGTCCTGGCAAACGCCGGCGCGTAATTGGAATGCGTCTTCGATCGATGTATCAACATTCGTAGCTTGAGGGTCATAGCGAAAATCTTGATAGATTCGATGGGTCAAGTCCACAGCCGCCTCGACCAAGCCACGGCCTTGATGGAACGATGCTTCGGTGTATTTTAAAAATGCTTTACTACGCCGTACTCGGGGCGATTCGAATAGATATTCGTTGGTTTCTAACCAGTTCGGATCACTGCCGTTCTCTAGCCCGTCCCGTAACTGTTGCCAGGGCTCCGAAGCGGCATCCTTGACATTGCGATGCTGTCGAACACTCACCTCGCTTTGCACCTGCACGGCGAGCTCAGAATGCGAAGATTCAATGGCAAAGGAAACCACGTGATTGCCAAAATAGTCTGTATGTTTGGTCATCATGTCCGGATCAGGCGAAATACCCACGTCTGCAGTGAGGCAATCAACTCGAAAGAGCGGACTCGAAATAGCTCGCGGAACCATTCGCAGTTGGTTCTGGCAAATCGCTACCGATTCCGAATACTGATACGTCGTTCGATGTGCAATTCGGTAGCGGGAGAAAGCGGACATGTGGGCAATTCCCAGGGAAATTGTTTAAGAATCGGAATCCGTCGGATTTGGTTCTGATGGTTCGCGTCGGATGTCATCGACCCGACCGGTTAGCGACTGGGTGACACCGGCATGAATTAAATATCGAGCCGCAACCGCATTGGACAGATTCGCTAGGGCTTCTAAGAGGTATTGCAGCAAGCTCAACAGTTGTTCGCGAGAACCTGAGCCGTCCATACGAGCAAGGACCGTCGGTTGTGACATGCGGATTCGGTGTGTCACCGCTTCGGCCAAGCGTTGATCTTGACCCAAAGAGAATTCGTTTGGATCGGTAGGCAATCGACTGATCAAGGTAGTGATTTGTTCCGCTTGGTAAGCCAACGATCGGGGGTTGGTGTCATCGGTAATCAGCAGATCAATCACCGCGGCAGCTTGAAGTTGCAGCATGTATCGCGAGCGATAGGTCATCATGCTGTCGGTGGCGCGAAGAACCGATTCAAGCAGGGAACTTTCATTTACAAGTGGACGTGTCAGCGTAGCCGCCAACAATTCTGCCGTCTGATATCCACGTTCGATTCTTCTGCCTAACTGAAGAAATCGCCAGCCGTGAGTTCGAGTCATGCTTTCTGTCGTAAGTCCTGCAAAAGCGAGCAAATCGGTGATCAGTCGATTGACCCTCTCGATCATGCCAGCCAAATCTGGTCCTTTGTCAACGCGAGGTGCCGTTAAATCGTCACCTATCCGGGCAATGATTCGATACGCATCCATCGAAAGTCGATCGCGAACCGCGACCGCTTTATCGACCATCTGTATGACGCTCGCGGTCAATCCACAGGGCTGCTGACGATCAAAAATCGAGTCGGGAAGAATCGATTCGAGATCCGGTACCGACTCTGTAAATTCCTCAATGGCATGATCGGGCTCGATTTGCCCCACCGCAGCAAGCGCCGCCGTCAAACGTGGTAAATCAGGCAAATCGCCCAGGTATGACACCGAAGTCAGGTAGGACTCCGAAGTGATGCGTACCATGGTCGTTCTCAACAAGCGAGCGATCGACTCGGACCGCTCAGCATAACGCCCCAACCAAAACAGATTTTCGGCGACACGACTGGGCAACTCGGCTCCGCTTCGCGTCAAGCTTAGGGTCGCATCAGGGGACGGTAGCAGTGTCATTTCATGATCGACCGGCGAACTGGAAAGCACCCAACAGTCTTGACCAAGACGTCCACTTCGTGGGCTATGATCCAGTGCCTCTACATCAGGACTGACGCGGGCCAAGCCACCTGGCAGGACTTTAACACCATCCGCGGTCTGAACCTGAAACGATCGCAAGGCAACGTGCCAGGATTGCAAACGCCCGTCCTGCCAGACCGGTGTGGTGCTTCTCTTGGGCCGCGATTGTCCTACATAGCGGTGAGGCTGGGCTTTGATTTTTGCGACCCAAGTATCTCGCTCCGCTCGCGTTAACTGGTTGGGCATAATCGGTGGATCACCAGAAACCACAAAGGCGTCGCGGAGCACCAAGTCATCAAGATTGTCCAGAACGTATTGACGTTCCTGTGCTGAACCGCACCAATAAGTTGCCACACTGGGTAAGGCGAGATCTTCGCCGAAGAAGAAACGGCTCGCGTGATTGAGAAACGGCGAAAGCGCCGGCATCTGCGCTAAGACGCTGCCGATGCTGTTTGCCACCGCAACATTTCCGGCTCGAATCGCACCAAGCATCCCCGTGGCACCCTGGGTTGCCGAGGAATCCAATTCCAAGGGGTCACAATGGTCATCCGAGATGTGACGCCACAGCACGTCGATTGGCAACAAGCCGCCCAGTGTTTTCAAATGAACCCGATTTCCGCGAATCGCCAAATCACGACCTTGCACCAGCGTGTAGCCAAGGTAGCGCGCCAAATAAGCATCTTCCACGTAACGATAGCTCTCTTCACCAGGCGTCAAGATCGCGATACGCGGATTCTCGCGGGAACGTGTGGCGATGGAATTAAGGTGTTGTTGTAATGCGGAAAAAAAAGAAGCCAGTCGTGTGACGTTGCTTCGACGGATCAACTGCGGCAGGATACGACTGGTAATGACGCGATTCTCTAATGCATACCCAAGTCCGCTTGGGGCTCGAGTACGGTCACCGGTAACCCACCATGTACCGTCATCGTCTCGGGCCAAGTCGGTCGCAGTTAAGCTCAAATGTTGGCGTGTTACCGCCAAACCGTTTACCGGGAAATCATGATAAGCACGAAAAAAAGCCGGGTTGGCACTGAGTAGTTGCGGGGGCAACACGCGTTCTTTGAGCAGTCGTTGCTGACCTAACAGGTCATTGAGAACCCATTCTAAGACTCGCACTCTTTGGGCCAGTCCCGATTCAAGCTTCAACCAAGAGGGCTCGTCGAGGACCAGGGGAACAATCGCCAAATGCCAAGGGCGAACTTGGGCGCTGTTTTCCCGTGGAAGCTGGAAATTAGCGCTGCTCTCTCGAACCAGACGACGAGCCTCTGCCGAACGTGCGGCGACACCACTCTCGTCCAGTCGATCCAAGTGATCGGCAATCCCCTGCCAACCTGGTCGAATCCGACCGTGCTGATCCCGAAACTCGTCGTAACTTCCAGCCAACGGTCGATAACGAGAGAAGGGAGTATCGGTTGTGAGCATTGGATCGAGATTCACCGCCGACAATTCATCCAAACAATTTCAATGGTTGACACGCTCGCTCTATTCACGCCGTTGATGCCAATCAGTTTAGCCTGGATTGGGTCTTCTCAAAAGCTGGATCAACTTCGGCGTAAATCCAAAGTGAGCGGGTATTGATTGGATGCTGATGACACGATGAGAGGTTTGGGAACAATTTTGCCCCCCGTCATCCCCAGCTTATCAAATCTTGTCGCCCGCCTGGCTTCAGATTCGTTCGCGTTGATGGGAAATCGTTCGCTGCTGCGACCGCTGGGATCGGTGACATGATAGGTGCATCCGCCAATCGATAATTGGTTCGCGACATCGATTACCTCGAATCGCAGCGGGCAGTGGGTGGAGACAGTTGGGTGCAGGCAGCGGGGCGGCTGCCAAGCTCGATATCGAATCCCCGCCACGAACTGACCGGAGTTCTCCGTCGGGTGGAGTGGCACGGCAATGCCATTACACCAGACTTGGTGTCGTGCTGACAGAAATCCATCAACCCGGATCTCCAACCGCTCAAGCGAAGAATCGACGAAGCGAACGGTGCCGCCGCCACCCGGTTCTTCACCCATCACGTACCAAGGCTCGATCGCTGAACGCAAATTTAAAGTCACCTGTCCACATTGGACTTGGCCGATTGGAGGAAATCGAAATTCATAATGCGGCAGGAACCAAGCGGGTTTCAAATGCGTTCCGAAGCGGCTCAATTCGCTGATCACATCACACAAATCGCTCCAGACAAAGTGCGGTAGCATGAATCGGTCATGCAACCTGTTCTGCCAATCGACAAGTGGTTGTTCATGATAGGGACGTCTCCAAAAAGCCGCGATGATGGCGCGCACGAGCAGTTGCTGGGCTAGGCTCATCCTCGCGTGCGGTGGCATTTCAAATCCGCGCAACTCGACCAACCCGAGCCGCCCGGTGGGACTATCTGGGCTGTACAGCTTATCGATACAGATTTCCGAGCGGTGCGTATTACCGGTCAGATCAACGAGCAAGTCACGAAACAATCGGTCAACCAACCAAGGCGGTGACTCGGTGTCGGGCAGCGGCACTTGTCGTAAGGCGATCTCCATTTCATAAATTGCGTCCGGCCTCCCCTCGTCAAACCGCGGTGCTTGGCTGGTCGGTCCAACGAATCGAGTGCTGAACAGATAGGACAAGGACGGGTGGTTGTTCCAAAACGCGATCAAGCTAGCCAGTAAATCGGGGCGTCTCAAGAACGGGCTGTCGGACGGCGATCTGCCACCCAAAACCACATGGTTTCCACCGCCGGTACCAGTGTGGCGACCATCCAGATCGAACTTGTCAGTACCCAGTCGACAATGCTTCGCTTCTTCGTAGAGCGTTTCAGTCAGTTCAACGAGCTGCTCCCAAGATTCGCTCGGCTGTGTATTGACTTCAATCACACCGGGATCTGGAGTCACCTTGAACAATTCCAATCGATCGTCTGGCGGCGGCAGGTAGCCCTCAATCAAAACAGGCAACTGCAATTGGACACAAGTTTTTTCAATGGCTGCGATCAGATCGAGGTAATCTTCGGCTCGTTGCGTGGGTGGCATGAACACATGTAACCGACCGAAACGACATTCCACACACAAGGCCGTTCGGACAATATCGTCGTTCGTTGGGAGGTGGTCGTCGTCTTCCTCGTCCAGAACCTGTGGATTGACCCGGAAACCTTGCCCGTTAACTTCGTCATCCCGAATCCAGGAAGGTTGATCACGGACCACTGCTGGTTCGATTCCTTTTTCACAAGCTCGACTCGCTGGCAATGGTCCTCTTGGTGCGGTCGGATCGAATGGCTGGTTTTCCAGCAGGTTTGATTCGGCACCCGCGATCGGTAAGCTGCTGAGTGGCAAACGCAGCCCGACAGGAGAATCGCCGGGCAGCAGAAAGACCTTTCCGCCACGAACCGGCCAACGACCGCCCATCCAGCCAGCATTGGCCTGCCACCAAGCACGTCGCAGGGGCAGAACGAAACCGACCGGATTGCCCAGCCCAGACGTGAACGTACGCATCATCATCGAGCGTTCATTCGGGTCCTCGAGAACGGGATCGGCCGGATCAACATCGATTGGAAGTCGATCTTCCCGCCAGAGATAATGAAACGTATCCTCGTAAACGGGGAACGTCATTTTCGCGCTGATGTTCAAATCGCGGGCCAGATGCTGAACAAATCTCCTCGCATCGTTGGTTGTGTGTCCATAGTCGGTGCCTTCATCGGCGAACCAGCGTGGGTCGTTCCAGATCGGACGGCCGTCGCGACGCCAAATGCAGGACAAAGCCCATCGAGGAAGGGATTCGCCGGGATACCATTTGCCTTGTCCGTAATGCAGCAACCCGCCCGGTGCAAATCGATCCCGCAGACGTAGCAACAGCAAATTGCTTAGCACCCGTTTCTCGGCGCCGACTGCCTCACTGTTCCATTGCGGATCGTCCATGTTTTCGGTCGAAACGAAGGTCGGCTCTCCTCCAATCGTCAAGCGAACATCTTCGCGGTCCAAGATCTGATCGATCTCACGACCGGCAGCCATGATGTCGTCCCATTGTTGGTCCGAATACGGCTTCGTGACTCGGGGATCTTCATGAAAGCGTTGAACCGACATCGTATGGCGAAATTCGACTTCACACTCATCATGAGCTCCGCTAACCGGAGCCGCACCCTCGTAAGACGGCGTGCAGGCCAGCGGGATATGGCCTTCCCCTGCGAACAATCCACTAGTGGGATCCAAACCGACCCATCCAGCACCTGGTAAATAGACCTCCGTCCAGGCATGCAAATCACAAAAGTCTTCATCCGGTCCCGAAGGCCCATCGATCGGCTTTTCATCGGCGGCCAACTGGATCAAATACCCTGAGACAAAACGGGCCGCGATCCCCATCTGACGAAAAGTCTCGACCATCAACCAGGCGGAGTCGCGACACGATCCACTCCCTAGCTTCAATGTCTCTTCTGGACTCTGCACACCGGGCTCCAAACGGACCAGGTATTCAATACGTCGACTAAACCTCTGGTTGATTTCGACCAAAAAGCTGACTAATCGTTCGGCAGACTTGGGAAGAGATTCGATCCAGGTTGCGAGTCGTGGTGTTGATTCACCCTTGATCAGATAAGGCGCTAATTGCGCACGCAAGGCGTCGTCGTATCGAAAAGGCCATTGATCCGCATCCTCCAAAATGAAGAAGTCGAACGGGTTGATCACCGTCATATCAGCGACCAAATCAACCTGAATCTTCAGGTGACGACACGGGTTTTGAAAAACATACCTTGCGATCGGGTTGCCAAACGGGTCCTGCTGCCAGTTTCGAAAATGATCAGCCGGCTCGACGTTTAAAGAATACGAATTAATCGGTGTCCGCGCATGAAAAGCCGGTCTCAGACGAACCAGTTGTGGTCCTAAGGAAACGCTGCGGTCGTACCGATATTCCGTTTCATGATGTAAGGCGACGCGTATTGTCATCCGTCGATCTTTGCGTGGAAGTAATCTTCGTTCATTGCGTCACCGATTTGATTCAGTTGAATTTGTATGGAATCCACGAATTGATGCATTCCGCCATCAAGGACCTCCTTGACTTGGGTTGCGCCAAGACGATGGCACAGGGCTGATGTGCGCTGTTTGGCCAGGCCTCCGGAATCCGGCCCTGAGATCTCGCAAATTTGATTCAACGAGTCCTCGGCTCCAGTCACACAGAACAAAATCGAGCGGGGAAAGGATTCGTTAAAGAGAAAGAATTCCACCACCTTGTCGATGCTGATGAGGTGATGCTTTCGACGATATGCCTCGAATCCACTGATCGCCAAGAGCAGTGCCGACCACTGCAGGTCATCGATCGCGGTTCCGACATCATCGACGCGAGGAAGCAAATTGAAATACTTGACGTCAAGAATCCGTGACGTCTTGTCCGCGCGCTCGATTAAACGCCCCACATTGGCGAAGTGCCAACCGAGATCGCGAGGCATGGTGCTGTCCAAAACTCCGGTCCATTGAATCGCGATACGCCGCACCGCATCAAAAAACTCGGTAGGGGACTCGAGAACTGGTTTTTGAGCCGCTTCACAAACGAAATGGTAAAAATCATTGAACTGCTCGAAAGCTTCGGAAGAAAGCGACTCCCGTACTCCCCGGGCATTTTCGCGAGCGTCGCGAAGCGACGAGAGCATCGAATTCGAATACTCCGCGTCGAATGCCAAAAACTGCGTCACCGTTTCCGCGGTCGCTTCACCATAACGCTGCTGGAAGATCTCGTTGTCAGCAGTTATCTGCACCAACGGCTCCCAGGCATCAACCAAATTCTCCGGTTGGTCGAGAATCAAGTTGTGAGTGACTTCCAAAAAACGAGCCAAGTTTTCGGCACGCTCTACTTGGCGACTCATCCAATAGATCGATTCGGCGACACGCGAAAGCATTGGTATGGATTCGTTCCCGCACGGTAGTTTGGATGAAGTTTGGGAGATCCCAACGGAGACGACGAAAACCTTCAGCAGAAAATTGGATTACGACCCATCAGACACAGCCACATTCCGAACACTCCAACCACCGTTTTCTTTCCAAACTCTTCCGGCGGGCAGCTCAAAAACTGGTAAAAATCTGCTCACGGCTAGTTGGACCCAGTGTGGAAGTGGCGGGGAGTAAACTGCTGTTAAATCGTTAGACTGACGCGACCGATTGACCGGGCTCCGAAGCGACCCAAGTATCCTTGCTCCCGCCTCCTTGCGATGAATTCACCACCAACGAACCTTTCGTCAGGGCCACCCGCGTTAACCCTCCTGGCATGACCCAAACGTCATTCGGTCCGCACAAAATGTAAGGCCGCAAATCGACATGACGTCCCTCGAGAGAATCACCAACCAAGGTGGGAACCCGTGACAACGTGAGCGTCGGCTGTGCGACGTAATTCCGGGGATTCTCGCGGATCTTCTCAGCGAACATCGACCTTTCTTCATCACTCGCGTGGGGACCAATCAGAATCCCGTATCCGCCTGATTCGTTTGCCGCTTTCACCACCAGCTGGTCCATATGTTCTAACACATAGCGTCGATCGTCGTCCCGCAAGCAGACATAGGTTGGCACATTCGGCAATATCTGCTCCTCGTCCAAATAGAACCGAATCATCTCGGGAACGTAGGCGTAAATGACTTTATCGTCCGCGATGCCTGTGCCAGGTGCGTTGGCCAGCGAAACATTCCCTGCACGGTATGCCCGCATTAGTCCTGCTACCCCCAGAACTGAATCCGAACGAAAAACCTCGGGATCCAAGAAGTTGTCGTCGATACGCCTGTAGATCACATCGACGCGCTGCAAGCCCTCGGTCGTGAGCATAAAAACCTGATCGTCGCGAACGACCAGATCTCGTCCTTCAACCAACTCGACCCCCATTTGCTGAGCAAGGAACGAATGCTCATAATACGCACTGTTGAAGACCCCAGGGGTCAATACAACCACCGTCGGGTCGCTTATGCCCGCCGGCGCGATCGATTGCAACATGTCATATAGACGGGCCGGGTAATCATTGACCGGCCGAACCTTCGATGCACTGAAGATTTGCGGGAAATTCTTCTTCATGACCATTCGATTCTGAAGCACGTAAGACACGCCCGAAGGACATCGCAAATTGTCCTCCAACACGTACACCGCTCCGGAAGTGTCACGAACTAAATCAGTGCCCGACACGTGGCACCAGACGTCGTTGAATGGCTTGAGATCCTTGCATTGAGGAAGGAACGTCGACGCAGTCTCAATCAAATCGCGAGGAATCACTCCCTCGTTGATAATTCGTTGTTCCGAGTAAATATCTGACAGGAAGCAGTTTAACGCCTTGATCCTCTGAATTAATCCAGCTTCGATGTGATGCCACAACACGGATGAGACGATGCGCGGCACCACATCAAAAGGCATGATTTTCTCAGTACCCGCATCATCGCTATAGACCGTGAATGTAATCCCCATCTTGTAAAGTGACTGCTCGATGGTCCGCTGACGACGAACCAAATCACCCGCTGGAATGTTGTTGATCATCCGAATCAACTCAACGGCATCGGGACGCGATAAACCACGCTCGTCGATCAACTCATCGTAGAAGCCGGACGTCTCGTAATTATCAAGAGAAGAGGTGATTTGGGAGATTCTCGATTGGGTTTGCGTCTGCAAGGATCATCAGGGTGGTAAGACGGCGCGAAAACCAAAAGATTTTCGACGAGAGCAAATCTAGGGCCAAAGTCTCCACCCGCTTTCCCTTCCCGAAGCAGACCTGCCAAACAATGAAGTGAAATCGAACGGCATTTTGCGGCTTGATTCATTACCAAGCCAACCGGCAGATGAAAACAAAAACCTCCTTTACCGGCAATCAGGAAGATTCGGAGAGCGGTGGATAAGATTCATTTGCTCGCAAAGTAATCACACTGCCTACTTTTCACGCATCCGTGCCGCTCATCTTTTGCCACTCGATAGTTGCCGCAGTAATCAGAGGCAGAAGGGGTCGCCGCAGAACAATGGCATTAGACGGAGCGGTTCAGCCAAGCCGCATCTATCATGACGGACCGTGCTTTCCGAACAAGCCAGCCGTGCGGCCTACCATGTACACCGAGCAGAGCGAACAGGCTGGAGGGGCATAGCCCCACTCATCATGCTTGTGAGCAATATCTTCCGATGCATCGTCCACACGTCGACAGAATCAACAACAAGGCAAAAGGTTCTCAGGACTTGGGCAAAAAAGTGTTTTGCGGAGCGACGGACGCGGCGGCGTTGAGCCGAAATCTACATGTGATTAGGGGATTTCAAATTGACCTCCCCCCATAGAATTGCAACATTGTGAGTGAGAGAATCTTGCTCGGGCGGACTGCCCGGAAAAGACTTTCAGAATGCCTCAGAAACGTCATGCAGTGGATCAGATCGTTGCCAAGCTTCGTAAAGCCGACGTGGAACTTGGTAAGTGCAAGAAGGTACTCGAAATTTGCAAGCTGCTACAAGAATCATGTGTGGTCTTACGACTTTGTGACAGATCGGACCGAGGACGGTCGTCAACTTCGGTTGCTGGTGGTGATCGACGAGTACACGCGAGAATGCTTGGCGATAGAAGTAGGACGTTCGTTTACTGCTCAAGATGTCGTAGGTGTGTTGCAGTACCTATTCGCCGTACGCGGCACCCCCGAACACATTCGCAGTGACAACGGACCAGAGTTCGTATCCAAGGTAATCTGCCGTTGGCTGAACGAAGCTGATGTCAAAACGCTATTCATCGCCAAGGGTAGCTCTTGGGAGAACGGCTATGTCGAATCGTTCAATGGCAGGCTTCGCGATGAGCTGCTAAACCGTGAAACCTTCCTGAGCTTCGAGGAAGCGTGCTGGGTGATTGATCGCTGGCGACTGGACTACAACCATTATCGCATCCACAGTTCACTGGATTACCAAACCCCTGCCGCATATGCGGCAGGCTGTGTTCTTCCAGCTTCGGCTACGCCTCAGCCTCCAGAACACAGCCGCTTTACCAACCCCAATTCTCTCACTCAACCTGGTGCAAAGACTGGGGGGGTTAGTCACTACCTTGCCGATCTCGTTCATCCAATGCGTCCTTCGACAGTATCGAAACACGCCACCGGATGATTAATTGAAGCAAGAGAAGGTCAAGAGCGGATAAGCATCAAACAGACTCCTTGGGCCAAGTCTTTGGCACTCGGTTCTAAGAGGACAAAGACTTAGTCGTTATGAGTCATTCTCATCACTTGACGGCTTTCGGATCGGGGAATTTCCAAGATCCGTCGAGTAGCTCCTTTCGCGGTTGATACATTCGAACGATATAATTCCATTCTGGAGTGATAGGTAGGTAATTCGAGTTGCTTGGGTCGCCCCCGAAATGAATTGTCACCGAACCGTCTCGATTTTTTTCCGCAGTGACATTATTAATTGAGTACGCGTCCAAGCTGTTTTTCTCTAGAAAACCCTTGGAGTTGTAGACGGTAACGGATACGAAACCGTCAACGGGCACCTTTTCTGCAACAGTAAGTGTATAGGGCGTATTTCCGTCGTTGTCCTCGGGCACGACATTCATGTAGATGGCGGCCTCCTCGGGGTTACCTCCCCAACCGTAAGCCGTGCCAAGAAGGTGGTTGATTGGATTCAGTTTGGATTTGTCCCCAAACATCCCAGACGCATCTGTCTTTGTTGATGCCAAGATGTTGATTGCTTCGCGGACCTTGGCTAACGATGCCTCATCCCAGTCAGGTATTTCAAAGGATCCAACTTTCGCTTGCTCAATCGCGATCTCATCCTGAAGCTCATTGGCCGCTTTGATATCTTTCGGATCGTTTGCGTTCATAAACGTCCTGAAACCTACAATGACGTACCGCGTTCCAATCTTTTCCTTTGTCAACGTAAATGATCCAGCCCCATGCTCAACCGGTTGCATCGAATGATCCTGATTGATGATCAGCATGGACTGAAAACGCCCTTTTGAATCGGGTTTAATGATCGTCACCGGTGACGCATCCAAATCAAACACACCGAAAGAATACAGGGTATCCCGGTTCATCCTGATCACATCTTGTTTATCAATCGGCGTTGGCTGTCGAAGGTGGAGGAGTTCCCCGAAAGCGCCTTGATCCACATAGCGTTTCAGGGTCATGTCTGTTTCGGCCCTGACAAAGTTATCAACCGTAACGATTTCCTGAGCCAAGGTCGGCTGTGACACCACCAAAGCAATCCCAAACATTGATAGAGCCAGAGATTGTAGCCACTTCATTTCTATATTCCTTTTTGAGGGCAAATTTGAGCTTTGCCCCATGACTTGTTTAGGTTCGGTCGAACTGGAAATGAGATTAAACAACTGCATCATCACCGGTTGGACAATTTGACTGCGTTAAAGTAGCCGATTTGCTTCACCGCTGATATGGTCCGTGGTAATCCACGGGTTCACAAAAAGCTACTGTTGAATTGGCTCGATCTCTTGGAGTTAGTCGAGCCAGGGTGACTCAGGTCTTGAATCGACTCGACAACTGTTGCGGCGAGGGGGAGAAATCTGAAACTGCTGAAGCACTCCAAATCAGGCTGGTCGCCCAAAGGGCGCCGATAATCGTGGCAATCAGCCCACTGAATTGGTAGAAGCGATGAACGGCCTCCCCGTTGCCCCATAGCAATCGGGATCGGGCGACCAGCAGTCGTTAAACAATGAACTCGCTTTTCACAGCGCCACTGACCAATATGAAAAAGCCCGCCACGGCCATTAAGCTTCCCCAGGGTATATTCACCATCAGCGGTTTTCCTTGTCAACAGTCCTGCATCTTCGTTCGAGCTACTCAGACACCCGAATCAAGCGAATGTGGATTGACGGGGGGAGCAATTCTTCCGTGTTCTCGCGATTCTCAAACTTCAGCGTGAAAAAGAAATGCTTGTCTGGCAGCCCCACCCCCCAGGTGTGGGTAGCGATCGTCACAGTATGACCGCCCTTGCATGCAGTCAGGGCCTGAGTTGTCTGCTTGGAGTTCTGCCTGGTCACCCATGTCGCGACGAACTCCACTGCCGGAGTCCCATTCGGAAGTTTGGCTTTACTTTGCCTGAGCATTTTAGCCTTACCAATGCCGCCCCATCTCAACGCTTCGACGGAGCGCGAAGCGGCTTGTTTGGGATCTTCAGATTGGCTGATACTGATGGAAAGCGTGTGGAAAGCTTTCTTAGCGTGGAGCACATTGCCATCAGTCGCATTCCCACAGGAAAAATCTCCTGGAATCTAGATGCTGAACGCTGGCTTTTGGCAAAACTCGAAGCGGTAAGGTTGTCTCAATGCCGCGAGCTGATTTTTTCTTCGTTCAGGCGTGAGATGAACCGGTCGAGGGGCGTTTCCTGCCGGGGCATGTCCGTGAAATGATCTCTGAAGTGATGGCCACGGAGTCACCAAGCTTTGCGGTCCCAAGCATACTCCGTCGGGCAGTGCTCACTACTGAGCGGGACGCCCCCAGGTTGCATTCTCTATGAAGGTGAGCGTGAGGAATTCGTTCGTCCGCGTGGCCGTTGCAAGTCTGACGATGACGCGAGCCACGAGATCGAGCTGGCCAGCTACCGATTCGCCAAAGACCCCGAGCAGTTGCAGACGCAAATTGTCCAGGCGATCAAGTCTTCACGGGTGAGATAACGAAGTGTTTGGTCGCACGGATTTATTTGTCTCCGGGACTAATCGTGCCAAGTAAAGCACTGTCTCCGTACCACCACGCTTTGGTTGCCAACAGCAAGCTGCAGAGAAGAAGAGAAGATTGCGATGACGCGAAAGGCTCATCGCGATCAAGCGTCGGCTGAGTTTTTTGTCAACACGGGCACAACGTTCGAGCGAGTTGTATTTCCAATGTTCCGCAAGGTTGCTTACGGACTTTTCCTTGCTCCGGAGAAGGCTAGTTCTTGGCACCCGTTAATCAACCAACTCCTTGAAGCATGCGTCGAGGTTTTCCGCTTGCAGAGCTTCTTCTTGGGTCGAGCCTTGTTCACCTCCGAAAATCTCATCCGCCTGATCCGCATCGATGGGGCGATGCGGTCCGAGCGGCACTCCACCCTGATCAGCAGAACCAACACGGTCTTTCTTACTCCCAAAATCCTCGCTCCAGTTCAACGAGGATTCATCAGTAGCATCGCACCAGCGATCCTCTTCCTCTTCGATGCCGGTCGCGAAGCGGTTCTCGGTCATCCAAGCGAGCGACACTGTCGCTTCGCCCTCTCCGTTTTCCCGCTGACGCGACATGTAGTTGATCACTTGCAACGCATCAAGCGCCGTGACCTGGCCGTCTCGGTTGACATCGGTCAGTGTGATTCGATCGCTATCGAGTGAGTCCGAGGGGTCGTCCATCGGTCCCAAGGTATTGATCACCAGCAGGGCATCGAGTGGGGTCACCTCACCGTCGATATTCGTGTCGGCAGGAAGTACGTCGTTGTGGCGGAGCACGATCAGGCTGTCTCCATTGAGAGGGCCAACCGGGATTTGCGCTTCACTGTCGGTTCGCTCGATGCGAATCGCATCGATCACGACTCGCTTTCCGACGATATCGAAGTTCCCCATCGCGATTCGAAGCGGACCATCACCGGAGTATTCGTAATCGACCACCGCGTCGATCCAATCACTTCCACGATCGCTGTAGACACCTGCTTGGACTGCTGGGGTTGTCGTTTGATCGATGCGAGCAGTCACCGAATTTCCAC
>JBMYRF010000046.1:0-7011 GCA_049602075.1 Rubripirellula sp.
GACAACAACCCGGACAACAACCCGGACAACAACCCGGACAACAACCCGGACAACAGATGCAACGTTCCGATGAACAATCGGCTTTACGCAATCAGCAAGCCGCCCAGGATGGAGGCGGGCTAAGTCGATATGCGGCTGAGAGCCCAAGCGCGGCACCTTTGACAGGTGATGGATTCCGAGAATGGTCAGATCGCTTAAGAGATGTCGAGGAAATGGTTGACGATCCTGAGATGCGATCCGAGGCGGCTCGAATACGCGACCGTGCAAGAGAGATTCGCCGTGACTTCAGACGCAGGTCGAAGGAACCGCAGTGGGACTTGGTAGAGGAATTATTGGCTGAACCATTGCGTGAACTAAAACAGAATGTTTCAGAAGAATTGATGCGTCGTTCGGCCGAAAAACATGCTCCCGTACCTTTGGACCGCGACCCGGTTCCCGCTGAATTTTCCAACGCGGTGCAGAAGTACTACGAAAGCTTGGGGAGTGGACGTTGATTCAGACACTTGCCACGTTCAACACGATAATTCCCGCGGTCATGATTGGTGGCGAGGAGTGGCTTTGGGGAGCACCTGAATGGGTCGGTGCTGCCCTCGGGTTCGCGGTCACGATTTCGATTCTGGCACTTTGGTCTTACTCTCGGCCCGACACATCGGGTGGCGTCCGATTCTTAGCGGGCCTGCTGAAAATCGCAGCAATCGCGTTGATCGCCATTTGCTTACTTGAACCGATGCGGAGTGGAACCCGACCGCGGCCTCAGGCAAATGTACTGCCGATCTTGGTAGACAACAGTCAAAGCATGCAATTGAAAGCTGCAGAAGACACCCCCAGTCGCAATCAGCGGAATCTCGAAGTTTTACGAGAGGACTCAGATTGGCGGATTCGATTAGCCCAGGCTTTTGACGTGCGTCGCTACGCATTCGACGCCCGCTTAGAGAGTGTGGAAGATTTTTCTACGTTGCAGGCTGACGGTTATGTCTCATCCATGGCAACGAGTTTAACTTCGCTAGCGGAACGTTTTGCTGAGCGTCCGGTGGCAGGTGCTTTGCTGTTCACCGATGGCAATCTGACGGACGCGCCTGATGCAAATTATGACTGGTCACAGCTTGGCTTTCCTGTCTATCCGGTTGTTCCTGAATCCGACGGAGCGTTGCTCGATTTACGGATCGTTGACGTGAGTGTCCGCCAAACTGATTTCGAGTCAGCACCAATCACAGTGACCGTATCAGTCGATGCGGTTGGAATTAGTAATGAAACTGTTTTCGTCCAACTCCGCGATGTTGACACAGGCAAATTGATCGAGGAATCGAGTATCAACCTGACCAATGAAGGCGAAACCAGCGATGTTCGATTCCGGTTTCGCCCGGAGGAGTCAGGCGTGCGGTTCTATCGCGCGACCGCTTTTCGTGGTCGTGACCGGCGACTAATCGAAAGTCCGCCGGAGGAAACAGCAACCAAAAGCGACGAAGCAACACTACTGAACAATTCGAGAATTGTCACCGTTGACCGCGCTAGAGGTCCCTACCGAATCCTCTATCTTTCAGGCCGGCCCAACTGGGAATTCAAGTTTATTCGACGTGCCCTGCAACAAGATGCCGAGGTTCAATTGGTTGGGTTGATCCGCATCGCCAATAAAGAACCTAAGTTCAGTTTTCGCGACAAAGGGGTAAACGATACGAACCCGTTGTTTGCTGGCTTGGGAGAAGCGGATGAAGAATCAGCGCAGCAATATGATGAGCCGGTCATCATTCGACTTGGCGTGAAGGAGTCGGAAGAGTTGAGCGAAGGATTCCCCGATACAGCAGAAGAACTGTTCGCATACCACGGTGTGATTCTCGATGATCTGGAAACGGATTTCTTTACTCAAGATCAAATGCTGTTGCTGCGTCGTTTTGTAGGATCACGCGGTGGTG
Organism: Rubripirellula sp.; assembly: GCA_049602075.1. GTDB lineage: Bacteria > Planctomycetota > Planctomycetia > Pirellulales > Pirellulaceae > Rubripirellula. Next base: position 1,911 of record JBMYRF010000046.1, read on the forward strand.
GCCTGCTGATGCTCGGCGGACAAGAGGCGTTTGACAGCCAAAAGTTCGGCGACACACCTCTGGGTGAATTATCCCCGGTTTATCCACCGCGAATGGACTCTGGCAACGATGCAGGCCCTTACGTCATGAAGTTGACACGTGAAGGTTTACTGCAACCTTGGGCACGTCTTCGTAGCACCGAGTTGCTCGAACAAGATCGCATAGCCGAAATGCCTCCGTTTCTTACCTTGAACCCGGTTGGTGATGTCAAACCTGGGGCAACCCAACTCGCCGTCGTTGAAAGTAATCCCGATGGTATAACGAGGCCAGCACTAGTCGCACAAAGGTTCGGTAAAGGTCGGACCGCTGCCTTGTTGATCGGAGATCTGTGGCGTTGGTCAATGCGTCGCAACACGACAGATAGCGAAAAATCTAAACGAGACGATCCCGCCCAGGCATGGCGACAAATATCGCATTGGTTAGTCAATGATGTGCCTCGTCGTGCTGAGTTAACAGTAAAAACCGACAAAGATCCTAGTCAGCCGGTGCAAATTTTGGTCAATGCAAGGGACGAAGCTTATCTGCCAATGGATAACGCGAAGGTGGAATTAACAATCGAGCCATTGGGCGGCGAGGCATTTGAGATGTCAGCCACGATGGATACAAACGAACCCGGTTTGTATCGAGCCACTTATTGGTCGCGGCAACCTGGCGGATACAAGGTGACGGCTAAAGTGACCGGACCCGACGGTGCGGAGATTGGTAAAGATCAGTCGGGGTGGACCGCACAATCCGGTGCTGCTGAATTTGGTGAACTAAAACTCAATCGTCAATTACTGGAACAGATTGCCGCAGAAACCGGAGGAGAAGTGATCCGTCAAGATCGACTGGATCAGTTTGCCGTCGACCTCCCCAAACGGGATGTGCCCATTACCGAAACCCGGATCTATCCGATTTGGCACCGACCTTGGGTCATGTTATTGGCGGTCTTGTGTTTGTGCGGTGAATGGGGCTTGCGACGATGGAAGGGGCTAGCATGAGTTGGCGAAAATGCGTTTGCCCATTCACGATCTGGACCGTTTTGTCTGTTGCTACACTTGGTCAAAACAATGACGCGGTGGTCGATGTAGGCAACGAACCGGCGGGCGTCGAAGGCCCAGTTGAAACGGCACCAGATCGAACCCCGACGCCATCTGTCTCTGCCCGCCCGACTATGATCGTCGTTGTCGGTGCCAGCGGAACACCCGAATATGGTCAAATGTTTTCGACCTGGGCAGATAAATGGGAACGCTTGGCCGAAAAATCCAAGGTTAATTGTTTGCGATTGGGTTCTGAGACTTCGGAAGTGTCGGATCGCGATCTACTGCAACAATCTATCGCAACCATTTCCAAGGGGAGCACCACACCGGTCTGGATCGTGATGATTGGACACGGCACGTTTGCCCGCAATGTTGCAAACTTCAATCTTCGTGGACGTGATGTATCCGCGACTGACCTGGCGGATTGGCTTGGATCCGTGAAGCGACCGCTGGTGATCATTAACTGTGCGTCCTCGAGTGGCCCATTTGTCAACCGACTGTCTGGCCCCGGACGCGTGGTCGTTACTGCGACCAAAAGTGGAGCGGAACAAAACTTCGCGCGTTTTGGTCAATATTTGGCCGATGCGATGGGAAGCCTGGAATCCGACTTGGATCATGATGGCGAAGTCTCCGTTCAAGAAGCGTTCGTTCGCGCGTCGATCGAGGTGCAACGTTTCTATGATTCAGAGGAGCGTTTGGCAACTGAACACGCGCTACTCGATGATAACGGTGATGGCAAAGGGACCCCAGCCACAATGTTTCGCGGATCGCGGGCAATTGCGAAAGCGAAGGGAGGTTCTGAATTAGATGGCAAGTCGGCGCTCAAACGAACGCTTTCACCCGATGGAAAACGATTACCACTCACCGAACAGGAATGGCAACTTCGGGCTGAGTTGGAAGCGGAACTCGAAACACTCCGCAGCCGCCGAACGGATTTGAGTGATGAAGCCTACGATGCCGAACTCGAGAAGATCTTGGTTCAACTGGCCAATCTCTACAAGACGGTCGAGCAGCGGATGAACTCCCCCGCTCAGCAGCCACCCGATTGATCAATCCGCCAAGCAACAATGCAGATTCTCGTTGTTGCTTCATGAAGGCGATTCTAGATTTGGAAATTCAGGTCGTGGCTTAACATGTCACCGTCGCGATCATTTTCTCCACCCCGAACTTTTAGCTGCGGCTTTTCCAGCGTCACCGTGGTGTTTGGGGAGACCGTTCTTGTGATCCAAACGCTCGAACCGATCACTGATTCACGTCCGATGACAGTTCGACCACCAAGAATGGTAGCGTTGGCGTACACAACCACGTGATCCTCGATCGTTGGATGCCGTTTATTCCCTCGTATCAACGAGCCATCCGAGTCGGTGGGAAAACTAAGGGCGCCCAACGTAACCCCCTGGTACAACTTGACATGCTCACCGATTTCACAGGTTTCCCCAATCACCACACCGGTACCATGGTCAATAAAGAAGTGCCGGCCGATCGTGGCACCCGGGTGAATGTCGATGCCCGTCTGTTTGTGCGTCCATTCGGTCATCATTCGCGGAATAAATGGGACATCAAGCTGCAACAATTCATGCGCAATACGGTAGACCGTGATTGCCTCGAATCCGGGATAGCAGAACACCACTTCATCAGTGGTTTGGCAAGCGGGGTCACCGTCATAGGCAGCTTGAACGTCCGTTGCCAGAACACTTCTCAGTTTCGGTATCCGTTTGAGTAACTCAATTGCCATCGTTTGGCCTTTGGCCTCGTAATCAACATCGCTCTCGCAATCTGAGTGTTTCTTCTGAACCCGATGTTCGTGCCGCAAGGCGTGTGCAATTTCGGTCGTGAGTTGGTCATGTAACGAATCAATCAAACCGCCAACGTGATAGCGGATATTCCCCGTGTGCAAGCCAACTTTGCGGCGATAGCCCGGGTAAAGAATATCCTTGAGGTCCAGTAAAATATTCACCACACCCGAATAGTTCGGCAACGGACAATGCCCGAGGTGGTTAATGGAATCCTCGGGCGTGTAGGTTGCCACAATCTCTTCGGTCAAATTCGGTAGCTGTTCTTTCAAGCGAAAGTCAGATGCCACGAGAACTACTCCACTTTGGTCGGACGAAGAAGATGATCCGCAATCTCAGCGTAAAACCGAGCTTCCAGTATTCTCGAACCACTCGCTTCCAGCTCAAGACCTTGCTTCTTAGAAGCGATCTTGCCGCACTGGGTTCATGCGGTGTGTCATAGACTGGGTTCATGTAAGGGCTGTCGTGTCGCAAGAACGTCTGCGATGTGAATCGCATCGCGGCTTGTCCTGACACCGATCGCCATAATTCAACACTTAGCAGCAACCAATAAAAATGGCCAACGAGGAAAATCCCCGCTGGCCATTCTTGGGTCGACGCTCGATCTTCTAGACCGCGGGATTAGCGGCCAATCGAGGGCGGGTTGTCGACGAGAAAATCACGGGGACCACGAACCGTGTAGTAGGGGTACGCGGTTTGGGCCGTCGGAGGGCCGGCTACGTAGGGCTGGTTTTCCAACGCGTGCCCCGCGCCGTGGCCGAGGCAGTGTGGAGATTGAAGGTGCGAGCTATAGTTGTGTCCGCCTTGCTGCCACCCCAAAGGTCCAGCGACACAACCATTGCGGCATCCGTGGTGCCCACAGACGCCACCGAGCTTGCCAAGCATACCGTTATGGGTGTTGCAGCCGTCATTACAACTTGAGCCGCAAGCACCTGTGCTACATGATCCCGTGTTGCAGGTTCCGCAGCTGCCGCAGTTGCTTCGCACATTGTGGTGCAGGCAGCCAGTGGTTCCAACCAACATGGCGGCCAAAGATCCGATCAACAGCCAACGATTCATCGCCGAAGTCCTTCTCGAGCGTCTAGCCTAAACGGGAAGATTGCGTAATCACCCGCCTCGACAATTGATTTGTATATCTGCCGATCCTCCGCAAGAAGCGAGCAATCGGTTTGCGTCGTTTTGATTTTTCGGCGTTGCGACCTCAGCAGTGCACACAATCCGTTCCACCCCAACGAACCTTCGAAAAACGAGCCCGCACAAAACCCCAGGCTTACCCAGACCAACCCTTCCCCTCTCCTGACTCCGTTTACGCTGATTAACGCGAGCAGCGGAAAGATAACAATTGCATCAAGATGTCGGTTGAAATGCTCAAGGATTTCCCCACGGATCTCGAAACAGACCTCAAGTAGCGGAACTGTTAGGCGTTTAAACGAATCCAGTCCGGCCGCGACAACGATCCGACGAACAGTCTTGCTGCGCACGGGTTTTCCTTGGTATTTCCAGGTACCTGGCGTCGGGTTTCGCAAAGTGCCTTTTCTGCTCGACAACGCAAAATCTCGATCATCTGAATTGCAAGGTTATAGGAATGTCGCGAACCATTCATTCTCTCTTATTTGGAACCACAATCGCTTTGGTGAGCGTCGCGATCAATTCCAACGTTCACGCACAAATCACTCAACGACAGGTGAACACAGGTGCCTCAGGTCGGGTTGCGAACCTTGAAGAGCAGTTGGTCAACCGTCTCCGAGCGACCACGGCTGATCAAAGAGCCTATATCAAGGCAGTAGCGACGAAGGTCGATGAGAAGAAACTCGACGAGCGACTCGTATTCGCAGTTGAACGTTACGCGATTCGCCGCAACCGATATTTTCCATTTCCCTTCTTTCAACGCGCGATGCGTTACGAAGCAGCTAAACGGAGAGTCACCCTGCCGAGCGTGCAAGAGGTGGCCTCCACCAGGGCTCGTCTTCCCTGATTCGAGCGTTAGATCGCTCTCGAATCGACAACGATCAATCCAAGAACGCCGTCGTTTCTGTTCCGACTAACATTAGAACCGAAACGTCGGCGTTTCTTCGTTACCCAAGTGCTGGAAGAGTATCTAGGGGAACTTGCCTATCAGAGCTTCGCGGTGCCGCCGGGCCTGCTGCCTGCTGGTCCTTGTATCGCCAACTCGCTGAATTACCAAGTCGCCGCATTACCAAGTCGCCGCATTACCAAGTCGCTGTAGCACCAAGTCGCTGTAGCACCAAC
>JBMYRF010000046.1:7109-20453 GCA_049602075.1 Rubripirellula sp.
CACCAAGTCGCTGTAGCACCAAGTCGCTGTAGCACCAACGGGCTCCGCAACCCCTTGCTCGATTCCCCTGGCTTGCAGAGGAATCGACGCGAATCCTCATTTGCTATTCTTGCCCCATCAACCGGCTGGCGATTTGGGCCAGCTGAACAAACTCGGCACGTAGACCATTCAGGTCTTCACCTTTTGCAGCTTGAGCAACCTCGATCACGTCGGCAAGGGTCCATGAGCCAGCGTATTCACTGCGACGCAATTGCATGCCGAAGCCAGCAACAGCGGCAGCAAATTGCACATTGCTGCCTGAGTTCTCAAATTGCAAGTCGTCATCAATGACGGGGAATTCAACAAGTGAACTGGTCTCACCCTCAGGTTGCTTGTAGCGTAATTTCAGAGTCATCAGTTCATTACTATTCGCCGCCGCGGTCAGCTCTGGCCTAGATTGATATTTCAGATCATCCACTAACGGCTTAGCTGCATCTGCCTCCAACCCAGCAGGAACCAACTCGTAAAGTGCAGTGACCGAGTGCCCCGCACCGATTTCACCAGCGTCCTTCTTATCATCGTTGAAATCTTCCTTGGCCAAGACACGGTTCTCGTAACCAATCAGTCGATAAGACGAGACTTGCTGGGGATTGAATTCAATCTGCAGCTTGACGTCTTTGGCGATCGTCACCAAGGTTCCACTGGTTTGTTCGACCAAGACTTTGTGCGCCTCGGAGGGAGTATCAATGTACGCGTAGTTACCATTTCCACGACCACTGATCTGTTCCAGCATGGCGTCATTGTGATTCCCCATTCCGAAACCAAGCACCGAAAGAAAGATGCCTCCTTTGGCTTCTTGTTCGACCATCCGAACAAGCGAATCGGTGCCAGTGGTCCCCACATTGAAGTCACCGTCGGTGCACAAGATGACGCGGTTCACGCCTTCATCGATAAAATGGTCTCGGGCGGTCTGATAAGCCAATGCGATCCCCGCACCTCCGTTGGTGCTGCCACCGGCGTTCAACTGGGTCAGAGCGTTGCGGATCTTTTTTTGCTTTGTCGCCTTGGTTGAATCGAGTACTAGGCCAGCGGAACCGGCGTAAACTGTGATCGCGACCTTGTCGTTTTCGCCCAACTGATCGACCAACATTTTCATCCCTTCCACTACCAACGGCAGTTTATTCGGTGCGTTCATCGATCCACTGGTATCGAGCAAAAACACCAAATTGCAGGGCGGGCGTTCATCCTTTCGCATCGTCTTGCCTTGCAGTGCAATTCGAGCCAACCGATGATCGGCGTTCCAAGGGCAACCCGTGACAACAGTGTGGGCAGTGAATGGGTGATCAGCATCTTCGCTCGGTGGCGGGTAATCGTAGTCAAAGTAGTTCAACAATTCCTCAATTCGGACAGCGTCTGGCCGTGGCAATTGGTTTCCACGAGTTAAAAAGTCGCGAACTTTGCTATAGCTGGCAGTATCAACATCGACCGAGAACGTACTGAATGGGTGCTCACCAACACGTTTGAAAGCGTTGTCGGTGATCGGATCAAAGCGATCACCAGCAATCCCGGGCCCACGTCCTTCATCTTCGGCCGAACCGAAACCCGAATTACTCGACGGAGTTGAGGCCGACGGTAGTTCTAAGCTACTAACCCTGGCATCTTTCTTTTCACTTCGGCCGCTCGAACGAAGCCCAGGTTGGCTACCTCTGGAATTCGCTGCGGCAAGTCCGACTGGATCGGCAACGGGTGCAGCAGCTGCATTAACCTGCTTCGGCTGATCACCGGGGGCCGCCGGAATTTCAAAACCAGCTTCTTCTTTGACGCTTTGAACGCCTGGGGCACCACTGTCACCGAAGGGCCTGCTGGTGTCAGCCGTTGCCGCTTCGTTGACAGGAACCGGGGCTGGATCCGAAAAAGGATCAGCATCCGACAGAGCATTGGACATCGAGTCCGAAGGAGCATTGTCTGCAGCGACCTTGGCCTGGCGACCTGAACGTTTTTCCTGTTCGCCGGCCTGCGAAGGTTGCACGTTCCGCGAGTTCGCCACTGATGCCGGTGCAATCGGGCTTGATTGCAGTGAGCCACCGAACTGTTCTGGCTCTGGTACCTCCGCTCGCGAGCTTGCCTGATCCATTGATCGACGGGCAAGACCAGGCCCCGACGTATCGGTGGGTGAGGGTGGAGTCAACGCAGGACTGGGCACTGGCGGACGACTCGATGGGACCGACGCCGCACCGGCTGACTGCGCTTCATCAAAATCGTCCATTTCCAAATCGCCCATTTCCAAATCGCCATCCGCGACATTCTGCCCAACAGTGCTTTCCTCCATTTCCATTTCGCCTGGGGCTTCGCTCAGCGACGCGACGTCTCGCAAGCTCTGGCTGGAGCCTGCAGCAGCTTGATTTGCAGAAGAAAATTCATCGGCTTCAGTCGAAGCGACTGTCGCTGACTCCTCTAATCCCTCCATTGGTAGCTGAGTCACTGTCGGGTTGAGCGAATCACGGTTCAGGTATGGCGCGACGCCTACCAACAACAGCACGCAAGCGGCAATCGCAATCGCAACCCAAACGAATTTCGCTGAGGAGGACTCAACATGGACTGGCGACACGGCCAGTTGCTCGGCAGCGATTTCCTGCCGCCTCTCCTTATCGAGCGGAACCACTGGCTCTGCGGTGTAGATTCCTTGCAGTTGCTCGGTCAGACCGCGAGCTTCTTCGGTTGCCGCCGCCAAGTCAGGATTGTTTTTTAAATCGATTTCGAACTGTGTTCGTTCCTCGTCGGTCAGACCGTCCAGGACATAAGCGGTGATCCTTGGATCATCCCAGGTATTGTTTGACATATCAGGGCTCGTTTTCAGATTTGAGTGGGTGGGGATTATTCGCGTCGCGTGGCGGTCAACCGACGGCCAGCGAGTCGCGAAGGTTGCGAACCGCTTGATGTAAATGGAAGCCAACGTTGCTAACAGTCAGCCCGGTGACCTCGGCGATTTCCCGATAACTCAGGCCGGCATGAAGCCGCAGTCGAAGGACTTCTTGCTGTCGAGGTGAAAGCTGGTGAACAAGTTGATCCAGCTGAACCTTGTCCTCATCCTCGCTGGCGACAACGGACGCATCGGGCGTCGGGTCGGGCAGCGTTATCTGCGACGCATCCACTGGCGTCGCGCGTTTTGTTCGTTGCATATCGATCACTCGGCTTCGGCAGACGGAAAATAACCAAGCTGCGACGTGAGATTCGACCTTGCGATAATCTTCACGGCACAGTCGCAGAAACGTTTCCTGCACCGCATCTTGAGCTCCAGCCCAATCTCCCCCCAGCATCCGCTGCGCGTATGCCAGTAACGGTCGCTCGAATCGGTCAACGAGTCGATCAATTGATCCGGGCGGCCAAGCTGTATCAGCTTTCGTCATGAGCTTCACGCCAGGGGGAAAAGAACGCGGTTCAATACCGTCAACGAGTGTGTCTGTTAAATGTTAGGAGGATTTTGAAAAGTTCTGAATTGCATGGGAATACCGCCCACTAAACCGCGTCGCCGCAAAGCGAACTCGCTTTGCTTCTCGATCGCTGACCTTTGCCCCGGATCGCTGCAACCGAGCCACCGGATCGCTGCAACCGAGCCACCGGATCGCTGCAACCGAGCCACCGAGACCTCCCGATACGGCTCGCATTAGCTCCGTCGCCAAATGTCAGAAACTGCTCCTGCCCTCGGAAGCCCCGGTATTATCCGGCAAAACGCCCATCTCCGCAGTGTCCCCGCATGACCTTATCCAACTTCGAAGCGGACCAGCTGCCCGGAATTGGACCATCTGCCCGGAATTGGACCATCTGCCCGGAATTATTGCCCAGAAAAAAGCCACGATAAAAATTGCGGAGCCAGAGAACGCCCTTCGAGGGAAACTAAACGCCGCCCCAAACCGCCTGCGAAGTTGAATTGCCGTCGGCATCCGCGAGACCTGACTCGGCAATCAGAACACTGACAATCGCCTAGCGACAACTTATAATGCGAGTTCCATCCGCCCTACCCCCTACCAACGAGACGTCTCTCCATGAGCCAGGATTCGAACGAGCCACAGCTTCCCCGACGAAAATTCCTGAAATCGGGTTCTGCCCTCTCCGCCGGTGCGGCGGCCCTCGGTACTACCCGCGTCCTGCGGGGTGCTGAGCCTCAGGAAAACAATTCCGAAACGGTTCGCATTGGATTGGTGGGAGCTGGTGGCCGTGGGAGCGGAGCAGTCAACGATTCGCTCACGATCAACGAAAACATCGAACTGACCGCGATCGCCGATTTGGAACCGGTCAAACTAGAAGCGCTTCGCAAAAGTGCCGGGAGCCGACACGAGGGTAAAGTCAAAGTCGCCAACGAGAAGCTCTACAGTGGTATCGATGCTTATCGCCGAATCTTGGATGACCCCGACATTGATGTCGTGATGTTCGCCACCCCTCCAGGATTTCGCCCGCAGTACATCGCCGAAGCCGTCGATGCGGGCAAGCATGTCTTCGCCGAAAAACCAACTTGCGTTGATCCAGCCGGCTACAAAATCTGCCTGTCGGCTCACGAGCAAGCCGAAAAAAATGGGACAGCCATCGTTACCGGAACCCAGTACCGACGGCAAACAAATTACAAGGAGGCTATTAAGCGTCTGTCGGAAGGTGAGATCGGAGACATCATCGCTGCAACTATGAGATATTGTTCGACCGGTATCTGGTTCCGAAATCGCAAAGAAGAGATGAGCGATACCGAGTATCAGATTTTTAACTGGATGCATTTCATCTGGCTCTCCGGCGATCAGATCGCTGAGCAAGCGGTGCACAATATCGACACGATGAACTGGATCATGGGTGGTCCTCCGGAATCCGCCTACGGATCTGGCGGGCGATTTACCCGCCCCGAAGGTAGTGAGATGTGGGACAACGTCGAAGTCGACTATGTCTATCCCGGGAATAGACTGGTGTCTTTCATGTGCCGTCAAATCCCAGGCACCCAAAGTGATAACTCCAACACCATCTATTGCACCGGCGGCCGATGCACCATCTACGGTGGCAACCGAGGCGCGTCGCTCGTCGATCGCGATGGTAAAGAGATCTGGTCGATGAAAGGGAACATCGGAGACGCGTACAAGCAGGAACACAAAGACCTGATCGATTCTGTCCGTGCGAACAAGCCGATCGTGGAACTCAAGAAAACGGCCGAAAGTTCAATGACCGCCGTGCTGGGACGAATGGCCGCCTACACCGGCAAGAATGTTGAATGGGATTTCGCGACCAACGAATCAACACTCGACCTCTTCCCGAAAGACTTTGATATTAAAGGGGCCCGCCCCGAACCAGAGTTTGCCGTTCCAGGAAAAACCAAATTGGTTTGACCTTGTTTCCAGCTCTCCAGGATCGCGTGATGATGCCGCAAACCACAAATCCACTGGCTGGTTTTTGTGCCAACGCTCTGATTCGCGCGGTCTGGGTTTTCGGTGTGACGCTCGGCCTCACCGTGAATGTTATCGCTGAGCCTCCCATAGCGGAATCTCCGCAAAACAGGGCGGAGCTTTCACAAGACTCGGTGAACCAGGGCGGGACGACCAAAAAGGACGACATTGAACGCCCCAACTTCATCGTCATCTTCTGTGACAACCTCGGCTACGGCGACGTCGAGCCCTTTGGATCGACAATTCACCGCACGCCAAACTTAAACCGGATGGCGAACGAGGGGCGAAAGTTTACCCACTTTTGCGTCACGGCCGGGGTTTGCACTCCCTCCCGCGCCAGCCTGATGACCGGCTGTTATGCACAACGGGTCGGCATGCACTTGAATCCGCGTGATGGACACGTGCTGCGCCCGGTTTCACCATACGGCTTGAACCCAGACGAGATCACGATCGCAGAAGTGCTTCGCCGCGGTGGTTATGCAACCACCATCATCGGCAAATGGCATCTGGGGGATCAGCCCGCGTTTTTGCCGACAAGGCAAGGGTTCGATTCCTTTTTTGGCATTCCCTACAGTGATGACATGACGGCGGAAGTCGGCCAACGATTAGGCGAGCGACTCGACGGCAATCAGTGGCCACCCCTACCATTGCTGCGAGACGAGCAAGTGATCGAGGCTCCAGTGGACCGAAATTTACTGACCAAACGGTATACAGAACTCGCTGTTGAATTCATCCGAAAGCACCGCGACGAACCATTCTTTTTGTACTTCCCTCAAGCGATGCCAGGCAGCACTTCGAAACCGTTCGCCAGCGAGGCGTTTCGGGGAAAAAGCGGGAATGGGGCCTGGGGGGATTCGATCGAAGAACTTGATTGGTCGACAGGCGAATTGCTCGATGCGTTGGTCGAATTAAAGCTGGATGAATCAACGTTGGTCATTTGGACATCCGACAACGGCGCGCCGCTTGCCAAAGACCTAACCAGCCCCTCGCGGGGCAGCAACTCACCGCTGCACGGTCGTGGCTACACGACTGCGGAAGGAGCATTCCGTGTTCCGACCATCGCTTGGTGGCCCGGGAAAATTCCGCCCAGTACCCAATGCAATGAATTGGCCACAACAATGGATTTGCTGCCAACCCTTGCGGCACTTTCGGGAACCGCACTACCCACTGAACGCAAACTGGATGGACACGACATCACACCGTTGATCTTGGGGGAGGATTGCGCGAAAACCCCTTACGATGATTTCTTTTACTACGACCGCGACCAGTTGCAGGCAGTTCGCAGCGGTCGCTGGAAACTGTTCCTACCGTTAGCAGAATTCAATCGCCATCCCCACTTCGAAAAGGGGCGAGGCGACCAACCATTACTTTTCGATGTGGTCGCCGACATCGAATGTCGCCACAATGTGGCAGCAGAGCATCCAGAGGTCATTTCGCGATTGATGAATTCAGCGGAACAAGCGCGACATGAACTTGGTGATCGCGGAAAGCCGGGAATTGCAGTTCGACAACCGGGCAAATTGGACGCACCGGTAGCGCTCACGCTTCAATAGCGAACAATCTGCTCTAATCATCGAGACACGCGGTATCGAAAGGGTCGTACGATGGACCAACACGAACCACGACCGGACGAACAATCAGCGGAAATCCCTCATGATTTACCTCAGCCTGCTGTGGGGCGTCTGAGTCTGTACTTTCGCGAACTTCAGCGACTACTGGAGTCGGAAGTTGACTCTGTTAATAGTCAGCAACTGGGACGATTGGTCGATGTTTCGCCAGCGGTCGTTCGTCGTGACTTGAGTGCGTTGGGAACGATTGGCCGACGGGGTGTGGGATACGACATTCGAACTTTAATCGATCGAATCGGCGCGGTGATGGGATCAGGATTTCAGTGGAAGGTGGTCTTGGTGGGTGTCGGCTCGCTGGGTAACGCACTATTGCGGTATCGAGGTTTTGAGCGACTGGGGTTTGAACTGAGTGCTGCATTCGACTCAGATCCTGATCGCGTTGGCACCATCGCCGGTGGGGTGGCGGTCAGCGATGCAGCGGAAATGGAGCAGGTCCTGACCGAAAGACCGGCCGAACTGGCAATCCTGGCGGTGCCAGCACAGCAAGCTGGAGAGACCGGGGAGAGGTTGATGAAATGTGGAATTCAGGGCATCTTAAACTTTGCCCCCACGACCTTACGATTGCCCAGCAATGTCGCGGTCATCAACGTCGACTTGGCAAGCGAATTGCAGCGGTTAGCTTTCAGCGTTCAAAGTCACCGTTAAGCTCTTCCCTGGCATTTCGCAGTTGATGCTGGTGCCAAACTGCTGAAGCAACGGAGAAAAGGCTTGGACTTGGCGAGGGGAATAGAACAAATGGCGTGCGATGGATGTTCCGATCTGCCGCCATCGACAGACCGAGCCCGTCATCGACTCAACGAGCCTCCGTGAATGCCGAAAAACTCATGGACCTGGAAGAGCAAAAGGAAGCCCAGCAAGGGAGCTTCAACCGGAGCCTTGGGGGGATCGACCAAACTGGCTTGGTTGACAACGGGCAGGGTCGGCGAGGAGTCGGAAAAACCCAAGTCAATTCGCGGCAACACTTGGCACTAGAATACGGTGTGTGGAGGCCTTAACGCCTTTGACAGCAATGCTTTAAAAGAAATGTCGCGGAACCCAATTTGTTGTCCAAGGACCTCTTGGGCGTGAGCCGACTGCCTGCTAAACTTCCGTCTTAGCGATACCCCGTGGTGTAATGGCAACACTACTGATTTTGGTTCAGTCATTCAAGGTTCGAGTCCTTGCGGGGTAGCTTAAAAGGCTCTGGAACTCAATGTTTCAGAGCCTTTTTTGTTTTGCGTTCACCTCAGCGTTCACTTCTGAGCATAAAAAACCCCCGCCAATCAATGACTGGCGAGGGTTCCCGAAAAACCGTTGACGAAACGGCTCTTGCCAACAAGGTTCGGTTTGGTCAATCTGGAGAACAGACAGTCGAGACTCCGCAAGACCTTGCGAAGTCGATTAAGTGCTCAAGGATTTGCTCACAAGATCTTGCGTACTGGAGAACCTCCAAGCCGTTAGTGTTGCCCCAGCTATATCTGGCAACAGCTTGCCCGTTGATCACCAATCGGGCGTACTGAGCACGCCTAGAGAACTGCATCGCGGCATCAGACTCCCAATGGGCTCCAAGATCCTTGACGAGTCGGCTACAAAGGGACTGAAAGACCGTATAGTCCTCATTGTGAACAACGTCCATTATTTCACTTCCTTTGCTTGCTTGGCTTGGTAGTCGTCTATGACTGATCGGCACTGGTGGTAGTAACCTTGACCAGCCGGTATTCTTCCGTTTGCTAAGTGTTGGTGGAACTTCTCAACAAAGGATAGAGCGGCGAGATACTCTTTCGCTTCGTCTTGCCTCTTCGCGTTCAACCGATCTTCTACACCACTGACCAGCGAATCAAGATCCGCTTTGGATCGAGTAGGCTCGTGAACAATGTCGAGCCTAGACCGCTCATCATGTGCGTCTCATTCCTCGTTAACCTTCTTCGCATATTTGTTCAGAACGTCAAAAAAATGATCATGGGTTTGATCCTCGAATGGCACCAGTAACGCATCGGAGTATAAATCGTGAACGATCTGCAGAGCACCCGTGGCACTTGCTTCAGCAATTAGGAGTTGGTCACGCGAGGAGTAAGGCAGTGGCTTTTTCTTATCGGGCATTTTTGTTTCCTTGTTGATTCGGTTTGGTGTTGCTTGGCGGAGAGGGTGCCCGCCCCATTGCTGAGGCAGGCATTGTTCCCCTCTTCAACCACCACGGAGATTTTGTTTAGGCGAGAACCATCTTGCTCAAGTTCTCAGATGCGGAGATCGAGAAACCTCCCCGCCATGAAACGTTGTAAACCGTTACATCGTTTTCATTCTGGCTGTTGCTAACAACGGTTAAGTCGCGACGAACGCCAAGGTCGATTGCGTCCAAGTGCCCAGCCACCGCGACCGGATCGCCGCTCGTGCTTGCACTGGCGTCAGCAAGTTGATCACTGAGTACAACTCGGTGCCCGTAGTAGTAGAGATCATCGCCAATGACTTTGACCTCGCTGCCAGCCCCCAACGCATCTTTCGACGCCGGGAGTCGGGCTGAATTTGACTTGCTTGCCAACATGGAGCGGCAGAAACGCCAAGACGAATGGGAAAAGCAGACTGCTGAAGCGGCTCAGAAAACTCGCGAAGCCGGAAATACCATCCTCAAGCCAGTCACAGCACCTGCCCCGTTAGTCATTCACAGTCTTTGTGATTTCAGGCTAGTGAAGGAACAGTATTGCATCGCCTCGTTTGTCGATGGCGATTGGGTGGTACTGCAATCGTCAGCATTGAACCACAACAAGGACGAACAATGATTCCCCTACTCCTAGCCGTTGCGTGCTCGATTGGACATTGGCAAGAACCTTTGCAGGTCAATCACTTTGCCGTATATTGGAAGCTCGCCAATGTCGTCGGTGCGATTGCTGGAATGATGGCTCTGGTGTTCAAGTCGTCTCTGTCCTTGTTCCCTGAGTGAAGCCTTGGATAAAGAACTAGTACGCGGAATTGCCTGCACGATTTTGGGGATTGCCAGTGTTATATTCGCCTCGGGTGGACGGAACATTCAATCCGATGTTGCCGGCATAGGTATGGGCGAGGGCTTGTTTTCCATAACCATGGCACCGTTTGCTATTCTCGGAATGTCCGCGGTGATTGCCGGTCCGCTTTACATTTTGCAATATGCATTCCGGCGATTAAGAAAAAAATAGTCGTCGAGGTTCGGTTGGTGAAATGACCTCACCAGCCTGATCCCTCGCCTTGCCCTCATTCCGTTGTGATGAATTCACCACAACGGTATTTCAAAAAAGTTGACCGTTAGTGCGATCATCGCTAACGAAATGACTGAGAAGGCGAGGGCGTGTTTAAGCACTGGCGGACCCAGCGACAAGCCGCTTCTCAGTCCGCAGGTTTTTCGCTGATTTTAAGGAACAAAATGGTGAGGGGTAATGTCGATTAAGGGTGCTGGTAAAATCCGGAGAAACATCTCCCCGCCCTGCTTAAGCTGTGGAAAATGAAATCGCTCTCGCTTGCTCTACTGTCACTCGTCCTGATCGCACCTACGACCGCTAAAGGTCAGGAAGATGATGATGCGAAAATCCTATTTGCAGATGGAACCTCGTATTACTACGACGAGGAATTTCGAGAGTGGCGAGATAAGACAGGGGGTTAACATCACCGTCAGTTGCTCCCGTGAGTGACGCAGTTTGCAGCCAACGCATTTCATGATGTCATGAGTTAGCTAGATCATCGGCAACGAAATGGCTCAGAAGGCGATGGCGTGAGGCTATTTAGAATTCCCTCATCGCCTTCTCTGCATTGGCATCCGATTGAAGTGCGTACCACTCCAAAATCACTCGCAATGAGTTTGCCAGTTGCATCTCTGTGATCGTTAAGGGACTGGTGGCGTGGGCGTTTAGTCGTCCCACTCGATGATGAAGGCGTAGCGACTGTATACCTGATCATTGATTCCGTTAGCAGTGAGGACCAACACAAACTCCAAGGGTCCACCGGAAGGCTCACGAGTTCGGAATCGAATATTCCCTAGTTTCAACTCTTCACCATTCGCAAAACGCCACTTGCCATCTCCACGCTCGCAAGTGCCGTCAATCATTCCACGTCCACCAGTCATCCTCATTAGGAAATCAAATTCTTTCAGACTATCGGTTCTGACAAGGTGACCTCCAACAGACTCTGCAATTTCTAGAGCAACTCGATAAGTTGCAGGCGGATCATGGTAAAAATATTTATGCCCACCAAAACTTACAGCACCTCCGGGGATACGCTTCCTCACCTTCTTCCTGCTTGCCACCTCCACCTTGGGAGACAAGCCTGACCGCATCGTTGAATGCGATGTTGATTTATCACTTCACAATCTTGAAAATTCTCGACTTTTTGAATCTCCGGGATAGACTGGAACCCACCGGGGGGTGCCGCACTTTCTCGCTGATTAAGCAGATTATTACGGTTGCGCGGCATGTTTAAACCCTTCCTCCCTCAACGCAGCGGAAATGCAAGATCAATCGAGCAAGTCTGATACCGCCCCAACCTGGCTGGCTGTGCTGAATTTGGCGAGGCAGTATCGGCTGTTGACGGTCATTCTGTTTGCACAAATGCCCATGCTCCTGATTCACCTCCAGAACATGTGGAGGCGACCACAGCATCAATCTTTTCCGATTGTCATTATCGCCGTAATCCTTTTATTCTTCACCAGACTAGAGCGTCTGACATTTGACAACGAAAGCAAGCTGCGAACGCGGCTTTCCAACCTCTTGTTCGTTAGCTCGATTTTGATCTTCGCAGTCTCTGTAACTCTGGTGTTCAGTCCCTGGCTTGCTACTGTTTCATTCTTGCTGTCATGTGGTGCAGCATTCATGGTGTTGCAAGATCGCTATGCAGTTCCGAATCTATTTGGAATCTGGTTGCTGCTTTGTCTTCTCCTACCAATTCCAGGCAGCCAAGCGGAACAATTGGCGACCAAACTGCAACGAGTGACCACCGTCGCTAGCGGAACGTTGCTGGAGCTGATCAATGTTCCGAACTCAGTCGAAGGGG
The DNA here is from genome assembly GCA_049602075.1 of Rubripirellula sp. GTDB lineage: Bacteria > Planctomycetota > Planctomycetia > Pirellulales > Pirellulaceae > Rubripirellula. Next base: position 19,123 of record JBMYRF010000046.1, read on the forward strand.
CAACGCTAATCGTTCCAGGACGGCAGATTCTTGTGGAAGAAACACATGTCGGAATCATTTCCATGATGTCCGTAATGACTTGCTGCATACTTCTTGCCGTTTGGGCTAATCGAGCCTGGTTACACAGCATTCTGTTGGTACTGAACGCATTAGTTTTGATTTCGGCCACAAACATTTTGCAAATTGTGATGGCTGCGTTGGTAGATTATCGCTTTTCGCTGGACCTGCTCTCAGGGTGGAAACACGACGTTCTGGGGGTTGCTCTGTTCAGTGCCGGTCTGCTGATAATGCTTAGCACAGACCAATTGCTCAAATTCTGCTTGGATCCAGTGGAGGCGGAAACAACCTATCGGCGTGAGTCCCAGACCCGACTACTAAGACTTTACAATTGGTTTATGCAGTTCGGCCCCGTCGTAGATTTTCAAGGAGTTGATTTCAGGGATCGTTCTGTGACGCAGCCTGTTGTTCGAACCACCTTGATTGTTGCTGCTGGAGTATTTGCTTGCCTCGGGATCACGAGTGTCTACAAGATTTCGACACGCCGGATCGCGATTAGCGATAGCGTTATCGGCGAGTCATCCAATGTACAAATGTTGAATGCAAACAGCCTGCCCAACAGCATTGGGGAATGGAAAGAGGTGGGGTACTCACCGAATCGCAATGATTCCCTCTTCCCACAAAAGAACGAGTTATGGAATTACCAAAATGAATACTCGGTGCTTCAGTCTCAGTTCGAAAAAGCAAACGATCTGCCCTTTCAGTTGCGGAAGCGAGACAGTCACGATGCCATGTTGATGTACGGTATGGTTGACGAACCAGGTAAACGAATTGATCCACCACAAGTTGTTACGACTGCCAAAATCGCTGGAAAATGTTTTCGAATGGTGAGTGAGCGATTAATCCAGATTCAGGGATGGACAACCAGTTTGAAATCCATCATCGACGAGCATCGTCGCACCGTCGAGTAACTCACTGCTGATTTTCGGAAAGAGCTAATTATTCGACTTAAGCACCCGTGAGAGTAAAAGGAAAAAGCAGGATACCCAAATGTCGATCAGCAAAATCGTTGAGCGCATCTCATTCGAGATCATTTACATTTTCCGAGAGATGGACAACCTGATCCCGATGAGTTTCCTCCTGGCTTGGTTTCGATCGAGAAGCTACCGAAGTCTTTTTCTGGGTATGCCCGCGATACTCTGGATGATAATGCTGATTGCCGGGGTTTACGTTTTCGTAACTAAGAGCGAAGCACGTGGATTGCCAGAGGTTCTTGCCGACACAATTCAAGTGAAAGCCGAGGAGAATACTCGGGCACTTGATTTTTAGCTGCG
>JBMYRF010000046.1:20552-32742 GCA_049602075.1 Rubripirellula sp.
GTTGTGACCCTGCCTCCATTGCGCAATGATGACGCGTGCTTCCTGCACGGTCGTGAATTCTTCGCAGTTCAGGCATTCGTCTGAGAACTTGCTGTCGAAGCTCTCCGCGTAGCCATTCTGCCAAGGGCTGCCTGGCTCGATGTAGGATGTCCCCTCATCGTTTGACGTCATCGGAATGCATGCCGCTGTACTGACGGCTTTATCACTGCGAGGTGGACTCAGTGATCTCAAGCCTCTAGAGCAGTTCTGCTTCCGTTCTACCGGCCGCGAGTACCGCTTGCCCTTCCTGAAGAGGTTTTACGACCTGTTCAGGCTTTCGTCGTTTCGCTTTTTCATCATCAGAGATCGACTGGCGAGATCCTTCAAATACGGGGCGGATTCGTTTGAGGGGAGCCCCTCAACAGGCTTGCTGCCTCCCCTTGCTTCAACGCAAAGGCAATTTGCTGGTCAGAGGACTCAGACTTCTTCATCGCCGTCTTCTCCAGGAAGATGACGGCCCGGTATTACCCAATGTCGTACTTAGAATGAAACAGTTTTGATGCACATCAAAGGTCATTTAACGTCCAACAACCCGTGCTAGATATTCCTTCATCACCCTGGAATTCACCGAGAGCGCAGATTGATCGGGGATCCACCTAAGAATGACGCGTCCGAGCGGATCCGGCTCGATTCTCTCCCGCCCCCCGTTGAAATTGGCAGGAAGGGGAACAGCACGGATTCCCTCGCTTTTCGCTAACGCCATTGCTCGCGGCAGATGCCAGGCGGATGTAACAATCCCCACTTCGGACTCCGACACAAGCTCATCTGCGATTTCTCGCATCTCCTCGGAAGTATTGCGGCCACCAAGGATCTGGATAGCTGATTCCGCGACCCCGAGATCCATCAGCAGTATGCGGCTCGCCTGAGCTTCATCGAGTTCCGCGGTACTGAGTCCCTGAATCCGTGTCCCGGTACATAGGATCCGTTGCGTGACTCCGGCGTGGTAAAGTCGCGCGGCCAAAACCACTCGGTCACCATTCTGGTTGACTTGCAACTGACCGTTTGGAGCCTTGGAAGTCGATCCACCGAGTAGGACCACGGCCTCAAATGGTCCGGCTTTCAGCGGATCTACGCTGTGGAAGCGTTCTTCTAGCGAACGAATTCCCCATCCTGCGAGGTAGTTGTTCCCAGCGATCGAGCAGAGACACCAAATCAATCCAGCGACGATGCCCAGCTTGAACTGCTTTCGAATGAGCAGCATCGTTGTAACGAAAAACAGTCCAATCCAAATCAGCCCGAATGGCATGATCAGTTCGGTCAGTATTTTCTCTAGTACCGTCTTTCCAACTAGTAAAAAACAGATGGCCAGACTGCCAAGAGACAAGAGCATAAGTCGCACAAACACCGCAATGATCGACAACTGCTTATCAGAATCTTCATCCATCGAAATTGGGATCCTTGCACATGATTCGAGCGTTACTAGAAGAGGCACCAGGAGTCGAAGGCCGGCGATTGGGCCACTTTCATGACAGGGCAGATGCAGCTTTGAATGGCTCGCCCACAAACACGACATCATTTCAGTTCAAAAAACGGTTGTGCGTCCTAGAGAGACATCCGCTTTGGCGATCGATTCCTGCAATCGCGGTATGCCTGAAACGTAGGTCACCCCAGATCCACACGACGGAAGAATCAGCCGCTCAAGATTGCGCATCCAGTCTCTCAGCCAGTGTCCCCATGGGTAGGATTTCGAGGTTTCCGCCGCTTCGGATCTCGGCCGCCTCGCGAAAGATCTCTCTGAACCCCCACATCAATTCGTCGGTACTCTGCCCCATGTTGAATGGATGGGTCCATAGGTGAAACACACCACCGTTTCGACTTGCTAGCCTTAATCCCTTCTGAGCCTTCTTAACCCGTTGAGCGACTGAAACATGGCGACCAACACTCATGCGTGGAGAATAGAACTGAGAAGAGGGAAGCTGCCAAAGTCCATCATTCGTGAGTTGAGGTTGATCCACATTGGGACAGAGAGCCAGCTTACCGTCCATCATGCGTAAAGCGGCTGGTAAGCGCACGGTCGGCAGGGTCTCGTACCAGCGTGGTTCGGGCCCACGAAAACAACGATATCCTTCCTCAGCCAAGACATCGAAATGCCCCATTTTGGCTTTGGGATAAATGAACGTGATGGGCTGCTTCAAACCAAGTTGATCAAACAACTGCCTGAACCGCTGCAATTCCAGTCGAAAGGCCTCTTTCCCCGCCGGCGACGCATCCACATAGAGATGGGTCAACGTGTGGCATCCGATCTCTTGCGGCGTCCGGCATTGCTGAATCGCCTGCAGGATGTCCTCCGCATACCAGCGCGGCTGACTGCTCGTCGTTCCCTCAGGGATATCATCAAAGCAAGGGTCCGAGAGCCAAGGATGCTTTGCATCCTCGGCTTGCCCTAGCAGAAGGGCGCCGACGATCGCCCAAGTCGCGGGCACCTCGAATTCTTCGCAAAGAGCTAACAGTTGATCGATCGCGTACCGCGTCCCATCCAGAAACGGACTCACACGTTTCGCCGCGGGCCGACCTCGAGTGCCCCAGGCGAGTTCAAGGTCGAGGGACAGCAACATGACGCCCCGGGGCATGAACGGTGGCTTGGACTGTGACATGACTTAAAGTCCCTCTAGATCCCCGAAGCAAAGCGACCACGCGGCGAATTCCGGGATCGTTTGGTTTTCATGCAGCTCTCGAGTGGTCAAAGCGATTCGTTTTCTTGGTATTTGCCGAAACCTCATCGACCGTAACTCGGCGTTCATCCACGAGTTGGCGGCGATTTGAATCACCCAATAGTCTGCACAAGCGACTTTTCGAAGCTGTCGAAGTAGCTGGGGCACAACGCTACCTTGCGATGAGCGATCAACGATCAGATCGTCGATCATAATCTCGCGGATGCCTGACCGAAAGTTTGTGCGATAAAAGAGGGCTCCCACAAGCCTGCCAGATTCGTAGACGGCCTCGGCGTAGTATTGAATGTGAGGATGCTGGCCATACCGCCATTTCAGAAATTCAGAGGTTCGTGAGGTCTCGAGTTGATCCTTGGAACACCTGCGATTGGCCAAAAGCTCTCCGAGCTTTGAACCGGAGAGCAGCTGTTTGGCACTCGTTGGCTCGCTTCGAAAGAAACTCTCAGGTGTTGGAACCTGCCCCGGACGCATCTTCCACTTCAGTAAACATGATGCTGCGTGAAAAGGCCTTTGCACCTTGAAGTGAATGGGCAGTTGCCCTTTCATGGACCAGCCGAGTTTCAAGTAGCCAGGTCGACTTTTTTCATTGGGTGTGTTGAACAGAAAAGAAATGCCTTGATCTGCGGCTAGATCACACGCTTTCAGAGTCAACTGGGAGAAGATACCCCGGCGCTGGAAATCGGGGTGAGTGACGCTATCGACAGGTTTGGCGACCTCTAGAGTTTTTCCGTCGAGGTCAAATTTCCATCGCATGAAGGCGCGAACACCGGCCAAACGTCCATCGATTTCCGCGAGCAGGATAATGGAGGGCCCAAACGGGCAGTTCTCATGTTTCCACTTCCAATAGGCTGCGTCTCGGTCGCCAACCAATTTGCGGGCAAGGCCCGCATTCAGGAGTTCGGCAACCTGCTCAGCGTGCTCTTCTTGATATGAGATGATTTTCACGACTTGCTTATTCCTTGATCATTTTGCGAGGCGTCAAAGAGCGAACCCGCTGTCAGCAAGTTGAAAGAATAGTCTAGGATCTAACCTCTAGTTTAGTTCAGATTTTTCGCTGGATATGATCGGCAATTCAAGTGCTGTTGGTCTTGCTGATTCGATTAATGTAGGACTAACCCAATCATTGGTGGCTGTGGTTTTCTTACTCGGAATCTGTTCCCAAAGCGGTTGCGATCTTTCGATGTTTATCAGCGAGCGATTTTTGCTTCAAATTGTCGTAGGTAAGTGCCATCGCAAGGTGTAGTTGGGGATTATCCTCCATGGTCACCAGGGCAAATTCTAGATCGTCTAGAGCTTCTCGCCAGCGCTCCAGTTTTACCAACACCTGGCCTCGGGTATCGCGATAGGAAGCCACGCTTGGCCACTCATCAACGACGGAATTCATCAACGCCAGTGCTCGCTCCAACCGCCTTGTGTCGAGTGAAAGCGTCTCGTCTTGCGACAATACCCACGCGAGGTTGTTGGCCACAGGCCCCAATGAATCGTCTAGATGGTACGCACGCTCCAAATGAAAAATCGCTGAATCTGTTTCGTTCGCCTCCCACGCTTTACAGCCAAGGACAAAATGCGCAAACGCGTTCGCATATCCGCTTGCCAGTAAGGTTTCGAGTACCTGTTTTGTGGCTTGCAAATCTTCTTCGGAAGATTCACCGAGGGCAATGATGCGATTCAGCACCGCTTGCGAATCTGGATCGTGCTCTAACGCGAGACGCAGAAGTTCCAACTGAATCGCAGCGTTACTTCCCTCCTGACTTTGAAGTTGGTCGAATCGTTGGACGAAGGCTTGGGCAATCGCCTGGGAAAAAGGTCCCTCAGGATTTCGGGCTAAGCCATCCCGTAGAAGATCCACGGCTTCCTTGAAATTACCCAAATTCATCTGAATGGTCGCAAGATGAAGACGTGCATCTTGATCGTTTGCATCCTTGCGAAGAATGGCACTGTAGCTGGTCATCGCGTTGCGGAAAGAGTCTTTTGCCTCGTCGACTCGTTGTAACGACGCCAGCAGCATCCCAAGTTCATAGTGAAGTCTGCGGTCGAATTTGCAAGCGATTCGCATGAAACCGACTGCTTCTTCATAACGGTTTACTGCCACGAGGAACTGTGCCAATCGCAAATTCACAGAGGGTGTTTCGGGCAGTTCGGACTGAGCACGTGTCAGGTGCCCATAGGCCAGTTCTAATTGCGAGCGGTCCGCGAAAACGTCCGGTTGTAGGAGTATCCGTTCTGCTCGCCACAGATGCGCCAAGCCGTAGCCATTTTCGTCATCAGGCGCGAGACTCCGCATGATGGCTTCCGCTCGATCTATCTGTTCTGTCCGAGCTAAATTCAACGCGAGTTGATATCGCGTTCTGTCAGTCCCGCCATCCAGAGTCTCTAGACGCTCATAACACAGACGAGAGGTTTCGTAATCTCCATTAGCCGCGGCTGTGATTGCTGCGATTTGGTACTTGCTTCGTAATTCGTCTTTTGCTCCGTTAACGGCGATTGCAAGCCAGACACTGACCACCGCGACGATCACTGCTGGTAGCCCGTGAAGTAAATGTTTTCTCGAACGATGGCTCCACAGGGTTACCAGACCCAAAGCTAGGGCCTTCGCGGTATTGATCACGGCGGCAACGCTCGCCGAAATCAATTTGATTGGAAAAAGTAGTACTTTATTTAGTTTCGATCGCAACGGCGAACGCCGAGATCGGCGTTTTTCCCAGCTCTCCCGATGATCGCGACCGATGCGTATCCAATGCTTAGCCAGCGATGATTTCGTACTTTTTCGCTTTCTTCGCTTTTTGTTCTCGCTCATGGCTTGTTGGAATCGTCCTTCGTCAAAAAATCCGTTTTGGCAGTCTTGACCGCTGATGAAAACAATCGAAGAAGTTTGTCTCCTACCTCATCCTCCGGCGGCTCAGTGCTCTCATGAAAAAGTTGGACTTGAAACGTTGTGCTATCTGCCGAGGCATAGGAAGCGTCATTGGTGCCCGAAAATCGCGCCAACAACTCGGCAAGCTTAGGAAATCTTCGGATGGCGCGAAACGCGAGGTAGGTTTCTGCTGGTTTCGCGGGAGCACCCTTTCCATCAAATACTGCGTAGAACACCTCTGCATACTGACCCAAGCCTTTTCGAACACTCATTCGGACGTACGGTAAATCCTGGTTTCCAGATGGACTTGCGAGAGTTTCAATACGGGTCTCTTCGATGGCCCAACCTTGTCCAGCCAAGCAATTGCCCAGGTTATGCCAGCCGACAAACGGCCCATCAATCGATACTAGTCCGATGAGGTTATCGTGCTGGTACTGCCAGATTGCTGAAAATGCGCCATTTTCATCATCTGCAGCACGAGTGACCTTCTCAAACCCGGTTCTTTGCCAGATTTCAATTCGCCCGGGTAGATCCTCTTCGGATGTTTGACCAAGCGGCTTCAAGGCCCCTGTTCCAGCGGCGACATTACCGAGCAGTCCCACAATGGCGAATTGCCCGAAGAGTAAAATGGTCGCCAGGAAGGCTAACGGGTAACCCTCAAGCCAGCCAAGCGTGCGTACCTCCTCTCTGCTTTTCGTTGGGGGCCGCACATCCGTTGCAAGTGACGAGCCGTTCCCTTTGCCCGCGTTTGAAGATCGATTAGTTGCTGGCAAGATGCGATTCGTATTCGACTTGGTTTTTTCTCGTCCGACCTTCCTTTTTTGTCCGAGATGAAAGTAATCAGCAGGCTTGAATGGATAAGGGAAAGCGAATAGCAGCAGTCTTTCCGTGCTGAGGACTAGCATCATGCAAATGAAAAATGCGATTGCACCGATCAAGTCGTGTCCAAACCCTTCCGCAATCGGCAGATCCCATCGCTCGCAGAGAACTGTAATCGCAGTCACTCTGGCTGCGTTCACAATCAGTACCCAAAGCACTGTTAGCAGACCTAGGATCGCGATGCGTAGCAGCCCACGTTGCAGGAGAAGGCCGTATAAAACTGCACAAGTCACAGCGGCAAATAGGGAGTGGATTCCGCTGCAAGCCTCTTCGATCTCAAAAGAGCGTTTGGGTAACTCTACCACGACGCCGGAGACAAAGTGCTGATAGTCAAGCAGATCCAGTAATCCACTCGCCCATTGTGTTGCCGTCTGTTGAAGCCGTTGAATCAGGTACTCATCAATCCCCAAAGGTAGTGGCACGGCAATCCACAAAAGTCCCCAAGCAGGTAATAAGATTCGGATCAGTTCATTGCCTCCGATCATATAGATGCAGGCAAGAGTCGTGATCATGAATGATATTGCGGCCATCCACGGTGAGTCTGTCAGAACGGCAATGGTTATTGCGAAAAATGATCCGCTACACAAGAAGTTGCGGGTCAATCGTCTTCCCGGCACAATCGCCGCGCTGGATTCTGACCAATACCGGTAACCGAGATAGAGTGATGCGACAACTATAAGAGGAAAAAACTGGTAATGGTCAGTATTCCAAAGGCGTTGTGCTAATCGAAATAGGAGGGGAAGGTGAGCAGCAAGCATGATGGACGCGGTGGCAACGAGTCCCCAGGGCACCCGGTACGGTTGCGCGTTGACAGCTCTTAATGCATTGTCCGAATCGACCATCTTTCCTGATCAATAAAACTACAGAAGGTAGCTTGGCAAGCTGGCTTGCCGTGTAGGAGGGTGTGCTCCCAACCCAAAATTTGGCACCAAAATTATATAATGTCAAAAGAACATTGAAAAACCGCACGTGCAGTACACATGCGGTTCATGACCAATCCAATCCGACAAGTGGCATTTACTTTCCGGTCGGAAGTCCGCGGGGAGCTCGACTCGTCCTCCGCCGACGTACGAATCCAAGACCAAACATGCCGCCGGCGAGCAAAGCTAGGGAACCCGGTTCTGGGTTCGGGACCGGCACCGCCGCGATTGCATCTCCGATCGTGTTCGCGAACGCGATATCATCGAAGCCCGTTGAAGTTGAAACCGTTGGGGAAAGGAAGGTCGCATCCGAAACCAGAATGAAGATGTCCGAAACGCTTGAGCCGAGGAACGTATTCAAGTTCCAATTGGCCTGCCCCCGATCGGTCGACGGATTAATCCCCCACACAGCAGCCGAAGTCGTCGATCCCGCCGTGAAAGCGGTATTGGTTGATACCGGACCGTTGAACTCATTATTATTTCCCGACCCGCCAACAACTGCGCCTTCCGCGTCGTTGAACACCTTGCCTTGCAGTAAACCAGACTTTACCCAGTCGTTAAATCCCGCCGGTATCTCGAAGCTCTGCGTGCTGTCGAATGAACCCAATTTCCCGTCGTTCCTGAGCACCTGGTAGAAAAACACATTCGTCTCACTACCCGTTAGCGTTTCATCGACGGATGTGACGTCACCAGGGGCCAACCCCAGGGCGGTTATCCAATTGCCTCCGCCCGAATTGTCGTATGTCAAAAAGTTGACGAAGCCGGCCTTCCCACCCGTGTCATAGGAGTTTCCTCCTGTCAAGTCGGGAACGAAGTCCGCCCGAGCGTTTTGACTCTGCACAAAAAGCAAAGCCGTAATGGCCAAAACAGAAAACAGCTTTTTAGTCATAAAGATTTCTCCCCGGAAATGTCCTGCACGGAGTATGGCAGGCATACCACCCGCTGTCAATCAGCAAGTCTCCCAAAACCCGCAAATTAATAAAATTCGTGTATTCCCCCAAAATTGCCCTGGTTTCACAGAAGAAAAACTCGAAATTACTTGGTTTTTCTCGGTATCGGGCTTCAATTGCTTTTCCCAGCGTGTGCCAATGCCATTTTTGAGTTCTCTCAATTGTTTTTTAACAGAGGATTTCACGAACATTTCATTGGGCGGATTGCTGGCATTCTCTGTAAACCCCGAGAAGTTTTTCGACAGCGTTTTCCAGCATGTGGTGTTTTGCGATGAACTGTCGGGCCGAGCACCCGAGTTTCAAGCGTGTGTCGTCATTATCAAGCAAAGTTTCTATCGCATGCTGCAGTGCCGAGTAGTCCATTGCCGGGATCAGTCGGCCGGTTTCACCGTCAATCACAGCTTCATTGATGCCGCCAACGTCAAAGCAAACGGACGGCACACCGCGAATCGCGGCTTCTAAGACAACGCCCGGAATGCCCTCGATTTTGCTTGATAGAACAAAAAGATCAGCACCGCCGACCAGATCGGCCGCGTCGGGGGTGCGACCAAGAAAAAACACACTGTTCGTGAGTCCAAGTGCCTCCGCTTTTGCCATTACCTCTGGCAGCAGCGGTCCATCACCACAAAGCACAAGCAAGCAGTGGACTCGGTTGTTTTGCAGTTTTTTAAAAACGTCCAGCAAACCGAGCTGATTTTTTTCTTGCGTGAATCCGCCGATATGCATCAGCAGTTGTCTTTCGGGTGAGTCCGTTCGATCGATTCTTTCGAGCAATTCTGTGCGGGCCGCAGAACGATCCAACTGAGGTTTCGTGATACCTCGGCGAATCACCATCGTTCGCCCCGTTGGGAAATCGTAGGTGCGGCAAAGATTGGTCGCACACTGCTCGCTAACGGATGTCACGAATGCAACTCTTTGAAACAGCCATTTTCCCCAGGAGCGTCGCAAACGACCACGAATCCAGTTCTCCGCCAGGCTGATGTTTCGATAAACAATCGGGCTGGAATCGTGTGCCATCGCTCGGCTGAGTACCGCGTATTTAAGCGCATGGAACCCATTCGCTTGGATTGCGTCTGGTTGGAACTTCCTGATGGCATGCCGCAGGTTACAAAGCGCTTTCCACTCGATTTTTCCTTTGGTGCTCCCGTTCAGTTCGATGTGCTCCACCCCAGGAATATCGAAAGCAGCATCATCTGTCTGGTAGATGGCGGGCATGCAAATCGAATGGCCTCTTCGGGCCAGTTCTTCGCTCAGGTTTGAAGCAAATACCTCCGCACCACGCAACTCATTTCGCGTGATCACCTGCATGATTCTCAACGATTCGTTGTCGTTTGCGGGCATCTCGGGAAAATTCATGCCGAGCTAGCGGGAGTCTTTCCCGGAGTTTGAGTTTGAGCGTCCTGCTCCAGCAACCAAGGGAACGAGTCGCGTCCCTGCGACGTCAGCAACACCCGAGATCCCATCTTTCCGCGGAACCCATGCCAGCATGCCTTGGCTGCTTGGCAAAACCCCGGAACAGCTTTGCTAGGATTGACGAAAAGGGTGAACAGGGGCTTGGCAAAACATTGGATCGCTGCTTGCTTAATGGCTAAGTCGAACTGGCCGTATTTAAGCATGATGTAGATGTGGTTTCGGATGGCGTAGTACTTTCGGGGGCTAATGACACAGACGCGCGAAGGCTTTGGTCTGATGCCCATGCGGTTTTCTGCAGAACGGCGTTCGATCCACATTTCTGAATTGGCCAGGATTTCGAATTGGTTTTTCTTCAAACGTATTCCGTATTCAACTTCCGTGTAGCCGAAGAACAGTTTCTCATCAAACACGCCTACTCGGTTCATTGCATCGCGGTGATAAAGAGGCATGTATCCACAGCCCACAAAATCGACGGGGACACTGCCGGTCAAGGCTTCGTCTGGTAACCGCTCAATCAAGCCTCGTCCCCAGTTGAAGATGGCGCCGACAATCCCAACGGCACCTAAATTTGGGTGCGTCTGCTTTGAGTCGTCTGCAAACGTGATCATTCGCTCGAAATCGCGGGGGTTCTTGGGTGGGTCGTCATCATCAAGTGGCATGATCCAGTCATATTCGTCCTCCATCGCGATTTGCCGCATCCCAAGAGCCCAGCCGCCAGCTGAACCGACGTTTTTCGGGGAAGCCAAGTATCGAAGTCGACAGGGCATGAAACGAGAAGCCATCGTTTCAATGAGGTCCCGCATCGCTGCGGAGTTCTCGTTGTCGACCACCAGAATCTGGTCCAAACTTTGGGTTTGCTGAGCAATGCTATGCAGGGTTTGCTTTAACAAGTCCGCACGCTGGTACGTCACCAAGATGCCGGCAACACGAGATTGCTCACGTTCTCGAGAGGAGGGGGTGGCATCTGGTGAGGAATCGTGCATTGGCTGTTTTGATTAGTCGGATGTTACGCTGGAGTGGTGTTTTTAAATGACTTTTTTTGGCCAGCAATGTTCCTGATGAAATCGGATCTAGCTGATCCAGCGATTGGACTTTGGCGAACATTACGTTCGCACGAAGTCGGTCCTTGCAATGATATCGCAGTAAAAAGATTCCATTTGTTCGGTGACCGTCCTGAGGTTGAATCTAGATAATGCAGACGCACGCGCGGCCGCACCCAGTCGTGCCGCCAATTCGCGGTCCTGAAAAAGCCGAGCGAGCCCATTGGCGAGGGCGGCTGCATCACTTCCAGGAACAATCAATCCTGTTTTTTCATGTTCGATCAATTCACGAATCTGAGGAATGTCCGACGCCACTATTGGCAATCCTGCGAGCATTGCCTCGATCAGCGATCCGGGCAAGCCTTCGTAGTGTGAAGGAAAGGCAAAAATGTCGGCTTGGGTCAGCAGATCGGGAACGTCATTTCGGCGTCCTAGGATCGCGACTCGATCCCCAAGTTGAAGGTCATTCGCATGTCTCTGCAATGCTTCCATCAATGGCCCGTCTCCAGCGATCGCGAGCTCCACTTCGGGAACATCCTGAAAGGCAATTTGGAATGCATCGATCAAGTTTAACTGCCCTTTCTGCGCGATCAGACGCCCGACATTGAGGACGCGAAAGCGTTTGGATGACTCGTTGGGGAGTGGACGTTGTCTTTCGTACCTCGCCGTGTCGCGACCACGCGGCACGACCGTCACCTTGCTGGTCGGCACACGCAGATCGCGGCAATTCACTTCTTTTGCGGTTTCGGAGACAGAATGGAACTTCACCACCCAACGTGAAGTGAAAACATCAAGCGTTTGCAGGCATCGCAGTTTCCACGCCTTGATGGAAGGATCGGTTTCGCGTCGTGATTTGTCGTAGGGTACGTTCACAAAGCTGCTAACCACCGGTACGCCGCAGAGCCAGCCCGCAGTCCGACCAATTTGATTGGCACGAAACAGCATCGTGTGTACAAGGTCGGGCGAGCGATGCTTGATCAGTTTGGACAGTTGGCGGATCCCTTGGCCAAACGCGTATTTGCCCCTCAGTTTTAGCTCCAACACCTCCGCTCCAGCCTCCTTCAGTGGATTCGCTAAATGATCACCTGGGTACAAGGAAACTACGGTGCAATCAAAGCGTTGTGTACCGAGCTGCCCAACGAGCTGTAAAAGGCTTTGTTCAGTTCCGCCGATCTCAAGCGTGTCAATCACGAACATCAACTTGGTAGGTACCCCTGTGTGGGGCGGATCGTTGTTCGAACTCATCGTTGTTCTCGGCAAGACGTAACTTGCAGACATCTCGTCATATGTTTGCTCTCGCCTTTCAGGCTGAATTGATGCATTGGATTCAGAGCATCCCCAGGGTATTCGCCAATGAATACGCCAGCCAAGCTGCATTCCGTTGAAGCAAGATCAGACGCTCCTGGCTTGGATTCGCGCCAGGATA
>JBMYRF010000047.1:0-17527 GCA_049602075.1 Rubripirellula sp.
GTGGTGAGTCCCAGAGTGGTGAGTCCCAGAGTGGTGAGTCCCAGAGTGGTGAGTCCCAGAGTGGTGAGTCCCAGAGTGGTGAGTCCCAGAGTGGTGAGTCCCAGAGTGGTGAGTCATCTGGTGGCCGTGAACAAACCCAGTCTGTTGAATCGAATCCTTCCTCTTCAGCGAGCGAAGAAAATTCCGGCGATGGTTCCTCTTCGGGTGATCTGAGTGGTAACACTCGTAACTCTGGTTCCCGTTCGAATTCGACTCCACGTGGTGGGGCTGGAGAAGGAAGCGACGTTGCCGATTCCGGGCAAGATGCTGGGACTGACTCAAACACGGTTGATCCGCCTAAGGCCGCCAACTTGGAATACACCAAGCAAGCTACTGATATGGTCCTGGATTACCTGAAGGAGACACGTGATGCACCGGATCGTAAGCTACTCGAAGAATTGCAGTGGGATGAGCAAGACTTGCAGCGATTCTCGGACCGCTGGCAGGGTGTCCGTGATTTGAAACCAAATTCGCTCGATGGATCGAGTAATCCTGATGTTGAAGAAGCATTAAGGAGTTTGGGACTGCGGTCTCCCACGGACGCACCTGCATCGATTGATGATTCGGCGGACGCGTTGAGGGGAATTCGAGATTCAGGGAATCGAAAACCACCGCCAGCAGCTTTCCGGGATGCATTCGATGCGTTCCGACGGTCACTCAATCCGTGATTCTGCTTCATTGAAGTGACGTGATGCGTGCGTTCTGAGATGGTTTCGCAAGGTTAAGCAAAAAGCGTTGCGAAAACACCAGTGTTTTGGTTGAAGGATGCTAATTGACAAGTCTGAGCCGATCACCAAACGGCATATCAACTCTGGTGAAAAAGACGCGTCCTGTGAACAAGACGCGTTTCGTGCATGATCAACTTTCTCGCAGAGTCGCATTTCTTGCATGATCGCGGGGGTTGATTCCGGATGATTTCTGCACCATTGCCCTCCACTCGGGCTACGGTAAAGTGACACTCCGTTTGTTAACCTGCTTCGACCGAGAGTGATCCAGATGTCGCGCACTTTATTTCGTGATGCTAATGTTGTTTTGCCCGACCAAGTACGCCATGCGTCTGTGTTGGTGGAGGACGGTCGAATCCTGGATGTGGATGCGGGAACCGGAATCGCAGCTGATCAGGTGGTCGAGTGTGCTGGCCGCTACTTGATGCCAGGTGTAGTTGATGATCAGGTGCACTTCCGCGATCCTGGATTGACAGGGAAGGAGGATCTTTCCACCGCGTCGCATGCGTGTGCCATCGGTGGAGTGACTTCTTTTTTGGAAATGCCGAATACGAAGCCACCTGCCATCACGGAAGAAGGTGTGCGCGCGAAAGAGGCGTTGGCGGCTGAGAAATCACTCGTGAATTATGGCTTTTACATTGGGGCCACGCCTGACAATTGTGAGGCGTTAAGTCGTGTTCGTGATGTACCAGGAATCAAAATCTTTATTGGTAGCAGCACAGGTAATTTGCTCGTCGATGAACAAGAGGCCTTGGAACGCATCTTTGCGGAAACAAGTTTGCCGATTTGTGCTCACTGCGAAGACGAGTCGACTGTGCGGGCGAATGCGGAGCGATTGGCTGGTACGACGGACATTTCGGATCATTCACGAATCCGCGATGAACAGGCAGCGATGATTGCAACTGCCCGCGCGACAGAATTAGCGCGACGACATCGTCACCGCTTTCACGTGCTGCATGTTTCGACTGCTGCGGAATTGAAGTACCTCGTGGACGCAAATCCTTACGTCACATCGGAAATCTGTCTGCATCACATTGAATTTAATGTCGATGACTATCAGCGGTTGGGAAGCAGAATTCAGATGAACCCGTCCATTAAAACCAAGGCGGATAACGAGGGTTTGTGGCAAGCATTGCTAGACGGAACAATTCAAGTGATCGCTACTGATCACGCGCCCCACACGTTGGAGGAAAAGAACCAACCTTATCCGCAAAGTCCATCGGGATTGCCGGCGGTAGAAAACAGTTTGGCGTTGATGCTGCATCGCGTGGTCGCGGGACGATGCACGTTACCTCAGGTCGCCAGCTGGATGTGTGATGCACCGGCGCGAGTCTGGGACATTGTTGGAAAAGGGCGGATCGCAGCGGGTTATGATGCCGATCTGGTGCTCGTCGACTTGGAACGAGAAAAGACGATTTTGGATGAAGAGCAGCAGACAAAGTCTCGTTGGAGTCCCTGGCACGGGGTGACACTGACGGGGTGGCCCACAGCGACTTATGTTGCAGGCATCCCCGTGTGGACCAGCGAGGATGGTTTTCATCATCAGCACCGAGGCGCCAAGCTGGCCTTTGATCACGCACGCGGCGGTTTTTGGTCGACGCCGGATGGAATCGGTCCGCGTGAGTAAACGCTCAAGCGGGAACTGTAATCGTAGCCACCTCCGCTTGTGATCACTGATTACAATCATTCCCGTCGCGGGACCGCCCGCAGGCCGAGTTCGGCCCACAAGCCGATTCTATCACTGGGCTGGATTCCAGTGAGATACTCAGACCATCCAGATACTAAATCCCACCGAGCCGGAGTGATCTTTGATGAGAACTGCATCCTTGTTGTTTGTATTGGCGTTTCTTTGCCCAGCTGTCGTGGCCGAAGATCCGAAAGGTTCTGGTGACGGCGTGCAGGTGCTTTACGGTGGTGGTGATTTGACGGGCTGGAAAGGGCGAGCGGATCTTTGGTCAGCCGAGAATGGTGAAATCGTTGGTCGCACAACGGCGGAAAATCCAATCGATGGAAACACGTTCTTAATCTGGACCGGAGATCAGCCTGAGAACTTTGAATTGGTCGCACAATTCAAAATCGAAAGTGGTAACTCAGGTATTCAATATCGCAGCAAAATCGTCAACGAAGACAAGTTCGTCGTCGGTGGCTATCAGGCCGATATCGATTTTGGGAACCGATTCGCCGGCATTCTGTACGAAGAGAAGGGCCGTGGTATCCTGGCTCAACGTGGCCAATCGGTCACGATCGGTGCTGATGGAAAAAAGACACCCAAGCGATTTGCCGATTCAGCTAAGCTGGCCAAAGGCATTCACGCGGGAGAGTGGAATGATTTTCGGGTCGTCGCTGTCGACAATAAATTGCAACATTTCATCAATGGGGCAATGACGGCCGAGGTGATCGATGATCAAAGTGAAAAAGCGGCCAAAAAAGGCGTGATTGCTCTTCAGATTCACCAAGGGCCGCCAATGGTCGTCCGATTCAAGAACATCAAGATCCGTAAAATCGACTAGTTTCTCACAAGAAATGGGCGAAAGCGGCGGTTTCGCAAGGTAGCTGCAGAGTCCGGCCTCCGGCGGTGGCTGGGTATTCCAGTAGGGCGGTTGCGTATTCCAGGAGGGCGGTTGGGCTTGTCAGGAGGATTATGAGGCCCACGATCACCTCGCCTGAGACCGCTAGCGGTGTCCGGGCCGCTAGAGTTCAGTGGGAGACTACGATGGCGAAATCAATCTGGCCCACTGACGATCATACCGAGTCGCTGCTGGATGCTGCGCGGGAGGGTGATTCGGATGCTGTGAATCGGTTGCTTGAGAAACATCGGGGACCGGTGCGGCGGCTCGTGGAACTGCGACTCGACCGGAAAGTCCAGCAAAGAGTCGATGTTAGCGACGTCGTTCAGGATGTGATGATCGAGGCCAGTGGCCGTCTCACGAAATATCTCGACGATCCCTCGATGGCGTTCCACCTGTGGCTTCGCCAGATCGCTTGGGATCGAATCATCGACACCTATCGGCGACACCGGGTCAGCGCCAAGCGGAACATGGATCGTGAACAGCCGATCGCGGTTCCTGCTGGTACCGACCAGTCGACAATGGAGTTAGCGGTCCAATTGTGTGATCCTGGAATTACTCCCGCGACGGCCGCTACCAGGCGCGAGATCGTCGCCCAAGTCGAGCGGGTGATAGAAAAATTGAGTGATCAGGATCGTGAGATCATTCTGATGCGTCACTACGAGCATCTTTCGAATCTAGAGATTTCCGAAGTCCTCGGGCTGAACCCGCCCGCGGCAAGCATGCGGTATTTAAGGGCGCTCCGCCGGCTGCGTGAGTTGCTCGAAGATGCCGACAGCAGTGGTGCGGATGGCTATGAGGGTTTGCCGTGAGTGAGCCGTCAACGTTCGACGCTTCTGCCGATCGCGATCAACGCCTGGCTGACGTCGTGGCGGAGGTAACCGATTCGATTTGTCGCGGTGAGATTGTCGATCTGAGGAGCACCTGCCAGCAGCATCCCGATCTGGCGGATGAAATTACGCGTCTGTGGGGAACAATTCTCGTCACGGATGTGGCGGCTGGTAGTGAAGATGGAACATCGGCCTCACCCTCCTCGAAACGCTGGAAAAGTTTGTCACTGCCGACCATCGTGGGTGACTACGAACTGATCGAAGAGCTCGGTCGAGGCGGGATGGGAGTCGTTTTCCGCGCTCGGCAGATAAGCCTTGAACGCGAAGTTGCGATCAAGATGATTCTGAGGGGGCGATTGGCGAGCGAATCAGATCTGAATCGGTTTTTGGCTGAAGCATCTGCCTCAGCACGCTTGAAGCACCCGAACATTGTCCCCGTCTATGATGCGGGTGATGTCGAGGGGCGGCCCTTCTTCAGCATGCAGTTGATCGAAGGGCAAACATTGGCCGAACGCGTGGCGGCAGGAGTGTTGCCGCAACGTGAAGCCGCATCGATTGTGGCTTCGGTTGCAAGGGCAATCGCCGTTGCCCATGAAAACCAAGTTCTGCATCGCGATCTCAAGCCCAGCAACATCCTGATTTCCGATGATGGGACTCCACTTGTAACGGATTTCGGCTTGGCAAAGCAAATCGGTAATGCTGAGGAATTGACTCGAAGTGGAATGATGGTTGGCACGCCAGCCTATATGTCGCCCGAGCAAGCGAGCGGGCGGCGGAATCTGGTCGGGCCGGCGAGCGATGTTTATTCGTTGGGGGGGGTTCTCTATTACGCATTGACCGGCCGCAGTCCACTGGTCGCCGATACACCGATGGAAATGGTGATGCGAGTCATCGAACAAGATCCGACACCGCCGCGGGCACTGCGGCCGGGAATGGATCGCGACCTCGAAATGATTGTCATTCGGTGCCTGCAAAAACCGATTGATTTGCGTTACGAATCGGCGGCCGCATTGGCCAAGGACCTTGAAGCCTATTTGGCGGACGAACGGGTGGCAGCACGCAGCGGGCGATTCAATCAAGTGGTCGCTCGCGTATTCCGAGAAACCCATCATGCGACGGTGTTGCAGAATTGGGGTAAGCTCTGGATCTGGCATTCCATGGTGTTGTTGGTGGCTGGCTTGCTAACGTGGCAGCTTGATTACCGCGGAGTCACACAACGAAGCATTTACGTCGCGTTGTGGACGGTCGGTCTTGGAGCGTGGGCATCCGTGTTTTGGAAACTGCGGCAACGGATGGGACCGGTTACGTTCATCGAGCGGCAGATCGCTCATGTCTGGGGAGCCAGTATGGTGGCGATCGCGATGCTGTTTCCCATTGAATGGTGGCTGGATATGCCGGTATTGACGCTCTCTCCCCTGTTGGGCGTGATCAGCGCGATGGTATTTATCATCAAAGCGGGAATGCTGAATGGCGTTTTTTATATTCAAGCGATCGCGCTGTTGTTTGCTTCTTTTTTGATGGCACTCATGCCACCGTACGCGCATTTGATTTTTGGAGTTGTTTCCGCCGCTTGCTTCTTCGTCCCCGGTTTCAAGTATTCGCGTCGGCGGGACGAGGAGAACGCAAAGTCAGTAGCGACAGCTCCGGTCGGCAATTAATCCGCATTAGATGCGTTCCACTGAAACCTCGGCTGACATGCATCGTCGTTGGCGCTCGATAAAAGTCGCCTGAGGCGTATCGGCTGCCATGTAAGCTAGGACTCAATAGAGGGCCAAGCAAAGGTAGTCTGCCCTGCCCTCCATGTGTGTGCCCTGCGAGCATCAAATGAACTTGATGCTCTCGCGCCCAATGAAATTGATCCGGGCTGTGACTGACCAACAGTCGAAAAGATTCCTCGCAAATCGGGTTGATGTTGGGGCGACGATACCAAGGATGTTCATTGCCAATCAGTAAACATGGCAAACCTCTGAGCTGCCGATGCAGCCCTCGACTGCCAAGGTCTGTCCAGCCAGCTTGGTCCATTGCTTTGCGGGTTTGCACTGAATCGGTGACTCGAGTGTCGTGGTTTCCCAAGACGTAATAGCAGCCATCCGGAGCACTAGCACGACCGAAGATATCACCGAGCCAGTTGATGCAGCTTGATTTGTCGATGATGTCACCGGTCAACGCAATCAAGTCGGGAGGCCAACCCGTGGCTCGTTCCACGGCGTAGCGGGAAAAGTCACCGTGGATGTCACCAGTCAAATGAATATCCGAAAGTTGGGCGATGCGGTAACCATCAAGCTCTTCCGGTAGTCCGGTGACCAGCAGTGTGACCTCTTCAATTGCCAAATCAAAAATCTGGTTCAACGGCAATCGAGCTTGCCACCTACACTTGCGGCTCAAGCTCAGCGAATGACCGAGCAGTTGTTCGACCTGAACCACCTCAATTCGCCGATCGGTAACAAGCCAATCGAACCCCAAAGTCCGACCAAACAATGCGTTAAACATCGGACCAATAATCGGGCCAAAAATTGGACGATACAGCAACCAAGGAATGCCCAGCACCGGCCAAGACGCCAAACAAACGGATGCGTAGGCTTGCATCAAAATTGGAATCGGCAACTCATCTGGGCGGCCTAGCATGAGGTCCCCAAGCAAGTCGTGATAAAAAATCAGCATCGCGATTGGAAACAGCACTGTGAAGGCAAAAAACACCTTCGTGATTCGTTTGATCAGTCGACGTGGCCATCCATACGCATTGACGCGATTGTAGACCGCCAAATTCAAACCGAAGTGGCCTACCAGTACCGCCAAGACGATTGTGCACCAAGTGAAATTGATCAATCCTCGAATTCCGAACGATCGAGTGCTTTGGGTCGCATTGTTTGCACAAGCTGAATCGGTGTCGATTCTCGCAATTCGTGCCAGTCACTGAGATCGAGCTGAAAGACCGCCACTGCTGCGGTTGGCATCTCGATCGACTGCCCTGCCAGAAGGCTGGCTAAGTAGGAGATGCCAGGGTTATGGGCGATTACCATGAGCCGCTCTGACTCCATCCCATCGGTTCGAATGGATTGGAGAATGGAGTCTGGGGAGGCCAGGTAGAGTGCGTCGGTGAACGAGACTGTAGGTTCTTTATTCCAATGCTCGACCATCCTCTGATATGTCTCGCGGGTTCGCGTGGACGAAGAACTGAGTACCAAATCAGGAACCCATCCCGAATCGGCTAACCAGCCCGCCATCCGTGGTGAATCGCGTCGGCCGCGAGCGTTCAAGGTTCGCTCATGATCAGACAGAGAGGAATCGCCCCAGTCGCTTTTCGCATGTCGCATCAAGATCAGAAAACGCGATTGCTTGTCTTTCGTGTGTTTTTCCATCGACAAGATCGCTCCCGTCCATCACGCAAATTGAATTTTGGTTCATCTTATCGAAACCATGCTCATCGAGCAGACGCCTGCCCCAAATCAATGACGACTTGTCTGTCGCCCGACATTTTATTGCGATGTCTTGTCGCTAAGTATTGAGCGATTCGGTGGAGGATTGCTGGGACGAATCTTACCCGGAAACAGGAATCAGCGACGAGGTCGCTTCAACTCGTTTATGCAGAAATTGATGAAATCCGAGTAAGTCGCGGGATACCACCATCGGATTAGCCATCGACGCGTGAGAGTCACTTGGTTAGATGACAATTCGACTCTCGCTGCTTGTCCTAAGCTGCCTAAACCTTGCCAAGGCAACGTGGTTTACTTCGCCTCGTTACCAGACGAAAACGCTCGTTAAAACGAGTTTTCCCCGCCGTCCCAGCGAATCCATTTTTGATCGCGATTGCAGTTCAGCTGGCCCCAGCTCCTGCTTGGTCCCAGCTTTTCGCTTTATCTCAGCTTTTCAGGGTTTCAGGTACCGCGGGGGAGACCTCTGCGATCATTTCAGCGATTGCAAAAATGCCAGCAAGTCGGCGAGTTCTTCGGCGGTCATTTCCGCTGCCAAACCTGTGGGCATCAGCGATTGCGTTTGCGGCTTGCTGGATTCAATTGTTTCTCGTGCGATGCGGATATCCTTTCCGTCGGCCTGCCGCAGTGTCCAGTGGGCGTCGGTTTCGGCGACCTTCAATCCGGTGACTACCGTTCCGGTATCGGTCAGCACGGCAAAACTCTGAAAGGCGGGCTCGATGGCTTTGGACGGATCAAGCAGGCTTTCTAGCAGCTGTTCTCGCGATCGTTTCACGGCGATTCCATCCAAGTCAGGGCCAACCGATCGCCCTCCACCTTGCAGTCGATGGCACGAAACACACTGGCCTTGCTGGGAATCAAAGAACCATTCACGCCCCCGTTTCGGATCGCCCGATAATGCCAGAATTTCATTGGCATCAATTAGTGCGCCCAACCGTTTGCGGCGTTCGTTGGTCGGCAAGAAGCGTTCGAAAATACCTGCGATGATTGGCGAAGTCGCCTGATGGATTGTGTCTGCCGCAAGCGATTCTGCAGCTGCATCAGCTGTATTTATGAGTGTTGCAAAGTGTTGTAATGCATCCGTTGTTGCTTGTGGTAGGGTGGTGACCGTTGAATCGTTTGAGAGTTGGGCGAATCGGTTTGCGTCCAATGAACTAATCCAATCGTGGATCAATTTCAAGCCAGCCGTGTCATTATCTCGACTCCAGATCTTTGGCATTCGACCAGCACCGCTCGTCGCCAATCGGTAATAGAGAACTGATTCATAGGGGTTTCCTGGTCGAATTACTTTTGCATCGTGGATACCAAAGTCGCCTTGGGTTGGGACCACATCCAAAGCGTTGATGTCAGTGGTTGGGAGCGAATAAACAAGATCGAGTGGTACCGTTCCACCACCACCTCGTCGGTGACAGTGTGCGCAATTGGCTGCCAGGTAAGATCGGGCTCGCTGGTGGATGTTCTCTGTTTCCTTGGCTGGATCGACCATTTTTTGAAGCGCCCATCCATTGGGTGCGGTGTTATTCAGTATCCCATCAGAGACGAATCGCTGAACCGTTGGGTCGGGTAAATTTTCGAAGCTGAAGCCGATCGCACCACCGCTTTGCCGCGCGTGGCATGCCCGGCATTGTGAGCGGCTCGTGATGGGCCATGGCTGATCGTCCGCAGTGAGTCTACTTGTCATACCTGTTTCCGGAACCAGCTTGGCATCGCGCTGCTGTTCGTCCCAGGCATAGCTGTAGGGTTGCCAGCTCATTCCATCAAAGTGCAGTAGCTGTGTTTCCAATCGCAAGGGTTGATCTTGTGGATTGTCGGCCGGGCGGGAAATCGTGTTGGCAAATACCGTGCCGGTTGGATATTTCCAATTGCGTCGCTGGCGACTGACATTGATGGTTTCGGTGCCGGGGATACCAACGACAAAATCTTTACTTACACCGCCCTGCCAGCTTTGCGCAACGAGTTCATAGCGGAAGACTCCTGGCGCTGGTTCCAGAGTTTCGGTCGATTCAAAGAGCCCCGTTGAACTCAAGGTTTGTGGAAAGGATTTTTGCTGGTTTTGTTCTGGGTTGCGGATCAGTTCATAAATTCCGCCGTCGTAATCGACGATTAAAACTTCTTCCGCACGATTGGTTGTGATGGTGATAATCTTGAGTCCTGTTTCTGCAAGCACAGGATTCCAGGTTGCTCCAGCCGACTCGTCTTTCCAGCCCCAAAGCAATCCTGTCACATAGTCACCATATAAGTAAGCACCGCTCAGGTCAGTGAATTGGTCGCCGTGATAAATCACTCCCCCAGTTACCGACTGGCCGACAGTATGGGGATACGCTACGACTGGTTTTTGGATTGGTGTGGGGCCAGGTTCAATGTCACTACGAATCGGTTGAGGTCCCTCGTGGATGCTCCAACCGTAGTTTCCCGCCCGCTGCACGTCGTAGATCATTTCCCACAGTTCCCAGCCGACATCACCGACGAGCATTCGGTCGCTGATGGGATCAATGGTAAAACGCCAGGGGTTCCGAAACCCATACGCCCAGATCTCTGGTCGAGCACCCAGTGTGTCGATAAACGGATTGTCATCGGGAATTTGATAAGCTTTGTCGGCTTGCGCATGATCGACGTCAATTCGGCAAATTGTGCTACGCAGATCTGACAAATCCTGGCTGACGTCGTATTCATCCGGTGGATAGGGTCTCGCGCCATCACCGGCCGAAAAGTAGAGCAGGCCTTTCGAGTCAAATCGGATCGCGCAGCCGTTGTGCCCTCCAGAAGGCCACGTCAAGAGAACCTCTTCACTGGCTGGATCGATCGTAGGAGGCGAGTCTTCAGAGAGTACGAAACGGGACAGACGCGTCCCATCTTTACGAGGCTTCGGCCCACCCGCATAAGCGATAAAGACTTGCCGGTTGTTGTCAAAGTTCGGGTGGATCGCGAAGCCGTAGGACTGGGTGAAGTTGTCGATGAGCGGTTTCAAGTCGATTGCCAAATCGGCTTGCTCTGTGGCGGGATCATCAATAAATGTCCACAGCTTGCCGCCAACTTCCAACATCATCATCCGGTTGGTCTTACCTAGCGGCATCAATTCGACTGGTTGATTGAATCGAAGCCTCGGATAGACAGGGCTTACATGAAACGGCCTCGGTGGTTCGGGTGAACCAACCACGTTCGATGTCGTCCAAGGAACGCGATCCGCTGCGTTTGCGAATCCGGTGAGCAGTGATAGCGTTGTAAGCAGGATTAGACGTAAGTGCATCGTAGACCTTTTCAGCAGCAGGCTTGGTGAACCCTCATGATACTTTCTTTGAACAACGCTGGTCGTTCCCATGCTGTAGGGCTCTCCTGTTCGCTGTGGACCATTTTGTTACATCAAACTACCCGTTTCAGCGGAGTCATCCAATTGCGTGGTTTCCACAGTGCTGCGGAACAGGGAACCGCTACGAACGTGGTGATCTGACAGGCTGACGATTGCCGCGCGGCAGGTGCAGCGGAATGGCTCCCGAAATATGAAAGGTCTGGAAATACCGACTCGGGAAAACGGTTGCTTTTCCAAGCAGTGCTCCCCCGAAAGATGACCGGTCAGTTTCCTCCGTTTTTCGGCAATGTTTTTGACCTGAGTTCGATCTTCCGATTCGCTCGGGTGAATGATCGCGAAACAGGGTTACGCGTCACATCTGGCGGTTGGCTATTATCTCTGATTGACCTCGACCTCGGTACAACCTTGGGTTGGTGTCTGGAAATGGGGCGAGCATTGTTTACTGCTTAAATTTCAGCAGGCTATGTTTCAGCGTGTAGGATTCCATTTCTTGACCATCGATTCCGATGCAACGGAATTCGACTTGTGGGTCGTCTGCTGTGGTGTCAAAGGTCATCAAGGCGAACGAACAAGTTTTGTTGTACCCCCAAATCAGGCCATCCGTTTTTACGACGGGGTGGGTGTGATGGTTGGTCAGACGCGAGCTTTCAAATTCGTAAAGGTCGTATCCCTGCTCGCGTTTGGTAACCCGTAAGTCGGTTCGATGCCGATCTGCCGCAATCAGAAAAACTCCCTCGATCTGATTCGCTTCGATGTGCTGAAAAATCTCTTCCCGCTCTTTTGGGAAACCGTCCCAGGGATCACGGCTTCCACGTTTGATGCCTGCGGTAAAGGGTACGGGCGAGCCAATGATTTTGAAGGTCGCTTTTGAGTTGGTAAGCGTTTGCAGTAGCCATTTTTTCTGGATAGGGCCCAGCATCGTGCCGTCTGATAAGTCTCGGTAATAGCGACCATCCAGCATAATGAAATGAACGTCCCCAATCCGGAAGTCATACCAACACCCGGGTTGTTGTTCGCCCATGCCGTAGGCTGGATTGACCCAGTTCTGCTGAAACGTCTTCCATACGTCGCGTTTCCAGGCTGGTTTGTCGACTTCCGGGCCAGGAACACAATCATTGGTTCCAAAGTCGTGGTCATCCCAGATTGAAAAGATGGCAGTGCTTGATGTGAAACGCTTCCACTCGGGGCGTGATTGACGGCGATAGTAGCAGTATTGTTGGGTCAGCAAGTGTTCCGGCTGGTCGATGTAAACGTTGTCTCCAAGCATTAAAAAAGCATGTGGTTCAAAGGACCGGATCGTATCCCACATGTTTTCCCACTCGGGAACGAAGCCGGCACCACCTCCGAATCCAACTGAGAATATTCCTCCTTCACCTGCCTTGGGGAACGTGCGGAAGACACCCTCGGTTGATCCGCCTTCTTCGACTTCGATGATGTAGCGATAAGATTGATTCGGTTTTAAGTTGTCGACTGTGAGGACGGCGGTGAAGTCAGTGGCCTCGCTGGTCCGTTGAAGTGGGGAGACGCCGCCGCCCTCAACCTTGGCAATCACGTTTGCGGCCCGTGAAGTGCGAATCCAAAAGGAGGCTGACTGTGCGGTTACATTCCCAACCATGGGGCCATGGATCAACACCGGAAGGTTGGCCTCGTCTCTCCACGTTGTGAAACCGGGCACGGTGTTCAATTTCTTTAGCAGCGGTCGTGGTCCGGCGAGTAAACGCCCCGGCGGCAATCCTTGTTGTAAGGCTTCGCTTGCTTTCGCCCAGGCGGCTGTTGGTTGGTCCTGGGCTAGTTGGCTGAGCATTTGCACAAAATTCGATTCTGCATCACCAGCAAAAGGTTTCTTCTTTTGGAGTGTCGAATCGACCTGTTGGTACTTCTCGTTGGCGATTAAGCGAACCGCATCGCGAGCACCGTCGTGCTGTGCCCTTACGGCGGAATGCAGTGACAAACAGATGACCAAGACCAGCAGGCAACGCATCAGGAAAATCCCATTTTAGAACGTACGATTCGGTACTCGACAACGTCTCGAGTGATCGACGCCATCTATGGGATTTTAGCCCGTTGTCAGCGGGGATGAATCGAGCAGGCTAATAATCAATGGCAGTAATTGTTTTTTTCTGCTGACAACTTCGTTAAGTTCGTAAAGTTTGTCTTCCAGTTGTGGGTAGTTGATCTCTTCCCACCCTTCTGGTTCGCTGCTCATTAACAACAAGCTGCCATTACTGGCGATGTCGGTGACGAGTAAAGCCGAGAATTCCAAGCGGTTCTCACGCGCCAGATCTCTTAAGGCTTGGGCCAATTCATCCTTGCGTTGCCAAAATAAATCGAATCCGATTTCTTCGATCTGTGAGATGGAGAACCGTCGACTCGATTCTTCAAACTCTTTGCAATCCTCGCGTACGACTTGCTCAGGCGAGCAAGTGCGTAGTGCCGATCCAATCTGAAAAAATTCGCCCGCATATTCATCGAGATCACAGTCGCAGTGTTGGCGGAGCCATTCGATGACTTCGCGATCAACATCCGTCGTGGTGGGCGAACGTAAGAACAACGTGTCGCTGATCATTCCAGATGCCATGCACAATGCGATGCCAGGCGAAGGGACAATGTTTGCGCGTTGGAACATCTTAGCGACCAAGGTACAGGTTGATCCAACGGGCTCCATCGTGAATCGTATGGGACGTGTCGATCTGAGCGACCCGCCGAGACGATGGTGGTCAAGTACCTCGACGATGTTGGCTGTTTCAGCACCTTGCACGGCTTGGCTCAGTTCATTGTGATCGACAAGCACAATTTCTTGCTGGGGAGGATGCACGAGATCACTCTTGCTCAGCACTCCGACTAGCTTGCCTGAATCAGTGACTGGAAAGATCGTCTGCGGTGACCGATAGAGTTGCGAGCGTACCGATTCAACAGGTGTCTTGGCGGAAAGGGTAGTGAAATCCGCGTCGATCACCGACTCGATTCGCTGCGCCGCTTTGATCCGCATGGTGGTTGTTGCAGTATCGTAGGGACTGTTGATCACAGTCACGTCATTCGCTTTGGCGAGTTGCATTAAGCCACTGCTAAGTTGATAACCACCCGTCACCACGAGTGCCCGTACGCCGCATTCTAGTGCCGGCAGTTGGATCGTTGGGCGATCGCCACTGACAACCAGCAGGCGGTCAGCGGGTAACTTGTTCATCCGCTCAGTGAAACCGCCCGCGCTCATGGCCCCAACGGTCAATACAAAGTCGTCAATTTGTTGCGGTTTGACAGCATGTTGGAAGGATCCACCGAGTACCGTGGCAACTTGATCTAAGGTGCTGCGGACTTCCCTAGCCTGCACGGGATCAACTCCACCATGCAGCATCAGTTTCAGCAGATCCAGCAGTGTCACGATCCCGACAATTTGATCGTCATCGCCTAGCACAGGGATAGCGCGAATGCCATGTTCGTTCATTCGCTGGTAGACGTCGAAAAAGACATCGCTGCGGTGAGCAAAAACGGGTTCTCGATTGCAGACATCCTCGATGACAGGACGGATGTCCATGATGATCTTGGGTGCCGCTACCGAAGCTCTGCGAAGGGCGAACTCGGTTCGTTGGTTGGGCGTACCACAGCAAGCAGCTATTGCATCGGGACGAATGGTTTGCTTTAGAAAGTCCGCGTAGGCGACGGCGCTGCAGATTGCATCGGTGTCGGGGTTGCGGTGACCGAATACGTAAAGTGTCATTCCCTAGCCGACCTTCGATGAAGTACCAATCGTATCTCGACAGCCATCATCCGTTGAGCAAGGATTCAATGGCTTCCTGAATTGCTGCGGGTTCGCTCATGCGACCTTCGCCCGCCAATCGACAGCTGAGCCAGCCTGATTCCGGACCAACGAAATGGCACCCATCTTCCTGCAATTGTTGGTGGTTTCGCTGCACCGACGGTTTCTTCCACATCGCAGCGCTCATTGCAGGTGCAAGTAATACAGGGCAATTCGCTTGCAGGTACAGCGTGGACACTAAGTCATCGGCCACGCCCGTGGCAAACTTTGCCATCAAATTTGCAGTCGTCGGCACAACTACCATCAAGTCTGCTTCGGCTGCGACCTCGATATGGGTACCCAGTGGAAACGAAGAATCAAACAAATGCGAGACCACCGGACGACCGGAGAGTGCGGCCAAAGCATCTGCGCCGATGAACTGATTCGCCGAGGCGGTCATCGCGACCCTGACGCGATAGCCACATTGGACAAGTTGGCTGCAGAGGATCGCAGATTTATAAGCCGCGATGCCGCCACCAACTGCCAGCAATACCGATTGTTGATCGTTAGTCATCGGTTTTGGCTTGATGGGGTTGGCTTATCGGTCAGATGGAATGATTCATTGGGGATAAGCTAACTTGCGAGGCGGACATTGCCATTCCTCGCAGTTAGATCTCGACTCACCTACCATGCGGTTAGCCGTGTCGACCAGTGGCAACAGATCAATGCCTGCAGGACATATTTCCCCCCGTGACACATCGACTGCAGGCAGCCTTAGCTAGGGGGTGCGTTGACTGCAGATCAGGGACTACAGATCCGAAGCTTCCAATTCTGGACCTTCTACAGCGGCGATCGTTGCATCGAGGTCAGGCACTTGCTCGACTTCGTTTTCCATGTTGAGCACGATCTTGTCCTGCATGATTTCCTGCAGCACGATCGACATTTTGTCATGGGTATCAACATTCACCAGGGCTCGGCTACCTTGGTTCAGCTGGACTAAGCGTTTCTGGATCAAGGTGCTGAGCTTGAATCGGCCACCCACCTTGTTCACGATTTCTTCTTCTTTTAGCTCTTCGAGCATGGATGTTCTTCCTTCTGGTCTTTCAATATTTGGCAGATTTCGGCGACCGCTTCGTCAACGACGCCGTTGATGACTTCATGTTGGTAGTGAGGCAGGTACCGCATTTCACCCGCGGCCGTTTCGAGTCGAGCGAGGATCACCTCTTCGGTTTCTGTCTCGCGGGCTCGAAGGCGGTATTCCAGTTCGTCCGCCCCACCCGGGTGGATGAAGATTGTGATTGGATCGAATTCCTGCTTCTCCAAGACGGCCAGCGCGCCTCGCACATCAATCTCCAAAATAACCCACTTCCCCTGCTTTAGGCCAGAGGCAACTTGGGAACGGAGGGTGCCGTACCAGCGTCCGAGACCGAAAACTTCCTTGTATTCCAAAAACTCGCCTGCCTGACGCCGCTCATTGAATTCTTGGTCTGTCAAGAAAAAGTAGTCTTTTCCCTCGGTTTCACCCGCCCGAGGGGCTCGGGTCGTCGCCGAAACGCTGAGCGTCAGGGGGAGTTCACATTCCTGAAGAAGCTTTCGAAGAACTGTCGATTTTCCGGCCCCACTTGGTCCCGAGAGGATAACAAGGCGACCAAATTCGGTTCCTGAACCGTCGGATTCCCTAGGCATCGGTCGCACCCCCAATTTGAGATGGCATCGATTGCAGCACTTGTTCACTCCAGATTCTGGACAAGTTCCCGCATTCGTTCGATCGCGCATTTGATCTCAACGACTTCCGCTGAAATTTCTGCATCGGACGCTTTGCTGCCAATCGTGTTGGTTTCCCGGAACATTTCTTGGATGATGAAATCAAGCTTTCGTCCAGCTGGCTCGTTTGGACCGCTGTCAATGACATCGTTGAACATCGTCAGATGACTTTGCAAACGCGTGATCTCCTCGCTGATGTCAACTCGATCGGCATAGATCTGGACTTCGCGAAGTAGATCTACGGTTTGTACCTGCAGATCGTGTTCTTTCAGCACTCGCTCGATTTTTGATTGCAGTCGGCTGCGGTAAACATCGGTCGACCGCGGTGCTAATGTTTGAATGGTTTTCAGGCGATTTGCGACACCGACACTATCAGTCCGTAGCGAATCGACCATTCGTTCCCCTTCGATCGCCCTCATCTGATTTAGATTTTCGATCGATTGTGTGACGGCCGTTTGTGCGAATTGCCATAAATCATCCTGATCGATTTGGGATTCGCCGCGACTGGCAATCACACCGGGGAGTCCGATCAGATTGGTCAAATCGATAGTTGCCGCAGTCAATCCACTCGGAATGTTATTGGTCAATTGTTGAACGTACGCATTCACGACTTCAGCATCGATGCGTGGCAACTCCTCGCCTGGCGGTCTGCGCCAAGTGAGGTTCAGCTGTACGCTGCCCCGATGGATGAGAGACCGAGCGAGGCTTTCGATTTTGGATTCGAACGATGCCAGGGAATCGCTAGCACGCAGCGAGCACTTGAAGCCTCGGTTGTTGACCGTGCGGATTTCGATATGGATCGTGCCGAGGTCACCCTTGACGGTTGCATGCCCTTGGCCGGTCATGCTGCGGACAACTCGAGTCATAAGTGAAGATAGCTTTGGGGCGGCATCGTGCGACGGACGAATCAGGGATCGGTAGGTTCTGCCTCTACCGATTCTGCTTCTACTGGATCTGCTTCTGTCGATTCAGTTTCAGCTGGGGCATTATCCGATGTGGTTGCGTCGCCTGAGTCGCCGCTACTTTCGCCTTCTTTAGGTGCGCCCTCGGTTTCCGCTCCGCCAGGAGTCTCAGCTGCAGGAGTCTCAGCTGCAGGAGTCTCAGCTGCAGGAGTCTCAGCCGCAGGAGTCT
>JBMYRF010000047.1:17624-32458 GCA_049602075.1 Rubripirellula sp.
GCAGGAGTCTCAGCCGCAGGAGGCACTTCGGCTGATGGTGTCGTTGAGTCGCCGGAGATGTTCGATTCTAAACCCAAGCCTTCCATGGCCGCCTCGCTACCGGCTTCGTTTCCTGCGCCAGGAGTAATCTCTATTCCGGTGTCGGCCTCCATCTCACCGGGACCTGCTTGCAGGTTGGTTTCGGTGATTTGTGTTGACGAGGTACCCAAGACATACATCGTGAAGGCACAGGTAAATCCCCAGAACAACGCGACAACAATCGTGATCGTTGTGAAGGTGTCGGCACCTTTGCTGCCGAATGCACTCTCGCCACCTGGGCCGCCGAGGGCTCCAGCTAATCCACCACCCTTGCCGCGTTGGACAAGGATTAAGAGGATGAGAAATAACGATAGGAAGCCCATCAACCAGCCTAGGAAAGCGCCAGCTAACGATGCGAGGAGAGTAAAAGTCATCGGGAGTTCACCCTTTCAAAATGTCACTTGTGTCAATGTTTGGCGGACGAATTAGGCCGCCTGAATGATTCCCAAGAAATCGTCAACCTTCAAACTTGCACCACCTACCAGGGCCCCGTCAATATTCGGCTGTCCCAGCAGTTCCTTGGCGTTTCCAGGTTTGACGCTTCCACCATATTGAATCCGGATTTGTGCCGCTACCTCTTCGGTGAACATATCAGCGAGTTGCTTTCGCAGAAATGCGTGAACTTCTTCAGCTTGCTCGGGGGTGGCGGTTTTGCCGGTCCCAATTGCCCAAACTGGTTCATAGGCGACCACAATTCCGGCGGCACGGATTTCATCGAGTCCGTCTAGCGATCCACGAATCTGAGTTTCCACGACCTGTTCGGTGTTGCCGGCTTCGCGGTCTTCGAGTGTTTCGCCGACGCAAACGATGGGAATCAGGTTGCCAGCCAGGGCGGAATGTAGTTTTTTGCTGACGTCGGCATCACTTTCGCCCATCAAAGCACGGCGTTCACTATGACCCAAAATCACGAATCGGCAACCGACATCGGTCAGCATGCCGGCATTCGTTTCGCCAGTGAAAGCGCCGTCGTCGGCGGCATACATGTTTTGGGCCCCCAATGCGACGGGCGTTCCTGCCAGGGCATCTGCGACGCTATGCAGGTACACCGACGGCGGGCAGACGGCCACATCGACAGCGGGGTCGCTCCCCACTGCTTCAGCAACGCCTTTCCCGAGCGCCACGGCGTCTTCGTGGCGGGTGTTCATTTTCCAGTTCCCGGCAATTAAGTATCGGCGAGTCAAGCTAGTGTCTCCGGCAGCGGTGAAATGGTTTTTCCTAGAAGCGTCGCCAAATCTTTGAGTTGCCCAGCCAATTCATCGTATTGGTCGGGCAGTAATGCTTGTGGTCCATCACTTTTGGCGACTTCGGGACAGTCGTGAACTTCAATGTGAACCCCATCCGCCCCCGCTGCCAAACCCGCCATCGCACAAGGAGGGATCAAGTCAGGTCGGCCAGTGGCGTGGGAGGGATCGACGATGATCGGTAGGTGTGACAGCGTCTGCACTGCGGGAACCGCGGCGACATCAAACAAGTTTCGTGTTGCACTGTCAAAGCTCTTGATGCCTCGTTCGCAGAGGACAACGCTCGAATTACCTTGCGAGAGGATGTATTCAGCACACATCAGTAGGTCATTGATGGTTGCACTCATGCCACGTTTCAGCAGCACTGGCCGCTTCGATTTTCCGACTTCGGTCAGCAACGCAAAGTTTTGCATGTTGCGTGCTCCGACTTGCAGCATGTCGGCGTACTGGGCGACTAGTTCGACCAACCTTGGGTCGGTCACCTCGGTGACCACCGGCATTGAAAACTTTTCGCCAACGTCTCTCAGTAGAGCGAGTCCTTCTTCACCCATGCCTTGGAACGCATAGGGGCTGGTCCGCGGTTTGAACGCGCCGCCGCGAAATAGGTTCGCTCCAGATTGGCAAACCCGCTCGGCAATCCGAAACATTCTGTCTCGGTCCTCGACACTACAGGGGCCCGCAATCATCGCCAGGTTTCCACCGCCAATCTTCACGCCCGATACATCGATAACGCTCGATTCGGGATGAGCATCTCTCGAGGCTAACTTGTAGGCTGGCAATACCGGAATCACGCTGGCGACGCCGGGGATCGCTCGGAGCGGTTCGGCCTGTAATTTTTCCTCGTCTCCGATGATGCCAACAATCGTCCGATGTGTGCCACGGCTCAGATGATGCTGCAAACCGAGAGCCTCCACGCGTTCCAAAACGTGGTCAACCTGATCGTCGGATGCGTTGCTCTTGAGGATTAAAATCACGGGGTGGAATACCGGTCTTTTTCAATAACTGGGAACATTTCAATTGACTCCGCAGGCATTTTCGAGGCCAAGAGCGGCCGTGTTGAATGTCTGGGTCGATCGGGTCGCGGGAAGCCGAGGCAGCGACGCCAAAAAACTGGACGGGGGGGCCGTCAGTGAGTCAAGTAGGGCAATGTACCAGCCTCCGCCCACTATCGTCGAGGCCAGTCGAATCGGAGAAGGTGGCCAGCGGCGAACGCCACCGAGTCGTTCCACGCCTATCGTCGTGGGTTCCAGTCGTCCAGCAGCCAGCCCTCCAGCAACCAGGCGTCCAAAAGTCCTCCCTCCAGCAGCCCGAAGCTGCCGCAGCAACCAGGGGGCAACTGAAGGCTCTGATCGCAAACCGTCTCTGGGCTTGGGTGCCCCTGTGTTAGAAAGAGGCTGTGATTGAGTTTTGGAAAGAGGCTGTGATTGAGAGACTCTGTGGTAAAAAGAGGTTCGTCCCGCTTTCGCTAACCATCCCCCGAGAGATCGATGTCTGACCAACACGACCAAACTGATCCCGTTCCGCCTCCTGGTGCTGATCCAGAGGCTCATGATCCCAGTGGCGATCCCAGTGGCGATCCCAGTGCGAGTCCGACGCCGAACCGCCAAGCGGGAGGTGTGAAAGTCAGCAGCCAAGTCGATTCGGCCCAAATCGCAAATTTTGTCACCACCATCAAGAATGCGGAGCAGCAGGTGGGGGAAAACATCATTCGTGCTCTCCAGCATGCCGACACGGTTGCTGTCTTGACAACCGTTGCCATGACGCCGGATGGCCAGCAACGGGTGGTGTCGGCCGCGCTCAACCCGAGTCGATTGCAGCAGGTTCAAGAGATTTTGATGGCAGCTGAAGTCGAGCGGCAAGAGGAAGAGCCGTGCGTCGGCTTTCATTGTTTGGTGACACCGCGATTGGATTCTTCCGAAACGCCAACCTCTGATTCCCCACCAGGCTCTGATTCGCCTACTACTTCAGATTCTTCCGTTACCGAGTGACGTGAAAACCGTCATCGAATGATGATGGTGTTTGACTGATTGCGGTGGTGCGTTTCTGAGTGAACTTGCACCGTCGATTTTGTTCAAGCTTGGTTATTGTTGTGCCGCGCTCAGGCAGAGGCGAAGCCGGCCAGCTCGGCTGCTCGTTGAACCCGCGTGATTCCGATGATGTAGGCAGCGGTTCGCAGCGAAAGATTGGTTTGCTGTGACGTTTGCCAGACCGTTTCAAATGCTTCGTTCATCGTGTGGTCCAATTCCTGTCTGACACGGTCGAGTGTCCAGCGGTAATGCTGTCGATTTTGAACCCACTCAAAGTAGCTGACTGTAACGCCACCTGCGTTGGCCAGGATGTCGGGCAAGACGGTGACACCTCTTGCTTCCAGTTCTCTGTCGGCCTCGGGCCAGATCGGTCCGTTCGCCGCTTCGACAATAACAGATGCCTTGATGCGATCGACATTCTCCTGAGTGATCACTCCGCCCAATGCAGCGGGAATCAAGACTTCGACATCATCAAGCTCCAGCAAATCTCCGACCGGTAGGATTTGGCATCCTGTGTACCCCTCCAGCAATCCGCTGGGCTGGTTGAGTTTGTGGTGCAAGAGTTCGCCAATTTTCAATCCATTAGGATCGTAGTAGGTGCCCGAGACGTCACTCACGGCGACAATTGGGAATTGTGCTTCTGACAAATACTTTGCCGCATGTGAGCCAACATTTCCGAATCCTTGGATCGCAATGTTGGTTTTCTCGGCGATGCGTCCGAGACGTTTTATCAGCTTCACCGTCAGCGTGCCGACACCCCGTCCGGTTGCCTCTTCGCGACCTTTGGCTCCGTATTCTTCCACCGGTTTTCCGGTAATCACTGAGGGATTGAATCCGTGGTAT
Source organism: Rubripirellula sp. (assembly GCA_049602075.1). GTDB lineage: Bacteria > Planctomycetota > Planctomycetia > Pirellulales > Pirellulaceae > Rubripirellula. The sequence continues at coordinate 21,814 of JBMYRF010000047.1, forward strand.
TTTTCCCATTGGTTTCGAAACCACGCCATCACGCGATGGTCAGTCCCCATATCGGGAGCTGGGATGTCAGTGTCGGGCCCCACGATGTCGTGAATCTGATCGACAAAGGCTCGAGTTAAACGCTCGATTTCACGCGTGGATAATTCCGATGGATCGACACCGATTCCCCCTTTCGCGCCGCCGTAGGGAAGATCGACGACGGCCGTCTTCCAGGTCATCAGGCTGGCCATTGAACGAACTTCATTTAGATCGACTTCGGGGTGATACCGTAGGCCGCCCTTCATCGGTCCGCGAAAGTGATTGTGTTGTACTCGAAAGCCAACGTAACTCGACAGGCTACCGTCATCCCGTTCAATCGTGACCCGGACATTGACGCTCCGCAGAGGCATTCGCAACGCTTCGCGTTGAGCACCCTCGATCTTCAAGTGCTCGGCGGCGAGATCAAAGTAGTGTTCGGTGGCTTCAAAGGCGCGCATAATGAATCCGATAAGAACGAATAACAAAGACGGAACAGATCAAGGATTTTTAGGTTATCCCAATCCAGTGATTGGATGTATGCTCGTTAAGGCTAAGCCGCCCGTTTTATGGGGATTGCTGCGCATGTGGTCGAGGCCAGTCGGTTCGCCGGCGACTGGATTCCAATCGTTGTACGCCGAGAGTTCAGCCGGTCACGTCGCTGTCGGATCCAGTTTTTCTCGTCTTCTCGGACTCGGATGACTCGGTGCACGATATCGACTTCAGCTGACAGATTTTTCTCGACCCTTCCGGTGACCCGCCACTCCTCAAGCAGTTCGGCAACGCTGTTTCGGAGGTCTCTGTCTTCGGACCAACCAGAATAGCATCGCGTGGGGATCCGCGCGGTGGCGATGACGATTGGAAGGGTCATCCCAAATCGGGGCAACGATCCACCGCGAGCGATTTCCGCATCGGTGGCGGCCCGTTCTAGTACGCGTGCCCAGCCGGTGATAGCGAGCCCGAAGATTTCGGCCATCGCGATTCGTGATTCAGAACTCAACGCTCCCAGTGGATCCAAAAGCGTCCTGGTTGGATCATAACCTTTCAAAAGCGTCTCGTATTTTCGATTTGCGTATCGTGCCGAGTGCAAGATCACTTCCCCAAGCCAGCCGGGTCCCGTACTGAGTTGAAAGACAACCTGAAGGTCGTCTTGCTGCCAGCTCTTCAGGATCGATTCGTACCCACAATGAATGCTCCAATCGATCGGGCCATGAAGGATTTTTTCGACCGAGTCATGGTGGGTGTGTAAAGGGTGCAATGAATCGGTGAAGTAGTGGCTCAGCACACCTGCGGCGTGTGCCGCATCCCCATAACGATTCGTACGGAGGTACTTCTGTAATCGTTCGTACCAAGCGTGAGCAACGCGGGGTGCTCCGCCCCAAAATCCGTCGCGTGTATGAATCACATGATTTTGAAAGTCACGAAATCGGGTGTCAGGATCGGTTGCACCGGTCAAGTAGTGATGTTGATAGCGGAATAGCAGACGGACCAGATTCTGCCCCGCATTGGTTTGCACCAACGGCAAGGCATCCCAGGCAAAGCGATGATGCGTGTTATGGCAATGAAAGCCACGAACCAACGCGTGGAACAGACGACCCAACATTGGCGGACTCCGGTCGGTCCTTCAGGAAAATGAAGCTCGATCGTTGTTACGCTGTGGTCGCCATTGCTGGCAAGATCGAAAACGGCTTATCGCGGTTTGCGACGCACGATCGCCCGAGTCTGGGATACCACCCGTCGCACATCTTCTGCGCGGGGATCAGGCGCGATTCTAGTGAAATAATCGTCGCTAATTCCGAGCACTTGGCGACGATCAAGTGCAGAGACGGGATCCGAATCTAGAAACTGATCCGCTAATTCAAAGTCACGATCCCACAGAATGGCGTCCGCCAAAGAGTCGATCACGTGTTCCCAGCGGCGAATGAATCGGCAATCTTCCGTGGGGAGTTGCTCGACCATTTCGGTCCAAACTTTGTTTTCCAAATCGTCTGGTGCGAGTGTCGACAGGTAGGCATTCAGAACCATCCGTCGCCAAGTTGGCTGGTCCTCCGTTTCCATCAGTTGCGGCAGGAATTCAATTTCCATTGCGACTTGGTCTCGGATGTCGACAAAGACCGCAGCGATCGTTGCTTCGAGCGCCGCCGATAAAACCAAGGCTGAATCGGTGTCGGTCAGCAAATGCTTGGCGACTTGATGAAGCAGTCCCACTCGCTGCGACGTCGAACACATGTCATAGACGGCAATTCCGGTATCGACGCCAATCACGCCGTCTTCCAATTCCTCGTCAACACGCATCAATATGCCATCGACCATATTGCCGATCGCACGACGTACCAGCGCCGCTTCTGCTCCGCATAACGTCCGATCACCCCGGCTTGTATGCCACACGACAATGACTCCTCCCTGTGATGCGATTGCTGACCAATAAATGGTCCACCGCACGAATCGATGCTGTCCGCAACGGAACCGTTTCAATGGATATGATAGTCAGGGAGAAGTGCTGAGTGGTAAGGGGCACCGATTTTTTTGAATACAAGCGAATGTCTAAAAGATCTTCCGCCCTCGTCGTCAATGCCAGTGGCGGAAGTCTCCGCCTAGCCGATTAATTGATGTCGGGTTGATCACTTGAGCGGACGCGGATGGCGGTTGCTAGAAACTTCATCGGGGTAAATTCTTTTGTCGCAAAATCGCGCACGCCGAGGCGGTCCTCAGGGATCCCGCTCTGTTACTCCGTTGGCGATCACAAAAAAACCTGCCTGGGATAGACGCGGCTTAGGAAATCGATCCAACTGGCAGATCGCTCTCCCGTCGAAGGGGCCGCACTCTTGGTCGCAGTGGTGCCTCTTCCTGCGGTCCGTCGACCCGATTTAGATGAACATCCAATTGTGGAAACGGAATGCCGATGTCCACAGCATCCAATTGTGTTTTGATTTCACCAATTAACGATTCGTGGATCGACCAATAATCAGCTGTCGCAACCCAGATTCGCACTTTCCACTCCACGGCATTGTCACCGAGATTACTAAGTACCACGACTGATCCGCGGTCTTCACCTGGAATGGTTTGTTCGGCAAAGGTTGCTGTCGCGGCCTGCAACGCCGAGCGAGTTTGCTGAAGGTCTGCTGTGTAGTCCACGCCGATCACGATTTCGACACGGCGGTGGGGGTGGAAGCTGATGTTTTCGATCGTGCCACCAGAAATTGAACTGTTGGGAACGATGATCCGTCGATTGTCGGGTGTATCCAGAGTCACGGTAAACAAATCAATCTCATTGACTCGTCCCGTCACGCCAGCCGCATTGATGACATCTCCGACTTTGAATGGGCGAAAGACCAACATCAGTACACCCGAGGCAAAATTGCTGAGCGTTCCCTGAAACGCCAAGCCAACGGCAAAGCCAGTTGCTGCCAGTACAGCAGCCAATCCACCCAGCGGTGTCCCCAGTTTGGATAGAACTGCTGCCATCACGCTCAGCAGAATGCCGTAAAAAACAATTCTGCCGACAAAGCGGCCGAGAGTCTCGTCGACGCGACGGCAAACCGGGCGGCTGATCGCTTGGGAGAGATACGAGGCGACCAAATAGCCAAGGAAGACAACTCCCAAGCCGATTCCCGCCATCAATAGAGCCGGTACCAAATGAGTCATCGCGTATTCAGAAAGGTAGGCAAATTCGCCTTCAGAAAGTTTCGTAATGGCCGTTGAGGTGGCCTGACTAAAGTCGACGACCTGGTCGAGATCAGCGGTCTGGCTTAATTCAGCGGTTTGGCCGATTTCCATGGTCTGTTCAGGAGCAAGCATTCCATCGGTACTTGTATTGCTGGCATTTGCCACGAGCGGGTCCTTCCTTGCATGATCCAGTGGGTTCAGGCCTTGTGCATCGCTGAACGGGGCCTCGACGCGAGTTCGCGGAACAGGCTTCCTGAATCGGTTTACAGAACTCGCTCACCGTACAGGCTCCATCATCGCGGGGTTCTGTTAATTACCGAGCGGCCAGGTGCAGGTAAAGAGCGACTTGCTCGGAAGGGGACGGAATGCAAGATCGCCCTGCCCTTTTCAGCATGTCGATGATTCGCCGCCTATTGGTGGTTCACCACGTCTTGGGCCGCTGTTGCTTGATCCGGATCGCGGTAGTTGGCGGCGTCGAAGTGCCGTGAGTAGCTGCCGAAATCGTTGAAGGCATACTTTTTTGCCCAACGATAAACGAGGCTTCGCTCAGGGATCTCGTCCCCTGGCTGAAACTGGCTGCGACGAGGGGTTACATTCTGCAGTTCAGCAATCACCTCACCACGTGCGGTCGTGTCGCGAGCGGAGTGTTTCTCGGCCAACTCGACCAACAAATCGGGTCGCTCCATGATCACGCAGCCCCGAGTATTCTGGGCGGTGAGTTCCCGAAAGTCTTTTAGGAACCCCGACTCGTTGAAGGTTTCTTTCAACGGTTTCTTATCGTGAATCGATTCCGTGGCCAGTTGGATCACCGGGCAGGGTTCGATGTCACCCCAAGGACCGATGTGATGGGTGAATCCAGTCGCTGCGGGGCACAAGGCGTTACCAGCATCATCGTGATATGCGTCGATGACAATGATGGGTTTGGTGGCGCGGGTATCGACGACGAACTGCCGAACACGGCGTTGCTCTTCGCTGGAAAGCGCGAGTTGCGGATTCGGTTCTGGCCCGACTGGTCGATAGATGTGGTACCAGCAGTACATGACACCCATCTCAATCAAGCGATCGACCCAAGCTTCGTTTACCAGATCATCGATGTTCGACTTGCAGACGCTGGTGCAAACGCCAACAAGCAATTTGTTTCGCAGCGCTGCCTTCAAGCCTTCCATCGTGTGATTGAGTACATCCAATCGTCCGCGTCGCGTATCACTAATGAATTCCGTTCCTTCGACACTGATCAGCGGTGTGACGTTCCCGTACTCGCGGAGCTTTGCCGCAACTTCGTCGGTGATGAAATGACCGTTGGTAAAGACTTGGAAATAGACATCTCGGTTGGCTTCAAAGATCTTCATCAAATCCTTGTGCATGAACGGTTCGCCACCAAGGATGCCAAAGAAGCTGTTGCCCATCGCCTTGGCTTCGGCGATGGTTTGGTTAGCGGCATCGACTTCGATTCGATTTTGCTTGGCACCGACATCAACCCAACATCCCTGGCAGCGTAGATTGCAGCTGTTGATGACCGACATGTACAGAAACGGGGGAAAGAACTCACCCCGTTTGAGACGGCGTTTGTGTTGATGGACACTCCATAAACCACGTACCCCAAGCGTCCAGGCGGCTTTCATGAGCAGCCTTTTATCGGTTTCGGTCAGGAATCGACGAGCGAGGCGAAGGTACATAAAGTCAGTGGATGGGTGAATGGATTGAATTACTCTGATTCACAATACCCGAAAAGAAAGCCGGCGACCTCCCAGCGAGGTTGCCGGCTTCTAAAAATCATGTCCGGTAGACAAAAGCTCAGGAGTCGTCTGACTTCTTCTTAGCGAAACCTTTTTCAAAGGCCTTGTCACCGAAAACCAGTTTGACCTGCTCGTCGCCTTCTGCTTTCTCTGCTTTTCCTTTGCAACCGTTGCAGCAAAAAGCGACCTTGGTACCGGCCACTTTGATGGCGGTTTCCGGGTTCAGGTCTCCACCGCTAAACGGGCAGGCTTTCTGCTCGTATTGCTTGGTCGAAACCAACTGCATGTTGGCTTTGGAGGCAAATGGCTTGGCATCCTTGTTGAATTTTCCCAAGCAGTTTCCACAGCAAAAATAGACTTTGCCATCTTTGAAGTCAGCAGACTTCGACATTTGCGCGGGGCGGGCCGAGGCGACCACGCACTTCACGCCTTTCAAGTCCACTTCCCCGGCGATTACCGTCGCACATGCGACCGCCATGATTGCCAGGAAACTTACAACTTTGTTCATCAAAATACTCCCGTGCTCAATTTGAACGACTATTACTTAATCAACGACCGGCTACGAGGATAGGCTGACCACCCTCATCGAGTCAATTATTCGTCCCTGTCTAGCTCCAAAAACATTCTCAAATAACTCCTTGACTCGCTGAAATTCAGGCTTAACTGCACAGCGAGGTCTAGAATTCGCTCTCGAGCCACATCGACCTCTTCTGAGCCCGTAACGATCAATTCGATCTCGGCAAAAACCCCCAGTTGATCGACTTCGTCAATGACGATGGTGAACGAGGATGGGTCGGCTGCCAAAGCGAAGCCTTGCCGCGTTTTGGTGACGGTTGCGACCTCGCGGAATCCGAGCAATTTCCACAATTCCTCGGTCTGGCTTCCATCCACATCGCCCGGGGCCAAGGACCACTCCAATTCACGTCTGGCTTTGACGGAACCGGGTAGTTTTGTCCCTTTGTAAGTCAAAAAAGGTTGGCCGTTGACTCGCCGAACCCGCAGTGCCTCTTGAGTTTCTGCGAAATCACGACAGGGATGGTTGTAGTAGGTGTCGCTGTGTTTTTCCGTCGGCAGAGGAATACCGCCCAATCCGATCAGTCGCTGATGAAGGCCTTCGGGATCCTGAACCAGAAATTTCTGTTCCACTTCGTAGCTCATACGACATTCCATTTGGGTTGAGAGCAAAACACTCGGCCGGTTCCTCGATCAGCCAGTCTTTGGAGCAGACAATCTCTCTCTCGGCTGATGGTTGGCTCTCTCTCGGCTGATGGTTGGCTCTCTCTCGGCTGATGGTTGGTGTAATCCAATGATTGCAGTTTAATTTTCCGACCGTTGGATGATTCGTCCGAGGGGTGTCGGAGACCCCTCGCTCGTCAGCCAGAGCTGTTCCGATGGATCGACCGCAAAGGCCTCGATTTGCCGCCACCGAGGTAATTCGATCGGTTTGGGTAGCGCTGAAAACTGGTCCGAAAATTCTTGCTCCCGATCTTTGCAGCGAAAACAAAACGCTTGGAAATAGCTAGCCACCCAGAGATCGCCATTCCGTTGGTTTAGATCCATCGCCGTCACCATCGGAATTGCTAGCGTAGCGATTCGCTTGGCAGTCACCTTTTGTCGCACAACTTGGTCGCCCTCCGGACGTGGTGGCAAAGGTATCGTGTAAACGCCGACAGCGGGAAGAAAACTCTTTGTTACCAACACGATTTTGCGGCGTTTGGGATCGACCGCGACGGCTTCGCAGTCACGAGCACCATCGGGGTAGACGACTGATAAGGTCGTGAGATTTTGCGGATCGACTGAGTGTTCGTGGTCTGGTGCGGGCTCGTCCATCAGGTAAAGGGTGACGGATGATCGGTTGCGTTGGTTATCGCCACAATCAGCGATAAGCAACCTTGGCACATTTCCATCGACGAAAGAAGCCATGTCCTCCCAGTCTTTTGCCTGCAAAGTACTAAGCTTTACAGTTCTAGTTAGTCGACCTTTGGTATTGAAGGCGAACAGTCTGGCTTGATCGCCTGAGTCGTTGTGTGTCCAGAAATGGTCTTCCTTTCGCCAGGACGCGGCCAATCCGCTGCTTTCGGCGATTTCTGGCGCGGACAGGTTTACGACATCGGCGACCAGATCCTCTGAAGCCGGATTTTCAGCAGTCAGGTTGGAACAACCGGTGATCAGGCAAAGACATCCCAGGAGGGTGATTGCCGACTGGCAACGATAAAACATATTTTGAATCGCTTTTCTCTATTCTTTTAGATTCCTCGAAGTCTAATCATTGAAGGCAATTGTGTCTGACTCATCAGAACTCAACCGCGAAAAACCGGTTTTCCAGATGTCGACCTGGTCGCTGGTCTTGCCGCTTCTCGTGGTGGTGGTGGTCTTCACGCTATTGCGTGGGCCGAGTTGGCGGAAGCAGCCCAGCCCGGGAATCGGAAAGCCAGCACCTCAAATTGACCTGATTCGCTTGGGCCCCGACGCGAGTTTCGAAGAGTTTCAGCGACTGGCGGAGCGGCGGCTCACCTTGATGCATTTCTGGGGAACTTGGTGCGGGCCCTGCAAGGTGGAGTATCCCGAACTGGATGACGTCGTTCGCAAATTTAAGAGCGTACCAGGATTCGGATTCATCTCGGTCTCGTGTGAGGGATCTTCGTCGGAGACGATCGAGGGCTTGGCCAGCAAGACCGCTGAATTCTTGCAATCGGGCAACATGGAAGAGACCGCCTATGCTGACCCCAAAGGAGTCACCCGTCGCAGTCTGGCAGAGCGGTTAGAGCTGTCGTCGATTTTTTATCCCACCTCCATTCTGATCGGCGGAGATGGCAAGATTGTGGGTGTTTGGTTGGGTTACACGCCTGAATCCGTCCCCGAAATTGAAGCACAGATCCGACAGCGTTTACAGGTCCAATAGTGCAATCCTGAGTCTCGAGCTTGGCCGTTGATTCCGGTTAGTAGTTGGGCTGGTTTGGTGATTGGATTCAAGATAATTGTTGTTTTAATTTGCGAGCCATCGCGATTGGATTCTCTGCGTTTCGAACCACACCGGCGACCGCAACTCGCTGGAATTGGGCGGCGGTGATTTGCGGCAAGTTAGTGGTATCAATTCCACCGATGGCAAAGGCGGGCAGGTCGATTTCGTTTGCGACCTCTTTCAACAGTCCCGTGCCGACGTAATTTGCGAACTGCTTGGTCTGTCCTGGAAAAACCGGACCGCAGCCGATGTAGTCGGCACCCTCCTGCACCGCTCGCCGTGCTTGGTCGATGGAGTGAGTGGAAAGTCCAATCAGACGTTGGGGGCCAAGGATTTGCCTCGCAACGTCTACTGGCAATTCTTCTTGACCCACATGAACTCCATCACAATCGGCTGCCAATGCCAGATCTGCTCGGTCGTTCATGATGAACAGGACATCCTGTTCCTTTGCCAATTTTGTTCCCAGTCGACCACGAGCGATTAGCGTTTGGTCATCCACCTGACGGTCTCGCAGTTGAAGCACATCGACTCCACCGCGGCAGAGGTCAAGGACAATTTGTTCGAACTGGGATTCGGACGCCGCCGCGTCAATCAGCACATAAAGTTTTGCCTTGGCCAATTGGCTGACGCGGTGGTGCTGTGGCCAGGATGATTCCAGTTCGCCGCAAACGGTGTAACTTCGATAGCGGATTTTTTCCAGCGATCTAGCAAGTATCGGATCGATTGGTTTGGAGCATTCTTCCAACACTCGCAACGACTGTTGCACACGAGCTGCTGCGGCCAGCAGGACTGATTTCAGATCACGTCGTCGGTATTCGGTCGGTTCTTGCAACGCTGTTCCCACATCCCCCTCGGTATCACGGGCCGCCAAGAGTTTGGACCGTTGAATCGTCTGCAACGCCGAAGTCAAATCATGTCGTAGTGATTTGAGTTCCGCCGCCAGCGAAGCGTCATCCAAACCGAAACGAGCCAATTCTTCGAGTGTTCGCAGCCCCTCGCTGGCTCGATTCGTAGAGGAATCAAGAATACGATAGATCGTTGAATAATCCTCGGGCATCACGTTCGGGGGGACAGAGTCAGGGAATTCAAACGCGTAAGCAACCGCCAACGCGTCAACTAAAGCCAATCTCTCGCTTCAAGATAGAGGACAGACAATGATGAATCGATCGGTCAATCAACAGTTCGCGGCCCTCGCGGTCCTGTGCCTCGCTAGCCTTAGCATGACCGTCAATGCCAATGCCCAGGGGCAGAACCAAGCTTTTCAGTCACCAAACGTCGATCCGTCATTGCCTCATGTTTTGCTGATTGGTGATTCAATTTCGATCGGCTATACCCAGGAAGTTCGCAAACAGCTTGCGGGGAAAGCCAACGTTTGGCGTCCGAAGGCCAACTGTGGGCCGACGACGCGTGGATTGGAATCCATCGATCAATGGCTAGGTGACCGTAAGTGGGATGTGATTCACTTTAACTTCGGATTGCATGATTTGAAGTTTATGGGGCCCAATAACGAGAACCTTGCCGATCCGAAAAAAGACACAAGCCACCAACAGGTGCCAATCGATCAATATGCGGACAATTTGAAACAGCTCGCCACGCGGATGAAACAGGCGGGGGCAACGGTGATTTGGTGCCAAACGACTCCGGTCCCTGAGGGTGCCAAGGGGCGGGTTGTTGGCGACTCGAAACGGTACAATGAAGCTGCTGAAAAAGTAATGACGGAGCTTGGTGGTATTCAAGTTGATCGCTTGTATGACTTTGCTTTAAAGCATGCTGATCTGCAGCGGAAAGCCAACGTTCACTATTCAGCGAAAGGATCCGCCAAACTGGCCGAGCAGGTCACCCGTTCCATCAGCGCTGCGTTCACCAAGGATACTCAATGATTGGTGGCGATCGGAACTCCACCTTGATTCTATTCGCAGAGACTGCCTGCAGGAGCGATGCCGGGTAGTGGTGCTGAGCGATGCCGGGTAGCGGTGCTGAGCGGTCACGGTTGATGCTCGGTGGGTGGTCGATGGGCAGGTTTTTGTTTCTTTTATAATTGGCCGTTTTTACGAACCCGCAACTGCAAGAGAAAGCCTGGCAGAATGATGTTTTATTAACAGGACTCTTGTAAGTTTTTAGCTTCTGTCGCTTGCTTTCTCGGTTCCCCCCGTTCCTTTGTGCCGTGGGATCGTTAAGATCGGTTTTCGTCCCCTTTCCGTGGAGCTGGTTTCGGGACGCTTTTATGCAAATGATTGCCGCTCGGTTTTTTGCTGTCTGGTGCAGT
>JBMYRF010000048.1:0-31803 GCA_049602075.1 Rubripirellula sp.
CGTCGTGCCAGCAACCGCGATCGCTTGCGCATTTCCAGTCGTATCGAAAGAGCCTACTTCGGACAAATTCGTAAACTCACCCTTCAGCCCTTGATTGACGGCGGAGCTATCATCTTGATCTTGTATGATTTCAATGAAGGGGGTGGGGATCAGTTCCCATTTGGCCGTAGTGGTATAGTTTTCGGCGTTGGGCGTAAAGCTACCGCCGGAAACACCCAGGTATCGATAAACTTCACCAAGTTGAACGGTGCTGTCGCCAACATTCGAGTCGATCAGAACCCGATCACCTTCTGTCAGGGGAACGGGAACGTTGTTTGACCGATTGTGAACCCGCGGCCCGGTTTGATTGAGGAAGATGGCACCTGGTGCGAAGCTGACATAGTTCTTCGTGCCGTCCTCATTTTCCGTGATCACGACGCGTTCTTTGTCAAGAACACGAACGTCTCCAACATGTAACCCGAAGGTGGTCCTATTTTGGATCGAGATATTTGCACCACTACTTGCGGTCCAATTTGAACTCTCGGGACTGCTCTCACTCTCATCTTGTTCAACAAAAATCGATCCCGGGGAGGACGTGATCGGTGGGAGTTCGACTAAGAGCGTAGACAGGTCATTTTTAGCAACGGTTCTGCTTTCCTCACCGTTCCCGGCTTCGACATCTGTGGTGAATCCAAGCGACTTCATCTCGTTAAGAATTTGTTGTTTTCGTGCCTCGTAGATTGCAACTTGATTCAAATCACCGATGTGCTCGATGATCCACTCGTCAATTTGATCGAGTTCAGCTTGAAGCAAATTGTTGAGTTGCACCCACTGAAATTGAACGGGTGCCACCGATGCTGGACGAATGGCATAGATTTTACCGTTGACCTTTTCCGCAAGGCCTTCCACATTTGACTGTTTGTAGACATTAAATGAAGGGTTATCACTCGACGCGTTGTCCGTGAGGTAAGACTCACCTGTACCGACGAACGCCCATTTACTGGTGTCGCCATAATCTTCGTTCGCGATCACCACGGACGCGTAGTCCCTACCGATCTCGGAAAGGTAGTTCGGGTTAAGCTTGTAATAGCTGTTCGCGATGGCACCGGTGGGCAGGGCGCCGGAAGGGTCGGTGTAGATGTACGTGTCGTGATAAACCTGAACACTAATTTGGTCTGCATTGAGATGCTGGAAGACGTAGTCGACGCCCGCGTTTGCGTCAAAGGAGAGACCGTGCTCGCTATTGTAGGCTGCCAATTCCGCAGCGGTCAGAGATTCGCCGTCTCGAATTGTCGCTGGATCATCCATCGGTAGGACTGCGACGTTGGCTTCGCTTGCGGAGCCAGCTTCGACGATGACATTAGTATCTGCGGTGACCGTGGCGGTCTGATTGAAGCTTCCGGCGTTGCGTTGCGGAGGGATAGGGATCGGAGGTACCGCGAGCACCATCGCGGCGAATTCTTTGACAAGTACCCCGTCTGGTTTTGCACTATTATCAGTAATCAGCAGCACATCACCCCGTGCACGAAGTTGAGCGGCTTCAACGATCTTCACTAGATTCGATTCATTGATCGAGTTTTCGACGATCGGCACTGGGATCGCCGCCATCGTTGAAAACATCGTCAATTGCGATTGAACATATCCATCCATCAAGTTGACATTCCCTGTCCGATCACGCCCGGCCTGGATATAGATGTCATCGCCAGTGACCTGAGTTCCCGTGAGTTGGATTTCATTATCCACGGTTGCATCACCACGCACGTCTGACACCGCCAAAGTGCTCAAGTAGGACGCAATGATTGATGAGGCGGATCCATTCAGCGAGGAACGCGAGCGAGTGTTGATATGCACATCGCCGCTATTGTTCGCAATGGTGCTCGCGCCGATGGTCACCGTCGCATCCGTGTCAGAATCAAGGTCTGCTACAGCTACATTGATCGACATCCCGGCGACCGTGTTGATACTAACTTGGTCGTAGGCTTTCGTTTCTGCGAATGCTTGGATCGACAAAACGCTGGGTTCGTCAGAGTTTTCAGGTGCCTCGACGGTTAGTTCGACTCCGTCAGCAATGCTGACGTTAGCAATCAGTGGGTTGCCCGATGTGCCAATGCGAGTTGTGCTGCTCAGCGCACTGATGCCCGCCAGGCTTGCCCCTGCAGTACGTAAGTTGACCCCTTCGTTTTCGGAGACGTGATTTTTTTCATAGCTATTAATCGCATCAATGAAGAGATTCTCGGCATTGATGATCGCATTTGCTCCGATCGAAACGCGAGAGTCACCATAGGTTTCGTTGTTTTGCCCTGCACCCGAACCCGCCAACAACGCGAAGGTGTAAGAGTCAGCTTCCGCATCGATATCCCGAAAATGGTTTGCGTTGACGGTAACAGTCGAACCTGTGATTGCTGACCGTTGGCCAATGGAGACTTCCGAGTTGTAGTCTGACCAAACATCAGTCTGTGCACCGAGAGCAGCGATGGCGCCACCACCCGCAGCGGTGGTTTCCGCGTAGAGATCATCGTGACCGTTCGCTTGCACATCGATGTTCCCCTTCGCGATCAGACTGGTAAGGTCCGCTGCACTTGGATTTCCAATGACCGTCAGTACGTCAGCTTTTGTGGGCGAGCGGTTGCCCAGTTCGACCTTGGCTGTCATTGCGCCGGCTGCAATCCCGCCTAAGACCCCACCCGCTCCATTCGCGCGGGCGCGGGTGTAAGCGTTTGAAGAGATGAAAATGTCCGAATCTGCTTCGACGATACTCCCATTGGAGACCTTGGATTCCACCGTTGTTTCAATCAGGCTTTCCGCACGATTGCCGGCTCCAGCAACGAGTCCCGCTGAGATTGCAATGGAGAACGTATCCGGCAGTTGGTTGCTTGCTTCGGCAATGACTGAGAAGTTTTCTCCTGTCGTGATCTTCGCGCTTTCGACGTTTGCCTTGATCGTGCTGCGAGATTTGTTTCGGGCCAAAGCAACACCAAGTGCACCGCCGCCGATTCCGACGGCTGCCGCCCCGACTCCTGCATCGGCTGTCAGATAAACAAATTCCTTGGCCTCGAGATTGAAGTCCTCCCCCGTATTGACGTGGTAGCTCAACGGGTTCGTCACATCACTCGCACGAGGATTGCCTCTCACAAAGGCTTCCAGCGTGTTGTTGACATCATTGATGATGTCAACGCCACCCCCCGAGGCCGCGGCAATTCCCGCCGCAACTGACGCCGTCACGGCTTTCACATCGTCTACGACCGTCCTGGCAGAACTCGTAACGGTTACATCGTTCGCTGCATCGATTCTGTAATGATTCGCATCTGATAAATCCTCGCGAATGTACGCCTTGACAGTATTTTGAGTCAGCGTCTCTGACAGGGACGCGCCCACAGTAATCCCTGCTCCACCAAAGGGCGTCAGGGCGGCAGCGATTGCAACCCCTACGGCTTGGCTTCGTTCCACTGCCGAGTGTGAGATCGATTTCACTGCAATGTCACCGTGATGGGAGGTGACATCTGAATTCTTGATGTACGCCAAAACCTCAGTCGACATGTAACTTTTTGTCGAGGCACCTGCACCCGCACCGGCCCCCCCCACCAAACCAACAGCAACGGCTACGGCCCCTGCGTAGCTTACGGAGTCAACTTGATCCACCTGGGTGGCAAGGACATCCACTCGCCCAGCTGCATTGATCGTGCTAGCTTCAATGAAGCTATGCACTTGTGCGGAGAGTGGATTGCTTTTGTCCGAATCAATTCCGATCAAGTTGTGCACCACCGAGGCGCCGATTGCTCCTCCAACCGCGGCCCCAAACGGCGACGCCGCAACGCTGACGGATCCGGCCGTAGCGCCCGTCATCGCGGTAATTCGGTTGGTGGCAAATGCATCGACGTGAAGACGACTATCCCATTGCAAATTATTCCCCAGGAATTCCCAGGTTTCTCGATTGGTGAACGCATTTGTGGAGGGCCCAGAACGGTAGCGGTAAAGATCACCACGACTGCCTCCCTGAATGTCGTTGCTGAGGAACACGACTGGATTCTCCGCTACCGGAACCAGTTTGTGATTGCTTGCGGCTTGCGGGCCGGGGCTTGCCTCAGCAAGCTGGATAGCCGACACGTCATTTGGGACGCGATAGATATAATATTTTTGATCAGTCGATCCCGGATTTACCTTTTCAACTTGCACGTCGGCGAACTTTTCAAATTCGGTGATCGCCGCTTGGATCCCCGCCGACATATCGCTTGAAAAAATGATCGGAGCTGTCGTGGAACTACCAAGTTGCAGGGTAAAGTTGCCTGATCCGGTTGTGCCGAAGGTGAGTGTTTGCCGATGGTTATCTTGAAATGGAGCAGAAGATTCACGTAACACATCAACAAGTGTCACAGGCGAATTGCCAGGCTGAATAGAAACTTCATATCCAGAGATGTCATAGAGTCGGACAACGTCTGGAAGGGATGGGTCGACTTGCACCTTGTATTCATTGCCTGAAATTAGGCCGCCAAGATCGAGTCCATCACTGCCCTGCCGTTCATAAACAACGACATCGTCGTCCTGTAATCCGTGACCGACCGCTGTGATTGCACCATTCGCAATTTGCGAATCGTTGAATGCGACATCGGCTTTGGGTGCTACGGTAAAACCTTCCGTCGCTGCGATAATCCCTCGCCCCTCATAGACCCACTCCGTTCGATCACCGAGATCGGCGGTGCCAATGTCAATGTCGTCAACGTTTATATCGCCTGGGGTGCGATAGCGAATAACACGGGATGTGGGATCAATGGCGACTGGCACGCGGGGGTCATTTGCAAGGATGTCGCTGTCGCTCGTGGTGTACTTCGCGCTACCGATGTAGCGATAAAAGTCGCCCTGTTTCGCAATCGTCCCAACATCCTCGGTGAAATAAATCAGCTGGTCGCTGTTATCCGATGAAAGGACTGTTGCAGCATTCGCACCTGACACTGATAGAACGGTCCCCGTGTCTTTGATTAGGGTCCAGTTTTGATTGGAGGCATAATCATAGACCACACCATCAGCAGTCGCGCCGTTCCCTTCGGGGCGACGGGCGTTCAACTGGATGGCAGTTGGTTCACCAGCAACAATCTCACCCTGCGTTAAGGTTCGACCGGTATATTGATAGACCTGCCCCGTCAGTGTCGAACTACCCTCGTGGTTACCGCGAACCACAAGTACCTTTGAATTCGTTGTAAGTTGCTCATCATTCGCGAATACGTGGTCGGATTGGTAATCATAATCACTGTTTGTCGTGACCTTGCTGTTATTGATATACGACCTGACATCATTGCCGATGATGTTCTCCGAACTTGCACCCGCGCCGGAAAGCGAAATATCGAGCGCGCCTACGCTGGCTTGAACCCCAACCGTGAGCGACGCTGCGTGAGAGTGCACATCAATTTCGGCATCGTTAATCGTCGCAATCGTCAAATCACCTGTGGCCAAGATTCCATCAGTGGCATCATAGTCCTGGATATAGCTATAAACTTGATTTTTGATCTCGTTTTTGGCGACAGAAGCGGCAATAGCAATCGTCACTCCGCCCGAAACGATCCCTGAACCACCGAAAACGACGGATAACGCAGCCGCGCCCGCATCGGCGTCGATGTCCGTTAAATCCGTGGCCTTCAAATCAATATCTTTCGCACTGACCGTTCGACCACTCCCCCCTGTCAGATTCGCTTCGACAGCCGCGAACACTTGATTCGTGGCCCCCACACCGGAACCACTTGCCGCGACTCCACCACCTGCAGCACCGGCTGCGATAGCGACTCCCATTGCCCCGGCACCAACGCCCGCATTGATTCTTGAAAGCAGGTTCGCATGAACTTCCAGATCACCTGAAATGGTGACGGTGGAATTGTCGATGTATGCCTTGACCTCGTTGCGGTCCGATGCCGATCCAATTTTGTTCTCGGTGATCGCCGCACCGATCGGCACTGACGCGGCGGCACCCACGGTTCCCGCAGATCCCCCAACTGCCACTGGAATTCCTTCGATGGTCGCGTCGATATCGGAGGCATTGGTGGCATTGAGAGTCAAGTCGACGTCATTGACCGCCGGACTGCCGCCCGCGCTCGTCAGGGTGCTCGTACTGAGGAAGGCTTTGGTGTCCCCCGTGATGGAGTTGAGTGAGTTAGCGCCAGCGCCGGTCACAGCCAGCGCGAACCCACCGGTTGAAATGCCAGCACCTAAGGCCACAGCAATCGACAATGCATCGATTTCAGCGTTCTGCTCGGCAACGATCGTTGATTCACCCGGCTCGTTGACTGTCACGGTGGAGGAATCGACAGAGGCCTCGACATTACTGCTGATTTCGTTGTTGGCGAGCGCCACATCGATGGTCAATGCACCAGCAAAGCCGGGCGCATAACTGAAACCAATGGAGACCGCACCGACCGTTGCATCGATTGCAGATTCGTCTCTTGCCCAAAGATGCATTCGATCCGCAGTCAGCGTCGAGTTTCCTGACTCGCCATCGATGCGTGCTTTGGTATCGACATGAATTTTATTATTCGCGGCGACAAGGAAACCGCTCACTGCCCCCGATGCTCCACCCGTGGCGGCTACAGCCAGTCCTCCTGCACCGACCCCAGCATCGATGTCTTGGTTTGTGAGTGCCTTCACGGAAACCACACCTGATGCATCGGTATTCGTATCCTTGATCAATGCCTCCACAAGAAAACTCTCGCCATGCCCAACATTATTAGCAACCTCTCCTCCACCGAGTGCCACACCGAGTCCGCCCCCTGAACCGACAGCAGCAGCGCCCGAAACGGCGGCAACCGTCGCATCCAATCTCGAAATATTTTCAGCTTGTATGAGAACGTTTGCATTATCACCCGAGCGACTTGTGTCGGTTCCTGCCTTGACGATTGAGGTATCCATCAACGCCTTGGTTTGGCCGGTGATGTCATTGTTGGACCCTGCACCAGCGCCACTGAAGCTGAACGCTCCTTGTGACCAACTGACTGCTAACGAGACAGCGACGGAGACGGCTTCGATCGTGGCATCAGACAACGCCTTGACCTTCACATCACCGCTTGTCTTGACGGTGACCTGCTTGACTTCCGCATCGGTGTTGACATTGATGACGTTATCACTCAGCGCGACGCCGATGGACAGCGTACCTCCCACCCCACCTGCGGCCGCAAAGGCCAAGGAAACGCCAGCGACGGTTGATTGAATGGTGGAGCGATCTTTGGCTTCGATGGTCAAACTCTGACCTTCGATGACATTAGGGACTGCGCCACCATCTACGCTTGCCTTGATGTTCGCATGCACTTCATTCTTGGTGCTTGCACCGACCCCCGAGAGCGCAAGTGATTTGGTAGCGGCACCCGAGAACACGACGGCACCTGCGCCGACTCCACTGTTGATTTTCCAAGGTTTTTCGGAAAATGAGTCGGCCGAAACAGTGATGTTACCGCTGGCGGTAATATCTGAATCTTCGACAAGGGCCAGTACCTCGATGGGGCTGCCAGCACCGATATAGTTCTCGGCCAATGCCACACCAATCGCTGCAGCGGTAGCCGGCTTTCCTTTGAAAGAAAGACTACCTCCCGCCGCAACCACTGTCGAATCGATTGACGCATCGTCATTGGAACTCACGGTTACATTGCCATCATCCGCCGACGAGTTGGCGGTCAGATTCGCCTTCTTCGTGCGAGCACGCACATTGCTGTTGACGTAATTCTTGGATGAAGCTCCGCCACCTACTAGATTGGGAGAAATGCCTCTACTAGCTTTGTTGACCCCCAAGGTCGCGGCGACGGTGATTGCTTCAATCAACGTCAACTGCTGTGCATCAATGGTGATGCTTCCGGACCGAGAGCTGTACCCCGCCTCGAGCGTTCCTGTGGCATACGCATTTGTATCGTTGGCGATCTCATTCTCGGAGATCGTAGCTCCGATCGTGAACGTTGGAGCGGAGCCTTCCGCTGCGGCGGATGTGGTAATAGCACCACCACCTGCGTCCGCCTTAATCTTGCTAATGTCGGTTGCGAATATCAAAAGATTTCCGGCTGCTCGTGTGGATGCAACCGTGGTGTTGGTATCGCTCCCGATTTCGAGTTCCGATCGTTCTTCGGTCTCATGGTCGACGACTGCTGCCGTAATGTCGTTGGTGACAATGTTTTTCGTCGATGCTCCCGCCCCGCTGACAGTCACTCCTGCTGCAGCGCTTTGAAAGCTGCCTCCAGCACCGACAGACAACGCATCGATTGTACTGACGCTTTCCGCTTTGACGGTAATGTCGGAAGAACTCGTAATCTCCGAATTTTGGCTGTAGGCTTTTACCTTATTGCTGATCCTGTTTTCGGCGAGCGCCGCGCCCGCGGAGACAGTTAGTCCTTCGGTTTGGGAACCACCCAACCCAAGTTTGATTGATAAGGCGGCACCACCAGCATCTGCCAGGATCTTGGTCGCATCGAAAGCGGTGATTGCAACATCACCCGAGGCATTGACCGTCGTCCGATTGACGAAGCTTTCGATGGAAGATGTCTGTTTATTTGTAACACCTACCCCCGCGCCACTTAGTTCGACGTTGAACGTATCCGCATCTGCCGTGCCGTCGACCGCAGTACCACTCGCTGCTGCGCCAAGACCAACACTCTCCAGTGTCGCAGTCGATTCAGAGCGTACCACTAGCTCGCTGACATCTCCTGAGATGGTGACATTATCGATGAATGCCTTGGTAGAGTGCGTGCTCCCTTGTCCGATGAGATTTTCCGAGATGGACGCGCCCACGGCACCAGCGCCAGTCACTCCGCTGTCTCCGTTCGTATAACTCGCCGAGAAGGCATAACCACCTGAATTAGCTCGGTAGCGTGCGGCATCGCTCGCGTAAATATTTAGCGGCGAGTTGTTGGTTTTGACTGTGACACCGCCCGTGATAGAGGCTTCCGTATTCGTTGCATTGCTGTTCTTGGCACTGGAGCCAGCACCTGCCAATGCACCAGTCAAGACAGACTGGCTTGCCTGGCCCGTGATGGCGGTCACACTGACGGCGACTCCAAAAGCATCCGCACCCAATTTGAAGTCGAAACGCTCAAAACCATGGCTGCCTGAAAGCGTGCTGGTTCCAAGGCCAGTGACAGGCCCCGCTGACGTAATCAGTGAGAATGTATCGCGATCGATGCGTTCAACGTGGTAGCTCTCTCCGGCAGTCAACCCAGTGATCGGAGTGGTACCAGCGTGACGGTAGATCACCTGGTCCCCCGTTTGGAGGCTGTGATTGTCAATCTCAAAACGATTCGCGACGGGGGCCGTGATTATCGGGATTTGCCTTGTCTTCCCCACAATCTCGTGGTTTGCACCCGGCGTGGCATTTGAAGCCAAGGCCACCAAGGCACCATTGGTGTCTTTCAGTCGGATGGTGTCATCGTCAATGACTTCCACGACGTAATGTTCTCGATTGGTGAGGCCATTAAGTGGTGCTTGCCCATTGGATTGATAGACGACGGTTTGCCCATCGACTAACTGATGATTGGTGACGGTAATTTGGTGACTGGAATCGATCGCGCTAATTGTGATTTCACGATTCGAAGCACCAAGGCGTGAATCTGCCACGATCGTCAATGGACCAGACGTGTGAATCTCCGTTGAGGGCCCACTCGCTTTTGCACGGACGTTATTGCTGAGTGTGTTTTCGCTGATCGCGGCCCCAATCGATCCGGAAAGCGTGGCCATGGAATCAGTCGAGCCGCGTGATCCTAGGAAGGCCACAGCAACCCCACCAGAGTCAGCATGAGCCTTCCAGCCATCGATCGCACTCACCTCCACGCGGGAGGGCAATTGTCCAACTTCATGGTTGTCGGCCCCGAGTTTTGCCGCATTGTTAATCTCTGCAGCAACCGTCGTGGCCAAATCGTTATGACTTGCAGACCCTGCTCCCGCGAGCGATAGGTTCAGGAAATTAGCGGTGCTTCCGGATAGCGAGGCATTTCCGGCGGCTCCCATTGCGTTTGCACTCAGCGAACCGGATGAGTCTGCGGTGATAATGACAGGTTTTGGTGTACCCGGTGAATCCGTAAATGAAATGGCCGCACCGTCCAAACTCGCTTTCGTCTCGGAGGCTGATTCGTCGTCAGCCAGTTTTCCGCCGTACTTGTTTTCCGCGACGGAAGCTCCGATCGCCCCACCAATTTGCGCCCCAGAACTTCCCGTTTTGGAGAGCGCCAACGCGACAGCAAATCCGCCCGAGTCGGCAGTGAGAGTTGACGAATCTTCACTCGTGATGGAGACCGACGAATCTGAAGGGCTCACGATGGTAATAGGGTAGGCGTAGGTCCCCGACGTATCCTGTACGATCGCATTTACACGCTGATCGACATCGTTCCTAGCAGCGGAACCGGCACCCGCGAGGGTCAACCCCAGGCCGTTGCTGGTAGCGTAATTGCCGGCACCGGCAACACCGAGCGCGAAAGCACTAATTTTGTCTTCATTCGCCTCGTTAGGGGAATTGATTGCCCTGGCATCGACCGCCAAAGATCCGACCCTTACAGTCGAATCCTTTAAGCTCGATTCGATGTCTGTGTAGATCTTATTTTCCGCCGTGGCGGCACCAACCGAGACTGAAATACTCGGAGCAATTGCGTTCTCATTGACGAAGGCTAAGGTCGCAGCAACACCACCAGCATCGGCAGCGATCACAGACTGATCATTGCTCTCAACGAATAAATGGTTCGTTGTATTGATTGGGCTTTTTTCAACGGTGGCAAGCACCCGCTGGTGTCGGACATTTTCGGCTCCGGCACCAGCCCCAGCCATCGCGACCGCAATGCCTCCCGCTTTTGCACCTGCACCTGCTCCACCCATCGCGAGTGCATAGACGGATTGAGCATTTTCTGCCTTGACTTCGACAAACTGCGAGTGTGTTGTCAATCCGATAATTTTCGCTAGCACCTCGTTCCGCTCATCGACCGCGGGCGTGGCGCTGTCATCACTCTTGCCGAGAGCATTCTTGCTGATCGCGGCTCCCAACGCGCCACTCGCACTACTGTTGAATTGTGAAGATCCGAACGCGAGGGCGAGAGCTCCCGAAACGGATTTGATGTCAGAAGAGTCCGTAGCCGTGACCGTCACTCCATCGGACATGGTGACCGGAGACTCGGTGGCGAGGATCGTGAGGTAGCCGTCCTCTTGGCCATCGATGATCGCTTTAACGTCAGAATCAAGGGTATTGGATGCTCCGGATCCGGCCAATCCGAAGGCGACATTCGCTCCTGAACCTCGTGAAGCACTACCCGAAACTCCAACCCCCAATGCAAAGATCTCGTAATCGCTGTCGGCGATAACGTTAACCGTCCCACTCGCCAGGATTTTTCTCGCTTGATTTCTTTCGTCGACCTTTGCGTTCACGCGATTCTTCACATTGTTGAGCGTCAGACCAACACCCAGCGAACCTGCCAGCGATACTCCTTTGCCGGCCAGTAAGTGAGAGTAGGCAACTGACACACCGAAGGCGAACGTCAGCAGCTTGGCGGTTTGTTCGGCCTTCACATCAAGACTGCCAATGCTCCAATCATTGCTCAGCTGGTCGACTGATGCCTCGACCTCACTCGACAATGTCGAAAGAGTGATTCCGCCACTTAGGCTTCCCACCAAATTATTCGAACTCGTCTGTGAGAATTGGAATGCACTGTTCGTGGCCACTGCACCACCCACTGCAACGCCGTAGACTTCCTCCTTGTCCTCGGCCTGAACCTTGACTGCGTACTGGTTACCTAAGGCCAGTCGTGAATTCGAAATATTCGCAATGACCTTCTTCCCGTCACCCGTATGCTGATTGACTGCCACCGAAACGCCAACCGACCCCGATGTGCGAGAGGACTTCACGGGCTCGTCAGGAGTTCCATTGTCACTTGTCAGTGATAATGCGAGTGATCCGGCGGCAGCGACCAGGAGACTTTTGTCAACCGCTTTCACCTCGAACGTGGTTTCACCAGTTCCCCCATTGAAGTAGGTCACCGTGGCGTTATCGACCGTCGCGTGGATCTCTTTCTCGACAAGATTGACAGCGGCGGCGCCGGCAAGCCGCAATCCGTTAAAATCGCCCTTGGCGGTTGAGCTCCCCAGCGCAAAGCTGAAAAACTTCGTCGTATTTTTCGCGTCAATCAGAACATTGCCGATGTCCGTACCGGTTGCCACGTGTGCCTCTGGTAGTTTTAGTTGAAGATACTGAAGCTCACTTTCACTGAGGTCGTTCACTTGATTCAAGCCGGCAGCAACCGCCGCTGTGAAACCATCGAAGAATCCGTTTCTGCTCGATCCTTGTTCGTTTGAGTCCTGAGTTGGAAGACTCGCAACGTCAGGACCGCCATCGCTGGACGGCAGCGGGCTTTCGTAAACGATTGCACCAGCAGCCGCTGCGCTAGTCACATACCCTGAGTTCTCGGCGTTGACATTGAGACCATTTGCTCGGACCGAGGCATCACTTACGTAGGCATCATCTGGTGCTAAGTACCCCGCAGATGCGATGGTATTTCTGGTCAGCAGGTTGACCGCAAGTGAGGCTCCCACTCCGACTTTCTTTGATCGAGCAATCGCACCAGCAACGCTGACAGCTTCCGACTCATCGGTCGCCGAGAGCACAACCTGTCCAGCGGCCTCGATGATTGCTTGATCATGGACCAATGCATGTGTGTTATCGGTGAAAGAAAACACACTGAACGCACCGTTGGCTGCAAACTCCCCGCCGGCCCCACCGGAGGCGCCCACGAGAATTTGCTGTTGTTGATTGTCCGCCGTGACATTTACATTTTCACCGGCCACGCGCGCCCCGCTGCCGATTTCCGCAACAGTATTGTTCTCGCCGACAGCTACAAGCACTGACGCGCCAATAGCTAGCGTTTCCGCATCGCTACCGAGTAAGTTCCGTTGGTTCCGCAAATCACAGGATGGTCTGAGCGTCTTCACCAAATCGGTGCACCGTCGCAAGCCAGCGAAATCCTCTGCATCCTCGGCGAAAACAGAAAACTCAGGCAGGGTGAAGTTACCGGAGAGGTAGAGTCCGTTGTTGACATTGCTGGCGACAACATTAATGTCGCCCTCCCCTTTTTCGATCAAGACCCAATCAGGGGACACCGCGATTGAATCTGCAGTTGGAACTGTAGTACCCAATGTACGCGACGCATTTCTGAACTGATAAACATTGTCACCGCCAGCTGCAAAGTCACCGTGGTATGCCGTTTGACCAGCTTCCACGGTCCGGTCGACAATGGGCTGCCAGTTCTCCGTGTCGGTAAAGTCTTGTCCAGCAAGGTTAGCAATTGTGTTCGCGGTTCCAAGATATAAGTAGGGTTGGTTGACTCTTCCCTTGCCGGTCAGATTACTCCTAACCCGAATCACGTCTCCAGGCTTGAGATTGACGGGTGACGATTCATGATCGATCGTCATGGGACTCGGTGCGGTGACCTCAGACCAATCAGCTGTCCCAAAATCGGTGTTATCACTCCAAGTGTTAAGTTCCACCAAACCCACGTAACGAACTAATCTGCCCCCATGAGTTGGATGACTATCGCCGATACGCATTGTTTGCTGTGGAACGATGCGTTTGGTGGCGACGTCGTAATCAACATCACCCTGATTGATTCGAGCACCTGATTCAATCGTTGCATGGCTCGAATGATTCTTCTGCAGGATTGTTACCGCACCAGCAAAGTTTTTCTTTTGCTCCTGTGCAACCGCCTGGGACCAACTATTAAAAAGGTACTTGTCGAGTCCTAAATTGCCCTGCAGGTAACCGCCGATCGTACCCAACTGCTCACTCAGCGAATCTTCTTCACTCCACAGACTTGCGTTCGTGAAGTTCGTCGTTGCCAGGTCGACAAGTTGTTCACCCCCAATCCATTTCAATTCCTTCGTTTGTGGATCTCGCGATTGGAAACTATCGGTGACGGAGATGACATCCCCGTTTTGAAGGTTTACCTCACTAAGTCCACCACTGAGGAGAGCGACACCGGATGGGAACGCCACCGACAATCCAGCAGCACTTAGCAGTGTAATGACATTTGGATTGGCAGTATCTGTCGCCGATGCTGTGACATCAGCGATGGCATTTAATTGCGCTGCCAAAGCGGAGGCGACGGAGGCTGTTGGCAGTTTTTGGTCACTCGAATCTCGCACAATAATTGGTGTTCGTCCCGTGCTGGCCGAATTACCCTCCCTGACAAACTCATATTCAAACTCCGTCCCCGACGCAGTGACGACCGTCAGGGTAGCGCCTGGGGAAATGTCCGTGCCAGTGCCGTTGGTCGACGAATTTGACAAGAGCTGCAATCTCGATGTGTTGCTCAGCAACACGCGATCACTCGAAGCCTCCTTGACCTCAACCTGCGAAACATCGAGACCGGCGTCTCTTGTTATCGTTGCGTTGTATTTCGGTTTGGAATCAAATACCGCTGCAAGATTTCGTCCCCAGATCGTATCGGGGTCTCGTTGATCTCGAACTTCAGAATTAACTTCGATATCACCCCACGCATTGAGGCTGGTATTTGAGGTGATTTTTGCATCAGAGTCGTTTGTGTACTGTCCAAAGACAACGGTTCCAGATACCCCGTAGTCTGCAACAGGTTTCGAGGTTAAAACTTCCCAATTCCCAAGCGAGCCTAGACTTGAGGTACTGTCCTGCTGATCGACATCCACATAACTATCTTCGCCCTTGATTCTGTTGATGGCGCGACTGCTTCCGAATAAGCTCGGTCGAGACAGTAATTGGCTTTTGACTTTGATATCCCCAAGTGCATCAACTACCGTCACTAGGTCGCTGGCACTATCAGGCCTTCCAATCGTAGCGTTTACTGTGTTCTCGTCGATGTGGATCACCCCCGCCACGCCAACATCGAAAATGTTTTTCGGTGGGGTGTAGGTGAACTTAAAAGACTTCGGGAACCTTCTTTTAGCAAATTGCTCCCACTTCTCTTTAAGCCAATCCTTAATGTCAGCGACTTTGGATTTCGCGAAGCCTCCGAGTCCATCAGGCCATTTGGCAGGGTTATACTTGTCTTTCTTTAATGCGGCCCAATCATCTTTGGCCTCTTTCTGTTTTGCGTCTTGAACCTCTTTCGTATCGCCAGATGACACTCGTGTTGATGCACCAACTGCAGTGGGCTCGACTTCAATCCTTACTTTAAAAAGCTTTGAATTGGTTAAGTTCGAACTCAGCTTTCCAAGTTTTGCAAACTTACCCGCCTGCTTGTGGAGGACTGGGGTATTCTTTTTGAGTTGTTTCTGCCAATCGACCTGCGTGTTTTGATCGGGTTTGTTTGCTACTGCCTGAACGTTGACGCTCCCACCAACAAATGCGTCTCCTAACAAGGTGGCAACTGTTTCATTATTTTCCCGACTAAACGTGAAAGTAGCAGCAGCTTTCCCGTCATCTCCTGCATTCGCCGTTGTGTAAGTACTGTTCACCTCAAAGGTGCTCGCCAAAATCTCCAAATCGCCGTTGATCTGGAGTACGGCTTGTTCACCCACGTTCGCTCGAGTGGTGGTGTTGATTTCACTAATGCCCGTTGCCAAGCTTACGCCCAGGAATCCCGCACCGTCCGCCTCCACCTTATTAATGACAGCAGTGCTAGCATTGAAGACAGCATCCCCATTCGTAACCAGTGTTCCATTGAAATCAACGGTCGAACTCGTCGAGATGAATGCTGCGGCTACGTCCACGAATGTATTGAACAGGCGGTTCTTGACATCCGCCACGACCGTGGCGGCGGTCTCGGCCGCAAATTCATTGCCGGCGTTGATGAAGACATCAGATGCAAACGAAATGTTTGCATCTGATGTAAGATGCTTCGTCGCGAATAGAAAGGAAAAATCGTTCGAAAAGAAATCCTGGAAAAACCCCGCAGAACCAGCCGTTATCGATTGAAAATCCCCTTCACTTGGGCGGTTGAAGTTGCCGCTGCCTTGCGATTCAACAAACTCAAGAGCTCTTGACAAATTTTGATCTAGGACGACTTGGTTTGAAGTTGCCGCAGAAAACTTGATGTCCTGTTGGGCAAGAATATTAGCGTTATTAACGGTGATTGTAGCGTTGCGATCATCTTTATCTATAAACCCGGCGCCGGACGCTTGTGAACCAAAATTTTTATGGTCAATCGCGTGGACTTCGATCGAACCTTGGGTTGCACTCAACGTGATCGGACTTGACGGTGCAACAGCCGAGTTACTCCCGATCACAATTTCTTTTGCCAAGATTCGGATGCTACTCGCCGTAATATTACTGGTCACTTCGACGCGACTGGATAACAGATTGTCAATGTTGATCGGCGAAAAGAAGGATTGACTGCTTCCAGTAGGGTCGACACCCAGAATCACATTTTCATTGGGCGTGTTGATATCACTGGTGAGGGAAATGATTCCGGAAGTGTCAACACGAGTGACGGTAGCACTGCCCGCAGTAGTGCCTCCGCTACCACCGGAGCCGCCACTCTGACAGGCCGCGGGCGCGCTGAATACCTGCGTGTACGTTGCTCCGTCAACAACGACCAAATCGACATCCGGACCCACCGTACTGTAGATCTGGGTTGGAGATGCCGTGCCTGATGGCGAAGGGCTAATGACCAATGTGTCCGCGTTGTCGCCTACTTGGGCAGTGCCACAAACGACGTCGCCGCCGTTCGTTTGGATTATCACTGGACCATTGCTGTAGGACATGGCATCAATCACATTTTCTGACCCACTTGGACTATCATCCTCGTTGATCAAATAAACTGCCTTGATACCCGTGAAGGTGTCCGTTTCCGTGACCACGCCGGCTTGGTCCAGAAACTGCAGAATACCGTTCGCCAGTTTGAGGTTTGCGTTGGCGCGGCCCGTTCCAATAAGCGTATCACGGGATCCACTGGTCCCATCGATCGTATCTGAGCCGAGGCCACCATCGAATTGATCATCACCTGGACTGCCGGTCAGAACGTCGTTCCCGTCATAGCCGAAGATGTCGACCTCCGCAGCAACTAAAGGCGTACCCGAATATCGCTTCAGCGTATCGCTCAATTCGCTGAATGTGCCCGAGTGTGTCCCCGAGGCGGTGGAGCTATCGGTGAAGCCAAGATCACGTGTTGTTTCCGTTGGCGCGATCAAGATATCGTCGCTCGTCAGAGCAGACACAACTTCAAAGTCAATTTCAAAGGATGAGGTGACGCTGTTGAAGCGTGCAGTCAATGAATTATCCGCAGCGGTAATCACTTCCGCAATTTCATCAAACGTACGTACACCGTGGAGATCAATTGGGACCTTCACTCCACTGGGAAGCGTGATTTCAAAGTCAACATTATCGGTGGTGCTCGGAAAAGCAGACCCTTCGATCGTGCCGGCGCTTGAACTCGCCGTTAGGCCAAGAACCGATGCTGCGGTGGAATTTACTGCGTTATCGATTGTAAAAGTTCCTGAACCCGTGCTGCTGTCAACGACGACGAGAGCGTTCCCAACTGGGTTCAAGGTCATTTGCAAATTGGCATGTGCCAGAGTGACTCGATTCATCAGGTCGGCAATAGAGTTTGTTCCCGTCACGTCGATGCCGACCACCGTGCCGTCGCGCAGCGTGATCGAAATGTCCGCGGCCCCTTGGGTGGAGTTGTCTCCAAGGCCCAGCGGGTACACTGCTGACAGTGGAGTGCTCTCCGCACCGAGTAGTGTGACTGCAGGCGCCTCTGCGTGTCGAATGCCAATGGAGAACTCGGGCGTTGAACCTGGAGCAGCTGTGTTCACGAGAAACGCGTTTGGATCCGTGCTGCCGCCAACTCCCGTGAAACTTGTCGCATTGATCGTATCGGAAAGAGAAGTTCCATGAAGAGTTGCGTTTTCAAATCCGTTGATTTGGTTGACTGTCGTGCCATCGGTCAGTGTGTCATTGGTTAGCACGAGATTCTGTGAGTTCGCCCGCACCAAGAGCCTGTCAATCCCAGCATCTCCAAACATTTGATCTACGCCATTTCCTCCCGAAATTGAGTCGTTTCCACCCTGACCAAACAACACATCATCTCCGGGACTGCCGACGATCGTGTCGGGTCCGTCTCCTCCTTCAATGAAAACATTGCCCGGTGTCCCATCCTGATCGGCCACCTCGAAAGCGGAGGCATCGACGAAGTTCCCGGAAGGCCCACCAAGGAACGTCGCCGCTTCGATGCTGGTCAACGTATCTAGATTGGATGTCGCACTTCGGAAAGCCGATAACGCGCCGGCGGGGGATGGGTTCCCTGTTCGATACGTGGCACTCAAATTGATGGGCATTCCGGCCAAACTTTGCGTAAACTCGATGTCGAAAACCGGCGCTGAGGCTGTGGACGATTCAGACGTGCTTACGAGAACTGAATTCGCAGGAATGGAAGAAAGACCCAGTAATTCTGACTGTAGCTCGCTAGCCGATGTCGAATAGCTGATGGGAGCGGTTCGTTTGCCAATGAATGTCTCACTTCCCAAACTGTAGTCATCGACTTGCAAGTAGAAGAAGGAGGAAGCGTCCACCGACGGCAGCGAGAGTTGGTAGATTTGATTGGCACCATCGCCCATGTCCAGCGAGTTGCTCGTCAGGATGAACTTGGTATCTGCGCGTTCTTCCAAGATATCGACGCCCCCGCGTCCATCGATCTCATCAGCACCAAGTCCGCCACTGAGCACATCACCGAATTCGCTTCCCGTGATCTGATCTTCACCGGCCTTACCATCGATTTGAACCGCAAAAGGGAAAGTCGATGCGTCAATGATGTTGCTTGATTCTCCTCCTACCATGAAGGCGGCTTCGATGGAATTAATGCTGCTGGATACCGTCACATCACCTAGACCGTTCGTAATATTCAGCTGGGTTGGTGTAAGCTCGGTGCGGTGTGCGTCATTGGAGACATACAGTGCATCGCTCGACAATCCACCATCAATGGAGTTTGCACCACCGCCAGCGTAAATTCGATCGGAACCGGGACTCCCGATTAAGTCGTCAGCATCCAACCGACCATCAAGCGTCCGATCGCCAGATACAATCGCGGTTCCGCGAATGATAGCCTCCTGATCCCCAAGACCCGTGGACTCAAGATTGCTCGCCGCAGATAGGCCGAGGTCAGTAGCAGCATTTGAGCCATTCAAATTTTGGATGCTGAAAGTATTGGCTCCACCTGCATAGGTAAAGTCCCTCACCACCAATGACTGCCCATCGGAAGAAATCGCAAACTCGAAGAATGTGAATCCGAGGCCGTTGAGTTCCGCAATCATCCTGTGGATGTTTTGCATGTGTTTCAGCGACACATCAAATTGACGACCACTATTGACGGTGATGCGGATATCTGGAACCAGTCCCGGAACTGGCTGTGTGATCGCAGACCCCAAAAGCCCATTACCATTGGAAGAGGCGCGAATTCCCAAAGCATTTGCTGTGGTCCCTCCATCCACTTCTGCAATCGTGAATGAATCATGAACAAGCGATGTGCCCTCCGGATACTCATCACTGACCATCAGCCCGCTGCCCAAGTCGGGATCGATGGCGACTGTAATGTTCGGATGAGCATTCAGAATGTCGACGACTTCCTTAATCGTGGTCGCCGAGCCGAAATCGAATAGCGCGACGGTTCCATCACGCAGCGTGATGGAAATATCATCGCCGGAGTTGAATGGGACGCCAGACCCGTTGTTCAGGGCACTCAGCTGGATGGAAGGTGATTGCAACAAACTTAAGTTTGGCGCGACAAGCCGAACTCCTGCATCTCCGTTAAGTTCCGAGAACAGAGTGGTCTCAAAACGTTCATCAACGAACGAACCTCCATAAAGTGAAACGCCGGATCCAACCAGAGTGGAGCCTGTCAGGATATTGCCCGATCCACTGTTCGTGTTCGATCCAGCCGGCACCAGCCCAAGAAATACAGCAGCATCCGAGCTGCCGACATCCTCGACCGTCAAATCGTTGCTGCCACCGCTCGAATCAGTGATCTGGATTGCGCCATCGATGAGCTGAGCTGTCAGTGATGCATGGGCCGCAGTGATTAAATCGATCGCGGATTGGAGAGTCGTCGCGGAGGTGAGGTCCACGGTCGCAATGGCACCACTACTCAATGTAATCTGGATGTCTGGAGTGGCAGTGTCACCATCGCCAATGCCGCGATCCAACTCCCACTCCAAAAACTGGGCGCCAAGTATGTCGACAGGCATTTCCGGATTGATTCCGATAAATTGACTCGCGTCGATTTGGTTTGCATCCGCACCGCCTCTCATCTTGGCTGATTCAAAACCCGAAAGCGTATCCTCGTTCACTGCATCGGCAATGAAGGAAGAATCGGTGATTTGCATCGAGGCGATATTTCGCCGAACCGAAAAAGTGTCAGCCCCCGGACCCGCAACCAGATTATCTTGGCCAAGTCCCCCGTCGACGATGTCATTTCCAGCGGCCGCATTGATGTCGTTGGCAAGATCGTTTCCGATGAGCGTATCATCGTTTGCCGTGCCAATCAGGTTGGCTATCCCGTCTAGGAAGGTGAATCCTGTGCCGAATTGCAGCGACAAATCAACATAGACACCAACCGTTGTATCACTGAACGTGATGCCGCTGTAATCGAGAGTGGTATTGTTGTTACCGATAAGTCTCTCGATCGACCGGGCGGCAGTCACCGTGTGATCCCCTGCTGTCGCGACGATGCTATCGTCGGAGATCAAGATTGTGATGGCTGTCGAGGGATCGACCTCCGAGAAGTCGAGAGTGTCCTCACCTGGACTCGCTGTCCGATCCGTCGACTCGGTGATTGTGTCGATTCCCCACGAATCAGTGAAGACATACGTATCATCGCCCGGACCTCCCGTTGCTTGATCGTCACCTGAACTCAAGCGGAACACTTCGTCGGAAGATGTGCCCACAACGATGTCATCGAATCCGGTGCCGATCACACGATCGAACCCACTGCCAGTCAAGTTGAAGCCGAGGTCATCCGTGTCGAGATCTACCGTCACGCCATTTGTGATCAACGAGTAGTCGAGCGTGTTGACCCCCGTGCCACCCTTCACAACTTCAAGATTCTGAAACGTTATCGGAGAAACGGACCCTTCTTTGTTACCGGTGATGAACCACGTCTGATCTGAAGCATTGCCCAGAATCGAATCGTCACCTTGTCCACCGTCGAACGTTATTTCTGGGATGGTACTGCCGGATAACGCGATCGTTTTTGGAGTCAAAGCGTCATCAAACTTTGAGCCCGTCAGAGTGATTGGGAAGGCCGCCGACCCATTAAAGTTAAAACCATCATCCGCATTCACACCTAACTCAAAACTGGTGGCGCTAGACAAGTCTGCCAGAGAGATTCTGACTTCATCAAATGGTCCACCATCGGCCACAGAATACGACTGAAGAAGACTGCCACTGTCTGACAGCAAGATTTCGTCACCGGAACCCGAGTTCGAAAAACTAAGCTGCAAATCCGTCGGTGAATCCGCAAGAACAAATTCTGCCGCCGCGAGAACTTGCCTGATTTCAAGTTGCTCCATGGACGGAAGATGATAGCTTTGTTGCGTCCGAACTTGACCCGGTTTCCTGGACCGCCTACCGAATGACGACGGGAAGTTGGGCAGCCATTTCAAATGATTGAAAAAGTCTCCGGAAAACCTCCTGAGATCTTTCGCGTCTCCCAACGAACCCGGACAAAAGATGCTTGCAATGGATAAAAGCTTGTTGCGTTTTTTCCGACGCTCGCGACGTTTGTCAACACTTCGTGGGGTGGAGCGAATAGGGACCGAAGTTCCGTACTTCTTGTTCATACTCATGCTGAAGCGCAAATTTTATAAAATCAGGAATGAGAACAGGCGAGGCAGGTATTTCAGCGCCCAAAAGATCATCACATTGATAAAAAGCGATGTATCGCGAAAAATTGGGCGAACCGTCGGAGCTATTCTGATTAGATGTCCTCAGCTTAAAACCGCCCCAATTTGTGCCGAAAATCAGCACCCTAGGGGGGGCGGCGCAGCGGATGGTGCCGAGCGGGGCCTGCCGACCGCCCTGAGAAAAAATCGCAATGAGGCTTCCACGAAAATGCCGACGGTTTGCATGCCCTTCGTTGGCTTCAATGTCGAATAATGCCACCTAACGCCCAGTCCAACCATCCCTTCACTGTTTCGTATGTGCTAGCACGCATTTGAGATCGCACGAGTCACCTGCGCCTAATCCAACGAAGTTGGTGTTCTAGGAAGGAGTAGGATCAAAATAAACCGTTAAGAATTCGGACTTGTGCGATGAAAGTCCCGCAGAAATGTGACCGAGAAGCTGATTGCCGGTAATTTTCATGAGCTGTCGCAGTAGCTCGCTAGGCAACTGAAAGCCGTTACTGATTAGCTCTAGGAATCCGTGCAAATCACCTACTTTTATTTGCTGTTCATACAAGTTTAGATCGAACGAGTTTCGTGTTGACTCCGTGTCTTTGGCAAGCAGAACTGTTGGAAGCCAATTGGTGTCAGCGCAAAGATAAGTAACCAATTCCTGAATATGCGCCGTCAAGAATGAAGAGGATCCCAATGTTGTCTCAATTAATTGAATCAAATCAATCTTAGAGATGTTGATTTGTTGCCAATAGTCACTCCGATGGGAATGAATACCGTCCAGATTCCATTTCCAACCTTGGAAAGCAAGTAAGGATTCCCGAAAGTCGTTGCTGATTCTTTTTCTTTCGTCAGTGACATATTCGTGATAGTCCAGATAAAAGCGATAGGTCAAATTACCATTCGCCTCTTCGCAACCGATTGCAGCCATGCTGGCCTTTTTGTTGCTTCCTTTAATCTCGGCACGTGCTTCTTCTGGGCATCCCAATTGCTCGAGCACAGTGTCAACCGCTACGCCTAGGAACCGACGTTGCAAACCCAACATGTAACGATTCGCGAAAATGCCACGATGGTCTATTTTGAATGACCGTTCGTAGGCGGCCGGAATCTGCATGTCCTGCAGAATTTTAAAGGGCAAGGTCGCGCGGGTAGCGAGATTATCCATCTCAGGCACTCCAAGAACGATCAATTTTTCCGCAGCAAGAATACCTAGACTTGCAGTATGAATGAACTGACTTTTCAAATTTGACCAAGATCATTGTCATACCTCTTGACCAACCTAATCGAAAGCTACATCGATACAAATCACTGGTAGCCTTGAAACGATCAATTGGTAATCCAAGAAAATCACAAGAGCGTCCTTAATCACAAAGTACCCCCTCCAGCTTTTGCACCAGATTGAGCGAGAGAATTGGCGTTGGAAAAGCGACGGTGTTCTGGAGGCTGATGTGTAGCCGAAGCCGGAAGAACACAGCCGGCTGCATAAGCGGCAGGGGTGGAGATACAAGAGTGATGTTGCGATGCTTGGTCCGAATACTGAGGTTGAGCTTTTCATGAAGTTTCAGGCATTCACTGGTCTGGAGTGCTCGCCAAAATCTGATCCAGATGTTACGAGAGTCTAAAGCCCAACAACGGGGGAGGAGACTCTTAGATGAAGAAGCGAAACGAGCGACATAGCCCTGAGCAGATCGTCAAGAAACTGCGTGATGCTGAAGTGATGCTCAATGGCGGAAAGAGCATCGAGGAAGTACTTAAGACCTTGGAAGTCAGCGAAGCGACATTCCATCGATGGCATAATCAGTACGGAGGCATGAAGAGTGAAGAAGCCAAAAGGCTGAAAGATCTCGAAGGAGAGAACGCTCGCCTCAAGCGACTTCTGGCCGAAGCAGAGCTTGATAAGTCGATGCTAAAGGAAGCGCTTCAGGGAAACGACTAAGCCCGACACAGAAACGCGAGACCGTTAAGCGACTGCGACGGAAATTCTTGGTCTCTGAGCGTCGGGCATGTCGAGGGATTGGGTTCTCGCGAACCAGTGTCCGTTACCGTCGTCGTGAGAAGAGTGACGAGGCGTGTCTCCGCAAGCGATTACATGAACTGGCTCGGCAACGTCCGCGATTTGGTTATCGTCAGATGACCAGGTTGCTTCGCCTTGAGGGGTTTCAAGTTAGCTTTAAACGCGTGTATCGCATTTGGAAAGCAGAAGGCCTGAAAGTACGTCAAAAGCGTAAGAAAAAGGGAGAAAAGGGCAATTCCAAGAATGCTTGCCACCGCTTGAGGGCGGAGCGAATCAATCACATCTGGAGCTGGGACTTTATCTTCGATCGTACGACGAGTGGTCACTCCCTGAAGTGGCTCTCAATCGTTGATGAATACACACGGTGTTGTATCACGCTAGACGTGGGACGAAGTATGACCAGTGAAGATGTAATCAATCGCCTAGCGGAGTTGTTCGCGATGTATGGAGTTCCCGAGTGTATTCGGAGTGATAACGGCCCTGAGTTCGTCGCCAAGGCAATCCAGCAATGGCTGAGCTTCCTGGAGATCAAGACACTCTACGTAGAACCTGCGAGTCCATGGCAAAATGGATATGCCGAGAGCTTCCACAGTCGCCTACGGGACGAGTTATTAAACCTGGAAGAATTTGACAGTGCACGGCATGCTCGCGCCCATGCGGCAGCTTGGCGGGAGGACTACAACGGCTATCGACCACACAGCTCTCTTGGCGGCCTACCTCCGGATGAGTTCGTGCGTCGGTGTGATGATTCCGTTCCGGCTACGCCTCCACTCCATCAGCACACCGAAACCCTATCGATTACCCAAACCGAACTCTCATAACACTTGGATTAAAAACGGGGGCGTTCCAGAATAACGGTCGATGTTGCGAGACACCTATCGGATTCTGTCGACTGCGATTCGAGACGTTAAGCTGTCCGCTATGACTCCGCCTTCGCTTGGATGGTCTTCTGGTTACTGCTTGACTTCCGTCCACTTGGCGGGCTGAACGCAACTAGGGGCCCCGGAAACTGAGGTCGCCGCTGCGGCTCTTCGTGACTGGCCTGCCAAGATACGACGAACTGCGGTACCTGGCGGTGAGGTTCCAGCATCCGTCCTGGAATACACGGGTAATGCCATCGGAATCGTCACACCACTCAAGCAAATTCGCATGCATACCACAGAGCCCCCAGGCATGCGGAAAGCGACTGCCGCACACCCCCGCTGAATCGGTTCGAGAAACACCATATTTTACCAACCATTTTGCATCACCACCGACTGAAAACATTGTCGTTGTCTTGCCACAGCAGGCATATTCCTATGCCGCTTCTATCGGTAGTCGGTAACCGTCACTGCTAAAATCGGTCACCGGTTTCGCGCTGCCCTCGCCTGCGAAAGGAACCCTACAAAAACAGCTTCCCCACCGCAGCGCATCCAAGTCCAGGCCCGTGCCCATGTGTTTGCAGGGCCTCCTCGTGGCCAGTGACTCTCGCAACAACGTGACCGCCGGCAGAATCAAAGAGGGTCAAGGAAGGCCTCGCTCCAAACTTATTATAAAAACACTCTCAACCTTCAGGTGATAGGCATGAATGCCACCAAGTCAAAGCTCAATAAAAGCTCGGGGTGATCAGGTTGTCTTCAATTTAAAGTTGATCGGCTGAAGTGGACCACTTGAATCGACCTGATAGCCGATTTCCACGGTCCCAGAAGGTGCAACAGAACGATTCCAAGGTAAGGACCTTAGACGGTAACGGGTGCCCTCATGACTCACGATTTCGGCACCCCAAATGTTCACGATCTCATGTGGTGAATCGAATTCGAGCTCCCAGTCGTTCCACGTTTCCGCACTACGATTGGTGATCACAAGGGATGCGACGTAACCAGTGCCCCAGTCACTGGAAACATTCCAGGCAATCTCACCCTGCGAGGCTTCGGAATCATTGTTTTGAATTGTGCCGATGGCATTTGCATCCACCAAAATGCCATTCGCGATTTGGCTTAGCGCGACTTCAAAGGTCTCGTCCAATTCAACTACCTTGTCCCCTTTGACTAAGACTTCGATCATCTTTTCGATTTCGCCGGGTAAAAATTGTAATGTCCCTTGGGCGGACACAAAGTCATCACCGGCGGAGGCCGTTCCGGGTTTTGTGGAGAAGTCCAAGGTTGTTTCCTGTCCAGCGGGAACAGCCTTCGACAGCTTGACTGTGAAGGCGAGGACTCCGGTGCCCGCATCTGGTTCCAGCACGGCGGCATCACTGATCGATACTTCGATGGCATCATCGTTTGAGTCTTCATTTCGACCTGTACTTTCCCCGTTGATCAAAATATTACGTGGGCTCGTCACCACGTTCCCCGGGTTCCCACTGAAGCCAAATGTCACGCTTGCCCCGGGCTCTACTCTTGCATTCCAGGATTCATTTTTGACTACGTAGTGTTCACCCTCGTGGCTCACCAATTTGGAATTCCAAAACTGAGTGAGGTTATGCTCCCAATCGAATTCAACCTCCCAGCCATCCCAAGCCTGATTTGTCCGATTGGTCAGCTTCAGTTCACCGGTAAACCCTGATCCCCAATCACTGACAGTTCGATACTCCGCAGAATTACTGGCCGGTGCTTGGTCATCATTTTGGATTGTCACGGTCGCAACACCACCTGCGATCTCGGCGCCCTGTGGTGCATAGAGTTCCACCGTAAAGGTTTCATCCATTTCCACTTCGCGATCACTCAGGATATTCAGTGAGAGCACTGCCGATCGACTGCCTGCGGGAATGATCGCCGTCCCCGTGCTGCGTTCATAGTCGGAGCCAGTTACGGCTGATTGATCCTGCGTGGTGTAACTCACCCGGACGTCTTCGCCAACGATTTCCGAAAGTGAGACCATGACATTGGCAACCCTGACACCGGAATCTCCCTCGTCAAGGCTCACATCGGAGATTGAAACGGTTGGCATGCTTTGCCCAGTATCGACTGCAACTCCATTGACATAAACATTTGACGGGATTGTGGAAACATTACCCGGACTTCCTCCGAAACCAATCACCACGCTCTGTCCGGGTGCCACCACGCCATTCCAAGCTTCATTACCAATCACGTAACTGCCATGTGCGGATTCCACCAGCAGAGCATTCCAAACCTGATTGATCTCGTGAATCCAATCAAATTCCAAACGCCATCCTGACCACGCCTCCTCCCCACGATTGGTTAACGTAATCTCGCCATTGAAACCGCTTCCCCAGTCATCGGTCGTCCGATAGGCGAATCCTGGGGGAACCATCGTGCGATCGTTATCGACAATGGTGCCCGTGGCATTCGCATCACCTAAGGTTGCATGAACTGCATTGCTCAATTGAATTTGAAATGATTCACTGCCCTCCTCGATCACATCGCCATTCACCACCACCGTGATGGACTGCTGTATTTGACCTGCCGGAATTACTAAGGAACCGGTCGTCGGCAAGAAATCTGTCGGTGCAACCGCGGAATCTGAAATCGTCGTGTAGTCAAACGTAACATCCTCCATCGCAATATCGGACAGAGCGATCGTGAAGACCATCGAGGTACTTTCAGCATCCCCCTCGGTCACGTTCGCATCGCTGATACTGAGCACAGGCAATGCAGGCTCTGCGTCATCATCAAGGATGGTGACCGTTGCGCTTGCATCACTCAGGGACGCGTGATTCGCATTTGCAAGGTTCAATGTAAACTTCTCATCCGACTCAATTAAACGATCCGGATTCACATAAACTTTCAGGGTTTTTGACACCTCGCCGGGAAGAAACTCGAGTATCCCACTGGTCGCTGCATAATCACTGTCCGCGACTGCATCACCGTCGGCAGTTGAGTATTCCACCGTGACCGTTTTTGTCGCTGCCGCGGACAGGCTGACCGTCACCATTGCAACGGTCGAGGAGTCTCCCGCGAATTCGGATTGCACAGATCTCAACTGCTCCACTTTGTTCTCATGAACCGTTCGCCAGTCATCCTGCAGAATACCGCCTGTATCGCCGGAGTTTGGATTCCATGACCAGTAGGTCCAACTGATGCCTTCCTGCCCAGTCGCCAGGTCGTTATCCCCGTCACCATCAAGATCTCCTTGCAAGTACCGCACCATGGTATCCAACCACTGCTGATCACTTTCTGTTTCCAGCTTGCTTCCAAACTCACCTAACAATACGGGGGCGATCCCATCACGAAACAGATAACCCCAGTTCTGATTCCAAACCTCGGTTAGGTTGCCTGGATAGGACGGGTCACTAAAATACGGCTGTTGATAAACACTGGCCGGGTAGTCATGAGCAGAATACACAAGGCGATTCGGAACGTTTAATCGTACCGGTGCCTCGCCAGCATTGGAAAGATTTCCTCCCCACCAGTAAGAACCGGACGATGCCGTCTCGACACCCTCGACGATGATCAGTAGATCTGGATTTGCAGCCAAGACGGCGTTGCCAGCCCTCTCTGCGGCCAGACGCCAGTCATTGGCCGATCCATCCCCCCAGGTTGCACTGCCGTGAGGCTCATTGTGCAAGTCGATTCCGACGACTGATGGATTACCTGCGTAGCGCCTTGCCAACGCGGTCAAGTTAGTGATCCAATCCGACTCCGGATATTTGTCGGAATACCAAAGCCCAGATTCATTAGCGCTATTCCCTGCCTCAGAACGATGATGATCTAAAATCACTCGCATTCCGATTTCATCGGCTTGAGCAACGATCCGATCCATGATCTCGATCCCAGCAAGTCCCTGCAGAT
The DNA here is from genome assembly GCA_049602075.1 of Rubripirellula sp. Taxonomy (GTDB): domain Bacteria; phylum Planctomycetota; class Planctomycetia; order Pirellulales; family Pirellulaceae; genus Rubripirellula. The sequence goes on from JBMYRF010000048.1 coordinate 28,510, forward strand.
CAGGATTCTGGCTGAAGTCGATCCCATTGGGCATACTGCCAGGATCGAAAAGTTCATCACTGAATGGTAGTCGAATGGTGTTGAACCCCTCTGCCTTCATCTGGTCCATCATTTCGACATACCCCCTGCTCCACAAACCATGAGGAGCGAAATTGGTCGTCTCCAAACCAAACCAATTGACACCCGCTAGACGAACAGCCACCCCGGACTCGTCGACGATCTGATTCCCCAGCGTCGAAAGTGCGCCACTGGAAACGTGACCAGGGTTTCCTTCGCTGACCACCACATCAGCGACTGAAATCGAAGGCATCGCCGAATCTGTTCCACCGCCATGATCATGGTCTCCATGATCATGGGAATTACTGCTCCCGGGACGCGTCTGGTATCCGTCAGTGGTTTGTCCTGCCGGCGCTGCCGGAGTCAGCAATCCTTCCCGGCTGACGAGTGTTAATTCATCGACGGTGAATCCGAAATGCACCTCCAACTGATCTTCCACGATTTGGTCGTGATGAAACTCGATGTTGGCAGGAATCAGATCGCTCTTCGAGATCCCGGTAAGCAGCAGACTTTGGTTGGTGGGCTGAACCGAAATCAGCAATCCTTCCACCGTGTCTTCCACGCTCAGCCGCTCTCGAGTTCCAAAATAAAGGAAGCTGAGCTTTGTCGTTGCCGGATCAAAATCATCTACCCGTTCCTGCACGCCGTATTCATGCGAACGAACGTAGACCGTATCTGCTTCCCGCGGGCCAACGCCCAATTCCCAAGAGACAGCACCGCCGAGATCCTGACGCAAATGCTCATTGCCAACCACGCCATAGTTTTCGATGCTCAAATCGGTAAAAGCATGATCCTGAATGACCTGGTATTCGGGAGTCCAAGCCCACGGGTTCACGATGGCGATTTCTCCCGTCTCTAGTTTCCCAACGATGAGGTTGTGAACGGAGATGTCCCCAAAATCGAGTCGATCCTCCGCTGCATTGAAATTCACGATATCAGGTCCGGCAGGATTGACAGGAAAGACGTTCCCCTGCAGTCCATCATCGGACCCTGACGGGTTCGTTTCAGGATCCTCGCCATCATGGGTGCCATCCGTTTCACCACCGCCAATGCCCTCATTACTCGTAAATTGGCCCAGTATTTGGGAGAATTCAAAAGGCTCCTGGGGCACTCCACTGCAATTCCAAGCCAGTTGGCCAAACGTGTCACAGGGCGCATCGCGATTCGCGGACCATGCGGAGAGAAAACCCAAACCTACTTCATCCGCGAAGGTCAAAAGTTTTTCCGCATCCTCTAAGTAAAACCGTTCCGACAAGACGTCATTCTGCCCAATCATCGGAGTGACTCCGACAAGATTCCACAATTCGTCATCAGTGACTTCCACGTCGGCCGCGGCGTACGCCACACGCATTTGATCAAACAGGCTTTGAGCTGCCTGAATGGCGTAATCGCCCATTTGCCCCTCCGGATTCGGAGCTGGGGAATCACCGTAATTCATCGCCATGATATTGACCCCGCCAATATCGACGCCGTGATGTAAGGCCGACTCAACCACATACAAGCCATCATCGGTCAATCCACTTGGGAGCACGGGCAGGGTAAACCAAACCTCTAAAGGCTTACCATCCGCTGCAGAGTGATCTTGCAGATTCCGGATTGCCTGTGACCGACGGTCAATCGAATCCTCATCAGCCACCCACGATCCTTCGACATCAAAATCGATCCAAGTGAGGTCGTATTGATCCACGACCGTTCGGTAAGCCTGAGTCAAATCACCAACATCGGTGATGGCTCCTGCTAAGGGCGTGCCTGCAGCGCCGCCAAATGAAACCATGACTTCTCCACCTAGCTCCCTTAACGCATCGATTTGATCGCCGCGGTAACCAGATTCAACGCTGTAGTAACCACCCCAACTTGGCTCACTCGTTGCCGGATCTGCAACTACAAACGCGAGCGAGACATACTTCACTCCCTCGTCTTTGGCGAGTTCGACGAAGTCGAATGGTGGCCATAGTGTGGTATCGACGTAAGGCGCAAATACCTGCTCTGGTAAATCCGCCCTCATGTTGGAAGTGGCAGAAGCGTTACTCGATGCAGCATCGAAGCCTGATAACAAACCGGCCGATGATTCCATTCCGCTTGATGCGGTCATGGTGATCCGTTGTTCGAGAGACTCAAGTCGAACACGACGTCGCGTGCGACGCATGTGCCGTTGCCGTCTATCTTGCTTACGATCGGAAGGCCGGCGGCTCAGTAGCTCGCGAAAGCGAATTTGCATTGTCTTGACCTAAGGGAAAGAGATCGGTCATGGGCAGCGACCCAATTGAATAGGCTGGAAGTATATGACTGTTCATAAAACAGACAAATATTTTCCGCGTAGAAGAGTCCCCTGACGCTACTCAATCACCCTTTGTTCGCCATTCGAACCACCGTTTGGAGAGGGGGTCCGTCGTGAGCGGATCGCAAATGCGAAAGACGCAAGGTCGATCGACGCGAAGGCACTAAACATCCGTCAATACCGACACTTTTGGGCCAGTCTCGAAAAGATGTGTTCCCAATAACAGACGATGATTCCGACAATCATGGTAAAATAGGTTGTTTTGCCAAAAAAGTTTTTGGTTTGAGTGCTGAGATAACGTTTAGGTGCAATGCACAAATGTCCGGTGCAAAAAAGAATCGATTGCAGAGCCAAGCGTAACCAGCGTGAAGGTTCCCACGCGAATGCATGGACGTTGACGTCAGGCGTGGTCGCGTCGAGGGGAGTGGGCCGCCAACAATGCAAATCAGACCAAGGCAGCAGAGTGTTTCGCCATCTGGTCCACAGCGAGAGCCTAGTACCGGCAACTTTCAAAAAATCCACTCCAAGTCATTACGCTTAGCAGTTCGCAAGATGGACCTTGCGCGGATCGGATTCAAGTCAACGTAAGCCGCACAGGCCAGCAAGCCAGATTCGTCCAGAATCACCTGCGAACGATAACGCCCCTCCCAGAAATGGCCCGTGCATTCATCTTCCCGGTTACTTTGCCGCGCGATGTTCTCAGCCGTGCAGCGCATCCACCAACTGAGGTCACTGAGACGTCGGCGGATTTCCGCCAGCAAGTTGGGTTGGCTGACGATCATCTGGATTTCAGGATCGGCCGGTTCAGGCGGTCCCTCGCTGCTTCGCCGTTTGGGAAATAGACGCAGCCAGCGTCGGGCGACTTCCTGGTCGCTCCAGGAAGCCACGACATCGGGACGACTGCGCAGGACCAGATGCAGGTGATTATTCATCACGCAGTAGGTCAAGCAATCGATCCC
>JBMYRF010000049.1:0-27569 GCA_049602075.1 Rubripirellula sp.
CCCATGCCGCCCTCGCCAAGTTTTCGAATAATCTCGAAACCTTCGGCCTCGATCTTTTTACAAGGGTTTGGAATGGTTTGCGTTTCAGGATCATTCGCTTCGCCGATGATCCCCAGCAGCTTCGAATCATTCCCGTCCGCATTCCTGAGCAAACGTAGACGCTGACGCATTTCGGAATTCTCACCGCAGACTTGGTCGAGGTACAGTTCTCGAAGCAGCTGCGAGTCTATTTTGGCCGCAAGTCGAAAAATGTCTTCTTCGTTCAAGGGTGGCATTGGGGTGCACCAATTTGCGATCTTAGGTGACTTCTCATTTGCCGAGTTGACCGTTGGCCGAAATGTCTCGATCGGTTCGGGATCTGGATCAGCGAGCGTGCGTAAGTTGCTTGAATTTTATAAGCCATCAATAGCGACTTTTAGCCACGCTCTTGCGTATCGCCAGTCTTCGTCTCCAGTTGACGTTGAGATTCCCAGGACTTCAGACACTTCGCGATTTGTTAATCCCGCGAAAAATCGCAGTTCCACTACTTTAGCCTTGCGCGGATGGTCAGCTTCTAGTTTCGTGAGTGCTTCGTTGAGGGCAAGCAGTTCTGTTGCGGGAGGTAACCACTTTTCTTCGGAGTCATTCAGTTGGATTCGAGTCCAATCGCCTCCACCTCGAATTGTCTTCTTGTGTCGCGCTCGCTCAATCATAATGCGTCGCATTGCAGTTGAAGCCGCTCCAAAAAAATGACCGCGGCTATTCCATTGTTGCTTATCGTCTTTGCCTGCGATTCGAATATAAGCTTCGTGAACCAATGCGGTTGCCTGAAGCGTTTGCCCCGCCGGTTCATTTGCAAGTCTAGATTCAGCGAGTTTGCGCAGCTCCACATAGAGAACTTCAAGTAAATCCGAAGAAGATTCGTGGGCTTTGGATTTGGCATCCTCTAACGCGGCAGTGAACTTTGCTGCTTGCTCCGGTGTGTCAGTCATTTTCGCTGCGTTCCCGTACGTACATTCAACATCCACTCGGCGATTGCGTTTCCGGGAAGGGATGGAGTGGCGATCGCTCATGGTGCGTGCAAATATAATAAAATTGCGACTCGAATTCCAAGTTTGACTCGAATTCCAAGTTTCTTGTGATCGGTTTCGGTCATGACGAACGCGAATCACCGTACTGTCCGGTAATTCGAAAACAGAAAGAAAGTTGACGGTTTCTGTCGAGCTGGTGGTTTGAGAAAGGAATTGGGCTGGTAGCGTGCAGAAGCATCGCGGACCCCTGTTTGAAGCCGATTATTGGGTGCCGAAAAGTGTATTGGGTGCCGAAAAGTGTATTGGGTGCCGAAAAGTGCAGGCGACACGGGGTCCAACGTGGAGTGTTTGCGGGGCGCGATTGGTCCGCGACGCTAGCGATTTGGGTGGGTTGGTAAGGTGTCGCATTATCGCGGTACGATTCCAATATTCCATCCGGAGTGCAGGGCACGCCTCAACCAAGTGTCCTCTACGGAAGCCTCGGCGCGCATTTGCGGTGCTTCTTCAGGTGTTGATTATCCTTGGTCAGGCTGCTGGAATCTTGCAGCCTTCCCACTGAAATTAATCGGACCATTGTGCTGGCATTAAGTGATTGTTGGACGTCCAAGTTGTTTGCGATTTGGGCGGCAACCTAATCTTGCTGCTTCAGAATGATCAATTGTGCTGCGTCGCTGGTCGGGACGCCGTTGATTGAACGACTGATGATTTTGTGTTGAAAGACACCAGTTTCCGAAAAACCGAATTGACATAATTCGTGAATGGTTCCGGCCGGTCCTTCCCGGGCCGTTCCCAAAGCACCTTATCGCCATCGTTCCTAACAAGGACTCCAGTCATTATCACGCCAGTTGATGTGTGATATCGCTTGACCATTGCCTTGTGCTTGACGCTGTAGCTGAAAACCCAGCGTGCCTCGAATGCGTGCTCTGGTTTGGCATCGAGAGGAAGACTGGTCCATTCGTGCACCAGTACGGTGCCTGTCGGGCTAAGTTTGCCAGCTCTTTTGATGTTCTGTTTTGCATTGCTCGCTCCATAGGCTTCACTGCCAAGGTGATCATGAACGCCGGGATAGGTTTTCAAGAGAGGTTACAGAACATCAAGTCGAGAGGCGTTCACGACGACTGACTCGCCATCGACCTTTCACCAGATCCACATCGACTGGTCGAGTTTCGTGCAGGTGTAGATTTGGTTGCTGATCCGTTGAATGACGACTGACAATTCGGATGGACGCTAATCGTGAGATTTCACATTCGATCGCAGTCGTCGGCTCTCCTTGTAGTTGTAGGCAAGCTTTCGTTTGCCTGCTCGCTCTATTCTGAGTTTCGCTTCCGACCGCGCGATGAGGGTGTTGGTGGCATTGGTAGTTTCCCATTGCTGTTCGTAAACGCTTTCACCGGTACCCTGCTTTAGCTCCAGTGTGTGAGTCACTAGTTCGCCATCTTTTGTTACGTCCTTCTTCCCAAGTGGCAATGATCTGATCTGTGGTTGTGATCGATTTAAGATCTTGGGCAAAACCTGTGTCGACAGCCAATGCTTCGAGAAACGCATCTGCCTATCATTTGAGATGCGAAGTGGAGTTCACTCGATCGATTTTCATTTTTCGTTATCCATCTTGTATACGGCGAATTTGATTGATTGCTCAAATGACGCGTCAGGGAGAGTGAAACGTTTGCGACGTGAGCATGGTTTGTCGGTTATTCAGGCCGGGGCCGTCATGAGCTTTCACGGAATGAAGACGCAATGTTTTTGGCTCCGTCAGTGCGTTGCTGGCAGGAAGTTTGCCATGCTGATTTCCGTAAACTTTCGGGAAATGAGCGGTTTGCTGGCGACTTTGAATTCATCTGGTGTCGCTTTGCTCGGCGGTTTTTAGCTGACCGTCGCGTAATCCGCGAGGAGGCAATCAGCCGACTGGGATCTATTCATATTCACACTGTTTTGGCCTCGGCGTGGTCTCTGAAAGTTGGGCATCCTGTGGATTGTGATTTGGTTAGCAGTGCGGAGTGAATAATGGATTAAATCTTCGAGCTCACACACAATTTCGTGTGTCAGCCACGGAAGCGGCGTTTCGGGAGTCACTTTGGTGGTGAACGAACGATACTCAGCGATCCGATGGACTGCATTGCTGGTTTGGAGTGGTGGTTTTGCTTCTAGATCAGCGATGCAAACGGGCGGCTGACGTTTTGGGTTTTTTGCGGTTGCAGGCTCAACAGTCGGCGGCGTTTTAATGCCGCCACCGACTTGTATTTAAATTCTTAGCCAGATTTTGCAGGGCATCGTGTTGGCGAATGTCGCATTGTCTACCGACTGAATGCTCAACTCTTTCGAAAGGAACCTTCGCGTCATCAACGCTTGGTTGGAGCGAGGTGAGGCAGGAACCTTATGGAATAGGGGCGAACTTGTATGGGATCGAGTTTCCACCAGTCATTGGCGATTCGTTGGTGTTAGGGTTTCGGTGGGGCTTCGCTGCCGTTGCCTCATAGACGAAAGCAAGATTTGGGTCCCGAGCCATGGAAGGTCGGCAAGCTTCACTGGGCGACGCGTGTTTTATAAGTCCGTATTGTCGATTGCGGAATCAATCAAGAGTCAGGGATTATGAAATGGATCAACGCCATCGCTTGAGACATCGAATGGGTGTATCGCTGGTCGTGGTTTCCGCGTTGCTGGGGATACAATCTGGGATCTTGTTCCTCTTTGTCTTTCATGAGTACCGGGAATATCATGTCGTCGTCGCTGAGACGAGTTGGCCTGATGTGTCGGTAGGCCTGCAAACCGTTATCTACTGCATCCTGAAAATCGTTGGTGGTGGGTTTATGGCGTTTGGGGTTGGGATGGCGTGTTTGGTTTTGCCCATTGCCCGCGGAGATAACTTCGCTCGCTGTTGTGCGATATGCCTGGCAGCGTGCGTTTGGGGGCCCACCCTGTATGCGTGTTTTGTGCTTCGCGCTGCCAACCCTGCGGCAGAGCCGCCTATTGGAGGTGTGCTGGCGATGTTGCTGCTGCCGATCGCCGGGACTCTGATTTCCTGCCCGCCCGCGATCTCCGCTACCCGCTATCCTTGAACGCCAATTCCATTCAGGTTCAGATGGTTTGCCGCGTAACCCTGCCTGGTCCGCCTCGTTCTTAGCCGGGCTACCGCGTCATTCTGGGCTACCGCGTCATCCTGGGCTACCGAGTCATTCAAAAGGTCGCTACTCCGTTGATATCTCGGTTTCGGCCTGTGAACGTTGATTCAGAGTCCGGATGAGGCCTGGCAAAAGGTGGCCATCGCTCGGGCCTTTGCTTTGGTCCATTTTTCTCAGCGTTCGGTTGAGTTGTGAGCGATGGCGGTGAACGGTTCATTGAGCGGGCGGGAGCGAATTTCGTAGGGGCTGGTTCACACTTGATAATATTGAGCTGTCGCATCTCCTATGGCCAGCATATTGCCGGTACACCGCTCAATGAGTCGGCTAGGGATAAGGAGTGGGCGAAGGGTACCCGGCAGTCGTCCCAGGTTAAGCTCACGTTAAAAGGAACGGTGAATTGGCATCGGAAAGATATCAAAGCCTTGATTCGAAATTGGCAATTCTTGCTGATGCCGCCAAATATGATGCTTCCTGCGCGAGCAGCGGCTCCAAGTCGACACGAAAAGGAAGTCAGATCGGCAGCACCGAGGGGATGGGGATCTGTCACAGCTATACCCCCGATGGTCGCTGTATTTCGCTGCTTAAGATCTTGCTGACCAATTACTGCATCTACGATTGCCAATACTGTGTCAATCGCGTGACGAGCGAGACGCCCCGGGCGAGGTTTACGGTCGACGAAGTTGTCGATCTGACTCTGGACTTTTACAAACGAAATTACATCGAGGGTCTTTTTCTGAGCAGCGGCATCATCCAGAACTCTGACTACACGATGGAGCAGTTGACCTTGGTAGCCAAGAAACTGCGAAAGGAGCATCGTTTTGGTGGCTATATCCATTTAAAAACGATTCCCGGGGCAGCCGAAGAGTTGATGGCAGACGCTGGGCGGTGGGCAGACCGTTTGAGCGTTAATATCGAATTGCCGACCGAGCTTGATCTAAAGCAGTTGGCCCCGGAAAAAAAGAAACCTGAGATCGTGGAAGCCATGACCGGCATCAAGGAGAAGATCGACGAGCGAAAAAGTGACCAGAAAAAGGGAATGAAACCACCCCGATTTGCACCCGCCGGTCAGAGCACTCAGATGATCGTAGGAGCAACTGCTACGCCTGATAACGAGATATTGAAAACAGCAAGTGAGTTGTATACCGGGCAAAATCTACGTCGCGTTTACTACTCGGCTTACAGCCCGATTCCGCACGCTGATTCATTGCTGCCAGGAAAGAGCCCGCCGCTTATCCGCGAGCATCGACTGTATCAGGCTGATTGGTTGCTCCGCTTTTATGGATTTGAGGTAAATGAGATTGTCGTTCGCGAAGATCTGAATCTCGACCTCGAGATTGATCCGAAGCTTGCCTGGGCTTTGCAGCAGCGTGACTATTTCCCCGTTGATGTGAATACCGCCTCGCGCGAACAGTTGCTTCGGGTTCCGGGAATCGGCGCACGCAGCGTCAAGCGGATCTTGTCGATTCGTCGACACAAGCGGATTCGCACCGACGATTTAAAAAAACTGCGGGTCGCGTGGAAGCGGGCGAAGTCGTTTGTGATTACAGAGGACTACAATCCGGCACTCGCCGATCTGGATCGGGCTGATCTTCAAAGGTTGATCACGCCACCGGCGAAGCAACTTGATTTCTTTGATACCTTTGACGCAGCCCTACGCGGCGAGTTGTAGCGAACGTTTCAGCGGGTTGTTATGCAAGCGATTACCATCAAAGACTTCGACGACTGGCGAGCGGTTGCAAGGGCTTTAATTGCGAATGCAACAAGACCGAGTGAAGTGCAGTTGTTTGAAGATGACGGCCAACAGGCGTTATTTGCAGAGGACCCGGCACTGCGGCAGGCCCCAACTGCTCCATCCAGTTTTCGTGTTCCGAGTCGCTTCCTTTCCTTGGCTGAGTCCGCCGGTTGTCATCGTGCCGCAGGTCGTTGGGATCTGCTTTTTCGGACCTTGTGGAGGATCAGAAATGAAAAAAGGAACCTCCTTGAAATCGAAACGGACGACGATGTACTTCAGCTGACCAAGATGGAAAAGCAAGTGCGGCGAGACGCGCACAAAATGAAGGCGTTTGTTCGGTTCCGAAAAGTAGTTCAGGACGACCAGGAGTTCTTTGTCGCTTGGCATCAACCCGACCATCGCATCGTACGCCGTGTTGCACCCTTCTTTTCACGCCGCTTTTCGGGGATGAATTGGACGATCCTGACCCCAGATGAGTGCGTCACCTGGAATCAAGAAAGTCTGGAGTATGGCAGTGGCGTGTCGCGGAGTCAGACGCCGCAGCCAGATGAGTTGGAAGAACTGTGGCGGACTTATTACGCGAGCATTTTTAATCCCGCACGCGTCAAGATTAAGATGATGAAAAGCGAAATGCCGGTGCGTTACTGGAAGAATCTGCCTGAGACCGATCTCATTCCCGATCTACTTGCAGAGGCTCCCAGGCGTGTTGAGGAAATGATTGAGCAACACGAAGGATTCGACAAAACGGCGGATGACTTTATCAAGCGTTTTCCCAATCAGGTGATGACGCTGTCTGCACTGAAGCAAATGGCAGCAGGATGCACCGCTTGTCATTTGCACTGCGACGCAAACCAAACTGTGTTTGGTGCTGGTCCCAACAATGCCAGGATCGTGTTGCTTGGTGAGCAACCAGGTGATCAGGAGGATCTTACTGGTCATCCATTTGTTGGACCTGCGGGTGAAGTGTTGGACGACGCGATTCGTATCGCAGGTTTAGATCGAACGAAACTTTATGTGACCAATATCGTCAAGCATTTTAAGCACGCACAAATTTCCTCTCCTGAATCATCGCGTCCACCACGTGGGAAAAAACGTTTGCACCAAAAGCCAAACGCGAGAGAGGTGCGTGCTTGCCGACCCTGGTTTGATGCTGAGTGGAGTTGCTTGAAGGAGGCCGCAGTACTCATCTGCCTGGGGGCTACTTCAGCGAAAGCAGTTCTTGGCCCCGGAATCAAACTCGCAGATCAGCGTGGCAGGGTATGCGGTTCTGATTATTGCCAACAGACGCTCGTCACTTGGCATCCATCGGCCATTCTGCGTGCATCGAATGCCGCCGCTCGTGAATCAAAAATGCGAGAGCTCATCGACGATTTAGTACTCGCGAAGGATTCAGTTTAGATTGGTTGGGTGGACTGTGGATGTTCCCAAACCAACGGTTGAGCACGTTGTTTTGGGGGCGAGTTCGTTGCCTCGGGGTTGAGCGAGGGAAGGCTCCTTGTTGCTACCAGTGTCAAGATGAACGCAGTAGCCCATTGCTTAATAGGCTACTCTTTCTTGTCTGTCGTGTTTCCCACCTCTTCTCGAAAGGTGGAGCTTTGGCAGATTGCAACGATCATGTCTTGCAAACAAAATTCGTTTTCTGAGCAGCGGTGAACGAGTTTTTCGACTTCATAGCGGTCTCGATAGGTAAGTTCTCGCCCGAGCGCATAGGTGAGCAGACGGCGGATCATGTTTTCAGCGATGTCGTCAATGCGTGCGTTCAGTAAGTGAGCTTTGAGTGATGGCATGCCGTCAATTTCGGGGCCATGTGGGACGCGAGCCCTTGCTTGTACTTCCTGGGTGTTCATCGTCGTGAGGTAGTTAGCATAGCCGGCAAGATCTTTATCTCTGTTCGGATCAAATCCACGGATGCGTACTCCCTGTTTGGGGACGAAGGGTTGATACTTTCCAATGGAGTTATATCTTTCGAACGGAATTCCCCAAGGATCTAGTCGCACGTGGCATTCATTGCAGCTTTCCTTGGTGCGATGTTTGGCGAGCAGGTCCTTGATTGTTAGAGCCTGCTCGGCGGAGTCACCGGCTGAGTCAGTAAGCGCGGGCACGTCCGCAGGCGGTGGTTTCACTTTGTCGCCGAGAATCGCTTCTCGCAGCCAAACGGCGCGGTAGATCGGGTGGGGAGCAGAGCCGGTACTGTTGCCAATGAGGATTGAGCCGTGGGTCAACAGTCCACCAAGGTGGTGGTCTGGTTCGATGGCGACAGGACGGATGCGTAGTCCCTCCACTCCCGCGACCCCGTAATGAGCGGCGAGTGGTTGGTTGAGCATGGCAAAATCTGAATCCACCAAATTGGTGACGCTGGCATTTCGGCGGATAAGCTCCGCGATGAAACCTACAGTCTCGTCGATCATGTAGTCGCGGATCGTTGGAATGTAGGGCCTCTCCGTCCCCGCACGTTCGCCCGCTTCAACGTAATAAAGAAATCTCGGATAGAGGTCTCGATTAATTGGAACCGTTTTGGCCTTTGGCAAGCTAAGCCATTGATTGGTAAAATTCGAGACGAAATCGTTGGCGCGTGGATCGGCAAGCAGCCGGCGCACTTGTTTCGCAATCACAGTGGGCTGATTTAACTCGCCGATCGATGCAAGTTCGATAAGTTCGACGTCCGGCATGCTTCCCCACAGAAAGTAGGAAAGGGCAGAGGCAAACGCAAACTGATGTCTGGTGCCTTGTTGATTCGTTTGGGTGTGGAGCAGAAATTGTGGCGTCACTAACACCATCGCGAGCGTTTCGCGGAGGGTCGCCTCGATCGTTCCTAATTCGGGTTGCAGCAGCTTGTAAACCTGGACGAACCGATTCAACTCTTCGGTCGTGACAGGCCGCCGATAGGCCCTCGTCATGAACCGTGAGAGAACTTCATGGACGTATTTCTCCGGATCACGCTGTCGCAACGGTGATTCGAACAGAATTCGCGTATGGTGATCGGGTGGCCATGCGGAAAAAACTGGGGCTTCAAATTCGATCCAATCGATTACCGCACGCGGCATCTCTGGTTGGCGTGGCCAATAGAGGAAGCGGTTGTCGTCGTTGAGAGTTCCATCGTCAAAGATGTTTTGGGGTGTGATTGTCAAAGTGTCTGGCCGGCGTTTGCCCTTTTGCATCTTTCCAAATTGAACCGGAAAGTTCTCCATGCGGCCGCGCAGTTCATAGATTTTTGGATGGTCTGGTGAATTGCTTAGGTGAACGTCACCGACGTGAGCGATCTCTTGCGTTGAACTATTGATGTTGAGGTTGTGGCCCATGACGAAACGTAGCGGTAATTCGCTGCCACCATTCGGGAAGATGGCGGATGCTTGAAATCGGATACGGAATTCACCTGTCGTGGGGAAATCTCGAATCGCCATTCCTGTGCCAGGCGTACCGCGACGTGAGTTTTGGATGGCGATTTCATTTCGTCGAAGGCTTTTGGCGAAACCCTTGGGGAGCTCCGTTGAGTCCCATTCCTGCCTCGATTTCTGTGTGATTGGTTTTTCGGGATCGACAATCGCACTGGCCATCGCTCGCCGCGCGACTTCGAGGTACCGGTCGATCTGTTCTGGACCAAGCAGCATGAACTCTGCGGTGTTGTTGAAGTGATACGGCTTCAATGGGTCTTTGGGGAGATCTTCAATGAGATGAAGGTCGATGCCCAACAGGTCGCGCATCGTATTTTCGTATTCGAAATTGGTGAGGCGGCGAACTGTTGTGGCTGCGGTTGCCGTGCGCGCTTGCTCGACGTGAGCCCTCAAGCCGTGATCGATCCATTCGGCGACAGTCGCTCGTTCAACGGCATCTGGTTGGGGTTCGTCCTCGGGGGGCATGTCACCAAACTTGACTGCGTCGAGCACGGCCTCCCATCGCTCGATTGCTTGCCCTGATGCCAAGTCACCATCGAGTGTGTGCAGCGTCAGGCCGCTTTTGCTCGTGTCTGGTCCGTGACACCGTATGCAGTGTGTTTCGAAAAAGGGTTTCACGCGAGCGTCGTAGCCTGCTTTGCCCGTTGCAATCGGTGTGTCCGCAGTGGTGGGTGGGTCTCCGAGGGCAACCAATGGATAGCTGAGAAGAACCAGGATGGAAAATAGATGCAACGTCCACGGCGGCATCGGAACTCCTCGGTCAAATTGAACGCCTGCAAACAGAGAGATTCCAAAACGTAGCAGCATGTTCAGTGGGGGTTGTATTGCGAAACACGTATCAGCGAGCATTATGATTCAAATAACTTCCGCGTGATTCCTTCGGGAGAAACATCTTTTTGAATCTGCGAAGCGTCGCACTGTTGTTCAGGTCACGCAACGTGGATTCGGAAGTTAGTGAGGTTTCGTCAGTTCAGCATTTGCCCATGTTGTTGGCAAAATAATAACGTTTGGATTCTGGTGTTTATGCCTTGCCTATTTGCCGTGCTAGGTCTCATTTTTGTTGCCACACTTCCAGATTTGTTTTTTTACATAGCCAGAATTGGTCGCCATTTAAGATGGTTTCCAGGACGTTGTCGAACGCAATGCTCACCTCGCCTGTTTCTTGGGAGCAAATTTCGACATGACGTCCGGGTTGGGTGACCACGAGCCAGCCTTGATCTCCGAATGCAAGGAAATTCCCTTTCCGCGACCAAAGTGGTTCCGTCTGGCCAACTTTCCAGCAAGTTGCAAAGTTCCCTTCCGGTGTTGCAACACTTGTCGCGAAGTATTTACTGGTCGAATCGATTGCCCAGTAGAACCCGGTATCTGCTGCCACCTCAATGAAATCCGGTTTTGAGGTGTTCAGATCAACAACGAACATTGGGTTTTGATCGTAGCCATGCAAGGAAGTGGGTTGTTGAGTTGCCATCCGCTTTCCCTTCACAAGCAGGTGGGATTGATCGATCCAGCGAACGCCGCTGATGTGACTTGGTAGTTCGATGGTGATTGGAGCAGCGTTTTTACTTATAGGGTATATCCGTAGTTTACTGGAGATTGCTGACTCATCGGATTCACTGTGGTTGACCGTGACCACTCGTTCAGTGACAGGGTCGTAAGTGGTGGGGGATCCGCTGTGCTGGAATTGAATTCCCGACCCCAATGGGCCTGCTACAAGATCGCCATTGGCCGAATTCCAGACTTTTAGTCCTTCGTTTCCTGGATTGACCTTCGGGACAGAAACTTTTCTCTCGGGTGTTCCGTCAACTTGTTTGCGACTCGCAATGGTACAGAGGTATTTTGAATCGGACGTGAATTGCATCTGCAGAATTCTTCCTGTCTGCTTGATTGGTGGCGTGATCGGTTTTCCGGTTCCTCCATGAAAGATTTGGATGTGGTTGGATGTTGGGCGAGTGCAAACGAAGGCTCCATTTTCGCTCACCGCTGGCAACAGCAGGTCACCGAATTCCATCAGGTGGGGCATGGTTGCGAGAACTTTTTTTTGTGCCATTGGTTCAAGCAAGCCGACCGTTTCGCCTTGCCCAGCCAAGATCCTGGTGCTGTTTGGAATCGTGACGGGATACATCCAGCCCGGAAGGGGTATGATCGTCGCTGCGTTTTGTTTCTGGTCCAAGAGTAGATATTGGTTCTCACCAGTGAACAGTCCAACGTGCAACGCACTTTGACCGTCGTGCAGATTGATCGCTGCGTCCTTGAAGTTGGTTTTTCCGTTGAGCTTGATATCTGCGAGCTTCTCAAACGCCAGTTCTTGAACAACCTTGGTCGTTCTTTCGCGTTGTGTGGTTTCTTGATCCGCCTGGCAATACGCGATTGGCGAACCAAGAAAATGAATAAAAAAGAAGAGGATGAGTTCGCTGGTCTGTTTCATTTCAGGAATCTGCGTCTCAGAAATCAGGATTCTTTGATTGCCGGGTTTAACCTGCTGGATGATATTCTATGCAGGCGCGAATGATTCTAGGCAGGCACGCATGCATCGAAAATAACGTACTGCCTAAGAGCTTTGAGGAACATCGGTTTCAGTCTAGGAGGATTTCCATGTGAATCATTGCGATGCGGTCGTTGGCAACTTGGGGCCTTAGGAGTCGGGATTCTCGTTCTTGTTGGATCATGTTTTTGCGATCCGCAGTCGCTTTGATAGCCGCGTTTAGGCGTGCGTTTCCGATGCAGCATCTGCGGGACTTCTGCGAGCTATTGTTCTCAGCGAGTTATTTGCAAGCGATTGTTCGAAGGACTCGCTGGGTCTGCGATCGGGAAACAGATTCAATGGCAGCATTCGGTTTCAAATCGCGTTAAACTGATTCCGCACAATGCATTCAAGGTGCATGGGGTTTCGTCGTTTCGGGTGAGCGAAATCCGAAGGATTAACTTATGAGCAAGACAGTGATGAAAACGACCGGTTTGTTTCTCTTTTTGTTGATGGCATCCGTCATCCAAGCGGCAGAGCGGCCGAATATCATTTTGATGATGGTCGATGATATGGGGTTTTCGGATCTCGGTTATCACGGTGGGGAAATCAATACGCCCAATCTCGATTCGTTGGCTTATGGTGGGGTTCGCTTTTCGCAGTTTTACAACAGTGGTCGCTGCTGCCCGACTCGAGCGACCTTGATGACCGGTAATCATCCTCATCAGACAGGGATCGGGCATATGACCTTGTCGCCGGGGAAGAAACCTAGCAAGGAGAAGCCGCCTGCTTATCAAGGGTATTTGAATGAGCAGTGCGTCACGGTCGCCCAAGTTTTAAAGCAGTACGGATATGCGACGCTGATGGCGGGCAAATGGCATCTGTCGCAGAACAAGCGATCCTGCTGGCCGCTTCAACGTGGTTTCGAGAAATTCTTTGGTTGCACTGCGGGAGCCACACGGTTTTTCTTTCCCGAGGCACCCAGGGGAATGACGCTGGGAAATGACGAAATCGCGAAGCCGGAGAGTACGACCGACGAAGCGTTTTACACCACGGATGCTTACACCGACTACGCCATCAGATTTCTATCGGAACATCAAGCCGACAACGCATCGAAACCATTCTTTTTGTACTTGGCTTACACTGCGCCCCACTGGCCTCTGCAAGCGTTTGAGGATGATATCGCCAGATATCGAGGGAAATACACAAAGGGATGGGATGTGTTACGCGAATCGCGGTTTCAAAGGCAGCTCGCTAGCGGACTGATTGCGGCAGGCACGGAGCTGTCGCCACGAACAGCAAGCATTCCTGATTGGGATTCACTCGATGCCAGCAAGCAAGATGAGATGGATCTCAAGATGGCCGTTTACGCAGCGATGGTTGATCGCGTCGATCAGAACATCGGAAAGCTCGTTGCTCATTTGAAACAGTTAGAACTGTTTGACGACACACTGATTTTGTTTTTGTCGGACAATGGTGGCTGCCAAGAGGGCGGGATGCTTGGGAGGGGAGAATTTTATAACGTTGAACAACGCAACCTAGAAGGTAGCAATAGTTATGGCGAAGCTTGGGCGAACGCGAGCAACACTCCGTTTAGACTCTACAAGCACTTTGCACACGAAGGTGGTACAGCAACACCGTTTTTCATGCATTGGCCAAAAATGATCAGGCCACACACGGATTGGTTTCGTTCACCCGCGCAGTTAGTTGATATCGTACCGACGTTGTTGGATGTCGCGGGAGCTAAACACCCAGAGCGTTTTAATGGATATGAGATTCCCTCGCTCGATGGCATTTCATTGCGCAGTGCATTCACGGGCGCGCCATTGCGGCGCAGTCAGCCGATCTGCATCGAACACGAGAACAATGCGTTCGTTCGCGATGGTGATTGGAAATTGGTTGGCCGAGGCGTATCGCCAGCCTCGGGAATCGTCGATGCGAAGTGGGAGTTGTACAACATTGCGAGCGATCGAACAGAAATCAACGACCTCGCAAAGTTACATCCTGAATTGGTCAAGAAAATGTCCGACCACTGGGCGAAATGGGCTAAACGCGTCAACGTCTACCCAAAGCCAGACCGCAAACGTTAGTGGCAAGGTATCCCGTTTTCAACGGGAAGGTTCATTGGGCTCGAGAGGGGTCCAAGTATCAAAAGTTGCCGCTTGGCCGATTCGCTTGCCCTCGTTGTCTTCCACGTTCCAAACAGTTGCACGCTCGATCAGAAAGCGTTTGCCTGTTGTAGAGATTCGGATTCCGCGATAGTCGTCAACGTAACCGTCACGGGTGGTCCGCTCTAATAAACTTCTGCGTTCGTCTCGATGAACCGGTTCCGCTGTCTCGCGAGATGGGGTTTTCAGCAACATTGGGATTGAGATTTCCCAGAGATCGAGGGCCGTCGCATTCCCGTAACTGAGCAATGGATCTAGCTGGGTTCCATGGGCGACCACCACAAAGGGAACCTGAAATAATGACTCTGCGTCTGCCGCCGCAGAATTCTGCCGGTCGATCAATTCACACCCGATCAGGCGATGGTAAGAATCGAGTAGATGCTGGGTCAAATCAATCCAGTCGTGCTGTTCCCAAGGTGACATCAATACCGAGCCTGGAGGAATGAGTTGCTTGTGTGCCTGTCGTTTGGTTTGCTCAGCGTACGAGTCTATCGGGATCACCTCAAGTTCGACAGCGGTTCAGGGGGAGGCGAAGCACTTCGCGACTCTTCCCCAAAAAAGGTGGTTGGTGGTGAAGAGGTGTCGTGCCGATTTTAATCGCGTGATTGAATGATGAGTTCCCACTGGGAGGCGGGCAGTTCAATGCATGTCGATTCCTGATCGCACGGTGTCCAGGATGCCTCAATGATTGTAAGTAAAACGGGTGTTGATTTGCGAGATGAGAGGTCGTGGAGTTGTGTTGTCGAGTGGTAAATGCGTTCGCGGATCAGCGAGTCTGAATTGAGTTTCGCATGGAAGTGGGGCTTTTCGTCGGGATGCTGCTCTGGGGGACCTTCCGGCTGACGACTCGGAAATGTGTGGCCAGCTTTACCGCGGAGTTTCTGGAACGGTGAATCGAATCATTCAAAGTTAGGACAGCACCTCGACAAAGTAGCGTAGTTCGTCAGCGATTTCGTCGGGATCAGCGACGGTCTGGCGAATCTCAGATTGCACGGCATCACGAAAACTCTTTCGTAAGCGATGGATTGCCACCTTGATAGCGCCGGTGGACATGTCAAGTTCTGAACCGGCGTCGGCTTGGGAGAGATTCTTCGTGTCGCCGACAAGCCAGGGCTTTAGAACGTCGAACAGTTTTCCTTTTCCTGAATCGACACACTCGGACTGCACTGTCTTGAGTCCTCGGTCCATTACTGCAAGGGCCCATTGTCGATCGAACCACGCATCTGAGATCGTTCCGTTCGGATCTTCAATTGCGATTCCCAGCGACGTATCGGTTCCGCCCGTTTCGATCGAGATGGGGGAAGCATCGCCTCCACGCTTTTGACGGGACTCGTTGCGTTTTTGTTCGGCGAGGAAGTGTTTCAACGCGCCAAGCAGATAAGATCGAAAACGGCCTTTCTCAGGATCAGCTCGGTCGATGCCACCGCCCGCAAGGAGGCGGGTGAAAAACTCCTGGGCGATTTCACCGCTGTCGTCTTCGCTACGACCCTCTCGCCTCAGGAACCGAAACACGGGTGTCCAATAGGCTTCGCAGAGTTCGCCTAAAGCGGCTTGTGATTCTGGGGCGTCGCTTCGCGCACGCATCACCATGCTCCACTGCGTTGTGTGAAACACTGCGTTGCCTCGAGGGCAAGTTTGTTGCTGTTCAGCGTCGCTCATGAAATCCCTGTGACGTCGAGCGTTCGAGTCAGGCGATTATGCCAGTGACAATCTTATGCAACGAGGAAAAAGATCAGTGTTCCCACTGCGGTGATGGGGATGATTGCGGTCCAGCCTAGCACACCCAGCAAGGCCGCACCAAAGCCAGATTTACGCCCCGATGACTGATGAATTTCGTTCATTGCTACCAAGCCGAAAAAGAACCCGAGTATGGCGCTTACAAGTACGCACAGCAGGCCGATTCCACCGATGATCAACATCAACAATTCTCTGAAGTCTTCATGGCTGGATACGAGTGAATTTGCTGCAATCAATACAATCATCACGGCGGCGTTCAGAAAGAGACTGAACGCTGTAAGCATCGCCGACGCATTTGCGAACCTCGCCGTCTGCGGTGCCTCGCCCGGTATTTTGGCGAAATTCTTGACGGCAAGCGTGGCGAGTTTTTGAACGCCTCCCAGCGACTTGATGCCGAAGGAAATTACAAACAGAACCGACACACCGGTCATTAGCAGGCCCACACCGGGGACCAGCACTAACAAGAAATCGTGCCTGGGAAAGTAGGTATTGACTGCGAATACTGATGACACGGTCGCGATTCCCAGCAATAGACTGGCCGCCGCCGAGATTGCCGTTAGCTTGACAGCCATGGATGTTTTGAGCGGCGATTTGGATGCCTTTCTGGCAGTGGAATCGGCAGCGTTACCGCAGCCCTTTGACTCCCCGTTGCTAGATTGAGTGATCGCATCGACTTCTGTTTTGACCTCGCCAACGGTTTGATAACGCTGCTCGCGTTTTCGCTCCAAAGCCCTCAGTACCACTTCGTCGACACGCGGGTCGAGAGACGACTTGTCGGAAGGTAAAGCGAACCGCCCGATGGGCAATTCACCGGTGAGCAGTTCGTAAAATACAACACCGAGCGAATAAATGTCCGCTCGCTGATCGACATCCAGAGGAGTTTCCAGTTGTTCCGGCGCCATGTAGTGCAGCGTTCCCATGACAGCTCCTTGCTGGGTCAAGGTGGCACTGTCTGATGCGTTTCTGCCGATCAATTTGGCAAGGCCAAAGTCCGCAATCTTCACGCGGCCGCGTGAATCAAGCAAAACGTTTTCGGGCTTGATGTCGCGGTGCAAGATTCCTTCATCATGGGCAAATTTGAGTGCAGCACAAAGATCTTGAACCAACGCCAGACAGTCGCCTGGAGCAAATTTGGCAGCCTGCATCGCCTCGCGGAGATTCACGCCGTCGACGTATTCCATCAACAGGTACAAGAAGGGGCCTCGATTTCCAAAATCGAACACGCTGACGATATGGGGATGGCTGAGGCGTGCAAGAATTTGTCCCTCGCGATTAAAACGTTGGGCAAAAGCGGGATCGTCCATCAAATCAGCGGAAAGGATCTTCAACGCAACAAAACGATCAAGTTTGGGTTGGCGAGCTTTGTAGACTGCCCCCATTCCTCCCGCCCCGATCAATTCGAGTACTTCGAATTCGGGGAAGTGGGCGGCGACCTGCTCGACCGTCGGCGCTGTGGTTCTCCCACGCGATTGAGGCATCGCTTCGGTTGCCGTGGCAGCTGCACTCAAGACGCACTTGGGGCAAAGGCCATGTGGGGCGTCTGCGGCAATCTCGAAGCCGCATTTTGGACAGAATGAGCTCGTTGATTCGTTCACGATATTGACGCGTGCCTTTGCGAGGACCGATGATTTAAGGTCGTATCTGGTTGTCCCACATCACCAAGTTATCGCCAGCGACTGCAGCCTCTCCGAGTGACGGCACCATTCTATCGTGACTGCTTGGGTGATTTCGGTTTATCCGGTTTGGTTGATTTTTCTTTGCGGTTACCAGCCGAATGGAATCCAATAAAGGTTGTCACCGATCTCCAAGAATCGAAGCTCGCCAAATTCGGGGCGATCCTCATCTGGTATCCGGATTTTTATCTTGATGGTATGGAGTTTCGCTTCCGCTTTCTTGTCGGTCGCGATGCTCACAGGGACTGATCCCGCGGCAGTGACCAGTTCGGCGTATTGGAGATTGGTGAATGTTTTTTGGAGCACGGGTGCGGCCCTGAAATTACGCTTAAAAAATCTGTCCACATCCTGGATTTCTTGCTTCATTTTCGGCGAAAAAGAATCGTGGTAATGGGTCAGCTTGAAGTTCTTCGCGTCACCGTCAGCGATCTTTTTAAAGATGCCATTTACGTCTTTTTTTTCAATTAGCACGAGGCATTCTCGAAACAGCACAATGCAGCGAGTTCTCGTATCCAGGGGCTGATATACCTCCTGTGCGATGACGGAAGGCAAGAGCAAGATTAGCGTGGTGATGGCTGTGAATGTCTGGGGCAGTTTCATTGGATTGGCTTCGGTTTGGTGACGCGGCGGTCAGTCTTCCCTATTCCTGAGCCGTTTGCTTTCCGAGGTTACAGCCAGGCTCAAATAATTCAGGAAATTTGAGCGGACTTCCCTTTGACGCTCTTTCGCAGAACGAAGCGGAGGACAAGTAGTCGTGGAATCCCCTCATAGATTGAGACTGAGGGCCCAGGTGACGAGTCGAGTGAATATTCAGACAAACCGATGGTTTTTTGGGCTCCGCCGCTGAAGTGATGTTCGCAGCTAAATCGGCTCGGACGCCCAATTCCAAACCCAGTTCAATTTGAAAACCTGTGATACGTGTGCCAAAAAGAACAGGCTCGCCAGAATGGGCTGGCGAACCTGAGTGCGATCCTGCTGGATTCTGGCCCAGCGTCAGTGAGTGAACCCCTTCCCATTTCGGATCTGTCCCCGCGTTAAGTCCCGCTTGGATAATTCTGTCTACACGCGTGGGGCAGATTGATGGCGGTATCTGCGGATGCTGAATTCAATCTTCGGCTGAAGTAGGTGGATCATCGTTGCTCACGCTTTCGATTGTTACGGTCCACTTTTATTTGATGAGTTCTGATGTCATGTCGTTGTTGGGGTACGGCAATGCATTCACCGGCCAGTTCATCGACTTATTTGATTGGAAAATTCGGTTCAAGTCGATTTGGATAAAATTGGTGCGGTGTGCATAATCTGCTATTCGCAACTGATTGTGCGTAAGATCCTTGATCACGACCCATTGGGTGTAATCAATGATGGTTTCGGTGCCGTCGAAACTCTTGGCAACACCAAATGGAATATCGACATTATTTAAAAGGTGCGCCATCAGTTGCGTACCATCCGAGCTTCCCTTGGGGGGCGTGGAAAACTGACTGAGGTAGGTTGCTCTCACGAATCGCGAAGGTGGGGTGTAATCTGCTGGCATACCTAGTAGGCCGCCACCTTGACCGATTTGAGTGACGTTTGTGCCGTTGACCATGACAGATGTGGTGCCTTGGTCGGACAACGAAAGATAGTTTCTAACATTCAGTAAGTGCCAGTCATAAGTTGGTGAATTCGTCAGCACATTCGCTAGATTGTTGTGAATTACCATTTCGCCTTTTACGAACTCGATCACAATGCTTTAGCCGCTGCGGTCGGTAAACACAAAGTGAAGCAACGGTGGCGCTGGTAGTCCTTTGGCTTCACTTGGGTCGTACCAAACTTTGTATTTGGGGATTTCTGTACGCAACTCTCTTACCGAGCCAAACATCCCCAAGGTTAGGCGACCAAAGTTGAGGATCGAGACATGATCTTTGTCTTGTGCGGTTACCGTTTGGAACTCAGTACTGCCTGGCAAAAAGTTGCCGCTCATGCCCAGTCCTACTTCATTTTGTCCTTCCAGAAACGCTGATGTTCCTTCTAAGACTCCAGGGGCCACCCCGACAAAAGCATATTTGCTGGAGAGTTTTTTCGCCGGTAATTTGAGGGGTGATGGAGCGCCGACGTCGATTGCAGTCCCTTTGGGACTGGCAATCAATTCCCACTTCATCTCCGCAGCCCACTCCATGGTTCTGCCGGCAATCACTGTTCCATCCTTTGCGGTCAGATTGATTGCTGTGCAAGCGAACGAGTTGTTCATGGACGAAATTAGGCAAACGCTAACGATCCAGCGACGAAAATAGATTTGTGAGAAAGGGAGCATCGTTATCCAGAAGTTTGGCTTGAGTGTTTCATTTATGGTTAGAGTTCTGGGAGTATACAAAACGGAAAAACAAACCATACACCCGGCGAGACGATTCCTCTGGTTTCGGTTCGCGAGTTTTCCTGAGTAAGAAACTCGATTTCGCTGCCCACGCGATTTAAGCTGCGGGAGAACTTGGCATCAGTGGTGCCACAAGAAAAGCTGGTCGGAACTGGCCGATGAGCTTTCGTCAGTTTCGTCGGATTATTTTGACGGATTGTTTTGACGGATTGTTTTGACGCGGCGACTGCCTGCAGCATGATGGCGGTATGCCCGCGTAGCCTGCGATGGTTGAGGCCGCTCAGGATCTCTTGGATGTCGAGCCAGGGGTATCGAATTGGCATCTGTTTCAGCTCGGCTCGGCCAAAACGCAAAATTTCGACTCGATGTCCGCTCTATGTTGGCAAGGTCATGCAGAACCTACGAGTTTTGACCCCGGCGAGAAATCTCGCGGCCCAAGTCGCGCGAGTGTTCTCTTCGCCGTCAAAACTTGTGGATCACTCTAGTCCCGGGCCAAGGTATAACTTTCGCACAGCAACGTGCTGCACTCTTGTCAGGAATTGTTTGTTTGCTCTGCTTCCCATGCGGAAGGCATCTTCACGCGATCACTTCAACGCGATTATCTCGACGGATTCATTGCTAGGTTTACTGGGCATGCGTTCAAGTCGATCTTCGCATCAGCAATCAGGTGTTTATCGATCCTTAGTAGCGTTCGAATGCATGAACACTGGATTTCGTAAGTCAAAACCAGAAAAGAATCTTGTCATGAGCATCGGCGATGTTCGTTGCGTGTTCCCTCGCATCGCTGGTTCAAAGAGAAAGCCGATCATTCCATTGAAAGCCATCGGGATGGGAGTCCGAATCAACGCCGAAGCTGACCATTTGTCTCAACTTTCTGCGAATCACCCTCTGAGATAAGTCACGGTATTAGCAAAGGATGCAAAAGTGGCATAGCTGACACCTGGTTGCGAAATTGCTCGTGCACCGCTGGTGCGGCAAACAAAACAGATCAGCCATGGTGCGGGGGCCTGCATCCGAAGCATTTCACCGCTAATTTTTTGAATGGCGTAACAGGGCGATTTTCAATCGCGCACAATGGTGGAGATTTGAAACGACGTTTTTTCTGCGATTTGCGATTCGATTGCGAGTTCTTGTGATGCTTTTTCGAAACTTTCTTGCTCTCTTGGCCACGTTGGTGCTGTGTACAGCAGTCGACGCGAATGAATTTGTGGCGGGTGCCGCGAAGGTCGATATCACGGATCGCGAGGCGGGTCCCGTGAATGATCCGTTGTATGTCAAAGCGCTGGTCATTCGCTCTGATACGGAAACCTTCGTGCTGATCACCGTAGACGCTGTGGCCATCGGTGAGATCGGACGGATCGGTAACGATTACCTTCCCAGCGTACGAAAACGCTTGACCGCGGATTTGGGAATCAAGCCACTGAATGTGATGGCCAATGCAAGTCATTGCCATGGTGTCGTTAGGCGTGACATCGCCGAACTGACCATGCAAGCGGTCCACCAAGCGTTCGAATTGCTTGAGCCGGTATCCGTCGGCTTTGGTTTGGGGCGAGAAGATCGCATCATGGAAAATCGCCGGTTGAAGCTGAAAAGTGGGCGGACAATCGATGTGCGGCATGCCTATGCCTTGCCACCGGATGATGAAGTCGAGGAGGTTGGGCCGGTTGACCCGGCCATTGGTGTCTTGCGATTGGATCGCCGCGATGGATCAACTTTAGCAGTGGTCTACAATTTTGCATGCCATCCGATACTAGGTGTTCCCAGCGGTGCCAATACGGCCGACATCACCGGATTTGCTTCTCAAGTGATTGAAGAAAATCTCGGTAGTGGTGCGGTTGCGATGTTCGTCCAAGGTTGCGGAGGCGACATTAACCCATTGGCATACAAAGAAGTTGACCAACCCCGAGATGCGGAGCCGTTGGGCAATCGACTGGGGTTGAGTGTTCTGCGCGCCCTTCGCCAGATTAAGTGTCAGCCCGACGATCGCTTATCCATTCTCAATGAGACATTGACGTTGCCGCGGGGTGACCGAAGCGAGAGGATCTTTCAATTGGAGGCCAAGCAGGAACAACTCTTGGCAAATCTTCGCGGCACAACGTTGAACCTAAAGACCTTCATTCCGCTCACTGTCAAATACAAGCTCGCCGAAGAGTTTCCGTCCTATTACTCCTATGGTTACTTGCGTGATCGGACTGCCGGACGAAACGATCTGGAGCAGTTGGACGCCAACAACCGTAAGGCGATGCGAGCCTACATGCAAAACATTCACACGATGGAAGAATTAACTCGAGTTCAAACGAATTTGCGTCTGCTTCGCAAGCATCAGGCATCCATGATCGATTCGGGAAAACGCACCATTGATGTCGAAGTCATGGGTATCCGAATCGGCAATCTGAAAATGATCACCTTTCCCGGTGAACTCACCGTCCAAATCGGACTCAATATCAAGTCGCGTTCCCAAGATCCCGACACGCTCGTGGCCGGTTATACAAACGGATATATCTACTACGCACCAACAGCTGATCAACTGCAGAATGTTGGTGGTGCGCAAGAGGATAGCGATTGCATTCTTGCTCCGGCCTGGCAGGCACTCTTCGAAACGAAAGCACTGGAAATGCTAGGGCGTTTGTAACGGCGTTTTTGGGTAGACGCATCGCGGATTGAAGCGAAGTTGCCGCTTGTTCTAACTGACTGCCAACGCCGTATTGATTTGACGGGCCGTTTTCGTCCGCGAAGCGAACGCGATAACAATTGCGGCTCATGGTCGCGTACCTCTATCGAGATTCTTGCTTGCGTCGCATCAAGCGAATTCTCCAGTTGGCGACTAGAAGGACCGCAGCGGCGTTGCAGGACCATTCGCTTCGGGTAAGGCGATCAACGCCCCTCTTGAAGGCACGTCCGTGCTAAGAATGATTCAAGTTTCTCACCTCCGGAGCGGCGAATTCGCTAAGCTGAAGGACGAACGCTGAGTTGCTTTACGAAACGTTTTTCAGATTGCTCCAGGAAGTGGTGGTTGTGGTTCGTTATGGTTTGGTTTGTTCGGGTTCTTTTCCTTTTCTGCTTCTCGCTTTATTGGGGCGGGCTGACTTTTTACACCGGTTTCGTTGTTCGAATCTCGCATGATGTTCTGAACGATCCGATGGACGGTGGTCTAATCACTCAACGTGTGACCTACATACTGCAAGCATTAGGCTTTGCAGCTGTATTGTTGATGGGGTGGAATTGCATTGATGTCATTCGTCAATCACGCAAGCTGGGCGTCCTTCTAATCGCTTGCGTCTTGCTCTTGTCATTCGCGCTGGTTGGCCTTTTTCTGGTTCATGGTCAGCTAGATGCTGTGATTGACGCAAATGCATTGGAGATCACGGATCGTGTGGCATTTGATCGCGGCCATCGTCGCTACAATCAGTTGACGACGATTCAGTGGTTGGCCTGTCTCGCTTACCTGCCAATTACCGTGATCGCGTGGCAATCGATTGATCGGAAAGTGGGGGTGAAACATGCAAATGATTGACTTAACGTGACATGGGCCATTCGGTAGCAAGTGATTCCGAATCCACCAATTCAACGAATGCAAACGATCGCAAACGATCGGCTCCCGTGTGACCAGATCGCTGACTAGATTTTTGATCTCAAGTCTTGGTGATCGTGCGATACAACCGGTACCGAGCAGGCGAGACGACATCTTGTTCAATCTGTCTTGGATGGTCTTTCGGAAGGGTACGGTATTCAGTGTCGGTGATAGATATTAGCTGAGGACTGAGATCATGGAGCTTGGTTTTGCATATGAATCGCCGTTCGAAGAAAGTTTGCTTTCAGGTAATCGGCGAGTTGCTGGTTCTCGACTAAGTCATCGACAGCTTGGTTCATGCACAGCAACCACTGGTCCCGTTCGCTTTCGCCGATCGAAAATGGCAGGTGCCGCGCCCGCAACATTGGGTGTCCGTACTCTTTGATATACAGGGACGGACCGCCCCAGAAACCGGACAAGAATTTGAATAGTTTGTTTCTTGAATCGGTGAGGTCCTCAGGGTGCATTTCGCGGATTGGCTTGGCATCGGGTAATTCCGACATCAAGTCGTAAAATCGATCCACAAGCGCCCGGACGCCTGATTCCCCCCCCAGTCGGTCGTAAGTTGTTCTGTTTTCAGACATCGTCGCTTCTTTCTGCCGCGTTATGGCAATCTGGCAGGATGTTAGGAGTCTCCGATATGTGGCTCGGCATCGACCTCGCGAGGTAGAACTAGTTAGCCGAGCTGTAAAATCCACTGGTATCAACATTTTGCTCGCACCTTTAGTGGCGAACCGATCCACGTTCGCTTGCTGCTTGATGCCTAGACCATTTTCCTGATCGCTTCAGTACAAATTTGATCCACGCCGGTTCGCTGGCAAGTGTGAGAAGTTGCTTTCGCTCACGACTCGTTCCCACAGACCGCTCCGATTGTATCAACGAGCTGCTTTAGCTTCGCTCCTGATGAGTTCAATCAGGTGCCCGCCTCGATCGCTGCGGTGCAGGGATCACAGGTCTGAGGCCTATATGCGATCTTTGATCTGAATTGGATCGCGATTTAGGCTGAGGCTTAGAGAACGTTTCACGCTGGTTCCAACGGGCGATTTTCCCCAAGCCAAAATATTTGCACTGCCTTTTGGTTGGTATGCCCATCTGTCTTACACCTATCGGGCCAGCATGCAGTTGGTCGTTATCGCTTGCGGGTGAACAGAGTAAACGAATAAGAAGCGAACAACGGACAGGCATAGGAGCGAGTAAGGGACTGGCATAGCTCCTTAGAGGTAGCAGTTGTCTGCCGATTGAAAAGTGCCTGTCCCCGTCTTTCCTTCGGGCCGTCGCGGACCAGATGATCGTCCTGGGACGTTTGACTTTCTGGGATTCACTCATTACTGGGCTGTTTCCCTGAAAGGATACTGGGTGTTCAAACTGAAGACCGCCAAAGACCGACTCAGCCGTGCCGTGCGGAGCATCGATCAATGGTGCTACCGCAACCGGCACTTAACGGTCAGCGAGCAGCAACAGAAACTGAACCAAAAGTTGCGGGGCATGACGCGTATTACGGAGTCACGGGGAACTCTGCCGCACTGTCACGGTTTCACCGCGAAGTGGAGCGAAGATGGCGTAAGTGGCTTAACCGCCGCAACCGTATTCGCACGCTGAAGTGGGAGAAGTTTCGTGCCATCCTGCGGCGTTATCCTCTTGCTCCGGCGCGCTCCGTCCGCTCACAGTTCAGGCACGCAGCGAAACCATGATTTGAGGAAGCGTATGCTCTAATGCGGGCACGTACGGGTCTGTGGGTCGGCAACGACCCACGGCCACCCGGTCCGCCGCGAGTTAGGTGACGCTTTTCCAGAGCCTGCTATGGCCTGATTCTCGCCCTTGAATCATTTCGCTCTGATCGTCATATGCGAGAGGAGCTGAAAACCGAAAACCATGCCTGACCCCGGCGACAGCCTTAACTTTCGGCAGCAAGCCTATCGATATTCGGTGTCTTCGTTTCTGAGCCGTAACACCCCAGGTCGCCATAGCCCATGTAGTCGCAAATGATAATGATGAAATTTGGCTTGTTGGCTTCATCTGCCATAGCCGCATGACAGCTAACCCGACTTCCAAAGCGAACAGTCGAGGGGGAAAGAAGACAGTGGTCCTGCACGCGGGCAGAATCACGGGTCTGGAGTAAGACGAGAGGTGGGTGCCACCCCGGTCCGGCCGCCACCGCCCGCGCTCGAAGTCGTTGCCAGAACTGGCGATAGAACGCAGAAAGGCCGACGTCTTTGGACGCCAGCCTTCCTTATAAACCGACGGTAGCCGGATTTCGCTACCGTCAAAACAAGTTGCTTGTTTTGAATTCGGACCGGTGACTGCGGGGTTATGGCTTGCCCCAAAACGCACGACGCTCATGGGCGTGTGGTTTTCCCGCCGGAGTGGATTCCGCTAAGATGGCAGTGTTTTGGCCCCAGAAGGGCCTCTGAAACGTGGGCGAAACATCACCAAGAGCTGGACAACGTGAAAAGTAATCTCTTCAAGCAAGGGTTTCTCAGCTTAGTCGCAACCCAATTCTTTGGGGCGATGAACGACAACGCCCTAAAAATGGTGTTGGTCTTCATGGTCACTCCGGGAAATCCCTGGGCAGATCAGTTTGGCAGCGGCAGCGTAGGGTTTATCGGGTTTTGTTTTGCAATACCGTTTGTTTTGCTGTCCGGATTCGCGGGGCAGGTAGCAGATCGGCATTCCAAGCGAACTGTGACCCGATGGGTGAAGGGAATCGAGATCCCAATCGCCCTGATAGGTGGGATCGGGTTCTTTACCGATAACATCTGGATCACGCTGTTGGCGCTTATCGCACTCGCCTGTCAGAGCGCCTTCTTTGGACCGGCCAAGTACGGAATGATTCCTGAGTTGGTCGATAGTTCTGACTTAAGTCGCGCCAACGGTACGATCAACATGATGACCAACGTCGCCGTCATTCTTGGCACGTGGGTTGGGGGGAAGGTCTTTGAGTTGTACCGTCCGAAGCCCGATCCACCGGCAGTTGGTGTTGTCGTCGAGGCTGCCGAGGGAATGATGTGGTTGCCTTGCGCGGCGCTCTTGGCCATCGCGCTGGCTGGCTTCGCAGCGATGATGTTCATGACGCCGTTGAAGGTTGGAGACTCAAATCTCAAATACAACTACAACCCGTTCTCGACCTATGTCGGTGTGATTCGAGAAATGTCGAAGACACGCCTGTTGATGGTGATGATGGCCTGGGGATATTTCTACATGCTGGCGACGATCGCGCTCAGTATTATCCCTGAATATGAGCATGTCTTGGGCGTCACCGCGAGCGAGGCAAGCGCACTGATGGGTGTTCTGGGGGTATCGGTTGGAATTGGCTGTGCGGTAGCGGGATTGATTTCCGGTCATCACATTGAACCGAGGCTTGTGCCGATTGGAGCTGCCGGATTGATTGTGTTCTTCGTCCTGCTGGCGGCCGTGGAGCCATCGCTTCCACAGCTTCCTAATCAAGTACGAGTGGTGTTTAGCAACGTCGGATTCTTTATTTTCGGAGCCGGTTTTTTCTCAGGTTTTTACATCATCCCGCTTCAGTCGCTGCTGCAAAAATTGTCCCCGGATGAAGAGCGAGGCAGATTCTTGGGTACGGCCAACGCGGTGTCGTTCTCGTTCATGGCGATATCCGGTCTCTTGTTCCTTTTCACGCGAGGAATGTTCGACAAGCCTCAACACATGTTCTATCTGTGCGCAGCATTGATGGCGGTCGGCGCAGCGTTCTTTCTATGGAAGCTTCGCGGGACCGGTATCATCTTTGGTACGAAAGACGGAGACGGTCTTGCCGATCAGTCCACCACCGTGTCGGTGGCGGACTCGACAACCTAAGCTCCTAAGTGCCTGCCGCGCGGAGCTTGTTCACGCCCCAAATTCGCAACGCGCTAACTTGCAGAGGTGCAACAGGCCGACGCACTTTCGGGTTTTGGCTTCGTGCGTTCGGAGTGAAACGCCGAAGCAGCTTGGGGTGAGGGAGTAGAAGCAGTTTCGCGAGCCTGTTTCTTGCAGGCGGTGTCGATGACCGCCCGTCAGGCGAACTTTGTCGATCCAGCCTCACCGTGGGTGTTGCACTCCTCAGTGAGTTTGGTGGCTGGTAATCGAACACAAGGCAAAGGTGTGAATGTCGCCGCAAAGCAACTCCGCTCGATCACTCTCAACTGCGGTCGGTTGGACCAACCGCCCGCTCGAGAATATCCGGCGAAATGCGAGAGGTGTCGGAGACCGAAGCGAGTTAGCCCGACGGCCAGATGCCAGATTCAAGCGGGGCGTCAGGGGTGGCCGGATCGTCGTGAGGCGGCCATTTCTATGTCCTCGAGTTCGCCACTGCCGGGCGGTCCGAGCATCATCAGATTGTGTCGTCCTGCGGCGGCAAGC
>JBMYRF010000050.1:0-25228 GCA_049602075.1 Rubripirellula sp.
CGTTCTCTTTCTCCAAAGCTTTCAGTTGCTTGGCCATCTCTGGTTTCATGCCACCCTACTTTTGACGCCAGAGGTAATAGTTCTGTTCGGTGACTTCTAGAAGCTTGAAAATTTCAGGCACCTTTTTACCCTTGCCAAGCTCCACATCCGCTTGACGCAGCTTGGCAACAATCCGATCAGCTGTGTGACGTTTCTGAGGCATTCTGAAAGTCCTTTCCAGGCAGTCCACCCGATCAAGATTCGCTCACTCAATGGGGTGCAATTCGATAGATCGGGTGTGTAATCACTCCCAAGGCGTTCACACAGTGGAGTTAATCGTTGCCTCCCCGGTTTCACTGGACTAGACTGCGTCGGGACGTCCGAACGAATGAGGGATGCCATTCCATAGCATTGGGGGGTTGCGTTGGTTTTGTTTAGGGAACCCCCCATCGGTGTTTTCTATGGGAAGGTCATCTTTTCGGAGCAATGCGCGGAAGCTGATCAGACGTAGCCTCAAGGCCTTCGCGTCTGATAAGAAACGACGCAGCTTACTTCGCAGATTGAAGGGTTCTGGTCCAACTTCGCCCTTGGATTCCTATCGAAGGAGTCTCTTCGCCGAGTCGCTGGAGTTACGACTCCCTCTAGCCGCAGATTTTAGCTTCGATGCGACGAATCTCGACAGCGGTACTGATCTCATCCTCACCAGGGATGTGACCACCATCAAATTGTTGAATGAATTGGATGGGAATCTGATTCACTCGCAGGATGTTTCATCCAATTCGGGCCGCGTGATCATCAGGGGCAGTGGTTTCTCTGACAAGCTCAGCATCGATTCGTCGATGGCAGCATTCAACATCTCTTTTTTTGGTGGGGAAGGCTCAGATACTCTGGCAGCGAAAGCCGAGAAAAATTCGTGGAGCATTTCTGGACCAGACAGTGGGGTCGCCAACGAAACCTGGGAATTCCACGAAGTTGAAAACCTTCTAGGCAACGCCGGAACCACTGACCATTTCACCATCCTTGATGGAGGCAGCATCAGTGGGCTGATTCAAGGGAATGCGGGCGACTCTGATCGAATTACAACTGAGATAGAAGCGGTCTTATTGGCCGAAGGTGAATATACAAGCTTCGAGTACCAAGAAATTGTCAATGATGTCGACGATGAAGAGGTCACGACGCAAAAACTTTTTCGAAACGATGCAGAGATTGCAACATTCGATGGCATCGCATTCAGTGATGACCTGCGCATCGTCATGCCAGAATCACTTGACGCCGATGATGTTGTTGCAACGTTATCGGATGAAACATCAGACAATTATCTAGGATGGCTACGATTTGAGAGCCGATCGACAACGCCCCTATTCTCTCCCATCGATTTCACACAGCCCATGTCGGGCAAGTTGACAGTGGTCTTCGGTGAAGGGAATGACACATTCAGCTTTGGATCGCTTATCCCCGAGTCTGTATTGCAGTCCCTGAAAGTGGTGATTGATGGTGGTGGAGGTTTGGATCAACTTTGGGCTCCGGAGGCGTCCCAAAACCTTTTTTACACAGAAGACACAGATGAAGGCATCGTCTTCGTCGGTGAGTCCACGTCCCCCAACGTGCGTTTCGGTAATATCGAGAACCTCCTCGGTAACGAAGGCTCCGCAGATACATTCACATTCGCAGCAGGTGGATCAATCACCGGATTCGTGCGTGGGCAAGCTGACTCTGGAGATCTCGACACCGTCGTCGTAGAGATCGGATTGTCTTCCTCGGCGCAAACCTATTCGTCGAACATATCATCCGAGAATGGGACCATAGCACGAAACGATGTCGACATCACCGCATTTACCGGGATGAGTGACGTGGCAGACTATGTCATTGAAGGCTCGTTTGGCTCGGATCAGATTCTCGTTGAATCTGTCGGTGCGTCTGAACATTTAAGGGTGAGCGGATACACTTCCGATGGAGCGTTTGGTGATATCACCGTGCTTTCGCCTATCAACACGGTGGAAATCCGGCCTGAACTGGGCGATGACACGGTCACTGTTTCGTCTTCTGCTCTTCCATTCAATTTGACGATTAACGACAGTTGGGGCGATGCCGACCAACTGTTCTTTTCGATTGCGTCTGGAGACGCCGCTGCAAACATTGTGTTTGACCAGACAGAGACAGTGGGTGCAATCTCAGTCGAAGGCGAAACACTCCACCACGAGGGCTTTGAAGAGTCGCAGAACTTAATCATTGTTCTTCCAGATTCTGACAATCAGATGACCTTGGAGAGAACGGCAAACAATTGGCTGAGCATGTCCAGCACAGGCAGCCATCTCCAGCCCCTGTCCTTTCCTGAACCAATTGGCAGTTTGAAGATCCAAGGTGGTAGCGGGAACGACAGCCTTCGATTAAGCGTGCCAGAACTCACCGTACCTTTTGCTTTTTCGGGTGCGAATGGATCTGATGAACTGAATTTGGAAAACGGTGAATTAACTGAGTTAAATATCGACGCCACACTTGAGGATTTATCTGGGGACGCATCTGTAGACAAGTTGAATTATTTGGCAACTGAAAGCAATGACCAGATCAGCCTTACCGCTACCGATAATGGCAAGCTACGAATCACCCGCAACCAATCGTTGATTTCATCAATTACAGTCCCACAGCCAATCTCGGTCATAGAGATTGATGGGGGCTCGGGCAATGATGCTTTTGACATCGATCTAGGAACTGAGGAGCAATTCTTTGCTCCAAAACTCGTCGTCACGGGGAACGACGGCAATGAAGATACGCTATCCGTTCAAGGATGGTATCGGTCTATAAGCATCGACGTTGAAGACGCGAGTTCCTTTTCGCCAACACATGTTGATGAAACCACCTTGTATGTGACTGGCACTGGCGTCAATGACATCTATCGGCTGTCGCCAAATACTCTATTCGTCGCGGGGGATGAGTTTACAGAACCAGACGGTCTTGCGAAGTTAATCATCGCCGGCCAGCCTTCGGAAGGTGATGCACAGACCATCACATTGAAAGCGAACCCAAGCCAAAGCAATGATGAAAATGTCCGTTTCGATTACGATCTGGAGATTTATGGAGAAGCCGGTGAAACGAACCTCATAATCGCATCTGACCTACTGCTGCCTGGTCATGATCTGACTTTGGTTGGTACGAACATCACTGTAAATTCAAACGTCGAAATATCGACACAAAATCACCCCGACCCAATATCAGGATCTCCGGGAGGCCGCTCGGGAAATATCAGCTTCTCCGTCGAAGCAGACAATACGGGGAGTATCGCGGAGGGATGGGACTACGCAACTGAGGTCGGCGTCGACAGCATTTCGATCACGCTGTTGCCTGGAGCGAGCCTATCGACTGGTTCGGATGACTACGAATCAGGAGACATTCAATTATTGGCGAATCACTATGCCAAACCAATCGTCCCATACTTTGTGCAAGTTGTAAGTACGTCGGCAACGATCACTCTCAATGATGCAGCGATTGATGCGGGTGAGGGAAATGTCACCTTCGATGCCACTAGCTTTAGCGACACCTACTTCACCGCTGACCCATTTTTTGGCGTATTAGCTGAAGCCGTTACCAACGAGTTAGTGCTCGGGACTGGTTTCGTTTTCTTCTCGGTCGCAACCTCGAGAGCGAACGCGGCTGTTGATTTACTTGAACGCACTTCGATTACCGGTCAAAACGTCATTTTGAATGCTTCGGCCACGACCGTTGCCGCTGCCGACTCGGTCAACGAAGAATTCGCGATGTCGTACGCGCTATCAGTTCCGGAAGCCACGGTGACCCTTGGAGACGAAGTGCAGATTACGGCCAATGGGGACGTTTCTATTCTCGCCTACTCGGAGAGCGAACTAGAAGCTGCCGCGAGTTCAGCCTCCTTGGCAGCGACAGAATCAGATGCCGACGCGAATATTACGGTTGCGATTGGGCAGGGAGAGGCGACGGCAGAAGCAACCATTGATTCAACCGCCGCAATCACTGCTGCGCGAAACATTTCCATCGAATCGCGTCTGAAAAAAACCCAGAGGGTAGAGTCTGCGGCGGGTGGATTTGAGGACGGCACGGTTGGGCTGTCATTTGCTGTTTCCGTATTTGACACCATCCATCCAGATGATGACTCATCAACAATTGCGACTAATGTTGCAGGAAGTCTGACAGCCGGTGGCAGTGTTCGTTTGGATTCGACCGTCGATACGGTCGAAAATGTCACCGATGCGATATCATCCATCGGCATAACTTCGAAAATTGGCCGCAGCATAAAGGAAACCATCGGCCTCGAACAACTATCGAATTCACTGAAGAGCAAATCACCGAAAATCGCTAGCAGTCTGATTCTTTTCATTGGAACTGCACTTGGTCAACCGGGAACAGCCAAGCAAGTCGCGAAGGCTGTCCAAAAAGACGGGTCAAAACAAGGCGATGCCAATGATGGCAAGAAACAAAACTTCTCATTTTCTGGTGGAACCGCAGTTGCCTTCCATCAGACTTCCGCGGAAACAAAAATCCTCGAGGGCAGCAGGATATTTGCGGCCGATTCCATATCAGTGCTTTCAAACAACACCGAGATCCCGGAGGTCTCCGCAATCACATCGGTTGCGATCAATGGGGGGAGTGAGGGTGCAAAACAAGTCAAAGCCGGAGCAGGTAAAAAGGTCGAGCAAGGCAACAGTATTGCAGTCAGTGTCGGAGTTTTTGACGTGAAGGCAATCGCCTCCGTGGGTAATTCAACGACTCTGACAGCGATAGGTCCGATTTCGATTTCCGGTCGTACGTTCGAGCCCTATGAAATCAAGTACCTGCAAACCGATGACCCGTTAAACTTTCTAGCTGAAAAAACCAATGGCAGTGCCGGAATCCAACAGGGCTTCTTCAGCACATGGGCGCAGGCTAAGTCCAAAGGCGCGGAGAACGCCGATGCCGGATCAATCAACTACTTTCAAGTGACCAATCATGCAGATGCTCTGATCGGCGAACGCGTGCACTTGAATGAATACGCTTTCAACTTGATGAATGCGATTGACCCACTTGCCGATACAGTTGATCTCGGTGGGACTCATTACTTTTTGGAGGGGCAGGTTGTCGTTTATGAGGCCCTCGAGGGTTCAAGCATTTCTGGGTTAGAGGAGGGAAAGCGGTACGTCGTCAGCCTAGTGAGCGGGTCGAACAAAATACGGCTACGGCCTGAGAACGAGAATGATGGATCCTTTGTCAACCTGGAACTGGGAGCAGCGACTGACCAGGGCGTCTTGCGGCTCGCTGTTGCACTAGATGAACAAGACATTTCCGTACACGCCCGCGCGGAAAATCAAACGGCTAATATGTCCGGCAATTTCGGATATCTCTTGGGCATTTTCGCTGGAGTCTCGGCGACGGAGGGTTCAGGAGCGGGCGGCTCTCTATTGATCACAAACTTCAGTAACGATGTGCTGGCAGAAATCAAGTCTGGCGCTCGGGTCCATGGTGATACTGTTTTGGTTCGGGCCGACAATGAATTCCTAAACGTTTCCATGGCAAAGGCGGAAGGCAACGGAAAAACGGCAGGTTATTCCGGCACAGGGTCCACCGTCATTCTCGATAACACCACAGTTGCTCGCATCAACGACGGAGCCACCGTTACCACGGGAGATGGGAGAATCAGGCTGGCCCGCGACATTCGACCGATCTTTGGAACCGGAAATGATCAGATCGCACGTGACGTTGACGCGGGCTTTTTCTCCCTTTTCGGGAACCCCGTGCTAGCGACTCTAAATCCCAGTCACGCGATCGATCCTATCAGCGATCGAATTCTCCTCAACGCGGTCGACGATGGACTTGGTTTTGCAACGGGTAATAAAGTTTTCTACAAAACCGATGGCAGCAAACCCATCCCCGGTTTGACCAATCGAAGTCCTTACTATTCGATTGCAGATGACGAATTCGAGTACCTGCCAGAATCCGTTGACAAGGAAACGCAAACCATCACGTTATCCCAACCGCACGGCTACAAAACCGGAGACCCTATCTTCTGGAACTCGTATTTTAATGAAGGAGGAGATTCGCCGAGCGACGCAGCATTGGTTTACGCAGTGGTCGATCCTTCGCATCCGGAAAAACTCCGGCTCGCGGCCACGCATGAAGATTCCATTGCGGGTAACAGCTTTGACATCACGGATGACTCCAGAGGCTATCAGGACTATCCCAAACGGCTAGGTTGGTGGGGAGGACAAACCGATCTCTACTATGGGAAGATTTCGCCCGGTTTCATTCAGCTTGCCTATTCACAAGATCTCGCGGTCGAACGAATCGCAATCGACCTCGGAGAATGGTCCGAAAATCCAGATGCGAGTCATGAATTGTGGGAGGGCGATTATCACACCTATGGTGTCCTCGCGGAAATCCCGGCGGATTCCATCAGTGAATCGCGAGATTTAATCCTCTATCAGGATGATAATTTTGAGACGGGAGATCAGATTTATTTCAGCGAGAATGGCTCATCGATCGGTGGTCTTATTGATGGGGAGTCGTACTACCTGATGACCTACCCGAAGGTCACTCTTGACGCTACAAGCAATCTTGACGCGCAAACAAACTCAATCTTGCTCGGCGATGCATATCGCTTTGGAAAACCTCATGACTTCAGGACTGGCGATTTAATCATTCTCGATGCACCCGGCAGTGCAGATGACCGTGCGATGTTCGCTGTGGTGAATTCCGAATCACCGAACATTATTCAATTGGCTGAGAGTCCTGAAAATGCGAAGGCCGGAATCATTGCATCTCTTGAGGGTGTGATCGCAAATACTGTGTTCACTCCGCGAGTTGGAATTCAAATCGCAGCAACGGCAGCCGATGCCGAAGTCGGCAAGGCATTGGACATTCGCCCATCGAATGATGACGACGAATCGGCAGTCCTTTTCATGGGACCTGATTTTCTGAGCAAGGCTACAGTCGAGTTTCTTCCTTGGGCATTGGATAGCAATGGTGACCGGAAGATTGACGAAAGTGATGATGCGATTGACAGCGCAAGTGACATCACGGCTGGCGCCTTTACGACCAACCAGAGTCTTGCCGTGATAGCGCAAGACAATAGCGTTGCCGGAAATGGACTCGGCGCATTTTCGGCATCAAAGGGAGGTGGAACAGGCTTCGGATTTACACTTGGCGTCAATCGACTTTCCCGCGATACACAGTCCTACATCGGTGCGCACTACGACGAAGATTCAATCCATTCCACGAAGGTGAAATCATCGGGGAACATATCCGTCCTGGCCAAGAACCTCGGAGTCAATGTCGTAAGCTCCATTGCATCGGCTGAATCCAAGGTGAGTCCAGAGGAGAAAATCGTTTCTCTCGAGAGACAAGACCAGATGAAAAAAGAATGGGATTCCAAAAGCTTAACGGAGAAAGC
The DNA here is from genome assembly GCA_049602075.1 of Rubripirellula sp. GTDB lineage: Bacteria > Planctomycetota > Planctomycetia > Pirellulales > Pirellulaceae > Rubripirellula. The sequence continues at coordinate 7,373 of JBMYRF010000050.1, forward strand.
ACGGGAGAAAGGGAGCAATTTCAGCCGTCAGATTTCCGATTTTGTCACGCGCAAAGAGAAGCCGAAAGGAAATAGCCGTCCTGAGTCTTCATTTGCCGGTGCAGGTGTGGTTGGTGTGAGTTTGGTAACTGATGACGTTAGGGCTTACGTGCATGACGTGGAATACCTGGAGGCGAATGATCTGCATGTCCTGGCTTACGACCAAACAATTCTGGCCAGCCTTGCCATCTCATACTCGAAATCTTCTGGGAGTTACCGATCAAATACGGCATTGGCCGGAGCCGCGAGTTACAACGAAATTGAAGGCAACACACTTGCTTTTATTTCTGCCGTGACAAAATCAGAGCTTTACGGGGATTTGGGCATACATGCTGAGCAGGAGGGATACATTGGATCGATCGCGGCGGGTAGAGGGACCGCAGATGGTGGATATAACAAATCCTCCGCAATGTCCGGTTCAGTTTCGGTAAACGTCATCGATCACCACGTCAAGGCCTACGCCGAAGACTCAAGTGTGAATGCTGGCGGAAATACAGCCGTCACTGCGACAGAGAATTCACTGATTGCTTCAATCGCAGGCGGAGCATCGACTGGGGGCAGCAAGGGTATTGGTGTCGCTTTGGCTGTGAATATGATGGGGTCGCCATCTGCTCCCAATACGACGCACGCCTATCTTCGCAATACGAAATTAACAATGTCCAACGGGGCGTTGGAAGTGTCTGCATCCAGTGAACAGCCGGGTTCGGATGCGAGAATCTATGCTTTCGCACAAAGCTACGGTGGTACCGATGGCGCGCTTGGAACGGCAGTCGCCGGGACAATCGGTATCAATATCATCGAGGTTGACACGCTTGCGTATGTAAATGGAGGGTCTGAGGTCAGCGACACCACACCACTGGAATCACCAGTGGGCATTACTCTTTCTGCTGTGAACAACTCAGGCATCGTTGCCTATTCTGGAGGCTGGGCCTCCAGTGCAAAAGGAAGTGGTTACGGCGCAGCAATTAGCTACAACGCGGTTGGTGGCACGACTCAGGCATACATCGATGCGTCGACAATCAACGTTTCGGGTGATGTAACCATCACCGCCGATAATCAATCAATTATCGGCGCAGGAACGCTGGGTCGTGCGTCCGGAAAAGGGACAAGCGGGACTGGCTTAGCCGGGTCGGTCGCAATCGCAATCATTACAAATGTCGTCGATGCTCATGTCTCAGGCAACTCAGTCATCACGACCGATGGCGACATAGTCCTACAAGCCGAGGACAATTCCTTTCTGGTCTCGGCCGCTGGAGGCGTCGGACTAGCGGGGAAAAATGCGGTGGGTGCCGTGATCGCCTATCACCGAATCAGTAATGCAATCACAGCATTCATTCGAGAATCGAAGGTCAGCGCGGGTGGGTCACAAGGCGTTCACATCGTCGCTCAATCCAGTCCATTGCTGATTGGCATTGGCTTCGCGGTTGCCAATTCCGACTCCGGTGGTGCCGTGGCCGGTAATGCAGTGATCAACTCGATTGCAAATACCGTGCAAGCTTCTATCGAAAACTCCACTGTGACTGCAACTCTTGGTGATGTTGTGGTCAATGCATTTGAGTCGGCCGCGCTCTACTCAGCCGCGATCGGTTATGCAGGTTCCGATAAGCAGGGTGGAGTTGGCTTATCTCTGGCCTACAACTTCATCGGCGGAAGTTATAACGTCGAGGATCCAAACCTTCTCAGCACCAATGATTCGTCGATCGCTGGAAGCGAACCAGACGAGAACAGCGATCCTGATCAGCAGACAATGTATTCGGCGAAATACGATGATTCCGCCAGCCTCCCAACCAACAGCAGTCTGTCTGCCAAAATCCTGAAGTCAGAGGTCTCCGCTTCATCCGGAGAAGTCTCTGTCATCTCTGGTTTCGAACAACCCAAGCTAACTGAGGGATCATCCGCGGTCGAATCCACTCGAGCATTCGATGCTGCAAAGGTTTCCTTGGGGAGTGACCTTATCAGCATCCCGAACCACGGATTCGCAACGGGTGATGAAGTCATTTACGACAGTGGTGATGCAGATACAGTCGGCGGCCTTACAGAGCATCGTTCCTATTTCGTCTTCGTTCTTGATGAAAACACGCTTCAGCTTACCGATTCATTGGCGGACATCCCTTCGGGTAAGGCTATACAACTAACGGATGAAGCCACCGGTACCCACCATGGCATTCGTCGCTTGGACCAGGACCGAGGTTTGAAATTCGCTCCTTCAAGTGTAACCGTTGCTGAAAACCAGATCGTGTATGGCGTTGACCACGGCTTAACTAATGATCAACTGGTGATCTATGACAATGGTGGTAGTGACAGTATTCAAGGTCTTATGGATGGCTTTGCTTACCGGGTAATCGTCATCGATGAAACATCGATTCAACTGGCTGACTCATCGGGTGGGTCGGCACTGGTAATCTCCGGTGGTAGTGGTGATCAACATGCCCTACTCCCGATCGACAACGCGAGTCGGAAGGCATTTAACCCGATTAACGATGTCACCTATCACGTCGAACTCGATAACACCATCGAATTGGCCAATCATGGACTGAGGACAGGCGATGCGGTGGTGTATCGTTCTGGCTCGATTACTGGCGGTATCGGTGCATTGGCGAGCGGGTCAATCTATTACGTCATTGATGTTGATGCTTCTCATATTCGTCTATCGGACACTCAGGTGACGGCGGACGCAGATAGTGAAACGATCCGCCCTGTCGTGCTAACATCCATTTCAGGTGACAGTCATGAATTGCAGGTTTTACGTCGGAGTGTCGATCTCGATGGTGAAATCATTGATTTGCCAGGCCCCATTTCCGGCCAGATGACCACCGTGACTTTGGCTGGCGCTAAGGGGAATGGCGATAGCAACAGCGGCGCTGGGGCGATGTCGTTGAACTATGTGCGCGCAGATGTCGTGTCGCTGATTGATTGGCAGAACGTCACGGCTGGCATTTCCGTCGACAACAGCGGGACTGGGGCCGTCAAAGCGGGAGGCGACATTCAGGTTATCGCCAGAGACAAGTCTCACATAAATACGGGAACAGGAACGTTCAGCAAGAGTGGTTCAGGTGGAAGTGGGGCGGGAGCCTCCATCGGAGTCGCCGATATTCAGAATACCGTGACTGCAGCTATCCAGGAAATTCACGTTGAGTCCGGTGCGGGCGACGTGGTTGTTCGTGCAGTCGAGGAAGCCAGGATTATTAATGCTGCCGTCGGTGTTGTTATCTCGAGTGGTTCAAGCGGTTTTGGGTTTGCTGGCTCCATTGTCGCGAACAAGATTCGAAACACTGTGGATGCACACCTCTCCACCGGTGCTAACGTGGAGGCCCACGGCTCGGTTGTTGTTCAGGCAGAGGACACCGCATCGATTGCCACCTTCGCCGGTGGAGCTGCGACCGGAGGATCCGGTGCTGTCGGAGCGGCGATTGCCGTCAATGAGGTGTACGATTCCGTATCTGCAATCATCGATAATTCGCTTGTGATTGCCGTGAATGGTGATGTGCGAGTTGAGGCATCCTTCAAGAAGCCTTCCTCACTGCCACCAGGTTTGGATTCTCAAATAGCGGCGTTAGCACTCAGTGGAGCGATTTCCGATAAAGTTGCAGGTGCGGGTTCCGTAGCTGTCAATCTCATCAGCAATCAAGTCGAAGCTCGGATATCCAATATCGGTGATCTGAATCAAGACACTACACGTTTTAACGGTACGGATTTATTTGCTGGCGGTGCGATACGGGTCCTTGCTGTAGATGCATCCACCAGCAACTCCATTGCCGGTGCATTCACCTATGGCGGGAAAGCGGGCGTGGGTGCATCTGTTTCATACACCTACCTCGGCGACACCTCGTCTACCTGGAACCAGTTAGACGATAGCCGAGTCGTTGCTTCGATCGAGAACGTTAGTGGCCTAATCAAAGCATCTAAAATTGAAGTTGATGCAGAGTACACAGGCTCGATTCTCAATGTGACCATCGCTGGATCGGCGGGAGGGTACTTCAGCCTCGGTGCTTCCGTGTCGTTGAACGAGATTCAAATGACGACCAAGGCGTACGTGACCGGTACTGGGCATTTGGATGTGGGTGCCGGTGGGATCGTCGTCGATGCCTCCAACACCGGAGAGATCATTGCTGATGCGGGCGGGTTCAGTTTCGCGGGTGGAAGCAAACCAGCTGGGGCCATTGGTGTTACGTACTCAAAGAATGAAATTGATTTCCAAACAACTGCTGATATAGGTCTTGCCGAGGTCGCCGGAGTCAGCATTACGTCAGAAGGAGACATCCAAGTCTCTGGACTATCGGAAAGCGTCATCAAAGCGATCGCGATTGCAGGTGCTATAAGTGTCAGTACATCCGGATCAGCGCTGGCGGTATCGGCAACTGGTGCGATCACTCGAAACATCATCAACACACGGACGACGGCAAACATATGGAATCGAAGAAAGCGAGACGCCACCAGCCTCGCGCCCATCCGTAGCACCGAGGGCAGTATCAAGGTTACCTCGGATGATATCGCCGAGATTCACTCGTTGGCGATTGGTGCGTCGATTGCGATTGCATCAGGAGCCAACGCTACAAGTATTGGAATATCGGCTTCGATCGCACGAAATGAAATTAACAGTGATACGGAGGCCGCGATTCAGAATGCCGATATTGCTTCATTTCTCGAGACATCAGTTCTTGCAGGCAATGGAGAGGATTCGACGGACGAGTTGGGAACCAAGCGTTCGATTTCTGCCATTGCCACCGCCGCATCCATTTCGTTGGCAACTGGAAATTCCTCGGCTGTTGCCCTCAGTGGAGCTGGGGCAGAAGCGACGAATGAAATCCTCGGAAATACCAGAGCATACACGTCGGAAAGTAGCATCCGGAGCGATGCCGACGTTGATCTCAAAGCGAAGGACGCTTCCTCCATCAGCGCGACAATCGTTGCTGCCGCTATTGGCGCTGGATCAATCGGCGCAGCGATTTCGAATAATCTGATTGGATACGATTCCGATGGCACTCAAATTCGAAATAAGATTGAGGCATACAGCAAGAATTCGACCATCGTTGCCTTGGGTAATCTCAATGTTGCCGCCGAAGATTCAGCAACCATTTCAGCTTACGTGATTGCGGCTTCCATCGCCGTTGCCAGATCAACAGGAACCTCAATTTCCGGGGCCGGATCGGGCGTGAGCACTGTCAATCAAATCGCCAAAGACATCAAAGCATTTTTAGATTCCGATGTGCAATCTTCAGAATCGAAAAGTACAGGCATCCTGGCGACCGCGGTGCAACTCCGTGCTGAAGATAATTCCAGCATTACATCTCACGCCGGTGCGGCAGCACTCGCGATAAGCGTTGGTCCTAAAAGTGGGAATATCAATATCGGTGTCGGTCTATCCGAAAATCGAATTGACACCCAAGTAGAGGCCAGCCTTCGCAATCTGAACCAGAATGGATCAGCGATCCCAGGGAAAAAGATCGGTTCTCTCGAGTTGGATGCAGAATCAAGATCCTCCATCACAGCTCATGCGTGGGCTGCGACCGTAGGTTTTGCTTCCGGAGCGGCGGCGGGGATTTCTTTAAGCGGGGCTGGCGCAGAGGCTTTCAACATAATTTCAGGAAGTACTCACGCCTATATTCAAGACAGCGACTTAGACGTTTCGGGAAATGTAACCGCTACTGCCGACATGAGTGGCGAAATTGATGCAACCATTTGGGGTGCTGCGGTTTCGGTCGCAACCGGGGGTGGTGGCGGTGCGGGAATGTCCATCGGCACCGCCCTGGCAAAGAACTTTCTCGGTGTGGAAGACGATGGGGAAACGGGAGTTCCCGTTTCAGTTTCGGCTTATGTTAATAACTCAACCATCGTCACCGAGGCGACGCTTCGTCTTTCAGCCACACTGGATTCCCAAATCACCTCAACCGTGGTTGCGGCAGCCGTAGCAATCGCTGCTACCACCCATGGTGGCGGGGCTGCGGCAGGATCCGGCGCAGACACGATCAACAAGATCAATAGTTTGGTCAATGCTTCGATCGATGCCTCCCCAGGAAATTCCTCCTACACCGCGAGCGATCCGATTCGCGGTGACTCGATAGAACTTGTCGCGAAGAATGCATCACAAATCATTGCAGTTTCAGGTGCTGCGGCACTCGGTGCAACGCTGGGAAGCGGCGGTGCAGCACTCTCAATCGGTGTTGGATCAGCAACCAACATCATCACAAATGACGTCACAGCCGCGATCAAGAATCTTCAGCAAAGCGAAGCGGAATTCACCTCCGACTTGTTAATCGAGGCTGAAAATGTTGCGAAGATCAACGCAAAAGCCTGGGCGGCAAGCTTGAGCGGCGCGAGCGGAGCCGGTGCGGTGACGATGGCGGGAGCCGGAGCTGAAGCGAGGAACATTGTCCGGGGAAAAACTGAATCGTTCCTGCAGGACTGCGATGTAAGAGTTTTGGGTGACACAAAAATCACAGCCACTCAGAGCTCGGAAATCAAATCCAAAATCTTGGCAGCATCTGCGTCGTTATCCTCCGCGGGAGTTTCTTCAGGCGTTGCCATTGGTGGATCCGTCGCCGAGAACTGGATTGGCTACTCAGATGACGGTGAATCGCTGAGTCCGGCGCAAGTTCGCGCTTACGTCGAGAATTCCGCGCTCGAGGTTAGCGGAAATCTTTATGTGAATGCAACGATGGAATCCTTAATCGATGCCACCGTGGAAGCCGGAGCTGTTTCCGCTTCGGCGGGCAGTGTAAGCACCAATGGTGCGGGTGCGGGGTCAGAAGTCGAAAATCTCATCAGCGTCAATGTCCAAGCGTTTTTCGACGGTAGCGACAATGACGCAAGTTTCTCGCGTACAGCTGGTATTCGTGCCGGTTCGATCGACCTGGAGGCCGTTGATGAATCAAAGATTATCGCGTGGGCAGGTACGGCGGCGGTTGCGGGCAGCGTGGGTGCGGCGGGGATAGCTGCCACACTAGCAGTCGCGACGGCATACAACACCATCGGCAATCAAGTCGAATCCTTCATCAAAAATTATCCTAAAATTGGAGACGTCGATGGCGTTTCGACGAAGCCGCAGTATTCAACCAATGATTCCAATGTCGACATCCAACCAGGAACTCGCGTCTTCATCAACGAAAACTTCGGAAAGTGGGATCACGACACCCACTACGAGGAGGAGGCGCATTCAAAAAATGTGAATCTCGTTCGTGGGCAAATTGTTCTTCTCGACAGCGGCTACGCCGTAACCTCTTTCGAAGCTGACACCTCTTCCACGGCACAAAATAATGCCGCGATTCAGTTTGGATCCTTCGTTCGCAAGGACAACGCGGACGTTTATCGATTCATCAACACTGATGACACGGACAATCTCCAAATCAATATCAATGCAGAAAATTTTGCTAATGATGACCGCTGGGCTTTGGTGGGAGGCCTCCCCGGAGCACGTTATCGCTATCTCGGTCCCGCGGGCCTCGTCGATCTGTCCATCACAAATTATGAGTCATCGGACTGGCAGAAAATCGATGGATATGGTTTCGAACAGTTCAGCACGAACGCGCCGCAGGGAAGCACCACACTTCCCGTAAGCATTTCCCAGGGTCAAACGGTTCTTCTCGACAAACAGTATGCTCGACCGCGTTACTCCGCCACGATCCCAACAGAAAATCAACAAACGGTATCGACAGGTGAAATCGTCCGTGTCTTGAACGTGAGTGGTGACGTGCTCGGCCGGTTCACCTATGAGGGTAGTCAGCCTAGGCAATACGATCTCAACGCTCATGATTATGAGGCGGACTCGAATTGGGCAGAAGTGACGGATCAGACACTCGGGAGCGACTATGAAGCAGTAAGAACCGCGGACAATCTAAAAGTTTTGGATCCCGGCGACTGCGTTTCTGTGAACGGTGAGAGATTCTATCGCTTCATTGCTTCGCAAACGCAAACAATTGACCTACACCATACAGATTATGAACAGCCGTCCGTTTGGAGCCGCATCGATGGAGAAGCAGGTAAGACATACCGCTATGTCGGATCGCAAACGGCCCAAGTCGATTTACTTCGCAATCAGTACACAAATAGCGATTGGGTCGTAGTTGATTTCCAATTTGGTGATATTTATGAATCCCAACAGGATGTGACTGCGCTGGACCTCGGGATCGTTGACTACGGAGATGCGAGTGCTTGGACAAGAGTCGAGGTAGACCCTGTTCAAAACAAGAAATTCATTCGGTTTGGGACCTTGGTTCAGGTAGATCAGGATGCGGTCTACCAATATCTCGGTAGTGACACCATCCTGGATATCGACCGAGCTGACTACACCGAACCAGAATGGTGGCGTCCCTATGATGGTGATTTGAACGCACCGATTCTGGAAGCGGATAGCAGCACAAGATTGAACGAAGTGAATTTGACGCTCAAGGCGGTTGAAAATGCCTCAATCGATGCCACTGCAGCAGGCGCGGGTTTGGCTGCGAGTCTTGCATCAAATGCTGCTTTCTCCGTCGCAGGCGCAGGAGCAGATGCTCAAAACTTTATTTTGGGCCGAGATGGAATCAATAATGTGGGGGCATACATCCAGGAAAGTGATGTTTCCAGCGGGCGCGACCTCATCTTGACTGCAGAGGATACATCCCAAGTTGTTTCCGAAGTCATCAGCGCCGCAGCATCTGCTTCAGCCAGTGGTACAGTCGCCGCCAGTTACTCGATTGGTTCCTCAACGAGCTCCAACACCATTGGCAGCACCGGTGAAGACGATAGTCCCCCGATTCGGGTATTCATGGGAATCGATTCCTCAAACGTTTCTGCACATCGAGATGTGGTTCTCACTGCATCAGAGTCAGCAATGCTTGACGCGACCGTGGATTCTTTTGCTGTCGCCGTGGCCGGTGGTGGATCCGCCTTCAGCGCCACAGGTGCTGGTTCGGAGGTGAACAACCATATCGGCATTGATGTCGAAGCTGAGATCACGAATTTCAGTGTCGTGGAATCAATGACGGGAGATATCCAAATCCACTCCGTGGATTTGGCATCCATCAAGGGCACAAGCTTGGCCGCATCCATCGCCGCCGCCGCTGGTGCTTTCGCCGGCGCAGTAAGCGTCGGTGTCGCGCTAAGTTTCAACCAAGTCCAAAATGATGTGATCGCAAATATCGAATCGTCCACAGTGTTGCTCGAGGGTGGGGATTTTGAACTTTACGCGATCGAGCGAGGCAACCTTAGAGGTGATGCTGAAGCGGCCGCCATTGCAGCCGCCTATTCACTCTTCGGAAGCAGTTTGTCCTTGTCGGGAGGCGGTAGTGAGACAGGGATCAGAAGCAGCGGCATGACAAAAGCGTCGGTAGCAACATCTACGATTGATGCTTCGGATGGAAAGATCTCCCTCATTTCAAGCCATGACATATCTCATGAAGGCAACGCTGGTGCGTCCGCGATTGCAGCATCTTTAAATTCCCTCGCGGCTGCCGGCTCCATCGCAACGATCGACATCGAACCTGAAATCGTGTCGTCCATCGATGCACTCTCGACCACAGAGGCCTCCCAAATCGAGGTGATGTCGAGATTCCACCCATTCGCACAGGCGGCTGCCGACGGAATTGCAGCCGGCGGCGGAGCCGTGGGAGTAAGTCACTCCAAAATCACCGCCGAACCAACGGTGAGAAGCACCATCGGAGGAACAGTAACCGCTGACAGTCTTGAGGTGACTGCAACAAGTTTTGCAGCTAGTGAAAAGGATTACACACTGGAGGCAACCTCCGTTGGTGGAACAGGAGCGCTACTGGGGACCCAATCAACTTTGTCCGAAACACTGATTGGAGGAAGTGTCCAAGCAATGATTCTCCCCAATGCAGTGGTGTACAGTGACGAAACAAACTTAAATGCGTCAAGTGTCGCCACTCAGAAAGCGCTCGCGGATAGTTTTGCGGCAGGAGCCCTTTGTCTGGGCGCAGCAAATTCGGAAGCCATTTCATCGACCACCGTTACCACCCAAGTCGGAGATCAATCGCAAATCATTGGAAATGATTTTGCGATGACTGCCACTCGAACCCATTCCACTTATGCAGACACCTATGCCGGCGGAGCGAGCCTACTGATCGCTGGTAGCTCGGCTCTCGGAGACACCTCGCAAACTGGTGTTATCGAAGCCACCATCGGCGCGAGCGCAAGCTTCACACTTACAGGATCATTTCAGCAAACCGCAGCCTCAATCGCGGAAAGCAACGGTTGGCTTGAAACGCTCGCCGGTGCGGCTTTCTCTGGATCCGGCGCCACACTCAGCAATGAGATTGAAGCAAACGTGACGACCAATGTCGGTGAAAACACCTATGTGGAAGCCGCTGAGATTGATATCTCTGCGAGGAATACCTTTAACAAAATTAAAGACGAACAGCGGAATAACATTCAAGGATTGACGTTTGGCCTGGTGGCAGGTGCCAAGATTGAGAGTATCACGAATGTCACCATGAACACCAACGTTCATATTCGGGAAGCGGCTTCACTTGTTGTCGTTGGCTTGGAAACAACCGACCAATTGATAACCATTTCCGCGCAAAACAAAATGAACGCCACTGACAATGTCTCCTTCGAGGCTTACGGCGCATTGGGATCTGGAACTGAGGCAAACTCTCGCATCATCTCAAACACCAATGACGCAAATATTCACGTTGCCGATGCCGCGGAGATCACAAGTGTCGGTAGCATTGCATTCACGGCCCGAACTGAGGGTGACATCACTACCTCTTCGAATGCTGATGCGGGAGCCCTTGCTTTAACAGTGATTCTTGCGGAATCTCAGTCGGATTTATTTGCAAAAAACCGCGTCAACTTCGCCGAGAATTCACGCGTCACCAGTGACGGTGACATCATCGTCGCCACGGGTATGACTCGCGATTTTGAATTTGATCAGTTCGAAATACAAGCAACGACTGACACAATTGCTTACACCCTGATTCCAATCGAGGATATTGACTCGAAAGCATTACTGAATGTCCAAAACAAAATCGAAGTCGCAAACGATTCTCAACTTGCATCTGCAGGGAACATCTTTCTCTTTGCTTCCGATGCGCAAGCCGCAGACATGCTCAGCAATGCAAGGGCCGTCAATTGGCTGTCTGAAATTGCGGAAGCATTTTCAACTGAACAGTGGGGTGGCACCCCTTCCAAATTGACCGTCGTCGGATCCATACAAGTGGATGGCCTGCTAAGAACAGGAACACAAAGGAATCGCAACCTGACATTCGGATCCCTTAGCATCGACGGCGCGCCTTCCGGTTGGGATGCGGAGACTGGAGAGCCAACGGTTTATCAGAATGAGGATCAAATTGAATGGAGAATGACATCCGGCTTGATCGAGTCGGCTTTATTCGATGACTTGGCCAAGGCGCAACAAAGCTATCTGCACTACGGATCCGTCGACGAAGATCTGGCCCTCTTTTATAGCCAAGAAATTGAGCGGATCGAAACAGAACTCCTCGCCAACCAACTTGCGATCGAGGAGGTGGTGGAAAACACAAGATTCATCGTGCCGATCAGACGCACGGTCCCGTCCATTGTCGTACCACCGATTCGATCCCAAGCAGGAATTGTCGACATTCGGGGCACTGGTCTTTTCGGCACGGGCTCCATCGAATCACCCGGGAATGCCTCGATTACGATTGTGAATCACACGCCTACCCAGCTCGATTTGCAGGGACTTCACATCCCGGAAGTGAACGGAGGATTATTCTTTAATGGCTCGCAATATGAAACCAATGGGGAAATTGACGAGGCCAATGGATGTGTTTCGAACGAATATGACGAGGAGGGCATCGGCGAGGACTGCGCCGAGGCCTTTCAAGGAAGTCCTCAGTTCTCGAGCATTGTTTCGGGCTCGGGAGCCGCGGTTCCCGTCATCACCGTTCAAAACACATTCGAACCTTCTAACTACGCCGAGGAAGATCTTACACCCCCGTCCCTCGTCGTATTGGCGGCCGAGGCACAAGGAACCGGAATTCGGAACATCTCAGGTTCCGTGAACTTGAAGAATGCTGCCGGAAATTTGATCGTCAATCATTCCATCGCTGCAAAAGATACTTCCCTCGATGCACCAGATGGAAACCTTATCTATGACGCCGGATCAGTTAGCGGCAGTTCCTATAGCGTTTCTGGCAGTCCCTACAGCCTTCTAACAAAACTTGGTACCGGCATATCGAATTACAACCAGGCCAGTGCCATTGCGTTACTCGAAGCACCGACGTCAGACATATCAATCAACGCAAACGCTATCAGCATCAATGCCGAATACGTAAACATTAACGGAATCATTCAGAGTGGACGCGACGTATATTCCTTGACACTCGAGAAATCGTACAACGACGAAATCGCTTCCGTGCTCAATGGTGGAGCGCACGGTGTGCTGGCAAGGCTGTCATCACCCGATCCAGATTTCGAACTCTACTTTGATCGCCTTGAACACCAAATCATCGTGAAGCCAATCCGATCTTCTGGTGGTGATATCCAGATCGTCGGTAACATCGTAAGCAGCGGAGGAGGCGAGATCCGTGTCTTGGATGGATATCCGACGGTCTCGATCAACAATCAAACTAACTACGACATCGTGTTGGAAAAAATTGACCTCTCATCAGCAGGACATGGCAGGCTCAAAATCACCGACAAGGGAATCATTCAAGATGGCAGCCCCAAGGTTACCCAGTACGGAAATGAGCCAGGAAACTCGCCACCCATTAATGGACTCTATCACCCTGACTCCCGATGGCATCTAGGGTTTTCCGTTGGAGAAACCAAGTCAACCATCACCACAACAACATACGGGTCAAGTTCTTGGCTCGGCTCTGATTGGCTAGCCGTGGATCCGGATGATGTAATCAACCAAACGACACGTGTTGTCGATCAACCTCAACTGACCGAGGCAGGAGTCTACTTTAGCAAATCCGACAGCGTGCAACCGTACGTGTTCAGCACGCAGACATTTAGGGAGACAAGTTACAACAAATTCATCACTCGATGGCAGGATAGTACGTGGTGGGGTAAGACAACCAACTACACCGTGTATGAAAGCGGTTCGTTCGAATCCACGGTTTCGACTCATAAGTTCTTGGCGAACAAAGCCATTTTGGTCAATTTCACGGGCCACAGTGAAGGATCCGTGATCGTCGAGAGTCTGCAAAAGATCTACGTCGATGGGTCCATCCAAAACCTAAGTGGAAAAGTTAGCCTCCAAGGAAGTGAGGTTATACAGATCAACCCGAACGCATTCTTATCGGCTCGAGAACTCGACGTGCAAGCAACGACGGGGAAGATCAGCGATTTAAAAACAAACACGACTCAATCAGTCGATTTGAGCGCGAAACGATCGATCACGGTATCGGAATTCAACCAACAAGGCCTTCTCCTCAAAGGAGCACGCTCCCTCGACCTTGCTGATGTCACCATTTCATCCCAAGCTGGAATCTACATGGCAGACAACCCGAATGCCGGAGCGATCGAGGGTGGAACGATCGAACTGTCTGCGCGGTCCGGCGGTATTGGGACACTTGAAAACCCGGTCAAAATCAACGTTGGAGAGGGAAAGTCAGACGTTCTTTTGGTTGAAGCGAAGAATGATATTTATCTGGAAGAGGTCACTGGTGATCTAAAAATTGACTCTGTCAGTTCAAGCATCGGTGATGTCCGAATCAATGTCATCTCTGGACGATTGATTGACGGCAATCTTAATAAGGTCATCGATGAACGCACTTACGAAGAGTTAGCCAATGGCCTCTGGAAAGACCTCAGACTTACGAATGACAGCGGAGCCCAGGACAAAGTCAATTCCTCAATTACGGCTTTCTCAAAAGGGAAGACACTTGAATACGAAACCTACTGGAAATGGAGAAACCAACAAGCAAACCCCTCTGTCTATGATCCCACGAGCCGAATTTCCCTGACGGCACAGGAGCGGGACGATTTCGATGCCTTCTACCGCGCGGAAGGTGAAAGTCGCGGACTCTCCGGCGCGGCACTGGAAGAATACGTCCTGGCTGCCATCGAAACGGCCGAGAATAAACGAACCCAGCAATATCATGCCGTAATGCATCCTCGCTGGGACAACTATGCCCGAGGGGACTACGAAGCGGGCGATCTTACCGGCGAATTCGTGGAAGATTTTGAATATGCCTTGTCCAACAGCGAAGAGACTGAGATCCGCCAAAGCATCAAGGTATGGACAGAAGACGAATTGCTAACCCTGATTAATGCTGGCCTGCTCCGAGAGGTCACGGACACACAGCTCACCATTGAGGATTCAAATATCACAGGACGTGATGTGCACCTTTCCACGTCAGATCACTTTGGTGTCGGTAAGTTGAGCGAATCCCTTGTGATTGATTTGACCACGTCCGACCCCCTCGCATCGAATGAGCGTGCAGCTCTCTCGGCTGCCGAGAAAGACGATGTGCTTTTTATCACTGGCGCTCCGATACACGGCAGTTTTGATTTCACAGTCAACCAGGGTGACCAAAAAGCGATCCATCGAGCCGATTCCGGCAGCTTCATCCTGGATGGGTTTATTGCGGGTATGCACCTCCGTGTCGAATCGGAAGGTTCATCGACGCCCGAAAACGAGTATTGGTTGATCACGGGTGTCGACGCTCAAAATTTGATCATTGATTCTTCAAGCCGAGGATTCGTTGAGGAATCCGGGCGATCAGCCCGCATTTCCCCAATTTCACTTGATCCATTAAACCCGCTGGCACCGCTTACAGCCATCGAGGTCCTTCAACGTGATGATCTTGATGTCACCGTGGGCGGCCAATTGACCTTAAGTTCCGCTGACATCGCATTTATCGGATCGGAATCCGATCTAAAGATTGCACACTTTACTTCCGCAGGTAACGCGGAAATCAAAACGAACGGAGATCTCTCGGATACCAGTTCTGACCAAAATGCGACGATTGTGACGGGGAAACTCGTGTTGGAAGCCGGAATCGGTGCGATTGGAACCCAGGATCGCCCAATCCAGATGACATTGAGTGAGGGGGCTACGCTAACGGCGCGAGCTGAGAACTCGATCCATCTGTTTGCCAAGAGCAACGATGTCAACATCAACACGATTTACTCACGTGCAGGATCGGTTTCCCTTGCAACTGCTGCCGGATCATTGACGGATTACAACTCCAACGACTTTGCAAATCTCAAAGCAGGCGACTCCATTATGTTGCGTGCAATCGACGGGGCCATCGGGGCAGTCGACAATCCGCTCGAAATCGATGCAGGTGCTACCGCTTATCTTCACGCGGAAGCGACCCACGATATCGTGGTTGAGGAAGTCTTGGGAAACATGAACGTGCAACGTGCCTCGTCAGGCGAGGGTGATGTTGTTCTGGTTTCACATCTCTCGATGTTAGACGCCAACCCAGGATTAGATAAGGCGGACATCGAAGGTGACTTAATTTCACTAACGGCGAAAGTCGGTGGCATTGGTCAAGCAGGCGACGAACTCGAAATCAACAGTTCAATCTTGGGAACGGGTGGCCTAGAGGCAACCAGCAAGCTACTCGATATCAACATCAACGAAATACTTGGTGACCTGAACCTTTACACAATTGAAACAGGCGAAAACTCCACAGCATTTCTGGCAGCACTCGATGGAAGAATCATCAATGGTCTTACCGCCCACGATGCGACCAATGTTTTATCGGGAAAAGCTTATCTTTTTGCAAGTCATGACATTGGTGAATCGGCGAAACCGATTACATCTCAAATGGGCATGTTACAAGCTAAGTCAACGCAAGGATGCACTTACCTGACGAATTCTGGTGCCCTGCGAATCGCACCTGTATTCTCAGCTTCGTCACTAGGAGTTGAATCTGCCTGCAACGTTGTGATCTCGGCAAGCAGTCCGATCACGATTGCATCATCCGTGAATGCGGGAGGCGATATCATCCTCGATGCTCACGAGGAGGCGGAGGCTGGTGATGATATCACGATTACAGAAACGGGTTCTCTCCAGACGACGGGTGGCAAAATTGCACTCCGAGCGGGGGACAATGTGCGGATGTTGCCCGGCGCTAGACTGGCTGCCCAAAGCGTCATAGAGATCTCAGGAGCCTATCTCGACGATGACCAAAGCTCTGTCGAGATGAGTTTCGCAGGAACACTTGATGCTCCATTCATCCACATTCAAGGAAGCGAATTTGCGGATCAGATTTCAATCACTGATTCTGCCAGTGTTCACGGAGTGGTTGTCATTGAAGGGGCCGGTGGAACGGATCGAATCTCCAACGCTGCTGAAAATGATTATGAAAATCCAGTCATTATGTTCGGGGACTATGTTGGCGTTTCCTTTGACGAGGCGACCGCAACATTGTTCCAACTAGAATCTGTGCAGCCCGGCATTGGAAGTCCAGATATTTTGTCGAATCTGAATGGCATGGCACTCATGGTCGGGGGCATAGGATCAGACACCATTACTGGTGGACCTGGGGCAGACTGGGCGGTTGGTGATGATGCGAGGATCCTCTTCACTGACAATCGAATCCAAAAGTTGATGACTCTTCACAGTGAAACCGGGGGCGTAGATTTCATTGACGTTGGAGATGGCGAAAATTACGTCATCGCTGGTGCAGGCGCGGATGATATCGCTGCCGGAATTGGCACCAATACGATTCTGGGGGATGAGGGCCAAGTGTTCGTCAATCAGGATGGTGGCTTTGTTTCGGCAGAAAGCTTGTTCGCAAGCATCGGTGACGCAGACTCTTTCTCGCTAGCGGAAGGCACCTATCGAATTATTGCTGGTGTTGGCGATGAAACGATCAATCTCGGCGCCGGACGGAACATGGTCATCGGAGATGCTGGATACATACGTGAAGTCAATGATGGGAATTCATTGATCGGAACTCTTGGAGAGTCGGTATCCGGCAACGATAAGATCAGAACACACGACGGATACAATGTCATCATTGGGGGCAACGGAAGTGATGACATTCTAGTAAAAGGCAGCTCGCCAGACGCAATAACAATTGTATTGGGAGACAGCGGATTTATGACCGTGTCTCCGACGGATACTTTGCTTGCCATTCAAAGTTTCGAAAACGGAGACTTCGGTGCGGCCGATAAGATCATTCTCTCCGATGGTGTCAACGCGGTGGTCGGAGGTGCGGGTGCCGATGAGATCACTGCCGGCGGTGGCGTGAATACCGTGCTCGGTGATGACGGCGAAGCCTTTTTCTTTCCCGACGGAAAAGTTCGCGCGATTCGAACCGTGAATTCTGGTAATGGCGGTGATGATCTGATCTCCCTGGAAGATGGAACCAACACGGTGATTGCAGGGGCCGGTTCCGACATCTTGAACCTGGGCGGTGGTACCAACTACGTGCTTGCCGACGAAGGGGCTTTAGAAGTCCTGACGGACAATGATGGAAATGAAACCGGGACAACCGAAGTCAAAACGCTCTACGGCAGCGTGGGGGGAACGGATCAGGTCAACATTGGATCTGGTTACAACGTCGTGATTGGTGGAGCCCAGACAGACACAATCTCGGTGAACGGAACCGTTGCGGAAGGGCAAGCAACGGTCATCGGTGATAATGGGCAGATGACGTTCAGTAATGATGGCGTGTTACTGAGTGTAGAAAGCGCTGACTTTGACTTCGGTGCGGCCGATAAGATCATTCTCTCCGATGGTGTCAACGCGGTGGTCGGAGGTGCGGGTGCCGATGAGATCACTGCCGGCGGTGGCGTGAATACCGTGCTCGGTGATGACGGCGAAGCCTTTTTCTTTCCCGACGGAAAAGTTCGCGCGATTCGAACCGTGAATTCTGGTAATGGCGGTGATGATCTGATCTCCCTGGAAGATGGAACCAACACGGTGATTGC
>JBMYRF010000051.1:0-24960 GCA_049602075.1 Rubripirellula sp.
TGGATGCCAGAGAACCGCTTCGCGACCGGCGTCGAAGAGGATCGCTGGTGCGATGCGATCGATGAATCCACGTCGAACTGGAACGAGGATCTTGGCAGTAAGAAAGACCTTGTCGGTCCTTCTGATCAGGATCGCGTGCCCCTTGGACCATATCGCCCGATCGACGCGGATCAGGCGGATGAGATTTTTGGAGGTGAGCAAGGCTCGACCCAAGAAGGAGCTCTGCAAGCCGAAAACCTCGACGCATGCTTCAAGCACTCCTGGTAGGACAGATTCCAGCGGACATGCACTCAAGTCAACCGACCTTCAGCAGCCAGTTTCTCCAACATCCTGGCTGACAAGGAGAAATGGCTCATTGTCAACCAGGAGTCTCGCTCTAGCCGAATGTCCAGGAGTGCTACTTTGCCTTGCTTTTCGCAGCGGCCTTCTTTTTCGCTGGTTTAGGCTCTGCTTCGCCCTCAGATGGACTGTTGGCGGTTGCCTCAGCATCCTCACTTCCGTTCCCTTCTGCCGGAACCTCTTCAGCCGAATTTGCCTCTTCCTTTGCAGCAGGCTGAGAAAGCTCCGTGATCGAGCGGAAGTTTTGCATCGAAAACAATTGGGCGTGCAAGGCTTCCAAGCCTCCCGACTTATGAAGTTCGAGAACAGTATCATCCTCAAGCTCTCGCAGTTTCTTTGCATCGATGCCCTGGAAACCAGTTAGGTTATTCACCTCACCAGAAGCCCATGTCACGCTCGCCTGCATCGGAGTTAACAACCCGAGTTCTTTGATCTTCTTGCAAAATGCGGTGGTTGCCTGAAAACTGGCTTGGTAGCTTTGCAGGAACTCAATCACATTATTTAAGTACATGGTCTGGTTACCGTCTGCATCGAACAAACGCTCTCCTTGACCCTCACGGTTAAATCCGGGGCAGCTTTCATCGATGCACAAGGTGAGTGACTTACCATCATTCGTTCCTGCAAAAACGAATGGATATTGGCGGATGAAAGCCGGGACGTACTTGGCCTGCCATTTCCCATCTGCATCGACAAAAAGGTTTTCCTGGGCGCGAGTGCCGATAATGGCATGAGGCAGGACCGCATCCTCACTCCCCGCGAACACAATTGGAAACTCTCCGCACGCGTTAAAGAACTCGGTGATCAATAATGGAACGGAATTGACTTTCTTGGCAAATCCGTAATCGCCGATTGGCTTGAATGCCAAGTCACGGTGATTCTCTTTGCTTACAGCAGCAATATCCTGATAGAAAAGCATTTGTGTTGCCATCGAATTACGGTCCCCTGATTATTTTTGACGATTCAGTCAGTCTTGAATTTTGTTGAGGCTTTACCGCTACTTCAGTCACAGAAGCGGTTGAGAAAAAAGCCTGCAGTTGTATTTACACTAAGCATACGATCGCAGGCGGCTACGCTTATATGGAACCCTCGGAACGACTGCGAGAATCGACCGGTCAGTCCAGTCCTGTCGCTTATATCGCCGTATCTTGTACTCGATGCGATGACGCAGCTTGCAAAATTCGATCACCGGCAGGGGCTGAAAGACCGCAGCGATCAGAAACAGGTTCCCAGCGGTCGCCAGTGCGCACTTGATCAATCGAGGCCGGTCTCTCAAATGCCTTCATTGGCATTAGTGATTGAAACCACCGCGGCAATGACGAGGGAGGGGCGACGAGTATACGGTTTCGCCTCTCTGTTGACCGATCACTCGAGGGAGCGGCCCCCCGAGAGCCGGCACACCACTGATAGAAATCAGCGTTTCGCTAACTTAAGGCACATAGGGGAAGCTCGAACACTCCAGACGCCATCTTCATGCCGCCCCCCATTACTGCCATAGCACCACCCCCCGCTGGCTCTCCTTTCATGATTCACCAGCCGCCCATTCCTGCCCAAGCGACCCAATGCCCCGGATTTACCTGGTTGCTGCAATCTGTTACAATTCGCACCACGAAGGCCGCGAAGCAGTCTTCAGATCGAAACCTTTCTTATGGAGGAAGCTTGATGAATACGAAATATGCACTTCTTTCGATTGCGTTTTGCCTCTGTATTCACCCAAGTTGCCAAGGCGAGGAGCTCGCGAAATTTGGATTGGGTAAATTGAAACCGATATCCAAATCGAGCGTCGAGAAAGTAAGAGGCTTGGGGGTTTTCGCGGCGGCGCTAAGTTCTTCAGGGATTTCTGTCAACATCGTTGATCCGAACTCGAGTTCCAAACTGAGTTCGTTCAACAGTGCCTACAATCAGGGCCTTGATCAAAAAACGACATCCGACATTTCACTCTCTCCAAACAGTCTCGGTACTGCTGGCGAAACGAGTGGATTGGCCCAAATTCAAGACTTGAACCTGAGCATTTCAAGAATATTGGGAAGTAAGTCCAACGTGTTCAGCGTGAGCATGAATGGTTTATCGACCGTCACATCGACGTACTCGTTGGCCGGAGCCTCGCAACCCGTTTTTAGTGGTACGTTCTCATCATCGGTGGGTGACTGAATTCTACATTGGCCAAACCAAATCCCAGTCATCTCCAGTCGACATTGGCGTTGTAATAGACGGCGCAAAAATGATTCCCCGCTCGGTATTGACCAAGCAAGAGACGACCAAGAGCTTATTTGTGGCTGAATTCGAAGAGCCGCTAGATGAGGTTTCTAACGACCTGCGGAGATGAACCATTTGATCGAACGCTTTAGGCTAACATGCACGATTGATTGAGAGTCGTAGAGCTACAAATCAGACGATGCTCGCTTTGGATGAGCTCCCACCATTTCTAGATAGTCAAAGACAGAGCTTGAAGGCTTCCGCATTGATCGGCTTCAAGAGAGATTTCAAATCATCAAGTACTTCTTCGGCAACCACCAAACCTTGCTCATCGCAAAAAGGCTTGAACAACTTTGCCAGTTCGCCCCTGTGACGCTTGGATAACTTGCTTTTAATGTTCCGCTATTTGTGAACCAAGCAACGCTGGAGGACGAAGTCACTGAAGCACTCTTTGACCGCACCACGCAACGCATCACTGCCGTCGAGCGCGACGTCCACCCGATGCGAGCAAGCGAAACCACGCTTAACCATTCGACGCATCAACTCACGCAATACCTCCAGGCTTTGACTGCTTTCCGTGACGAAAGCCAAGACATGTTTGTTGGCTTCGCTGTCGCCCCCCAATGCCATCATTGCGGTCTATTCTTTGCTCAGACGGATTCCATTGAGCATCAGCGTTCACCATGTGAACAATCCGATATCCTTGCTGCGTAGTTGCTCGATGAGCTTACTGCCCGTCTCTTGCCAGGGCCGCGAAACATGGGACCTTTTGACTCCTGGAGAGTTTGGCTTGATCTGCTCAATGGCTCGTGAACTGACTCCTGAAAAAATCGCTTAAACGGTCTGAGGCCGTAACGGCTGAGGATGTTTGGCGACCCGGTAGGTGGCCAACTCGACTTCACAGCTAGTGCCGTCACCAAGCTGTTGACGCACGCGTGCTCGAACAAATTCCACTTGTTCACCCTCTTAGAGCACGCGTCCGGAGGCCGAGTCTGCACGGTCGTGTTCGCTGGAGGAGTGGGCGTGCTAAGGACCACGCAGCTCGGTGACCTCAGCAGTCATGCTTGCACACATCATTTCACGAACATGTCCTCGCAGGAAGTCGTGAGAATTTGTCCTGTTCTTGACGTAGAAATCTGGCTGAGTGATTTTAAAAGACCAACTTCGTGCACCATCTTCTCTGTAAGTGTTATGGGCACCTCGTTAAACCTCACCGTTTGGTATGCGGCAATAGACTCGTTGTTCAAGAAATCCGAACCAATTTCCCCACTTTACAAACTTAACTTTCGCACATCTCAGCGAGTTCGGTGCCGAAGCGTTTGCATGAAAACGGAAAAAGCTACAGACATTCTGAGCTTTCTGATGTTACCACGGAGTTCGTCTCATCTTCCTGTTTAAGGAAACGGCGATTTATTGCACCCTTTTTTCTGGATTAAACAAGCATGGCTGAAGCAGACGTTGCATGCCAATCCTTTTGCTTTAAAAATCGATTCTCAAATCTCGTTTTTCATGCCTTTCGACTTCTCGTTAACCGATGTGCGGATAGATCAGTAAAATTTCGACTTGTCTTCAAAGATTGAATCGTGACTCTTCCTTGAGTGTCGTGATCGCGACTTGTTATGCCCCCATTGGAAATCAAAAATGTGCAACTCGGAAATTCTTGCGCGAGTCAAGATGGAAGTCAAAAAGCGTCTTGCGAATTACGGGGCGGGGCATGGATTCGATCACATTGAACGCGTCGTTTCCTCTGCCCTTAAGATTCAAACGGAGGCGGGCGGTGACCCATTCGTGATCGAACTCTCAGCGTTGCTACATGACGTGGGTGATGCCAAGTTCAACGACGGTGTTGAACGAAGTGGTGAGATTTCGAAACAACTATTGTGCGAGTTTTCGGTAGCGGCAGAGATCATCGACCATGTCGTTCATGTTGTCGAGAATCTCTCGTTTCGCAAAAGACACTCCGCGGAATCACTTTCACTTGAGGGGAGAGTCGTTCAGGATGCTGATCGCTTAGACGCATTGGGAGCAATTGGAATCATTCGAACTATCGAGTTCGGAGAAGCGATGGGACAACCATTTTATGTTCCGGGAGATCCGGAAGCAAAATCTGGCTTGGGACACTTCTACGAGAAACTCTTCAAGCTCCGGGGATTGATGAACACGGAGGCCGGAAAACGAATGGCGGGCGAACGTGAAGTTTTTATGCGAGCGTTTATTCGACAATTTGAATCTGAAATGAACCTGTGATGCGTGGATACGCCTCCTGTTAAAGAGACCATGGCCGAGATGAGCATTTAATGTTGCAGCATCGTTTGTTGTATGATCATGGGATCAGCGGCGATCAGCACCTGAATAATAGATATCGTGGCTTGTTGAATGAACACCGTTTCCAAATTCGCTCACAATCAAAAAAGAGCAGAGCATGAGATCGACACTTGATCGAACGATTCGCCTTCAGTGTTTGTTTTTCTGCTTGGTCGTTATATTTCCGATCAAAGCATTCTCGGTTGAGCCGCCAAATATCATCTTGTTGATGGGTGATGATCATGGCTGGAGTGAAACGGGATACAACGGCCATCCATTTGTAAAGACACCGATCCTTGACGAAATGGCGGCGAAGGGACTCCGTTTGGATCGGTTTTATGCAGGGCACCCGACATGCTCGCCGACCCGGGTTAGCGTCCTTACCGGTAGGCATCCGAATCGATCAGGTACATTTCACCCTGGCTGGTCCATTCGTCCAGAGGAAATCACGATTGCACATAGCCTTGGAAAAGCTGGCTACCTAAGCGGTCACTTTGGTAAATGGCATGTTGGTCCAGTGAAAAATAGCTCGCCGACCAATCCGCGCGCCATGGGATTCAGCGAATATGTATCGCATGACAATTTCTATGAAATGAATCCACAGTTTTCCCGCAACGGTGAACCACCAGAGCAATTCAATGGGGAAGGGTCACAGGTAACGATCGATCAGACAATCGATTTTATTCGACGTTCGATTGAGGCCGAAAAACCGTTCCTTGCCGTCGTTTGGTTTGGTTCTCCTCATGAACCCTACAGCGGATTACCTGAGGATTTAAAACTCTACGATGAGCTACCGAAAGATCTTGAGAATCGGAGGGTAAGGCTAACTTCGATGGAAACTGGCCGCCCCACTAATCGTCCACTTCGTGAGGTACTCCGTGAACGCTATGCGGAAATAACGGCAATGGACCGTGCGATCGGGACGCTACGGAAGGAACTTGTAGCATTAGGCGCGAGAGAGAATACCTTGATTTGGTATTGCGGTGACAACGGCAATCCAAAAAGTAGCGGTAGGGTTGCGACACCGCTGAAGGGAGAGAAGGGCTTGATGTACGAGGGAGGTCTCCGCGTGCCAGGCGTAATCGAGTGGCCAAGCCGGATCACTATGCCACGTCAAAGTTCAATCAACACGGTGACCAGTGATATGCTACCGACGCTTTGTGATTTAGTGGACGTACCAACACCAGAACGTCCTCTCGACGGCATCAGCCTTGCCACGTTGATCTCCGGTGAAATGGTCTCGAGGCCAAAGCCGATTTGTTTTTGGAATTACCCCTCAAAACGTGTCACCCAACGGAAACCTGCCGCTAAACCGTACATTGCCAGTGCCTTGCAAGAAGGCACTACTCCGCTAGTCAAATACATGGGTGGAAAATTAACCCGCAGCTTCCAAAATTTCCACCAACCGGCCATCACCGCAGAGGACTATGGTGGACCACGTGTCCTGCTAGACAATCAGTACAAACTTGTGGTGGGCGCCAAGGCTGTCAGCGGTAAGGGGACAAGTACCAGCGTTGAATTGTTCAATTTGGATACCGACCCGGCAGAAGAAAACAATCTCGCCGAATCGGAACCAAAGCGGACACAAAAAATGCAAACACAGTTGCACGCTTGGCAAAGTTCCGTGTTACAAAGTTTGTCGGGCAAAGACTACGACTGACTCTAACTGACTGATAACGCATGAATCGCCGAGAATTGATTGCCGCTATTTTGTTTTGGGCACTCCTCCTTGCCAGCCCGACTCCCGCTGGTCCGCCCCACATTATTCTCGTGATGGCTGATGACCATGGTTACGGTGACACAGGTTTTACTGGCCATCCATTTGTGCAGACTCCGCATTTGGATGAAATGGCAGCCTCCGGTGTGGTATTCAATCATTTCTACGCCAGTGCTCCGGTTTGCTCACCAACCCGTGCCAGCGTGTTGACTGGTCGCCACCCATTTCGAGTGAACGTTCCAAACCACGGTCACTATTTACGCCCGGATGAGACAACTATCGCCGAAGCACTTGGCGACGCAGGGTATGTAACTGGGCATTTTGGTAAGTGGCACATCGGCTCTGTTCAACCAAACAGCCCAACCAGTCCAGGCGGCGCTGGATTTGACGAATGGCTATCCGGCTTAAATTTTTTCGACAACGACCCTTATCTAAGTCGTAATGGAACGTATGTGCAGGTGCCTGGCCCCGGCACGGTCATCACCATGGATGCAACACTCGACTTTCTAAAGAAACATGCCAGTGGTCAAAAACCTATCTTCTGCGTCACTTGGTTTCCTTCGCCGCACGATCCACACCAGGAATTACCCCAGCAACGGCAACTCCCTGGTCAGTTGTATTCCAAAGATGACAAGAAGAACGCCGGCTACTTTCGTGAAATCACATTGCTGGATGAACAGATCGGAAGACTTCGGCGCCGTTTGGTCGAGTTAGATATTGAAGAAGATACCTTTCTATTCTATTGCAGCGATAACGGCGGGCTGGTCAAGAGTTCCTCGGGCGGGCGGAATCGAAAGGGGAGCATCTATGAAGGTGGACTACGGGTACCAGCGATCCTTCAATGGCCTTCACGATATGGCGCAAAGACAATCGAGACACCAGCCTTTACATCGGACCTCTATCCAACCTTGATCAAGATCGCTGGCGCTAACGTTGAGCATCAGCCTGCTCTTGATGGGATCGACCTTCAGCCGGTCATCGCCGGGACGCAGCAGCGACGTCCAGCGATGGGTTTTTGGCACGGCCATACGCAGGGACAAGGGACATGGAGTGACCGAATTATCAAGTCTCTCAAGGATGCCCAAGACGCAGGAACCCCCAACCCTTATCCCGAGCGTCTTCTTAAGAATGTCGAGGAATTCCCACGTTTTGGTCAGGACGCGTTTCGCGGTCATGCGGCTTGGAACGATTGGCCATGGAAGTTGCATCGGATTCAGTCAGGTCAAGAGATCACATTCGAGCTATATCATCTGGGCAATGATCCGATGGAGCAAAACGATCTAACTGCCCGTGAAGCGAGTCGTGTTGACCTGATGAAGCAGCAGCTCGCCGATTGGCAGCGGTCTGTACTGGCGAGTTGGTCTGGAAGTGATTACCAAAAGCGGCAGCAGCAAAGAATCGAGTGATCTCACAGTGCCCATTCCTGACGCGACACAATCGTCATTTTTGGCCCGATTCTGGTTCGCAACCGCTCATCGCCCCATTATTTGGCTCCCACCATAGAACTGTACCCACATTTGAGTTGGACGGTGACGAGATAGTGTTGGTTACACTCCCGACAAGGTGAATCAGCACAATGGAACGACAGCAGGGGTAAGCGTTGCGCCACATTCGACGTTACCTAATTTTCCCCCAGTAAGCATTTCGACGCTTCAGCCAACAGATTCACCAAAGATGAATCTGTACCAAAGGGCGGATGACCAGGACGATTTTGTTCTGTATTGCGCGGATGATCACCCTTTGCTACAGGAGGATCTCGATCGTCTTGATCGTCGTGGCATTAGCCGTCTTTACATTGAAAGTGGGGCTCGCGAGTCGTTCCAGCAATATCTGCAGCATGTCTTGAATCCAGCCGGCGAATAAGAAGGCACAGTTCAAGCCAAAACTGGCGTGTTGAACTATGTCGTCAAGGATGTTCTGGAAACTCAATTTCGCGGTGGAAATACCGATTCGACGGTCGCCGCGGCTATCCGGCTCGGTGAGGTCACTGCCGAGATCGTTAGCCACGATCAATTCGCCGCGGGTGACTTTGCCATGTTTTGCAGCACGACGATGCAACCTTTACGCACTCAGCGAATGTCGCGTTTTATGCTGGAATTTTGGCTGCCGAGTTGGGGTATGAAACCGGCGAATTCCAAAAAATCACGACTGCAGGCCTATTGCGTGATCTTGGTAAATTAAAAAATCGATCAACGAATTCTTCGCACGCCCCGGAAGCTGACTCATGAAGAGTTTGAGATTATCAAGAGCCATCCAACGCTTGGTTTTCTTATAAGTCGTCAGCTCTACCCTGACAAAGTATTTCGAGTCTTGTTAGCGACTTTCTGGATGGAAGTAAAAGTCCGCGGCAGCCGCAGATTGGGCGAACATTGTTACGAAATCGGTAGCCAGCTGATTACAACCCATGAACCATTCGCAGAAACCTTTGTCGGAGCATTACAGCCGGCCGCTGCTATCTAAAGGCTGATCTTAGCTTCGATTCGTGCCTTGCATTGTTATTCTTATCATGAAATGTGGTCGGTGATGCAGTAATCGCGAATCATTGATGAGCAATCAAAACGCTATTGGAACGGTAAAGGGGGCTCATCGGCTAAAGCTCTAATGCTTACATGCCGTAGACGACGTCAACACAGCCAGTCATCGGCACAGACCTTCCACTTACGAGCCAGTTGCGGGATTCGAATGGGGCAATAAATAAAACCCATTCTTTTGTCCGCGCAAAGAGAGCATCCCGCGGTTAAGCGTACCAGCTTTCCCTGATGAAAGCAGCTTGACTGCCGATCCTTCGGTGGTAGACGAATGCGAACTCAGGCCGCGAACTCAGTGTGGTCGACAGCGTCTTCCACCTCCCGGAAGCGAGCCCGCCAAAAAATTCGCTGATACCAACTTGGTCGACGCAAATTGGGGTCATCTAACGAGACTCTATTCAACTTTCCTCGAGCCGTTCGAAGACAGACTTCGTTGTCAGGCGTAACGCTCTCAACGACCCAGAATTTTTCAACGACGTAGGTGTAAGAATCACCTTTTGACGCCGCCATGACATTGGAGGCACGCGGCCCCGGCGAAACGCTACTTTTACTTTTTCGATAAACTGCCCAGTCGCCTGGGCTCCAGTCTTTTTTTTGTATCACGCTCTCATCCCTTTGTTTTGGACCAGCATCAGTTCCTCTGCGAAACGAGTGACTGAGATCCAGGTTCACCAGAAGCCTTTAACCATGCATTCCTAATGCAAGACAGACGACGAGTTGGGCAGGCAAACACCTGCCACCCGGCTTTCTAGACTACCTTATTTTTTTTAAAAGGACGAGTCCAATGGATGCAGGGCTGTCTGGCCTGCGGCTCCTTTCGGGCTGCCCCGAGCAACACGGCAGTCCTTGATCGCTTGGCGGTAACTCGCTCGCCAAATGTTGGAACTCGGTTCGTTGGGCAAGTCAGTCGCGGCCTACAATCGTCCCGTTAAGTGGAAAACTACCCGAAATCGCCGGCTCCCTTCTGTTCCATCGCCAGATTCGGGGACATTCCAGAGCTGACCACGATCGAGTGACTTGGAGTCCAGAAATGCCGCAAATACGGAAATTTAGGGTTTGGAATCGTTCTAGGATGTTTGCCGCCGCCCCCCAACGGATTGCAAGCTGGGCTTCGGAGAAGCGGTTCATTGACGCGTGACTTGCACCCAATACTTGCCACCCACGGCAGTAGCTCTATCTTATAGACTCAGGAATTACTTCCAGATTGCTTGCTGTTGAAAACGAAGGAACTCGATCATGCTCAGCCCCAACACTTGGTTATCCAGCGGGACACTGCTAGCTCAGTCACCCACGCGATACGTCCTAATGGCGTTGGTTGTTTTTTTGGGCTTCCTCGTGGTTGCATTCCTGTTCTTCTTTTTGCGGTATTTCAAGCTGTGGTTCCAAGCCTACATGTCGGTTGCCGACGTAAGCATGATCAGCCTGATCCGAATGCACTTTACAAAGATTAACCCGAACGTTGTGGTGCAAACAAAAGTGATGTCAGCTCAGGCAGGGCTGAACATCGATCGCCAAACGGGCATCAGCACGCGACGACTGGAAGCTCATTACCTGGCAGGTGGGAATGTCTTGAATGTGATCCATGCGATCATTGCTGCTCATCGTGCTGAGATCCCACTCGACTTTGACCAAGCCGCCGCAATCGATCTCGCCGGCCGCGACGTTTTGGATGCCGTTCAGACGAGTGTTTACCCGAAAGTGATCGACTGCCCTGACCCTGCCCGAAGCGGCAAGACAACGCTCAGTGCAATTACGAAGAACGGCATTGAATTACGAGTCCGGGGCCGAGTGACTGTACGAACCAACTTAGGCCAGCTAATTGGCGGGGCAACCGAGGATACCGTGATCGCCCGCGTTGGTGAGGCGATCATTAGCTCGATTGGATCGGCCGCTAGTCACTTTGATGTGCTGGAAAACCCCGACATGATCACCCGTGTTGTTCTCTCACGGGGACTGGATGCTCAAACTGCGTTCGAGATCGTTTCAATCGATATCGCTGACATCGACGTTGGAGAAAACATCGGAGCTCGTTTGCAAAGCGATCAAGCCGAGGCAGATACCAGAGTCGCTCGGGCACAGGCTGAGCGTCGGCGGGCGGAAGCCATCGCAGATGAGCAACATATGAAAGCAAAGGTTGCCGAAAACCGATCTCACCTAGTCTTAGCGGAAGCAGAAGTGCCGATGGCGATGGCCGAAGCCTTCAAGGCCGGTCGTCTCGGTGCCTCAGGTGGTCAAAGCTAGCGAACGTGGTTCGATCCTCTTATCGCGTGCAATTCAAGGGCGGAGCCGGCTACGAGCTGACTGGAATCATTGACCGCCCAGATGATCAGCCCGCTGCCCCTGCCGTGGTTTTCAGCCATTGCTTCACCTGTAGCAAGGACCTGAAAGCGATCGCCCGAATTTCGCGAGGCCTCGCCGATTGCGGAATCGCGGTCTTGCGTTATGACATGACCGGCTTAGGTAATAGCCAAGGCGATTTCTCTCAAACCAATTTCAGCACGAATCTGTCAGACCTAACGGCTGCGGTTGAATATGCTCGCACCCATTTTGACGGGGCGATTTCCCTTCTCGGGCATAGCTTCGGGGGTGCTGTATCGATGGCTTATGCCGGTTCGCCGCAGGGGCAAACGCAGGTGCCAGCCTTGATCACGCTGGCAGCTCCCAGCGACACGCATCACCTCGCATCTTTGTTGGCGCAAATGGATCCATCCATCGAAGCTTCCGGTTCGGGAACGGTCACTATCGGTGGGATGCGGTGGGAAATTAAGCGGCAGATGTTAGACGATTTTCGTCGGCATGAACTTACCGCATTGATTCCAGAGATTCGCGCCGCAACGCTTCTGCTGCACTCCCCCGTCGACCAGACACTCGGCTATGACCACGCACTTCGGATCATGGGCTTGATCCAACAATCCCCCAACACCGAAACGCCGGTCAGCCTCGTCACGCTTCCAGGAGCTGACCACCTCTTAGCTTCTAATCCCGCCGATATTGAGTTCGTCGTCGAGATCGTCGCCGCATTCATCAGGCGGCACCAAGCGGCAGTCAGATCGGTTCCCTAAAACCTTCTCTAGGCATTTATCCGATAGATCGCAACGAGGTTGATAGCCAGTTGCAACGCGGATTCAACACAGGATCGTCGATCATACGCCACACAACGAGGCTCTGCTCACTGTCATCGAACCCTTCTGTCTCACGATCCGGGGATTTCGTTCAGTGTGTAATAGGCGTGCCGATGAACCAGCTTGCCATCTTCACTGGAACGAACGGCGGCCAAATCAAAGCAGTGCACATGCCCCTGCACCAAACCGTCAACGGTGATTTCAACTTGCGTTCGATCTTCAGATAGGCTTGCCGAGGTGACCCGCGGATTGGTTTGGTCGACCTCAGGACTTCCGTATCCCTGCTGATAAATATGGGTGAAGGTCGAAAGTTGATATGAGTCCGGGGCAGACGCCGTCTTGGCATCGACGGGTTTGGTGAACGTGATCCGAAACCCATCTGGGGTCGCATTGATCCGTTCGATTTCGAACGGTACGACTCCTGTCCAATCGAGTCGCTGGATCGCAAATTCACGTGGACCTCGCACCGGCCAGCCACGATTGGTTCCGCCGACGATTAAGTCTCCGTCCGGGGTAAATTGGCAGCCAAGCAATCCAGTCGCTAAACCTTCGCGGAACGGATAGCAGGCGCCTTGCCAAACACCATTCACCTTTTCAGTCGTTGCTCGCATCACGACGCTCAAACTGAAATCACCGATAAAGATCTGATTCTCAAAGGGACCGAACTTTCCTCCGCTACGATCAACGACAAATCCGGAGATGGAACGCCCCATGCGGATGTAGGGAAACACCACTGCGTAAGGCACCAGTTCCTTTACTCTCGCCCGCTCGGTCAATAAACGCGATCGAGTATTCGGCTCTATCTTGGGACGGTCCATCGATTCGACGAGGTCGTACCAATTCCAACTCACCGGATGCCCCATGAATCCGCCCGGCTCAAGCACTTTCAGACTGCAGGATCCGTTCCAGGGGCCCTGGCTCTCCGCGTAGAACATCACGCCGTGCTCATTTGGTCCAATTCCGCAAGGACTGCGAATTCCACTGCAAACCGGAATCGTCTCTCCGTCGGGCGTGACCTTTAAACACCATCCGCGGAACGGCTCATCGGAGTGGTATGACTTCGACAAACATAGCGCGACCCAAATATTTCCTTCTGGATCAAGCTTTGAGCCAAAGGCAAACTCGTGGTAATTACCAAACCCCCAGACATCACTCAGCGTTTCGAAATCATCTGCTCGTCCATCAGAATCACGATCAGCGATCTTGGTCACTTCACATTGCTGGGTGACGTAGAACGCACCATCTCGATACGTCATACCGAAAATCTCATCCAAGCCACTGGCATAACGATGAAAGGTTGTTTTGGGATTTTCATCGAAGGCGCCATCGACCAGAAAAATATCTCCTCGGCGGGTACCGATCGCCAAACGCCGATCCGGCATCACCTCAAAACTGCCTGCTTCAATGGCAGTCCCTTCGGGAAGCGGAACCTCAACGATTTTGTAATACTTGGCTTCTTCTTCTGCCGTGTTCCAGTATTCACCGAGCGGTTGCGCGGCAAGCTGCGTCGCAACCATCAACGTCACCAGGGTGAAGCCGCAAACGCGAATGATCCAAAATTGCATATTGCTCACCAAATGTAGTCGATTTCTAAAGTGCTCACGCCAGCAGGCAGCTGTAGTGGGATGCATAGGCGTGACGTTTCACCATCGCCTGTGATTTCTGCTCGGTAGCGGTCCTCAATTCGAATCCGCAAGCCACTATTAAGACGAAACAGGGACTCGTTCATTTTTTCAATTGCTTGCCCGCCGGCAATCCGAAATACCATTCCATCTCGGGGCTTATCGGTCTCGAACTGCACTTGTCGTTTTAACACTGTTGAGTCCGTCGATTCATCGACCAAATCAACCGAATAGTCACTCACCTTGATCTGATCAAATTCATATCGAAAAGTGGGGCGTCGCAAATCATCAAGCCGGTAGCCCTTGAAATGGTGCCGCAGTGGCCGCCCCTCGTCGACAATCCAGGGATTGGCGGCTTCATCCAGATCGGGGCCGCTGGGAAATTGAATCACTTCACGACTGAGTGGCCGCACGGTTCCTGCGCCTTGCCCCCGCCAGGCAGCACCGGGATCTGCAAATTTACCCTCCCACAACATTGCCAAACGAAGTTGTTCGGCATCAAACGCCAAATTCAATTGCCCCGGATAACCGACACCGATACCACGCTTCCCAATCCCTTGATAATTGCGACGAAGCATCACGGCTTCTTTGCCGGCCAACAACTCCATCGGCGCGATGACCAACCCACGGGGCTGTCTCGCTTGTCGACCATCCTGCAAATACAACCAAAGGGTCGCTATTTGTTGATCCGTATTGCCATTCAGAATTTCCGGGCGAATCGACTTGCCTCCAGGCCAAAACGAAGGCATGACGGTCCCCGGGCTGAGGGACTGTGGATCACGCATATAAATCTCGAACCAATCCCGTTTGAGTCTTTCCGCCATTTCAGTTAGGTCAACGGCCGGCATCGTTTGTGCCGGTTTTTGTTGAAACGTATGGCAGGCGACGCAATTCAACCCGTTGCTTCCCACTAAATCGGTCCCGACCTTCTTTGCCTCTTTCGGATCCGCAACATCAATCCATTGACGCCTCGGAAGCTCATCGATTTGTTGAAACATCTCAATCAGTGGCTCGACGTTCGCCGTTCCGTATTGCGGCATGCGAGTTTGCACGTAGGGCCGGATCGCACGACCACTCACCATCACTTGGCGCATCCATTTTGGTCGCAACTTTGCACCCACATGACTGAGCGTTGGCGGAATCCGCCCCTGCGGTCCCAGGTTGGGATCGTCTGAATGAAAGTACAAATCGCGGTCTGCGGAAACGCCACCGATCCCGTCCCGCTGATGACACTGATAACAACGAAGGGTCAGCATTGCGACTTGCAACTGCTCGCTTCGTTCCAAGTCCTCATTTTGACTCTCAATCGCTGCAATCAGCTCTTTTCGCTCGGTTGCATTTAATTCATATCGGATTTTCCGCTTGGGGTCCGTCGACAGACAACCGAGACGCGACTCCAGATTCGTTAACGCGATTGTCGGATTCGGGACGGACCGGTCTCTACCAGTTTCATGGCAATTCGCGCAGCCAACTGACTGATACAACTTCTGCCCTTGATTGATCAAATCGGCCGGAGGCTTTTCGCTATCAAATTTCTCACCGTCACCAGTTGGTCCAATCAAATAACTTGCCAAATCCACCGCTTCCCAATGAGTCAATCTCATGTCTGGCATGCGACCCGCAGGACGAGCAATGTGCGGATTCTCAAGAAACTCCGTCAGCGATCGGAGGCCGTATTTGTCCGACAAATCACCAAGCGATACCGAATCTTCGGGCAGTGTTTCTTTTCCATCCTCATCACGCGGCGAGTGACAGGCAACGCACCCAATTCGATGGAACATCTCTTCGCCCCGCTGGGCTGCCGCATCGTCAATTGGTTCGCGGTGGAATGCCGCTTCACTGCGAGAACGCAGGTAAGCGATGATTGCACTCACGGTCTCTTCACGTGTTGCATCGTCTAAATGCCCCAACACGTGCGGCATCGAGGTTCCTGGCTTCATTTTTTGCGGGTCTGCCACGAACCGCGTTAGGTAAGTCGGATCGATTCGTGACGTCACAGAATCCAAATTTGGAGCCAGTGCTGCGGGAACAGCATTGCCTGAGAGACCGACGTGGCAGTGCGCGCAACGAAAATGATCCAGCAAGGCGAGGCCCTGTAACCGGTCGCTCATTTCAACGCCCGTTTCGCGATTCGCCGCCATTTGTTCTGTGGGGTTCGTCGCCGCGAGATCCATCAAATATTTGCATAGGTCGAGGAACTGTTGACGGCTTTCCAACTGATTCGAAAGATCAGCTGGCATTGTAGAAATGTCACTCGGTTCTATTCGATCAATTTCTGTTTTTTGCAGTCGGATTTTTCGACTCTCATCCGTATTACCACGGAGGACCAAGGCATTCGCGTCTTCTTGCACCACGCGACCGAAAACCACCACGCCATCCACGGTCAACAGTTTGACACCCTCGTAACCCTTTTTAATCACTTTCGAAGGTATCAAGAGAGATTCGACGATGTACGAATCGCTCGCCGACTGATCCAACAGAGTCAAATCTGGTCCCAATAAATCAGCAGCGCCGGATTGGTGGCATTTCACACAATTCAATTTCTGTTGTGAAAATAAAATCGCCCCGCGGACCGCATCTCCTTGTTCACGAGCCGCTACCGCTAATGGAGCGACACCTTCTTGGATGAGGCTTTCGCTGAGAGTTTGCGCCGTGACATTCATGCCACTTATCGCCCACACCACCCAGGCTGCTGATATTGCTGTGATCGCTTTCAAAGACTGCACCTGTGACCTGCGACGCGGAAATTTCAGAGAAAGAGACGGAATTCCAATCGAGAGCTTAAACGATTTGGTTTCTAATGTCAGCGAAGCGGGGCGTAAAGGATCCTGAACAACTCAGAGATTCCACATCAAGTCCAGTCCCGGCCGAACGAAAGATGATACGCATGCAAGCCACCAAACTGACTCTCATTGCGATCATGTTAATGATTGGTCCAGCTACTCGGGCCGCAGACGAGCGACCGCCAAATGTCTTATTCATCGCCGTCGACGACATGAATGATTGGGTCGGTTTCCTGGGAGGTTATCCTGGGGAGGTCAAGACGCCACATCTCGATGCGCTCGCAGATTCTGGGACGGCGTTCACCAATGCGCACACCGCCGCACCAGTTTGTTGCCCTAGTCGCGCTGCCGTCATGAGCGGTTTGTTGCCAAGCAGTTCTGGTATTTACAACAATCAGCAATGGTGGAAACCACACCGCCCTGAGTTGGTCACGCTACCGATCCACTTTAGGGATAATGGGTACCAATCAGTCGGCGCCGGGAAAATTTATCACCACACCGCAGGAAATAACCCTCCATCGCAATGGGATGATTACCACCGACTCGTTTTTAACGATAACGCTTGGGTCCGTCATGGGTCGCCCCTGTATCCGTATTCGAAATCGAAACCACGCCCTGCCGCTTTTCCGTTTGCTGGAATCGTCAATTACTCTGACGAGGTCGATTGGGGAGCTCCACCCGGATTAGCGGAAGAGGATTACGACGATGCCGTTACAGTTGATTATGCCATTCAATTTCTAGATTCCCAGCAATCAAAAGATCAGCCGTTCTTCCTCGCCTGTGGTGTCTTCCACCCCCATCTGCCGTGGTATGTGCCACAACGTTTTTTGGATCTGTATCCAATCGACACGGTGGTCGTACCAAAAATTGACCTCGCAGACCTTGATGACGTCCCGGAACCGGGCAGAAAACTTGCACTCCGGAAAGCGGACAATCTGAAGAAGATCCGAGATGCAGGGAAATGGCGGGCAGCGATAAGGCACTACCTGGCAAGCATTACTTTCGCCGACGCTCAGGTCGGACGACTCCTACAGCAGCTTCGCTCAAGTCCGCACGCTGCGAATACGATCATCGTTCTTTGGTCGGACCATGGGTGGCATCTTGGCGAAAAGGGACATTGGCACAAACGGACTCTTTGGGAAGAAGCGACGCGTGTCCCCTTAATCATTTCGGCACCCGCGGTCGGGCGATCCGGCCAACGATGTAATCAGCCCGCTAGTTTGGTTGATCTCTTTCCCACGCTGGTCGAATTGTGCGACCTTCCACCGGTCACAAATCTGGATGGCGTCAGCCTGGTTCCCTGGTTGCAAGACCCCTACTTACCTCGTGAACAACCGGCGATCATCGTTGAAGAAAAAGGACATATGGCCGTCCGGACTGATCGGTATCGTTACATTCTCTATCGCTCTGGCGAAGAAGAACTGTACGACCATCAACAAGATCCCAGTGAGCACGTAAATCTTGCGGGGAGTGAAGATCTCTCCAATTTGAAAGAAGAGCTCGCGAGATATTTGCCCGCCAAGTTGGCGCCTCCAGCCGCCAACAAAAAAGCGTACGAGTTCAATCCGCAGGACTACACATGGTCTGTTCGAAAGACAGGGAAGCTTATCTCCGGATCTCAGCAGAATGGAACCCAGAGGAAGTGACCGAGGGCAATCGCCCCAGTCTCCGTCAAATTCCTCGCGACAGGCAGGCACTGGTATTACCCCAACCACCTTTCGTCGCTCAAGAAACCACATTCTTCCGAGGTTTTGCGACTCCCAACCAAACGACCGCCACCATGCAACCAGTTCCAAGCACGCCATAAGTCGTCTGCCAAGCCAACTGACCTGGCCCCGGTTCAAAACTGGCTAAGAAACCAAACCCGCAAAATAAGCCGATGAGTACGAATTGAATCGCAGCCAGCACGCGAAGAACGAGCGGTAATCGGCGCGCGACCAGCAGCCCAATCACCGAAGCGAGTATGCAAGGCAAAATGACGATGAACGCGACGAGCAAAGCTGTAGGCATGGCAAAGGCTCCAGCGAGCAAAATCAAATCAAGCAACTACTGTTTCTTACAGTCCATATCGGACGCTGTATTGGAATTATTTTTGCCCCCGAACGCGTATCGAAGAAAGTCCGTTAGGCCAGCAAAGCGATAAGTTGGATCAACATACTTTTCGATCACGTAGAACGCAAAATAATAAGCTCGACAGAATGACCAGACAGCTAGCCCCAACAGGAAAACGGTCATGAACTCGGGGTGCCGCAACACAAGCAAGACCGCTGAAAGAAAACCGAGCCCGAGGAATAAGGCACCCTTCAGCCAAATTACCTTGGGGTTCGTCAGGTTGCCCACATGCCACTCCTTCGTTTCCGAAAATGCGTCTGCAAAAAGTAAATGAGTAAATCAATGGACGAGAATTAAGCAGCTTCTCGATCGTCGAACCGTTGCTCCTGCTGTCAGCGAAACATTATTTCTTCGCGATCGCCTTTTTTTGCTTTACCTTCAACAGCAACCCAAAACAACACGTGGCGATGATCACGGCCAGGCCAAGCACCACACGCAGGGTGCTATCCTGCACCATTCCCGATCCAATGACCGCCCATCCCAGCACGATACCGAAAATTGTAAAGAAAGCATGCGTTGCTTCTAGCAGCATCCGTTTCAACCAATTTTCCGATTCGCCCTCCGGCGCCGACTCCGCTTGCGGCGGCACGTAGGGATTTGGATCATCATTCATAACGCATTCAGGTAGCGGTTACTTCACAAGAGTGCCGCGCGAAACATGTTTCAACTGACAACTTTGAAGCAACTGCGTTCGTCATTGAAGAGCCTCGTGACACGGGTCACCACATTCTCTGCCTCGGTTGCGGTCAATGCAAGCAGAGAGTTGGGTGGTTGATACGATTGCTTCAACGCCTCTCGGTCGTGCGGCTCGAATGCAAGGTCAGCCGCAGACTGCTCAAAGTTGTATTTTGAAGCGGCTATGCCCATTCCGCTTCCAACTTCCTCGCCACGAAACAACGGTGAGTGTCGAGCATGAGCATCGCGATCGACATCCTCCTAGGATGAAGGCACCTCGTTGACGGGGAGCATCCAGTTGAACTCGCTGCAGCTTAACCTGAGACCGCAGCGGTACGGAGACTCGTGACGCCGGAAGATTGTTTACTGATACGAGTCAGGATCTGTATCTCGCAGAGGATCTAAAAATACGTTTCGACAACGTTGGCAAATCAACTCGCTAAGAACTGTCCAAACCAGAGGACGTTGCCCACACCAACGCGATTTCGGTTTTCAAAATTTTGCTTTCACGTCTCGATTCCAGAGTGAACAGGAACGAAGCACAATGAAGTCGCGAAGTTTAAGGTTGAACCGCCACACTGGTTCCAAATCGGCATGCTTTGGTACAAGAAGTTACGATAAAACAACGTGGCATGACTGAATATTTAATCCGAGCGCCTGAGAAGCAGGAGCCGATCAACCACGTAGGAGCGGCTAACACGCAGCTCAAAAGAGGTTAAAACATTTTGCATTAAATGATTCATCAAACTTTTTTTGGGGGGGGCGGGTTTCTTCTCGTTCTGACGCGTTCAGAAGTAAGGTAGGGGTGACAACCTTTGTCGCTCGCTGAATTGTTTCTCTTCTTAAGCTTGTCCAATCAAGAGTCCACTGGAGCTGGACCGACGATTCGAACGCAATTTCAACTTCACGAAAAGGATTGAAAACTTGCCATCATCTAATCAGACCGCGATTGACGTTCCTCCCAAGCCTCTCGCGGACAAACCACCGCGAACCACGCGGCCAAACCTTGAATCCGTCGTCCAAGCGATCTGCGAGGATGCAAAAGTCGAATCCCTAAAATTCGTTCTCCGAAGTAACACCGGTTGCGACGGAGAATAAGATTAGCTGAAAGGATTTTTTTCTCTGTCGGAGTGACGGTGATTTATTGGCGTGAGCAGCGAATCGCTGCTCACGCTTTTTTTACAGGTGGGCTCTGCCTCGCCTTGTTGTGAAACCTACACATCTGAATTTCCGCAAACCAACATTGCACGATTTCCGCAAACCAACATTGCAAGGGGCGACGCTTGGCCCGGACCACCAGGCAGCCTAGAAAACCGCGGCCCCAGCGAGCTCGAATACGAACAAATGTCGAGAACCAAACCGGGAGCGTTTCGCAACTCACGCCGTCTCGAACGAAATATCCCCGACTGAGCGTAGGTCCCCGACTGAGCCAAAAGTCAGATACGTCCCTGATTCCACTTCACTAGGTCGTGGTACTTGACGCCCGTTCCCCCAAACAAATCGAGTGCACTTCCGACGGTCACGTCGACCATGCCCCCGCTGGCCTGATCAACCAATTGCACGTCATTCAGCGTCGCAACGCCTCCGGCGTAAGTCATAGGCAATTTGCCCCACCGCCCCATCTCAAGAACTAGATCAGCATCAATCCCGCGACAAAGGCCTTCCACATCAGCAGCGTGGATCAACAACTCTGACGACCAGTCAGCAAAAAGATCGAGTGTTTCGGCAGTAATTTCGAGATCCGTGAGTGTCTGCCAACGATTCATCGCGACTCGCCAACACGGACGATTACCGTCGGCGACGCGGCGGCAGCTCAAGTCAATTACCAATCGGTTGGCACCGATGGCCCGAGACAACGTCTGCAGCCTTTCAAAGCCAAATTTTCCATCCCGATCAAAGAGCCAGGAGGTGACAATCACATGGCTCGCACCGTGATTAATCCAATCCGTTGCATTTTGAGCGTTGATGCCGCCGCCGATCTGCATCCCCCCCGGATAGGCTTCAAGCGCTTGGCGAGCGGCATCATCATTGCCGCTACCAAGTTTGATCACATGACCACCCATCAATGAATCACCCCGATATTTGCTGGCAAACCAGGCGGATGATTGCTCAGCGACAAAATTTTCCTTCGGCCCAGGCCCGGAATCAGCAAGCGTGCCACCGACGATCTGCTTAACGCGGCCTTGGTGCAAGTCGATACATGGGCGAAAAAGGGTCATAAACGGGGGGCTGGTACGAGAGAAGGGGCTAAAAGTCGGAAAATTGGCCGGTTCGCCCCTTTTCGATCGACTGATTGTCGGCAGGGGCCGGTTGAGATCGTACAAAAGATCGACGGTCTGGTATAACAGAGTATGTAGAACACTTTATGAGACTTCGCTGAAGGGTGCTCGTGGCCTCTGACTCTCTTGATCCGCAGTTGAACTCGCTGCTGAATTCGCTCCGAGCTCGCGTACGGCGTTACGTCGTATTTGACTCGATTTTGGCGATTTTAGCCGTCATTCTTTCCGCTTTTTGGATCGGGTTGGCACTCGATTACTTGCCGGTCCAATTCGGTGGGACGGAAATGCCCCGTTTAGCGCGGATCATGTTGCTGCTGCTGGTCGCCGTGGCGGTCGTCGTGATCGCGATCACGATGCTGGTTGGCCGTTTAGCCCGGCCTCTTCCTGATGATAGTTTGGCCCTGCTCGTTGAACGGCATCACCCAAAACTGGGTGGTCGATTGGTCACTGCAGTCCAACTGAATGAGCCGGGTAGGCAGCTAGACTCACATTCCCCCGACCTCCTTCAAGTCGTTCACAATCAAGCCGCTTCGGCGATCGATGAGGTTGATCCGAACCGAATTTTTCGGTGGCAACCATTGGTTCGCAAAGCAGCTCTGGTGGCCCCGCTTGGACTGGCAGCTTGTGCCTTATTCGTCATTAGTCCCGAGGCTTTTGGGCGAGCGACATCACGCTTGAGTTTGCTTTCGGACGATCCTTGGCCGCGGCGGGCTAATCTCAGGATGGTTGGGATCGAGTTGCCGACAATTTCAGCCTCGGATGATCAGGCCGGAGCGCCCGAGCTGAGAGAGTTTTCTGCTGACCGCACGCTGCAACTGCCACGGGGAAGCAGCGGAACTTTGCGGATCGCCGCCCAAGCTGATGGCGCCGAGCTGCCTGTGCTCTGCACGGTGTATTATCAGACCGAATCCGGGACAAGCGGCCAATCGAACATGCGTCGAGTCGGTCGTGTCGTTGAAGGCTATCAATCGTTCGTGCTCGATGGGCCTCCCCTGACCGGCTTGAGCGAATCGATGACCCTCGATATCCGAGGTTTGGACGATCGGTTGGATGGCTTTCGGATCGAGGCGGTTGAACCGCCTGCGATTACCGAGATGCGACTGGCGGTCCGCTATCCCGATTACCTTCGTACTGAAGGGACCAGCGGCATCGACATGGAAGCCGCCTATCAATCTGGCGTGCGTCTGCGAGAGGGAAGCGAAGTTACTTTGGTGGCGACCAGCAGCGTTCCCCTCGGTGACATTGATGCTGTTCTAAGAACTGACGGCGGCGAATCCGATAATTTACCGATCAAGTACTCAGATGACGGCCTGACGGCGGAATTGACTTTGAGTGACTTCGGCACGGCAACAACTGTTTCGTTGGTTCCACGTGATACCGGTGGTATTTCCGCTCAGGCACCCTACCGCTACTTCCTCGGCGTCGTGCTCGACGAACCACCGGAACTGGACGTCCGACTTAAGGGGATTGGCACTGCCGTCACGCCCATTGCCAAAATTCCAGTCGAAGCGATCGCACTCGACGACTACGGCGTAGAGCAACTCGCGATTTCCGCAACTCCGTCGGTCGACGATGCGACTCCGGCAACGGTGGCACCACCTCTCAATCGCAAAGGTGAAGCGTCCGTCGTAATCGATCTCCGCGATCTTGTTGCGGATGGCAAACTTCCGGCCCTGGTTCCAGGTGGGGCAATTAGCGTGATTGGAGAAGCTAGCGATCGCTACAACCTTGGCGGTGAACACACAACGCGAAGTGAGGTTTATCGGTTGGAGGTGGTCACACCAGATCAACTACTTGGACTCCTCGAACGACGGGAACTCGGGTTACGCGCGAGACTCGAGCAGACCATCGACGAAACACGAAACCTGAGAGACACGTTGGATTTGTTGCTTCGGCGTGGTTTGGCTGACGATCTGTCTGACGAAACAGAGGAAGAGCGAACCCGACAGATCCAGGTCCGTCGACTAAGGGTCCAGCAATCCGGACTCCAGGCAACCAAGACCGCTGAAGAGTTAACCGGGATTGCCGAGTCACTCGACGATGTTTTGCTAGAAATGGTGAACAATCGTGTCGACTCCGTGGACCGTCGCGAGCGAATCGGATCCGGAGTTAGAGACCCCCTACGCCAAATTGTTGCTGACCCTCTCAACCGTTTGAAAGATCAAATCAAAGCCCTCGAGGAATCGATTGCAGACGCGGAATCGGCCAAACGGTCCGCCGCCGACGCCGTTCAATCCGCGGAGGACGTTTTACTGCAACTTACCGCAGTGTTGGAAAAAATGCTTGATTTAGAGAGCTATAACGAAATCCTTGATCTCGTTCGGGATTTGATCGGGGACCAACAAAAACTTCTTGATGACACCAAAGAAGAACGGAAGCGGAAGGTGTTGGAGTTATTTAAGTGATGAGTCGGATCGCATGCCTTTCGTCGCAGGCCTTGCGGGCCCAAGCACTCAGTCGAAACTAAAGGAGTCCATTTGATGCGAAACGTAATCTTGCTCGCTGTCTCAGCGATCTGCCTCGCTTTGCCTGCCTGGGCCGCCGATGGTGAAATCGACCTCAGCGAGCGACAAGCGGGCGTCGCGCAACGCTACCAGCGTCTGGAGGAACTCTTGCTCCGTTTGGCCGACATGGAAGGGGCGGAGAACCCAGAGCGAGCTGCGTTGCTCCGTCGCGCTGCCAAGCAATCACGCGATCAATTTGTACTTGATCGGTTGAAAACCGCGGCTGAGTCGCTGCGCACCGAGGAGTTTCAGAGGGCCGTCGAAAATCAAGAAGGGGCCGGCAAGGAACTGTCCTCCCTGCTCAAATTGCTCCTCAGCGAAGATCGCTCCAAGCGAATCCGCGACGAAAAGGAACGGTATTCCAAATTAATCAAGGATCTCAAACGCAACCTAAATCAGCAACGCAGCGCGAGGGCGAGAACCGAAAACCAGGCTGATTTGGAGGAGGTACTTGATGAGCAACAGGACGTAACGAAGCGGAGCGAAGAACTCCAAAACCGTCTTTCCGACGAAAATCAGTCCGAACAGAATTCTGCCCAGAACCAGCAAAGTGAGAGCAACTCGGAGCAGGAAAGCGGTCAAAAATCACCCACCGAAACTGATGAGCAGGAAGGTGATCAAAAGGAGATGGCGCAGGACGAGGACTCCGAAAAAAATCCAAAAGACGAGCCATCCGGCAACGAGTCGTC
Organism: Rubripirellula sp.; assembly: GCA_049602075.1. Taxonomy (GTDB): domain Bacteria; phylum Planctomycetota; class Planctomycetia; order Pirellulales; family Pirellulaceae; genus Rubripirellula. The sequence continues at coordinate 24,868 of JBMYRF010000051.1, forward strand.
TGAAGACAAGGAGAAAGACCCAAACGACTCCGAGCAGAGTGAGTCACAACAGAGCGAGTCACAACAGAGCGAGTCACAACAGAGTGAGTCACA
>JBMYRF010000052.1:0-23185 GCA_049602075.1 Rubripirellula sp.
CCGAGCGTCCACAGCGGCGATGCGGTTTGGCACCTCGATGTCGGCTCATCACATCCTGGGGGTGTAGAAGCTCCCAAGGGTTTGGCTGTTCGCCAATGAAAGTGGTACGTGAGCTGGGTTCAGACCGTCGTGAGACAGGTCGGTCCCTATCTGCCGTGGGCGTTCGAATCTTGAGGGGATTCAACTTTAGTACGAGAGGATTTAGTTGGACGTAGCTCTGGTGTACCAGTTGTCGCGCTAGCGGCACGGCTGGATAGCTAACTACGGAAAGGATAAACGCTGAAAGCATCTAAGCGTGAAGCCCAACCCAAGATAAGGATTCGTAAGTCAATTTTGACGAAAGCCCCCTGGAAGACGACCAGGTTAATAGGCTGGGCGTGTAAGCACGGTAACGTGTTAAGCTAACCAGTACTAACGGGCGAAGGTTTGGCCGTCGATATCCCGCACTCCGAGTCGTATTCGACTTGGGTCCTAGCGGAATTCACGGACATGCTTGATCAAAGAGATCAGTGAGTCTACCGCTCTTTTATGTTCCACTACCAAACAATCGGCGCAACGGTTTGCGAAATACCTGCCGTTGCGTCTTTCCGGCAACTATATCGGAAAGGTTCTACCTGTTCCCATCCCGAACACAGCAGTCAAGCTTTTCGAGCCGATGATAGTGCATACCAGCGTGAAAGTAGGTATTGCCGGATTTTTAAAAAACCTTCCTGTCGTCCGCGGCAGGGAGGTTTTTTTTTGGCCGAATGAATTTCGCCTATTTCCAATCGAGCCCAAGCCTCCGTCTCATTGGAGGCTCAAGCCATTCGTTTCGATACGAATGAGACTGAACCGCAATGGCTGTTTCGTTCGTAACGTTTCTAACAATGAATCCTATCTTATTCATTGGAATCACTTCTGCATCAAAAAGGAACATTGCATGTTGCGTTCTTTGTTATCACCTGGCGTTGCTCTGGCTTTGGGTTTATCGACCGTCATTGTCATCCAGGCAGCTGTGCCTGAAGACGGAAAAGAAGAGACAACGCCGCGGATTACAACCGGACCAGAGGACCGCAAAGAACTTGTTAAGCCAGGTGCGATCGACAAAGACGCCCCGATGGAATTCACGACAACAAAGTCAGGCTTAAAATACCGAATCTTACGAGCAAGTAAGAAAAATAAGCCAAAAGCCGATCAGGGTGTTGAAGTGCACTACAAAGGTTGGCTTGACGATAAGACTGTCTTTGACAGTTCGTACCGACGTGGCAAGCGGATTAAATTCATGCTCAACGGAGTTATTCCTGGGTGGAGCGAGGGTTTACAACTGGTCGGTGCCGGTGGCATGATCGAGTTAGAGATCCCAGCCAAGCTTGGTTATGGGCTTCGCGGTGTTCCCGGAGTCATTCCGCCCAATGCAAATCTTCATTTTCTGGTTGAACTTCACGACATCAACTAGCGGAGTTGATTTTTAGTGGGGTAAGAGCTCGTGGATGATCTTGGTGCGGGCCACCACTTGGTGGCTTGGTTGTTCATGAAGCTAAACATTGCTGGCTCCCGAGGATCTAGTTCGAATCAATCAGACGAGCAATCCGGAGCCGCGAGTTTGTTACCGCTGAAAACACCGTGGAGCGATCTTTGCGGCTTTAGAATCTTGCTGGTATCGCCCATGCGGGGCCTGTATCGTTCCTGCGCGGAAATTTCGCTTCCTGTTGAAGGTCACGCTGGATCGAGATCAGCGATTGAGATTGCACCGGCGTGATTTGAATCTTGTTGGGTCATTGGTAGATGACTTGCTCGAGTCTTTCGATGGCGTCGAATGCTCCGCTACGGATTGAAATTCCTTCTAGGCATTTACTTTCTCTTGGATTGATTCGAATTAAGGTGTTTTGGCGGCCTTTTGTGCGACGTGCCATTTCTTGGCGGACGGAGGGAACGGCCGTGCCAGCGCCGAATTCGATTCCAACAAGAGCGTGATTGTTTTGTTCGTTAAGCCAGCGCGAATAAACTTCCATTTGCTTTGCCGTTCGCTGTGGCAACCAAGCCGCATCGCCAAACATTAAGATATTCGGTCTCGCGACGGCATCACATTGTGGGCAGCGGGGTAAGGGATCACGCGCGAGCAAGGAGGTTAGGTCAACGTCGATTTCGACTTTGTCCGCATTCCAAATCTTGTCGGAGCACGGGCGGCTGCATTGCAGGTGATGGATTGATCCGTGGTATTCGATGATTTGCTGGGGAGCGTAGCCGGCCATTTGAAATTGGCCGTCAACATTGCTTGTGAAAACGAATTGATCACGCCCCCATTTTTTGATGAGTGAGAATCCAGGGTGTGGCTGGGTGTTGCGGTATAGATTTAGTCGATGTCCATAAAAACCCCATGCTTGAGCTGGGTTATGATGAAACCAGGTGGGATTGGCCAAGTCTGTGAAGGACAAACCCTTTTCTCGGAACGGTGGATAGCATCGCCAAAAACCTTCGTTACCTCGAAAGTCGGGAAGTCCCGAATCAACACCCATCCCCGCGCCTGCCCCGATCAGAATTGCATCCGCATTTGATATCCGTTCTGCCGCGACTTGCAGCGAGTCTGATGGCTCAGATAATTCCATGAAACAACATTGATGGTTTGTTGGTGACGTTTTGTGATTGGCTGCCGACTCGTTCCGTCCTAAGGCAGCATAACAATGGCGAGGTTGTTCAGTGTCAAACTGGGATGTCATCGTGATCGGGCTGGGCGGCGTTGGTAGTTCTGCAGCTTATCACGCCGCAAAATTGGGTCAGCGCGTGCTTGGTTTGGAGCAGTTTACGCCAGCGCATGACCGTGGCAGCTCGCATGGCGAAACAAGAATTATTCGACAGGCTTACTTTGAGCATCCCTCTTACGTGCCGCTGCTGAAACGGGCCTACGATCTGTGGGATCAATTAGAGCAAGAAACTGAACGCGACTTGTTTGAACGAACCGGTCTGGTTGAGATGGGGCCGGCGACGGGAGTAGTGGTTCCCGGGGTCCTCGCGTGTGCTGGGGAGCACCAGCTTACGGTGGAAGAATGGTCTCGAGCATCAGTCCGTGAAAAATGGCCTGGCTTGGAGGGTGATCCTGATTGGAAATTTGTGGTCGAAAAAAATGCCGGCTTCTTAAGAGTGGAATCCTGCGTGAGAGCCCATTTAACCATGGCGAGGAGGGCCGGTGCGACGCTTCGCTTCGAACAGCCGGTCGTCGATTGGCGGATAAACGGCAATACCGTTGAAGTAATAACAGATCAAGGAATTGAGCGAGCCCGCCAACTGGTGATCGCCGGCGGCGCCTGGAGTGGACAGCTAATGCGCGATTTGCGGATTCCGCTGCAAATTCTGCGCAAGCAGCTTTACTGGTTCGAAGCAGACGAGGCGCAGTTTGGACTGGAAGCTGGTTTTCCTTGTTTCTTTCACGAAACTCCAGCTGGCTACTTTTACGGATTTCCATCGATCCACGGTTCGGGAATCAAGATTGCTCGGCACAGTGGCGGTACACCACTTGAATGCCCGCAGCACAGCGATGAGCAGGATGATGAAGATCGGGCTCTTTGTGAGGCTTATCTAAAAAAATATTTGCCGGGTGTCCGCACCCGCTTGCTCGCTCGAGCAAGTTGTTTTTACACAAGCACGCCCGATGAAAATTTCATCATTGACCGTCATCCTAAACATCCCAACGTCACTTTGATTGCAGGGCTGTCAGGGCACGGCTTTAAATTCAGCAGCGTGCTTGGAGAAATAGCAAGTCAGCTCGCTGTCGGGAGCATCGAACCAGAGCTTGAGTTATTTCAGCTCAATCGCTTCTAACTCGCTTTGAGCGTGCCGCTTCACCAGTCGCACATACTGAATACCAATTCTTTTCAATTCATTGCCTGGCATGAAGCAGAATTTACCAAGTATGAAACAGAAAGACTGGCAGATGCCCGCGGGTTCACCATCCCTAAATCACATTCTTTCAGCAATCTGAGTGGTTCGGCGCTAGCCGCCGGTACCACCGTGACCGGCGACCTGCCGCCACTGCCACTTCTACTGCGAACCGCGAATCGACCGTTTTGGCCCGGCTTCATCGCGATGCTCATCGTAGACTCCGAGATTCACTGCAAGCGAGCGCCAAGACCTGCCGTCGCTGGCAGGTTATTCACCGATCCAAAAATCAAGTACGCGTACTTTGTCGAGGACGGGCTTGAGTACTTCAACGAACGCGAGATGATCGGGGTGCGGCAGATATTCCTTGCGACCGTCCTCCGAATCAAATGTCACCATGAACGCGTGCGTGAAGTCATCATTCTTACCCTCAGGGCTGTTATTGAGTCCCCATTCAAATCCCTTGATTGAATCAATTTTCGAAGGCAGTGCGGCAAAACCCTCCTCAACCGTTTTGATCGCAGCAGGGTCAGCGTCATCTTTGAATTTGAGAAACACGGCATGCTTGAGCTGGCGTTTTTTATCAGAGACCTCTTCCGCGTTGGGTGCCGTTCCCCAGTAATCGATAACAAACACATCTTTCATGTGTGGTCGCAATGCGTCGGCAAATTCACCTGAGTGAGCTGGGTGAGGAATATATTGCTGCAGGCCAGCTTGATCTTTGAACGTCAGGAAAAAGCAGTGCGTGAATCCGTCATCCAACCCTTCGGGGCTGTTGTTGATTCCCCAGGCAAAATCTTGAATGGCATCGATCTTGGCGGGAAGTGATTGAAACGCGTCCACGACGCCTTGCACCTCTTCCTCGGTGGATTCCTCTTTGAAGGAAAAGAAAACGGCATGACGAAGTACTTTTCCCTCAGGGGCTGACGCCACGTCGTTTTCGGTCGGGCTGATAGGTGTTTCGGATTCGTCGGATGATTCGTTCACGTTTGCCCCTGTTTCTGCAGCCTGCTCTGATTCAACACCTGGCTCATTCTTGGCATCGCAACCGACGACGAAGGCCAGTGCGGTCACGCCGATCAACGAAACAATAAACAGCGAATTAGGGATTGAATTTCGCATTTTGGCATCACTCGTCGTGAAAGGAAATCTTACCGGACCATCCGTTTGCGAGTGGACAGATTACTCGATCGAGTCCGGTGCGTCTCCTACCCCGGCGTGCGAGTAGGCCCTCTCGGATGCCAATCTTTCGTAATCCGTTCGAGGACGACAGGTTATCCACAACTCAAACTTGCCCTGACTGTGCCGATTGATTCGTAATTATCGAGGGCTACCGCAAAAACAGACAAAAGTGCTTCCCGCCGTGGCGTTCAAGACTTAATTTCTTCCTACCGAATTTTCTAGCGACGGACGCCTTTAATCCGCGACGGATGCCCTCGATCAAAGCCAATGAGCCAAGAAGACAACTACGAAGAACCCTTTTCGTCTGACGAATCCACCACGCAAACCGATCAGGTGCCGGAGGTCGATCAGACATCCGAAGCCGACCCGGCCTCCGAGTCACCAAGCAGCGATTCGGCTGATGTCATCGAGCCCGCAACGCTCGGGGATGAATCGGCCGTCGCGGAGTTAGGCGATTCGTCGATTGATCTGCAAGACGACCCCGAATTGATCGAAATGGCTCAGCCATTCGTCGGTCGGTGGAACGAGCTGATCAGTACGACCAATTGGGAAAAAGGTCGTATCATCGGCGAATGGCGACAGACGTTGATTGAATCAGACGCTCCTGCGAATCAATACTCCGATGACGCATGGTCGCGACGTGTTGGTGGTGTGACCGCGCCCCACGTCGGACGTTTGCGTCGTGTCTACGATCGGTTTAGTTCCAGCTACGAAACCTACGAAGGTTTGTATTGGAGCCATTTTCTCGCCGCACTCGATTGGGAAGATGCTCCGTTGTGGTTGGAAGGAGCAGTGCAGTCGACTTGGAGTGTTTCTCAGATGCGGGAGCAGCGTTGGCAGGCACATGGTGCCGTTGACGAAAAGCGACCAACCAACAGTCAGATTGTCGAGGTCGATACTGACGAGGATGTCGTTATGCCGGCCCAGGGTGGAGGCCGCACAAAGGAATACGGTGACGAGTCAGGAGTTGCTGCAGGACCGGTTCACGAGGACCCCGATTTCGGTGAAGAAGAATTGAATCCGATGGCGAACGGGAATCCGCCCGCGCCACCGAAGTCAACCGACGTTGCGGAAGTGAACCCAACTCAACCCTTCGCTGGCCTGCCAGAATTGCCGGATGATTTGTCGGATGTTGTCGAGGAATTGAAATTGACGATCCTGCGGTACAAGACCGCAGGTTGGCAAGAAGTCAGCGCCGAGGTGATTCAGCAATACCTCGATGCCGTATCTGTGATGCTCCGTACCGATAACTAGCTCCCTAGCCTTTTCTCGTTTATTTTTAAGCGAATGGAGATCCATTCGCCGATCGAGCTTTGCCAAGATTCGAGTCGCGTCTTGATTGCAGTGATCTGCAGCCGTGCGACTCGTGTTGGCATGCCGCGAAGAGGTGAGTGGGAAGTCGGGAGCGTGACTGATTCCCTTGAGCTGGTTTCAACTCAGCGGTCAACGTCGGCCGTATTTTTGCATATCGATTTGAAGTGGTGAGAGTCCCGTTCTCGAGGCGTTTCGGCTGCGTGAATACGGTCCAAAGCGTCTTTGCTTCACTGCGATCCATTTGCGTCGCAGGTGGTTATCAAGATCAATCTTCCAGCAAGGTTTCCGTCGCGTTTCGACGTGTCGCATCTTTTTGATCGAGAGAGCCTCTGGTTCGACAGTGCACGATTCGTTGGCCATGCAATGTTAAAAAACGGTGCGGTTGCGGCCGCCATGCTTAGCCTCGTAGAGGCGTTGGTCAGCATCGTGCAAAAGTTCACTTGCGGTACCCAAGTCTTTTGCATCCGGAGAGACCACCCCAGGCTAACCGTAAGACTGATTTCACCAGCTGGTGAACTGAGTGGGGTTTTGGCAATTTATTTTCGGCAAGTTTGGGCAATCCATGCCACATCTTCAGGATTAGACTCCACCAGAACGATGGCAAATTCCTCCCCGCCAAATCTCGCTAAGACGTCATCTTGACGAATCAAGCTTTGTAAGCGCGTAGAGATTTCTCGTAAAACAAAATCACCGATCGCATATCCGAATCGATCGTTGACCGATTTGAAGTGATCGACGTCCATCAAGATCACTGCGATGGGTCGATCATGTCGTCGACAGCGAGCCACTTCGCGTTCGAGGTTCTCTCGCAGGTAGCGTTTGTTGTACGCGTTATCCACTCTTGCCGAAGACTGTCTGCACCAGGTCGTCGACAGAAAATGGCTTGGCAGCGCTAAATGACTCGCCCGCCGTCGCGCCGGCCGCAGCGCCTGTCACTATCGCTGCGGCCCGAACCCGTTCGAACAAATTGGCTTTATGGCCAAACTGCGATTCGTAACATTCCAAGGAGGCGATTTTTTGCTCCAGGGTGTTGGATATATCAACGATCAGGTGATGAGACTGTCCGGGAATCATGTCTGGCTCGACTGCCAATCGAAAATAGAGTTGCCTTTGAATCGTGTGCACCGGCAAACCATCAAAATGGGTGTCCCACTTGGTGAGACGACTATAGAAAATGGCTGCGTCGGTGATCTGCATTGCTTGCCAGTGGTCAGGCGATGCCATTGGCGTCTTGTCACCAAAACCGATGATCAGGCGGGGCCGCCAACGCCGGAATTCCTTCGCCAACGCGACGCGATGTTCAAAACAGTCGATGAGTCTGCGATTGGGAAGGTCGAGCATGATTCGTTCATGGACTCCCAGCTTCTCTGCAGCTTGCCTCGCCTCTTCCATGCGAAACTCGGGGCCTGGCGAATTCGGTGTCGGCTCCCCGTCGGTCAAATCAATGATGCCGACTCGATAACCCTGCAACACGAGTTTGGCCAGCGTTCCGCCGCAAGCGATTTCAACGTCATCTGGATGGGCTCCGACGGCAATGACGTCGAGCGGCGTTGGCAATTCAAGCTTTTCGTTCATCAAAATCAACTCCAGCTGGGGGCAGGGTGGGCTGAATCGTGCCACATAAACGGCATAACCCGCAGCTCCCTAGCAAACAGGTCGGATGAGCTGTTCATTTTTCAGATTGGCTCATGGTGAGACGTCGAAATAGAGTGGATTGGACTATGGTTGAAAGTGTCAGGGGGACGCAAGCTGACTTTGACAAACACCAAGATTTTAAGCGTCCCCCCGTGCGAGGCGGGGTCGGTCCTTCGGGGTCGGCCTCGCCTTTTTTTGTGTCGAATTCTCAATTCGTAGAGGCCGCTACGGGTTTGCGGCAGACACATCGGGATCCGAGTGGGGGTGATCCGAGCGCGGGTTGAATCCGCTCTTTCGGGCCACGGCATCTTCAGGTGCGAATGCCGGTGCCGATCGGCTCTCAGTTGCTGCCATTTCATTGGGCAGCGTTGTGACTGGGGCACAATTTCGTTGTCTAATCGCAGAATTCGCTGGGAGCTTGATCCTACCGAACCGTGGTGAACCTGTCACTGAAACCGGTTAGCGGCAGATCCGCTCAACATAAGCGGAGTCAGCTCACGTTCCGACGTCAATCGGTTCCATAGTGCTCGACTTCGGGCCAGTAGACATCCTCAAAGGCATCGGTTTCGTGGAAGTCTGGGCTGTTGTCCAGGTCATGGCATTTCATGCAGTGGTCACGCGCGTTTTCAAGCTTCAAGACCATTGCATCTCTTAGCTGTTTTTTCACCTCATCGCTGACCGTTGAATCTTGAGCTTCTGCTGCTGAGTGATCCGAGCCGGGGCCGTGGCAATTCTCGCATCCGCTGCCAGTCAAGTGTTCGTGCGAGCTAAGTGAAAGGTAGCCTGATTCGTAAGGGTAGTAATCTTGAGGGTTCCAGCCGGTGACGTGACAGCTTAGGCATTCAGGGTCAAAGTGTCGTGCGATATCACTGCGTTCCTTCGGCGGTTTTACCAAGTCGGTGGTCGCATTGAAGTGTGGTGTTCCCTGCCAGATATCGTAAGCCGTTGTGTGGCACTCACCACATTTCGCGCTGCCGACATACTTTTGACCGGAGCTGTTTGGTATCGGTGGCAGCAGGCCCAGTCCTTGCAGGCCCACGTCTCGTAACTGGTCCTGATACTCTCGCATCACCTTCCGCATTTCGGGTGCGTCTTCGAATTCGTGGGTTAGCGCGACACGCGAGTACTTGATCCCCTCCTGAGGGAAGAATCCGATCACACCCGCGTACATTCCTTTGTTCCCGGTGACGATCATCCTGGTCTCCGAGCCTTCGATCGGCTCGGCGCGATAGGTTGGCTCGCCGTAACCACCGGCGACGACCACGAGTTCAAAGCCAGGCACAGCGCGAACTAAGTCTTGGGCTGCTTCTTCTTCGCCATAGAACATCAGTACCCGGGCATCAGCACCTTCTTTGGATAGCTTTTGAATTGCTGCTTTGGTCGCTTCAACGATAGGCTTGACGACAATTTCTTCGCTGGTGGTAACTTCCAGCGATTCCGGATCGAGCACACTGGTGATTCCAACTCGGAGGCCGTTTTTGCTAACAACTTTTGTCAGTGGCATCAATGATTCATCAATCAGCACGACGTTTGCGGAAACAAATAAAGCTGTGGCGGGGTCATCGGCGGCCGCAACCGCAAGCAGTTCGCCCACACCTAGGCGTAGGTCATCTGGGCCAAAGCCGACTGCTTCGTAGTCCATCTGCTTGAGCGCTTTGGCCGTTTGTTGCAGCTTGATTTCTGCTTGGCGGCCATAGCGTCGAACTTGGTTTCCCGCGTCGATCGCGATCAGGGGCCAGTTATTCTCCTGCAGGTTTTTGATGAACGTGTATCGTCTAGCGAGTCCACCTTTTTGTCGATCTAAGCCGGTGCAACCACATGGCTCGATGTAACCATGTTGATTTCCGGTAATCACCAATGCGGCAATCGGTCGTCGCCATTCTTTATACGACGACGGGCCTTGCCCGGGCGGAAAAACAGGCTCGGTCGCTTCAGTGTTTGACCCGTCGGCTGCTGACTCGTCTGTTGTCGATGCATCTGGGATTATCGCAGCGTTTGCCGGGGAAGCATTTCCCGAACCGCCGTTCGGAGGACCTGAGCCTCCAGGCGTTTCGTCTGCGGGGCCACCTGATTGCCCCTCCTCAGTCGTTGATTCCAAATCCAACAATTCGGGTGGGGTGATGGGGGCGTCTGTCAGACGCCCCGGGTCGGAATCGGGATCGCCGATCGTGAGTTTCGTGTCAGCGACGTCGGGCGGTGGCGGACTGCAGCCCAGGGCCATCAGTCCCAGGACCATCAGTCCCGGGCCCATCAGTCCCGGGGCAGTCACGACAGGTGAGAGATTGGTCCACCGAATCGCACGTCGGGAACAGAGCGGAATGCGGTTCATGAAGCGTTACGACAGTTGGAATGGGACGCGTTGGTCTCTATCTACCTTCGACAGAAAACTTCAGGGCGATCCGCATTTTCGTCACCTTCGGGTTGTCGGACTCGATTACGACTTGGCCATAATCCTTCGAGTGACTCCCCAGTCGTGCTACGGTCTCCTCCCCGGGCATGAACTCGATTTCCAACGGGTAAAGGGTCATCGATCCTCGGCCTAAAGGCTCGCCAAGTCTCGCTTTGATTACCTTGTTTGGAACAATCCCGCTCACGCTCAGCTTCGTATTCTCACGTTCATTGCCTTTCAGCACAACGTACGTTTTTACGATCAGTGGATCATCGCTGCCAATTTTACCGATGTTAAAAATGTAACCGCCGCCTGGCTCTCCTTTGATCTTCGAATTCAGCATCATTCCCAGCCAGCCGACCACCCGCCCTTGGGTCGACGTGCTGACGTAATAATCGAATTCTTCCTCGCCGTCGCCGTCGCCGTCCGGTACCGGAACTTCTTCGCCGTTTTCGTCGAGTTTACGGAACCCGAATACGAAATTTTGTGAAACGGCGCCTTGTCTCATTCCAGCATCGATCTTGATCGTAACTCGGAAAGCTTGCCGCGCGACCTGTCGCGATCCATCCGCCTCTTCGGTCGGTATGAATGGTTCGACTTCGAACGTCGCTAAGTCGGTCATTTCCTGACTGCTGAAGCTCAACTTAGTTGGTTTGATGTCTTGGTCCATGAAGTTGTAAATGGTGCCGCTCAGCTCGATTGGTTCCCCAGTCGCTACCTCACCGAAGGTCCAGGTTTCCGGAACCACTTCCAAGTCTTCTACGACTTTGCCCTCGATTTCGAAGTTCAAGACGACCTGATAGGGGTCGTTAGTGATGACTTGGGCAGTTTGGTTAAACTCGGCTTGGCCACTTTTCACGCTCCAAGACAGCTTGATGTCAGATTCTTCGCCGGGGGCGAGCGTGGTGTTCTTCAGTTCTCCGAGCGTGCACTTGCAGGTGGTTGCCCCCAGTCGCAAGGTCAAATCGTCTTCGCCGGTATTCTTGATCCTGAAAACATGCTCACCTTCGGTGTTGGGACTCATCACTCCGAAGTCATGAGTGAGTTCGCCGATCACCTCTACCCTTGCCTTGCTCGATAGATCGACATCTTCGGAACTCCGCACTTTAGTGAGCGAATCGTAATCCGATGGTGCCATTGAGAACGAGGCAAAATAGGCCTCCCGGTCGGCATAATTTCTGTTATTTACACCCCAAGCAATCGTTGTACCCGCGATCGCTGCGAGCACCAGGAGCACCAAGAACTTTTTCATGATCGATATTCAGACGACGGAGAGGGCTTCAATCGTTCAACAGGCGAAACCGGCGGCCATTCGGCAACCGCACCGAACCGTTGGTACGAGATTGTCGGCCGGTTGGTTCGCTGCGGTCAACATGGTAACCGGCTGAAGTTCGTTGCCGACCGGTCGGTCTGGAAGCTTTTGGGGGCGTCCACGACTTGGTTGTTGGTTTAGGTGCCGCAGGTCGAGGGGGGGTTATCTTGGGGGCAAGGAAGTTCTTGCTGGCAAGAGATCAGCGGCCGCCTCAAGTCTCGGTCCTTTTTCGGCCAAAGAGCCCAGGTTTCTAACCGGATACACAAGTTGCCGGGCTAGAGATCGCTCAATATTGCCCCCCGATTGACTCAATTCCCAAGCTCGCAGGCTGAGCGATTTTGATGCATTGGCTTCGCCTTGTGCCTCAGCAATTAAGGACATTTGGGCCATCAGCCATTGGTCTGATGGGCTCCACTGCACTGCTTTTTCGAAGGTTTCGGCTGCTGCCTGTAGGTCTGCCGGATTTCCGTACCGCTGATAGAGGTGTAACTGTTGGCCGCCGATCATTCGATAAACGGCCGGTGCGTCTCCGGCCCGCTCCTTGGCGAGCTGCAACAATTCGCCCCATTGCTGGTGCATCGAGAGGGTATCGGCCTGCAGGATGAGAGCCCAACGGTACCAGTCTGCAAGCCAAAGCACGGCTTCTGGTGACCAGGGGTCTGCTGCAACCGCTTGCTCAAGCACTTCGCGACGCTGCTGGGGCCGAGGGGTATTGATCGCTACAGCCATCAGTCGCCGCTTTTGCTCAACGGGGCGAATTGACATGCCGTACAGCAATCCCATCAACACGATTCCGGCGCTTAAAAAAATCCAATGAGTCGTCCGGCCATTGGTTCTCGAACCCTGAGGAGTTTCTCCCGGGATTTCGATGATTCGGGTCAGTAATCCGCCGCCCAGCCAAAATGCGATTGCCACCCCCGGCACGGTCCAGCCACCTGCCGCCATGAGGTGAATTCCAATCGCGATCAGGATAACGAACCAAACGTGATCGATCGCTTGCTCGGAAAATGAGTGCACTGCTCGCCATAGCAGGCAACCGATTGCGACTGAAAAAGGCACCACCCAGAGGCTCGCCTCCAAATCTGGTGGCTGTCGAACCGCGAAACCAAGCAACCAAACAATTGCGAAGGAAATACCAGCTCCCAGCCAAACCCAGCGATGTTGATCATCCGCCGCCACTGCCACGCCTGTTGCTGTTTCGTCGCGCACGCACGTTAACCGAAATCCGCTAGCAACAAGTAACGCGGCCAGTAGTCCAAGCCCTAAGAAGCCACCACTAGCCAGCGTTTCTACAAACAGATTGTGCGGTTCCGCAATCTGTTCGTGCGCTGAAGCTTCGCGGTACTGTTCATACATGGATTGGAAGTTACCGGGGCCGGCGCCAAACCAAGGATGATCCAGCATTAGGTTCCAAGTTGAACGCCAATATTGAAATCGAAAGGCCAGCGATTGAGGTGCTTGTTCAAACCATTCGCGATTTCCCATCGTCGCCAAGAATACGACGACGGCGATTCCAAGCAGCATCGCAACCGACACGCCGATGTAGAGCACCCGTTTGTTGCGGCCACGGAGTGAGGCGGCAACGATCACAATGGAAATGCCAATCAACATCGCAAGCGTTGCCGAACGGCTGCGCGCGGCCATCAAGCTCCCGCTACATACCAGTACCAAGGCTATCGCGCCGAACCATTGGGGCGGTGATAAAGATCGGTAACGCCAGCGAATCAATCCGACTCCCGCAATCACACCAACCAGTAAGGCGGCAGCCAGCGAGTTGGCCAATGCGAACGTGCCAGTTGGGCCACCGTCGAAAAGACGGTTCTCAAATACCATTCGTTCGGCAGATCCGGCAGGTGCGTCGACCCCCGCCAGTTCAAGGATCCGTTCGGGGTTCTTCTGGTATTCAGCGCGATTTGTCGGCAGCGATACAAAGTATTGGTGCAATCCATGCACTGCTAAAGCGAATGCACAGATGATCGCGAGCATCGTCAAGGCACGGCGGACCGCCAAGTCTTGGCAGAGAATTCGGGACGAAGTAAACAAGGCGGCGGCGGTGACCCAGAGCCATCCCTCGTTGGTCGCCATCCTCAAGTCCCCGGTTGCTGACGTGCCCCACGCAGCAAACATCATCCAAGCAGCCAGGCACCAAGGCACGATAGTCAACACACGTTCGGTCGTTGACATCTGTCGCCACGCATGGCGTCTGAAGCCAAAACCCATGCAGATTGTCGCGGTTGCCAAAGATAGCAATGCCAGCCAAAGCGCGTCACCCTGTTCGACCGAAATGCTGTCGCTGGGATGATACGTGACATACACGACAACGCCGGCAAAAAGTCCAGCGGCGATCGAAAGTGGGGCGAGCCGTGTCCCGGTGTTCGAAAGTGCCTCGCTCGCGTGTTCTGTTTCTTTACGGCCTGTGACTATGACGCGCGTGCCCTCCGCTTTTTCCTCGCTGGCCGGACGCGCGGGTCGTTGTGAGCCCGATTTTACTCGTCGTCTTTTCGCCATCCTGTCGATTCCAAAATGACAATGAGTAATAACATGCAAGCCACGATCCCAAGCACCATTACCGCTTGCCCCAGGCTGACCTGGGTCAACAGAACTGCCGCCAAACCGCATGTTGCAGTCACGAGGTAGATCGTGAGAACTGCTTGCGTGCGGCCCAGTCCAAGATCGACCAAGCGATGAGAGAAGTGACTTCGGTCGCCCACAAAAGGGCTGCGTCCTTCGCGGATTCGAATCCACAGAACGGTGGTCATGTCATACAGCGGAACGGCCATCACGCAGAGCGGTGCTAAAACGCCATGAGGTCGGTCGGTGCCGCCAGTAAAGGTTGCCATCAACATCGCCACCGCAATCAGAAAACCGACCAAGTAGCTGCCGCCATCTCCCATGAAAATTTTGGCAGGCGGGCGATTGTGCCACAGAAAACCGAGCAACGATCCGAGGACCACAAGCAGCAATGCTGCGACCAGCAGTTGAGGACGCGTCGTGCCAGGATCGGGACTGATCAGCATGACAAACGCCATCGCTGCGGCGATCAGAGCTGCCACGCCACCGCTCAAGCCATCCATATTGTCCAGCATGTTGAATGAATTGATGACGCCCACGATCCAGATCATGGATAGGATCTTCGTCAGCCATTCAATGCCGATGAAAGCGGTCAACCCGATGCCAAGTCCGTAGACGACGAATCCAGCGACACTAAACTGCACCACCAAGCGAATCCACGGGTTAATGCCGACGCGGTCGTCCTTCAATCCCAACGCAACCAGGATGGTGCCCGCGGCAAGTAAGCCCCAGATTTTGCCTGCGCTCAACCAGACTCCCTCAAGGTACGGAAGCAGTTGTTCGGGCATCCAGGACGGACCGGTCTCAATGTTCCTGGCAATCAAGACGGCGACCGTCCCAGCAGCGAACGTCAGTGTAATGCCAAGCCAGATCCCTATGCCTCCACCAAGAGGCGTTGCATGGACATGCGTGCTGTGCCCCCCTGGTCGATCGAGGAGCCCTAGTCGATTCGCAAATCGTCGGACCGGGTAAAGGCTCACAGCACTGATTATGAACGAAGGGATCGTCGTCACGACCACTAACCACACAATCCAATGTGACAGACCATCCAAGGAGCGCCGCCTTACCCTGAGGAAACTGGAGAAAAATTTGGCGTTGGGGGGGCCCAGCCACGTTGTTAACAGTTAAAAAAGCTCTTGAGCTGGGATGTTACCCAACTCCTAACTGCCGAAGAACCCCGTTTCACCAACGAAGAACGCCGTTTCACCACCGTAAAAACCTGTTTAGCTGACGAAGAAACCCGTTTAAACCGACCGCACACCTAATACGGGCGTGAATATGTATGGTTCTCCATCTTCCCAGATTAACAAGTTAGACGATCGTAGAAGATTTCTCGATTCAGGCTCGACAGCCGAGCCATGTGTGATTGAAATACGGACCCAATCAAACAGTTTGGCGGATCGACATCTTTTCTTCGCGGCGGGGGGGCGACGTGACCCGAAAACCAGAATCAATTCCCGATACCGTTCCGCCCCGGCGGTTTGAGTATGCCGACGATCGATCCTATAAGTTCTGGACCATCGCGTTAAACGATGATCGGCTCACGATGCGATATGGGCGAATCGGCCATCTCGGACAAGCCCGTGAAATTCGTTGCGACTCGGCAGAGGGTGCCAAGCGAAGTTATCAGCAGCGCATTCGAAAGAAAACTCGTGAGGGTTATTCAGAACGTATTCCCGCCAAATCAAAAACGGCCGACCGCCAAGACGCGTGGGATGCGATCGCCGATCACGAACCGTTCCTGCAAGCCATTCTGGCGAGCCCCGATGAGCCAACTGCATATGCAATTTACGCTGACTGGTTAAGTGAGCGGCAGGATCCTCGCGGAGAATTCACCCGGCAACAGTTGGCATTGGAAGACCCCCGTCTACCCATGTACAAGCGTCCGAAGCTTGAAAGGTCTGTCGACTTGCTCCGCCAGCGTAACGCCCGCCAATGGTTGGGGGATTTGGCGCCGTGGCTGATCGATGGGGGAATAGCGGCCTATCCGCATCGCTTTGATCGTGGTCAGCTTGCCGCCATCGTCTGTGACGCACTTAGCTTCCGATTCGCTCATCAATTAAAAGCATCACCTCATTGCCGTTTCCTGACAGAGTTTGCGATTGGTAGCACTGAGGTGTTGGGGGACACGATTCGGATTGACGATCAAGAATATCAAGCCGCAATTGACTACGGAATCGAGCCTTTGCTTGGTGGAGATTTCAGGAATTTGCGGCAACTGCACGTCGGAACTTTGCCGACTGCACCACGCACCCGCTTTTCCTTCTCCAATCCATCAAAGTTAGTTCAATGGATCGGCACCATGCCGCGGTTGGAGCGATTGTGGATTCATGCTGATGTCGATCTTGCCGCGCTGTTGAACTTGCCGCTGGAACACTTGCAAGAACTTCACGTTCGACTTGATCGGTCTCAGGTCAAGTTGCTGTCCAAATCAGGTCGGGTTCAGCAGTTGCAGGTACTCGGGTCACTCAGTCCGATCACTGAAGAAACGGTCGATGCTCTTGTTCAACTGGCTGGGTTCGATCAATTGAACGAATTCATCTGTCAAGAAGTTAGTGAGATTACTGCAGCGATGATGAAGCGATTACAAGCGTCTGGCATCCTGTTGGATCTCGTCGATTCTTCAGATTGACTGCTCGCGTTCAAGATGCCTTGCGAGCCCTCCAAGTAGCTGAGCCAGTTGCGTCGCTAAGCCAGTTGCATCGCTAAGCCAGCCAAGTACTCCGCCTGATATCATCTCAGTCTGACATCGGGCGGCGTTTTTCCAGCCAAGTTTGGGTGGGGACTTGATCGGGATTCTCTTTCGCCCAGTCGGGTGTGGGGAACCATCGCAGCGAGCTGACGCGTGGGTACGATTCCCAAATTTGCCCTGCCTCTGAATTGGTTTGCCGTAAGTCGCCGGTTCGCGTCAGATATTCCGTTAGCTGTTGCGAGAGGCTTTCGAGCGTCGATGCCGACGCGGGGTCAGCGGCCAAATTGTTCATGCACGCGGGGTCGATGCGGATATCGTAGAGCTCTTCGGCTGGACGCATCGCGACTGACGCGGACAATAAATTCGCAACTGATGGCTGCTGTTTGTTTGCGATCATCCACTGCAGCGTTGGTCCATTGTCGATGTCGTGGTAACCGCCATCCGCTTTGCCGAGTTTGGCGTCAACCGGGTTTCCAGCTTTGTCATACTTCACTCGGTCGAATTTTTGTGGAGTGCCGGCTGGCCAGCGTTCCGGTTTGAAATTGCGAATGTAAAGATGTGTTTTCGTACGAATGCAGCGGCAGGGATAGCCGAGTGAACTGAAACGTGAGGAGGAGTGTCGCTCGCGTCCACTGAAAACCGCATTGCGTGCGGGCGGCGTTTTGTCCGAGTTGATCGCGTAGCGTGCGAGTAGGCTTCGTCCTGACAATTGCTCAGCTTGCTGAGGCTGGACCTGGGCGGCTTCAAAAATGGTCCGTGTCACATCAATCAGGCTGACCAAGTCGTCGGTGTCTTGGCCGCTGCCAATTCTCGCAGGCCAGGAAATCGCCAGCGGCATGTGAATACCGTATTCGTATAGGTTGGCTTTTGCGCGGGGGAATGGCATGCCGTTATCGCTCGTCACGATGACCAGTGTATTTTCCAATTCTCCCATCGCTTCCAAACGGTTAAGCATCTTTTGCAGATGAGAATTGAACCACTCGATCTCGAAAAGGTAGTCCGCAATGTCACTGCGGACAGTTTCGCTTTCAGGTAAAAAACCGGGGACCTTCACCTTGCTCAAGTCCATGCCGCTTCGTTTGCCAATGCCGGGATCATAAGTGCGATGCGGTTCACTGCATCCGTACCAAAAACAAAAGGGTTGGCCCTCGGTTCGTGCGTCCAGGAAATCCTCGAAGTTCGCTGCGTAATCCGTATTGCGAATCCCTTTCGGTGTATCTGCGGTGCGTGACTGGTAGGCTTTTCCCGCGGGGTTTTGCTCCCATCCCACTGCGCGGCCTGGTGCCCAGCCTTTACCGGTCATGCCGACGTGATAGCCGTGGTCCGCAAGTTGAGTGGTGAATACGGGAAGGTCGGTCGGGAAGGAACTGGCATGCGTGCCAGCTTCGCGATTCTGCCAAATTTCACGCCCGGTCAGAAAAGCCGCTCGCATGGGGCTGCATCCCGGCGCGGGGGTAAACGCCGATCGAAACAATACACCGGCCTTGGCTACCCGATCAAAGCCGGGTGTTGAGACGACAGGATCACCGTATGCCGAGCAGTGCGGGTAAGATTGATCGTCGGCAATCGCAATCAAAATATTCGGACGATCCGCGGCGGTTGCGATCGAATCGCAACAGGCGATCATGCCGACAAAATAGACGATAAAAAAGCGAATGGCAGTCACCGGTGCAGACTCCTCGGGCAGGTGTTGAAGGGGCGCATCTTAGCACGCCGCGAGTTTGAAAAGCGGGGCTCCCCGAATCGAATCCCCGCATTCTTGTGATTTCGCATTCTTGTGGTTTCGCATTCTCGCGATTTGACGGCCGTGGTGTTCGGATCCTTGCTGTTCCATTCACAGGCCATCAATCTAATGGCGCGAACATCGGGTGGGTGCGAAGTCAGGTGATTGAATCAAGCCTGCTGCTGCCATGCTGAACTTACCTGCCTGAATTTACGTGTGATTCGGAGTATCATTTCGGGCTCCTACCCATTTCCCCGCTTGAACGTTTGAGGATCTCTCGATGCTTCGCTTGCTCTCTGTACTCTCTCTCTTGCTTGCGCCGGCACTGGCCCAGGCAGAGTTGAAAATGTCACCTGTGTTTGGTGATTCTATGGTTGTCCAACGCGACAAGCCGATTCATGTTTGGGGGTGGACAACACCCGGTACCGAAGTGAACGTGTCTCTGGCGGGGCATTCTGCAAGCGGTAAGGCGGACCAACAGGGGCGTTTTGATGTCACGCTGGACCCCCTTGCGGCAGGCGGCGGTCCTCAAAAATTGACAATCAAAGCTGATGAAACCAAGACGTTTCGTGACGTGCTGGTAGGTGAAGTCTGGTTGTGCTCGGGCCAATCCAACATGGCATGGCCGGTCGCGTCGGCGAACGATCCTGACCTCGAAACTTTGGGGGCCAAGTTTCCGAACATACGCTTGATTTCGGTCCCGCAAGTTGCCTCCCAAGAACCGCTCAATGATTTCAATGGCAAGTGGGAAGCTTGCACGCCAGAGACTGTCCGTAACTTCTCCGCGGTTGGTTACTTCTTTGGACGTCAACTCCATCAAACGTTGGATGTTCCGATTGGGCTGATCGATAACGCCTGGGGCGGTTCGGCCGCCGAAGCTTGGGTCCGTCGAGACGTGCTCGAAGACGCTGGTCAGTACGACGAGTTGATCAAGCAGTGGGATCAGAATGTTGCCAACTACGACCAAGAAGCGGTCAACGCTAATTTCCAAAAGCGAATGAAAAAATGGCAAGACGACCGAAAGGGAAATCGGCCTCGGCCACCACGCAGTCCAATCAGCAGTAATCATCGCCCTGCCAATCTTTACAACGGTGTCCTACATCCTGTTCTCGGTTACACCATCCGGGGTGCCATTTGGTACCAAGGTGAATCGAATGCGTCACGAGCTTACCAGTATCGCAATCTGTTCCCGCTGATGATTCAGAACTGGCGTGACGAATGGGGCCAGGGCGACTTTTCGTTTTACTGGGTCCAGCTAGCTGATTTTCGCAATGAAGTCAGCGAGCCCGTCGGCAGCGATTGGGCTGAGCTGAGAGAAGCTCAGACGATGACGATGAGCCGGCTTGCCAATACTGGCGAAGCTGTCATCACTGACCTCGGTGAAGCGGCGGATATTCATCCTCGAAACAAGCAAGACGTGGCGAAGCGTTTGGCTCGTTGGGCTCTGGCGAAAGACTACGGCTACGAAATCGTGTTCCACAGTCCGATGTACCAATCGATGGAAGCCAAAGGAAATAAGGTTGCAATCAAATTTGATCACGTCGGTAGTGGCATGGACACGTTTGACGTGCGCGAGCCCATTGGATTCGCGATTGCTGGTGCGGACAAGAAATTCGTGATCGCCAGCGCGAAGCTGGTAGGCAAAGACACGATCGAGGTGTGGAGCGATTCGGTCGCCGAGCCAGTCGCCGTGCGTTACGCTTGGGCCGACAACCCGATTGCCAACGTGCAGAACAAAGAGGGCTTGCCGCTCACTCCGTTTCGGACTGATGATTGGCCAGGAGTCACAGTCGACAAAGTGAAGTGAGTGGACTGAGTTCGTCGCCATGAATCGCAAACCGTTTGCAAGAACGGTTTGCGATTCTCGCAAGGGTTTCTAAACCTCTTTCGAGACTTCAAATCCCAAGTCGCGGATCATGTCGTAGTCGGCCTGGGGTGCTTGCCCTTTCGTGGTCAGGTAGTCGCCGACGAACAGACTGTTGGCGACGTAGAGACCCATCGGCTGCAGTGAACGTAAGTGGATTTCGCGTCCCCCTGAGATTCGCAGTTCGCGGTCCGGGTTCACGAACCGGAACATTGCTAACGCTCGTAAGCAATCGTTCGCGGTCAACTCGTTCTTCTGTTCTAGTGGTGTGCCTTCGATCGAATTTAAGAAATTCAAAGGAATGGACTGGACGCCGAGTTCACGTAGGTCGAATGCCATCGACACGATGTCGTTCAGCTTCTCTCCCATGCCGATGATCCCGCCGCTACACATCTCCATGCCGGCGTCGCGTACATGCTTTAGGGTCTGCACTCGGTCGGCGTAGGTGTGAGTCGTGCAGATATCCGCGTAATACTCTTCGCTGGTATTCAGGTTGTGGTTTACGCGGTCGACGCCACAAGCCTTCAAACGGTCAGCTTGATCTTTGGAGAGCAGGCCAAGGCAAGCACAGATGTCGAGCCCATATTTTTCTTTGATCTCGGGGACGATCTTTTCCACGGCATTAAGCTCTCGCTCGTTCGGGCCGCGTGCGGAAATGACCAGGCAGTAAGTCTTCGCGCCTCGCTCCGATGCCAAGCGAGCGGCTTCCATCAGGTCGTCGCGCTTCAGCATGTTGTACTTCGGGATTTCCGCATCCGAAATTTTAGATTGGCTGCAGTAGTGGCAATCCTCGGGGCACAAGCCGCTTTTGGCGCTCATTAAAAAATAGAGCTGAACTTTTTTGCCAAAGTGTTTTTGGCGGATCCGAAACCCAGCTGCTAGCAGGCTGAGGACGTCCTCGTCAGGAGACTGGAGGATTGAAAGGGCTTCTTCGCGGGTGATTTGGTCGCCCGCCAGCACTTTGTCGGCCAGGATTTGATAGGGATCGGCGACGGTTTCAACGTTCAGTGTCATGGTTCAGCTGCTGCGGAAGAGCATACAATGGCGATTCAGGGCCGGGTTAATCCCAACATGGTGTCCCGAGTGACCGCAATCGACAAGAGGCCACCGGCCGACTCAGCATCGGTTGCACGCCCCAGCGGTGTCCGCCAACCGGCCTCGATTTGTTTTTGAAATGAGGAATTCTGGTATTCAAAATACAGTAATCGGGTTCTTGGAATGCAAAAAATCACGTTGGCTAGCGTGAACGTGACAGAATCAACTTGACAACTTCCCCATCAAGATTTGTCGGCTGCTCGTGTCGGCGATCAGGTTTCTTGCCATGAAATACTGCTTTGTCCGAATCGGATCGCTTGGAGAGGTGCATGGGGCGGAGTCGGCTGTTGCCATGGATCGGGGGCAGCGTGTTCTGGTACGTACCGGGCGGGGCGTGGAATTGGCGGAGGTCCTGGGGCCACGGAAATCCCCTCATGGCCATGCCCAAGGGGATCCCCTCGACCAGGCCCCAGAAGGTTCAGAAGAGGCAAAGCCGATTCCGATTTTGCGTGCCACCACGCCGCAGGACGAAATGCTGATCGAGCGATTGCAGCAACATAAGCGGGAGGCGGTGGAGCAGTGCCGCCAGGAGTTATCGGAATCTGGTTCGGATGCCGTGCTGTTGGAGGTGGATCATCTCTTTGACGGTGGCACGTTGGTGCTGCACTTTCTGGGCGACATCGACAAAGCAGCCGAAACGATCACGCAACGAGTGGCGGCACGTTACGAGTCGGTCGTCCGCACCGAAGATCTCGCGAAGTTGATGGACGAAGGTTGCGGCCCAAGTTGCGGCACCGAAGAAGGTTCTGGGTGTGGAACGAGCTGCGCCGGCTGCGCCGCCCGCATCGTCTGTCACACGCAATGAACGCTTCCAAATCATCTCAATCACCTTACCCTGTAGAGACCTTGCCTATGCTTCGGGAATCCCGGCTGACCGCGCCAAAAACTTGACGATTCGCGTATCGAGCGATGCTTGTGCTCACTGTCCTTCGAAGAAAACTCATGCCGATCCGCACGCTATACTGTCGTCCAGTTGGATGCAAGCGTCATGAATGGCAGGTTCAGACGGCAGTAACGAATGCTGGTTCGCGAGAACCCAACTCCGGAACATGCCGGAAGCTCGGAGACCGTGAACTTCCGTCGTCGTCGCTTCACGGCCTGGCGTTTCTGTGTGGGGCTTAATCGTTTCCCCGAACCGCCTCCTTGTCCATTGCCTTGTCGAGCTCGGCATCCGCCAACAGGCGTTCCAAACGAGCGTTTTCGCTTTCCAATTCTTTCAGTCTCTTAGCTTCTTCGCTTTTTATTCCGCCGTACTCGTTCCGCCAACGATTGAACGTCGACTCACTTGTCTTCAGCACCATCTAAAATTCCTCAATGCTCTTTTCGTTGTTGGGCATGACATCCGCGTCCCGCAGCTTCTTGACCATCTGCTCTGGGTTGTGTCGCCTTACTGCGCTTCTTCATCAGAGAGTCTCCTTGCCCGACTTCGGCGTTAAACTCTCGTACCAAGTGGATCAGTTTTTGGGGAGCACTCCATGGCGTTTTCGTTTCTTGGTCATTCGAGAATCTCCTTGCCCATCATCGGGCTCTAAACTCTCATACCACCTGGATCAGGT
>JBMYRF010000053.1:0-22997 GCA_049602075.1 Rubripirellula sp.
CGAAGAACAACCCGATTGGATTCCCCTTTTTGGCCATATCAATTACCTATTTTGGTTGTCGGTCTTACTTTTTGCCTCTCGCTTTTTCTTGGCACTTTCATGGCACAAATCGGACGCGCGTTTGTCTTTTCTTGCTGAAGAAAATCGAATCCGCATTCTGGCGAATAAATACCAAACTTGCGTCATCAATTAAGGATGTGACAAAGGAAGTGACAAAGGGGAAAGTGACAAAGGGGACAGACATAAATTCCTGCGGCTGATTTGCAGTCAACTCACTTTGTGCCTGTCCCCAATTTGCCACTGAAGAGCTTCGGCGTCCATATCGAATACGTCGATGGAGACGACGTCCGTCCTGTCTTGCTTGAGCCAGCCGCGAGCAGTCGAACGAGGGACGCCGTATCGAACAGCAAGTTCGAGGTCACTGGTATTTTGGATCAGACGACGCAGTCGATGATCGTACTGTTTTTGGATGTGGGTATTCTCTGGCATGCATACATGATCATGCCTGCATCGGCTCTGGAACACTCAAAAGTGGCATCCAACTGCTGGCAGCGACGAGTACTCGCGCGGTAAACTCCCGAATGTTGTGGTAAACAGCACGGATGATCTCCAGGCGATCGACGACAGCGGCTTCGCAAGCGTTGGCCGCTGGTGAAAAAGGTGAAAAAGGAGACAGGCATAAACTGCTTCGGCTGAATTGCAGTCAAATCATTTTGCGGCTGTCCCCAATTCCTTCCGTGAAAGAATTCTCGGTGGTAACGCATCTCGTCGTCGTGACCTTCCCTGAGAGCTGTTCGCATCCATTCCAGCACTTCTTCATCAAAGCGAAGTCTACTAAGGATGTCCCCCCTTTTCTTCTCCTTTCAGCGATGATAGCACTGATCGATATTGTTATGAGATTCTTCGTGGTTCAGGGTGATACATAATATGAAGCACTTCATGTCACTCATTCCCTTGTTTTATTTCGTACTAGTCACACATTGCATTGGTGCTGATTATTACATCGATTCGGTGAATGGATCCGACAACGATGACGGTCTCTCAATACGCAATCCGTGGAAGTCGCATACGAAAGTTGAATCAGCATCACTGGCGGCGGGAGATGTAATCCACTTCAAGAAGGGGTCTGCCTTTTCCGGCAGTATTCGTATCACTGTATCCGGCACAGCTACCAAGCCGATACGGCTGACTTCCTACGGGACAGGCGAGCTTCCCAGGTTTACCAATCCCACTACCCGTGATGCCAGCGGCAACGCGATTATCCTGGGCGGCGACCACATCATCGTAGAACACCTGCATTTTCACGATACCCCGGGGGAGCATGTATCGGGGATGATCATCATGACGAGGCTGGCCGCACTCCGTATTGAACACGGTGCGAATCATTGCGTTATCCGAAACAATGAATTCATCAAGACAGGTCAGGGCATCATGTCAGCTGGCGAGCATACCTTGATAACAGAGAACTATCTGGATGGACCGAGTTATGCACTGTGGCGAACGTCGAAAAGCAGCTGGGGACCGATGGGGATACACCTAAACATCGGCAACCAGGAAGTGTCATACAACACCATTAAGAACTTCGGAACCAAAGACAGCCCATGGGGTTCAGACGGTGGTGCTATCGAAATCGATTGCGGCAGATTTCATAAGAAAAACATCTACATTCATCATAATTATTCAGAAGGAAATGCTGGGTTCATTGAATCCAGCTGGGATTACGATTGGCCGCGATATCGACAGGAAATCCACAACTGGAGAGTGTCCTTCAATGTGTGCTACGATGGCCAATCATGGCTGTTCATGTTGGCCCCATGCAATGGCATCTATTTTGATAACAACACGATAGCCAGATACAACGGATTCGGTAGGTCGCAAAATGCTTGCGCCCGGATTGATGTTCGGGGAGGAAGCCCTGTCGGCAAACCTTCTGGAGCCCATTTCAGGAACAATCTGTTTATCTATTCGTCCTCTCCTTATACCGGCAATCGATCTGGCGGCGCCCTGAAAACAGCTAACTGGTACTCAAAGTATCAATCCGCAAGCACGAAATATCAGGGTGACAGCAATCAGGCAGGAAGCGGCGACCCAGGCCTTGTTGATCTCGCTAGACAAGATTATCACCTCAAAGCAGATAGCCCATTACGCGGTAAAGCAATCAACCTAAGCGAGTTTTATCAATCGGATTTCGACGGTCGTCCATTGCCAAAAAACGGCAACTGGGATATCGGTGCGATTCAATACAACGCGACGAAGCCGACCAAAGCATTGCAGCCGAAACGGCGAAGCCCTTATCGCTGAACTCCCTTCTGACCCGCTCGCATTGGGTCGGCAAAATGAAAAGTGGAATCAGACGAGTGGCAACGACACAGTGCTCACGCGGTAAAGTCCCAAATGTTGTCGTAAACAGCAAGGCGTGGATTTAATCAAATAGCAGGGTAACGTGCGATCGGTGCCATTTCCGACAACTCATGCTCAGTAAACTTGCACAGGGATCTTCGATGCTCAACTGCAAATCTCAACTCGATGAGGATTCGCCGGTGATGGTTTTTTGCGGCATGTGCCGCACACGATTTCTCTACGTAACAATCGCTGACAACGAGCCAGTGCTGTCGGAGTACTTTTCGGTTGGTACGTCGAGTGCATTGAGCAGTGTCACATAAAGATTTGTCAGTGGCACTTTTTTGTGTTCCACATTTTTATCTTCGATATCGTCGCCGAATCTGTGAAAACTGCCGCGGTTGAGGCCAAGGTTCTTGCCGCCGCAAAGCAGTAATGGGTAATCGCGGTTAACGTGCGTCTTACTGTTGCTGCAGCCGTAGTATACAACTGTGTGATCCAGCATCGTGCCGCCAGGCTCCGGAGTGTCGGCCAGCTTCTTAATGAACTCGGTGAGCAGGTCAGTGTGAAACTGATCGTATCGGCCCAGCACCGGACCACTGCCCGCGTGTGCCATGTTGTGGTGGTTGCCGCCCAGAATGTTGTTCCATGCGCCGCCATCCATTCCCAACAACATGTACGTTGCGTAACGCGTCGAATCGGTTTGGAAAGCTAGATAAATCAGACTGTACATCGTGCGGACGAAGGCCTCGGGATCGCTGACGGACGAACTCAGTGACAGACCATCCGCGGAAATCTGTGGCTTTGGGGTATTCATCCAGTTTTCAAGCCGGTCGATGTTCTTTTCGACGTCTCGCACCGCATCCAGATAGTGCGTCAACTTCTGCGAATCGGCTCGGCCAAGTCGCCGTTTAAGGCTGCGATAGGATTCCAGAATCAAATCGACTCGTTGACGATCGGCGGCCAGTTTCCGTTGTTGTTTCTGCTTCAGTTGCGGGTCCGAATTAAACAAGTCGTCGTACAGGCGGCGAAGGTCGTTGCTGGCTGGTATGGGGCGCCCAAACTGATTGAAGGACAACGTGGTTGAACTGCTGTTGCTCCCCATGCCCCCTTCATTGCCCAGAACAAGGCTTGGATAGCGAGTCTTGTTGCCATGCTCCATGGCGGCGATTTGATCAAAGGACGGTGGCTTACCGCTGCTTTCATGATGACAGCCAGTAAGAAATGGGCCAGCTGTAGTATGCCCATCTGCAAGGACGCAGGCCGGATGGTCCAGGCCGTACAGCACGGTGGTCTCATTCGACAGATCATTGAATCCCCGCATGGATTGCGTGAACTTCATCTTCCCTTCGACGACTTCCGGATAGAAGTTCCAATCGTCGGCAATCGAAACGCCGTGCCCGATGTACACTCCGAGAAAACGCTTGGGAATGTCGGCCACCTGGTCAGGCTTTTTTGGGGCTGCCATGCACTCAAGCAGCGGCAGGCTCAATGCCACGCTGCCGGCGCCGCGAAGAAACGTTCGCCGGTGTACTCTATTTCTTGCTGTCATGATTGGGTTCGTCGAATGGACCTTCTTTGAAAACAGGCGATGTCGCAATTGCATGTAGCAGCGATCGCATCTTATAGCCGCTGGCTTTGAGCTTTTTTTCTATTTCAACAATCAGCTTTTCATCCCGGTAGGTGAGGGGGCGGCCAACTGCATAAGACAACATGTGTTGCGTCAATCCGCGAGCAAACTCGTTACGACGCTCTTCCATCAAATACTGTTTCAGTGATACAAGGCCGCCAATTTTCCGACCGTCGATCTGAACAGTCTTCGATACAGGGCCGGCCTTGAGAACATGTGTGCGCGGTAGTCCAACGGCATCGAATCCTTCCATCGCAATACCCCAAGGGTCAATGTCTTTGTGACAGTCATAGCAGGTCGTGCCCGTCGCAAGATGTCGTTCGAACTTCTCTTTGATGGACAACGGACCGTCGTGCTTCTTGTCGGCTGACGATTGTTCGTCCAATCCCGGAACTTCGGGTGGTGGGTCGGATGGCGGATCTCCCAACAGGCGACTTCGCAACCACACGCCGCGTTTGATCGCATGGGCATCCTGTCCATTCGAGTGTCCCAGCAGAAACGAGCCCTGAGCCAGAAGACCGCCGCCTCGTGACGGGGTTACGGGCCTTCGCACAAATCGAGCAGAATGCACGGGCGTGGCGCCGTAGTGTTCGGCCATCACGTGGTTGAGCATCACGAAATCTGACTCCAGGAAATTCATGCAATTCAGGTTTTGGTGCAGGATTTCCGAGAAGAATGCAGTGCTCTCCAGCTTCATGTGCTCTTTGGTTCTGACACCGAGCCGTGTGTTCTTAAAACGTGGGTAAAAATTCGGGTCGATGGCGACCGCGTCGAACGTCGTGAAATCAATCCACTTTCCCACAAAGTCCGAAACGAAGCGTTCCGACCGTTTGTCGGCCAACAGGCGGTCGACTTCGAGCTTCACGGCGTCGTCGGTGATCAGCTTTTTGCCGCCGACAGCAGCCAACAACTTTTCATCGGGCGGGCTGTTCCACAGGAAGTAAGACAGCCGCGACGCAAATCCGTGACGGTCGAGGCGGTTAAGATACAGGAACCTTCCGTCAAGTAGGATCGTCTTCAAGACGTTACGAAGAGCCGCGGCTCCCGATCGGCCCGCGGCCTTTTCTCGTTCACACAGAAGTTGGATGTAAGCGGTTTCCTCCGCGTCCAGTGTTCGTCGCCACGCTCGGGCAGCGAACTGTTTCAGGCCGACGTGCAGGCTTTCGTGGGAAATACGCCCTTCTCTTACGAAGGGCTTCGCGGCGGGCGGCGGCCAACTGACGCGATAAGGGACTTCGAACTCGACGCGCTCAATCATGGCATGGCCATGAGACTTCATGGCGTCGGCGTAGACGGCGGGGCCGCTGCCTTCGTTTCCGTGCCGACCGTTGTTTCCGTGGGTTGAAGGCCGCAAGCCGGCCGTTTCTCCAAACGCCTTGATCCATTGGTCGTCTGCTCGAACCAGAAAAATCGGGTCGGTCGAAAGGAACCGCTGGGGAAGCTCGATTCCTTTCAACTCGTTGTGATTCGTGATGGTGAGTGTGCGAAAGCTCAGCCAATAACCGGGCGAACGATCATCCTTCTCTATTGGCCTGGTCGACGTGCCGAGGTGATCGGCCAGGCTGCCAAACATCTCAAAACGCTGCGAGCCCTCTTTCGCTGGAACTTGAATCGCGCGAACCAGTTTGTACGGCAGGTCGCCGCCCTGGCAGAGGTAGATTCCCAATTCCTGCGGAACCCGCGGGCCGCCATCGACTGGTGGTTCGTTGCGGACGGTCAGGCGAATCCTAAACCGACCGCTGCTGCGATTGTCCCGCAGGTACATTCGGAATTCGTGCTTCGGCGGGATGGGAACGCAAAACTTGTCGCCAAGCCAATCGGGGCCCTCATACAAACGCCTCAGGCCACGGTACAAATAGTTGTCGCCCGCCCAGTGGCACTTTTCCCAATCGTCACCCGCAACGCGAAACACATTGTCCGGCGGCTTCAGATTGTCGGGAAAAACTTCCAGAAGCACCTCATCCAGCAGGTCGGCATACAACAGCAGATGTGAACCGGAAAGATCCAATTCGTTTTGCACCGAGAAGCCATGTTTGTGAATCGAATCGCCAATCATCCGGTCGGCAATATGCGTCGGCGTATCCAACAAGTCTTGCAGGCTGTGAGCAACCTGCTGGTTCGTTAAACGCAGCAACGGTTCCCCCGCGATCTGATTGTCAGTTTCAAACCGCTGAAGCTTTCTCTGTACATGTTCGAGAAATGCCTGCCGTTCCTTGTCGGACGGACGCGTTTCATCTTCCGGCGGCATGTCGCCGCGCTGAATGTTGTAAACGATCTTCTGCCACAACTTGTAGTTCTTCTCGGTGACGTCCATACCGAACTGATCCAGGCGAACGCTGCCACTTGAGTCTTCAGCATTATGACACTTGACGCAGTATTCCCTGAAGAATGCGTTATTGGGACGCGACGTGACGAATTCAGCTGAATCCGAAACGCTATGAATCGGATCGGCAGTGGTCGCGTCTACGATGTGTACGCCGAAGACCTGATTGGAAATGACATTCGTCTTCGACCCACTTGTGGTGACGACAAGCGATGGGCCCGAGAGTTTTCGCAACCGTATGTACGAACCACCGTGTGTGGGTTTCCCGGGCGTCGTGCTGGTAATTTGCTTAATCTCATCCGCTGCCGCATCGCCGTCTGTAGCGTAATAGTACGTCTTGTCGCCAATCGTAATGGAAAGTTCCGTACCGTTGATGGTGCGGGACTGTGCAAACACATACAAGTCGTAAAGGGGATAGGGGATCTGAGCTAACGAGATGCGTGCTTCGTTATTCTTCCCGCCTTGGCCGGTTCCGTGCACCCCGTCATCGACCATTTTGTCGAATCCGGAAAAGCCCGTCCCGCCCTTTCCGAACGCCCCATAACCAGCACCGGAATCGACTGTGACATCGGCTGTGGTGGCGGCGTCCGAGTTGTCACGCAGGTTTTGCGTCGTACCGGTAACCGCAGAGACGTTGTTCCAATGAGCACCGTGAACAATACCGGGATGCTCCGCCGGAGCAACCTTCGTGTCATGGTAGAAATTCACGCCAATAGAGGCATGGTCCGCAACCGCAATGTTGACAAGACAGAGACTCGCCAGAACATAGACGCTCGAAATGAAGTCTCTGCAATTGACCACTTTTTTGACTTCTGATCGCGAGTGACGTGTAACAGGGCCCGCAAATCTGGCTGGCATCAAAGAACTTTGGCAATCGCTGTGGGCCATTCGTTGGAGGTTCTTCATATGCCTTGCGGGGTCTGACAGCCGATGTCGTGCCGGCAGGCAGAAAAAGTTGGGCTGCTCGTTTACCAGAGACTGTTGTCACGCTCCGGGTAACGACCGTTGTCACGCAAACTTGTATCTTAGCAGGAACAGCGTTCGAATCACCTAGCCCAGAGCTACCATGATGTCACCTGTGTTATCGGCGAACTCATCCGTTGGCCTGCCGAACTGATTCGCGATCGTCACAAACATGTTCGGAGCTGAAATCGGCCAGGGTCCGGTGCCGAAGGCTGACAGCAAGCGGTGGACATGAGACAACTGGGAGTAGTAGAAACCTCGTGTTTCATGGCATTTTGAGGTCGTCGGTTTTTGATCCTACGGCGCAGGGTGTCTCCAATGGACCTTTAACACGGATCAAACTGGGGCGGCTAAGACACTCCAGTCAAGTAGCGCCGTTTTATTTTTTTGCGTCTCGCCGTAACCTCCGAAAACTAAGTGTTCAGGAACAAGCGTTGCTGTTTGCCAGGACATTTTGGCCTTTCAGACGCGAGTACTCGTGTCTGGTGGGGTGAGTCGGCCATCGTTGCCTGCCGAAGAGCGGTTGCATCACTTCAGTCTCGGCGAACCCGTCGAATCAGCATGATCTGAGGAGCGATCTCATCAATTGAACGCGAGGATCTAATGAAGCGACATGGCATTGCGAGAACTGCCGAACTCGAATCGCCCTGAACGACGAGACTGGGGGACGAGACTGGGGACAGGCAACGTATTGACGAGACTGGGGATGACGAGACTGGGGACAGGCAACGTATGACGAGAGGCTAGCGATGTAATTTGAGAGTGGCATGGCCTGTCCCCTATTCGTCCCCCTTGTGATCGAAGACAGCCGCGGATCGAATCCGAACTTGGATCCATGAAGCATCCAACGACTGTGGCGTCGCGAAGGACTGAAAGTCCCTGCAAGGCAGCCAAAGCGGAAGCGATTGTGGCTCGGAGATGGATCCTGTGTTCGGTTGCGTCCCGCCTTCAAGAATCATGTCTGGAGCTACGACTTTGTTCACGTACAGACCCACGATGGACGGCCACTGCGGTTGCTCACACTGATCGATGAATACCGTCGAGAATGCCTGGCGATCGATGTTGCAAGAAGAATGACAAGTGAGAATGTGCTGGAAAGATTGAGTGACTTATTCTTCCCTCGTGGCGTTCCTCGTTACCTGCGAAGCGATCACGGTCCGGAGTTCACCGCGATCAAAGTCCGACAGTGATTGGCTCAGGTCGAGGTGAAAACCCTCTTCATCGAGTCAGGTAGCCCCAGGGAGAACGGCACCATCGAATCCTTCAAAGGCAGATTCAGGGACGAGCTACTCAACGGAGAAATCTTCGAAACGATGCTTGAGGGGAAAGTGCTGATCGACCGTTGGCGAGTCAACTACAACACGATTCGCCCGCCCGGCGCATTGGGCTAAGTGCACTGGGCTATCACCCCCCGGCACCGGAGACGGTCGAGCCGGACAAGCCCGCTTCCGCTACGCTCCAGCAGCCTTGTGCGGCTGGAGAAAGCTCGATGAATTCACGAACTTAAGAACTGGTATCGTCCGTGGGGGCAGGTCACCGGCAGCGGTTCCCGGGTGTCTGCTGGGCTGTCGATGAGTTCGGTGGGAAGCACGCGTTCCAGTCTGTCAGCGCGGTCACAGTGTTTGGACGGTGGGAAAGCGAAGCCGTGACACGAAAAAAGCCACACCCTGAATCGACTCAGGAAGTGGCTCTTTAATTTTATTGGCTTTCGTCATACTAAAACTAGACAGTCGCAGTGGTAGTGTCCGTCAAGTTGACGCACAGTCATTGTTGTCGATCGGGATCAAGGCGTTTTCGGTAAACCGCGTCAACGCCGAAGACGAAAAACCGTCCACGAGAGAGAAATGCGGTCTGCTGCGTCTCGTCGTGGGACGCATTGTTTAAGAATCTTGCTTCGCATTGCCGCCTTCCGCATATCGACTACGCAATCACGGTATCTCGCGTGAGACGTCGCTCGGATAGATCAATTCTTCTTGGTCTTGCCTTCCTCGAAGACTAGTTCACTCGCTTCGTTTCGCAGGATCTGGATTATTAGCCACGGCCACCATAGGTCACCGGTGCCAGTATTCAAAGCTGGAACCTGTGAGATGATTCTGTCTGCTTCTTCAATCGTGTTTTTGGCATTTTCCAGTTCGCCTGCTTGATGTTGCGCCATGCAAGCGACAAGAAGTGACATTGCTTGAGTGTAGGAAGGGGTTTCCCATTCAGATGCCTTACTTGCGTGCCCCCTCGCGATCTCATAGTCCCCCTTCCGATAGTAAATCAGTGATAGGGCAAAGTGGGCTTTCTTGGATTCTGGAGGTGTAAGCACCTCCTCAAGGGCGCGAGAGGCAAGTTTCAATGGGATCTCGAGATCGATCTTGGATTTCGGATCGAG
Source organism: Rubripirellula sp. (assembly GCA_049602075.1). GTDB lineage: Bacteria > Planctomycetota > Planctomycetia > Pirellulales > Pirellulaceae > Rubripirellula. Next base: position 9,634 of record JBMYRF010000053.1, read on the forward strand.
CGCGCACGTAAATGCCACCGCTCTGCGGAGATTATTATCAATCTGTCCTTGATTTGACAATGTTTTAAGCAGTTTCTGACATTGACGCTGAAACGCTTCGGGATCATTGTTGGCTACGTGGAGTGTCGCAAGCGATACTTGGAACCATGAAACTTGCGGCCTCTGGGCAACGAGTTCTTCATACGCCGCTGAGGCCTTTTTCCATTCGCCACGTGACGCATGCTTACGAGCGCGCAAGGCAGCCAGGTCGGCCGGACCTATGTCGCCATTGATGAACAACTCAGCATCGTCAAACACAGCCTGACCATTGCCAATCAACGACAACTCGAGTCGAAAATATTTCGCTTGGGGATGCGTTACAGGAGCGAGATGGATTGAGATGTCTTGCCATTGATTGTTCGCTATCTTCACTCGCTTATTTCGAAAGCCGATTCGCCGATCATCGATATCAGAAATGGCGATACCCAATTCCGCCATTGAATGCCCCTGTCGCTCACTCGTCACAGAGACCTTCGCAACGTATTTCTTTTCTTGGTCAATCGCGATTCTTTTGCTCATGACGGAACCGCGTTCTCCGGAACCCTCGATCTGCAGGGCAAGCTTCCCGCTATAACCAAGTTCGATGGTTTGAGATTGAAAAGAGTCTTTGGGCTTGGAATAAATGCCGTACCATCCCGAAGGCAGTTCGCGGTTGACGAGCGACTGCTCGAATGATGGATGTTCGACGAGATTGCTCTTGTCATCATTCTCATTCGCTATTAGCGGCTCCGGATCGTCGACGAGCAACTCCGAATCAATATCGAGACTGTCAAGTAGTTCCTGTGTCTCGGTACGAATATCAACAAGCTCGGAATCCTCCGGGGCGTTTTCGTTCATCCAGCGGCAGCCGTCAACGAACGACTCTTCGGCAAGGGCCTTTTCGCCGAGCCTTGCGTAACACATGGCGAGGAAGAAGGCGTCATAAGCTAGGTTCTCACCATGACTTATCAGTATCGATTGCTTCAACGCGTCGATTGCATCACGCCAATTCTCCTGTCGATAGAGTGCCACTCCCAATGTGTTCCAGATCGCCGCCTGTTCCGGGTCAACCTCTGTGAGTTTTTTCGCTACATCCACGATTACTGCGCCTTCGCTCGATGATGCTTCTCCCGTTTTCACAAGGGTCCAACAGAATTGGTTGAGAAGGTGCACATGACTTTGTTTGTGAGGATGCCAATACCGAATTGAGTCTTCCAATACACGCGCGGCTCGCTTGACCTCGCTCGCGCGAATCAATTCCATTGCCAATGTTATGGCAAGATCAATACAAGGCTTGTCAGCTTCGACCAGTTTGCTCCAGCCTGCGTCTCGCCACGCATTCAGGGCTTCATCGATGTTGCCACCAGCTGCTAGCTCCACCGCTTCTTGGAGTCTCAAGCGTCCCTTCTTGATGGACACCTCGGGATTGTCGTGACCAAGCAATGTTGTGAGTTGTTCCAAGTGCCATTCAGCTGCGAATCGGTCATTGTGTCTGCCATTGCGGTCAATCTGATGTTTGTGCCATGCGACCACTTCGTCTTGGTCCCAGTCGGCACGCAAATATTCTGGATGATGAGCACGAAATGCGGCCAATCGGTCGTCCCATTCACGAGTGTCTAAATTTACCTTCACGCTATCCCTGATCGACCGCTGCGAGAGGATCTCGCTGAAGACTTGATAGTCTGACGTCGGGATTCCCTGTTGCTTCTGGATATCTTCAAGAGGAATTGCATTGATACGCGACCCGAAAATCGATCCCCGATTCGGTCTATAGTTGCCCGCGATGCATGCCAGTCGCCCGTTCCCGCAGAGGAGCATCTTCAGGGGATATCCGTCGACCGGATACGGCGGCGATAGCTGACGACCTGTCAGCGTGCTCCACAATGTTGCCGAGTGATCGGATGCAATCGCGATTCGATCCCCCGACGGTTCCAGTAGCAACCCGATCAACCGCTCAACCGGCTCCGCTATGGGCTGACACACGAGTTTTCCTCCTCGCCAATCCCAGACAGATGCCTCGCCCTTATAGGTCGTGGTCAGCAGCTTCTTTCCGTCATCGCTGAAAGCGATTTGCGTGATCCGATCAGAGTGACGCAGCCGTGGCGAAACAAGCTCACCGGATCGGAAGTCAAACACTTCGACGTCGTGCACTGGGTTTCTCAAAGCCAGATATCGATCATCGCTCGACAGTCCGGCAATTTCGGCGTTGTGGGACAATGCGATTGGTGGGTATCTCAGTCGTCCGCTGGTCGCGTCCCAGACTCGAACTTCCGCGTCGATCCCGAAGCTGATAAGCCAGCGACCGTCGCGGGACATCTCTAGCTGATAGTTATCGAATGAACCCGTGGGATACCCATTCCACCTGCGGTACGCATGCGCAAACTTGCCGCGTTGGTAGATTTTCGGCTCCACGCTGCCGTGCCGCACGGAATAGCGAATTTTTCCGGTCGCCATTTCGATTGCGTGAATGATTCCATCGATGCAAAGCACATGTACGAGATTCGAGTGTGGCGAGTATTGCAGTCGCAACGGCTCGCTGGGGAGTTGCACCGGAGAACCAATGCTTTGGCCAGCCCGCCAATCCCATAACATTAATTGGTTGTTTGTACTGGCGGTCACCACTTGCGTTTCGTCCGGAGAGAAGCAGGCATCCAGCAGCAAAGCATTTGGGTAAATCAAGCGACCAATGGGCTGTAGGTTCTCCGACGAAACCACTTGCGTCTGCGATAGCGTTCCGAACCAACGGTTTCCTCCCGTTGGCAAAAGGTATCGCCCGCTAGGGCTTGTGGTTAGATCAGTACTGCGCCCACGCAGCGGTATTTGCATGCTTCTGGAATCAACAAGGCGTCGTACGGATTCCGTTCTTCTGCTTGGTTCGCGATGTGACTTTCCGTTGAGAAGCCAAACGACAACTCGACCATTGACTTTCGCGGCGATCAACCGACGCCCGTCCGGTGAATAGGAGAGCTTCTCGACCCAAAAGAACGACGGAATCTCTCCTTCCAGTAGATCACCGGAATGCAGGTCAATCCTCGCGATAGAGTCATTGCTAGTCGAAAATGCCAGCTCTGCTCCGTCAGGACTGAACGCATACATACCCGCCTTCGGAAGGGTCAAGGGCTGGAAGCCTTCCCCGTATTTCCAAAGTCGGATTGCCCCGTTATGTGCGTCGAATGCAACATCACGACCGTTTGGACTCACTTGAGAGTACTTTAAGTCCGACTCATGCAATGTTGCAGTGGCTTTGCCGGTTGCAAGGTCATAACAAATCGAGTTCGCAATCAGCCCCTTACCTTCGTTGATGAAACGAGGACGGGGGAGCGTTTGGTCCGTACGGCCCTCAGCACGATGGAAAAATGGCTCAAACAGCGGCTCGGTAGAATTCTCACCCCGCAATCCATACACCCGTGCATAATTGTCACTGCAAGCGGTGAGTAGCAGATCCCCGCTCTCGGAGAACTGCACGGAGGCGATCTCCGCGGGATGCTGATACGCCTGCGGTAAGAATTGCCGTTGTTTTCTGTCCCAGATTCTCAAGGATTCGCCGGCCACCGCAAGCAAAGCTCCATCTGAACTGTAGGCGAGCGAAGAAATGGGCTCGTCAAACTTGATGTCGTCTTGATCGACGGGTTTCAGATCCGGAAGGCTCAGAACCCTCACCGTACCGTTGAGTTGACCCACTGCAAGTTCCGGCTTTCTTGGGTTGCAGGCAACTGCGGAAACAGAGAAAGGCACTTCGCGTGGGTCTGTTTGTTGATCAAGCTCCCAGGCGCGGCATCGAGCGTTCGACGTTAGTGTGATCAGCAACTGCCCCGTGGAATCAAATTGCATCGAGGTGAGACGCTCGCCATGATCCATAGTACGCACAGGAGTTGGCACGATATGACTCCAAGCCCGGATCCGTATTCGGCTCTCTTCATCCTCCGTAGATCCAGGCTCTGCAATCGATGCAGCATTGGCGAACCAGAGTATTGCCTCCGCTGGTTTTCCTAGCTCCGCAGCCGTTAAACCGGACGAAGTGTTCATCTCAAACAACGCCGCCCGCGCCTCGTCGCTAGCCGCCTCGGCAAATTCCTTCGCGCTGCGTTCCTCTATTGCTAGTCTCTCGTTTCTTTCTGCTAAACCTTCGGCTAAGCCTCTTTGCATACTCTCATTTCGTCGCGATTCATTCACAAACACAACTGCAAGCGTCAAAACGAGCGCGGTTACGATCAATGCGGTTGCGCCAGCCATGGTCCAACTGCGGTGCCGACGCGAGAAACGCCCTACTCGCTCGACGACGGTCGTGGTTCTCGCACTGATAGGCTGGTCCGCAAGCCATTTTTCGATTTCAGACGCAAGTTGGCTGGGGGATTCGTATCTCTCCTCAATCTTCGTCGACATCGCTTTCAGACAAACAGCTTCAAGGTCCTTGGGTACCTCTTGGTTGATCGATCGAGGTGCTTCGAAGTCGCCAGCTTGCACTTTGCGAAGCGTCACACCAAGATCCTGTTCCACAAAGGGCGGCCTACCAATCAGCAGGTAATAAAGCGTCGCGCCGAGGCTATAAACATCGCTTGCCGGTCCCAATTCCTGTAGTCGACCGGCGGCTTGCTCAGGGCTCATGAAGGCTGGTGTCCCAATCGCGCTGCCCACTTGAGTTGACGCGCTACCACTGCCAGAGCTAGGCTGCGATGTTCTTTCTCGCTCATGTTTTGAGTCTTCGTGACGACCAACTGCTTTCGCGAGTCCCCAATCCACAACAAGCGTTTCGCCATACTTGCCCAACATCACGTTTTCGGGCTTGAGATCACGATGCAGCACTCCGCGAGAATGCGCGTATTCGATCGCATTGCATACATCAACGAAACGACCAAGCAGCCGTCGAAACTCGACTGAATCAAACTTTTGGTGAGCTCTTCGTCCGCTCCCCTCGGAGGTGTAACCCGACTGATTGATCTTCGAGGGATCCGCGTGAAATCGATCGGCAGCCTCTTTGAAGCTATCTCCCCGTATGAAACGCATGGCGTAAAATGGGCGCCCGTCCGAGTATTGCCCCAGGCCATAAACAGGAATGATACCGGGGTGCTCTAAGCTACCCGTTATTTGGGCCTCAAGCAAAAAACGTGTGCGACTGCTCACGTTGTCAGCAAAGCGGTCGTGGATTTCCTTTAACGCCACCTCGCGATTAAGCTCTAAGTCTTTCGCAACCGATACCTCCCCTAAACCACCCCTGGCATGCGGTCGTAGGACGACGAATCGTTCGCCCCGTGAGATCGTTTCGCGGGCAGGCAATGTAACAGAAGCTTCCGAATCGAGAGCTCCATCCTTCACCAAATTCGCCAAGGTCAATTCAACGGTGGCATCGCCAATCGCGCGGAGTTCCTCGTGAACAGGACTTGGAATGGAACTGACCGAAGCTAGGCTCTTGTCTGCCTCGTTGTTGTGTTTCTCCAGGTGCTTGCGAACGAGGGCGCACAGCAGCTCCTGCGTTTCTTCGTCCAGCGCGCCTTGGGTCTCAAGTATCACTTCCAGCGGCTTGGATTTATCTAGCACCCAGGCATTCATTGCGGCGATGAGTTGACCGCGATCGACGAAATCCATTTGCAGCGCGAGGATTCCAATCAGGAGATTACGATCTGCACTTTTCCGTGGGCTATTTCCGCCATTACTTGAAAGATTGTCGGTCATGCATGTTCACGAGCTTCGCAAGGACGAAAGTAACCCGAACCCCTGGCAACAATTACTTGTTGCAGCAAATCATCCAGCCCAATCAGGGCAAGTGTCTGCCTTAGTCATCCACATTAGAATAACAATTCGAAACGCGGGATTCCAACAGTGAGGCAATCTACGGTTCGGACCGGCAGGAAGCCCACCAAGGGAGATTCATTTGCCCTTATGAATTGGTGCTGCAATCCCGTTAACTTGCGTCGATTGAACCCACCGTATTGATTTACGCCGGCGGCCAATTGCCTTCGGTCTCAGGCACCGCCGACACTTACGGGAATCGACGTCGTGGAGACGACTTCGCCAATTTGTTCCCACATCCCCTTCTGCACCTCCCAGTCCATCACCCGAGCGATCCGCCGCGCATCGGCTTCCTTAACCGTGTCTGGCCCTGACTCGACACGAGGAAGAAAAAGAATCGCCTTTTGAATATCAGGGGTTAGATTCACCAGCCACATGATGTGAGTCATGCGGGCCGTCGTGACCTAAGCGTAGTGTGCCAGCTCCGATTGGTTCTTGATCATGCCGTCGCGAATCAGCTGGTCACACTGAATGGCGAGTGCCATGACCCGGGACACTCGCTGAAGATGGCCGGCAGGCTTGGCCGCCTCCTCGCCTTCACGAAACCGCTTGCGTCCTGAACCCTCGCGAGCGATGTGGAACTTGCGGCCGACGGTGATTTTGCCGTTCATATGACCACCTCGTGTAGCTCCAAGGACGCACGCATCAATGCTCAATTCAGCGTCTCTTTGGAACAGTCGATCAGGATCGAATTTGACGGGCGTTAGGCTTCAAAGCCTCGTTTTGTTTGATAAGGTTCCATACCAATCCACACCGGTGCATAATTTGTAATATTGAATAGCCAATGTCGATTTCAAAATCGCCTATTCCCATTCGGGGTGAGCTGGGCATTGCATGATGGTTATTGTGCCATCCTTCTCCAAACGTCAGCAATGCAACGAGCCATACGTTGCGGCCTTCACAGGAAGCTCCTTCAATCTCAAAACGTTGCAAACCGTGGTTGTGTGAGTGACAGTAAAAGTCAAAGATCGCAAACAAGTTGACGGTTACGACGACCCGTGCGCAAAGTCCCCAGGCCAAGTACATGAGTCCACCAAGTGCATAGAGTAAAGCGGCCATGAGTCCAGCAGCCAGCCATCGGTTCTCAAGACATCGAAAAAGCCATCGTTTTTCGAGAAGTTCCGAAACCCGATCCGGCGGAGCAGGTTCGAAGGTCGTTTCCCAAAAAAATGGTAAATCAAAGTAGTTGCGCCAGAACGATGACGGCAAACTTGCTGTGGGAAATTCAGGACTGCTCTGACAAAAGTCGCGTAAGAAGTGTGTTCTCGAAGATGATATAGGTCCGCCTAACCCAGACAGTGTTCCAAGAACCGCTAGTATATTTTCCATAAAACGATAGGTGCTGAACGCATTGTGTATTAAGCCTCGGTGAATTCCGACCGACCATCCTAGTCCCCCGGTGACAACATAAAGTGTGATAGCAACAGCGATTGCGTCGTAGCTCGGTCGAATGAAAAAACACAGCGTGGCTCCTGCATGCATGATTAAATGCAGGAGGATGTTCGAACACTTGGCTCTTCGCACAAGTCGCATGCCGTCACCAGTTGATGAAGTGGAAATACCTCGAGATCGACGTCGCAGGATTGCCTTGAGTCCACGGATGCTTTGAGGCTTGCCGGTTTTGACAGGCGTTCCGCTCAGCACATTGCCAGATCGCGGCCAGACGTTAGGTAGCAGTTCCGATATACGCTTGCATGAAGGGGATATAGCTGACAACCTTAGGTCTGAAATCGGCCGCTTGGAAAAGCAAGTGGCCGTTGTGGTCTTCGCAGTCGGTCGATTTGCGAACGCGACCCAATTCGAGCGTGTCGTCATCATGCCAGGGCCAACAGCGGATGGTCGCTGGGTTTTTGCCTTTACGAATGAATGCCAAATAGTTGGTCGGCACGTTGTAACGACTCGCTGTCCTGCGGGGCATTTGGATTGGTACTTCGATCTCTGATGCATTTAGAAAGCGGGCGACACGTGAGAGCCTGGCGGTGGTGACGAGGCCGAGTCCTTCCGCCAATGAGGAACGCAAACCCCAGCGTTTTGTGATTTTCGCTCGCGCGATTAAATCGGAGTCCCAGGCAAGATTTGCTTCAAAGGAGTGTTTTCCGTCATTCAACTGACTGTCGACAGGCAAAGGGTGCTTGGGAAATGCTTGCATCTCACGCCCCCACGTGATCGATAGTGGGCTGTTGATGTACAGGCTGTGCAAGAACTGTTGTTGACAAACGGACCCACCCAGCTGGTTGTAAAGATAGTGAAACGGGTTGCCGGTGCTTGAGAATCCTGTCATGGAATCTTCGCCAGAGATTGCGCTATCAATGCTCATAACGATTTCGTGATACGTGCCGCAAATAGAGTCGTGCAGTTGGTTGAACCAAATCGACACAATTGCATGCCCGTCTGATGTTCTGACAGGTACTAAACCTTCAGCAGCGAGCGCCTTCGCGATCGGCTCATAGGCACAATGACCTTTGACAATCATCGCTGTGGAATCATAGGTATACCATTGACGTTCGGTTGATAGACCCGTAGATAGCTTGGCGGTTGTGAAAGTGCGTTTGTTGAACCAGTTAAGGTTGCGAACTTTTTTCGCTGGCCGACCCCAAGGGAGATCGGTTCGACTTTCAGTGATGCGGCCCAGATTCTTGTTTTCCATCATCGCTTGCCTTAAGAGATTTGCCCTACAGCTGTAGTGATTGCGACATCAACGGGACGCTGTGGTGATGCGTCAAACGCGGTGATGAAGGTGAACGCCTTTGCCTCGTTGCAACGGCTTTAAGAAACGGAACCCAGCGGCTGCTCATGGAGATCATATTTGGAGCCTTTAATCGGGTTGGTGTTGGGCACGATGTTGGTACAGGGCACGGATCCGGTCGATGCACTCTCAAAAATGGTTCCACGGTAAGCCAGCTCGAAGCAAGATTTCAAGTTTTCTGGGTCATCGATCTGTTTGGCATCCAACTGCAACGTCACGCAGACGCTACATCGGCTCAGCGTGATGCCGACTACGATCGAGTGTCGTGGAGGTAATGCGGGCTGGGCAAAAATGGATAAAACCTCGGCCCCATCGAGGGTCTGTTTTGTACGGCCACCCGGAATCAGGCTGATCAATAGGTCAGCTTGATAAGCAAAGCGGCGAGCGACGAAAGTTCGCAGGACTTTTGGCAATCGTCCGATGAAACCGAGTAGCGAGGGAAAAAACTGCAGCTTTTGCTGTTGGCGCAGAGATCGCAGGCTTGTGCGAATTTCTTGCACGCGATCACAATGCTCCGAGGTGATTGGAAGTTTGATGTAACCAATGTCATGTTGATTGGTGTTATGAGACGAAGGGTGGTTTTCGCATCGAGCTAGAGGCACGATCGCGCGGAGATTTCGATTCTGTCCGTGAGAACGCGAGTACCGGGCGAGTGCATCAGTGATGACGGTCAGCAATATTTCTTGAAATGTACTTTTTCCACGCTGTTGTGCTGTTCGGAATAACTTGCGTGACCATTCGAACGCAAGGGTTGTTCGTGTCGCCGATGCTGAAGCGTCCGATGCAAGGATGGATTTCGCTGACCGTCGTAGCATCTCGCCGGCAACGAAACGAGCGCATCCAGCGTTAAACGCTGGGACCTTCGTCTCTCGATCATTTGGGAAGTCAGTAGCGGTACTGCCCCTCATGTTTGAACGACGTTCGGCCCCGTCGAGCAGATTGGTGAAGAGCTTCATTCCATGAAGGCCATCCAGTAATGAGTGGTGCGCCACGATGGCAAGGGCACAGCTTGCTGGAGGTTGCCCGCCAACCGCCAGTCGCAATACTAGAATTCGCCAGGGTGGCTGATTCGTGGGCAAACCGCGTGAAGCAATGTTTGAAAGCATAGTCAGGACCTGTTCGGTCGTGCATCTTTCAATGACGATTTCATCAAGGTGATTTGAGAGATCAAAGGAAGTGTCGGTTTTCCACGCGATCTGTCGTCCGTCGTCGATAAGGGAGCGATAGATTGGATTGACTCGAGTGAACTCCCACAATCGTTTCCAAATCTTGGGCCCTGAGACATGCTTGGAGAGGAAAACCACACCACTCACAACTTGTGTTCTGGTGGAGGATTCCAAATCTTGAAACCCTCGCTCATGATTAGATAGTTGGCGGTCGCTGCCGGCTAGATTGTTCACAGTCACACTTGCCTCAGAGTCGTTGAGTTGGCGTTCAACTGTTAAACGACACCTGGCGATCTGACCCAACAGGAAATCAAAGAATTTTTTTAGTTGTGACGAACGAGTGGTTCGACTCGATTTCCTTCGGAAGATTGACGGTCGTCATGTCAAACCTTGAGGTTGCCAGCGGCAATGCCTCGCGGGAGAAGTCCCTCAGTTTCCATCCCCAGATCACGGTGAGTACGGTCGCCATTGCACCGTAAATCACGGGTGTTGCAGGGATCCCAAGGTGGGGAATGATGATTTTTTGATCAACCGACCACATCAGCAATAAAGAGTTGCACCATGCGATCAACGCAAATCCATACAGGGGGCGGTAGTATCTAGGTGCCATGGTAGCCAGAGCGAAACCGGTCAACGCCGAGAACATTGGATAGCTTATTGGAATGGCTTCCTCAGCTGGAAGCATAAGACGTAAGGAACCGGCGATCGTTATTGCGGCGAAAAACTTCGCCAACCAGGTGGCCCACAGGCTTTCGACGGCTAAATATTCGGGTGAGTGCTTGTCCAGCCTGCTCATCGAACCGAACACCGAAAACACGACCGCGTACATGGAAAACATCGTGATCCAGATCAGGGACTCAAGCCCGGGATTGAGTGCCCAGCCGCGGTCGAGTTGAACGGCGACAATCAGGTTTATCAAAAACACCAGCGGACTTGCCACGAGCGTCTTTACGCCAAGCTGTGCGATCCGGCGTCCATCTTCCGTTAATGTAAAACGATTCAGGGCGGCGGCGACCTCCATGCAATTCTGGAAACGTTTGTCAGGATCAAAGCTCAAGCACTTTGTACAGATGTGTTCCAGTGTCGGGTTTACATTGGGTTGAATCATCCGTGGTGATTTCGGCAACCAAGACTCTTGCTGCGTTTCCTTATAGGGCAGCGTGACGTTGGAGTAGGGTTTTTCCCCGGTGAGTAAGTAATAAAATGTTGCACCCAGTCCATACACGTCAGCGCGTACATCCAGGGCTGACCCTTTTGCTTGTTCCGGCGCCATGTACCCGAGTGTTCCCGCGACTGCATTCGATTTGGTCGTTTCTTGTGATAACCGGGCGAGCCCAAAATCAGCGAGCAAGGGTTGACCTGTCGACTGATCCATCAAGATGTTTTGTGGTTTCACATCAAGGTGGAGAATTCCTGAGGCATGTGCATCGGCTAACGCCTCGGCAATCGACAGAATGATCCTCGTAGCTTCCACTTGGTTGAATGTTGCTTGATCGGCTAAGCTGCCCCCTTTCACCCATTGCATCACAAAATAGAAACCTGCATCGGATTCACCGGCATCGAAGAGCTTGACAACGTTGGGATGATTCAAGCCTGCTACCGTGCGAATCTCCGTTTCGAGTTGTGAGATGACACGAGTTCGATGGTCGCCTGAGATTTGTTCCAGCTGATGGGCGGAAACTAATTTGATTGCAACGTTTTGGCCGGTGCGGTTCTGGATCGCCTGATAGACGCTACCCTGTCCACCTTGCTTCACGTGGCGTTTGATCGTGTAGCCGGGAATCTTAGGCAGCTTCATCGCTGGTTTTTGAAGGGAAGTTCCTGCGTCGTCAATCGCTTGACGATAGCGATGCAGCTTTGATCGCAATCGTTGAAGACCCCGTTGTTTTTGCTTGACCGGTGCCCGCGAGACATGCAGTTCAACATTCAGCAGCCAATACAACAGACTCGATCGGCGAGCTTCATTGACTCGTCGCAAGTAAGATTCCACCGACGGCTGTTTCCCATCCTGCAGTTCCTTCTCGAACTGATCGCAGAGCCTGTCAATTTCTTCATCCGGTGTATATTCGTGCATGACGATCTTTATCGTGAATGCCGAAGGCAGCTTATTTCAAAACATATTAACATGGTTGTGCATGCTGAGGACATTGCCTGATTGTGATCCGCTTTAAGTTGTGTTCGCAATTAATTTTGTGGAAAGGGGGATACCATGACTGATCTAAGTGCGTCTGTTTCCATAACCGAGTGGCTGGATCAGGCTCGTCAAGGAGAAGAATCTGGACGTCAGAATCTTTGGGAACGCTATTACGAAAGACTGGTTCGGCTGGCCAAATCTCGCCTTTCGGCCGGAGAACGCCGTGTTTCCGATGAAGAAGATGTTGCGGCAATGGCCTTTGCTGCTTTCTTTCAAGCGCTCGATCAAGGGAGGCTAACTGAAATCCAGAACCGCGATGGTCTTTGGCGAGTTCTCGTGACCATCGCGGAAAATAAAGCGACGGATCAAGCGAGACATTTGAATCGACAAAAACGGGGTGATGGTCAAGTACGTGGCCACTCAGTTTTTCTATTCAACGAGGGTAATCAACTCATGGAGCCACCTGACCCATCGCCCCAATTTGCTGAGAACTTCAGCTTGGTTTGCCAGGAAATGCTTGGGGCTTTGCGCAAGGATCTTAGGGATATCGCTGTCTGGAAAATGGAAGGATACACCAATCAAGAAATTGCCGAGCGACTCGGATGTGTCGAGGAGTCCGTGCGGCGAAAGGTTGTATTGATTCGAACGCAGTGGTCAGCAGGCGATGTATGAGCGTGACTCCTGATCCGAGTCCACCTGTTAGGTTTGCTTCCATCGTGTTGGACGCTTGGAAAGCTAGCGTGAATCACGCCAGGAAAACTTTTGGAGTTAGGGATTTTTCCAACTCCCAGTCCATCACCCGAGCGATTCGCCGCACGTCGATCTCCTTGATCGTGTCAGGCCCCGACTCGACGCGGGGCAAGAACAGAATCTTCTCCTGAATCTCAGGCGCGAAGCTGGACAGCCATATGATTTGGGTCGTGCGCGCCGCCGTGACCTGAGCGTAGTGAACCAGCTCGGACTGGTTCTTAATCACGCCATCACGAATCAACTGGTCACACTGAATCGCCAAGGGAGACTAGACCATTCGACGTCGGGCAGAGGATTCACCGGAAAGAAGATGCCTCCACCCTCCACTTGAGCTGGCTTTTATTTTGAACCAACTTTCGTTTTGGCGATTATGAGGCCTGACCCCCCACGAAACTAATGGCGAGGGTTGGTGTCCGTCTCTGCTACAATCAACAAAATTGCCTAGAAAGAAGTCATATCGGCGGTGGAGCTCTCATCGCATTGGTCTGACGTTTTCGATCCACTATCGAATTGCTCAACAGGATTTCTGATGATTCGCTCAAATTCTCTTTTAAGTGTTCTAGCGATCGTCGCGTCGGCATTTTTGAGTTGGTATCAGTCGGCGAATGCAGTGGCGCAATCGAAGCCTTTGGTTCAGCCAAATATCATTCTAATCCTGGCAGATGATTTTGGTGTTGGCGATATTCAGGCGCATTATCCAAAGAACAAAATAGCAACTCCGAACTTGGATCAACTGGTAAGACAGGGAAGGAGTTTTTTCGAC
>JBMYRF010000054.1:0-21404 GCA_049602075.1 Rubripirellula sp.
AAGAATATTTCGAATCCGAGTTTGAGGAGGCTGAACTGCTCTACAGCGATGCTGAGATTGAAACATTTGCCAACACAGAACTTCCGGAAGACTTTGTTTATGCGACTGTCGGTCAAGAAAGTACCAAGGCAGTGGATTCCCTCCTCAGCGATGTAGAGGACTGGTGGAATCAATCGACTAGATCAAAGATTGATGGGGACGGCTGACGTGCGCTGGCGTGCCTTGCGAACGCACCAAACACAGTGACCACGCCGCCCAACTGGAATCGCGTGCTTGCCCATCGAACTCATCCGCTGCGCAGCAGAGAACCCGGACCCGCTGCCGGGCAGTGGGCGTAATTCCCAGCCGGCGATGTCTTTCTTGAGCAGTAGCTGAAGACTCCTAGAGACAGTTAGACGAAGCGGGGGATGAACCGACACGTTTTGAACCGAAACGAGGCAAAGGCCCATAACCCAGCCGCCGTTTCGTAACGGGCAACACTGGGTAATGACTCGCGAGACATTACCGCACTCTTTGCAACTGTTCGAACAGAGTTCGGCTCCCGCAACTTCAACCCCACGGTAGCGAAACAACGCGACCGTGGGGTTTTTTCATGCGCCGATAGAGAGATCGAGCCGGTTATTCCCCGGTTTTTACAGGGTTTGCGACGTTGGTTGGGTGTGAAGAGTCTCTCAGCTGAAGTCGCACGCGATACCGACTATTCACACGCGTGGTACTTGGGAGACCCGATTCCACCCCAATATCTCGGCCGTCTTTCTTTCTCACGGCGTTCGGGTTATCAGGGGGTTGGCTTCGCTCTTTCGGTCTCAACCCCCCAGGGCTGGCTTCGGAGTAGGGAAGGCAACGCGAAATCTTGCGGTCATTTCTTAGTTCGACAATTCCCGCTGCTCCGCCATTCGCTCGGCTTCTCCGGTCGCCGCTCCGCTCGCTCCCTATGGGCCTTCGCTCTCCGGTTCCGGTACTGGCGCGCTGGAGTCCAATGGAACGAGGGCCACGCGAAAGCCGAAGTTGAGGCTGCGGGACGACGGAATGCTCCACCTGCGGGACGCCGACCAGCAATTCTCGCAAGGAACTTTTTTCCTGAGCTGAAGGTACCACCGGCCAATCGATCACATTGCGGTTCATCAATAGCAACAGCGCATTTTTTCACCTGCGTCAAGCAGGGTTGATTCCCCCCTCACTGCGGTGGACTCTTCTGCGCATTCAGCCACGCTTACCCCCGTTCTCCAAACCGGCTTGAAAACCAACGGGCGTGCGACGGGTTGTCTCGATTGCCGAGTTGGTATCGTACCTCGTTAGATAAGGCGGACAGAATCAAGACACGGGGATTCCGATGCGCAAAACGCTATTGAACAAAATCTTTCTTACAACTTTGGGCTTATTCTCGTTCACACTCATGGTGCACGCAGGTGATCGATCCAATTCAAAACGTGAGCGATCGCGAAGTCGACAAGAAGCATCGACTGTGAGAGTGAGACCTTCGGGTGTACGTGCGAGTCATCCAAACGATCAGGAGCTCGACAATGAGGCGCCGGCTATTCAAGCTGTAAACCTTGCAAACTTGAACGCCACGGTTGCGACACGAGAGCAACTGGAACTTGCAATCTTGCTGGGCAAGGCGCTCTTTTGGGATCAACAGATCGGCAGCGGTAACGGTGGACTCTATGCGTGTGCATCCTGCCACTACTCGGCAGGTGCAGATTCGCAGTCCGACCGAATTTTGGCTGGCACACTGTCCCCAGGATATAACGGATCACCGAATACCACCCGAGGTTCGCTGGGAGTTCGATACGCCGAGTTTCTCAGCTTGAAACTCGAAAATCTCGATGGGCAGGAAGTATCCCGTGGCATCGAAAATTTTACACCACCCGGCCAGTACGCAGTGACGGACCGAAACGCGCCACCTGCGGTGAATTCTGATAGCACTCACAATTTCTGGGACGGCCGCGCAAATTATGTTTTTAATGGAATGGATATCACCGGCGTTCCAACTGCAATACCCACGCGTGGAGGAGGATCCGCTCTACTTCAGATTGCGGAAGGCTCCCAGGCCAGCCAAGCAGTGGGGCCTTGCTTGAGTCCGGCAGAGATGTCCGCAGACGGTCGTCAATTTTCCGACATTGGATACAAGATTCGACACTCCATTCCATTGAGGTACCAAACCGGAGATATCGTTGATGAGTTGGGGCGCCTCGGACTGCTCCATGGGCGCGGCTATGCGGAACTCATTGACGCTGCGTTCGCGGGTGGTCCGTTGGAAATCTTTCTTAGCGAGGAGCCCAGCGGCGTGACAACAACCGTGGAAATACCCAGTGGAGACATCGAGGAGCGAGAGGTCACTCTGAGCGAATTAAATTTTTCCATTTTCTTTGGGACTGCAGTAGCGTTGTACGAGCAAACACTCGTTACCATCCCAGCTCGACCACCCACTCGCGCTCAAATTGATGCCTTTGAAGAAATGCGATGCCACAAATGCCATTATGTGGATGGTCGTAGCCACGCAGTAATTGGAGACATCGGCAATCGCCCATTCTCCGCAACGGGCGTCGTACCACTGCAAGTTGATGCGGGAGTCGAAGAAGACGACTTAAACCTAAACTCAATCGTCCCAAATTTTGATGCCGATGCCGGTGAAGGGCAATTCAAGTCAACGCACCTCTTTAATCTGCCGCTCACAGCACCCTACTTTCATGACGGTAGCGCAACAACGCTCGAAGAGATGATGGACTTCTATGTTCGCGGAGGTGATTTCAATCAGCGCAACGTGGATTCACATGTCAGGGAGTTAGAGGTAAGCAAGCGAGAATACAAACTTGTTTTGCGACTGATGAAGCAATTGACGGATCCAAGAATTGAAAGTGGGGAACCACCGTTTTCTCATCCTTCATTGGTTTTACCGCTTCCCGACCAGCGAGAGGTCTATCTCGCACCATCAGGCATCGGTCTCGGCGGATTGCATTACACGGTACGAAACACCGACTCTTCAACGCCCGAAAGGTAAATTCGGTTCACCGTCGCCAAAGACCGAGGATTATTCAGAACCTGCTAAACTTGAGGCAGTCTAGGGATGGTCTCGCTAGGTATCAGTGGAATGATTACCTCAGACCGAACTAAAAAACTTTGCGGCGTGGTTATCCTCGATATCGGAAACCACGCTGCAAAGCAAAACGATTTTTATCTCGCGACTTGAAAAGGGGACAGGCATAGACTGCTTCGGCTGAGTTGCAGTCAAATCACTTTGTGCCTGTCCCCCTTGGCTTTCAGCCCCTTGGCTCCCCCTTGGCTTTCTACCCACCGGGTGGATGGTAAGTGCCTGTGACGACTTTTACCCGGTACTCGCAGCCTTGCATCGCAAGGGTTTCACCAAGGAGATCCATCGCCATCAGCGATGTTTTTCGTCGGTTGCGGCTCTGCCTCACGCGACCTTTGGGCCTCCGCTACTCACTTGACAGAATACAGGCAACCCGGAAGCCGTAGTTGCTAGGATTTGCCAGGTCTCTAGCGCGGCTTGCGGACCGGCACTCCACGGCATAGTCTCCGAAGCTGCCGCCACGGAGCACGCGGGAAACGCCAGATTGGGGGCCCTTGGGGTCTGTCACGCTCACAGTTGAATAACGACCAAACCAGTCATTGCACCACTCCCAAATATTCCCATGCATGTCGTGCAAGCCGAATGGATTCGCGAGCTTCGAGCCTACCGGATGAGTCGTGCCGCCTCCGTTCGCCCTGTACCACGCGTACCTGCTCAACAATGAATCATTGTCACCGAAGCTGTACGTCGTCGTCGTTCCAGCTCGAAATGCGAACTCCCACTCCGCTTCCGTTGGCAATCGGTAAACCCGCCCTGCTCGTTTCTCTCGTGGAAACAATGACAGACGCTGACAGAATTCGTTCGCATCCTCCCATGTCACCATTTCGACCGGACTGCGGAGCCCCTTAAATTTGCTTGGATTGGCACCCATCACCGTTTGGTAATCAGCCTGAGTGACCTCATGCATGCCGAGCAAATACGGCTTGGTAAGCGTTACCTCGTGAGCATCATTTCCCTCACCCATCATGAAAGTTCCCGGCGGGATCACCCGCAGCTTCATCCCAATGGAGTTGGTGACTTCCACTCGCTCGCCAAGATGCTCTGCCCACGCTTCCTGATACGATTTGGCTTGGTCTGAATCGAACGGTGCTACTGCTGCTGGTGGCGTATTGTTTGCATCCGATTGCTCACTCGACACCACAACCGTTTCAGTGCGTTCTTCCTCGGGTTCTGGTGGTAGCGTAGTTTCAGACTCAACCCCCAGTTCCGTTGCATCACCCGCTTCTTCGTTCATTGCCTCGGCCGTGCCGCCCACCGAAGGCTTCGCAGAGTCGAGTCTCGAACCCAATCGGCTTTGCGGTTGCGATGGTTGAATCCCATCCTGGTCCTCCACCACTTGTATGTCTCGGCTGGGCTGCTTGCTCACAGGAAGCTCGGCAACCACAGGCTGCTTTGGGTCAGACAGCAACCAACCAATCATCGCGATCACCAGCAGCGCGACGGCAATTCCAGCGATCAATGGAATCAGCTTTGACCGCTGTTTACGACGGTTTTTGGGCCTCGATGTTTTTCGCGGAGCGACTGGGACAGTCGAGATGTCGAATGGCACCGACTGCATCAAATCGTCGACTGCGTTGGGAGGCGAGGGTGCGACTGCTGGCTGTCGTTGTTGGGCATTCAGCCAAGTGTCGTACTTTACCTTGGCAGCTGGATCCAAGAGGGTCGCGCGAGCCTTCGCAAGCTCGTTAAGAATGGATTGCGATAGCTCAGCGTGCTGACCCAGCGCAAAAGACCGAACGTGGGTGATCTGTCGCTGCGCGGCAGACTCAATGACATCCGGATCAGACTCGAAGAACGGAACCCCAAGCAGCCGATAGTAATTCGCTGGTTGCTCAGATCGCGGAATCGAAAGCCATTTATGGTAGGGATCAAAATCCGAGTCGTTCATCAATGACTTCTTGTTCAAATAGCGTTTTGCTCTACGTTTAAACGTCGAGCAGGAAAGGTTTGGCAAGTTTTACTTGATGCATGGGTTGCTCGTCCTCGTAAGGCAAGGCTGGCTAGGAAGTTCTGTCACGAACAAGACCCAACATCAGATTAGCGAATCGCTCACGCATCAACCAGTCACGCGGGTGTGTTGAGTCGTCGAAGTCAGTTGGAAACCTCGCTGACGTTGGCAGCCGCACAGCAACGCTCCAGAGCTTCCGTGATCACGTTCACGATGCGTTCCGTATCGAACTGCATTGCCGCATCGTTACGGACCGATTTGCGGTCCAATGCCTGGGCTCGTCCGACCCCTTCGATGAATGCAGCGAGTGCAGCAGCGTCCGCATCGGACTCCACGCAAGATGCTCCCGGCGGCAAACGATCAACTAAGACGCCCGTCTCGCCATGCCGGACGAATGAGGCTCCGGTGCACACGCCCACATTCGGGTAGCCCGCCAGAAGGATTTCCTGCAGCGCCAACGGTTCATGATCATCATCGGCCAGGTACGCACACGCCCGTGCGCGTCGGGCGGCCTCGAATAGCTCCTCGCGGCGATAATTTCCGTAGTGAATCTGCACATGCCGTGGAAAGACTTCAGCCAGATGCTCGAGCAACTGTGGCCGGTGTCCATTCTTGGCGTAGATCAGCAGGTCATACGAATCCGGCAGAGGCTCGCCCGGCCAGGGATCGATCGGGTATGGCCAGCGAGAAAACGGGCGAGCGAGAAAACGAGAAAACGGGGACAGGCATGGGAGAAAACGGGGACAGGCATAAACTGCTTCGGTTGATTTGCAGTCAAATCACTTTGTGCCTGTCCCCAATTCGCCCTTCCCCAATTCGCCCAATTCGCTCGCGATCTGTGACGCGGCCGATGAACCATGTTCGATAGCTTTCTTCGTTCGCATCTAGTCAGACAACTCCGTATTTACACAGTTACATAGGCAGCGCCAACAACGGCCGCGCATGAGAGCACGAATGAAACGGATGCCGATGTCATGGCAACGACTTTGCTTTTCAGTTCAAGATCCTTGACAGCAACAATGAGGATAACTGTGCAGAACAGCCAGTGAGCGGCGAACAAGATGAATACCACCAAGAGGTACTTCGACATCGCTACTCTTCCACTCAGATCCTGGGGGCCAAATAACAGCAGTACCCCAGATATGATCAATGGAAGGAGAGACAGAACGGAGTAGATGTTCAAGCGAGTGTCGCGGAAGCCCCGCTTACCTGCAATTGCTACCATAATCGGGGCGTGGCTCAAGTAGATGATGGAGAACAGGACAATCAACAGCAGTTCAAAGATAGATTTGACTGACACGATTTGGTTCCCCAATAGCTCACCCGTAACCAACTACTTGATTGATTTGTCGAATATAAGTTTATCAAGCTCCACGAGCTTCTGGACCTCGGTGGAGGTCAACTGTTGGCCCATGCGTTTCTTGCGACTCAACGGTTTAAGATCGTCATAAACCCGTTGATGTAGGGCGTTTTTCATCTGGAGAAATGGACCCCATACTTTATGTTCTTTGAATTGATTTTCGTAGCCCTGCATCATTTTCAGGTTCATTCGGTCATACAAGGAGAATTTCTTAAAAGTCTTCTCATCCCACTGCTGTGTCAACATTTTTTTGGATCAATGCAAAGTGTGTATAGAATTGCATGGATGACAGCGCTGTGATTCGTTGCAGGTCAACGTCCGTCTCGACGGATCCGTCCACGGTCGTGTTTGGAGGCAGACTGTTCGACCGCTGCTTTGCAGCTTCTGCAGGCTCATCATTCGCAACGGCGACGGCGGTCAGTAGGGCGAAGGTCATTAGAATCGCATGCGCATTTCGGCTCGCAAGTAGCCTCATGGTTGGCCTTGGATTTCGGATAGAGTTATTGCGTTTCATTTACTCACCATAAATAGCGAATCTCTCATTTGCCCGTAAAACCTTGTAGGAATAGGCCTCTGATTTCCTCATTGTTGATTGCTTGGGCCCACTCCAATCCTTGTTTCTGTTCAACCAGCCAGTCGGTCGCTGACTTTAGGTCGATGTCGGACCATTTCACGAGCGCAGCGGGAATACCGGAAGGCCGAACTTGCGAGATCCAGTTGGCCAACCCAACAGGATTCGTATCGAATCCACCAATTTTTACGATGCATTCGATCGCATGATCTAAATCGGCGCCACTTAGTTGCATTTCCCCAACGCTTTGAGTGACTGATAGCACGCCGCCGTTGAACATGGTGTGTGTGACGGTCATCTTGATCAGGTCAGGTTTGATACTCGTGTAATCTGGCTTCCCGATTGCTTCGATCATTCCAGGTAAGCACTTTGGAGGCAGCGGTGGAATCCCGAATGATCCAAATGTCCCAATGGGAATGCGACCACCATTTGAAGTACCCAGGCTCGCGCGAATTTTCAGCAACGCCGTCAAGCCAGCATTGATATCGACACCTAAAAGTTTTGTAGCGACACGAATTCTTACATCAAGGGAGGGTTCAGTTATCAAGTAAAGCGAATCCGTTTTATTTTCTCGCTGTTGATTGGGCGACATAAGACGCATTGCAAGTGTCGGATCCTTTCTCGCGATCGCGTCAAACAACTCCCTGATGCTAATCGCATTTTTCAAGTCGGTATCGTGGCAGATACGCATCGGATCCTGCTCGGCGGCGAGCAGCACCAACCACGTCTTCATCTTCTTGTTGTTGATTTGTTTTGCAGCCGCGAGCAATTCATCGGTTCCAAGCCCTTCGGAAACGCGAAGGAAGTCCTCAAAAATCAACTTGTAGGCTTTGTCCTCGAAAACAATTCGCTTGAAAATATCTTCTGAGTTCTCCTCGGATAGATTGGGCTCCAAGTCCTTTAACGATCTGCAAACACGGTCGACGACCGCTTGGTTTGTGCTCAGTTTGGTACTTTCTGCTTCGGATGCACTCGGACTGTCGGATTTAGACGCAATAGACTTCGTGTCAGATTCGCGCGGAGCCTGACCGGTCTCTTCAGCCTGTTTGGCAGCTGCCAAACGCATTCTTGCTTCCTTAGGTTCGTGCTCCAGCCAACGCTCTTCTATTGTCTCCAACGTTGCGGTTCGCAAGGGTTCATCCTTGATCCTTCCCGCATGCTGCAATGCCTTTTCAAAGAACTTGACCTTGAGACGTGCCTCACTCAACGAGGCATAACCCTGATCTCTGATCACCCCTGGACTCTGTTTCTTGAGCCAAGCCTCAGCCTCGAGCTCCCTGATTCCGCCACCTCCCGATAGATGATCAGCAATGATTTTCCCAACAAGCTCTGGGGCCTCGGGCTCTGTCGTGGTCGTGAGGAGCCAGTCGAGACCATCCCCAATTTTGTGATACGGTAAGCCATAGGTAAAAACATGTCCGAGGTAGTCCATCTGCGCCTCGGGCGATGGGTCATGCTTGGTGACGAAATTAAGCCCCTGATCGAATTCGCCACTTCTTGCGAACTCGCCAACGATCCCTCGAAGAACATAAATCCGGTCTTTTGCGGAGTGAATTTGAAGCATCTTCAGAACATGTGTTTCATCTCCCGACTGCAGCATCTGTTCCGCAAACGCTGACGCCAGCCACATCGGTATCCACTCATGCATCTCCTCTCTTGAAATTGTTTGGTAGACCTCGAATGCTAGATGGGGGTCCGAAACGGCTAAACCGCAGAGGAGATCGGTGAGAATGCTTTGAGCCAATTGGCCATCGCGTCCTCTGGTTAGCACTCCAGAGCTGTTGTGATCGCGAAACCATCTCAAAGCCGCTTCTGGTTCCAGTGCGGCCCATTTCAACATCGGTCTTTGGGTTGCGGATGATCGACCACTGGATACGATCCGTTCCAGTTGTTCGCGTGGCGAATGCACAGTACCGTATTCGCTGCACATGTTGATGAGGAGATCTTTTGTGCCGTCATCGCAAGGGAAAGCCTGCAGATCATCTAGGAGACGTTTGTGTTGCTTGGGGCTCATTGCCGAGATCCGAACCCAAGTTAAGAGTTCCCCCAGTGTCTCTTGTTCCAGCATCGACCTGATTAAGTCGTTATTGTCGACGGGTTGTTTTAGCGAACCTAGAAGACTTGTCGCGGTGCGCACCTCGCGGGCGGTGTCTGCCTGAGCTTTGATTTCCAGCTCGGCGATTTGATCGGCCGCACTTGCCGAGCCGCAGACGGCCATCACAACCACGGTCAGAAGCACTGGATGCAGAGTTCGTTTCTGAAACGTCATACTGAAATTCCCTCTCGTTGCTTCGCGTTTGCGGAAATCGTGACTTGCATCAATCATCACCAAATTTCATCGACGCTCTTGAGGTAGATGCTCCCGAGACACCTGCGATTCACCTGCTGATCATCACTTTAAATCATTAAGAGGACTATGGCATGTCCGTGGCCTGCGGCGAGAAAGAGGCAACGTACTGCCTCCTGTTGGAAAGTTTCCTGATTCGCGCGAGGTAGATCCATGCTGCAAGACCCCAAAGGAAGCTGTTAACAAGGAAGATTAGCGTCCCCCAATGTCCCGTACCTCCAATCGGTAATTGCTGGATCAACAGGACCAGCGGAAAGGCGAGAATCGTTTCAATCGTATTGAGAATCTGTACGCTAGCCGTCGGTTCCTCACCGCTTTCGAAGTACTTCATCGATGCGCCAAACGAGAACAACACCGCGGTCAGATGCAATAAGAAATGAGAAAGCGTCACAACAAAGATAACGACAACCGGACTCCTCGCCATCCGGTACACGACGCCTCGGCTCTTTTGATACTCCATGCTAACCGCGACGGGATCACCGATTTGTTTTGTTGCTATCGAAAAAGCCTCTTCACTTGAGATCCCTGATTCAAGAAGCTGATCGAAGGCGTCACGCAAATGCGTCTCCAGCTCATTGAGTTCATCCCATTGGCAGCTACCAACCCTTAGTAAGCATAATCGCCAACGCTCAATTTCCCGATTCAAGTCGAACATGGCACTCCCATCCATAGCTTATTCAGCACTCGATTGGTCAACTGCCACTGAGCTCGATGTTCGTCGAGCATCTTTTTCCCTGAATTCTTGATTTGGTAATACCGCCGTTTCTTTCCAGATTCGATAACTCGCCACTCGGATTCGATCAGTCCCTGCTTCTCCAAACGTCGTAGCACGGGATAGAGCATCCCATCACTCCACTCAATCTTGTTTCCCGATAGTTCCTTGACTCGCTGGATGATGGCATATCCGTAGCTTTCTCCATGGCTCAGCACGGAGAGGATCATTGGTGTTGCCGAAGCGGCGACCAGTTCTTTGGATTGAGGCATTCAAGGCATCTCTGGACGAGCTTACGGTATCTCTTTAATCCACACGATACATAGCAGCACAATGTATGTCAAGGCTGCAGATTCCCGACCACCATGACGGCAACAGTTTACCAGCATCTGGAATATAGCCTCCTTGGCTGTGTGAATCTTGGGTGAGTTGCGGCGTCGCCGAATAGGTCGTGGCTTCCAGCGAAACTCACAATTCCAATCCAACCTGTTGGCGAACGATTGCGAGATTGAAGTGCAGTCACCTGACCTTCCGCGTTCGACGAGTGCCTTTGCGGTGTAAAAGTGACCAGCCCGACTCCGATCCCAACGCAGTTGTTAAAAAAACGGCTGAACCCGGCAGAGAACGCGAGGGTAATGGGGCAGACAGCCCAAAACCTGATCGCAGGTTTTTACTCTAGAGAAAAACAGAGACCGCTCTCTGACAGTCGCCGTCTCGTATAAGACTGCAAAACGCGGCCAATAAAACGACAAAAGCCGAGGCGTGGAACCTTGGCTTTCCGTGGTCGTCTTGCAAGCGGAGTGGGACACTTGCGGGAGCAAAGCTCCCCGCGACGGACCTTCCTCGAAACGATTCTCTGTTATTACAAATTTCAGAAGGGCAAGAATCTGCGACCCAGTGAAGAGTCACTTTTTTTGCAGTAGCGATTCTGTTGCTCTTGCAACTGCAGAGGGAAGCGGGTTGTGGTCTCTAACCAACTTTTGCCGAGCTAATTCCCCACTGCGGGTTAGCTAATCGTCGCCTTTCTTTTTAAAGGGGTAAAGTGTTTGCTGGAGCATTCCGGTTGGCACATCTCGCTCACCAAAAACACCGTATTTCTTTGGCCATCGACCAGGCATGTAATATGTCCCAAAAAGCCAGTCCCAGACGGTGGTGTGGACTGAGAAGTTTTTGTCAATCGCTTCCAGTTCAGCAGCGTGGTGCCAGTGGTGATAGAGGGGCGTGGCAATCATTTTCCGAATCCATGAGAACTCCCATTTCAGATTCGCATGGATGAAGGTTGCTTGGATCGCAACGATCACCACGTAGGCAACGATGGTTTGTTGCGAGAAACCAAGAACATAAATCGGAACATACGTCAGGCCGCGAGTCACGAGCGCATCGACAAGATGAAGCCTAGAACCGGCTAGCCAATCCATAGCTTCCGCGGAGTGATGGATAGCGTGAAAACGCCAGAGGAACGGTACCGAATGAAATGCACGGTGGATCCAATACTGAGCAAAATCAGCTGCGAGCAAACACAGCGGTAGTTGCACGAGGAGAGGAAGGCCGGAAACATTCTCTGCAAAAAAACTAAGCCTAGCCCAGTTGAAAAATACCATCGCAGGGGCAAGCGTTAGGAAACTGGTCGCTTGAACAATCAGTGAGTTCACAAAAAAATAACTCAGATCAACTCGCCACTCTTTACGAAATGTTGGCTGGTCCACGTACTTGGCGAAAAGCCTCTCAAGTGGAATGTATACAGCCGAATAAATAATCAAATTCAGAACAAACCAATCCAACGAGAGGATTGAGTCTCTCGTGCTGTGAATTTCGGCCTGCGACCCCCCAAGCAAAGCGGCCAACAAGGTGCTCGAAATACCGATCATTCCCATGAGTTTATTTCGTCGGAGCCATACCGACAGTGTGCCCAACAGAAACGCAGCGATCAACGCAAGGTGGACCGTCCCACGAACGTACGGGAGCAACGAAACGTAGGTGTTATTCAAATCGGGCAGGGTTAGGTACGAGGGGAACCGCAGGCATAGCACCGCACCGAGCCCCGAGACTCCAAGAATGCAGGAGATAATCCCGCTGATCCAACCTCGACCAAAATGGGTTGGTTCTACTGTCTCCAGCGCCAGAACGGGAAACGCTTCTTCCTCAGGCTGTTGCTCAGTAAACCCCATGATGTATCCAAAAATTGTCAAAGAATGGGAACTTAAAACAGATAATCGCCGTTGGACAGCCGACGAGTTCCGACATTCTAACTTCTATGACTCGGTTTGTTGCACACTAGAATAACCAAAGACGCATTAAGCCGACTCAGAGGATCTTTCGAGGCGTCGCTGTTGGCGTGAGACCTGCTTCAGTTCCTCAAACATTGAATCCTCCTCCTTCCGCGCTTGAATTCCCGTAAGCAACTCAATCAGTCGCTCCGTGCGTCGAAAAAATTGAACACGTTCCAGAATCGGATTGCACCATCCCAATGCAATGCAGTAATCCCCACAGTGCGGATAGGTGTGATGCCTAGCGTGAGCGTCGTTAGTCAAAATAAAATGGCATCGCTGCAGCGCGCGAACGAATAGCGGTGGGCGACGGACATGCGCCCATTTGTGAAATTGGTTCGAAAAAGTCACAACGCCTAGAAACGCTAGCGTCCCTGCCTTTAGCAGTTCGGCTCCGGTCGACTCGTGATCCCAAAACAACATCCCGACAAGTGCCAGCGTGGCGAGGATTGACGTATCTCCGTTGGTATCCACAAACGAGCGATTCAGAAAATCAGACGGGTTGATGTGATGCACTCGAAAGGGCTGGATGATTCGCTGTCCTACAATAGCAGCATGAGTTGAACCGTATGAATCCGCGAGCCAATGAACCACACCGGTGACAAAATCTGCAAGGCAAAGTCCGAAGAACGTCGCCACCAGCAGCGGTAGCCAGTGAGCTGTTAGAGTGGAAATTAACGACCCAAGATTAAAAAATAGTAGCGTCACTGCCGCGAGGATGAAACAAAGCGAAAGCATCGTCTGAACGATCCCTATGTCGTAATGCTTGTACTGCTCGGCGGGCTTCTCGCTATGTGACTTCATGACGAGTAGACCTCATTTGCCGCGGTGCACGCCACATAGTGCTTGGGATGTCTCAACGCGGATTGTGAGGATTTTCGTTTAGTGACTTGTTTGCCACTGTTTTGCTTCGCCGCCGAAATTTCAGCCTCTTGGAACTCTTCTCTCGCCTGCTGCTTAGCCTTAAAGAGAGACATTTGAACGCGACTCTGAAAATTTACCGCGGCGTCACCGGTGGTCTCGACTGGACAGAAAATAATGCCGGGGTTCTTCGCGAGAACGGCAGGTTGGATGCCATCTGATACGCCCGAACTAGGCATGCAACCAAATGGTTTTACCGAAACAACCATGTGGCACTTATGTTTTTCAGCGCACTCAATGAGCTTTCCAACTTCCATATGACCCTCCCCACCGCGAAGTTCAACGTCGTAGTAACCCTCCGCTAGTTGCGCAATCCGATCCATGTCCGCTAACTTGTAACCTCGGTAACCAATCGCTCTCGCATAAAACGAAAACATCCCACGCACAGCCTTGTCAGCGATTTTCAGCTTGGTGGACAACCAAGCATGTGAGCTGGCATCCTCGCTTTCGCTGGTGGCATGGGCTCGCTGCATTTTTGCCCTTTGTTGTGCATCATGCCGCACTTCCCAGATCAAATACAGAATCCACGCCGTGATGGGCTGGACCTCAACCTCCGCACCCTCCTCTTCCAAAAAACGCTGCAAGCGGTAATTGCCGTCTCCTTCAGTGGTCATCGCCCAAAACTCACCGATTATCATAACCTTCGGTTTCGCGATTCTTCGGTCGACGGCAATTGCCTCAAACAGATCGCGACACCGACGCATCGCAGCGAAGATGGAAGTACCGGCGCGGAATGCGTCCGAAAGGATCTGACGGGACTCAAAGATTGCTTGATCGGTCGCGCCGGCCTCAACCTCATAGGGGCGAATGCGGTACCCCAACGCGTTGAGGATATCACCAACGATCATGGTACGGAGAAATTGAAGATAAAACTTGGTATCGAACTGCAACCCTGATGACTCTCCGGTCGCCTGTTTGACTCCCCCTGCCTGTTGAAATAGCAATACTCGAAATCCGTCAAAACCCGAGTCCCGCAACGCTTTTCTGTATTCGGTGACATAGGTGCCAAACCGGCAGGGGCCACAAGAACCAACCGTGACAAACACGTAATCTTCTATGATGCGATTGACAGGCACACCCGCCACATCGCGAAGATGAATGAGATACTTGATCAGGTTGCCAACGGTGAAATAGGTGGGGTTACACTGGCCGCGATTTCCGAATTCCTTACCTGCATGGAGCGATTCAGTGTCTGGAACAGGTAACGCTTCCACCTGATAGCCAAGACCTTCAAGGCACGCCTTCGTTAGCTGATCATGCACGAAGGTTAATCCGCCCATTAGCATGGTGGTGGAACTTCGTTGATCGCTCGTGAAGGTTTGAGGATTCGGATCATGCCATGGCTCGGGGGACGCTTCTTCAAGCCCTAAACGCTCCCTTTCCATCGCTTCAAATTTACGAAGCTCATCCTCAATGCTTTCGTAGCTAGCGAGTTTATCTTGCCGAATCATTTTTATCTCTCCATAACGATAGGGAGGGGAACGCTTTTTCGCTTGTGCGGCTTGTCACCGTCTTGGTTCACCTTGTGACTCGAACCCAACGACAAGGAAACAACGCTTGGACCGGAATTGCAGCCACCAGAGGAACACCCACCGGTGGAACATCCTCCCGATCCGCAGCTTTTGACAATTTCAATCAGAGGTTGGCCAAAGGATGGATTCGCGACTGCTTCGATCGGTTGGTCGAGAGTTGGTGGAAGTGGTGCGATATCTGCCTGACTCTGATGCACTGGTCCCTCACAGGCATATTTTTGCTGCAGGGAACTCTCGGTCACCCCGAAAACATTTACCTCGTCTTGGAGGTACTTTTGAAAAGCGGCCTCCATTTCATGGTAAGGAACTGATACCGTTGGATCGGTCTGTCGTAGATGTTTCAGCGTTTCACGTCTCTCAGCGATCAACTCTCGTCGCTTATCAGCAACCCTTCGCTCTAACTCGGATACCTGTGCTGCCTGATCTCGCAATCTTTCCTCATAACGCTGCAGCGTATACGTGTAAGTCGACACGCGAATTTTGATTGACCCGGACGGTTTGTTTGCGTCTAAGTCATGCAATGCCATGTACGGTTTTTTCCCCGCTTTAATGATCGAATCGATCAACCCGTAGGTGGGTGCATCGTGCCCACACTTGAAGCTTGAGAGATCCAAAACAGCAATGTTTGGATGTCGAGCAGCAAATTTTGCGGCCCATACTTTTTGCACACTATTGGCCGAGTAGTTCTCGGGCCATACATCACGGATATCCAGAGGCGACCTTATTCTGCCCGACTTGATATCAGCATCAAACCAACGCCCCAGCCACGCTGCGTCCTTGGGTAGTGACCGAACCGTGAGAACCGGGTAGCCACATGCCTGGAATTGCTCAAGGATATCGTGATTGATCCCAGGGTCAGCATGATATGGCCTACCTAAAACGAGAATCGCCACGCGGTTCTCGTTTTCCATCTGCTCAAGAATTTCGAGCCCGCGTTCCTCGAGATCATTCTGGAATTGAGTCAGCGCTTGCCAACCTTCATCGACTGCAAAATCGCTCTCATCGCGAGTGAGTTTTAGACGGTCATGCCAGGTCGTCCAGAGCTGATGCTTGAGGTACGCACGATCCATGAAGTTTGTGGCATCATCGACGTATTCGAGTTGATTGGCTGCAAAGAAATCAGTCTCTCCTGTGAACGCTGCTCTCTGGACGTTAGGGGTACCTGCCGCAACGGGGCAACACGTCGAGTCCATCGAATGTTCCACGAAGGTTGGGACGTGTGTGATGGTTGGGAAGTAGATATAGTCCAATCGCTTATCACGGTTGGTTTTATTTAGCAGGTGGTGTAGGTGCGACTGAGCAACTTTTGCAGGATAGCACGGGTCCACCGCACCATACTTGGCACCTTCTTGAAAGAGTTCCTCGGACGTAGCGGGCGAGAACGAAATATTTCCCGAAGGGATTCCCAAAGCTTCGAAATAGGTTCGAAAAAAAGGAGCCATCGAAAATAGATTGAGCGCTCGAGGCATGCCAATTCGCACCAATCGTCGAAACTCTTGTTCAGCGTGACCCGCTCTCTCGAATCGTGTGGTTGCCTTCCGAGAACGCTTGAAACCGAGCAAGTTCCTCTTGGGAACAAAGCGTGTAATTGTTGTGTCAGCTTCAGGGAGATTCTTTGGCTTGTAGAACTTCCGAAATGCAGTCTTGGCCTCGTATTCGAGCAAGTTGACGTGATCCTTCTTGAGTTTCTTTCGGTGAAGAACCAACTGCTTCATTGTCTCCTTTGATTCGACGGTCCCCCGTTCACACGAAAATCCCGAAATGTAACGTGCGGTTTGACCGTCGAGCGTGCTGGTATCGACAAACGTACGGGAACATTCGTTGGGGCAGAAATAGCACCGAGTCGTTTCATCGTTCGTGGTGGTGTAGGTTAGCTTGATTGCGGCATCCAATCCGACGAAGTGACTCTTGCCGACCCGCGCCACCACTCGCAACGCCTCGAGTGCAGCGCCGATCGCGCCCGCCTCTCCTGAGTGCGGATGAACATGAATCTCCGCATCCGGAACACGTTTCAGGATGTAATCTACCTGGGCCTTGACTGCTGCAAGGTTATTTTGAGTACCGCCCTGTAAAACGTAACGCGTTCCAAATTCAGCGAGTCGTGGGACTTGGACAACGTATTGCCAAATGTTTTTGGGCAACACTCTTGCAAGCCCCGCCAGTAGTTCTTGCTTCGTGTAACCCTCTTTCTGAAAGTTCACACGATCACTGTCCAGGAAGACCGCGCAGCCGTAAGTGAAATCAGGGCTTTGCGTGGCATCGAAGGCAACCGATGCATAATCCGTCACGGGTATCCCAAATTGATCAGCCATCGCCTGCAGCAACATCCCGTTTCCAGCTGAGCACTGATTGGACAGTCGAAAGTCTCGAATCTCATTTTCGCGTAGAAAAAGCACCTTAATATCTTGACCACCCACGTCACAGATTACATCCACCGCATCAAAGAAGTGGGTTGCGCTCATCTGGTGAGCCACCGTTTCAACAATCGTTGCGTCAGAACCGACTGCATCTTTGACCACATCAGCGGCATATCCCGTCGCACCAAACCCGATAATCTCTAACTCCGCATTTTGCGAGGTCACTTGATGCTTCAGGTTTTCCAGTAACTCCTTCAAGTCCTGCAGTGGGTTACCTTTCGATAACTGATAAGCCTTGAAGAGTACATCGCCGTCCTCACTTAGTAAGACGGCCTTCGACGAGGTGGATCCGCCATCGAGTCCAATTGCGGCGCGGACTGTCGCTCCTGATTCAACCTTGAACGAATCAAACTTAGGTATCGAATACTCCTCGATGAACACCTCCTGTTCCGCCTTCGATTCGACCAACGGTGGTCCGCTACCATCTCGCTTGGTTGAGGATGATTTCTCTCGCAAATAATTCGAGAGTTGTTCTGATCCACTGTAGTACCGATTCTTGTCGGGCTCCTCTAGTCCGTAAATCACGGCTCCATAAGCCGCGTAATACTGCGCGTTCTCGGGGACTTGAATCCAATCATCCACATCGCCGGTAGTCGGCAATGGATATCCCCGCTCCTGCCAAGTCTCCGGAATCCGATATCGCCAACAGTCTTTCATTACTTGCAGGTAAGTGTTAGGACCACCTAACAACAGCACCGTGCTACCCAAAGTCTGACCACGGGCCAGTACTGAGAGGTTTTGATGAACAATGCCATCCGCGAGAGAGCAGAGAATCTCCTCAGGATCGATGCTTGACTTGACGAGGTTGACGATATCGGTCTCAGCAAACACACCGCATTTCGCAGCGACCTTATGAAGTTTATTGGGATTGAATCGAACTTTGGATGCGACCGACTGCTCGAGGCCGACCTTAATCAGGCATTTATCGATGGTCGCTCCGGTACCGCTGGCACACTTATCGTTCATCGAGCAACGCGGCACCTTTTGCCCAGTATTGGGGTCGGTCTTGAAGACAATGATTTTTGCATCCTGTCCACCTAGCTCGATCACGCTACCGACATCGGGATGTAAGGACTCAACAGCTAGTGTGACCGCATTGACCTCTTGCACAAACTCACCGTTCAATGGATCGACCAATGGTTTAGAACCAGATCCAGTTAGAAAGACACGACGATTCGGATTCGACAGTGCCGGGCAACGCCGTTCCGCCTCAAACAGCATTTCGTGGGTCTTTTCAGCCTGCCGAGTGAGGTGCCGTTGATAGTCACTCCAAACGATCCGCCGTGTGTCGCAATCCACCACCACAACCTTCACGGTTGTTGAACCAATATCGAGGCCAATGGTTAGATTCTCGTCCGCTGTGGCTTTCTCTGACACTTGTTCGGCTTTCGAATGGAGTGAATCAAATACTTCGATCTACTGACGAGAGACCATTTTGATGAATTATTTCGCAGCAAATTCTACATTTGAGTAAAAGCTTGATCTTCGTCTCGGCCTCAAAGCAACTCAGTGATCCTCACTCTTGGAAACGGTTTTCCTTGAGTAAACGTGAACCCGTGGGGGCATCATTTAGCTCCCTGAACTACCAATTCTAGCCCGAACAGTTTCGGTTTTGTGGCACGCGACGGGCATGGTTTAGCCGAACAACCGCAACTACCGACGTGGTTGATAGCCAGACCCTATTGGATCCGGAGGGAGCTCGCTCGCTGTACGGTGAAAATTTTTTGGATTTGCAACGCAAATCCAAAAAACAGAACACAAAGAACACAAAGGGGAGAACACAAAGGGGAGAGGCGTAAACTCAAAACCAGATGATTTCTTGCCCTGTCGTCACTCTTTCGTCACCAATAGAGCGAGATGAAGGCCAGAGAATTCAATTGGCGGCTCATTGCCGGTGTTTTTTTGCTTGCATTCCACGCAAGCCAAGAGACATTGCCTGTCCCCGTTCTTTCTGCTCAACGAAGATCTGTCAAGCATTCAATGCCTGTCCCCGTTCTTTCAATGCCTGTCCCCGTTCTTTCACCTGTCCCCGTTCTTTCATTCTTCTCTTTCTCTCTTCTTTCCCCGGGCCATCTGTGACTCGAAGTTGGCGAACGTCCGCGCCCACAAGGCGAATGGCGTGGCAGCAAGTGTCCCAGCGGTGAGCAATTGAGGCCACCGCTGAAGAGTCAGATCAGAATGCTCGTTGGGACGCTCGCAGAGCCTACCAGCAAAATCGTGTGCGGACACGGATCACCGGCATCGGCTGATTTCAGTTTTTCTTTGGCCAATGATATTTTGAGTCCGGTAAAAGCTTCCTTGATGTCGCACTTGTGGATATGTGCAAAGCTGGCAAGTCCTGGCAAACAGGACAAGCAGCGATTTCTGATAGCTTGGGAGGCTTGCGGGACATGGGGGAATTTCGAGTGAGGCTTTTTTCAGTAACCTGGCATGAGACCATCTATTTTTTTTGCTTGATGCAGTTTTTATTCATCCCTCAACTTGGGATCGCGGATCGACCAGAGGCTCGTCCAAACGGAAGCGAAAAACAGCAACTCGAGCAAATTGGCAGTCGTCGAAAATTGACAAAGATGCGTTCAGTGCGCCGCCCTCGCCAATCTGTTCCCATCGAAACACGAGCCGTTCCAACCACGAGCAATCGCAGTAATCCGCGAAGGGGGCTCGATAAAACTCTCGAGCGGCTGCTAAGAGAAAATGATGTTCAACAAATAGAAATACCAATTCAGAACCACGAGCATGTTGCCCTTGGTCAAAAATTGTTTTTTGATCGCATCCTGAGTGGCAACTACGACACCGCGTGTGCCACCTGCCACCATCCGCTCACCAATACTTCGGATGATCTCGCTCTAGGGCTGGGAACTGGTGTAGAGAATCCAGGTGCGATTGGTCCTTTTCGGATTCGCGGAGAGGGGCGGACCTTTGTTCCACGAAACTCACCCCACCTTTTCAATCTAGGCTCAGAACGCTGGCACACAACATATTGGGACGGCCGCATTGCGACGACGGGTGGAATTGTTATTTCACCGGCTGGTCCTCAACTGCCACTCGAACTGAGAACACCCCTTCAGATTCAAGCAATGTTCCCAGTCACGAGTCGTGTTGAAATGCGTGGCTCGTTGAAAGATGCTCAACTGGGCAATGAAGTTGCCGCGATTGACGACACCGACTTCATCGGGATTTGGTCTGCCCTGATGGATCGCTTACTAGAAATCGAAGAATACAGACGGCTGTTTAAATCCGCTTTTCCGAACATTCCAGAGTCATCTCTTGGTTTTCAACATGCGGCAATTGCGATCGCTGCATTCGAGGCAGAGGCATTCGGAATGCTTGACAGTCCATTTGATCGTTATGTCGCCGGTGATCGTTCTGCACTCGATGCTGATCAAAAGCGTGGTGCGATTTTGTTTTACAGCTCTGCCAAATGTTCAGTCTGCCATTCTGGAACTCTGATGACAGATCAGAAGCATCACAATCTGGCTGTCCCGCAAATGGGACCTGGGAAAAGTAGCATTGAGGGTTTGGATCTTGGACGCTTCGAGTGGAGTGGTAGAGACACAGATCGATACAAATTTCGCACGCCCTCTCTTCGCAACGTGAACCAGACGGGGCCTTGGATGCACAACGGAGCATTTTCCAATCTGGCCGATGTGATTCTCCATCACCTTGAGCCGAAACGAGCAGCTGAACGCAACAAAGTTGTGCCTCAGTTGTATCAGGTCGAGTTGAGAAGTACCGTGGTGATGGGTCGAGAGGTCAATCGAAGGATGCTCGAAACCGTTTCGCGTCCGAAATATGATCTGAACAAGGACGAAATTGGGCTCTTGTTAAGGTTTCTTGATTCCCTGACATGTGATGATCTTCAGGCGCGTCTCGACACAGTGATCCCATCCAGCGTTCCAAGCGGTTTGCTCGAGGACGGTTTGCTGGGCGATCAGTAATCATTTGGTTACTGATGGGGTCGCAGCCTTTCAAAAGAACGGTGCTGTTAATCACCGCAGTATGTGCGATCTTGCGAATCAAGATCGCAGGGATGTCAAATGCTCGGTGTCAATGGATACGCAAGAAGCTAGGGCCACAATCGTGCCCTAGCGATCAGCTGAACACGAAACGAAGCCAAGAAAGAGAAGGGTGAAAGAGAAGGGGACAGGCAAAGGAAAGAGAAGGGGACAGGCAAAAACTCCTTCGGCTGATTTGCAGTCAAACGAAAGAGAAGGGGACAAAGAGAAGGGGACAGACAT
>JBMYRF010000055.1:0-20143 GCA_049602075.1 Rubripirellula sp.
CCCTCTGGGCCTGTGTCGGTTTCGAAATCTTCGGGCACCCAGCCTTCTTCAGTCGTGGTGGTCGTGGTCGTGGTTGTTGCGTCTTCCTCCACTGGCTCTCGTCCTGTGATTTTCACCCAGTTACGCATTTCTTCCTTATATCTTTTCGCCTGTTTCTCAGTGAACCACTCTTTGAGATCTTCGTAGTGTTTGGTTTCCATTTGTGTGATGTGGAAATCTTTTCGCTCATCGATTGGTAGTTCTTTTGGACTCGGTGGCTTCCCGTCGGGATATTCATCGGTAAAGTCCGGGATGGCCGAGTTGATGACTTTGGCGATTTCCAGCCATTTCAAGCGACGCTCGCTATTGCCTGATACCTCTCGCCCCATCACGTTCAGGTATTCAAGTTTCGCCTTGAGTTCGTCATCTTTGCTGGTGTGGTCACTGCTGTGAGATTGCATCGAACTAACGGCTTGCAGTGCTTGACCCCAAGTCACGTTTTCGACTTTCAAGTCGTCTTGGGCTTTCTCCCAACTCTTTTCGGTGAACGCGTAGTTGGTTGACATGCCCAGCAGCAGTGCCGCCAAGCCGGCGAGCGTCCAAGGTTTTTTCGCCCGAATCATTCGTTCGGTTAAAATCTCGCGGGGGACCAGTGAGGCGTGAACCTGGGCGAGTCCCAAGCCTTGCAGGCACAGTCCGTAGCAGACGGCGTAAGTCGGCAGGTTGTCCCGGAAAGTGGGAATCGCCAAGACATCGTCGCCTTGAAGACGATTGAAGCGGTCCATCACATGCACATCGAAGCCGAGATTCTTGCCCAAGTAAGCCGCGAGGCCCGGCATTTTGACCGTGTTGCCAGTGACCAGCAACTCGCCGATCTCGGCTTTCTTGTCGATGCTGCGAAAGAAACCAATCGAACGTTGGACTTCGGTGACCAAATCATTGAACACCGGACGCATTGTCTGGAACACCAGTTTCGGATCGACCGCTTCGCGAGCGTTCCGCTTCAGGTGCTCGGCCTTGCCAAATGTCAGTTTTAGGTCTTTCGTTAATTGCCGCGTGAAGTGGTTACCACCGATGGGCATACTTCGTTGCCAGATTCGAAATCCATTGGTGACGATCAAGTCACTCGAGTCGGTCCCAATGGAGAGCACCACGCTGGCCGGCGGTGGAGAGTCGGGGTCGAACATGTCGGCTTCGAGTCGTTCGTGCATCCGGTCGTAGGCGATCGTGTTGTAGATCGCCAACGGTGCCAGCTGCACAACATCAACTTCGATGTTGGCTTCTCTAAACGGTTCTAATTGTCGGTAGGCCTGTTCACGCTTCATTGCGAACAGTCCGACTTCGCTTTCCAGGGCGTAGCCCTCTTCGACCATACTGCCAGGCATCATTTGGAAATCCCAGATGACGTCGGCAAGATCAAATGGGATTTGCTGGCGAGCCTCGTAGCGAACGATGTCGCTCACCTTTTTGACTTCTACCGGCGGCGGCTTGAAGAATTTTGCCAATCCGCTCTGTCCGGGCACGCTGATGCACACCTTTTCGTTGATCGAGTCATTGCGTTCGAGCAGGGTCTGAAGCGCATCGGCCACCAATTCTTCGGCTGCCGCTTCAGGTTGGCTGAGAATCTTGGGGTACTCGATGTAATCGAAAGCATCGGCAACGACCTCGCCGTCTTGGATCGAACAGCGCAATGCTTTGAGAGCTGTTTGTCCAACCTCGATTCCCCAAACGCCTTGACTACCTGCCATCTGAAATCTTCGCTTTTAGATCGAAAGGAGTGTGAAAAGTGGTGGCTTCTTCCTAGAAACCCGTCAACCTTGCGTTGTCTTCCACAGCAAAGATGACGAAATATTTCGGTGAAGTCAGTGCCCCCGGGACCAATTTAGCCCTGCCAGTTACAATCCCGACACAGGGCCCATTCTACAGCGTCAGTTGGAAAAGGGATAATCAATGAAGGCAGGAAAGACCGGATTCTTTCGTGTTGAGGGTCGGAATTGTCGCTACGATCGGCCCTCAAACGCGGAAGACGGCCATTTCAGCGGGACGATTGTTGACAAAGCGGCCATGGCCCAGCGGTAATCACCAACCCAATAAAAGGAATAAGATAAGTTCCGCATCAGCCGGATCAGGGCACCTGGATCGAATCCGATCACATCGCCCTTCCGAAGGATTTGGAGTGGTCGGTGAGGTTACTCATCCACCCTCTGATGCTTCAAGAAGTCTATCGATCTCCGCACCCATTAGTCAAGTTTTTTAAGCGATATGCCCTTTTTCGACGAGTGTTGCGTCCTGATTCCCGCCTCAACCCTCGAGGATTTTCCGTCCGATCTTTCGGATTCCGAGGCTCGCAGTTTGCTCGCTGGGTGGACGGTACTTTGGCATCCCGCCTTGTTGGCGGCTGCTGAACAGATTCCAGCATGGTATCGCGCCGATGCTCCGCCCGACCCGATCGGATCACGCTTGGTCACCGTGCCCAGCCCCAGTCAGTCCCTCCTTCCCGATGGGTTCGAGCAGCGATCATCGGAACAGTCGGAGGGATGCTGGGTCACCGGCGACGACCGCGAATCGATGTTGGCGAATCTAGTGGAGAAGTTCGCTCAGGCTCGCCAATCGGCCGATGAGGGTGAACCAGACAACTCTGCTGATAAATCAAATCAGCATCCCCTGCTCAGCCTTGATCCGGCATTCAGCCAGTCAACGGCGCGTTTGCAGGGAGAGGAACGATCGATCGGCGTTGAAGATTTTTACGCTGCTGGCTACGTCGCTCTGCAGGTGCAAGTGATGACCCGTCGATTGCGGTACACCAGCAATCTGGACGAGATTCACTTGCAGACTCGACTGGTAGCGGCCGCGAAGGCTTTTGTGGAAGGCAACGGGCAAGCGGCGATTGAAGCTCTACACGATGTATTCGATAGCTTGGCTGAGGAACGCGATCATTATTTTTCATCCGATCCCCACCTGATTGACCTCAACTTGTGTGTGGGATCGACTGTCGATGCTTTGCTCGATTCGGTTGCCGCTCGGGTAGCGGATATCGCGAGCGAGGAAGCGGCCGCAAAAGATTCGGCTGTCGACGAAGCCACTCCTCCGCAATCCTCCGGTGATGGGCTGGCGACCCCGTTGAAGCTGGCGACCCCGTTGAACGTGCTGATTGACGCCGACACCGCAATGGTGCTGGCAGGCAGTTCCCACCCACAACGCGAGTCTTTTTGTCGCGCGGTGGTTGATGGTCATATCGGTTGGGCGGGCGGCGGGCCGACCGGCGATGTCTGTTTAGATGCGATGACCCTCGGAGAAGCGGAGCGGGTGTTTGTCGATGCCTGGCACTGCACCGCCGATGCCGTGGGGGCACCCCCGTCGGTCTATGGACGCTTCCGCGGCACGACGCCCACCGATCTGACTCGCACCTTAGCAACGCTTGGGTACCGTGGCGTGATTCCTTTAGATTTCGCCAGTGGTACTGGGTATGGCGATGAGGCGAAGGTCATCATGCAATCGGCTGGGGTCGAAATGGAAGCTTTGACCGCCAAGCCGCTCGATGCGTCCAGTGATGCGACGTTCTTGACATTGGGGACCAAGTTGGGCGAGGCAATTGATAGTGGTGAAATCGCGACCGGTCTGCTGGCACATTGGCCAGGCAAAACCTGTGCAGCCTTTGACGACTTGCGATGTGCGGCCTCCTGGAGTCTGGTGCTAGGGAAGTTTTGGAAACTCGACGATTACTTCACCGCTGGTGAGCATCCCTACCATCACGCTGCGACACAATCAGGTTCTACGGCGTCGCACGAGTTGCTGGAACGGTGTGTTGAACAGCGTTTGCCCAACCCGATCTCGACCCTTGCCGAGGAGTTTCGATCCAGTGTGATTGAGGAGCAGCAACAAGTGCTCTCCGGCATGACCCAGTTGGTAACGGGCGACCCATCGTCCGATGGCGACTCGGATCATGCGGGTGATGGGGCGGACGCAGCAGCAAGGTCAGCCTTTGCCACGGCAATCGGCGCCAAGCCAGTTGCGGGTGATCGAGCGGCAGCCGATGCCGTGTTGGTGATCAATCCGCATGTTGGCGGTGTTCGCCATGAAGTTTCGTTTTGCGGTGGTTCACCCCCGGAATCGAAGCATCTGTTTGCTGCCTCCCGTAAAGACGGGCAGTGTACCGCGACCGTCGATATACCCGGGTGCGGGTTTGTGGCCGTACAGGGCGGAGCCAAGGGATCGCAAAGTTCGCTGGCTGGGTTGATCCAAAAGAAACTGCTCGGAGGCCCGAAGGTCATTGCCGAGGGCGATGGATTGAAAAACGAATTCATGGAAGTTGCGATCAGTCAGCAATCGGGTGGACTCGCCGGTGTCTACAGCGGTGGCGGGCGTGGCAATCGAATGTCGCTGCGTTTGATTCGCTCCCGCAAGGGGTTGGAAACGGCTGATGAAACGGTGATGAAATGCGAGAGTTTTTCGGCTTCCAATTCGGGCTCAGCGGCTGGTCAAATTGAAACAGCAGGGTCGATCGAGGATGCCAAGAGTGGTTCGGTCTTGGCGACTTTTCGGCTGACCTATACGTTGCGGCGAGGCAGTCGGATGTTGCAGATTGCCGGCGAAGTGGTTCCTGCCGCTCCCATTACCGGGGCACCTTGGAACGAGTATTTAGCGGCACGCATTGCCGTAGCAAGTGAGTCGGCGATCTGTCGGTCTTTGGTGCGAGACAAAGTGCACCGCGCGCGGGGGCGACGGGTTGTGGCGCCACTGGGGGTGGTGATTGATGAAGCTGAACGGCAAACCTTGGTAACTGGCTCGGGACTCGCTTTCTTTCGGCGAGTCGGGGAACGGTTTGTTGATTCGTTGCTGCAGGTGGAAAACGAATCCTGCCAGCACTTTGCATTAAATCTGGGATTCGATGTGCCGAACCCAGTCGCGGCGGCTCGCGCGTTGATTATCCCACCACTCGACGTGGTGGTGGAAAAGAAACAAGCGGCTGCTGAGATCGGCTGGATCGTTCACGCTAGTTCAAAGGATCTTGTGCTGACCACTTTACACGTGGCAAGACGTCGAGACGGAAAGTTGGCGGCTATCGTTCGGGTCATTCAGACGAAGCCCCAAACCATTAAGTCGACACTTCGCTTTTTTCGGGATGTCGAATTTGCAATGGCGATCCAAGGAAACGACGAATCGGCGATCGAAGAGTCGGTTTCCGGTGGCGACCAGGAGGGTGAGTCCCTCGCGTGCAAGGGTAACGCTGTAACCGTTCCGCTGGCCGGTCACGCCGTGGCTGATTTGTTGGTGGTGTTTACGACGAAATGAGGCTTGTTTTCGTGGTGGGTCTGTGAGATTGGGATGAATTGAGCTGGTATTCAATTCGTTCTCACTCTCGCCACTTTCCCATGCAGTTCTGCCCGCCTGGTCTCCCAAGTCACTCCCCCCAATTGCCATTTTTGCAGGACGTTGGCGAGGTTTGCGAGAATTCTTGGCTCCTTTCGCGTGGGGATTCGGATTGATGTTTGGGGGCGATTGGCCCGCTATGCGTGGGGGCGGTTCAAGCATCTGAGCTTCCCCCTTTGGGTCGCTGTGTTCTTGTCGCCCTCGGTTCGCGGCCCCATCGAGCGAGTGATCTTGTCCTGTAAGTGATCTCGATCCTTCGACGTTTTGTGCTAGTGTGTTTGCATGTCTGCGAGTAAAGCCAATCCGAAATTGCCTCTCCGCAAAGCGCTGTTGCGCAGCAATCTGATTCAAGCCGCTCAATACGACGCGGTTGTCCGGGAAATCGGCACGGATGAAGAGTCGAGCGTGGCGAAGGCCTTGGTCGATCATGGCTTTCTAACCGAGTACCAGATCCAGCAATTGCAGGCCGGACGCAGCAAATTGAGGCTCGGCCCCTACCTGATCACCGACTACATCGGGCAGGGTGGGATGGGGCGTGTCTTCAAAGGTGTGCACGATGTGATGGGGCGACAGTGTGCTGTGAAGGTCTTGCCACTTGAAAAATCGACAAGTGAATCGCGACAGAGTTTTCGGCGCGAAATCCGGATGCAGGCCGAATTGGATAGCCCTTATTTGGTGAGAGCTTTTGATGCGGGAGTGGATGGAAAGGTCCACTACCTAGTGACCGAGTATGTACCGGGGTACGATCTGCGCCGCTTGATCAAGAATAGTGGCCCGTTGTCGATGAATGATGCGGCGTTGATTATTTCGCAGGCCGCGATGGGGCTGCAGTACGCGCATGAACTCGGACTAGTTCACCGAGATGTCAAGCCGGGAAACATCCTGGTGACACCCGATGGGCAAGCCAAAGTTTCTGATATTGGGTTGGCTTCGTGGACGATGGGGTTCGATCCCGATCCCCGGGCGGGAAAGCTGGTCGGCACAGCGGACTACCTCTCGCCCGAGCAAATCCGTGATTCAACCCAGGTTGGGCCACTTTCTGACATCTACTCCCTTGGGTGCACGCTCTATTACACGGTCACTGGCAAAGTTCCCTTTCCGGGCGGCGATTCGTTGTCAAAGTGCAAGCGACATCGTGAGCAAACGCCTTATCATCCTGGTCGGTTCGTGCCTGAACTGTCCGAGGAGTTTGTCGATCTGATTGCCGACATGATGGAGAAGGACCCTGCTCGACGGGTTCAGACGGCGGCGGAAGTCGCAGAGCGGCTCGAACCTTGGGCGGCAGCGGCGACTGAAGTCATCGAGGTGCCACAGGGGCGTCAAGCCTGGACCCCACCGCCACCGCCGAGTGATCCCTCCAAAATCCGGGAATACGAGTTCGCCGATCTGCCCGTTGCCGAGGCTTTCTCAAGCGGGCTGAGTGGCGAGCCATTATCGGTGCCGCAGACCCCGGAGGGTTGGGAGGCGGGGGCTGCAGGAAGCCGTCAGGTTATGCCAGTTGCGGTTGCCTTGGCTGTCGCAATTCCAATTAGTTTGTTGATCGGAGCGGTGATCGGATTCTTGGTCCGCGGCTCAGGCTGAAACGCCCGATGCCTCTAGAAACGCCCGAGACATCTAGAAACGCCCGAGACATCTGGAAACGCCCGAGACATCTGGAAATGCCCGCGACCGCTGAAAATGCCCGCGACCTCTGAAAATGCCCGCGACCTCTGGAAATTCCCGTTAAATCGGAGGCCTGAAGCTTGTTCAGGCCGTCGGCTGGGGGCAGGCGGCCAACAGGATCCTGCCAGCGGCTTGGTTCTCTGACAGCTGAGAGTCGTTTCTGTTGGAAAAAAGCTTGTGATTCGGCAATAACTTTTTCCGGATTGTGCCGATTGGTTCAAGGTTGACGATTAGGGCAGACGATAACGACGATGTGATCGAAAGGCTGCTGATGTAGCCCTGTGACCTTGATGTGTCAGGATCTTGACGACCCGAAGCGGGCCACCTAGACTCTCCCAAGTGGTAAGTTGAAAGTGGCAAAGGGTTTACAACGATCGAAAAGCACGCATCTCGGTGCCGCGGGGAGTCAGAGTGACCAAAAAAGACATCGTGAGAACGATCTCGGAAGAGGTTGGGCTGACTCAGCAGCATACGAAGGAAATCGTCCAAAAGACGTTTGACGCGATTATCGATTCCTTGGTACGAGAAGGACGGATTGAACTCCGGAATTTTGGTGTGTTCGAGGTGAAACCTCGTGCTGCCCGAAAGGCTCGAAACCCG
Source organism: Rubripirellula sp. (assembly GCA_049602075.1). Classification (GTDB taxonomy): domain Bacteria; phylum Planctomycetota; class Planctomycetia; order Pirellulales; family Pirellulaceae; genus Rubripirellula. The sequence goes on from JBMYRF010000055.1 coordinate 7,612, forward strand.
CGAACCGGCGAGCAGGTTGATGTTCCACGCAAACACGTGGTGACCTTCAAGCCGGGGAAATACATGGAAGCCAAAGTCCGAGATTTGGACGTGGCGGAAGAGCATCGGATTGCCGATGCAAAATCGAAACCCGAATCCAAACCACCAACCGGAAAACCCAACGACCATCTGCCGAAGACTGAAGCCCCTAGTGGGCGTTGGGACACAAGCGGACGTTGGAATACCGATTGAACTCACCACGCGAATCGTTCACGGAGGAACGCTCGATGAGACGTCTCATTCGACTCACTTTGTTGGCAGCATGCCTCACCACCACCGTCGGTTGCTTCGTCCCGATCTACTCCGCACGCCCGGAACGCCGAGTCCAGCAATTGCTGTATACGTCCGAGGATCTGCGGTCAGTGGTCGATGAATGGGAGCGGTTCTGGTTCCTTGACCACCCCAGCCATATGACTCCGATTCGAACCCACGGCGGAATTCTGTAAGCTCGTCTCAAGCGAGTTTTAGAAACGCTTGCGAGCGGTTCAACATCGTGATTCAACGCTCGGATGCAGCCCTCTGTCTTTACGGCTAGGCAGCTCCGCTGGAGTGCGTGCGGGAACGAGCGGACGCCCTTTTCGTCGCCGCTTTAGCATCGTTTCATCCGAGCTCTGGCAGCCTTCCATCCGAACTCTGGCAGTGGTCCCATGGGGCGATGCTGAGATTCGCCGCGTTTCGCTTGAAACGTTCTGGCTCATTGGTGCGCAGAAGTTCCGGCTCATTGGTGCGCAGAAGTTCCGGCTCATTGGTGCGCAGAATCTGTCTGCGCCATCGATTCGCCAATCAGTGGGATGTCACGCGTTGGATATCACGCTGCGCAGCAATGTTTCGTACTGGTCAACCATCGATTCCCATGAGAACCGATCGACCACATCGACGCCGACTTGGCCGAGCCGTTCTCTTTCTGATCCATCATCGATCAGTCGGAGTATCCCATCCGTGAGCGCCGTGGTCTCGTTGGGGACGAGTAATCCTTGAGTCTCGTTTTGGATCACTGCCCGTGGTCCGCTTTCGCAATCGACGGCGATAGCAGGGACTCCCATCGCCATCGCTTCTAGCAGTGCCGACGGAAAGCCTTCGTACCGGCTCGGCAGTGCGAACAGGGATGCCGCACCCAGTTCTTCCCAAACCGGCTTTACCCATCCTGGAAGCGTGATTCGTTCGGTCAAGCCCAATGTGTTGATTTGTTGCTGTAACGCCTCTCGTTGTGATCCTTCACCCAGAATGCGAAGTGTCCAATCAGGGTGAGAGCTGGCGATCGAATGGAAAGCATGAATCAATCGATCAAACCCTTTTTCAGCTTCTAATCTTCCCACACCCAGAATGCGGCGATGGTCACAGGCCCTCACTCGATCTGATGGAAACGGTGGACGATCGACAGCGGATGGAATCACGGCCACGTCGACCCCCAGTCGCTGCCGCAAATGGTCTGCGGACGTTTCGGTCAACGCAACGATCGCTTGGGCTTGCCGGTAGGTTCGATTGCGCAGATGTTCCCACAGCAATCCAAGTCGTTGCTGGGAGGGATCGCTTCGCTCGCTGACGACAACCGGAATTGCCAATGTGCGGGCTGCCATCAAAGTCAAAATGTTGGTGCGATCACAAAATGACAAAACAACGTCAGGGGCTAGCTCCCGCAGGGTGGCACGCATTCGCGACACCCGCATTTGCGTATTCCGAATCTTTTGGATGATGTGGTGGCTGTCGGCCATGAGGTTGAGGTGTCTGACCTGCACGCTGGCGTCCAGTTCATGGTTCGCTTTCGTGCCGTCGTCGAGCATCACCAGGGTCACGGCGTGCCCCCTCGACGCCAATCGCGAAGCGAGTGATGCCAAGACTCGCTCCGCACCCCCGCCATCGAGCGAATGGATGACACATGCAATTTTCACAGGGAATTGGCCATGCTGGAGGTGATTTCTGGGGGGCAAACTTGAATCAGGCTTGGGGCGTGACTACTGTGGACCCCGGGCACGGGGTATCTGCTGACTGATGAGCTGTACTCTGAGAACCGTTCCGTGGTGAATCTTTCCATGCCGCGACCTGGTTCGTTCTGCTGTGTCCTGCTGAGGTTTCCGATGAAGAAATTTGTACTCGCCGCCGCCATGCTGTTGGTTGCGGTCCTGACTTCCAACACCGCTTCGGCTCAACAGCCCGGCCCTTACGGTTTTCTACCCTACGGATTCTACCAGCCGTATGGTGCTCAATATGGATCGAGTATTCGCAAACCGCCCTACTTTGCGACGAATCCACCGGTTTATTACGGCGCGCGTCATTCCCGTCCATACGGGTTGAGTCCCTTTGCGTCGCCGCCGATGGTGGTTGCACGAGATGATTATCGAAGCCGTTTGAGGCAGCAGTTTTCGCAGCCTCGAGTTCCTACTCCGGCACCCCTCTGCAACCCACATTGCGATGGTGTTGATGCTCCGATGGTCGAGGAAATCGAGACGCCCGAGCCCGAGTCGGCGACTGACCGCGAGTCGGCGAGTGAGCCCGTCTTGGGGGCCGTGCGAATCAATCCCTTTGTTCAGTCCGCGGATCGGTTGGCAAACAAGTAGTCGGCGGAGGGCGGGAGCTTTCGCACGTCAAATCTGGTTCGAGTAAATTCCCGTCAGAGCAGTTCCGGAGCGGCCTGCGGCGTGATCGTGTGCCCGGTAAAGTTGGGGATGCGGTTAGTGGGTTGCGGCTTTCTTGGCGATCCCTTCCATCACCAATGTGGCGACCAGGGCAACGCATGCCAACCCAAACAGCCATGTCAGGCTACCCGGGTAATCGGCTGGTAAAACGTACTGCATGACCCGCATTTTGGCTTCCAATTGCGCGGTTTCGGCTGTCGGCATCTGCAGCGGCCACAGTTTTCCCAAGCTGCCGATCATCAGTCCCATGAGAACTGCCATGGTGCTCCCTTGATGATGTTCCAGCAGCCATCGCAGTCCGCGTGAAAAAGTGAGCAATCCGATCACGCATCCACTTCCAAAAATCACGATCTGAATCATCGATTCAGCAGCAATGTTTCCTTTTACGGCGTCCTTAATCAAGCCGGTGACCGGATGGTAGGCACCGAGCAACAGCAAGACGAAAGCGCCGCTGATGCCTGGCAGGATCATCGCGCAAATCGCCAATGCTGCCGACATGAATAAATAAGGCAAGGTCAGGTCCCCGGTAGACGTTGGCAGCAATGTGATCCCCATCGCCGCAGTCGCACCGACCACCACGAGTGCGCATCGAGAAACCGTCCAATCCTCGACATAATCCTTAACGAGCCACAAGCTAGCGATCATCAACCCGAGAAACACGGCGAGTGTTTCGGAATGATGCTGGTCGAGTAACCAGTGCATCGTGCCAGCTAGTAAAGCCGCACCAACCAGAATGCCTGACCCGAGTGAGGCGAGGAAGCGGAAGTCAATGTGTTGTGATGCTGCTTTGAGGTCTCGGCGAGTCAGTAGGGTGAGGAATGTTCGATCAAAATGACTGATCGCGGTCACGAGTCGTCGGTAGTGTCCCAAAATCAGGGCGACCGTTCCTCCGCTAACACCGGGAACGGTATCGGCTGCCCCCATGCAAAACCCGCGGACGAAATTGACAAAATCACCAGTCGGTGGTTTTAGCTGGGATGGGTTGGTGGGAGTTTCGTGTGGACCTGAATCCTTGGCATGCGCAGTCGGTGCAACCGGACTTTTTGCTCCCTCCGTTTCATCCGGACCAACTTGGGACGGTTGATCACCAGAGTGGTTCATCCAGACTTCCTTTTTGTTTGTTTCGCTTCGACAAGTTTGATGTAAAGCGTAAGCTGACTGTAACACAGGAATCTAGGTCGCCCATCGCGAGGGAAGAAAGAGTTGATCGACATTTTGATCTTGGCGGTGGTGCAAGGAATCGCTGAATTCCTGCCAATCAGCTCGTCGGGACATTTGATCATCCTCGGTGCGCTGCTGGGTGAATTGAGTGCGTCCCCAACGCTGGAGATCATTTTGCATGCCGGCACGCTGGGGTCGATTCTGGTCGTTTACTGGCGACGCATCCTCCGTTTGCTGACCAAAGACCGCAGAGTGATTTCACGGTTGATCGTGGGGACTCTTCCTGCCGTCGTGATCGGTCTGACGATCAAGTACCAGTTCGGATACCTGCTCCGTAACCCGGTGCTCGCTGGTGCCATGCTGTTGGTGACTGCATCGATGTTGCTTGTTTTGGGAAGGCTCAAGCCACGCGAAGGCGAGTACGAACTGATGTCGCATGCAAACGCCTTCGTCATCGGCTGCTTTCAGGCATTCGCGATCCTGCCCGGTGTCAGTCGCAGCGGTTCAACGATTCTTGGTGGCCGATTGATGGGGCTGAAGAATGAGGACTCGGTGACTTTCTCTTTCCTGTTGGCGATCCCTGCGATTCTCGGGGCGACTGTCTTGGAAATGAAAGACGTTTGGAGTAACTATTCCGACGGTGTCCCAATGGAGTTTTCGTTATTGCAACTCGCGGTCGGTGCTGGTGTCGCATTCACCGTCGGGATTCTGGCACTTGGTTGGTTGATCCGCTGGTCTCGTCGCGATCGGTTGCATTGGTTCGCTTGGTGGTGCATCCCTGTTGGGATCGCAGCGATCATTTGGTTCTAGAGGCAAAGCGACGCGCGGCCCAGAACTTGCGTTCACCGTCTGTTGCTGTTGCATCGGTTAGCCTGCAAATCATCTGAGCGGCCCGGCGCTAGCCGCCGTTTCGGCAGCACGTCCCCCGGCTGTTTCCACCGCGATGACCCGCCGTCTGAGGCCGTTATTGATTGGTTCAATGGAGCTGTTTTCCTGGCGGCGATTTTCCGGCGTTTGGTCCTAGACGCCGGCTCGCACGACTCCGACTGCAATGCCGATGACGCGAGCATCCTTGACATAGATCGGAGCCATTTCTGCGTTCGCGGGTTGCAGTCGTATACGATCCGATTCGGGATACCAATATTTGAGTGTGGCTTCGCCTTCGCTCGTTTGCGCGACGACCATTTGCCCCGCTTCGGCAGTGTCTTGTTTTTGGATGACGACGTAGTCACCGTCGGCAATATGGGCGTCGATCATCGAGTCTCCGGAGACTCGAAGGATGAATCGGTCGTCCTTGAAGAACATCTCGCTGAAATCGACTCGATCACTTTGCTCGAAAGCAAGCGTCGTGGGGCCCGCAGCGACAATTCCGGCCAACGGTAAGGATTGCCCGAGTCGGTCGAAGCCTTCGACCAGTTCAATCGCCCGACTCTTGTTCGGGCTGCGACGGATCAGGCCTTTGCGTTCCAGGGCACGCAGGTGGCACATCACGCCGTTGGGGCTCTTGATGCCAAAATGTTCGCCAATCTCCCGGACGGTCGGTCCATATCCTCGTTTGACAATCAATGCCCGAATCATCTCGTAGACGTTCTGTTGGCGATCGGTCATCTGGCTCGACATCGGCGAATTCCTGCGGGGGCAAAGTTGGGGCGATCCGAGGAAACTGGGCAAACCTGGGACGCTACGCGGCGAACGCGACGCCTCTGATTCTATCAGAACGTGCACACGTGTCCAGATAGTAATGGGGGGTCTGGAAGTCGGCATGGCGCGGCGACGGGTCGCAAAGCTTGGCGGATCTTGATCTTCCTGCTACGCCGGAAGATGCCTGGTTTGCAAGGCTTGGGGTTTGCAAGGCTTGGCAGTTGTTGACCTCGCTGGTGGTTTTGCTTTATTTCTGAGTCGCGACCTGGTTCTAACGGACTCCTCGGCCAAAAATCCGATTCACGTTGATGTTTGGGGGGAATCGTCTGTTATCCTGGGGGAGTTGGGCCGATTTTTCTTTTCTTTGACCTCTTAGGGACGACGCGATGAGCCGAGTCATGCAGTCTTTTACCGACTTGCTACTCAAACAAGGGGTGATCAGCCTCGACCAACTGACTGAAGCCGAGGAGGTCGCCAAGACGACCAACGCTGATGTTGGGGACGTCTTGATCCAAATGGAGTATGCCACGCCGGAGGAAGTAGCCGAGGCGATGGCCAAGCATAACAAGATTCCCTACGTCGATTTGAGATCGGCCCAGATTCGAGACGATGTGATCGAACTGGTCCCGGAATCAGTCGCTCGGGAAAACAATGTGCTGCCCTACGACGAGCAGGATGGAGCTTTGAGGATCCTTGTTTCTGATCCGTTTGACCTCGAAACCATCGAAAAGCTGCGTTTTATCCTCAACCGAAAGATTGAGACCGCACTGGCGCCCAAGGGGGCCATCACCGGGGCGATCAATAGGTACTACGGTCAGGTCGAAGGTGAGTCGGCTGACTCGATGTTGCAGGAATTCACCGATACGGCGATCGACTTCACTGAAACGGACGCCGATGCTGAGTCGCACGATGAGGCGGAGGTCGATGACAGCAGTGCACCGGTCATTCGACTGGTCAATCTGATGATTCAGGAGGCGGTGCAGCTGCGAGCCAGCGACATTCACATCGAGCCATTTGAGGATCGAGTACGAATTCGCTACCGAATCGACGGGGTCTGTGTCGAACGCGAAAATGCACCTCGCCGGATGCTCTCGGCGATCATCGCCCGTATCAAGATCCTCTCCAAAATCGACATCTCCGAAAAGCGGCGGCCGACGGACGGGCGGATCAAGATCACGGTGGGAGATAAGCAGCTCGATCTCCGTGTCAGCATCATTCCGACCAACCACGGTCAGTCGAGCGTGATGCGGCTTCTCGATAAGGACAATATCAAGGTCGGGGTCCGTCAGCTCGGTCTCAGTGAGCGTGACTTCCGAGCCTTCAACAACCTGATCCGTCGTCCCAACGGAATCGTCCTCGTCACCGGCCCAACCGGTTCAGGCAAGACGACCACCCTGTATGCCGCCTTGAACGCGTTGAATCGGCCTGACCGAAAGATCATCACGGCCGAAGACCCAGTCGAGTACTACCTGCCAGGCATCAATCAGGTGGAGGTTCGCCACAATATCGGGCTCGACTTCGCCCTCATTATTCGCGCTATGCTGAGGCAGGCCCCCAACATCATCCTGGTCGGTGAGATGCGTGACCACGAGACCGCTTCGATGGGAATCCAGGCCTCATTAACTGGACACCTGGTATTCAGTACGCTACATACGAACGATGCGCCCAGTGCCATCAGTCGAATGGTGGACATCGGTGTACCGGGTTATATGGTCGCCAGCAGTGTGATTGCCGTGCTTGCACAGCGTTTGGTGCGAACGATCTGCCCTCGCTGCAAGGTGAGGTACAAACCACCCGAAAGTGTGATCGAAGATGCCGGGCTGCCACCTGAAATGGTGAAGCAAGCGGAGTTCACGCGAGGCAAGGGTTGCCCCTACTGTGGTCGGACTGGATACCGCGGGCGGATCGGGATCTACGAGTTGATGTTGATCAACAATCGGTTGCGTGAACACATGTTCAAGGGTTCTCCCACCAATGAGATTCGGCAAGAGGCGATAAACAACGGTATGTCAACGCTTTACGCCGATGGAATGCTAAAGGTCATTCGCGGGATTACCACCTTCGAGGAGGTCTATCGGGTCGCGAAAAAGACCGAGCAGGAGACTCTGGCGCTTCAGCATATCGTCTCCGATCTCGACTCGCTCTAGGCCTTCGCCTCGTCCAATTGGGCAGTGGTGCGATTCCCGGCGCTGCCGGGAATCATGTTTTGTTGCGGTTGGTAATCCCATCCTGCCGTGCGTGCAGGATTCCACCCACATGGTGGTTGCTGGTTAGCCCTCCGGTGCTGTTTTTTGGGCCGGCCCGCTTCACCCCGGTGCCTCGGCCTAGAGAGTTGCGGTCGCTGCCCTTCGTGCCAAGAGAATGGCAAAACAGCCGCCAAAGCTAGAATTGCTTGCGTTGGTCGCGATAATAGATCCATTGCCACGGCAGACGGAGGCATCCCGCTGCCCGCATCGGGGAGTCCACTTTTCAAACTTGTCCTAGAAAGATTTCGACCTAGCGATCGTTCAACCGTTACATCGGTTAGGTTGGTACATCTTGCCTTGCTGGGTAAAACGCCCAGCGATTCACCTCAACATAAGCACGAGAGGCTAAAGCAGCCTGTTCATAGGGAGTTTATCCATTGGCTACGGTTCTGATCGACAAACTGCTGCAGGCTGCCATCAAGCAGGGGGTCAGTGACATTCACATTGTGGTTGGACAGCCACCTGTCTTTCGACTCCACGGTCGAATGCGGAAATTGGAAACGAAGAAACTGGACGCCGAAGACACCGTGGGGTTGATGAAGAGCATTACTCCCGAGCGGTGCCAGCGGGAGTTGCAAGAAGCGGGAAGTGCTGACTTTGGCTTCGCATTTGGCGACGCGGCACGTTTCCGAGTCTCGATTTTCAAACAACGTGGCTTCATCTCGATGGTGCTGCGACAGATCCCGAACGACAAACTGACCCCGGAACAACTGGGGCTGCCGGATGCGGTGGTAAAGTTGGTTCATCGCCCGCGTGGTTTGTTCCTTGTGACAGGGCCGACCGGTTCAGGGAAGAGTACGACCCTGGCAAGCTTGATCAATTTGTTGAACGAGACGGTCGATCACCACATCATCACAATCGAAGACCCGATCGAGTTTTACCACGACCACATCGAAAGCACGATCAATCAGCGTGAAGTCGGCGTTGATGTCCCGAGTTTCTCCGAGGCGATTCGTCGTGCTCTGCGGCAAGACCCCGACGTGATTTTGGTGGGTGAGCTTCGCGACCTTGAGACGATCGAAGCGGCGATTAGCGCGGCAGAGACAGGGCACATTGTTTTCGGTACTTTGCACACCAACAGTGCTCAGGGGACCGTCAACCGAATCATTGATGCCTTCCCAGGCAACCTGCAAGACCAGATTCGAACGCAGTTGGCGAGTACGTTGATCGGCGTGGTCGCTCAGACGCTGATTCCACGAGTCGGTGGTGGCCGAGTGGCCGCTTACGAGGTGCTGGTTGTGACGCCAGGGGTTTCGAATCTGATTCGCGAAAACAAAACGTTCCGTATCAACAGTGCGATGCAGACCGGTGCCAAGTTCGGGATGCAGCTGATGGATGACGCTTTGTACGGGCATTGGAAGTCAGAAACCATTAGCGTCGAAGATGCGCTATCAAAAGCGCATCGTCCTGACGATTTGGCGAAACGGATCGTGCAATCTCGCCGCGGCGAGGGTGATGAGGCCATTCCCGTCCCGGAAGAGAGCTAGTTTCACAAGGCCATTAGATTTCAAGCAATTGGCTGTGCCAGCCGGCCCTGGCCAGCCACAGTGACGCGGTCTCGCCTGCCAGAGCGAGTTCGCTGGCAGAAACAAATCCTGGCTAACTGCAGAAAATCTGAACACAGCAAACATCTGAACACAGCAAACAAAGACCAGTAATTACCTGGGCATACCTATGGCACCACGTCGCATTGGACAGATCCTCGTCGACCTCGGATTCTTAACCGACGAGCAGCTGGAAATCGTTCTTGAAGAACAAGAACAGCAGCCCGGGGCGCTGCTTGGTCGCATCGCAGAGGACATGCAGCTCATCACTGACGAGCAGCTGATCCAGGCGCTCGCCGAGCAGATGGGAATGCAAACCGTCTCGCTCGAGGAGTTCGAGTTTGACGAAGAGGTCATTGAGAAGATCAGTGAGACGATGGCCCAGTTGTATCGAGTGGTGCCGCTGAAGTTCGAACACAACCTGCTGACCATCGCTACTTGTGATCCACAAAACCTAACCATTCAGGATGAGTTGCGAACCTTCCTGGGTTATGAAATATCGATGGTGGTAGCGACCGAGCGGGATGTGATGCAATCCATCTCGCGGCACTACGACAGCGAAACCGAGAGCGTTGAGAAACTGGTTCAACAACTCGCGGATGACGAAGAGCTGAAGGCTGCCATTTCGGCGTTGGAAACAGAGAAGTTCAATATTACCGATGCTGAGGCGTTGGCTGATTCCGCACCGGTCCGAAAGCTGCTCAACATGGTGCTGTTGTTGGCCATTAAGGATCACGCTAGCGACATTCACTTTGAGCCGTTCGAGGATGAGTTCCGGATTCGAATCAAAGCGGAAGGTGTGTTGTACGAGATGGTACCACCTCCTCGTCACTTGGCATTCGCGATTACCACGCGGATTAAGGTGATGGCGGACTTGGACATCGCCGAGCGTCGTATGCCACAGGATGGTCGAATCGAATTGATGGTGGGTGGTCACCCCGTCGACTTGCGAGTCAGTGTGCTGCCGACCATCTTTGGCGAGAGTGTCGTCATGCGAGTGCTTGACCGAAGTGTGGTCAACCTGAGCCTCGAAAATGTCGGTATGGACGGAGACATGCTGGATGCCTTTCGATCCGCCATCGATCGACCCAACGGAATCGTGTTGGTCACTGGTCCCACGGGCAGCGGTAAAACCACCACGCTTTATTCATCGTTGACCGAATTGAATGACATCAAGGACAAGTTGATCACAACCGAGGATCCGGTCGAATACGACATCGATGGCATCATCCAAATTCCGATCGATACCGATGTTGGTGTCACCTTTGCCGGTTGTTTGCGAGCCATCCTGCGGCAGGACCCCGATACGATTTTGGTCGGCGAGATTCGCGACTTGGAAACGGCCGAGATCGCTATCCAGGCGTCACTCACCGGGCACTTGGTGTTCAGCACGTTGCACACCAACGATGCCCCGGCAACGGTCACTCGCTTGAAAGACATGGGCATCCAGCCGTTCATGATTTGCGCAACCGTCGAAGCGATTCTCGCTCAACGGTTAGTGCGGCGCGTCTGCACGAAGTGCCGAGAGGAAGCGAGCGTCAGCAGCGCGATGATGCAGGATCTTGGGTTGAACCCAGATGACATCGAAGGGCAAACGTTCTTCAAGGGGACAGGCTGCGATAATTGCAACAACACCGGCTACAAAGGCCGTATCGCTCTCTTCGAGCTCATGGTCATGAACGACACGATGCGAGAAATGGTCCTTGCCAACGCGTCCACCGACGAGCTCCGCGATGAAGCCCGTAAGCATGGGATGACGCCACTGAGAGATTTTGGAATCTCCGTCGCTGCCGACGGAATCACGACGCTGGACGAAGTCATTCGAGAAACGGTGGCCGAGTAAGCGGACGGAAATGATTCGTCTGGGTGAGGTAACGACCGCCGGCAAAGAACAGCAAGCGACCACGAAAAATAAACCATCGGCGAGCGACTGCCGATGTTCCAAATCAACATCAATCAACATCAATCAACAACGTCTACAGACATCCGACTAAAGACGAGAGGGTAACACCCCATGCCTGTCTATCAATTCGAAGCGATGGATGCGACCGGAGAAGAGATCCGGGACGAAATCGATGCGTCCAACGAGGAAGAGGCGCAAACTACGATTCGCCAGATGGGATACTTCGTCACGAAGATCTCAGAGAAGAAGCAAACTTCTGCGGCCCAAAGTCGGTCGGGTGGTAAGAAACGCTCCTTCGGAATTGGTGGAGCAAAGACCAAGCACATCTGCGCGTTCACTCGCCAGTTGTCGATTTTGCAGGACGCTGGTCTGCCGATTCTTCGCAGTTTGAAAATTCTGGAAAACAACCAGAAGCCGGGCAAGCTGAAAAACGCATTGATGGATACGTGCGATGAGATCGAAGGCGGGGCGACGCTGAGCGAGGCGATGAGTAAATCGCCCAAAGTCTTCAGCCGCTTGTACGTCAACATGATCAAAGCGGGTGAGGCCGGTGGTGCTCTGGAAACCATTCTGCAACGTCTGGCCGACTTCTTGGAGCGAGCCGAGTCGCTGAAACGAAAAGTCAAAGGCGCCTTGATCTACCCGATCGTCGTGGTCTTGGTTGCGACCTTGATCCTGACATTCATCATGTTGTTCATCGTGCCAACGTTCGAAACGATGTTTGAAGAATTTGGCCTGACACTGCCTGCCCCAACGTTGCTCTTAATCGCAATGAGTAACTACATCGCGGGTTACTGGTTCTTGCTAATCTTGATGCCGATCTGCCTGCTGATTTTGGTCAAGTTGATGCGCAAGTTTCGGCATGGCCGAATGGGTTTCGACATGTTCATTATCAAGGTGCCAATCTTTGGCAGTTTGATCGAGAAGAACATTTTGGCTCGAACCACACGAACACTCGGTACGCTGGTCAGCAGTGGTGTGCCGATTTTGGAAGCGATTAATATCACCCGCGAGACGGCCGGCAACGCCATGTTCGAGCGGATGTTTACGCGAGTCAACGAATCGATTCGCGAAGGTGAAGTGATCAGCAAACCGTTGAAGGAATACAGCGTGCTCGGATTCCATCCGATGGCGATTGTGTTCTGGGCGATGTTTGGTGCATTCCCCGGCATCGCGTTGATGTCGGTCGCGCTGACCGCCACCGGCACCAAATTGGACGATGGTGTCATGGTCCAGCAACTAACTGGGATTGCGACCTACGCCATTGTCGGTGGCGGTGCATTGGCCGGACTCTGGGGCGCGACCAAAGTCAAATCACGCGTCGTCGATGACCTGGTGGTCAACATGGTCGACGTTGGCGAGGAG
>JBMYRF010000056.1:0-19576 GCA_049602075.1 Rubripirellula sp.
GGCATCGATCCAATCTGATCCACCGTGACCGGTGTCTTCTGAGGGTGATGTGATCGAAATGAGGGTCGGTGGATCGGTGGTCTGGGTCCATTTCATGTTACCGGTATCACCGAGAACCACATCGTGACCACCATTGGTTCGGATGGTGTCCTCTGCGTCGCCCCCCATAACATAGTCACGGGCATTGGCAGTCGTGATGATATCGACGCCACCAAAGTCATGGTCAGCGGTGCTGACCTCGATCAATCGTCCGAGTTCGTCGAACAGGGCGTATCCATTATCGCCCACGACGATATCACTGCTGTTGTCGGATCCACCATCGATGGTGTCATTGGCCATTCCGCCAAGAACAACGTCGGATCCGTCGGCGGCGTAAATCAGATCGTTGCCACCATGTTCCGGCGCGGTGGTGCGAATCTCACGCACGATGCCGGTCAGGTTTTCGGTATCGAAATCTAAGATCGCTTCGCCACTGTCACCAATAATGATGTCGGCACCGGTATCGCCTTCGATCTGCAGACCCTCGCGGGTGTAGTTGATGAAATCATCGTCGGCACCGCCGATGACAATGTCGTCACCACCGCCCACGATGATCTCGTCGCTGCCACCGGACGCGGGCGTGGTGCTTTTGATCTTTTGGACGACTTCATACTCGTTGTCGAAGAAGAAGACTTCTCCGCTATCGCCCAGCACGATATCTCGACTGTCATCGGTTCCGGCGTCGATGTCGTCTCCACCGGCACCCCCGATCACGACGTCAAAGCCACCATCGGTCCAGATCTTGTCCGGTCCACCTTGGGTATCATCGATCGATCGGATTTCGGAGAGTGCCTCGAGACCGTTGTAGATCTTGAAGATCGCTTCGCCACTGTCCCCGATGATGACATCTTTCCCTGTATCTTCGCCAATTCGAGGTTCGGGGAGAGTACCGCTGGAATCCCAGTTGACATAGTCGCTTCCTACACCCGCAATGACGATGTCGTTGCCGTTCCCGACCTCGATGTCATCGTTGCCACCGATATGGGGAAGCGTGACAACCTCTAGTTCGGTGTCGAGGCTCACCATATTGGAGCTGATCTTCTTGATCGTGCCGTCGGGGTTAAAAGCGATATGTCCGTTATCGCCCAACACCACATCACGGACCGATCCGCCTTGGATGTCATCGCCACCGCTGCCACCAACCAGGACGTTCGAGGCTGCCCCCGCAATTAGTGTGTCACGTGCCCCGACAAGCGGTGTATGGGTCGAGATTAAAGTCAGTTCACCGGTGTCTTCATCAAATAGTGCAAAGCCCTCGTCACCGACGAGGATGTCAGCGCTGTGATCCCCGGCAGCGACGATTGAGTCTTCCTTAGCGCCTCCGAAGACGATCTTTCGCCCCTCATTGGCATAGACAAAGTCTTGTCCGCCCACCTCGGGCTCGTAGGTGACCAGTTTGATAGGACGATTGTTTTGAATGGAGTCGAGCTTGGCGTAACCGTTGTCAGCAATGATGATGTCATCACCAGCCTGTCCAAGGATCGGGGCCGGTTCGGCATCCGGGGTGGTGGGGCGTTCGTAGTTGATGTAGTCGCTGCCGAACCCACCGAGCACGACGTCATCGCCATCACCATCCAAGATGTCATCATCACCACCGTGGTTCGAGTCTGTCGTACGAACAAACCGGTTGCCGACATTAAGATCCTCATCCAACCCGGCTCCCACACCATAGAGGCGACCCGCATCACCGCGTATGACTTCGCCAAACTCGCCCTGGGTCACTTTGTCGATCCGTCCCGCATCCCCGACGATGGTGTCGTTGTCCTCTCCGGCATCGATGCTGTCGGCTCCAATGCCGCCGAAGACTTGGTCGTCGCCTGCCCCGCTAAGGATCAAGTCGATCCCGCCCTCGTCATTGTTCACCGTGATGAGGAGGTTGGCTTCGCGGACCACCCCGTCGGTCTGGTCTTCAGGGTAAGTGGAGATCCGATATTTGCTCGGGTTGTTGTTATCGCTTCCAGGGAGATCCTCATTGATATTGAAACCAGGTTCCTGCAAAGACAGGGCAGTGCGATCGTTCCCGCTTATTAGCAGCGGCTCCTGCAGGAACCCAGCGCCGTCGTTAATATCGACAAAAAGTCCGAATAAACCGATGTCGTCCGCGTCGTGAGCAGCAAAATCATCAGGCACCGGGAACGAAGCGTTCGCATCGACCAAGGTCGTCAGACTACCTGCAGTGACCTCTTGAGTGACCACGCCCTCGATTGGTGCCGGCGCGGTCCCGAGTCGGGTCACGATAGCGCCCTCGCTATTAAAGTAATCAACCCGTCCCTCGTCACCGAAGATGATATCAGCGCCACTGCCACCATTGATTGTGTCGTCGCCAAGTCCGCCGAAGACCACGATCCCCAATGTCGACCCCCTCGCATCAACGACATCATCACCCGCCTGGGTGTTAATCGCCAAAGCGCCGTCAGCCGGGTTGGCAATCTCATAGGGATCTCCAGTTGGAACTTCATCCCAAACGCCATCAATGAATACCGTATCTTGTGTGTTGCCAAGAATGGTACGAACCTGCTGCTCACCGGTGCCTGGGTTGACGGTCAAGGTATAGCCGGCAAGTCGATCCGTCGCCCCGAACGGTGCATTGGCAGCATGGATCTTTGCAAATTGGGATGGAGTCGGGTTCGCGCCCAAAGTCACGGTTCCTTCAATGACCTGTTCGATCCTGGTCTGATCCACAGCGACCGAAACCGAGTCACCCTGGACACCTTGCCATTCGGTGTCGTCACCCGTGTTGATGAAGGTCCAGGTCTGGAAGAAATCGTTTTCCTCTGTCTCCGGGTCATCGGCTCGAATGTGTGTTCCGAGGACATTGAAATCGTTATTTCCGCTACCTAAGTCGAGCTGCAATACCTCCAGGTTTCCATAGGTGATACCGCCGGCTCGTAAGCGATTTCCAATCGTCACATCGGGCCCCATATTAAGCCCCCACAGTCGGCTGGCGGTCAGATAGCCAGTGCTGTCGGCTGGGCTGTCTTCATCGTGAACGAACATCACATCAACCAGGTCTGGCTCATTCACAAAGAAGTTCAGGCTCTCCTCGGTGATCGCGTAATCCTTGATCAAGTCATCGTTTCGAATCACGAAGTTGTCGATCGCAAGACCTGAGAAGTCAGCCGCCACCGTTAGTCTGGTCTCACCATTGACGTGATCTTCTGCGTAAGTAATCGGCCCAACGCCAAGCAGACCGCCTGCCGCGTCAAAAACTTCCATGAAACGTCCGGGAAGTTCTTCCAAGCTGGCCAACCCAAGCTTCAACCTTGCTTCCCGAGACAAGGTGACATCGAATGTCGTTCTTTTGATGCGGTAAACCGTATCGGCTAACAGATCACTGCTCCAAGGAGATTCCACTGTCAACGAATCAGATGTGTTTCGTAGTATCCGCTGGCTTTCAACCACATTGCCGGATCCATCCAGGATTTCAACGATCAGTCCTGCTAAAGACTCCCCAGCGAAATCACCATCGGTCGTCATTTGATCATTGTCTTGATTGATGTCAGGGTCATCGATCAGACTGTCAGTTGCTATCGTCCCGGTGAGGTTTTGTGTTGAAAGATTCGTCACTTGCTCGCCGGTTACACCGAATCTTTCATTCAAATGGAGAACAATTTGGCCACCCACGTTCGTGACATGCTCAATTAGGCGAAACTGGCCAATCACCGGGTCATTCGAACTCCCAGTCTCGGCAGTGGGAAATACGGATAGCCAATCGACTGTCGGATTTGAAGCAACAACCTCGAAGGTACGGCCAACTAGCTGATCGAGATCACTCAGATCACTCTGTAGACCGAGTTCCGCTATCTGCTCTGAAGAAAGTTCGAGAGTCACATCTCGTCCGTTGATGGCAATGATCTCGCCGAATTTCGCTTTGAGATTTGTTTCATTGGGCAGCATGACGGGAGCAGCAATGCCGACCAACGACCCGTCTCCACCAGCACCATCAACGACAACCGGGCCCAAGATGCCGCTGACCACATTGGGACCATCGGCAAATACTTTGGTGTCACTGCCATCGACTTGGGAATCATCAATTGCCCGCACACCGATTCGAACGGGAGTGTCCCAGTTGGTCTGGTCGAAACGGACCGTCAAGTTCCCGTTTTGTTCGTTGATCACTCGTGAGCTGCCGAGTTGATCGATGTCGAAGATTTGCACCTGAACACGGTCGGTGCGAATACCTCCTGTTCGAGTGGTCTTCGTTATTTCCGGAGTCACCAACACCTCAACTACACCGTTTCCGACGCCAGAATCGTCAACGGGAGCTGCGGTTAGCACCAATTCATACACATCTTCCCACGGAGAACCGGTTGCATTGAATCCTGCCGGTATCTCGTTTGGCGTCTGTGGCGTTTCAACCTGCCTGACTTCGATAACATCGGTTGAACCGCCCGTTTCGCGAACCAAAACGGTGGGTGCGTCGGCATCACTGATTCGGACCAATACTGGTTTGGTGAAGACGTCATCAAATCCTGGTTTGGTGTACTGATAAGTGATTCCTAGGTCATCTCCGACGACGGTCGTGAATTCTCCATTCGCGCGGAAAATCAGTTTGTTGCTGGTGACCTCAAATACGGGGGCTGCCGTCGTTCCGCCTTCGGTTCCTTCCACCAAGAATTGGTCATCGTAGAGCACACCCACTCCAATTCGAGCCTGGTCCCCTGTCGCGATCGGTGTTGTGAAGGCCGGTTCGACCAAAATCGTGCGAGAGCTGCCGATGTAATCAACAATCTGACGCGATTCGTCGCCCAGGATCAAGGCAAAGCCATTGTAGAAATCATCGTCTTCGGAGAGCAGTCCCGCGACGTCGAAAACGCTCAACTGACTTTGGTTAGTCAGGACATCAACGTGGCTCGCGATGCTCACGGGCATGCGACTTAGGCCGACAAACTCGATTGCCTCGTCGTCATCGATATTAAAGCGATCAATTTGAACACGCGGTTCATCGACATCAGCTGATACGACTGAAAACTCGATCAACTCGGTATGAAAGCCTTCTCGGATTTGATCGTGGGCCGCCACCACCATAACATCCTGAAACAAATTCCAGTTCGATGAATCGAAAACGAGTTCATCTTGGGGAAATGCGGTTCCATTCAACTGCTGTAATTGGAGTTGAACACCATCGTAATGCAGCGATACGGTCGTCTCTGCTGTCGGTACACGTGAAAGCCGAAGGCGTAGAACATCTCTTTCACCAAGATGATTCCCGTCACCACCTTCGATTACAGCCGTGATCGTGTCACTGTCCTTGGGGAGATTTGACGAAAAATCAAGTGTCAGGGTCACGTATCCGCCAAAGTCATCGACTTCCGAGGAGGGTGTGAGCGACGCACGGATGAACCCGTCCGAGGCAACCTGCGCCATCTGAAGGGGCGTCAACGAAATTGCTGTTGAGACTTCGCCCGATTGCAATCCATCGGCGACGAACAAATCCTGCGTCACCACACCTTCAATATCCAGGGTTAAATACTCGTTATTGGTGTCAAGGTCCGCGACGGCGGTCACCGTGATGATCCCATCGTTGGTGGGTGGCAGATTGGCCACATCAAAGTCAAAACCGAGTACGTTACCCTGAGCGACATTCGTTTGCGTCTGTGACTCGGCAAAGCTTGAATTGGCTTGGTAGCCCTGAACTTCTTGGACGATCAAACCAGCGGCATCATTGTCGTCAATTTCAACCGATACGCTGGGGATCGATAGCGAATCGTAGCGTGCAATTCGATAGAGACTCTCACCGGGAACGGGATCCGTATTCCAGGGGCCATTGAGCATCAAGGTGTGGCCCAACGTGTCAGATAAATCTGCACCCAGAATCAGGCGCTCTTGTCCAGCACCGGGTCCACCAACAATTTGGATGACGGCGCCCCTCAACCCTTCAGGGCCCAGATTCGAACTGCTGAAATCGCGGAAGTCGTCACTGATTGTTGATCTTTGATCCAGAGATGCAGGGAAACTCTGATCGGCGGGTAGATTTGTGGGGTTTTCGTCAAAAGCGGAAACGCGCCCGACCAAGCTATCGTCGATCCGAATCTGATAAAGGCTACTCGCATCCGGAACATCGGTTTCCAGCCAACCTCGATCTAACCCAAGCCGTAAATCACCCGTTGTGTCGGGCAAGAAGTTGGTCGTCGATGCATTCGCGGTAAAATTCAGTTCAAACAGTAAAGAAGAGACGACTTCGGATTGGGATTCGTCAAAGTCATCGACATTGACGCTTGCGTCTGCAGCTTGAGAAGGCGTGAAAGTTAGCTCAATCGAGCCATCAGCGAGCATTTGCCGCAACTGACTTTGTTCGATCGGAATATCCACAACCATCTCACGATAAAACCTCCCCGCGGAATCACCAAACAGGTTGGATGCGAGGATACCGTCGACGTCGACACTCAGTTGTTCACCAAGATTATTGAAGTCACCCGTGGCGGTAACTCGTAGAACCGCATCGGAGGTCACGTCCACCGGCGCATTGCCGTTGGTAAGCTCGAAATCGAATTGAAATGTCGTCGCACCGTCCGGGGGAACGGGAGTGAAGAGACCGCCGGTGGATCCTTCGAGATGAATCACAGCCTCAACGCCTGAGATAAAGCGGGTCTGACCGGTGCCTTTTCCACCGACAATCGTAACTTGTCGCCCGAGCAGATCTTCAACGTTATCCAAGTAAGGATTCGCAGGATCAAGTGGGTCAGCAACGGTGATACTTGGATTCGACGCTGCTACGGGGCTACCTGCGAGCGTGACACCATCTAAGCTAATTGTGTAATTGCTATTTGAATCCGGAAGTTCGCTACTTGAACTCCAAGAACGGTCAACGAGCAATCTCATTGTTCCGTCAATGAAATCCGCATTGACGATTCGGCGCGTTTGCGTCGAACCGTCTTGTAAGGTGACTGTGACCTGGCGATCAGGGAACTCATAGAACGGCCGGTCCGTCACGATGGTCAATGTAGGACTAGCCTCGATGCTGACGGGCCTCCCTTCAACCGTCGCAGCTTCTGAAACCACCAAGTGGTTGATAACAGTCGACCGACGACCTTCATAGGCAATGTCGTCGTATTGGAAAAGCGCATCTTCTCCGATCAACTCTTCCCGTGTAAACAGCCGTCCGGTGTCGATCAGTTCGGTGTCATCCGCCAGGATTTCAACTTGCTGTGGGATGTACCAGTTTTGCGATGTAAAGCGGAGAGTCACCACCGAACCGTCTGCTTTTTGATCTGAACCCGTCGAAGAGCTTCGCATTCGAAATGCCAAAGCCCCCAGTTCTCTCTGGTCGGGTGTGGGGATCGGTGCCAATGCCTTTACCAGCACGTCAAATCCTGGCTGTGGTTGTCTCGTCAAGACAACCTCATACGAATCGACGAAGAACAAATCGCCGTCGCTGCTCTCGCCTACAACCGAGGACCCATCCGTTTGGCGAATCACGACAAACGGCTCGTCATTGTCGGCCACGTTGGCGGATACACCATGCAAAATCAGGTCTTGGTAGCGTACGTCGTTTGACTGCGTGACATCGTTTGTAACGATCCCGCTGTGTCCTAGCAGATCATTACTAACAACCGGTGGCGTGTCGCCTGACATATTGAAAGTGTCTTCTCCCAGTCCTCCGAACAGTTCGGTTAAAAAATCCTCGCCGGTGCTCTCGACAAAGAAGCGATCATTCCCCTCGGCGCCATCCACTCTTAAGGATTCGATATTGACGAAGTTAATCGTCAAACCCGCACCGAACACTCCTTTGTTCGTCACCACAAAGTCATCCCCAAATTCAGTACCGATCACAATCAACGTATCGAATCCATCACCGCCATTGATATTTACCGGCGAATTGACCGCGTATTGAACTAAGTCGGCACCACCGCCCCCAGTGATATCGGTGCGTTCTCTTTGAGGCTCCTGTGATCCCGCTAAGGCGAACGCGCGAACTTCGAAGTTGTCGTCACCCTCATCACCATTAAGTGAAAGCACAGCCTTATTGTGGAAAACAACGAAGCGATCACTACCAAGGCCGCCATTGGCCGTCATCGGTTGACTGATTCCGTTGGAAAGGAAGCCTCGAGTGGTTTCAATGGTTGCCAACACATCACCAATCGCGACGTTCGCATATTCCTTGGTTCGTTGTGACCGAAATAGCTGTCCGATTTGGAAAGTGTCATTCCCGCTTTCCCCATTCAGTGTGATCTCAGCCGCAGTGTCATCGACAGCGAATTTGTCGTCCCCAAAGCCACCGTTGACGACAATCCGCTCGACACCAAAGTAATTGGCTCTCTCGACGGTTGGATCGTAAGCAGGGTCGGTAATGTCGTAATCAGGGTCGTTCACGAGGGCGACGAATGCATTCGCGCCGCTGGCATCCGCTCGCAACAAAAACTGATCAGCCAAGAGAGTACCGAACACGACCAACACATCCGTGTCTTCTGCCGATCCACGGTCCACGACCTGAATCAGTGATTGAGTCTTGCCACCCTCGAAGAAAACCTGATAGGTGTCATCACCTTCCTCGCCGTTCAAAATGTCATTTCCGTTACGGGAGGTTAGCAGATCGTCTCCCAATCCTCCGGTGGTCTGGTTCGTTCCTCCGCCACCCTCGACAAGATCAATGCCATCCTCGCCGTCAAGTTGATCGTTGTGCCCCTCGCCCTGGATATGATCGGCACCCGGTCCTCCGAAGATTTTATCATTGCCCAGGCCACCAAAGATTTGATCATCATCGGTTTCGCTAGCCGCCAAAGTGAGCAGGAACGAACTGGCAACCGAGGCGGTCGGCTGGCTATCACCGTAAATGAGATCCTGATCGCGACCTCCCGAGATGACATCGCTGCCGAGGTCTCCATAGATCACGTCCTTTCCCAGACCTCCCAGCAAATCGTCATCACCGGCCCCACCATCGATGGTGTCATTGCCGGTCCCGCCATCGATTAAATCTGCGCCATCTCCACCGGAGATATCGTCGTCATCTCGCCAACCACGAATCACGTCTCGCCCAACACTACCCCGAATGACGTCCATGCCATCACCACCAAAGATTGTGTCATCACCACCGTTGACGAGAACCGATTCGCCCGGCCCTTCGTCACCCCACAGTTGGTCATCGGATTTACCACCAACAAGATGGTCATCACCTGCTCCACCGATGAGGGTTGCCGGCCCCGAACCCGCGACCAGCGTGTCATCGCCACCACCACCATTCAACAACAATGGGAGGAGGACCAGATCGCTTACGAAGACAGCGTCATCGCCAGTACCGGCCACGCCTTCAATTCGGCTAACTTTGACAAACGTTTCATAATAGTTTTGACCGGAGACGATAATGTCCTGACGCCCCAAGTCGTCAGGTTCACTTGACGCACCAACGTACAGAGTGTTGTCCTGTCCACTCGCAAAGTTAAGTGTCAAAGTTCCATTGGAAGATGTGCCCAAGTCCGGAGCTCCGGAAAGATCCGGATTGATGGCTGGGATCGTGAACCCGATCGTTAAAATGTTAATGCGGAGGTCAACAATGGTGATGAACGCTTTGAGTCGCGCGAAAACATCGAAGCGAACCTCAACTCGAAGCCCTTGATCATAAACATCTTCGCCGGTGCCAGCGTACGTCTCCGTCACGTAATCCGGAGAGAATCCGGCCATCACGTCAAACTCGGTTGCGCGAATGCGACCATCGCCGTTTGGGTCTGCAAAGTTGTAATCCCATCCAATGAAACCCGTCGCTTCGAGTCCAATTTTGGCAATAAAGATACTGGCGATATCCTTGCCTGCCGCCACCCCGAAACCTACTCCGCCAAGAACGCGAATCTGAGGCTCATCACTGCGCGTCGCAGCCGCACCTAACCCGGAACTTGCAGAACTTTGATCGCCCGTGCCCACGTTCAGATTGCCGATAAGACCAGGAGTCGGCTCGATACCTTCATAATCATCAAAATAAAACCCGTCAATCAGATCGCCGGGGTTTCCTGTGATGGAATACCGTTGCAACCCGGTCGAGTCGAAACCGACTTCGAAATCAGCCCTCGCTTCCCAACTAAATGCAATGAAGGGCTCCCAAAGGTTTGCTGCTTTCCAAAGTTTGCACAGAACTGGTGCTAGCGGACTTATGAATTTATAGAGCGGGAAACAGACACCGAGTGGAATGTCTTTGTAGAGCTGCACGAAGAGCTCAGGGGAGTCATAAGACAAAAGCGAAGTCTGTGAGGCATCTGCGCTGCCGAAAAGAATGTCACCGGTTAATAGGTCAAATGAATGCTCGTCCAGTATCGGCGTCTTGATTGGATTGATTCCCCCGATGGCTGCGCCGATGATTTGGGAGCCTAATGCCGAAATGAATCCATCAATGACCCCTTTGCCGGGCAACAGTCGTGTCACCAGATAACTTTGTGCTGCAGACGCGGCAGAAGATTTCTCTTCACCAACGAGAGCGTTGATTTGCCCGAGGATCGATCCCCCAACGGACCCATCGGGATTCTGCACTGCGATGTCGATATCGTGAGCGTGACGAATGCTCGTTGGCTGAGGGAATTCCTCCGCGATGCTTAGTTCGTTGCCCGAAACAGCGGTGACGCTGTAAGTCCCCTCATTAGAACCACCAAGTACGACAATCTTTTGATCCACCACAAAACCATCTCTTGCCCAGATGTCTGGGATAGCAGAAGTAAGTTTGATTTTTCCTCCACTTCCTTCGTTGACAAATTCCAACAGGTCAGGTTCCCCAACAAGACGCAGCGGTTTGTCTTCCTCGTTACCGAGTGTTCGCTCTGGGTAGCGCTGTGCATCAAACAGATCCACAGCAGTGGAGCCACGCGCTGCCCCACCATCCACGGCAAAGTTCCCGAGATGGATCCACTCTCTCCCCGCGAGGGACATGATTGGATCGAGTTGCAACGAGCTTGCGCTATCATCCTTTTCAAAGTATTGATAGAAACCAATTGGGGTAGTTGGACTAAGATCGTCCGTCGCGAACCTCGCTGTCCCTTGCGTCAAATAGTCAACGAGAAAGTTGGCAGTCGCATAGAAGGCATCCTTGGCAAACTCAGTTCCCGGAACATCAAAGGGTCGTCCACCATCGACTAAGGCCCTGATGGCTAACGAAGAACCCGCGTAGTCACCGATTTGCGCGCCCGCTGGCCCCGCAGCATTCACGTAACTGCCGCGTCCAAGAATAATGTTGGCGATAACAAAAAATTCGGATCGCACAAAATCGAGAACCCCATCCAACGGTTCCATTCCGACTCTTAGCCGTGTAAGTACGGGTCCTAAGAAATCTCGCACAAAACTGACTAATTCAAATTGGACGTAATCAGCTTCAATAATTGGTGATTTCACCTCAATAATGGCTGAATCTGAAATGGTCCAATCCCAGTCAGATAGATTTAAATCCATTCGATAATTCGGAATCGCGGCATCACGCCCCAGCGTACTCTCAAGCTTCAGTCGCATATCGTGGACCGTCAGTCCACCAAGCACAATCTCGTAGTTCATGCCCACCGGCGACTGACTCCAGTCTCTGTCCAACTGAAGTGTGTTCGCATCACCACCGACGATTAACCGACTTTCGATCACGCGGCCGTCACTGGCAAACAGATTGACGCGTCGACCCACCAGTGAATCCACAAAATTGGCGTTGGTGTCAACAAGTTGATCGAGGCTGCCTCCCGTCGCGACGCCCTGGTACTCGGGCGCATTAACAATCAACAACGTCGTCAAGTCAGTGAATGGATCTGCAGCAATCAAATCGTTCTGCGACAGTCGTTCATTTCCCTCAAGAACAGATGGATCGAGCCAGTCGATGACGAAGTCAGCTTCGACCTTCGCTTGTGTGGGATCGGTGTCCCAAATGCGATAGGGAAGAATTCCCATCTTTCCGGAAAACCCCCGAGGAGTCCGGTTGAAGATCGCTGCGGAATTAAATTGTTGAACTCCTGCTCCACTATCAGCAAGGCTTTCCTCAACCGTCAGAACGGTGCCAAGGCTATTCAAGGCGACGACGGTATAAGACCCGTTTGTTGTCGAATTGGTTCCGGTAATCGCAATGATGTCACCCAGGCGAAAACCATCATTCTTCCAGCTCCCGGACGTTCGAGTGATTTGATTCTCTGCTACATCGAAGCTGAGCTGATCACCATCAACCATTGCAACCCCGGTGAGCTCGACTTGAATCTCGCCAGTCGGTCCGGCCGCTACAACAGAAGCGCCATCAAGGACCTGTTCTGACAGTGTCAATTCTTTGCCGCCAGAATCGATTCCTGTAATCACATACTCGCCGTCATTGTCCTCTGAACCAGACACTCGGATGATGTTGCCGACTTTGAAGTCATCCAAATACCAATTGCCCTGGTCTCGGAGAATGGTTGGCGAAGTGGTGTCAGTATTCGCGAAAGCAAGTGTTGAATTTCCCCGCAGTCGAACATTGTTGTCTGGAAACTCAACTCGCAAACTGGCTTCCAGCTCGTTGGCTGCGCTGACGTCAATGTAAACACCATCGGTAATGCTGATACCGACATTCAATGGCATCTTAAAGCTGAAATAAACATCGACTTGCCCCTGTGCTTCCAACCCTAAACCAGGCAATAAGAAGTCAAAGTCGATCGGAAACTCAAGTAATTGCTCCTGCATCTCCAGGTGCATGCGGTATTCCACTCCTACCAACAGATCACGACTGCCGTCGGAAGAAGATGTTTCGCGAACCAAGAGGATGTCTTCGAAGTTCACGTTCGAATCAGGATTCGACGGATCGGGATCGTCCTGGAGCCACCCGAGTCCGCCTGGTCCAACGGCATCGTAAATCCCCTGCTTCACCAGATCCGGCGTTAGCACTGCTTCATAGGTTGAAAGGTTATCGAACACCGTATCGCGGATCTGGTCCAGGAAATCAGCTGCGTCGATCAGGCTGGTGCCGATCAAAGGCAATTCGGAACGGAAGATCGCTTGATCAAGAACCTCATCTAACTTGTCGAATAAGTCATAGAAACCAAGCTTGAATCCTTCCATGGAGTCCTCGAGCGAGAAGTTTGACGCCAGTTGCTCGAACGTTGGCCATTGCTCGTCCAAAGTGAGCGAACTCGCTGTGGTTGCTGCGGCACCTCCATTGGATGTACTGGTCTTCGTTAGGTTGGTTGTGATGGAACTGGATCCATCCTGTGGATCGTCGAGATTAACGACTTCCACATCAAGGTAGGGAACGATTGTGTTCCCGGTTACCGAATCAGTCGGAAGATCAACCGGTAAGACAGAATTTGGGAAGGCCAAATCAAAACTGGCATTCACTCGACCTGCAATGCTAATCGGTGAATTCGCCTGTTCGGCAGCGGTTTGCGCGCTGGCATCCGTCAGCAGCGGAAAATCACTTTGTAATTCGAGCGTATACATCGCCTGATCACTTGTTCCTGGATTTCCATCTCCATCCAGGGTGAATTTGCCTCCTGTGATCGTTACGGGCAGGCTTCCGAACGCTGCGGTGAAGTTGAGGTCATCCTTATCGATCGCACTGATGGAGAAGGTCGCTGCGGTTCCACTGAGGCTGTTAGTATCACCAAACAAAATGGGGGTCGGTGCATCAAAAATCTCGTAAGTTTCACCACCAACGATTGGAACCGCCCAATCACTTACCAGCGTGAGCGTATCGCTCGTGTTTGCGATCACTTGACGGCTTTCCAGGAAGACTCCGTCAGGTCCAAACAAGTTAACAAAAACACCCGCCAATTCGTCATTCTGGAAACCGGCAAAAGCGTTCGTATCAAGAAGTTCGTCACTGGCCGCTCCCGCTTCGGCAGTTCCGGCCAAGACTGGCGACAACTGAATACCGAAGCTCAAATCGATCAAGCCGCTTACTGCCACATCAATCGGACTCTCCGCACCAACATCGACAATCGCGGCGACCTTTTGCAGTCCTAGTTGAGCGAGCTCTGAAGAAGAAAAGATCTTGGTGAGATCAAGACTCACCGGTAGCGACGTATTCACCGCCGCTGGCACATAGTCGAGATCAAATTCTAAATTCCGGCTTGTAGGGTCAAAACCGAGTGACGCGGTGATCGTTGTCGAATCCTCAAAGGGAGTCGACAAAAAGGCATTCACCTCTTGCAGGGTGCTAGGCAGCACTCCATCGGCTGGATTTCTTAGTTCTTCAACGCGAACCTGAAAGCGATCTCCAAAGCCTAAAATTTCACCGACACTTTCCTTCAATCCCGGCAGCCGATCAGACAGCTCTGTATTCTCCTGAAGCGCTGAGACATAGTCTCCAGCTTTGGAAATGGTTTCAATAACGTCATCAATCGACAACCTTTCAACAGAGAGCAGCAAATCCCGAACGGCATTACCGACATCCGGCAGCTGAACTGAAACAAATTCGTCACCGCGTATGAAGTCGTAATAATTTTCAAACTGAACCTCTGCACGGGTCGCGCCGGAAACTCCCTGAATGGCCGGATCTGCTTCCAGATCAACACTCAATGCAACCCCAAAATTCAAATCCGCTTGGCCCCCGATAAGCAAAGCGTTGGGGTCTGCTAAACCTTCATTCAACTGGCGGAATGTTCTTGTCTTAAGTGTCAAGTCAGCCTCGACTGAGGCATTGGGGGCAATATCGAAGCCGCTAAAATCCACCCCTAAAGGCCCAAACAATCCGGTGCCATTCCGGCTTGCTGATGAGGCATCATCGACACCGATCTCGATTGCTAGATGGGGAGTTCCTTGGTCAAGTATTCGAATGTGGGCGAGCGGCGTATCACCGTGGAGGGGAAGCCCTCCTAAAATTCGAGTTGAGCTACCGAACGCAATGGTGGTTTCGTCGACGTTATCAAAATCGATGTCTGCGGGACCTGCCGCAACATCCAAAGCCAAATTCGCTGCAGCCGAGCTTCCGTTGATATCTTCCACGGTAAAGGCTTGCGTTACGATCAGGCTACGATCGACCAATGAGAAGTTGCCTCCCGGCCCCTCATTTACCTCAAAGTTCGAAAAAGATTGACCTGCAATCGCAATCGCTGAGGCAAGATCACCGACCGTTTGTGGCTGCCCGGTATCGAGATCAACTTCAAATGACGATCCGTCTCCTAAAGAGATCCGCAGGTCATTCGTGCCGGCACCGTTACTACCAACAACGACTCCCCCATCGATGGTGAACAAGGGACTTTCTTTCAAGGCATCCTGCGCACGCTCAAAACCCGACAAGCCCAGAGCTTGTCGAGCGTTTGAGCCAGCCAAAGGCAGAACATAGAGATCCGTAGTGATTCGGTAACTATCACCGATTTGCAGGTCCGATTCCCAATCTGCTTCTAGTGTTAACACATTGGTGGTGTTGCTGATGATTCGCAGGAACTCGCCACTACTATCACCACTTGTGATCTCAACCACACGTCCAGCCAGTTCATCAGGCACAAATGACTGGCTCGTATCGGTTAGCGTTGCATTGTCCGCTGAATCATCATCGGTAGATTCATCCACCAACACTTCACTGGTTAGACTCCCGACAATCTCGGCGGCACGGACCGTCCGGTCCATCAACGTCAAGCCCTCTTCAAAGTACTGAATGTCAAAATCCCAGGCCGCATTCAGATTTGATGAATCGGGTAGAGTCAGGCCAGGCCCCAGAATGCGATAGTTGGTCCCGACAGCAACATCGCTACTCCACGGCGTCTTGAGCAGCAGTGTGTTTGAGTCATTGCCCACAATTTGTCGGCTGGCAGTTACCACACCGCCTGCTCCAAGAAGTTCAACGTTGCTTCCAACTAGTAACCCTGGCGAGAAGTTCGCTGCGGAATCCGTCAGCGATGCATTATCAAGGAAATCCAAATCTGTATCTGGATCAACCACGACCGCTTGCGAGACCGTTCCCGTTAGATCCGCTCGCGTAGCAGATTCTTCAATTCGCTGAATCAGATCCCCTAATGTGTACCCAAGCAAAGACCGATTTTCGATGACAGAAGTTTCTAGACCACTGATCACGCGCAAGGCAGCGTTTCCATCCAAACCAAGATTCGCCGCAGCAGCTCCAACTACGGAGAAAACATTGCCTGCAGAGCCAGACGTTCGATCGACCAAGCTAAACGTACCACGTGCTGAATCAACGATCGCTTGCAGTTCGCCAGGATTTGAAGTGACAGCATCTGCCTCTAGATTGATTAGTTCTGCTAATTCGTTCAATGTTTGGGGAGCCGCGTTACGCGAAGGAACGAGCTTGCTCAAATCGACAGCGATGCTGGTCCCATCATTCAAGGTGATCGTTAGCGAATCCGAATTGGAAACTCCCAAACTTGAAAGCGAGGTTTCACCAACGCCCAGATCCAAGTTAACGATGAAGGAGCGTCCGTCCCCGACCTGAATCCACAGGTCCCCTTCGCCTGCGACCACGGGCACACCTTGCCCTGCATTCAAGTCCGCAAGTAGCGTCGCATCATTCGGTTCTGAACCACCAATGGGAGTAAGCAGCAGTTCAAACGGAAGAGCCAATGTGAGAGTTGGATTCAGCAGATCAAGTTGTGTATCGGTCACGAGGTCGGTCAACGGTCCAAGGTTCGTTAAACCTGCCTGCAGTGCTGTGACGTTTGCATAAGAACGAGTGATCCCGACTGTGAACCCTGCTGTTGGCCCATCCGGATTCCCACTGATGTCGTAAGACACATCGCTGATAGTCGTGTTGACACCAGCGGAAGCAACTTGACTCAGTTGTTGCAAGGTAGTGAATCGCGGCCCCGGATTGGGCGCCACCACGATGAGAGATTCGTTGATTCCGTCGGCGTTAAGATCTCGCTTCGCCGACGTCCTGTTCAGCCCTAGCTGCTCTGCGATCTTGTAGCTCTCACCACCATCCGACAACGCTGCAATCGCAAACTCACCACTGCCATTTGATCGGTCTACCAGCGAGATCTTTCCATTAGAATCGATAACGGAGTCCAGCAGATCCGTGTCACCCACGCCATCCACTATCAGCTGAACTAGCTCGCCTAAGGTGGTGGGGGTGTTTTCATCAAGATCAATGTCAAAGATCGTATCGTCGCTTAATGTGACGCGGATCTCACTTGCCAGGCTCCCACTCGTTCCAGCAGGTTCCCCATCCGTGACCTCGGTCAGTAAACTGGAACTGGTAAATGGGGGCAGTTCGATCAGTTCCAAAAAGTCTTGCTGGAATACGGATTCGACATCAAATACGTCACTAAAGTTTGTGCCCGTCGTCAGTCCAATCTGTTGGCTATCAAGAGTCTTCGCGTTAAGCAAATCAAATAGATTGCCGAAGGTCAGTAACATTTGCCTGACGGCACCGGCATCGATGTTGTAGAACGGATCGATGTCCCCAAAATTCGATTTGGTCAACTGAGGCGGGGACGATTCAAAAAGGCTGTTCACCTGATTTGTGACGATACCCGGGGCGATGCCATCACCGCCGATTCCCGGCAAAGGAGCAACCGTTAACGTAATCTCTAGCTCATCTGAAGCTTGACTATCAACCTGCGGAACATTTGCCGCAACAACATTTGCCAGGTCTGAAAAACTCGTTGAGTCAAGGCCATCGACGTTCAGTGCATTCGTGTCAATCGCGACACCGAGATCGAGCGCGAGCGTTCCGGATGCATTCACACCGAGCAGGCCGGAAGCGCCGTTGAGATTGACAATCTCGTCACTGGTTGAAGAGATGGTGATGTCGCTCTGATCGAAGTCTCCGTAGAAGTTCCCCGCTGAATCCACCCCCACCGAAAAACCCCATTGCCAAGCAGTATTCAACTCGGCATCAACATACTGCTCGTCCGGTAACTTGATGACCTCCGCTAAATCATCCGTAAAAACATTCAGTTGCGCGTTATCAGAACGGTCGATTTGCAATGTTAAGTCGAGTTGAAAACCACCACTCTGGGGAAGACTCGCTGTCACGCCAACCGTTCCCGACGCGCCTCCTAAACTCGCATTGCTAACGCGGATGGCGTTGGCCAACGCGTCGATTGTGACATCACTACCAAGAGCCGCGATTTTAGACACAAGAAAATCGTCGACGGATTGATCCAGACGCACAAAACTAGCGAAAGACTGATTGATATTGCCAGATGCATCACCAAGAAATCGATTTGTTTGTCCAAGCAAACCCGACAGCGACACGTCACCAATGACATCCCTAAGCTTGGCCAAACCGTTGTCAAAGTTTGATTTCGCGTTTCCGACACTAAAGGCAGTCAATCCCGACGTCACTCCGTCAGGAACATTAACGGTTCCGACAACGTCTTGATTTGCGTTGACAGCTTCGATGCGAGCGGGGTCGTCGCCGTTGAGTCTTAAGCTGAACGTTGAATTGAGCGCAGCTAGGTCAATCGTGCCTTCACTATCAGTGATTTCGGCTGTGCCCCAACCATCGACAAATTTGTACGTGTCCGTTCCCGACTTGCCGGCAAGATTAACGCTACCTGTCCAAGGTCCCACCGTGAATTTGTTGACATTGTCCGAACCAGTTAAGTCTGCGACCTCGATGTCTTCCAGAACCCATTCTGAGTCACCCACGGTGAGTGCCGTTGTCGTAAGCACAAACGCCTCATCACCGTCGACGTCCACGAAAATGGTGTCCGTGGCTTCTCCGCCGCGATAACGGAACTCATCGTCCTTTTGGGAATTTAAGGCTCTTACAAGGTCAGCGTCGATCGACAAGGCGTCATCGCCGCCCCCCAGCTCAACGATGATCTCGGTCGCTTTTGTGCTTGGTGTGATGTTAGTTAAGTCGACCCAGGGCGCTGCTGAATCACTCCTGTACCGGAGTTCCTCTGTGACAGGGTTAACGCTGAGATATAGCTGATCGGAGTCTAGATCTCCACTGAACGTCACTGCATCGGGGGCAACGGTGGGAGTCACCGCCAGAAGCAATCGCTTTTCCAGTGTCTCGTAGCCAATGGATTTTAGGTTTCTTCGGCGACGTGCTAGGACTCGTTGGTGCTTTACCCGCTTCAGGCGATTCTTGAATTTTCGATCCATTTTTTCTTTCTTCTCAGGCATTAAGCCCAATTAAGCCCGATATGCAGAAGTTGCTTGTCGGGTCTTTCGCGTGGAATTCACGACGGCGAATAAATCGCGGGGATACAGTAGGGGGTCTGATGATAGACCGATTCGTAACCGATTTCACGAATTAAAACTTTTTCCCGATTTACCTTCTGGGCTAAGACGTTCAGGGCTTGCCAGTTTGCCTCGGCAGCCTCCTTGAGAATCTCCATATCGAGGGCCTGCTCGGCACCCATCTTCTTTGCCCACGCGGTCTCTGTCTCCGGAGCCCTCAGTTGCTTCGCCATCCCTTGCTTGACGCCACGATACTGCTGCCGCCAGCGGTATTTAGGTCTTGTTGGTGATTTTTAACAACTTGAAAATTTCGGGCACCTTCTTGTCCGTGCAGAGTTTTACGTCCGCTTTATGCAGCATGGCAAAAATCTGATCCACGGTGTGATGTTTCTGAGGCAATCTGAAAATCTTTTCCGGGCCGTTCGCCCGATCAAGAAGCTCCCGCTCACAACAGTGGAATTCTATGGGGGAGGTCAGTTCGAAGGGGGAGACAATGGGGACAGACATAAAATCCTTCAGCTGATTTGCGAT
This sequence comes from Rubripirellula sp., assembly GCA_049602075.1. GTDB lineage: Bacteria > Planctomycetota > Planctomycetia > Pirellulales > Pirellulaceae > Rubripirellula. The sequence continues at coordinate 19,576 of JBMYRF010000056.1, forward strand.
C
>JBMYRF010000057.1:0-18823 GCA_049602075.1 Rubripirellula sp.
CACTCTGGGATTCACCACTCTGGGATTCACCACTCTGGGATTCACCACTCTGGGATTCACCACTCTGGGATTCACCACTCTGGGATTCACCACTCTGGGACTGCTCTTTTCGCTGCTTCTCCAAGTAATCACGAATTCGCTCAAAAGCCTCGCCGTCGTGCTGTGGAGCCTGCTTGCTCTGCTCACCTCCTTGTCCCGCCCCATTGCCTTGGCTTGGGTCACCGGCTTGCCCACCACCCGATTGCGACTCTCCGGATGACTGTGCCTCATTGGTGGTTGGCCCCTGCCCATTGTCGCCCGCAGCGTCGGCTGGCTGCTGTTGGCCTGCTCCTCCGTCAGATCCTTGGCTGCCACTCGCGGGCTGCCCACCCTCGGAATCACTTGATGCTGTGTCGTTGTCGCCTGAAGAATCTTCACCGGACGGGTTTTCGGCAGCTTGATCATCGTTTGTCTGCGGCTGCCCACTTCCTTCCTGTGATCCAGAACCACCGTTTGACCCAGAACCGCTTTCCGATCCACCGCCATTTTGGCTTCCACTGCTCGACGAGTCTTGGTTGTCGTCCCCGCCCTCGCTGTTGTCACTGCTTCCGCCGCCAGAGCCTTCCGAATTCGATTCACCTTCTTGTGCACCCTCATTCTGGGCCCCTTCTCCCTGGCCAGAGCTTCCCTCGCTGGGTTGCTGCGATTGGGCCTGACCGCCAGCATCTTGATCGGAGCCACCGCCACCCTGTCCCGCCTGGGGTTCACCTTGCTGGCCTCCCTGCGAGGACTGATCTTGGCTGCCTTGGTTACGATCTTGGTTTGGATTCTTTTCTTGGCGATCACGATCTTCCTGCGATTCGTTCCGCGGCCGATTCGGATCCCCCGCTGCGATTTTCAGAACGATTGGGTCAGTGCGGGTGATATTTGGCTCAACCGTTGGATCACCCTCAATCGTTCGATTATCGATTGCGACCGCCACAACTTGCAATTCGTCGCCGATACGAAGATCGTAGCGGGATGGGCGGAAAGCGAACTCGACGACTTGGTTTCCTCTGCCACCGCTGGGATCTTCCCAGAGCACAGGGGTCGCAATGGTATCGATTCCAGAGCGAATCTCCAGACCAACAGACCTCAAGCCAAAGTCAGGATCTGACGCATGAACTTCGATAATTTGCTGGGCATCGATGGCAACTTCGGTGGGAGACTGGAAGGGAAGCGTGATTGCAACTTCCGGCGGCAGATCGGCAATCACACGAATCGGATAGACGATGGGCTCAGGGTTCGTCTGACCGGCTTGATCAGAGACTTCGATCCGATAACTATCCGGTTCTACCGCAGCCGATCGACCGTGGGCGCTCCGCAACACAAAACGAACGGTGAGCATTGTCCCTGCTTCATCGACCGACATCTCTGTCGCGCCAGCGGTCGCCTGCATTCGATCGCCGAGCAACCTCGGATTGAATTCGATTTTGGCCTTCGCGATCGGCCGGTTTGTCGTCGCGGTGATCGTGACTTCGGTTCCATCCAGCGCGGTGATGGCGCCGGAACTTGTGGCGTGAGGTTTTTGGGCGGTGTACGCCGGCGGCGTGTACTGGACCGACTGCAGTGCGACGGCGGGCAGGTCCTCGACCTTAAGATAAAATGGTCCGGCTTGCGCATCGCCACCGATGATGGTGTAAGGCACGTTACCTGACACCGAGTAAGGCAAATCTATTTCACCGTGAAAGCGACGGTCGGCCTCATCCCACCGCATGACCGCTTCCCGATCTTCCGATGGCAATCGCCATCGACAGACTGGAGTTTCCGATGTTTTCAATCCATCGATAACCGCAGAAACTGCGACAGCACGTCCGGCGATCGCATCCGTATCGCCGGGCAAGACATTCCGAATCGAAACTCTGCGGGGAGCATCAATCGCCGCGAGGGGAGCAGCAAGCCGAGCCGCCGACTGGAATGAACTCTTGGGAGAAATGGCGGTGTACGCGACCAGCACGGCAAAGCCGGCAGCGGCTGCGATCCACCAGCGAAGCGTCCCGGTAGCTTCGGTCGGTAGCTCGTCATAGGTTTTCAGCCGCCCCGCCGTCGCAGCACCAATCGATCTGACGACTCGACTTCGCAACCCAGCAGCGGCGGGCTGTTCGCGGAGCGTGACATAACTAGTCAAAGATTGCCGCAGGTCCGGCAGGTCTCGCTCGAGTGACCGAGCCGCATACTCCGGATGAATACGACTGCGAAGCAAGGGCAAGATTTTGTTCCAGACATACCAACAGGCGAACGCCACTGCCGTGATCCACACGACCACCCGCAAACCCATGCCGGGCGAGTAGATCCATTGATCCACAACCAGCCAAACGAGCGTCCAAGCCATTGCCCCCAGAACGAGTCGCAGGCAATTACGAACCATCTCAGCCCACCAGAGGGCACGACAAGCCTCGGTGATTCGTTGCTCGATCAAGTAGTCCGTTCGATTCACCGTCGCAACGGTTTTGCTACGTGACGTTTCAGGGCGAACCGGTGCTGCGGTTGACATTCGCAAAAAATTCACAAAAGCGTTCGAAGAAAAAGACTTGCATCCATTATAGACCGTAATCCAAATAGGCCAGCCGCTATTGCCAGCTACCATGCGGCAGACCGCCCCTACCCGCATTCGAGATACTCACCAAGCACCCGATTCCTCTCGTCTTTTGAAACAAATCCCACAATTCTACGTGGACGGTCGGACTGCTCACTCCAAATCGATGATGCTTTGGTAGACTGTCCGCACGCTCAGGCCATCTCATCCTTTTTATCGTCAAGACCTAATGAGATACGCATTTCGACTTGCTGAACTGCTCGGACACACGCCGGACCACCGAAAGCGGCCGGGAACCATCAAATCAATTGTCGAACACACAGGTTTGGACCGGCACCAAGTGGCTTCGCTACTGAAAAACGAGGCAAAATACATCCCACTGGATGCATTGTCGCGAATTTGCGATTACCTGATCGATCACGGCTACGCCACGGCGGATCAACTGCCGGGAGCCCTGTTCGCGGTCAACGCGGAAAATTTCTGGGAACTCTTGGCCCGACGGGGGGAAATCGAAATAGTCTTGGGAGTTCGCGAGAACCCGGACACGCTATCGCCGGACAACGCCACCGTGGTCGCCAGTGATGCCGTTCTCTTTGGCGAACTCCTGAATGGAGTTTCAACGCTTGGTGGTGCCGCAAAACACCGTGGCGGCGAAGATGAAGAAGGCAAAGAGACCGCGGTCCCGATGCCTGACCGAATTCAGCAATCGCTAGTTTGGAGTCCTGGACAAGTTTCCTTGGAGGATGCCCGAGCGCGGGCCGCCGAGGTATTCGATGGATTTGCCTCCGCACAGGGTGACCGTGGAATCGTCTGCATCGGCAGTGTAAAAAGCAATCCGGTTGTCGAACTCGTTTTCGCTGACGCATTCGGTTGCACCCCGTTCGTAACCGAAGATGACGTCGACGACGTGTCTGCCCGATCTTGCCCATTCTTTCTGAGATATCGCGACAGTGATCCCAAGCCTGAGGGTGCCTCAGCTGGAACACGCTTGAGCAAGAACAAAGACGCGCCGGAACCTGGTTTCTATCACGAACTCGATGATGGCACCTGGGCGTACGCCGGCGGCAGTGGCAAGGATACCGCGTTGGTCTTTTATCTGTTCCGGGAAGCACTCGGTCGACTCGATATGGTGCTAAGCGGTTTCTCAGGCCGGGCCACTCGATTGCTTGCCAAGACGCTCGCCATTCGTGGCGAAGAGTTCTGGCCGCCAGTCTATGAATCTGGTGGCACCCAGATCGGCGCTTACTTGGTGCAGTACGACAACAGCGATAACCAACCCAATCGTGACGACCTGCTGTTCAACGCAGGAGGTGCCGCGGACATCATGCCACTATCGCGAGAAGCAATCGCAAAACGGTTCGCTCGTCGATAGAGCAGATTTGCGCGGAGCACCGTGAGGCAATTCGAAGCTCAATCTCGCAATTGCCATTGCTCGTCAAAAAATCCCTCGGCTGCAATTCGGCCGGGGAAGAGGTCGTCGTCTTTTGCCGTCACGTCGATCACCGCCCAATCGGGCAACATCGCGATCTGCCGCGAATTACTGACATTCGAAAACTCACGGAATGTCATTCCGCTATTTACAACAACGTAGCGATCTGTGTTGCGAGGATTTGGATAGCACAGCACCGGTACGTGGGACGACGAATCGAAGGTGGCCGACCCAACGCTGACTGAATCAGGCGTCCACTCAAGCGGCAACTGACCCTGGATGTCGCGCAGAAACTGGTTACTTGAGAAATCGCCAAAGCAAATCAGATGGTTATCCTCAATCTGCTCCTTCGTGAGGTCACGATCTAGCACCTCTCGCACATCCCCACGCATCAAGGTTTTCCAGCGGCTCCGTGCGTAGTCTAATTCTCGCGAGATCCATCGCTGCACCCCTCCGTGCTTCGCTGGGCGACTCGGCAACACAAACAGAAAGCGATCACAGAATGCATCATCGATCGGCCCCTGCAAACCCGCTCGCTTGCGAAGTCGCTGATCGGCTGATTCCAGGGCAAACCAACCATTCTCCGTTTGGATCAGCTGAGCCTTGAATCCACCCTCTTTTGCTTGGCTCGCGACGAGTAATCGATCACCATCAATTTCAACCTTCAAATCCGTTGTCTCGCAATACCCTGATCCTGAGAAGTCCAACGTCAGATGGGTGATTCCGTCAGTCTTGATTTTCACCCCATCGTCACCGACCAATTCGGCCTGCGCAGTCGATCGAGTCCAATGCTCCTTCAACCCGTTGACTCGCAACCAATCCACCCTGGGGTAACGCAACGTGTAGGTTACCAAGTCAATCCGTTTTCGGGGTGCAACTCGGGTACCCCGCGCCCAATCATCCATGATGCCCGCGATCTTCTTGACCGAAGGAACATCAATTTTGTGTCCCATTTTTTTGCCGATCACGTACTCCAGTGACATGTCCGCATCGGCTGCTGCATCCATCACGCGATCCGCTGCTTGACGCTGCTTATCAACTTCACCGCTGTAAGCAACAACTTGAGTGTTTCGCAAATTTTCAACCCAGGGCAACACGTCATACCAGCGGAGCAGTTTTCGACGAACGGCGTTCATCGGGAACGGCTGCTTTTCTTTCCAACCTTGGTAAACAATTGTGTCAACGAAACCAGCACCGGGATTGGCGGCGAACCATGTACCTGGATAGTGAACTGCCATGTGCCAACAACCAGCTCCGCCCATCGAGAATCCTCGAATCGAGATTCGATCACGATCGACCGGTAATCGGCTGACAATATCGTCAACCGCCTCAAGAACATCGACTTCGCCGGCAAATTTAAATGCATTGCAATGACGCCCGAAAGGATGCAGTACTACGGTGTTCTCTGGCGTGTACTGGCCGGCTTTACTCATCCGCTCGATCAAGAATGGAATCTCAGTTTTACTGTCGCCCCGTCCATGCAACCAAACATCCAATCGATAGGGGTCGTTATCAGGACGAAACCCAGCAGGCAGAACAACCCCGACCGGTTGAACCGAATCATCGATGCGAGACTGAAAGCCACCGACCACCGTTTGCACTTCTTCACTCTTTGAGCGGTCCCAACCGAGCCACACCATGCGATCATTGGCTTGCGGCAAACTTGCTAGGCGACGCTCCGCCTCATCAAGCAAAGCAACCGCCTGCTGTGCCTGCCGCGGTTGGTAAAAAAGGTTCTGATCCAGGGCAAGATCAACCGCTCGAACCAAGACTTTCACATCGACCAGCCAACTAGCTCGATGATCGTTCGATGGACGGTACGATTGCAGCTTGGCATTTACCCCGTCGACACGGACTTGCAAGTCCTTCCGTATTGCCGCATCAATTTCGATGCCTGGTGGAGGCAGCAGCTTGTACGTCTGCGCCAGGCAGGAATGAGCCATCAGACAGAGAACAATTGCCAGCACATGTCTCATCAGACTAATTCTCCAAATAAGCCGCGTTGATCATCGAGAAAATGTGAATCAACGATTGGCAACCTCGTCCGCGAGCGATGGATCGATGATACTCGCAATCTCACTTTCAGGATCCAATAGCAGGCCGAATTTCTCAGGTAGACTCTCAAGCAACATGGCCCCCTCGACGGTGACGCCATCGACACTTTCCTCGTCACCGAACAAATCGGGCTGATCCGTGACGAAAGCGACCGCAGATTCCTTGGTTGTGAATGCCACCAGTGCCTCGAAGTCTCCAATCTCGGCGGTCATTGCTGCAACCTGATCGCCGTCTTCGGGCTCGTCCTCCGAGGAAAGGCTAATCACAAAAAAATCGGTTTCGAGCATCAGCGAACGAACTTGCGGAGCATCTCGATTAGCGATGGCATCTATCAGTGGTAGCTCATTGGACATGGAAGGATCCCGAAACACGTACAAAATTTCCGAAGAAGAGACCGGCCGCCGAGTATAGCCCACGAAGGCCCACTTTGCCCTTGGCGGTGGGCGACTTTCACCAGAGCGACGACTCCAGATTGTCGATGACGTTTAACCGCCCCCATCTGATAACCGCCCCCATCTGATCGAACTTGGCCCATCATGCCCGCAAACCAGTTAAACTGTCAGCCTCTCGATCCACTGAGCAATCACACCACCAATCACTCTGACCGGAACCGCCATGAACCAAGCCCATCGAAATCGACGCGACTTCCTCAAATCATCAGCCGCTGCCGGTGCTGCTATCAGCACTCCCTATTTCTTCTCGAAAAGCAAAACGCTGGCGGATGAGATCAAGAGCAAGAACGACCGCATCACGATGGGTGTGATCGGGGCCGGCCCCATGGCGAATGGAAACATTCGGTCCGCACGGGATTGGATCGACGTAGTGGCAATTTCTGATGTCGACAGCGGACGGGCAGCCAGTTCCAACAAAAACATGAGTGGCGGGAAAGCGGACATTTATGAGGACTACCGCGAGCTACTCCAACGCGACGATATCGACGCCGTTCATGTGGCAACCCCTGACCACTGGCACACCAAACCAGTTATCGAAGCGATGCTAGCTGGCAAAGACATTTACTGTGAAAAACCTTTAACCTTGACGATCGATGAAGGTAAGTTGATTCGCAAGGTTCAAAAAGAAACTGGCCGTGTTGTTCAAGTCGGCACGCAACAACGCAGCACGTTCAATTTATTCGTCAAAGCGATGGCGATGGTTGCCGAGGGAAGAGTCGGCAAGATTCAAAGAGTACAAGCGGCGATCGGAGGTGCTCCGACCAGCCCGCCGATCCCAACAGCTTCGACACCCGAGGGTTTGAATTGGGACCGCTGGTTAGGCCCCGCCCCGAAGGTTCCCTATCGACACTTGCCGCCCAAAAATGGCGGCGGACGTGGCAACTCCAATTGCCACTATGAATTCCGCTGGTGGTACGAGTACTCCGGCGGAAAACTGACGGACTGGGGCGCCCACCATGTCGACATTTGCAACTGGGCGCTAAAGCTCAACGGACAAACAGCCGGTCCTACCGCAATCAGCGGCACCGCTGAGCATCCTGTCACCTACAAGAACGGCTTTCCTACCGAAACCGATCGCTACAACACCGCCAACAAATTCCTGTTCACTGTTTCCTACCCTGGAGGGACAGAGATGGTGATCCGCAATGACACGGATAATGGAATTCTGATCGAGGGCGACCGAGGTCGTATCTTCGTGAATCGCGGAAAATTGATTGGTAAGCCAGTCGAGGAACTCGCCGACAACCCACTGCCGGAGGATGCTATCTCGAAGGTCTACAAAGGGCTGCCAATGGAACGGAATGAACGGAGCGCTCATTGGGCTAACTTCTTGCACTGCGTCCGCGAACGAAAAGAACCGATCTCGGATGTTCACACACACATGCAGATGCTGAATGTGTGTCACCTTGCGGGAATCTCAGCACGCTTGGGACGAAACCTGAAATGGAACGACAGCACCGAACAAATCGTCGACGATGCCGAAGCGAACGGCTTCTTGGCTCGCCCCTATCGGTCGGGCTACGAGATCGAAATGTAGAAGATGACGTCTGCGTCATCCCATTGCATCTCCAGTACCGCGAGCGATCTCTGCTCGCAGGTACGGGTGAATACAAATTGATACGCACAAAACGATATCAAGCTCAAAAGAGGCAGAGACCCGAGTTCGCCACTGGTGTTCAAAGGATCGGTCGTCGATGCGAGAATCAGCTGCATTGAATTTGGCAGAATTTCTCGATTTCCCTAGAATATGGCGGCCCCACAGTGGCGGTCACCCCCCCCTATATCTTCTTTCCGAGGTTTCTGGCATGAGCCAATCCGCATCGATCAACCGACGTAAGTTTCTCGAATCGACCGCCACCGCCGCCGCTGTTTTGGCTGGTGGTTCCGCGCTCCACCACAACGCCTATGCCGCAGAGGCAACCGCAAAGCCAACAGCCGAAACCGTCGTCGGACAGCTGTACCAAACGCTGAATGATGCACAACGGAAAGCGGTTACTTTTGACTGGGATCACAAAGATCCTAAACGCGGTCTGCTGCGAAACTTCGTTGCCAACAACTGGAACATTACCAAGCCCGAAATCATCAGTGATTTTTATTCTGATGAACAGCGTGAACTGATTACCAAAGTGTTCGAATCAATCGTCCATCCGGATTGGCACGAGCGTTATTACCAACAGCTCGAAGACGATGCCGGTGGATTTGGCAACGAACAATCGATTGCGATCTTCGGAAAGCCAGGGGATGGGAAATTCGAAATGGTCATTACCGGCCGACATATGACCCTTCGCTGTGATGGCAATTCCGCCGATCATGTTGCTTTTGGTGGCCCAATTTTTTACGGCCACGCACCTGCTTTCAATGAAGGCAAAGACCACATCGACAATGTTTTCTGGAATCAAGCGGTTCAAGCAAACAAGCTTTATCAGATGCTCGATGGCAAGCAACAGAAAGAAGCGTTATTGGCCAAGACCCCCCGCGAACAAGCCGTTGCTTTCCGCGGACCTGGAGCGAACATCCCGGGATTACCGGTCACCGAAATGTCTTCCGACCAAAAAGAGCATTTGCAGAAAGTTGTCGGGACTTTACTTGAAATGTACCGCACGAGCGATCAAGCTGAAGCAATGGCGTGCTTGAAAACCCAAGGCGGGTTGGATAGTTGCTGCCTCTCTTTCTACAGCGATAATGATATCGGCAAAGACGGCGTCTGGGATAACTGGCGACTCGAAGGTCCTTCGTTTGTCTGGCATTATCGCGGTGCACCGCACGTCCATGTCTGGGTAAATGTTGCCGATTCGCATAAAGTGAAGCTGAACGCTTAGGTTCGTTCATACTGCGTTTTCGACGTCCTTAGGAGAATCCTATCATGCGTGCTTTTGTCTATTCCATCGCTGTATTGGTTGCAGCAGGTGCTATGTATGTCGTTGCAACCACGCCAAACGACAAGGCCGACCCTGCCGCCCAAACGGTGGCTGCCGAACCGCATGATGTGATGACGGAGCCTGGCACATTGACCCTTAGTGTGCCATCCATGCATTGCGAATTCGCTTGTTTCCCACGCGTAAAAGAATCGATTGAATCGGTAGCGGGTGTAACCGAAGTCGCCTTGGATGAGCAAAAGGAAGAGGGCGTTCTTGATAACCGCCAAGTCGTGGTGAGCTACGACGCCGGTTTCGATCTCACATCGGCACTCGCGAACCTTTCCAGCGAAGGCTTCGAAGATGCCGATCTCGTGCAGTGAGCAAGTTGATCCGTGCAGATCAGGGGCAGGTTGCCGATCATTCCGGGGTTCTGCTGATCGGACATGGCACGCGAGACCCACGGGGCACGCAACAGTTTCTTGAGCTGGGCGAGCGTTTGGTGGATGCAATGCATCCGATCCCAACTGAATCAGCTTTGTTGGAATTTCAGCATCCGACGATTCAAGAAGCCTGGGAATCGCTCGTCAGTCGTGGTGTGCGTCACGTCCACGTCGCGCCGCTGCTATTGTTCGCTGCTGGACACGCCAAGCAAGACATTCCGGTCGAGATTGAACGCTGCCAAAAACTCTCCCCGGGTGTCACGTTTGACCAATCGAGACCCTTGTCGCGTCACCCTGCGATCATTGAACTGGTCACGGCACGCCTTCGTGAAGCCCTGCAATCACCGGCCCATCCAAGTGAGCGAACGGCCATCGTCCTGGTTGGCCGAGGGAATCGCGATCCATGTGCGCAGGCCGACATGCAAGTGATGACCGAAGTGATTCGTCACCGCGTCGGGTGTGGCGAACTTACAATGGCGTTCTATGCGATGGCCAAGCCCTCACTCCCCGAGGTCCTTGATCGACTGGCATCGACAAGCCGTTTCGATCAAATCGTGGTCTACCCCCATTTGTTGTTTCAAGGTCGTTTGCTGGAAGCCATTAAGCGACAACTTCAAGAGGCTGCGCTCCGTCATCCGGACATCGGATTTATCGCCGCGAAACACCTTGGCCCAGACCCCAGTATCGCCGAGGCGATCCGCATGCGGATCCTGCAGGCGACTGCGGTCACTGCCGCTGAATGTCAATAACCGCGTCGGCAACTAAGCGGTCTTGGTATTGGGTCAACGAAGCTTTAGCGCCACGGAACCAAGTCAGGGCGGGAGCAAGATAATTGGCGGGCGGTCGTATGGGAGGTGATTGCCCACCCCAAGCATCACTGACCCACTGTTCGGTCACTGAGTCGTACTGATATTGACCGCCAAGTGGGCATTGCAACCGAGCGCCAAGCACTTGCTCGGCACGATTCATTGCCTCGTTAGGCACGACCCTCAATTGCCGACTCAATGAGCCGAGAAAATTGGCTCCTGCCAGGCTTCCTTCGCGTGCCCGTTTGTAAAGTTGCTCGTTTACCCAACCTTCAATCCTGCTGTTCCTTAAATTGCCAGCACGCAATCTCACCTGTGCTGAATCCTCCGCATCAATTGCCGACAAGAGTGGCAAAGTCGATTGTAAGACTTCCGGCTGAAACGACAACACACTGTATTGGCCGTCGGTGTACCGATAGACGCCGCCCAGCAAGCGACTCATTCCCGGCCCCACAGGCTGACCAACCCCGAGCCCCAACGGCAACCGGTCCAGCGCACCCGGCTGCGGCCAAGCACCCAGGTAGCCCGGAACACTGCGTAGGGACTGGTACAGACTTAAGAATCCTTTGAAATCCTCTGGAGGCGGAGGAGTGTTATCTTTAATCGCAGCAAAAAGATGCGTCGGCGGCCCCAACTGAGCGGAAGCGACATGGGCCTGGACCGCGACAATATCGTCTGGGGCGAATTGCATCCCAATTGTCGTCGGCGGTCCAAGTTGCTTTGCCAACGTTCCATACTTGCCTGGATCCCAAGGCGCGATTTCAGCATGCACCGTCACTCGCTCCAGTGAAGGTGAATCGGCAATCACCTCTCGCTGGATACCAATCATGATCGGATCAATCGTTGGGAACCGGGTGGTGTATTGGTCGGCAATTCGGCTGTACCACTCAGCTTCTTCCGGCGTGACCGCATCAATCGATGTGTCGGAAATCGGTAAAAAAGTCCCCCGGGCACCGCGTAGAGTGTCCACCGCATGAGACCCAAGCGTGATCACACCACTGCCATCTGGACGATCACTAAATCGACTTGGAAGAAATCCTAGATCGATCAACGAGTCGATGCCACGTTGCTCAACCACCTGATTACTCGGGGCATCCCGGTCGAGCTCTTGTGCCGCTGCCAACCGAGCGAGGTGGACCAACGCAATATCGGCATTAGCGTGCGACCGTCTGCGCAATTCGATCAGGTACTGAGGGGAGACCAACTCGCGGAGCAGGTACGGTGAGAAGTAAACAAAAATAACGTCATTACGATCCAGGGGCATTAATTGTCGTGACAATCGAAAAGAGGCCGTTTCAGCAAGCGATTGGCTACCTTGGCCTACCTGGAAGAAACGTCGAATCATAGTTTCACTATTGGCAATCATGATGAAATCACCATCGACTGCCATGTAGGATCGGACTCGATTATCGACACTACTCAATAACGAAACGGGACGGTCGTCCAGTTTGATTTGCTTTAGCGTGACTTCACCATCCTTTGCTGCCACACCCGATCGATCGTTATTCAATGAAGTCCGCAACAGGAATACATTCTTGGCTTGAATAATTACCCCCATCGACGCACCGTCGCCAAGGAACAAATCCTTCCCCACTAATGCTTGATCTTCGATGACTGTTGGTCCAAGCATTCGCGAAAGCTGGGTCGTACGCATACTCAGTTGCCGCTCAACTCGCGCGGCCGATTCGTTCGCCAATCCATTCAACATCAGCATTCGCGAAATATCGCCGCCGTATTCATCTGACAGGTCACGAAACCAGAGATAGTTTTCGAATGATCCGTATCGGATATAAAAGAACTCTGGTGGTATGCGAGTCGCCAAAGGCTCGACAGCGACCTCTTGCAGATTCGGTGCCTCATACAACGGTGCCCAGCGTGGAGGCTCTGGCAATGGCAGCGATGCGACGGGAGGATCTTGCGCCCAACCAATCGCAGATTCCCGAAATGCACGTTCGACCACTCCCTTGGCCCCACCAATCAACTTGAGCGTACTCAGCAAGTCATCTTCGACTGGCGGTGCCTCGATAAACCAATCCGGCAGCGACTGGTTGGTACGACCTGATAACATCGCGAGCAAGTAATTTTCAACTGACGCTGGATAGTCGGCCGAATCAATCTGTCGCTTCGCTGCCTCGGAGTAACTCTTCCACCATGTGGCAAGCATCGTGGCATGCATGGGGGGGTTATTGCTCGGCACGATCTCGTAAGTTCCGAGGGGTTCGTCGCTGCCCCCCACCTGCACCCGCAATGGCTCGTCACCAACGAATAAGAACGAGACGCGTCGTGCGACCGTTTGCTGCGGTTCCTCCTCATCATCAGTGAGATCACGAATGACCGTGCGAACGCGATCTAAAAGTCGTCCGCGGCGTTGGTCGGGGCCCCGCGGCGACTCCACATCCGTCCGCAAGTCCTCCGCGATTGGATAGAGGATTCGGCCGGCCTGCTCACTCACCTCCAACGGAGGCAGCGGATCGCCCACCACCGGTGGATTGATCGGAATCTCGATCGTCGCTACCCCATAGGGCTCGCCTAGCGTTGCCCCCGCAAAGATTTCCACGCCGCGAGCACTCGGTGTAAGAAACAGAGAGACCAGCGCGACGGTACCGAACCAACGCTTGGGAATTGAATGGAGCTGAAACATCGATATCAAGCGTCTGCCGAGGTCAGAATGTCTGGAATGGAGGGTTTCTGGGCGGCTGGGGTCGTCAGCCGCTAAAGGACGAGGATAATAGCGGAGCGGAATGCACAGGAGAGGTGCATTATTCAATTCTGGAACTCCTCGGGACAGTCAAATTGTGAAAAGCCCCTCGCGCAGCGGCGTCTTCCAAGCCAAAACAGACAAGCGATTGGAAGCATTTGCGGAGAGCATTAGCTTCGATCAGCGGCTTTATTGCCAAGATATTCGCGGCTCCATCGCTCACGCCACCATGCTCGCCAGTGTCGGCCTGATCACCGCCGAAGAGTTATCGCAGATTGAGGACACTCTGCGAGAAATCGAATCTGAAATCGAGGCGGGAAAACTACCGATCCAGATTGAACTCGAAGACATCCATATGCACGTTGAGCAGGCGTTAATTGATCGCTTGGGGGATGTTGGCCGCAAACTCCACACCGCTCGCAGTCGAAACGACCAAGTCAGCACCGATGTCCGACTCTGGATCCGCGATGCGCTCGACCAGGTCGACGAATTGCTGCAAGCCTTGCAGCGTGCCTTTCTAGGTCGCTGTGATGCAGATTTTGAAGTGATTTTGCCGGCTTACACCCATCTCCAGCGAGCACAACCTGTTCTCGCTCCACACTACTGGCTGGCCTACGTTGAGAAGTTCGCCCGCGACCGAGATCGCCTGAGCGACTGCCGACGTCGAACGAATCAATCCAGCCTGGGGGTCGCTGCAGTCGCGGGAACGACCCTCCCAATCGATCGTGACCAAACCGCAACATTACTTGGATTTGATTCGGTCACCGCCAACAGCTTGGATACCAGCAGCGACCGTGACTTCATGCTGGAAACCGCATTTGTTCTATCAGTGATCGCATCACACCTCAGCAGCTGGGCTGAAGAATGGATTCTGTGGAGCACGGTGGAATACAACTTCATCAAAATCCCTCAAGCATTTTGCACCGGCAGCAGTATCATGCCGCAGAAAGTCAACCCAGACACACTTGAATTGACACGTGGAAAGTCGGCTCGCGTCATGGGCAACCTGCAAACGCTCATGCTTTTAGTGAAGAACCTACCACTGGCCTACAATCGCGATCTTCAAGAAGACAAACCACCACTGTTCGATTCATTCGACACAGTCATCGCGATGCTTGAACTGGCGGCTCCGATTGTCGCGGGAAGCGAACTACAAACCGATTCGATCTCTTCTCGGCTGGAACAGGGATATCTCGATGCAACGACTTTGATGGAATGGATGATTCGCAAAGGCATGCCGCAACGACGCGCGCATCACCTAGTCGGGGCCATCGTCGGCGAAGCAATGGAACGCAAAATACCACTGGCTGAATTGCCATTGGAAGTGATGCGAGTTCATGCCGAAGAGATCGACGAAAGCGTCTATGAATGCCTTGGTACTGCCAACGCAGTAGCGGCCTTTGTCAGTTACGGTTCAACTGCTCCCGATCAAGTGCGAGCTCAGATCAAGAGTTGGAAAGAAAAGTTGAAGTAGGTCATGCCCTCGGTCGGATGACTCACCGGCGCCGCGACAAGGCAACGGTAACACAGCCCTGCAAACTCACCGGTTACGCCGAGAAGGATGCTAAGACCTGAAAGATCCATCGCAGCGTGAAAAAGATAAAGGCCACGGCCGCGACGGTGTAAACGATCGACGCAACACTAATCCAGACTCTTGTTCCAACGCTGTAATTCGTTTTCCAGTAAATCGGAATTCCCAAAAAGCCAACGTGCAGCAGCAATAAAATGATGGCCCACGGACGATTCATCACTTTCATGAGTTCGCTTCTAGGCGGATTCTCATAGCTGTCTGCGGCGTTATTCTCAGTCACGGCGATTGAATTTCGGGGCTGGCGGTAGCGGCGGCGGCCAGACGTTGCTGAGCTTTGCTGACCAACGGTGCAACGTTGTCGTTGTTTCCATACAGTTCGACCACACCATACCAGATCTTTCGTGCGGCAATCACTTGGCCGGCGGCGTTCAACTGATCGGCTTCTTCCAGCTTTGCTGTGATGATCCGTGCCGCCTCATCCATTGCCGCCCCTTTGGATTCGATCGCTGCGATCTGACGAAGCGCAAGATCGACAAAGGGTCGATACTGCGGATCGTCACCCAGTAAAGTGACCATGCTCCGGTACCGGTCGAGCGCTGTCGCTGCATCACCAAACCGCTCAAACTGGCTCGCTTCGGCGTACAGTCGCTCACCTTCATTCTTGAGAGGCAAATTTCGCTTTAACTTGACTGTCAAAGCACGTTCAGCCTGAATCATCTCGACACGAGCAATCTGTTCGCGAACCCAACTGGCGTGCTGACCATCGGGATATTTTTCCAACATCGGCTCCAAGTATCCGGCTTTTGCTTGCTGTAAGGAATTGCGGGTTTCCTCTGCCAACAAGCTCTCCGCCTTCACCTTCATTTGGTCTTCACTAAGAGGCCACAAAATGTAGGTAAAGAAACCAATCAACAGTAACAACGCGCTCACCAATACCCACGGCTTATCATGCCAGGCGCTCCCCGTCTGTGGTTCGCCATCATCGAATCCCACCGCATGCCCAAGCAAGACACGGGCTTCGTCACGCTCCTTCTGGTCATCAACGTTGAGTGGACTAAAACCTTGGCTTGCAAACTCAGTCGCACCTGATCGAGACATCGAGCGTTTTCTTGCCTCTGCCAGTGCTAACTTGACAGCGGACGCGCTAATGGGTCGCGAGTTGGGGTCGACCGCCAACATCTGCATTACCACCTTATCAAGCCAGATCGGACAGTCCAAAACAATCGATGCAGGTGACTGAGTCGTGCCAGGCTCAGCGGGTGACCCAGTCAGCGAATGGTACATCACAGCACCAAGGGAATAAAAATCCGACTGAATTGAGCGTAAAGAGGGTTCTTTGAGTTGCTCGGGGGAGACGTACTCAATCTCCTCCGGATGCCGTGGGCGATTGATCTTGAACGGAGTCTCGAAACGATTGACTCGAACATCCAATAGCACCGGGCTGAGTCCCGCGAAGATGATTTTGGTAGGATCCACCGCGCCATGCACGATATCCCGCTGATGCAAATACTCCAGCGCATCAGCGATCGGTTCCGCAAGATCGAGTACGCTCTCCCAAGATAGCACGGTCCGTCGATCCAATTGTTTCGCTAACGTTTCGCCCTCGATCAACTCATAGGCCAAGTAGCCATCGACCTTCTCGAAACCGCCTCCGTAACAGCGAATCACCGATGGGTGATCGAGCTTCTTTAAGCATTCCCATTCAGCGGTAAATTCCTCGCGGGCTTCCGGGGTCGCACCAAACGGCGAAGCAAACACCTTAACAGCGACCGGTCGCTGCAACTTGACATGGATCGCCCGCCACACGTGGCTCGTCGACGGTTGATCTCCCAATTTTGATTCGAGAGCAAGGGGACCCAGTCGGCTCCGTGGCATGCGGAAATCTCTCCCAACAGAATGATCAGTGCGGCTGTAATTGTATCCTCCACTACTTGCCAAATGCGATTCTGGCGAAATTTCAGCCGAACCCTTCGCATTTCACACCAAACCAATCCCGAGAAATCTGTCCCTGGCAGTGCAACCTGCCGATTGCGCGACCGCTCATCGGCCGTTCCTGTGAGCTACCAATATCGCCGGAATACCACGCAAATAAACGCGACAGCTTCGCAGAATATCTATCTCTTACGATCCGCTTGAATCGATTTGATCTTCAAGATGAGAAAAGAAAAGTGCTTTATCACTACGGTATTTTTCCAAATCACCGTCTCCATTTCGCCAGCGAGCCACCTTCGCTTCTTCGAAACGAATCGCAGTCTCCGCATTTGTTCGCAACCAATCTCGCAGCCGGATCACCCGCTGCCAACTGGGTGAGGAATGAATCACCAGAAGAACCCGGTGCGTGGGGTCGGGCTGGTCTGCGGTGAGATACCGAGGCTTGACCAGCCACGAGGCTTCAGGAGCCCAAGTCGGCCCCTCTTCGCGACGAAAATTCAAGCCCTCGATCAGTGTTGCCGCCGTATCTAACCCTTTGGCGTCATCTACCCCGGCAACCAAATCAATGGTGGGCCGGGCGATCAATCCCGAAATCGCTGTGCTCCCAATATGCTCCACCCCAATCACCCAACCCTCAGTGCTGGACAGAATGCTGCTGCGAGTCTGCTCGAACTCCTGCCGCCAGCGCGGATCATAGTGCATCAAACGAACGGCATTCATCGGATTCAGATTTGGATAGAGGAAAGTGATCAGGTAACCGCCACTGGCTAGCCTTCTGACCTACTCCATACTCTAACCAGCTAACCACCCCACCAAACGGAAGCTCCCCAATCAACCTGAATTCACCCCGAATATCGATCCTTCACCAGTCGTACACGAACAGATCAACCAGCAAATTACATGACAGCTCAGCAGGATCCAGGAGCTTACTCGCCAACTCAAAACGGACCGAGAGGCGTCGAATCGATAGGGTGGTTCAGGTCATTCTTCGTGCTCGCGCTCCGCAACATCGCACAACGACTCAGCGGAACAAATACTCCGCTGCGTATTCTTGGAATCGCCAGCAGCATCAACCTCGCTAACCGGCTCAACTAAGCTGTCGGCCGGTGCAGTCAATCAAGTCAACCTTAAACCGAGCCGGTGGAGCCTACGTTCCATTCTCCAACCGTCGCACGTTGAGTCGTTCCAGCGATTCGTCATGCAGATCCTTCATCGGCTCGCAACCGATTGGCATGCCGCCCTAGCAACAAGGTCTAGGCACCGACAACGGAGAACAAATCAACGTATTCGACAACTCATCGAATACGCCGATCTGCAATTACCGACCATCAGTTCCATTAACGAAAACCCACTACAGTGACGAATTCAGCTCTCGAATGGCACCGGATTCCGAGCACGAGATTCCTTCGTGTCAGAATTCAAGTTCACCCCCACTCACCTAGACACTAACCGATTCATATCAATCTGCCGCTTGATTGATTGAACGTAAGCAGCATCCGCAGGACAAAGTCGTTCATACGAGACGGTGCAAGTCCGGCCATTATCTTTGAGCAAACGGACAGCGTTGGGTTGAATCTCGATCAGACGACCAGTCGTACTAAATTGACGGGTATTGTCGACCCAAGTCCGCGATCGAGTATCTTCAAATGAAACAACCCGATGAGAGTTGGTCGCACCCACTTCGATTGTCCCCACACCAGTGGAAACCGGCATCGCCTGAACCTGAGATTCCGATTCAATCGAACGATGCTGGCCAAAAATGTCGTCGATCTCAGCAGAGTCTTCATCCGCGGGCGTTTCTTTCGTGTCGGCATCATCGCTATCAGCAGGGCCAAAGAGGTCATCGATCGAAGGCTCTTCCGTAGGTGCCTCTTCAGCAGGTGCCTCGGTTCCGAACAGATCATCCACGCTAGGCTCTTCGGCAGGTGCCTCTTCAGCAGGTGCCTCTTCAGCAGGTGCCTCGGTTCCGAACAGATCATCCACGCTAGGCTCTTCGGCAGGTGCCTCTTCAGCAGGTGCCTCTTCAGCAGGCGCCTCGGTTCCGAACAGATCATCCACGCTAGGCTCT
>JBMYRF010000058.1:0-18445 GCA_049602075.1 Rubripirellula sp.
TCACCCGGCAAGGTCGACTTGGCGACCACGCCTTAGCGTGACCAAGATTCTCAGCCGCAAGTCTGCCTGATTGTCTGAAGGTGCGCGCCGAAGCTGCCTTTGTCGCACCGTTTCGCGCACGGCCAGCGACAAATCGCTGACCAAGTCCGCGCGACCAGGTCCAAAACTTCCAATCTTCCCAAACAGTCACGACGCAAAACGATATCACACTCTCAAATCTGCCCGTCCCTAGCTTTCTTCCCCCTCAAATCTGTGCCTGTCCCTAGCTTTCTCTTTCCCCTCAAATCTGTGCCTGTCCCTAGCTTTCTTTCTAGCCTTATCTCACACTCTCAAATCTGTGCCTGTCCCTAGCTTTCCTCCCTAGCTTTCCTAGCTTTCTAGCTTTACTGTTACTCTTTACTCGGACCCGCGAATTGAAATTTGATCTGCGAATGGACTTCTTGTTCCTTCGCTCGAAACCATGCCAATACAGGCGATTGCAACGCCATCCTGACCAACCATTCCCGCAGCCTGCTGGCACAGTTCAGGCAGACGCCGCACATTTCAGGCAGACGCCGAAGTCCAGTTGCGGGCTGGGGGCAAGTGAAGCGTTAATGAGATCAGTTAATTCTGCGGCTTCAAACCGCTTCCCTTGAGACCGGAAAGGTAGGTGATCAAGTCGCGGAGTTCTTTGCGAGTCAGGGAGTTGGTAAAACCAGATGGCATTGCTGTGCCTTTGTTGACTCGGTCTTCGATGGTTTCGGTGGGGATTGCGCGGACTTTGCCCGTGGCGAGATCGCGGAGCCCGACCGTGGCGTTGCCATCGGATAACAGATAGCCGGAGAAGGTACGACCGTCATCGGTGAGGATCCTCGTCATCTCGAAACCTTCTTTGATCTGCCGTTTCGGCCAGATGACGGATTCGATGATGAGTTCCAATGGCAGGCCTGCGGCTACGGCCGTCAGGTCAGGTCCACTCCGGAAAGTGTTGGTAAGCGGAGTCACATCGTGAATCTGATGGCAAGCCGCGCAGTTCGTGAGCGACGATAAAAAAACCTGCTTTCCGGCGGCAGCATCACCGGCTTGACGAACTTCCTCAATCAGTGACCGAACAAGCTCGGGATCGTACTCAATGGCATGGCCTTGGTTGATACCTATTCGCGTTTTCAGAGCATTGACTAATTCGATGTCGTCATGGCCGGCGGCACTAAGCCAGCGACTGATCAGTTTAGCTTTGTCGGCTGAAAGTTCGTTTTTGTTGAGAGCGACTGCCAGCGCCTGAGCACCCCCGACACGGTTCATGATGATGCTCAAGACTGGCCCAAGCGATTCAGCATTCTGGAGTTCGTGAAGCAGTTGAAGGCTTGCAGCAGCCGCCGTTATGAGGTCTTGTCTCGCGGTAGCTTCTAGTGCAGCAAGGTAAACCTTGGACGACATTCTAGCTGAGATCAACGGCTGAAATTCTTTGACCGCAATATCAGGAACCAGCTCAGAAAGCGACAGGATCGAGGCGGATTGAGTCTGCTCATCCACCGCGTCACCAACAATGAGTTTCAATTGTGAAATGAGTTGTGGCTGCTTCCAGAGTCCGGCCAGACGAGCTGCCGATGTGCGGACGCCTTGATTTTCGTTCCCGAGCAGTTCCGCAAGTTCTCTATCAACCATACCTGCTGGAGCAACACGCCGCCCTTCCGCGATCGCTGGAAGCGAGATGAAGAGTTGTGGATCCTGCACAGCTTGTTGAAAGACACGGTCAAGATCGCTCGCCGTACCAACGCGGGCGAGTAGCTGCAAAAGCTCACGCCGGCCATCGACTGTAATCTCCGGTGAATCAATCAGTCCACGGACCTGTCCAGCAACGTCGTCACCGCCAAAAGCCTGCAGCACGAAGATCAATCCGGCAGAATTTTCAAACTTGAGCTGCCCCTGTTTTAATGCTGGCTGCCATTGTGTCGCCAAAGCGTGGACGGTTTGCGTGAGTGCGTGGCTTGTGAAACGGTCCATCGGGTGGTCCGTCGCTTTTGCTGCGACCGCCATTGACTGGGCCGAATGAATGTCGCTGCAGGCCACAATTGCCTCCAGTCGGACTCGCGGATTTTCATCAACAATGCTCTGGTTGAGCAAGTCAAGCGGTGACTCAAGGCGGTCATGCCAGCGTCCGGCAACACGTGTTGCGTAAGCTCGGGCTCGATAGTCCTTGGCCTTGAGTAGGCGTTCCAGCAATGGTTGATTAATGGCTTCGTGTGATTCAAATACGCCCACCGCTTCGTAGAGATGATGCTCAATGTTGGTGTCGTTTTTATCGAGTGCATCCACCCATTTAGTGATGACCGGGATGACTTCACTCTTTGGCAAATCCGCGAGTCGGCGTTTCGCTTGATAGCGATTATAGCGCCAGTCCGACTTCAGTTGTTCGCACACCTCGGCGGCTGTCATGTTGGACAGATCGGGAGCCTTCGCCAGAGGGCGCTCCTTCGCCGTGATCCGCCAGATGCGGCCGTGAGTTTTATCGCGGTCAGGGTGCCGGAACGACGCTTGGTAGTGTCCAATGATCGGATTGAACCAGTCTGCAATGTAGATCGCGCCATCGGGGCCGATGCGGATATCCACAGGGCGAAACGCGTTGTGCGATGACGTTAGCAGGTTGGGCTGAAGTGACAGTCGATGTCCGGAGCCATCGATCTTCCTCTTAAAACGGTTGACGTCACGAGCGAAGTAACCGGCGATCAACATTTCGCCCTGAATGTCGTCGGGCAGGTGTGGCGACTCGGCAAATTCCATGATCATCGACTTGATCCGGGTCTGCCCGATCGTCATTTCGCGGCCCCAATAGCTGGCGATGTGTTCCGTACTCACCATGCCGGGGAGCAACTCGAATACGCCCTGACCATTGCCCTTAACAAACGGCTCGCCCCAGTTTCCAAAGGTGATTCCCCATGGATTGCCATCACCACCGGACCGGCGGAATCCGTCAAGCTGCAACCGCCGAGGTCGTAATCGCCAGGAACCATGCTCGTCCAAACGTCGGATTCCCCAAGGCGTTTCGACTCGTGAGAACGAATGCAGACCCTGGCAAAAAAACAACTCGCCGCCGGGGCTCCAGGTGAGTGAGTTGATGTTTTGATGCGTATCGCCGGTTCCGAAGCCGGAAAGCAATACCCGGCGCGAGTCGGCTTTGTCGTCACCATCAGCATCGACCAAATGTAGGAGGTCGTTCCCCTGACCGATGTACGCTCCTCCGTGTCCCAATGCAAAGCCCGTAGGCATGTTCAATCCGTCGGCGAAGACGGTGGTTTTGTCAGCACGACCGTCGCCATTGGTGTCGGTGAGAATGAGCAACTTATCGTCTGGTTTGTCGGCAGGTTTCATTTGCGGATACGCCCACGTGCAGAGGACCCAAAGTCGGCCGGCGGGATCCCACGACATACAAACGGGATTGGCAACGCCGTCCGTCTCAT
Source organism: Rubripirellula sp. (assembly GCA_049602075.1). Lineage (GTDB taxonomy): Bacteria > Planctomycetota > Planctomycetia > Pirellulales > Pirellulaceae > Rubripirellula. The sequence continues at coordinate 3,438 of JBMYRF010000058.1, forward strand.
CGGCGAACAACTGCGCTTCATAGCCATCAGCCAGCGCGAACGATTTCATCTCAGCCGCGACGGAGTTGTCTGTTTCAGGACTGGAAACAGACAGGGGATTTTGCGAAACGGCGACTGAAGTCACAGAAGCCGCCACAAAAAATGCCGCCACGATTCGCAGTTGGTGTTGGAAACGTTTGGTGGCGTTCGGTCTGGAAATATGTTTTTTCGTCATTCAAGGCTTCTTGATTGAGTGATCGACGTCTGTGTGGTTCGAGCATCCTGAGGATATCTTTTTGTTACGTCGTTGGAGGCCTCTGCAAAATTTGGTCGATCACTCTTGCCCCTTCGACACCCGTGAGTTTGACGTCGAGTCCGTTGATGCTGTAGGAGAGTTGTTCGTGGTTCACTCCAAGTTGATGTAGGATTGTAGCGTGCAGGTCGTGGATCGTGACTTTGTCGACAGAGGCTTTCAGTCCGAGGTCGTCGGTTTCGCCATGGCTGATGCCACCCTGGATACCGCCACCTGCAAACCAGGTTGTAAACGCATTGGGATTGTGGTCGCGTCCAGGTTTGGACTCGATCTGGGCGATAGGTAACCGGCCGAACTCGCCGCCGCAGATGACGAGCGTCTCCTCCAGCATCCCTCGCTGCTTCAGATCGGTTAACAACGCGGCAATCGGCTGGTCCACCTCTTCGGCAAATCCACGATGATTGCCTTCAATATCTACGTGCCCGTCCCAGCTTTTCTGGTTCTCCGTGCCTCCACTGTAGAGCTGCACGAAACGAACGCCGGCTTCGACCATTCGGCGGGCGGTAAGGCACTGACGACCGAAATGAGCACATCGTTGATCATCGAGACCGTACATGGCGTGCGTCGAAGGCGACTCGCGTTTCAGATCGAAGACCTCGGGAGCGGCTGTCTGCATTCGATAAGCGAGTTCAAAGCTACGAATGCGAGCGTCCAGCTCGGCGTTCGCTTCGCGGGACTTTTGATGTTCGAGATTCAGTTTATTGATGAAGTCGAGTTGTCGGCGTTGTTGCCGAGCAGAGATATTTGAGTTACGAGCTAGATCATTGATGGGCTGACCACGATTGTTGAGTGCTGTGCCCTGAAACGAACTGGGAAGAAAACCGGCGCCCCAGTTCTGAGCCTGCCCTTTCGGGAGGCCTCTACCCTTGGGATCTGTCATGACGACGAAAGACGGCAGGTTATTGTTGCCGCTGCCCAGTCCATAGGTGACCCACGACCCGACGCACGGATACCCCATACGGCTGACTCCGGTATTCAACGTAAACAGCGCAGGCGAATGATTGTTTGACTTACCATGGCACGAATGCACGAACGCTATGTCATCGACATGCTGGGCAACACTTGGAAAGATGTCAGAAACCCATTTTCCACACTCGCCATACTGTTTGAAACTGAAAGGCGACTGCATGAGCGCTCCGACTTTCTCGGGAAAGAATCCGACTTCGTTGTCGAACCTTTCCAGCTTCTTGCCGTTTGACTTCGCCAACTGCGGCTTGTAGTCCCAGGTGTCAACGTGGCTTTGACCGCCATTCATCACCAACCAGATAACCGACTTGGCACGAGTGATGTTCTGCGGAGCCGAGGAAGCTGCTTCCGCAAAACGGGAATTACACAGCGAGCTGACCGCGAGGGCTCCCAGTCCATAGCCACCAAGACTGATGATTTCTCGTCTCGTATGTTTTGTGTTTGAGTTCATGATTCCAGTTACCGAACGCAGAAACTCCGAAACTATTTCATAATCTGCGAGAATGTAGAAGTGTTGTTAGAGAATTACGTGGCGGGTACGTCCATGGCGTTAAGGAACGTCAAATACATATTTGACAGGGGCGGCCTGGGGTCACCGAGTTGGTGAAATGTTCCATGCCTGAGGCCGATGTTTTCGCCTCCCATTAGCATCATAGGGTAGTTGCTGTTGACGTGCGTCTGGTTATCGCTGCTGCCTTATCATCACGACGGTATTATTGAACATCGTGCCTTCGCCCTCAGAGGGGGCCGCCAGCTTCGTGATAAACTTAGCCAGCAGGTGTGCCTCGAACTTGTCATACTTGGCAAAATGCTCCTTATCTAGCGAAGTCGCTTTATGCGTCAGGCCGTGGTGGTTGGCGCCGAGACCGCTTGGCGATCGCGTTACGGTCTTGCGCGGCTTAGAGAAAGCGGCTGTCGTTGCCGTATTTCGACCCAGTCAGCCCCGGCTTCGGACCATACACTTTAATCCACCGGACACGGTTTTTCCCTAGGCGGTGAATGGTTCTGGTACACGACCGTGGTCGATCGTGAGATGCAATTTAGCAAGTCAATGGCCGCGTTCAGTCCGTATCACGAAGATATTGTCCGTGAGTGAATGGCATCCCAATCAATCGACGAAAATGAATTCGTTAAGTGAAAAAAGTGTGTGTGCAAAGTCAGCGAGTGCGGCAGACCTGGCAAGGGCAGCGTTGTTTTGTTCGTAATCCTGCTGTTGCGATAGAATGAACTGGATCGCAAATTTGAGTTCATCATTGGAAGGCGGCCGGTTAAGAGCCAAGCGATATGCCTTGCTGACAAAGGTTGCAAGATCGTCATCGAATCGTTCGTTCGCGTTTCCTTTTAGGATCGCGGGTAATTTTTGACCATACTGCCCGATGTAAACGTCCCCCGTCGCGGTGTTGGTCACACCATCAACCGTTGTGTTGGCCGCAGCAGCGGAAAATTTGACATCGCTAATATTCAAGTCTTTTGTATTCCCGAAATTGATTGCTTTGAGGACATCCTTGAAATCGAGATCCGCCTCGCTTTTCACGAGTTGCACGCGATCGGCGGAGTCGGCTGTTTGCTTTGATAAGATCAATCCGCCGAGATGGAGCGGGCCCTTGATTTCAATGTCGATGTTGCCGTCGACAAGCGAAAAGGAATAGCGGAGCACGCTTCCATTGGCGAAGGTTCCCCCTTGCTCTTTGAACATGTCATAGGCTGCTCTAACCGTCTTGCCCTCGATCACGATATCCGCAGACCGTGATTGCCATCCTTCATGCATTAGCAGTTGCAACGTATAACGCCCGTTCGGCACCGCAATCTGCACACGAGGTGAACCGTGGATAGAGGCCGCCAGAAGCTCCGAGACAGCTGGGGATTGTTCGTAGTGCTGCGGCGAGATCCTGCTTGCGAATTTCTGGGCCAGTTCGCGGATATGAGGGCTGTTGATCAGCAGCAGTGCCTGAGGAGCCGTGGTCGTTGAGTTGCGACGACCAGCACTCGCCAGAGTTTCCGGCGCGTCGTAAAGATTGAGCATCGGGTTCAGCAGACTACGTTTCACCGTGAAGTAGATGCTCCGCCGTTTCTGTCCGGGATCAAGCGTGCCACTTCCAAACATGGTCCGATCCAGTTGACCTGATACGGCCAGCATCGAATCACGTATCGCTTCGGCTTCCAGACGACGGGGCGTAAAACGCCAGAGCAGTCTATTTTCAGGGTCAACTTCAGCGGCTTCCTCCGCGAACGCGGATTGTTGCTTGAATGTGTCACTGGTTAGGATCAACCGGTGAATATGCTTCAGGCTCCAATCGTTTCGAACCAATTCACTAGCGAGCCATTCCAATAAGTGCGGATGGGTGGGCAACGCCCCTTGCGTACCAAAGTCGTTGACCGTCGTCACCAATCCAGTTTCGAAGTGATGTTGCCAAAGCCGGTTTACAATCACCCGCGCCAGCAAACTTCCAGCTCCGTGCTGCGCGTCGGTCATCCAGTTGGCGAGCGACTTTCTCCGATAGGAAGACTTGCTGTCAGCCGCGGGTTGCTCGATCCAATGCGACTCGTTGTAGGGATGCTGCATGAGGATTTTCGGAAATCCCTGAGTCGCAGGCTCGAGTTTTGACTTTGGGTCACCTCGATTAAGGACATAGGTCTGTTCATAGAACTCGGGACCCTGAACGTTGTAGATTGCAGGCCGAAAACCCTTTCGGCCCTCGGTCGAAACAAAAACAGTCTGCTGCGAATACGTTGGCCTCTTTTGCAAATTATTTTTGATCTCAGTGGAAAGCTGTTGCCATTTTTCGTCGAAGGGGCGTGACCAATTGAGCAAAGCCTCGGACTGCTGAGCGCTTCGTTGTGTGACGGGTATCATCGCAATGTCACGAATCGTTCTGGGAAAACCTTGTTGCTTTACATTGAAGTAAAAACCGCCAATCCCGGGGCCGTTAACGATCTTAACGAGCAAATGATGTTCGCCTTTTGTTAGCGTGACAGACGCCAACGCCTGGTCAGGATTCACAGCAGTTGCAACGATACGGTCCGCGATCAGTTTCCCGTCCAGCCAGGCTTTCACTGTATCGTCGGCGCCAAAAGAAAGCACCGTTGGTGTTGCCGACTCAGCGGTGATCGTACGGTGGAAAAAGAAAACGCTGTTGACCTCTGAAATGCGATGGTTGATTCCATCCACAAGTTCCGGTCGGGCAATCCACGCTGCCGATAGCAAGGGTTTTGCACCTGACGTTTTCTCGGGTGCGAAAACTGCATTGTGTCCGGCAATGTATCCAGTCGTCGGCAGCGGCCCAGTTGACTGCCACGGGCTAAGAACTAACGGTTGATGTTCAATCGCGGAGCCTATGTACGACTGCCTGTTGCGTAATTCGCTTTCATAGTCCGATAGTTTGGCAACAAGTTTCTGGTGGTCACGTTCAAATGCTTCTACTGCCCTGTCCGTTTCAGGTGATTTTTGCCTCACTGCGATTTCTGCCCGAACCGTGGTGGCAAACGTTGAGAGTAGCCGATAGTACTCGTTTGAAGAAATCGGGTCATATTTGTGATCGTGACAACGGGCACAGCCGACGCTGAGGCCAAGCATCGATGTCATGGTCGCGGAAAGGATGTCATCGAGTTCATCGTAACGTTCCTTCTCTACCTGATTTTTTGTGATGACCGCATTGCGAACACCGCACCCGAGAAAACCGGTCGCTTTGAGTGCTTCGATGTTATCGGGTGCAAATTCGTCGCCCGCAAGTTGCCACTGAACGAACTGGTTGTAGGGCAGGTCATCGTTAAACGCCTTGATCACGAAGTCCCGAAACTGATAGGCGTTGGGTCGCATCCCATCCAACTCGAAACCACCACTCTCAGCAAAGCGGGCAACGTCGAGCCAATGTCGCGCCCAACGCTCACCGAAATGTTGGTTTTCAAGTATCCGATCGACCAGTTGTTCATAGGCATCCGGAGCAGGATCATCCATAAACCGTCGGAACTCTTTCGGTGAAGGCGGCATTCCGATTGCATCTGCATAAACCCGCCGAATAAGAGTTCGCTTGTCAGCCTTTTGCGATGGCTGAATATTTTTCTCGCCGAGCCGCTTGAGCACGAACGCGTCGATGGCATTGCCAGACCAGGCGCGGTCAAGTGTGTCTGGGATCTGTGTTTCCTGCAGAGTACGAAACGACCAGTGCGATTCATAAACCGCACCCTCCTGGATCCATCGGCCCAGTAAATTGACTTCGGACTTGGATAATGGATCACCATGACCTGGTGGGGGCATCTGCGAATCTGGATCATGAGAGGTCACGCGTGTCATCATTTCACTTGCCGACGCATCGCCGGGGACGAGTGCCTCGTATTCGAGGGCCACTTCACGCAGGTCGAGTCTCAAATCAGTTTCTTGTGCGTCCTCACTGTTCCGGTCAGGCCCATGACAAAGAAAACACTTTTGTGCCAACAGATGTCGGGCCTGCCGAGCAATATCGTCTGCCCGTGCCTGCGATCCGCAAGCAAAAAGAGTCAGCAGCATTGCCGTAATTCGCAGGAGCAATTTCACCGAATCACCCTTTTGTTTCTCATGCTGTCTCTGAATCATTAGTTTCCAGGTTCAGATCTATTAGATTTCAACTTATTTACTACGCCGCTACGCAAGAAGATCCTTAACCACATGGGCGGGTTCGACACCTGTGAGTCGTGCATCGAGACCCTGGAAACGAACGCTCAGTCGTTCATGATCAATTCCCAGCAAGTGCAGCATCGTGGCATGCAGATCGCGGATATGGAACGGATTTTCCACGGCGTTGTAACCGAACTCATCAGTGGCACCATAGGTCATGCCTCCCTTGATCCCGCCACCTGCCATCCACATTGAGAAGCCCTTGATATGGTGGTCTCGACCGTCACCCTGAGCCATCGGCGTGCGGCCAAACTCGCCGCCCCAAATCACCAGCGTATCGTCGAGCATGTCACGCTGCTTGAGATCGGTGATCAGGGCCGCCGTTCCTTGATCGACCAGCTTGGCAGTGTTGGCCACGCCCGCTTTCACTCCGCCGTGATGGTCCCAGCCACGATGATAAAGATGGATGAACCGAACACCGCGTTCGGCAAGTCGTCGTGCCAAGAGGCAGTTTGAAGCGAAGCTGCCATCGCCGCCGCTGGTACCATATAGGTCAAGCGTTGCCTTCGATTCGTCCGCGAGATTCATCAGTTCAGGTACGCTCGTCTGCATTCTCGCTGCAAGTTCGTATTGTGCAATTCGGGTCATGATTTCGGGATCATGCGAAAGGTCGGCCCGCAGCTTGTTCAATTCGCCGATTGCGGTAATCACATCAGCTTGCTGTTCAATACTGACGCCCGATGGTTGCTTGACGTACAACACGGGATCGCCGGAGGAATGAAACGGGACTCCCTGGAAGCGACTGGGAAGAAACCCGCTATGCCATTGCCTCGCCGCGATCGGCTGGCTCTGTCCGCCACCAACCGATGTCAGCACCACAAAGCCAGGCAAATTGTTGCTCTCCTGGCCGAGTCCATAGGTGATCCAGGAGCCCATCGAGGGGCGTCCTGAAATCTGCGTGCCCGTATTGATAAGCGTATGCGCCGGATCATGATTGATCTGATCGGTCGTGGCCGAATTGATGATGCACATGTCGTCGGCAATCTTACTCATGTGAGGAAACACATCACTGATCCACTGGCCTGATTCACCGTACTGCTTAAAAGTTCTTTGCGGCCCCAGACAGTTGAGTGCTTTGTTTTGAAGTTGCGCGATGGGCTGGCCTTTGGTGAATGACTCCGGCATCGGTTTGCCGGACATCTCGGTGAGTTTTGGCTTGTAATCAAATGTTTCCAGATGCGATGGGCCTCCAGCCTGGCAGAGATAGATAACTCGCTTGGCTTTGGGCGCATGATGCAACGGGTTCACCACACCGAGACTATCCAGAGATTGCTCCTCCTGGGCTGCAGTGGTCCGGCCAAGCATTGCGGTGAGCGCCGCCGCCCCGACACCGACTCCACCCCGGCTCAGGAAGGTGCGACGATTGACCAAATTTCCCAGGTGTTTCAAGTAGTTCATCATTATTCCCTGGTAATGCATTCGTGCAGATTGAGGATGGCACGTGCGGCTGATGTCCATGCGGCAAGTTCCGCAGCATCGATCGCCGATGGTGCGGGCCGCAGGCCGATTTTCCCAAATTCAGAAGCACCGGCTGGATTCGTCTTAAACTCTTCCCGATGTTTCTTGACCAGTCTCGTCAAAACCAGAAGTTCGGCTGACGTCGGCTCGCGCGAGAGTGCTTCGCGAAAACTGAAGTTGAGGCGATCGACGTCCGTGTTGCCGCCTTCGGTGATCATTCGGCGGGCGAATTCTCGTGCCGCCTCGACATAGGTCGGGTCGTTGAGCAGGACAAGTGCCTGAAGCGGCGTATTGGAAACCGAACGCTGGACAGTGCACTCCTCACGAGTAGGGGCATCGAACGCTGCCAACGATGGGTGCAAGAAAGTCCTCTGCCAGAATGTATACAGGCCGCGGCGATATTGGTTCTCCCCCGCATCCTGTACCCAGGTTCGCGTTGGAAAATTGAGATTCGCCAGGTAGCCTGCCGGTTGATAGGGGCGAACACTCGATCCACCAATTCGCGGTGAAAGCAGTCCACTGATTTTCAGTGCGTTGTCGCGTACGAATTCGGCATCCAGTCGCCATCGTCCCTGCCGCGCTAAAAGTTCGTTATCCGGATCCCGTTGAAGAAGCGATGGTGTCGCCTCGGAGGACCGGCGATAGACGTCGCTAATCGCGATGAGCTTTATCATGTGCTTAATATCCCAGCCCCTCTCAATGAACTCACTGGCCAACCAGTCAAGCAGCTCGGGATGCGTTGGCGGTTGGCCCTGAGCCCCGAAATCCCCCAGATTGTTTGCTAATCCGCGTCCGAACATGAGTTTCCAAAGGCGATTGACCATCACTCTGGCAGTCAGCGGGTTGGATGGCGAGACGAGCCAGTTCGCCATGTCGAGCCGTGTCAAGCGTTGCCGCCCGTCCAATGGAATCGAGCCAAGGGAGGCCGGCACAGCCGGCTGCACGATTTCGCCGGTGTCGTCCTGCCAATTGCCCCGACCAAGAATACGGACGACGCGAGGCTCTTTCATCGACTGCGAGATAAGAATTTGAGCCTGTTGGGCAAGCACTTTCTTCGCATTTGTGGCATCGTCGATCCGCTTGCGAAGGGATGCCGTGGCTGGTGCCGTTGCGCGGAAGTACTTTTGTACTTGATCCTGCTGAGTCTGACTCCGTGCTTCTGCTGTGATAGCCAGGATCGCGGCGATGTCTTGTGGCACCGCGTGCTCAGCGTGCGCGTCTTTTGATGTCGTGAATGCAAGGCGAAACCGACCAATCGTATGTTGGTGACCGAAGTCTTGCGGCATTGTAATCGTAATGCTTTGCATCGTGCCGTCACCGATTGGCTTGGTGAAAGAGATGATCGCCGAGTGGGAAGTACCGATTCGCGGGTAGATCGCCCAGGCTGTTGTTAAATTGTCATCGATGAGATTTCCAATCGGGAACTGGTCTTGGCTGTAGGTGGCGGTGGCGCGCTGAAAGGCGACTGGTTTGTCACCGACCGTGAGTTGGCATGCGCCGAGTACAAAATTGCCCTTCTCTGCGCGCCCTGGTCCTTTGGCTCTCAGTGACTCATGCGGGAGTACTTCCAAACGCAACGCAGTCACTTGCTTGATTTCTGCATTGATCCGCAGCGTGTATGAGTCCTTCTCCGGGTTCTCACCAGCTACGAGGATTGAACCATCCGGCTGCACGGTCAACAAAGCCCCTTCGCGGGATATGGATTCGGTTGGGAGGAGTACTGTCCAGGTGGTATCGGTAATCGATTCCGCCAATGACCTTTCCCATAGAAGCTGTGCCTGATCAATTTCTACGGAGGGGGCGGTGAGTTCCTTCTGCGTTTCCGCAATCATCTTGTTCAAGTCATCATCCCGCCGTTTCTGTGATGAGCTAAGCAGTGAAACTGGAGCCTGAGTACCAACGGGAGTTTCCTGAAGATCGGCGAAGAAGGCTGCGAAGCTGTAGAAGTCGCGCAGGGTGAGCGGATCGTATTTGTGATCGTGGCATTGGCAGCAACCCATCGTGAGTCCGAGAAATATTTCGCTGGTATTTCGGACCCGATCCGCCGCGTAGATGGCAGTATATTCTTTGGGCTGCGCGCCGCCTTCGCGTGTTGTTTGGTTCAGACGATTGAACCCCGAAGCAATCTTTTGCTCGTTGGTTGCGTCCCGAAGCAAGTCGCCAGCCAACTGTTCGCGAACGAATTGGTCAAAACGCATGTTGCCGTTGAAGGCTTCAATCACATAATCGCGATACGGAACATGATGCCGTTTGTTATCGCCATGATAGCCATTGGTATCCGCATAACGGACCACGTCCAGCCAATAGACCGCCAAACGTTCGCCGAAGTGCTGAGTGCTCAACAGTCGGTCCACGAGTTTCTCATAGGCATTCGGATCATTGTCGGTGATAAAAGCATCAACCTCGCTTGGAGTCGGCGGCAATCCCGTCAGATCGAACGACAGCCGGCGAATGAGTGTGCGGCGATCGGCTTCCGCCATCGGTTCGACGGCTTCCGCTTTGAGTCGTCGATTTACGAACGTATCGACGGCGTCCATCTTCAGCGACGCTTTCCCGACGCCCGGAAGTTCGGGGCGTTCCAATGGAATGAACGACCAGTGCTCGGAGTACTCCGCACCTTCGTCGATCCAGCGTTTGAAAATTGAAACCTGCTCCTTCGTCAACCGCCGCTTCGTAGATCTGGGCGGCGGCATCATCTCATCTGGGTCATCTGACATGATGCGACGCAGGATTTCGCTGTTCGCCGAATTACCCGGTTCGAATGCGTGTTGAATCGCCTCATCACGAATGTCGAGCCTCAAGTCATTTTCTTTGGCATCCTCGCTGTTTCGGTCTGGCCCATGACAGTGAAAACAACGGTCTGACAGAAGCGGCTTGATGACGCTTCTGAAATCGACTTTTTGCGACTCGTCTGCAGAAACCTGCCGAGCCGATGCGACGGTGCTAACTGTCAAACAGACGCCGAGAAAAACGCGAACCCATTGGCCCGCTGCAATTCGCCCATTCAACCTCATAATCTTCTCGAGTTTGATGCTCCTCATTTATTCTTCTCCCTGACTGTCCCGACCGCCGCTTCTTGAATTCGCAATTCAGCCTCTTCCAAATATGGCAACGCGTTCTGCAGCTCTTCAGGGAACCAGCGGCGCGAGGGATTCATGTGATCTCGGCTGCTGGCCGTTTGCTGACGGTTGCCATACAGAAAAGCCCAGTTTGTCGGACGCCAGTATCGGAACCAGAGATCGTTCTTGTGCCCAATCGCTGCTCTCAGCATCTCAGCCGATTCTGGCACGAGCGATCCCGAGACCTTTGAGTCACGGTCTTTTTTGCGTTTAATCGAATTGACCTGATTGGCAAATCCCAGTTGCGATGCGAATGTGCGAGCTGCCAGCCAGTGGCCGACTGAGTTCAGATGAAGTCCGTTACGGGAAACGTCGGCCGCCCCATCCAATGACTGGATTGCGGCGAACAGATCGACGACAGGCAGTTTCTGCTTGCGTCCCAGTTTTCGGATTTCGTCGGCGTACCGTGCCAACGTTGTGTTCCGCCTGTCGATGTCCAATTCCAAATGCAACGGATTACGAAACGGCGTCGGAGTCACGAGCACGATGCGTTTCGTGTACTTTGCGATTTGATCGAGATGCTGCTTATATGCTGCGATGAATTCGTCGAGCCGTTCCAGGCCGTCCAGCGATTCGGATTGTCCCATCCAAAAGAACACGATGTCACATTCAATCTGTGTTCGACCATCACGTTCGCCGTAGTCCGGCTTTGTCACTGCGTAGAAGTTCCGAGGGCGTTGTTGCTGGTAAACGGTGTCGGCCTGCCAAGCAAGGTTTCTCATGCGCACCTTGTGTTGTGGATGCGCGGCTGCAAGGAGTGTTTCGAGATATCCGTGTCGTCCACTTTCCAACGCATTCGTTCCGCCCACAATTACGATCGTTTGGTCGCGATCGATGGTGAATCCATCGGTGAACGCGGGCACGGGATCTTTCCGTCGAACGAGCGGCCGAAGCAATGTCGGAATCTGACTATAATTATTAAGCGCGGCCAAATTCGCACCGGGCGCAAAATGCCAGAGATTGGCGAGAGATTCACGCTCATCGTCCAATTGCAGAAAGAGTTGCTCCGAATTCCCAGCGATGCCGCCCGGCGCGCCGTGATCCATCACTCGAACGGCAATGACATTCTTGCCCGGTTTCAACAATCCAGCGGGGATCGGATAATTTCGCACCGTGTAATGGTGGCCAGGATTCTCATAACCGCCGACCCGTGTTCCGTTGACCCAGGTAACGTCCATGTCGTCGATCTGACCGAGATGGAGCGTTGCGGCGGCTTGGGTCTGTTCAATCGATAGTTCGATACTCTTTCGGAACCAAACGACGCCATCAAATTCAGGCAGCTCAACTGTGTCAAAATGACTTGGCACCTTCATTGTCTTCCATTTACTATGGTCGAAATTTGGCTTTGCCCAAGCTTCCTCTTGTGATCCAGGATCGACTCCTGCGATCAGTTTCGACCAGTAAGGAAGTTCCTGCTTTGGCAGTTCCGCAATCAACTCTTTTTCGCTTAGCCTAGCCAATTCAATTTTCGGATTGTGTGTCAGAGTGGGGTTACGATAGTGGACCGTCTGTGCTTCGCCGCCGTGAATCTGCAAGGCGATCTTGCCAGACAATTCTCCCTCTGGATCGTCAATGGCCGTGCACAACTCGCCATTCACTGCAGTCCAGATTCGATGCCCCACGGCAAGAATTTCGTACCGGTTCCAGTCGCCTTTCTTTAAGACTTTAACGGCGCGATCATTCCAGTCCAGTTTCCCGCGACCATGTTCGTGGTACAGGTTGCCCCACACATTGCCAATCACCTGGTCGTGACCGACGTCTGCCTGGTAACCCATTGCCTGCCCGTGAGCGTCTAACGGCCTCGAGCGAAACTGAATGCCTGCGTTGCGGTTGTACGGGGTCAGCTTGACATCCAAAGCTAGGTAAAAGTCCTTCACTTCAACGTCGGACCAGATGAACTCGTTCCTGGCAATGTTTTTATCCGAATGCCCAACGATGACACCGTCCTTCACTGACCAGTAACCATCGTTGCCACTCCAGCCGGTGAGGTCCTGTCCATTGAAGAACGCAGTGTTCTCACGCGGCGCCGTGTCTTGCTGGGCCACCGCCGTGGCTGCGAAGAACATGCAGCTGATGGACAGAGTGAGAAATACAACTCGCTTTTGCATTGTCTTTGTCTCGATCTTCAGGTTTTCTGTCGAGTTGGATATTAGCGGAATGGCCGAGGCACTTCTTTGCAGTCACCGAAGCGATCAACAACGCTTCAATCCGTTATTTCCGGAGTAGATCAGCCCGTGTCAGAGAGCCGCGTGGTATGTGCATCCATGGCATTCAGGAGCGTCAAATCCATGTTGGACAGGGTTCGTCATCATTATCTTTCTTCTATCCTGCAAGTTTGTCGCACAATCAATTCATGAGTCTTTGATTTCGAACCTAGTCGATAAATCGTTGACGTGACAATCGATTTGATCAGACACCGAATGTTGCATCCGCTTTCCACGATTTCCCACTGCTACCAACATCCCGATGGTGATTCGTCCTATGCATTTCACACCGAAACCATGCCGACTGCGACGCCATACTGAGCAGTCATTCCCGCAACCTGCCGGTACAGTTCGGGCTAGCGCCGGAGTGTGAACGCGAGGCTGGCCGCAGTGTAACAGCTAGGCGAAGGATCAACCGACTGGGAGTACGATTGTTCAGATTGTCGGAAATGAAAGAATCGATCTCCGAGGCTCTGCCCACTAGCGTCTGATAAGACCACTTTTGAGGCTGAACGTCCGTAAAAACGAGGGAATCACTGCAACTCAAAGAAAAGCGCGAACTTGCGATCCTTGGCAAATAGGCCTTTGTGGAGGCGGCCACGAGGACTCGCAACGGGGCTAGTGAGATTCTGCTAGAGCGCCCCACGTTGCGCGGCTCACGTTCTGCTGGATTGCTTACGACCGGAAACGCGGCACGATATCTGGTTACTCATTGCACCGCACGGTCTCCTCACGTTGGTCCACCTTCTCAGGCCGCCGAACTACCCGTTTTTCGCTCTATTTGAGAACAAGACCGTTTTCGCGAAACACTCTTGCTCAAGGCCGAAGTGATCGACTCTGATCGGTGTGGTAGTGGTAGACTTGCAATCCTGAAAAGGACGCTTTCAAGCTTAAATAGTTTTTGGAAAATAATTTGAAACCGCATAGAACAAGCCCTCTTGCTCCGGCTGAACCGCCGGGAGACAAGACAAGAAATGTTTCATGGAAAAAGCGGCTTTGGTGGGCGACCGGAATCGCGACGGTAGTCACCATTGGGTTGTTCATGCTTGTGCTCAACCGATTCAACTTCTCCTATCAGCGGGCGCCACGCGTGTCGAAAATGCAACAGTGGCTAGGAATCGTGCCGACTGACTCCACGCAAGCGATCGCTGAGCTGAATATTCCAATCATCGGCCATAGAGGCTGCGGGCTCTCTTCCGCTGATGGGAACATTGCCATCGGAAACACGCTGACGGCGATCCGGAAGGGGATCCAAGCCGGAGCAGACTGGATCGAAATTGATGTGCGGCGTTCTAGGGACGATATCCTTGTTGTATTTCACGATGAAACAATTAAGCAGAGGACGACGGGTAAAGGAAAAGTCTCTGAACTGACGATTGCGGACCTGAAGGCTGTAGACATCCTGTTAAAAGATCAGGATCCGGAAAAAATCCCGACCCTGGATGAAGTATTCATTGAATTCGGTGTTGGGGACCACAAGTGGATTCTCGATATCAAGGAAACGGGGCTTCGGGAACGACTGTTGCCTTGGGTCAAACAGCGATTTGCGAACGACCAGGTGATCCTCTTTGGCACTTACGACGTGCTGAAGGAATACAAAGGCGAAGGCTATCGACTTGGCTACACGGTGATCTACAAGGATGTTGGAAACAGACTCAGTGTTCTTTTCAGGCCCTCCTCGATCCTTGACCACTGTGAAGATCTTGGATGCGACCTCCTCGTGTTACCAATGATTTTCGCAAATCAGTATCTGATCAACGGTGCAAATCGCAAAAAGATTTCAGTTTGGACCTATGACAGCGAAGACGCGAGGGACTGGCGACATTGTCAGTTACGCGGCATCCGTGGCTTGATTGTGGATGACGTACAGAAGGCAAAAGAACTTACGGGAACATCTGAGGCGGCGCAGCTTAATCAGGAATAATTGCAGCTAGCCGGATAGCGGATGCTAGTCATCGCCAGTGACGCCGTCGTTGCTTCCGCTGACCCCAAGAGCCGACAAGTACTGTTCTTGTTGCGGCTCATCATGGGATGAATCTCTCTCGAATCGTGATCAGTTTTCCTTCCAGGATAACAACCATCAAGATCTCCTGCCCAAACTTATCCTCCAATAACTTCTGTGCGGCCGCGGCTTTCTTCTTCGGAGGAATGTATTTAAGAGACTCGCCTAATGTCTCCCCAGACTCGTTCGGTAGTGTTACATCGGCGTCTGCTTCGAGGAGCCGGAGGACAAATTGGGGACAGCCGCAAAATGATTTGACTGGACAAATTGGGGACAGCCGCAAAATGATTTGACTGCAATTCAGCCGACGGAGTTT
>JBMYRF010000059.1:0-18180 GCA_049602075.1 Rubripirellula sp.
GTTGTTGTCCGGGTTGTTGTCCGGGTTGTTGTCCGGGTTGTTGTCCGGGTTGCTCTCCGGGTTGATTTTCCTGGAGTTCGTTTTGAAGGTCGCGATCAAGCTGTTCGAGTTCGCTGAGCGCCCGCTCGAGGGCTCGAGTTTCATCGCCTAGTACTGTGCTGGCCGCGTCTTCAAGTTCCTGACGCAACTGATCGAGTCCCTCAGAAGCCTCTCGCTCGACTTCGCGAGCTTCGGCATCGAAGCCACGTTTCACTAGCTCTGCTGTGTCGTTCAATTGTCGGTCTGTTTGTCGCTGCTGGGTTCGCCTGAAGCTATCGTAGAGTTTCTGTGCGAGTAGCGGTTCAGCGACTTCTGACTGTTCGACTGTTTCCTGCATTTGTTCAAGCAGTTCGCCCAGTCTCTCTCGCTGCTCCTGGAGCTCTTCTTCCAGTTCATCGCGGTCGTTTTTGGCTCGCAGTCCTGCTTGCTCGGGTTGCTCGGTTTCTCTCAGTTGCTCCGCCAGTTCCTCTTGTCGTTCGTCAATTTGTTGGGCTTCCCGCCGCATGTCTCGAACGGCTTCGTTGAATTGGCCAGCGGCGCGTTGTCGAAATTCGTCCCTCATTTCTTCGAACTCGCGTTCTGCCCGACGTCCCGCCGTTAACGCTTCGGAGGCGTCGTTTTGTTCTAACGCATCACTTGCTTTACGGACGTTTTCGCGAGTTTCTTCTAGTTGCTCGCTGGCGTCGGCCATTTGTTCTTCATTTTCCGGAGATTGCATTCGATCAGCCAACTCGTCAACTTCACGCAACAGATCTTGTTGCTGCTCGCGTAGTCGTTTGAGTTGACGCTCGATTTCTTCACGCTCTTCGTCCGTCTCCGCTTGTTCTAGGGCGGACTGTAGCTGGGCAAGTTCTTCATTCAAATCTTCTTGTCGGCGGGCAAGGTCCCGCAGACGGTTCAGCACTTGTCGTACTTCGCGTTCCTGCTGGTCTTGCTCGGACTGTTCCTGAGCCTGCTGCTGTGTTTCGTAACGATTTTCTTCCTGGTCAAGTTCCAGTTCGTCGATTTGCTGCTGTCGCTGTTGTTGCGACCGACTCTGTTGTTGGCTTTGTTGCTGCTGCTGCTGTTGCTGCATCACTTGATACTCTCGGGCACGCAGCTTTAGTAGTCCTGCGTAAGCGGCTTGCTCGGCCGCCATTGCAGACCGCAGTGACTTTGCATCTTGCTCTGTTTCTGCAGAGGCTAGATCAGAGAGAGCTTTAAGCATTTGGTCGCGAACGTTATCTACAAAAACAGTTGATCGCTCGTCTTGGACCTGTGTTCCCAATTCTTCCAATTGCTGGAGCGCAGTTGCCTGCGATTCATCGATCAAACTGACATCAGCGCTGAATGTTTCGGTCAGCTTGCCGGGCCGCTGGTCACGGATCACTCGCCACGTGGCATTGATGATTTCCTTTTGCAGTTCCGCTAATTCTTGGGCTTGTTGGCCATTTTGGCTTCCTTGTTGCTCTTGCTGCTGCTGTTGCTGTTGACTTCCAGGGGGTTGCTCGCCCTGACGGAATATTTCGTCGAATGGACGAACTTCAGCGAAGAACATATCACTTTCGGTTCGGCGGAGTTGGCCGTCTGGTCCGAAATCTTCTGCCCAGAAGTGGTAAACGAGTAGCTGATCAGGCTTGGCCTTCAAGGACTCAAACTCAATTAAGTGCTCAGCATGTGCATCGACTGCACGAGGCAGGTCCTCTCCGAGGAGGATGTCTTTCGGTTCGTTCGCTTCAAAGGTATACGACAATCCATACTTGGCGACCCCGTAATCGTCCCGCACGGTCGCACGCAGCGGAAGTTCTTCCAGGGGAGAGACCGTTACGTCGCCCCCAATTGTCACCTTTAGATTGGGTGGCTGGTTGGGGAGCATCCTTGCGATGAGATCTGGTGGGTAACTATTTTTGCGTCCGGCGTCGTCGATCAACTCCAGCTTCATTCGCATGGTTTGATTGAGGTTCAACGTTGCCGACATGAGTCCTGGCTCCGTTTCATTCCCTTGTAATGGGATACGGGTCCCGTCTTTCGCGACGAGCTCAGCGGATTGGACCGTTTTGTTCAAATAACACAACCAAGTGACCTCGGTTCCCTCAACTGCTGAAACACGGACTGTATCTTCAACCAGCTTTTCGGACAGTTGCGTGTATTCCGGGTATTTCAAATTTGCATCGCTGCGAACGAGCGCGGGGAATTCAAAAACGGAAATGTCGAAAGTGTCACTTTCCCAGGCCTGCGATTCGATGCGGTACTCGGTCGCTTGGTCGACGGCTGGGAGGAAAGCTCCCAGAACAGGATCGCTCAAGTTTTGCGTCATTGGATAACGACGTTCCGTACCATCGTCTGCGACACAAACAAGCTCGGCCTTCTCGGGTAACCAACCCGTAAACCGCGCGGTGACCACCAGGCTGGTGCCTCGTTCGATTTCGACGTCGCCGGGTACGATTTGAACATCTGTAGAGAGATCGCTCTGCGAAGCGATTTCGGGTTCGAGAGGCGCTTCCGATACCGTCAGCATCAAAAGGATGATGTACAACGCGGCGAATGCCCCTAATCCAAGCAAGCGACTGAAGACAAGTTGTCCGGTGGACACTGCGTCTGTCCAGCGATGCCGCTTTGAATGCTCTTTCGCTTCGCCAATGACGCGGTGCTGAAGGTATCCGAGATCATCCCCTTCTTGGCTAAGAGCTGTCAGCAGGCGGCCATCTAGGTTGGGGAAACTGCTTTCGATCTGTTGGGCAATCGTTCGTGGATTACGAAAACTTAATCGGCACGCCAAAAAAGAAATGACGGCTGATCCCGCGGTGATCGCAAATAAGATAAGTGCGAGTAACTTTCCGTCGACTTGGCCAGCATCGACTTGTTCTCTCATTAGCCAGCCGGCGAGCGCAGTCACCAAGGCGATCACTAACAACGTTTGCCAGAAACGAATCCGTTGCATTTTTTTCATCACCGGGCGAATCTGATCCAACAACCCTTGATTCATTTCCCTCTCCTCAAATGTTTCCTGGCTGGATCAAACCGCCAATTTGTTTTCGATCCTGTCATCCCAGACCTCCCTCGGCAAGTTGCCCAGCCCCACGCCGGGTCCATAACATGCCAAGTAAGGTTTCGATGCCGAGCAACACCAATGCTATGACGAGCAACCATTGCCAAAGTTTCTGTTCGCTCTCGAGTTCGCGGTCCCGCAATTGGCGTTGATTGTCTAACGCTTCTTCGGTCGTCACGTTTTCACCGAGGATGACGCCAAAACGTTCCAGTTGGTCGTCGCTTAATGGTGCCGTCGCGCTCTCCGCTTTGGCGACGTTCACCGCAAAATTACGGCGAGTTTCGCCTTCATTGAACTGGTAGATTCCCGGCTGATCAATGGATTTCGAATCAGAGAGTGTTCGAAAAGCGATGTGGGTTTCGGTGGGGGTAGTGATCGAAGCTGTTTCCGATGGTTCGAAATCGAGAACTTGCCCCAAGTCATAATTATTCGATGCGGTTCCGCGTCCGCTCGCTTCGAATAGGTTGAAGGCAAATGGGATGAATTTGGTCGACATCGCGAGTTGGCTTTCCGAAGGTTGCCAGCCCGTTGCCATTAGCATGACGCTGCCGGTGTCGAGTGAGTATTCGAGCAGCGCAGGATCACCGTCATCAAAGTTTGCGATTACCTGCCATGCCTGATTGACGTTGCCAATCGTGCGGTGATTCCAAAACCGAATCTTTGTAAAGTCGTTGAATTTTGGATCTGCCATCGAAGCGAATACAGGATGGTTGAAATCGATCCGCGAAAACATTACGTAATCTCGGACGGTAGCTTCGGCGATCTGCAGATTTGAATCGGTGATCTGATTAATGGTCTGGGTCAGCGAAACAAGTTGCGACGGCTCACCGCTCAGGACAGCAAGCAGTCGTCCACCTTGTTGAACATAGAGAGCTAACTTCTCGATCAGAGCGGTTTCAACAGCTTGGTTCAACACGATCAGTCGAACCTTTTTGGGGTCAGGAACAGTTGTAATCGTGGTTGGATCAACACGTCGGGCTGAGACATTGCGATACGCGTCGCTCAGCGGGACTTTCTGTAAATAATACGATAGGCTGTCACGCGGATCCTCCACCGTTGGTCCAATCATCCATAAATCGAGTTCTTCCGCTTCTGGACTGACCACATAATGCCGATTGTCAAACGCATGCTGGTCACCATTGAGCACGAGTGCAGTGACCCCAGGCGGAGGTTGCGGCATCCGCACGATTCGTGTTTGGCCGGGTGGTACTTGGACGGGGAAGTCTTGCGAACTGGGATTGGCCGTTGGGATTCCATCCCAACGGAGGCTAAACTGGCTGTCGCTTGCGTCTTCGGAATTGGTGACGCGGACTCGTATGCGATCCGCGGAAAGTTCGGCCTCCGGATCTGGCTGCAACACCGTTGCCGAGGCGTTGGTTCGGTCACTTGCAAACACTTGGCGAACGTCCAAGCGTAATTCCTTCGGCCACGCGTAGACTTGCAGACTTTCTAGTTCGCTGCCCACCTGCATGTCACTGATTAAAATCATTTGCGCAGGTCCGGTTGTGACCGAAGTCGATATCGCATCGTCACTTTTTCCTTGTGAATCTTCTTCAGCATTTCCGCGATTGTCGATTTCATAGCTGACCGCGATGTCGCCAGCAAAACTGAGTGCCGCGCCCGTTTCGCTCCCACGCCAGGAAGGGGCGAGATCGGCAACAATTGTTTTTGCTGTCGCCTTAAGTTGTTCAGGCGATAATTGGGCCGCGCGATCAAAGCTAAGTTGTGTTTGGGGGAAATCATCAAAGCTTACGATCGCTAATTGATCCGCTGGCTGCAGATCGTCGATAACGTCGTTCGAGACGTCGACTGCTTGTTGCCAAAGTCCAGCTCGTTGCATGCTGGCACTGGTGTCGATGACCATCATCAGCCGCCTGCCGGGTACCTCGGCATCACTTAACGCGACATTGCGTAAAAAAGGCCGACTGAAAGCCAATGCAAGCAAGGTCAATGCCAGTGCCCGAAGTAACAGCAGCAACCAATTGTCCAAACGGCTGCGTCGCGTCAATCTGGGCGGCGTGGGTCGCAAGAACATCAAAGAACTAAATTCGATTTGTCCTTTCGGCTGTCGCCGGATCATATGAAATAGGATTGGTAGACCGACTGCTAACGCACCTAAAAAGTAGAGCGGGGCAAGTAGACTCATTAGTTTCCTCCCCCGGCGGCTGCTGTTCGGCTGCTGCTTGCCAACATGCCGGCTCGCGCGGTGCCGATGTTTCGATTTCGCTGGTTGCTGATCAGATGAAACAGGCCTTCTTCCAGCGGCTCATCGGTGCGGATTTCGTATAAGTCGACTCCAAGTGAATCGCAAACTGATTGCAATGATTGGCGATGTTCCTCGAATGCGGTTTGGTAGGCGCCGGTGGCCGCATCTGGATCAAGATAGATTTCTTTACCAGATTCCATGTCAACCACCATGCTGGGTGAATCAAGCTGGAACGCCAATTCGCGGGGATCGAGGGTTCTCAAAATCATGACCTCGTGACCGCGCGATCGGAGATATGCGAGGTTGGTTCGGAGGGTATCGACCGGAGCTAGCAGATCGGACACTAAGACGATCAAACCACGCCGCCGGACAAGTGCTGCAATTTGTGTCAATGGCTTGTTCAAGTCGGTTCCGGTTCCAGCAACCGGTCTGGAGATAGAAACCATCAACTGACGAAGATGGCCTTCCCTCTGCCGGGCACTGATGAATTCACCGATCGTTTCGTCGAATGTCATCAAGCCGACGCTGTCGCGTTGCAGGGTCAAATAGTAGGCTAATGTGGCGACAAGCGTTCGCGCGTATTGGATTTTGGTGTAATCCAAAGAGCCAAATCCCATGGACTTACTTTGGTCAAGCACCAAGTAGCACCGGCGATTGGTCTCGTCCTCGAATTTTTTGATGTAGTAACGATCACTCCGCGCGAAGACCTTCCAGTCGAGACCACGCAAGTCATCACCAACGCTGTAGGGGCGGTATTCGCTGAACTCAACCGAAAACCCGTGGAACGGACTTCGGTGTAGGCCATTATAAAACCCCTCAACAACGGCCTTCGCACGAAGAGGCAGACTCTTGATCCGCATCACAGCAAGCGGATCGATCGATAGGTCGGTCCCAGCGTTTATACCGACCGCTGAGGTGCTGGCTGCTTCGGCCATGATT
The DNA here is from genome assembly GCA_049602075.1 of Rubripirellula sp. Classification (GTDB taxonomy): domain Bacteria; phylum Planctomycetota; class Planctomycetia; order Pirellulales; family Pirellulaceae; genus Rubripirellula. The sequence continues at coordinate 6,213 of JBMYRF010000059.1, forward strand.
TTTCCCCGGTTCCGATCAAGTTGCTGCCGTCGGAACACTCGTCAACAGTCGATCAATGACATCTTCGATCGTCACACCTTCAGCTTCTGCTTTGTAACTTAGCAACACCCGATGACGGAGTGTTGGATGGGCGAGAGCCCGAACATCATCGATGGTGACGTGTGCACGTCCGGCTAAAAGTGCTCTCGCCTTCGCACCAAGGACGAGGGTCTGGGCAGCCCGCGTTCCGGCGCCCCAGCTGACCCATTCGTTTACAAAATCGGGTGCTCCTTCGCGGCCAGGGCGAGTGGCCGCTGCTAGTCGAACCGCATAAGCGCCAATCTCCTCAGCGACAGGCACTTTTCGCACTGCCTCGTGGAATCTTGTGACATCCTCGCCATTAAACAGCGGTTCGATGGTTTCCGGTTGACTGGAAGTGGTTTGCATCACGACCGCCAACTCATCTTCAGGGGGTAGGTAGTCGATCAGCACGTTGAACATGAAGCGATCGAGCTGTGCCTCCGGCAGTGGATAAGTGCCTTCCATTTCGATTGGATTTTGTGTTGCAAGCACAAAAAATGGTTCTTCCAGTTTATAGACACTTCCCGCGGCAGTGACTTGATGTTCTTGCATCGCTTCAAGCAATGCTGCCTGGGTCTTCGGAGGCGTTCGGTTGATCTCATCGGCGAGGATGACGTTCGCGAACACGGGGCCTTTGACAAATCTAAGCTCGCGACGTCCGTCCGCTTCCTGTTCCAGGATTTCGGTCCCGGTGATGTCAGCCGGCATTAGATCGGGAGTGAACTGGATGCGGTGAAATTGCAGATGGAAGATCTTGGCGACGCTGCTGACCAGCAGGGTCTTGGCCAGCCCTGGTGCCCCAGTGATCAAGCAGTGGCCGCCCGAGAAGAGGCAGATCAATAATTGTTCGATGACGTCGTGCTGGCCGACGATGACTTTCGACAATTCGGCATTGATTTTGTCGCGCCCTTCTCGAATCTGCTCGACGACGCGAGCTTCTTCTTCAACCGACATCGCTTCTGTAGACATTGACAATCCGTGATTGGGACCAAAGTGAGCCTTCTCTATGAACCACCAATATAGCGGGGAGTCTCGGCAAAAGTGAACGAGTTAAGGCATCGCCCCGAGAGAACGGATGAATGCCAGAGTTTCGTCAAATTCCTGCCGAATCACGCTAGCCCCACAGATGAACCGGTAGAGCGGTCGATTCACCGGTTGCATTGACAAGTGATGCCCCAGCCCCTCGACGAAGGAGTGAAAGCCGGTCGGTCGATGGGGGGCACGAATCCCGCTCTGCTATTTGGGCGATACGTAGTCACTGTAGAACTTGGTAAACCTAATTGGTTCGCTCCAGCGACTCGAGTGGCACGTAATAGCGCAGATACCTGCCGCCGTCACTAAATCGCTCGCCTTTCGGATTGGGAACGAGGACCGTTGCTCGGCGGGTAATTCGATTAACACGGCCTCGCAATTTCTCGCCGTCACGGCGAAAGTAGACGTGGTCGCCTACCCGAATATTGAATTTCCGCAGAGCTCGTTCGCGTTGCGTGATCAGTCCATGTCGATAGTCTGTATGTCCAAAATACCGGTTTGCGATCGATTGGAATCTCGCTTCGCTGCAGTTGCCGTCATTCCAGATCAACATTTCGATCAAATGTACAAACTCGTGCTCGGCAACTCGCTGCATTGCCTCCAGGCGATCGGCACACAGCCGACCGGTGACTTCGACCGGTTGTCCCGGTTCTTCAAAGGTTTGAAACAGCAGCGTGGATGAAATCACAAGTTCAAACTGACGCCGACCGTTGTAATTCCCATGCGGATATTGGGTGACCAGTTTCCCAGCAACTCGGGTCATCCGCGATGAGATCGAAAAAGAGAGCCCTTCCGCCTGAGCGGTCGGCAGAATTTTCCCGCCAAAGAACCTTTCATCGTAAAGACGAATCATTCGGACCAGATCATCCCTTGCGATCCGTGTAAAGTTCGGGCCGTCCATCGTTCGACTAAGACTGAGCGTCTGCTGGTAGATCTCACGCTGCCACTGTTCTACCTGTTCGGAAGAGTAACTTTGCAACGCAACCTCACCCGCTAGACGGCTCATCCTTTCTTGGTCGCGTGGTTGGATTTTTGAGCGTTTCCAGAGGGTTGCCATGATCTTCCTTGTTGGCGTTTTGTCTGCTTCTGGCCAAACTGCCCCGTGCGAATCCGGCGGCCCGGATCTTCGGAAAACGGGGGGACCGTCACCGAGCGGAGATCGAACAAGCGGTTCGGCCATTTGTAGGCGGCAAAAGCCGGCCCATGCTCTCACCGGCCTTCATGATACTGCATGAGGGTCAAAATCGCAGATAGCACCTTGTATGCAGCTAGCACCTTGTATGCAGCTAGCACCCTGTATGCAGCTAGCACCCTGTATGGTGGGCCGTTCGTTTGGAGTCAGCCTTTCGAATTTCCCCGCCATGTCAGCCTATCAGAATTCGATAGCCGCCTTGACGCAGCCTTCCTGCCGGTTCGCGAACACGCGATAGGCGTCTTTTCCCTGATCAATCGAAAAGCGGTGGGTAAAGACCCATGACAAGTCGATGGGGTTTTCAGCCAATCGCTTTGGCAACCAATCCATGTAAGCCCGTGCGGGGCAGCGGCCGGTTCGATAAGTAAGATTTTTGTCGTAGGCTTCGGCTGGTGAAAACGAAAAGTTTGGGGTGCAATGGCACCCAATGACTGACAGCGTGCCGCCAGGGCGGACCAAGTCATACGCGGTTCGTTGCGCTGCCGGCAATCCGACTAATTCGATGACAGCATCGGCCCCCCTCTGGTCTGAACGCTCGCGCACCGCTTCGAATGCGTTTTTTTGATCTGCAAAAGCCAAAGCGCCTAATTTTATTGCCTGCTCACGTCGAGCGGGGTCTGGATCAATCGCAATCAAATTCGTGACGCCTGAACTGATCGCCGCGACAATTGCAAGGAGTCCGACAGTGCCACATCCCACGACGGCGATGGTTTGATCAGGACCGACATTCGCAATCTCGGCGGCAAAAAAACCGGTGCTCAAATTGTCGCCTAACAAAAGAGCAACCTCGTCGGAGATTCCATCCGGGACTTTAACCAGCGTGCCGTCAGCCATCGGCACACGTACGCTTTCAGCCTGACCACCGTGAAGTCCCCGGCCGTTCTCTCGCCAACCAAACAATTGACCGTCTCGGCATCGCGACGTCAGTCCTTGCCGACAGTCTTTGCAATGCCCACAGTTTGTCGAGAAAGGTGCGCAAACCCGATCACCGATCTCCAGCGTGCGGACGTCGCCACCCACGGCCACGATTTCACCGACAAATTCATGGCCCATCACAGTGCCTGCCTGGATGCCGACCTCGCGTCCGAAGAAAGGGTGTAAGTCGCTACCGCACAGACCGGCCAGAGATACACGAACAATTGCGTCGGAATCAGACTCCAGTTGCGGGTCCGGAATTACGTCGACGCGTACATGCCCTACTTTGTCAAAACAAACCGCTTTCACCTGATCAACCTTTTAAAGGAGAGCTTCCTTGAAGCGGTGAGATGCCTCACGATTCGCGGACACAATTGCGAAACGCTTCGTTCAACTGGGTGGTAACCTTTCCCGGCTTTCCATTTCCGATGACTCGGGCATCAAGTTTTACCGCAGCAATGACCTCCGCCGCGCTGCCGGTTAGAAAACACTCGTCCGCGGAGAAAATATCGTGACGGCTTAACGAACGTTCCACCGTTTCGATCCCCGCTTGCTGTGCCAGTTCGAGAACGACGTTGCGCGTGATGCCTTCCAAAATCCCAGCATCGACGGGAGGGGTAATGAGCTTTCCCTGTTTGACGATAAAGATATTATCGCCCGTGCACTCAGCGACTTCACCTTTGTGATTCAGCATCAGGGTTTCGACACAACCAGCTTTCAGACCCTCCATCTTGGCCAAGATGTTATTCAAATAGTTGAGCGACTTAATTCGGGGATTAAGTGCTGCGGGGTGATTGCGAATCGTGGAGGCCGTCACCAATTCCAAGCCATTTTCATAAAGCTCGGAGGGATACAACTTGATTCGATCAGCGATGATGATCACTTGTGGATCACTGCACTTGTGTGGGTCCAACCCAAGTGGGCCGGCACCACGGGTCACAACCAAGCGGATGTAGCCATCCACGATCTTGTTGCGGGCAACACAGTCGTTGACGTCGATCGCGAGTTGTTCAATCGTGGTTGGGATGTGTAATCCAATGGAGATTGCCGATTCCCACAATCGCACCAAGTGCTCCTGAAGGCGAAAAACTTTACCGTCATAGCTCCGCAATCCCTCAAAGACGCCGTCGCCATAGAGCAGGCCATGGTCATAAACGCTTACTTTTGCGTCTTCCTTAGCGAAATATTGGCCGTTGATGTAGATCTGCTGGGACATGGCGGGTCAGAGTTCAAGGTGCGAGTAGGAACGGATTAAGATTCAACAACATCAATCGACATCGGCTGCTGAGACCGCCGAGATCACATCCGCGTCGAAGTAATTGATCGACATGCCTGCATCCACCACGATCGATTGGGCGGTGATGCCGCTGCTGCGGGGACTCAATAAGAAGGCTGCTGTCGAGGCGACTTCATCGGTTTCCACCGCGCGATGCCGGGGGATCACTTTTTCGGCATACAGGTACGAATCAACATAGCCGGGAATTCCCGCCGAGGCGCTCGTTTTCAGTAATCCGGCTGACACCGAATTGAAGCGGACCGCGCTGAAGCGGCTGAACGATTTAGTCAGAAAAGCGAGTGAAGACTCGAGCGCCGCTTTAATCGGCGCCATGTAGCCGTAGCTCTCACTTGCCATGCGTGTGGTGCTAATGCCGATTGTGACCACTGCAGCATCTCGAGCGAATTGATTCTTCAACGCATTGCAAACCTTGGTTAGCGAGAATGCCGAGATATCGACAGCCTGCAGAAATTGCTCACGTGATGTCTCGTGAAACGGTCGCATGCCGTCTGAATAATCAGCGAAGGCGATCGAATGCACGAAGCCGTCCAACGTGACATTTTGTGCTGAGAGATTTTCAGCCAAGCGGTCGATTTCATTTTGGTTTTCAACATCGCAGACGATGACTTCACGATCGCGCAATAACTTCTTAAGCGTTTCCTTTCGCTGCTCGCTGCGAACGCTGTAGATCACCTTGCCGCCAGCCTGCTCAATCAGCGATGCGATGCGGTAGGCCACGCTCTTCTTATTGGCGACTCCCATGACCAGAAAGGTCTTGTTGGTCAACGCCAAAAAGTCAAAGCCAGCTTGGTCACTCATTGTTTTTCTCCCGATGCAGCAGCCTGTGGATTTGCGATACTGCAGGCAAAGTCCAGGCGAGCGGTAAGTTTGCCCGCGAGCATCATTTTGCCAGTCAGAAAGTAGGCATTGCTAACTTGGTCATTCAGGGTCACATGCACGTCGACCGTGTCGCCAGGTCGAACCATACGCTTGAATTTGACCGAGTCCATGCGAGTCGCCACGGGGACCAGCCCGCTGTCTCCGGCAGTCTGATCTTCCGCTGTTTGGGCACTCAACAAAATCGCGCCGGCCTGCAAACAGCACTCACATTGAATGACGCCTGGAACGATTGGATGATCCGGGAAATGGCCCTGCACAAAGAACTCTTCTTCATGGAAGGTCTTGCGGCAATGGATCGTGGAATCGTCTTGCGTGACGATTTCATCCAGCAACCGCATCGGGGATCGATGGGGGATTCGTTTTTCAATTTCTTCGATAGTCATGGAATTATCAAACGAAAACGGCTATTGCCCGTCAAGCGGGCGACCAAAGTGAGGGTTCATGGACCAACGAAAAGGCGGGCATCACTAACGAATTTGGGGCCTGAATCGTCGTGGGGAATCTGATGTCGGCGACCGGAAAATCGACGAGAAGGAAGCCTGCTTTGCGGGCGATCAGTGCCCGAATTCTGAGGATGAATCATTCCCGATATCCCCGATCCTCGGCTTCCGAGTTGGCGGAAAGCGGGGAGTTGGCAATCGATCGCGATGAGTCAGACGGAGCCACTAAAGACCGTGTTCAAACGCCTGCCCTGTGCGTGGGCTGTTGGTTGCGATGGTGGGTTCGTCCCCTTTTTCGGTCGATGGGTTGGCCTGACGCGGGTCGTGACTGAAAGTGGGGCGTGAAAAATCATCGGTGGTTTGTTACCTTTTGGGCATGACAATCTACTATGCCAACGGCAGCCCGACGACGTCGCTGCAATCTGAAGACCTTCGTGATGCGCTCGCTGAGACGTTCAAGCAACTTGGTGATCGGGATCGCGTGCTCTTGTTGCCGCCTGACGCGACGCGGCTCTTCAGCCGCGCGGGGGAACTGACGATTTTGTGCCGCGATTTGTTGGGTGATCGCGTGACTGACATCATGCCGGCGCTCGGTACGCATTCGGCGATGAAGCCGGACCAACTTGAGCACATGTTCCCTGGGATCCCACAGGATCTTTTCAGGGTCCACCGCTGGCGAGATGACGTCGTGACACTCGGGGAAGTCCCGGCAAGTTTTGTTTCGGAGATCACCGACGGTGTTTACCGCGAGCCTTGGAAAGCGCAGGTCAACCGTTTGCTTTGCGATGGTGGACATGATTTGATTTTTTCACTCGGGCAAGTCGTGCCGCATGAAGTGATCGGTATGGCGAATTACAACAAAAATGTTTTCGTTGGCACTGGGGGCGTCGAGGGAATCAACGAAAGTCACTATTTGAGCGCCGTTTACGGCATCGAGCAGACACTCGGACGTGCTGATACGCCCTTACGTCAAATTTTGAATTATGCCCAAGACCATTTCTGTCAGGATATGCCGTTGCTGTATGCATTGACGGTTGTGCAGCAGATGCCGGACGGAATGTTGCACACTCGCGGTTTGTACATCGGCGATGATCACGACACGTTTTTTCAGGCAGCCGAGTTGGCAAGACAAGTTAACATTACCTACCTCGATCATCCTCCCAAGCACGTCGTTGCGTATCTGGACCCCGCCGAGTTCAAGAGCACGTGGCTGGGAAATAAGGCGATTTATCGGACCCGAATGGCAATCGCCGATGGAGGCCGCTTGACCGTCCTGGGGCCGGCCGTGGAGGAATTCGGTGAGGATAAAGCGATTGATCAGCTGATTCGTAAGTATGGCTATCAAACCAAATCAGAAATCATCTCCTTGGTTGAACAGAATGAGGATTTGAGAGCGAATCCTTCTGCTGCAGCCCATCTCGTCCACGGATCCCACGAGAATCGGTTCGAGGTCGTTTACGCCGCTGGCAAGCTTTCCGCTGCGGAAATCGCCTCTGTGAATTACACGCCTGGCGACATCAACCAACTGATGAATCAGTACGATATCAGTCAGCTCAACGATGGCTGGCACACCGATACCGATGGCAGCGAGTTCTATTTTATTCGCAACCCGGCTTTGGGGTTGTGGATGGCGACATAGAGAGTTCCTCTGTTCGGGATTTCCTGTTTTGCGATCTGGTTTCGCGTGACTAGATCGCTCTGGCTGGCATCTCGGACGCATGCTGAGGCGAAGGCCTAAACTCGTATGTTTGCTACGAGAATCTTTCCATTGCCGGAATGTCTAACTTCGCGACTCGGGTGCATTGCGTCGTTCTAATTCTTTGCGGCAGGTACTACTCGGCCAATCCAAACCGGCCGCACCACTAATCAGTCTGCCATTGAACCATCGACCGTGCAACTTTGAGTGCACGAGATCGAATTCCCATCTCTTTTCGAACGCACCCTCGCCCTCGTCCTCGTCCTCGTCCTCGTGCTCCTGCTCGTACTCGGGCTCGTACTCCTGCTCGTACTCGGGCTCGTACTCGGGCTCGTACTCGGGCTCGGGCTCGGGCTTAGGGCGCGGCCCGGTACTCGCACTCCTACTCGATTCGGTACGACACCAGGGTACATGAAATGCCGCAGAGATGATCGCTGACTGCAAACGGTTCGCTCACATCCGTGCCGAGTCGAGGACGGGTACCGCTTCGCTGAGGACGGGTACCGCTTCGCTGAGGACGGGTACCGCTTCGCTGAGGACGGGCACGGGGACGAGTACCAGAGCAAATCAATTGGCCGACTCGTTGCACAGGCATTCAAGCGGTCCCCGTTGGTCAGGGCTGGTGCCTCAAGAAGGGACGCCAGATCAGGGAACAACACTATCCCAGAGCGGTCACCTAGCAAAAAAGGACCGATGTCTTGACGACACCGATCCTTTTCATTTGATGACAGTCACGAGTTGGCGGCCGCGCGCGAGGTCGGCCAACCGGCCGGTCTTTAGCTACATCCCATGCTGTTGCCACAATTGTGACAGAGGTAGCAGTTGCCGTTTCTTACTGTAATGTTGCCACAGTTGTCACAGGTTGGAGCATCACCCTGGAACCGAGCAAATTGGCTGCTTTGGCCAGAGCTCGGCAATGGATTCGCTTCGCCCTTGGCACCGTTGGACTTAGTCTCATCTTTCAAGCTGGCCAGTAATGCAGCACGTTCCGCGACGGCGACCGCCGCACCGGCGTCCTTTTTCAGGCCATCGATCACGGTATTCGGTGGAGCGACGACCTCAGCATCGTTGCCGCGATTGGTTTCATCGAGCTTGGTTGGAATCGCATCGTGTCCGCTCATGAACGTCAGGCCGAGCCAACGAGCGATGTAATCGACCACGCTTTTCGCGATCCGAATATCCTTGTTGGAGGTGTGGCCCATAGGCTCGAAACGCGTGTGGCTGAACTTGTTGACAAGCACTTCGAGTGGAACGCCGTATTGCAACGCAATCGACAGAGCGGTCCCGAACGAATCCATGATTCCGCCGATGGTCGATCCCTCTTTGGCCATGGTGATGAAGATCTCACCAGGGCGACCATCTGGATACAAGCCAACGCAAAGATAACCTTCATGGCCGGCAATGGTGAACTTGTGCGTCACGCTCTGGCGGGTATCTGGTAATCGTTCGCGACGCGGTTTGTAAACGATCTTTTCAATCGTTTCGGTTACCACGTCGGCTGCAGCAGTTTGATCTGAACCATCTTCGCTCTTGGTGTTCAATGGCTGCGACTGCTTGCTGCCATCACGGTAGATCGCGATCGCCTTCAAACCGAGTTCCCAGCCCCAGTAGTAGGCATTGGCGATATCTTCGGGCGTCGTGTCGTTGGGCATATTCACCGTTTTACTGATGGCCCCGGACAAGAACGGCTGAGCGGCCGCCATCATGGTGATATGAGCTTTCCATGGAATGCTACGAACACCATTGGCCGCTTGGAACGCACAATCGAAGACTGGTAAGTGCTCGACTTCAAGGTCTGGCGCGCCTTCAATCGTATCGTTTTCATCGATGTAATGAAGAATGTTTTCAATCTGGCCTTCTTCGTAGCCCAGCTTTTCGAGTCCTTTTCGCACCGTCTGGTTGACGATTTTCAGCATCCCGCCGCCAGCGAGTTGCTTGTACTTCACCAAAGCGATATCTGGTTCGATCCCAGTGGTATCGCAATCCATCATGAAGCTGATCGTGCCGGTCGGTGCCAGTACGGTCGCCTGGGCATTACGGAAGCCATACTTCTCACCCAATTGCAGGACGTCTTCCCAAAGTTCCTTGGCTGCTTGCTTGAGCTCCGGTGGGCCTTGATCATCGATGCTCTCACAAGCTTCACGATGCATTTGCATCACGTTGAGCATTGGCTTTTCGTTGGCTGTGTAGCGATCGAATGGGCCCACGACGCTTGCTAATTCAGCACTGGTGCGATTCGCTTCGCCGTGAAGCAACGCGGTCAATGAGCCACACAAACCACGGGCGGCGGCAGAATCGTAGGGAAGCCCCTCGGTCATCAACACGCTTCCCAGGTTCGAATAGCCCAACCCGAGCGGACGATAACGGTGGCTGTTACGGGCAATCGGCTCCGTTGGATAACTGGCGTGATCGACAAGGATCTCCTGAGCAACGAAGAACAAGCGAGCCGCAGACCGGAATCGCTCTACGTCGAACGAACCGCCCGGACCAACAAACTTCATCAGGTTGATTGACGCCAGGTTACAAGCCGTGTCGTCCAAGAACATGTACTCGCTGCACGGATTGGACGCATTGATTCGTCCGCTGTTGGGGCAGGTGTGCCAGCGATTGATCGTTGTGTCGTACTGAACTCCAGGGTCGCCGCAGTGCCAAGCACACTCAGCCATCTTGTTGAGTAATTCTTTCGCATCGTAAGACGGTGGGTCCTCCAGAGTTTTTTCGCTGATCCAGCGGGTTTTCCACTGCTTTTTGTCGCGAATTGCTTCCATGTACTCGTCGGTGACGCGAACGGACAGATTCGCGTTTTGGAAACAAACACTGCTGTAGGCTTCACCGTTGAAGTTCGACTCATAGCCTTCACGAATCAAAGCGTGAGCCTTCTTTTCCTCCGCCCACTTGCACTCAATGAACTCAAGAATGTCTGGATGCCAAATTTTCAACGATTGCATCTTTGCCGCGCGGCGAGTCTTGCCTCCGCTTTTCACCACTCCGGCGATCGAGTCATACACTCGCATAAACGAAAGTGGCCCCGAGGGAGTGCCCCCCCCCGACAACATCTCACGATTCGACCGAATGGTCGATAAATCGGTTCCCGTTCCACTGCCAAACTTGAACAGCATCGCTTCACTGCAAGCTAGCCGCATAATGTCTTCCATATTGTCGTCCACGCTTTGGATAAAGCAGGCCGATCCTTGTGGAAACTCGTACGGGTTGTCCGGCTGAGCCGTTGTTTGTGTTTCGTGGTCCCAGTGCCAATTGCAGGCATCTCCAACAACGCCGTACTGAGCGTGCAGACCGACGTTGAACCAAACAGGGCTATTGAACGCACCGAATTGGTGGAGGCACAACCAAGTCAGATCGCGATAAAAACGCTCGCCGTCTTCCGGTGTGTCGAAGTAGCCATCCTCCAGCCCCCAGTCGGCGATCGTCCGAGTTACGCGATGAATCAGTTGCCGGACGCTGCGTTCCCGCTCGTCGGTATTCTTGGGGTCGCCATAGAAATATTTTGAGACAACCACGTTCGTCGCCAGTTGCGACCAGTTCGCGGGAACCTCGCAATCATTTTGCTCAAATAACGCTTTCCCGGTTTCGTCTTTAATCGCCGCGCTGCGAAGTTCCCATTGCGTTGTTTCGAAGGGGGTTCGACCGTCCTCGGGACAAAACGTAGCGTCGACCTTTAAACCGCTGTTGCTGCGACGCAACTTCTGTCCGAATCGGGCTCGGGCATACTCGACTCCGTGCTCGGAGTTCACTTTTTCGATTGCTGGATCGCTGACTTTGTCAGCGGCTGAGTTGGCAGAAAGAACCGTAGCCATCGCTTGAAGACTCCTTTAGTCATCCTTGGGTCCGTCTTGATCTAACAACGTTTGTTCGCGTTCCTCGCGAGCTAGACCACACCGACCATTTCAACATGAGATTCTGGAAACATGGTCACACCACTTAGTGCGAAAGCCGTTCGGCGATCGCTGTCAGCTGATCGCTGCCGGGGAAGAGCAATTCACTTTGCCGAGGGCATCAAGCCATCAGGCGACAATCAGTGTTTTGCAAATTCATATGACAGCACTACCTGTAGTGACTTTGCGGTGGCGCGGCACTAAATGTGGGTGACGGGTCGAAATCTTAGGGGCTGGAAATCGCCTGTCAACGAGAATCTTTTTTGTCGTTGTAAACGCTGCATCTGAAACCATTTACGCCATTATGACTCGTTTAGCGGTAACGCGAATACCACGCGTCGTTTCGGTCGTAAACACTTTACAGGTTAAGAGTTAGCGAAGAAATTGACTGGTCGCTTTGAAGCAGTGGAAAAGTGGTTGGAAAGTCAGAAATATTCGATCAGCAACCACAATCCTGGTAATTGGGGGGCAATAGCGAGTTTTTTGGTTGCCAGCAAACCGCGGTTTCTGGCCAGCCGGCGGGGAAGCGGAGCGATCGGCCGACTGGGGCATCATGCCTCGCTG
>JBMYRF010000060.1:0-16966 GCA_049602075.1 Rubripirellula sp.
CGTCGAAATCAGCTGCAAATCTCCGCGATCACCAAAGATGATGTCGCCCGCAGAGCCGCCGGTAATATGGTCGCTACCCTGACCTCCCTGTAGGTATAGGGGTAACGATGACAATGAACCATCGATCGTATCATCATCGGAGTACTCCTCCCCGAGGTAATCATGATCGAGTGGTCCCTGACCATCAGCGGCGAAGAAGCCATTGGTCATGTCGAGTCGCGCGATGACGTTATCGTCACCGAGGCCAGTATAAAGCCACGTGGCACTGTCCCACCGCGTGCTGATTACATCGACGTAATCGTCTCCAAATCCTGACCAGAGGAAGACGCCGTCTGCATAGGTCCCGCCGCTTGCCCGATAATGGATATCGACTGGTGCCAAGCCTCTGATTCTCGACTTGCTGACTTCGACGTTGTCGCCAACTTTTGAGCCGACATCGCTGATCAAGAGCGTGTTCGTTCCCGGCCCCGCTTCGATATCGAGCGAACCGAGAACTCCATCCAACTTTCCTCGCAGTGGCACAGAGGCGGTAATCGGGCCCGATACGGTTTCACCGGTGGCGACCCAGCTGTATGCACCCGGAGCTAACACATTGCCGAAATTGTCCTTCCCATCCCAAATGGTCGAATAGGCCCCGGTAGCCGTATTTAGCTGAACCAGGTCAGAAATCGATTGAGAGAATGATCGTACCGGCGTCTCGGTATCGTTTTCATAGAAGATTTCAATCAGGACATCGCTTGGTACCATCTGCAAGAATTCGAACGGAAGCGTAACCGGCATCGAACCATTGAAGTGGACCACACTGCCATTGAGAGTTTGGGAGTCGGTGTCCCAGGAGTAATCGGTGGCTGTTGAGGAGACTGTGATTTGGTCATCACCAGCTCCGGTAACAAGTTTCGTTTGTGTCGAAGGATGCGTGCTACGGATGTTGAAGATGTTGCCATTGCGCGCATTGTTTTGTTCATCGGATAAATCGCTTTGGGCATCTCCAAGGTAGATATTTAAGTGTCCGATGCCGTAGTAATTGATTCCGTCGGGACGCTGTGCAAGCACCACTCCGCCCGAAAGGTCTTCGGAACCGGCAAGAGGGATGGTTGTCACATTCTCGGGAGCGATCATTAGATCTTCATGCTCTCCCTGGAACCGAATGTGAAAAACATTTTCGTGCTTGTAAACCGCGAGATTATTTGTGAAGGGGAACGCTGATTCCGTTGGTTCGCCGGGTGCCGTGGTAAGACTGGGATCGAAGGCGGAAGAGAGGTTGGCTCCTCCGAACTTCTTCAGCAAGGCTGGGTCAGGAATCGGGTTGTTCGGATTGAGAATGGGGCTAAGGGCTGCGAATAGCTCGGCCGCAGATGCATCCGCATTGATCGTAGAAGTAGTCTTGTCCAGCAGGGTGATTCCGAACATTGCAGTCGTATTCGGATCCACCGTGAGGGTTTGCACAATCGCTGTGTCATTGACCGTCGCACCGTTCCGCACTGTATTGATTCGGAGATCGACCGATTCATTTGGTACCGACGTCATCCCGACAATTCCAGCGGCTTGATTCTCGCTGAGTGTCGACACCACGCCAGTCGCCCCACCAACGATGGCGATCTTCAAAGTGTCATCGTTTGACAGTGCTGCAATTGACTTCAGGGTGATTTCGGCTCCGGTGCCACCCACAAGGAAATTCGCCACGATTTCAGATTTGCTATCGAATGCTTCACGGATCTTTGCTGCGACAGTGGTGGCATCTTCGCCACCGGTTAAACTCGCGCTGATCGTGAGCGATCCTCCCGTTAAACGCTTGCTGTTCAATGTAACGGAGGCAGTTCCTGGATTGCTTGCCCCGCTGGTCACGGTAATCGACTCAACTTGCTGAACAGGTTGCACATGCTGCAACTCTGGGAAGTCAATGCCGGCAGCGTCTCCGACGAACGCGAACGTATAGGTATAGGATCCATAGGAAGCCACACGCGTCACGCGCAGTTCAGACTCGACCACGCCATAGAGATTGGCTAACGCGGTCTTCAGTTCGCTAGCTTCAGCGCCGTAGGGAATCGTTTCAACCGTTGAATCGTCGCCAACCTTGATCACGAAGCTACCACCAGAGGCCCTGACAAAGAGTGTTTGGACCTCCGGGAGGGTTGGCATATCAAGGCCGGTAAGCGTTGTGTCGGTAAGCAAACCAGTGTTTGCGTTTTCGTCACTCGAATCGATGACATTGAGGATGTCGTTTCCGCTACCCTGGATCGTTAGCAGCGACGCGATCTCGTCAATCTGCTGATTGGCCACACCCACATTAAAAGTATTCGCCTTGTTCACCAAGCCGATTTGCTGAGGATCGACGTAGGAAGCATCGATCACCGTGTTTCCGAGCACAGACTCAATGTGGTAAGTGTCCGTCCCTTGCTGGGAGGAGATGGTCGTTGCACCCGCGTGAGTTGACTCGATATTAACGAGGTTGTCGCCGCTGCCCAGCGCGAGGTTCAGATCTTCAATTCGGTAATAGGTGATGCCACCCCTCAGAGTCCGGCCACCGATGATCGAGGCCTCCCCCATGCCCAAGCCACCGATATGGTCGCTTCTTAATGTGACGCTTTCACGGGCGGGACTGTCGGCGTTGTAGACATTGACCAAATCAACTTGTTGGACTTCCTCGACAAACAAGTTTGGGTTGAGTGGACCATAAAAGTACGCATCACCCGCGGCCGGGCGAAGTTCATTTTCGTCCTCGTCGATGGGGTATCCACTGCGGAATGTGACCTGTGTTCCTGAAACCAAAGGCTGGTAATTGCTACCAATCGCATCTGCAAGGGTGGACGTTAAACCCAGGACACCCGCTGCATTGACTGTGGCTTGTGCGGTTGAATCTGACGTAGAACCGTCGCTACTGCGAATGATCAATTTCCAGACATCACCCTCGGCACCAACGTCATTGAAGTAGAAACTTCCAGTGAGCCAAGACTCGCCGAACGTCGGCAAGACCTGGGTGAACCCGCTGATACTGTGATCAACCTTGCTATCGGAGGTGGCGGAGAACTGCATGGTAAAGCCCGTCGCATCTGTCTTTTTGACCCACAGGTTGGACTCACCTTGAAGGCCAATACGAAACTCCGTCTCATATCCCCGCCCCTCAATTACTTCAGCCAACTTCAAGGCCGTCAACGGCGTGGCAGCTGCGTCCGCAGTGACTGCTAGATCATGTCCGTCGAGCCTTACGTGCAACTGCTCTCCCGCTTCCACACTGCCATTCAGAGTCAGCAAAGCTTCACGCCATGTCACTAAGTTACGTGCGTCCTGATGACTGGCTGCCTGTTTGCCGAAAAAACGAACGTCTGCTGTCGGTGGTATGGCGTTCTGCGTAATCTCGACCGCAAAAGGTTCGGTATTTGCGAACGAAAGAATATCGTTTGATACTCCGTCTTGGGCGACGGTGAGTTGCTTACCGTCTGCTACTCCGTCCAAGAAGCTGACATAAAAAAGAAACTCGCTCATACGAGGATCAAAGCCCGGTCGCAATCCCGTCAAAGCGTTGAGGTGGGAGGCATACTCATCGGCGACCACAAGCTGCCCAGCTGAATCGAGTTGTGGTGCGCTGCTGATGGTACCGTCGGTGATCTTTCGATTGATTTCGCGAGGCAAGAGTAGCGGATCGTTGAAGAAGACCTCGGCGCCCAGCAACTGGCCACCCTCGATGGTCAGTGGACCGCGGATGACGTTCGCCCGTTGCTCGGCGGCTGGGAGTACCAAGGCGTCGCCACCATCAATGTAATGATCATCGATTGCCATGACGGTGACGGTCTGTTTGGTAGACCAATTGTCACCGCTAAAGACCAATTGCGGAGTTACGCTGACCTTGCTGTCGGTTCCCGGCGTGATCATAAATGAGGCGGTGAAGGTCTCGCCCGGTCCGCCTCCTCGTACTGTGATGGTCGATCCGTAGACCGTCACGTCATAGCTTTCAGGTGGTATTAACGCGGCAATTTCGCGGGCGATCATCGCCGGACTGTCACCATACCTAACAGTCCATTGGTATTGTGTCTCATTGATACCCAGAGACCAAACTTCTTGGGAGCGAGGTGTTCCGCCCAACTCAAAGACCACTTCACTGCGACCGTCCTCTAAGGTGTCGCTGGTCGCCTCGTACTTACCCTGGCTGATCAGCTTCGCGTTGGCCGCACTGATGGCGATGTCGGCGTAGAAGGCCTCGTCCGACGTGATAACGACCGTGGAGTCAACCGCAACGGCGGTAAACCCGTATTTCGCGTTAATTTTTGTTGCTAAGTCGGTCGCGATGACGCGTCGATCGCTGCCCGCGAACACGGTCGTCGGATCGGTTTGATTACTCCAACTGTCGTCTTCGACACCGGCACTTAAAAGCACCTCCCAAGATTCGGTGACGGATGGTGCCTTGTCGATCGCGATCACGGCACGTGTGGTCGCTACTCGCACCTGCTTATCGTTGTGTTCACCGTTATTCTGACTCTCATCGAAGGCAAGATCGGCGTTATAGGTACGGGTAAACTCAGGGGTCACATCGATAATTACATTCGAATGTCCGCTGGGCGCGGCAGTTAGGACTACCTCGTAGCTGTCTGTCTTTGGTTGCTGTACGGCGTTGTCGTAGATCTCGAACCGATGTGCTGCTAAGCTGTCTGAGTTCCACACGTGATCTGCCACGTTCACCGTAAAGGTCTTCGCCTCCACGTTATACGAGGTGATTGTTCCGGACTGACCCGCAAGTGGTCCCTCGGTGATAAGAAGCGTTTTGTCAAATAGTTCTTCCTCATGACTATTCTTTGGGTGATTTTGCAGCGAAACGAGCAGTTCATAATTTTGGTCTGAGATCAGTCCACCGTTAATGGAAGCAAGCGGCAGACCCCGCTCAGAAAATTCCGCGTGAGATCCCACTCGCAGGTAGAAAGTCTCCTCTGTCTTTCCACCAAGGTCGGACTTTGTGAAGGTGTATTCGAGGAAAGGGTCAGTCGCTAGGATGCTTCCGGAATCGACGGCGTCGTTTAACTCAGGTTTGCCTGAGGCCACATTAATTGAGGAACGTAACAGCCCGGTGCTTGGGCCATCAGAAGGCTCCGAATCGAACAACTCAAGAGTCGGCGTTGCAGCGTAGGAGAATTGGACTTGATTCCCTAGGCTCCCTTCAGCGGTTATTGAGCTATCGATATCGAACGCCCCGTGGACGGACCCCTCGCGGGAACCTTCCAGCACGAAGGGATAAGGCACGGTGCCATGACTGTTATGCGCAATTGTCAGGTTGGTTGGATCCGTCCCTTCGCTTAGAGTCACGGAAAATTCAGACTGATCTTCGACGCTCGCTTTTAATCCAGCGGCGATATCACGTAGGTCAGCATCAGTGCCTTGTACGATGTAGCTAAACTTCTGGCCGTCGAGCGTCAGTGTCCAAGGCTCACCGGCAGTGACTGGGGCACCCTGCTGGAACGAAAACGTGACGGATTGGTAGAAAGTTGCATCCATCTGGACGTTTGCCACGACACCCGCCCCCGTACCATCCGCCTTGGCGAGGACCCGAGTCTGATTGACCGGTGCGACGGTATCAACCAATCCGTCTTGCCGCACGATCCTGATTGTTTTTCCGCTTGTCGTCACAAGAGCATTGCTGCCATAGGCTAACGACAGTTCGCCCTGAACCAATGATGCGATGGCAGTGATGTCTGTGGAAGTCGCAATCACTTGTCCGTTGGTGGCACCGGCGGTGTCAGTAATCCCCGGGATTTGCACTTCCCATACTTCGCCCACAGTGACCTCATCAAAATTCGATCCTGCCGATTCCAGTTGTATCTCTTGGATCCAATTTGGCTTCAATTCACCCGAGATGCTTCCCTGGATGAAATTAGAAGCGGGTTCGACGGTAAGAGACGCCGAAGGCGCATGGGAGTCGACCTTGATAAACTGAAGCGAAGAGCCGGTGGCGATGGCTGCCAGCAAATGACTGTCAGTGAAAACGTCATTGACCCAATTTGTGATCAACGCGTCTATCGAAAGGCCACCACTATTTGGTGACACGGTTGGCGTATGTCCATCCACCGTGATCTTCCAGGTGTCGCCATCATTCGGTGTGCCTGCAAGAGTCAAAGTGGACACTGCGGCATCCTTCACCCGATCCGTAGTAAGCGGCCGAACGACTTCGGCATCTACTGCCGTTAGTGGCGAATTCCCATTGACGGTCACAAAGACTTGATTGCCTTTTGTTACGCCTTGGTAGTCCGTTCCTGGATCACCTTCGATCGCATTTAGTAGGCCGATGCGTACATCATTTGCGGTCACGAGTCCTGATGGCACCGAGTATGGAGGCAGCGGTGCTCCATTCCCGATCCTGGTTATCCATTGATTTCCTTCCTCAGGCGTCAGGCCATCGGCGATCGTAAATCGAACGGCGGCGGTGGTGGATGACGTGGGTGCGATGACCTCCTGGATGGTGGTCACCGTGAAAGTGAAGTCTTCCAAGGTTGATGCGTCATACTTAATCGTGAAAAATGCATCATGCTCATTCGCATGATTCGTTTGCGAGTAGCCTGCCTGCCCCTTCACCAGTTGCGCCAGAACACTCGCAATACCGCTCTTCGAAGCATTAACGCTGGTAATCTCGATGTTGGCTAAAGCAATGTCATTAAGTCTTGGTGTCCAAATTTGGCCAATTTGCGGTATGTCGACGATTTCGACCTTTCCCTGTCGAACCGTCGGGGAACTGGGCGGGCTATCGGTCAAATCACCGAGGGAGACAGCTTCCGAGCGTTCCTCACGAAGGGAAGCTTGGAACGGAACATGGGTGCCGCTAGCAAGAATGAGTGACGAGTCTTTGGCAATTGCCGCCACGTCAAAGCTTGTGTTGTTATTGACAAGCGTACTGAGTTCCTGCGTCAGTTGAGCGGAGTTCAAGCCAGTTCCCGCCGTCGTAAGCTCGGTGCCGTGAACATTCAGACGATAACGACTACCGGCACGGCCCAATCCGATCAAAGATAGGTTGAGGGCATCTGCTGTACTCGCGGAGACTTGGCCACCTCGGACCAATTCGACGGTTGGTGTGAAAGGAGTGCCAGCCCTTGTGACAAAAACATACTCTCCTACGGCTGTTGAATGGTAATCCGCCTTGGCGTTGATATCTGCCGCCAGCAGGACGGCGAGTTCACTCAATTCATCGCGAGCGGAATTTGATTGGTCGAGAGTCTGGCTCACAGATTCCTGGTCGCCCAAAAGGATGCGTAGCGAGTCGCCATCACTGGCTTGTATCCCAGCCAGTGAAATCCGACGCGCAATCAGAGAGGGAGATTGGTTTACCTGAGCCGTTCCAGACGGCGTTGCTGTGAAGGCAATGCTAAACGGTGTCGCACTTTGTACATGCAATCCATCTGTGGTGGCTGTTAGTGTGTAGTGCGTGGGTAGCGCGACTTGATTCGAATCAAGAACCGCCTGTGCGAGGGCAGCCGGCGTCAACTCCAATCCCGTTGCCACATAGGGCGTTAAGGTCACGGAGTCGCTGCCTGAGGTCAGCGTCAGCGTCACTTGCTCGTCCTTGCGAACAACAGATGTGAAGCCAACGGTCGCTTGCATGAAGTTTATATTTGGCAACGCACTTTGCTCGGGAGTTCCACTGATCGTGGCAAAAAGATCCGGGCTCCGGCCGGAGATTGTTACACCAAGTGTCGCCGTCGCCGAATTCGCGGTGGTCACGAGCAAGTAATCGCTGCCCGCGACATTCTCGGCAGCTACGGTGATCTGACTGAGGCTGAATTGTCCGGCAATTTCCTGTAGGAGCGTTGCCCGGTCTGTCCTCCACGTAGCCCACTTGGTCATCCCATTGATCGTGACGGCAACCCGATCACCCGCTATTCCTGTGCCAGTAAAATCGAGGCGTGCCTGAGTGAATGGGGTGTCCGTTGTCCCGTCGCTTTGCTTGGCAGTCGTGCTCCGTGTAATATTGGCGGAGCCCGAGGCCTCATGCGTCAGCCCTTCAAGTCCGTTCGCTCCTACAAGGTTAAACCCATTCGGGTCGCTAATCGTGAACTGATCAATCGCTTCACCCGCAGATGTGTCCGTGCTGGTAGGAGCGGATATGACTCCGTGGCCATCGGGGTCGCTAATAGCAATGTTCAGCGCTCCATCATTTGCCAGCGCCATCTTCGAAGTGAGACTGATACCGTCGCCTGAACCACCCACCTGGAAATAGTTGGAAACGGCAGCATTAGCAGCAAGTTGAGAGCGGATTTTGCTGGCGATGATAGAAGCATCATCACCGCTCGCAACCGGGACATCGACATCAATAGAGGCTCCCATCAATCGCCCACTCGTTACGGTCACTGCGATGTTCCCCGCAGTCGATATTCCACTAGCGGTGATCGCTACGTTGGCGGTCTCGACTTGTGCGGCACCGTCATGGGTAACGGTGTAACGCGGTGACTCGCCGACTTTGTCCAACAAGACGGCCGCCACGTTTCCTCTGGATACTTCCAAACCGTTGTCGACCAAATCCGTCTGAACGTCGACGGTGTAGTCCACATAACGCAGGCCCAGCGTCCACCTGTCGTTTCCTTTGACTGTGCCGTTCATTTGCAGAGTGACATTTTCGAAGAACGTGCTGGGATCTACGGTGTCATCTCCGCTGTTCGCTGCGGTGCCCAAAGTCGTCCGGTCAATTACCTCCGCCGGTTCGAACATGTTGCTGCTGATTTTAAAAGCGACAATGTCGAACGCCGAATTTTCACCTGAGAAGTGTTTGTAGACGTCGCCTTGTCCCGTGCCGGTTACGGTGGCGTAGGGTGTCGTGTCATCAATCGTAAATGTGCTGCCATCAGAGTTCCCCACTTCTTCATTGTTAAAGGTAAAGAAATCCTGATCTGTGAGCAAAACGTTTTGGGTCGCTGATGCATACACCGGTTGTGGCTCAAAAACGAAGCTCTCGGTGGAATGGTTTTCCACCGAGACGTGCAGATCGTAGGTGGTTCCGTCAGGAACACCACCAAAGGTTGGATACCAGCTACGCACCTCGACGTAATAGTCACCCGGACTTGCGAGTGGCACCTCGAGGTAATCGTCAAACCAGGAACTGCTTCCTCCACCCCCGAGAGACGGATTGTACGGGTCGGAGTAGCCAGGGCCACTGGCAATCAAGTCGCCTTGTTCGTCATAGAGAAACAGCCTGCTTCCCCAGATCACGTCATCTCCGGGTTCGTAACCTCTGTCGATATCAAGCATGACGAGCGCGTCGGTCGAGGCCACGTTGAATTTATAGACATCGACATTGCCATCTCCGGTGCCGTGAATTGTCAGGTGCGGCAGCGCAGTTTCGCTGAAGTCTTGGACATCGGCGTCGACATTGTTGTTCCACTTTCCGAGTTCAAGGTCCTGGGCGAAGGAGGCGGAACCAACGATACGAGAGTCATGGATTTCGGTGCTTTCATTTATTTCCGGGAGACCGAATTCCCCGATGAATGTGATGATGCTGGGATCCGTGGCGTCTACAACGGCATTAGGCTGAAGCGCTACGGTCCCGGTCCCCCAGAGTACTTGGTCGTCGGTTTCTACTACCCTGGTATCTCCATTGCTCTGCAGGACAAGGATGCCCGGGGCATCGTCATCGGTGATACGAACATCCATGGACTCCACCGCCAATTTCTCGCCATTGCGCCCGACGACGTAACTGTAGATTGGTCGGGCATTCAGACTGGACAATTCGAGCAGTGGGCTCAGGGTCCATGTCTCGCCAGCGGCAAGCGTCCCCGGAGCGTTCAGTTGAAAAGTGACCTCGGTGAAAAAGTCTTCATAACCAGTAGCTTCTGTGCCAGTGATCGTCTGTGCGACTGTCGCACTCGATGTCGTGACGTTGGCGGTGGCGCTGAATGCGGAGACCTTTCCTGTCGGACTGATCGTTAAACTTTGATCTGTAACCGAGGCGGTGAACTCGCCCAGTTGTGATGCGGCGATCCGCTCCTTAAGCGAGTCAAGCACGCTCTTCACTGTTTCGGTAGTGGCATCGGTCACCACGTGACGGTAAGTCTGACCGTCAAGTACCAGGCTCCACGTTTCAGCTTGGCGAACTGCCTGGGGTTCTGCGGAGGCATCAATCGTAACCGTTCCGTCGGTGCTCGATCCGCTATCAAAAACCGTTGAATCCCTGAGAAGCCGGTAAGTGAAATTGCTCGTATTGTCAGTGGACGTGATCGCTAAAATCCCGCTAGCTGAACTGTCAAGGAGCCACTCATCGTCATTGATGGTATCTCTCAATGCCGTCAACAACTTCCCGGTCGTGGTGATGCTCGCGTCAACCACCAACTGAAAAGTCTGGGGGCCCAGTTGCACGCGCCATCGATCTCCCACCGTCGGGGTTGTGTCTGGCTGAAGAGTAACCTCTCCAGTGAAAAAGCTTGCCGCTGTACCGGTGTTGATAGTGAGACCTGAACCGGTCAACGCTACCTGGAACGGGACATTGCCGGCGGCCATCGTGAGGGTGTCCGCACTTTCGTCAATGGTCGCCTCGAATGGTTCTGCTGAATCCTTTTCGATTGCCTGCTTGAGTCCACGGAGTACATCCGTCTCTGTTACGCCGTAAAAGTCGGATTCAGAACTGGTGATGCTATGAGCGATACGGTCGTAGTGATTTCCTTCGGGCGCGGAATCGGCTTCTGCCGCCAATGTCACGATCTGAGGCTTGTACCAGTCAGTGTTACCAAAAGCGACCTGATCCTGGTTGACGTTCACCCCAGCTTGATCCAGCAGTTGTTGGATTTGATTTTGGAGTGAGTGAAGCACGCCATTGACCGTCCGGTCGGTATCGGCATCTGTGACCACATGGCGGTAAATCTGCCCGTCAATTTCCAATGCCCAACTGTCACCATCGGTAACCATCTGGGTGATCCCAGTGACGTCGATCGTGACCAATCCCC
Organism: Rubripirellula sp.; assembly: GCA_049602075.1. Lineage (GTDB taxonomy): Bacteria > Planctomycetota > Planctomycetia > Pirellulales > Pirellulaceae > Rubripirellula. The sequence goes on from JBMYRF010000060.1 coordinate 10,905, forward strand.
CCGTGCTCTGTCCGCTAAATACCACATTGGAATTACGGGAAAGTGTGCAGGTGAAATTCTGAGCTGAATTCGATTTCGTAACGTTCAAGACGCCGGCATTGGGGGACGCAAGACTCCAATCCGGAGATTCGGTCTGTAACGCGACTGTGACGCCGCCTTCACCGGGTACTCGACTTAGTACCAGAGCGTAGTAATCTTGCGATGGCAGATCACCGACGGCACCCTCTGAGACCAGACTACCCAAGTCCGGAATCTTGCTATCGCTCGTGGAATCAGTCTCACCCAAAGGCACGACGATTACCTCGGCGGACTCGTCATCGACGAGATCCACCGTAACCCCCAGGGTCTCCAGTTGATCATACGCCCCACCATCTCGGTTCGATCGGCCCTCGGTAACCTTGTGCTGAATGTTAAGTTTCTGACGTCCCTCCGCGACGCGGTCGTTCACGGCCTTCACGTGCACCGTCTGTGGCTGGGACCAATTGTCCCGATTGAAGGTCAGAGTAACGCCGTCTTCACGAAAATCGGTATTTCCGGTATTGACAGCGAGCGATCTAGCCCCCGCGTCACGCTCCTCTTTACTGAGTCGTGGTGGAACCACGCTGATCCGGACATCTTCCTCAGGTGCGCGTGTTAAGGCGACAGTGTACGAAGTCACGGCAAGCCAACCTAAAACGTCTTTCACCGCAAGAGGTGAATCTTCATTTTCCGGGTCGAGTAATTCAAAGGCTCTTAGCGGCCCCTCGGGCTTTTGGAAAATGACACCCGCCTCATCATTGTCGAAGACTTTCGCTGAAAGATCCTCCACAAAGACACCCTCGAATCCGCTGACGCTGTAGCCACTGCTGCTAACCGACTGCGATATCAAACCACTGTGACCTTCCCCGCTATTGCTAACCACGTTGATGGGTATGCCGTTGTTGCCGCCAATGTTGAAGGTATCGCTTCCCAAGCCGCCAACGACTTCCACCGCCACAGCGTCGCTTGTGCCAGTAATGAAGAAACGGTCGTTCCCTTCCCTCCCGTCAACGACAACCCGCTCAAGCGTGTCGAAGGTGACATACTTGCCTCCACCAAAGATTCCGGACTCGCTGACTACATAGTCATCTCCAAAAGAGGTGCCTATGACGGTGAGGGTATCGAATCCGTCGCCGCCGGAGATCCGCAGGGCTGCATCCACGGTATAGGCGATAAAGTCAGCGCCCTGACCACCGTTGATATTCGTGAACGGCGCTTTTGGATCGTTCGGATCTACCTTGACAAACGAACGCACGGTAAAGGTGTCGTCATCCTCCCCGCCGAACAGGAACACCTCCTTCGTATTTCGATAGACGGTAAAGTTGTCGTTGCCTTCTTGCCCGTAAAGCGTGGCCGTCTCGCTGACGCCGTTGCTAAGAAATCCGTCCGTTACCTGAGTGGTTTCGAAATAATCTTCCTCGGCCAGCCCGTTGTAAGGATTCCGTTCATCTCGCCATGACTCAAACAATTGGCCTAGTTGGAACGTGTCGTCTCCTTTGCCTCCAAATACGGTGACCGGTGAGAAAGTCTCGTCGAAAACGAAGAAGTCATCACCATCCCGGCCATTCACGCTCAGACTCTCGAGGTTACCATCGTAATTGACACGTTCGAAATCCCCCCCCTTGATGGCTTCCCCATCGGCATCCACCTCGAGCAAACCGACCATTCCTCGAGTGTCATTCCCTCGGAACAGAAAGTAGTCGATGCCATCAGTACCCAATAACTCCGCGTCGTCAATGCCATTGTCTGCACCACCCTGATCGAACACGTTGATGGTCGCGATGGCGTTCCCGGCCAAACCAATCTGGTAGAAATCACTGCCACTTTGACCGTGGAGATCTAGTAAAGCCGCGACGCCACTTTCAAAGGTCTGCCGCGCTTGGTCGCCAAATTGGTTATCAAAGTTGATGCGAATGACATCGTTGCCATCACCTCCCTTGATCAAGGTGTAGCCGGCGATGCTGCCGACATTGACCTGATCATTCTTTGCATCGGTCGCATTCGTTTCGTTCCCCGTTAAGAGGGTGGTTACGCCCTGGTGGGTCGACTCGACGTAGACCAAGTCATTGCCGCTGCCAAGATCCACCTGCAAATCCTGGAATCCGCTGTATTGGATGCTGCCGCCATTGATGGCCATCCCAAATCCTGTTAGCTCGGTCGCGGCCATCATGCCATCCGACGTGCCAGCGGAATTCCCGGTATCGTAGAGACGGAGGGCAGATCCGACTCCCACTTCAAAACTAAAATCTTCGTGACCAGCGCGGGTGATCTTGAAGAAGGCATCATTTGCCTGATAGGAGGTGCTATAGCCGGGATGATTCTGTACGAGAGTGGCTAAGGCTTTGGACACCTCGGTCTTCGTTCCTGTACCGGATGTAACCTTGTGGTTGGCAAGTATCTTTCCGTTGAGGACGAGAGTCCAAATCTCGCCGATCTTCGGCGTCTCGGTGATTGTCACTTTCTTGACAATGGTTTCTGCCGAGCCCGTCTCGTTCGTGATCGAAACTGAATTCGTGGGGAAGTTTTCGAAAGCCTCCAGGGTTAACAACCCACCGATGGTGTTGAGTACGCTATCAGTGGGCGTGACCGATGGTTGAACGTTTCCGGTGGTGCTCCCAACGCGAACATTGGCTCCGCCGCCAGTCGTGACGATCGTTTCCCCTGAAATCGCCTCCACATTCACAGTGTCGCCACCACCACCGGTTTGAATATCCGTCAAGGTGGAACTGGCGGTACTTTCGACGAGGAACGTGTCGACCCGACTTCCCAATTCAATATTCAGGTTTTCCAAACCACCATAGGTGATGCCGCTGGTACCCATTCCCAAGCCGGTGAGCGTGGAGTCGGTCAGGGTTCCGCTGTTGGCATTGTTGTCCTTGTCATAAACGTTGACGACATCACTGCTGCCCTGACCTGTGATCTGGAGGTGCCCTTGCACGCCATGCACATTGCCGTCAGATGCCGGAGCGGTGCTGGCAACGTTGACCGTGTTCGTCCCCGCACCAGTGCTCACGTGGGTCTCTGTTCCCGCAGACGTGCTCTTCACATCAAGGGTGTCGTCACTCGTGCCTAGATTGAGATTGAGGTGTTCCAGATTCGAGTAGGTAATGCTTTTGCTGTTGCCGATTCCCAGGCCGGTGATCTGGTTGTTGGTCAGCGCACCGGTGTTGATACCGGTATCACTGTTGTCGTTGATATTGAGCGTGTCAGTTCCACCTTGGCCATTGACAATCAGATCACCCCGCAATCCGTCCACTGTCCCATCACCGGCGTTGATCGTGTTGGTACCACTGCCGTTGTTGATCGTGACGGTGGTCGCCGCATCAATGGTGGCAACGGTGAGCTCATTGCTCGCGCTGCCTAGGTCCAGTGACATCGCCTCAACTCCCGCATAGCTTAGTTCGGTCAGCGGGATATCGAGACCGGTCAAGGTAGTTGCATTTAAGGTTCCGGACCCCTGGCCATGAATTGCCAAGTGGTCATTCGTTCCACCACGCAGATTGAGCTTGATTACATCGTGCGCCGACTCTAACCCTTTGATTTTGACGCCATGCCCACCTTCCCAGTGTGCCGTCGTCGTGGTGCCGTCATCACTTACCGTCAAGTCATCGTCCTGATTTGTCAGGTACAGCGAAACAGAGTCCTCCGCACTGTTACTGGCAAGGTCGATTGAAAGCGTCTGTACCCCAGCATCTGCCAAGAGATTGCCGGTCGCGACAACGGCGTTGGTTCCATTGCCCGGCATGACGGTGACCGTCTCGATTCCCCCGCCAGCGGATGCTCCGGAACCGCTCGATATGATCACGGCTGCAGAGAGGCCTTCCTGCCGACCGTCGACGTTTCGAAAAACCACTTCACTGGCGTCTGGGTAGATTTGGATGGCGTCATCATCATTGGTCCCTGTGACGACTAACTTATCTTCACCCAAACCGCCTGTTATCCGATCGCCCGCCAGATCTCCGAGCGTGCCGGAAATAGTATCGTCACCGATACCGCCTTGTACGACGTCCGCGTCAGAGCCACCCGAAAGTTTGTCTATCCCTGAACCGCCATCGATCGTGTCATGACCTTCTTCACCGTTGAGGGTGTCGCCGCCTGCACTGCCGACCAAGATGTCGTTCCCAGGTCCACCGTTGAAGATCACTGCACTGGTACCAGATGCACGCAATTCGTCGTTGCCTTCACCGCCCGACACGGTTCCCCCGAAGTGATCCCAATCTAAAAGCGTCAATGAATCATCGCCACCTCCAAAATCGGTGTTGTTGATTCCTGTGACACCAGTAAACTCGTGGCGAACGCCGAATGCTTCGACCCGTACTCTATTGTCTCCCAGGTCAGTCAAAACATAGTCTTCGTCATCCCGGTCCTCACCAACTGTACGTTTGTCTTTCTGAGACCCAACGTAAAGATTGAGATGGTTGTGTTCGTTTAAACCAGCTATTACCGGAGCAGGGCCGTTGAAAATCGATCCCGGGATCGTCACCGTCGCAACGGTGCCGCTCCTACAGCCCAACAGGTCAACACAGCCCTTGGCATCAAGGCTGAAGCTGGTCGTGCTGCTGCCCAATTCAGCCGAACTGCCCAGGGTCACGCTGGCCCCAATGGGAATGCCGATGATTGTAAGCGTAACTCCGCCAGACACTTCGACGGTGAGCGTGTAGGTATCGCCCGGTTGATGAAAGAAGTTAGTACCCGATTTCGCAAGACTCACTTTACCATTGACGTCGCCATCGATGCCGAATACCCCAGGTATTCCGAACGAGAGATTCCCGCCAACATTCAGGTCGAACTGACCGTCGGACTGAATGAAGCCATTGGCCTGGGTGCTGATCGGCCCGAGATTTCCGTTGAGACCCATGGCGATAGACCACGTATTAGCGCCGCCCGTGCCCACCTCGATCTTCAAATCTCCGTCCAGTGTTAGGATCCCGGCGACCGTCAAACCCCCTTCGAAGCTGAGGATGAAGATGTCGTTCGATTCCCTGGTATCGATGGTGAGACCAGCGCTGAGGTTTTTCAGCTCAAGGACCGAGGTGATTCTATTCGTATGCAGCTTGACCGTGGTGTTCAGGTAGAGCCCGTCATTGGAGACAGACAGATCACCCTGCGCTTTGAACCGAAGTTCGATGCCTGGGACCCCAATGTTAAAATCGAGATCGGCGTGGAGCATAAAAAGATCATCGCCCACCGCGATCCCCGCCGTGCCCCGGCCGGTGGCCATGTCGAGGAAGTCGAACTCGCCACGGATCACGCCGACCACGTAATCGCTGCTACCGGTGTAGTTGACGCTGTCGCTGTCCCCATCGAGGAGGGCATTCACCGTCGCTGGTTCACTGATATCGGGTGCAACGCTGCTGATGCTGTAGCGGTTTTGATCATCTAGCCGCGCCAGGGTGGTGGCACTGAGGGGATTGGCCGACGACTCCAGGAACTCGACCAGGCGGCCGGGAACTTGGATCTCTTGTTCGGCGTTGGTGGTGTTGATGAGCACCCGGGCACCGACGTCGAGTTCCAGGACCGGAAGCCCGATGTCGAGGTCCACGTCAAGGTCGGCAGCGAACCCATGCTCGTTGATCACAGCAACACCGAAGGCTCGTGCATCAAGCATTGGATCCGGCGAATTCCTGTCCGGACCAAACCGGAGGGCGGCGTCAGCAAGGATCTTAAACTTGTCGCCATCCACCTCAAAAAAGAACACTCCGGTCAATGCAGCAGTATCCACCACGGTGAGTTCGCCAGCGAGTTCGGCACTCACCAGTGATCCCTCCGAATCAATCAATACGGGAGGACGTCCATCTCCGATGTTGACTTCTAGGCCGCCACTTTCCGGAAAACTCGACTTAAAGTTAATGAATGTTGGCGTGTCGTCTCCCACCGCTGCACCCTGATTGATTTTTGCACCAACTGTTCCCGACGCGGTGATTAAACCGTCGAATCCGACGACCGCGAGCTGGTCGACGGAAAAGTCAGTTGCAAAGTATGCCGCTGGGGAAGTTAGGTCCTTCGAGACACCAACAAAAATACCCACATCAAGATCGCTCAGT
>JBMYRF010000061.1:0-16174 GCA_049602075.1 Rubripirellula sp.
GTCGTAGGGCTTGGGAACGAGCTGCCACCCCTCGTGTCGCATTGAAGCGATGTAGGATTCGGCCGATTCCCGCTGGGCATCGAGTGAATTGAATTCCTGCTCGAGACCCTCTTCGGTACTTTTGCGGGTGTAGATCGCGCACCGCACCACTTTCTGGTTCTTTGACTGACTCACCGGTTCTCTCCCTTCTTTGGCAGGTTGAAGAAGCGGAAGCCGTTCCAGTGAGAACCGGTGATGTGTTTGGCGATGGCACTGAGCGAGGAGTATCGCTCCCCTTCAAACTCGAATCCTTCCCGGAGGACCAGGACCTCGATCATTCGTCCCTTGTACCGGCGGGTAATCCTCGAGCCGGGAATCGGGACGCGCGACTTTGCGGCGAAATGCTTCGTCACAGTTCTGTTGCCGGATTCTGTCGCGATTTTTTGCTTGGGTGCCGTGACTCGCAGATCGGCGCCCTGTGCTAGTTCTCTCGCACGATCGATCGCGGCTTGCGAGAGGCCGCCATGCTCGCGCGATTGCATCCGCCACAGAATGCGGCGGATCAACCAGATTCGATTTCGGGATGCGGTCGTATCACCCGAAAGCTCGGTGTAGCGGTCTCTCAGCTCCGCGATCGTCATGCGATCGAGCGCCGCATGCTCTTTCTTGATGTTCAAACTCATGGTCTCTCCGTGGAATAAGAAGTCCGTCGTTTCCGGTCGGAACGCGGGTCTCACAGAGAGCCATCGGTGGGCAGAGAGCTCAAGCGCTGACGTGGCACAGGGCGGTCAAGATTCTCAGACTTTCGCGATGTGCGAACCCGAATGATCGCTTTGGCGAAGAGTTTCGCGATTTCTCGGCGTCGCTTTTGTGGGCTCATTTCGCATTGACGTTTCCATGATGGCTGCACTTCGAAAAACCTCCCTGTCAGTTAGTAAGCTCCCCTACTAATAGACCTTCGCCAAACGCGCCTGAAATGTACGCCAACTTGGAAATTTCGTCTGAAAAACTGGGAATCATTCCCTTGTGACCAAACGTGTCACACCGACGGAGAAGGTCTATAGGTGTGGGGCGAATGTTGGTCACCCGACGACACAACATCCGCCTCCGTCGCGACACGGTTTCGTCGCGGTGCCCCAGTAGGAACGGGCACGATTGAATTACGTTCATGGAGTTCCAGCATGCACCTTTCATCATTCGGTGGGCGAATCCGCAGACTGCGGATGGATCACGGCATCACGCTGCGTGATTTTGCCCGACGTCTCGAAGTTAGCCCCACGTACATCTCGCAGATTGAACAGGGCAACTTCAAACCACCGGCCGAACCGGTTGTTGTTTCGATGGCCCGGATTCTGGGTCAGGACAGTGATGAGCTCTTAGCCTTGGCAGGTCGTGTCGCTGATGATCTGGACGACATCATCCGCGGCCAACCGAAGGAACTGGCCACGTTCCTTCGCAAGGCGAAGGGGCTCAACGCTGAAGACATCGCCCTTTTTTCCCAGCAAGCCGAACGCATCCACCAAGAACGAGCCACCAGTCACCATGAGACTTGCACCGCATGAACTGCAGTACATCGAGACGCTCGCTGTCTCGCAGCTTGAGGAGTATTACTCGCTGCGACCCGATGAGCCGCGCGTCCCCACACCCGTTGAGAATTTACTCGAGCTACACCTCGGCCTTGGGCTGCTCTACATGGATTTGAAATCGACTCTCGAAAACGATTCGATCCTGGGAGCATTGAACGTTCCCGGTGGAGAGGTGTGGATCGATCATTCGCTCGATCCCGAGACCCATCCGGAGCTAGAAGGCCGGTACCGGTTCACAATCGCCCATGAAATCGCGCACTGGTGCCTGCACCGGCAAGAGAACCTTACGCCGGGGGAGTTTGCGTATCAGAGTGATGAGCGGGAGGAGATTCGCGAGAAAGAAGCGGATGCATTCGCCGCAGCCCTGCTCATGCCTGAGATCGAGTTAACCGACCGCTGGCTATCGATGTACGGAGACCAGCGGGTTTGTTTGAGCGACCTGATGCCGCGGAGACAGGAGATCGTCAATGAAGAGATCGTGCGGCGGCGTTTCGTCCCGAAAAACAACAGCGAAGCGACCGACATGATGCTCGACTGGGCTGTGACGGAGATCGCTGAAGTGTTTTGTGTCTCACCGATGGCGATGCGCATCCGCTGTGAACAATTCGGGCTCGTTGTTCGCTAACGCGTGCCGGCCAAATTTTTTCAGGCGGGATTGCAGAAGATGGCTTAGAGATTTGGAGTTCTCCTAGATTGCGAAAACCCGAAGGAAAGCTGCCTTGCACTGTATCCAAGATTGAAGAGCTTTGCGTCAGCCGAAACCTTGGCCTAACAAATCTTTCATGTGGATGAATCGCGGGCAAACCGTAATTCTTCATCCAATGAAATGAAAGGATGGTCAAGAATTCATTACTGAATGGTTTCAGTTCAATTACCCGGGTAGTGTCCGTCAAGGTGCGCACATTTGATTTTCCCTATGCTTATCGTGGCGTGTGGAGGGTCCGTTTGCCGGGTGGGCGTGTTTATTGGTCCTCAAGACCGATGGACTGAATGACATAGCCCACCAGGACAACCGGCGTCTCGCGGTTGCTGGTGCGATGCTGGCCCGTGCATTAAAATCCAAGTTCACATTAGCTATCTGTGGAATGACAAGTCCGATCACCAATACCTTCGTGTTGCGCGGTGCTGGCGCGTAACGATTGCCTCCGCGCAGGTAGACGAACTGTTGGGTGCCGTGGACAACGACGACCTAGCATTTTGGGCCAGCAATAGCATCGTTTTTACTCAGATTTGAGATCCAGCATGATCGCCAGTCGCCGAAGTTTTCTGAAATGTTCCGCCGGCATGGTTGCGGCTACCTCGCTTTCCGCGCTCAGTCGGTTGAGTATCCGCGCAAATGCAGGTCCGATCAACGAGAAGCATTTCACAATCGAAGATGTTACGCGGACGACCGTAAACCTCGAATACCGAGAGGTGCCTCGCCGAAACATGGATCGCGAATTGCCTCATTGGCGGTACGTAGAATTGTGCCAGCTCAAACTATCCTCAGGGCATACAGGCGTTGGCGAAACGTTGCTGTATTACACATGGGGCGTTCCGTCCGACGCCGACGTCAAGCGAGTCTTGGGCAAGAGCGCGATCGAAATCATGTGGGACGATTCGCTCGGCGCTGGACTGCAAATGGCTGCCTTCGATGCTGTCGGCAGGACTGCTGGAGTTCCGATTCATTCACTCCTGGGGCCAAAGAACCACGACCAAACTCCACTCAGCTGGTGGAACATCGACACGTCGGCCAAAGACATGGCTTTGGAGTGTCAGGAAGCCAAGCGACTGGGATACATGTCCTACAAGACCAAGGGACGCCCTTGGTTCGACATCGACGAGCAATTGGAAGCCGCATCTCAGGGGCTGCCCAATGGATTCAAGATTGATATGGATTTCAACGAAACACTTCGCGATGCCAAACGCGGCCTACCCATTCTAAAGAGACTCGAGAAATACCCGCAGGTCGATATCTATGAAACACCTATTCCACAGTCCGACGTCGAAGGCAATCGAACTATCGTTGATCGAACTCGCGTTCATCTTGCCATGCACTATGGCACACCGATCCCTCGTGTGGTGGCCAAATCGGGGTGTTGTGATGGCTTCGTGGTCGGCGGCGGAGCATCGAAAGTAATTGGTGCCGGACGGTTTTGTGAAGAAGTCGAGATGCCGTTCTGGCTCCAGCTTGTCGGAGCCGGATTGACGGCCGCCTACTCGCTGCACTTTGGCGGCGCGTTGAAACAGGCCCGATGGCCAGCCGTAAACTGTCACCAATTGTTCGATAAAGACCTCCTGCAACAGCCAATCGTAGTCACAAACGGCTCCGCTCAGGTACCGGACGGACCAGGGATCGGTTACGAAGTCGACTGGGATTTGGTCGCCAAACTACAAGTGGCGAAGCCAGCATCGCGTCCGGAACCTGAGCGGTTAATCGAAACGACTTGGTCAGACGGAAAGCGAATGTACACCGCCAGCAACGGCAAAGTGAATTTTATGTTGGACGCCGGCAACAAAGAAGAATACCCGTACTACGGCAAAGGTGCCGACACAAAGCTCGTACCCAACGATGGAAGCCAGCGCTGGAAAGAACTCTACCGCAAGGCACGCAGCGTTGGACCGATTGACGGATGATTGGACCAGGCTACCGCACAAAAGAAACGGGTTTGGCGGCTTCGGTCGGCACACCTCCGCAGGTTGCGCGGAGGTAACGCACTGTCCTTGAAGAAATCGCCACCAATCAGTCCTGATGGACTTTCCGGCGGCAGCACGGGCACTCGCCGTCGAATCCGTGATGTAGCGCTGTGAATGCTGCCGGCTGCGGCAGCGTCATTGACCTTGCCCCCTTATCCGAGTCCACCCGTGGAGTTAGTTTCCGCGTACCGGACCGGTCGCAGTGGCGAACAGAACATGCCACAACTCCCGCTGCGCACCCCAGTCCATCACCCGAGCGATCTGCCGCACATCGATCTCTTTCACCGTGTCCGGCCCCGACTCGACGCGCGGCAGGAATAGAATCGCTTCTTGAATCTCAGGGGCCAAGTTGGTCAGCCACATGATGTGCGGCATGCGGGCTGTGGTGACCTGCGCATAGTGAGCAAGCTCGGATTGATTCTTGATCATGCCGTCGCGAATCAGCTGGTCACACGGAATGGCCAGTGTTCTCAGTCGCTGAAGGGTATTTTTGAAACGGTATTAAGATGGTTGCGTTATTGTTCGTCTAAACGCTGCCGAATCCATGACGGTTGACGACGACAGTCTAGCACCGCGATCACGATCACTGTTTTACTTTCCATTTGATAATAAATTGCAAATGGAAAACGTTTGGACAGGGCTCGATGAAAACCAAATGCTATTTCGTGAGTACCAGCATAGAAGACTAATGAGTCGATATCGGAGATCAGACAGGAACGAAAGTAAGAACCAAGATGAGGTGCTTGACTTTCATAAAACAAAAATCCATCGACAAGATCAGACTCAGCTTCTACTGTAATGTGGATCTTCATTGCCCGAGGTTTGATAACCTTATTTTGGCGTCATCCCATGACGACAACTTGGCATCGCCAGCTTCGAGTCTATTTCGACGTTCGGAGAGAATATTTTCGTGCCAGTCTGGTGACTGAACATCTTCTGACTTATCGCAAAGACTCCTCCAGAGAGACTCCATCAATTGCAGCTTCTCGGGGAGTGATAAGGATTCAACGGACAGGTCTTGTGTCATCTTACTTAGCCTCTGAATCGGCAGGAGAGTACCGGCACGACCTTAGTTTAACAGGCTCAGGTACGGAAAAGAATCTAAAAACGGGGCTAGTGTTGATAGAGATAGACTTTGTGGATCAACGATGAAAGTTCGAATCCCGTGGGGTCAAGAAAGTCGAACGAACACCTTGGCCGATGATTTCCGGGGTTGCGTCGGCCACTGAGCCTCGTTTTTGGGTCAAGACAGAGCGGCGGTGGCTGAAAATTGAGACGAAACGGCGGCACCGCGCAGCAGACATCACATCGATCTATTGAGACCGGAGTGGCGCGGAGCGAGTGATGGCCGGATGAGCTAAGCCGCGCGTCGATACGATCGAAGCAAACCACCAAGTTGCTCCGTCGTTTCGATCTCAGCATCCAAGTCTGGTGGACGATCCATGGGCACGATCAGCTCGTTGCCCAAACCCTGATGATTGCGTTCAGAGTGATAATGCGCAAGGAAAGATCGAACAACTCACGGGCAATCGTTTTCATCCACGCTTCGTTCGGATTTGTGGTGCAGCCCGCAAAGTGGACGCGCCGCGTTTTCAACTCCATGACAAAGAGCAAATAGAAAGTGGTCAGGCCACCCCTTGTCCAGACTTCCACGGTCGTGAAGTCGATCGACGCCATCACGTCCCAGTGCGCCTTCAGGAACGTTTCCCACGATCCTGTGCGCCGGCGTGTCGGTGCAGGCTCAATACCGTGAGCGTTGAGGATATTGCCAATAGTGGTGTCGGTGATGTGGTAGCCGACATTCGATAACGCACCGCTGATACGATCGTAGCCCCAGGTCGGATTCTCTTTCGCGAACTTGACGGTCAAATCAACGATGACCAAAGTCCCAGTCTAGATTGAATCCAGCGTGAGTAGCGCTGACCAAGCGATTGTCACTGTGCCAGCCACATCCCCCGCTGCACACCCCAGTCCATCACCCGAGCAATCTGCCGCACACGGATCTCTTTGACCGCGTCCGGACCCGACTCGATGCGCGGCAGAAACAGAATCGCCTCCTGAGTATCAGGGGCTGGATTCACTAGCCAAATGATGTGCGTCATGCGGGCCGTCGTGATTTGGCTTCAGAATTCGACGCCGCATGTCTAAATTCGAATCCTTTTCGGTCTCTTTGACACCGGAAGCAATACCCTTGCCATAACTCTCAGTTAACAAAGGGTTTGCAACAAACTTCCGAAATAGACATGGTTCGAAAAGGGTTGCTTTGGGCGTGCTTCCTCCGGTTGCCGCTTGACCGCGTACTGTGAGTTGACTCTCAACTGGGGTTATAAAACCTTTTTGCAAGCCGCGTTATAACGTGCTTTCTGGCAATGACTTACGTCGATGGCTGGTTGAGCAAGACTCTCTTCGTCGGTCGCCACATTCGATTATGAACGCATGATTGAAGCCGATGTTCGAACTCAATCGACTTCACTCTCAGACTCTCGCCCGTTTTGCCCCTCGTAAGTTAGCGATGTCGCTATTGGGTGGTGCGGGTGAGATTCGAACCCACGTCCTTGATGGAGTGACTCTGGACGAAATCCGAGCATTAGCGTCGCACACTTAATCGCAAAAAATGGTGCAGCGGTAAAAGGACCGAAGCGAATTGGCTCCCAGCCGAAATCTGTTCGGTCGATGCAACCGCATTCACGAAGAAATCCGGCTAGATGCGGTCGGTTAGCTTCACCGCTGTCTGCTGCGCGAGTAGTGGGTCGCTAACTCTTTTTGCTCGGTTCGTTCACTTTTTTTAGCATAATGTGTCTGGAATCGGTCGCTGGCGTGCGCGGGACCAGGAGGTCTCCCTATGGGCGCCCCTGATTCAGCAGTACTTGCAGCACACCCCATGCTGCGACGATCTACGACGGAGCCAAGGACAACGCCTCCGTCGAGATGCAAATTGCCGAGGGGCAAACGCACGCTTTCTTCAACAGGCAGCCGTGGAAAGATCTGACGCTGATTGCCGCGGATCAATTTCTGACAAAACTCGGCTACCTCAAAGGCGAGCCCACACTCTCGATGCCTGAAACGTTGATCTCCCAGTGAAGGAGAGGCTTCTGGACTGCTCAGTCGCGACGCGATCAAGTTCTCACTCTAGTGGAAATACCCTTATTAGAGGGTAGCCGGTAACGTTCCTGCCCTGGGATGTTTTTTTGGCAAATATAGGGAGTTCGTGGAGCATGCTTTATATGGACAAAGCCGATCGCGAACAACACGACCAGTTTCTCCGGCTCTTCATGGAGCATGAGGATGCGCTGCGCCTATTCATTCGTTCTCTGCTCTTCAACCAGGACGAGTCTCGCGAGGTGATGCAGGAAGTGGCCATCGTGCTGTGGCGAAAGTTCGATGACTCTTTGGACAGTCTTTCGTTTCGGCGTTGTGCATTCGGCGTGGCAAGGATGGAGGTGCTGGCGTTCCACCGAGACCGGGCCCGAGATCGTCATATCTTTGGTGACGATATCGCGGAGTTACTCGAGCATTCCGTTCAAGAAGAATCGGGCATGCTGAAGTGCGAGCGAAACGCCCTTGAGGTGTGCGTGGGCAAACTTCCCGCTGACCAACGCGAGCTGGTGTACACGGCCTATGAACCGGGGGTGAAGAAGAATGACCTGGCTCGCAAGCTCGGGTGGACCTCGATGGCGCTCTACAAAAAGTTCCATCGTATCCGCCTGCAGTTGATGGAATGTGTTTTCCGGGAACTGAATTCGGAGGAGTTCTCATGAACACGAATAATGCTCAGCTTGAATTAGTGCGGCGATGCCTTGATGGCGAGGCAACCCATGAAGAATTTAAACAGTTCGAGGAGATACTGCGCAACGATCCGGAGTTTCGAAAGGATTACCTGCGTTACCTCAACGTAGATTTGGCTCTCGCGGCAATGCCGAAAGAAACGAAGCAGCCAGGCAAATCGAGCAGCACTGAGGAGCTTGAACCGTTGGGAAATTTGCTGCGCACCAACGCGGAGGCCCGCGCCACATTGCGGTCGCTAGCGACGATTGATGCGGGGTGCCAGCAGCTTGCGGCGGATGAGGCGGTTGCGATATCCAGCGACCGCGTGAGCAATGCTGGACTTCACGGGCGTGCAAAACCCATGTGGCTGACGTGGGGTTCAGTTGCTGCATGTTTTGCGGTGACGTTAATTTTTGTGTGGAGTTATCGGTCGTCCACGGCCAACGCCTCCAGCGTGCTGCACCAGGCAAGATTAGCGGCAACGGAAAGGGTGGACCGTTCTTACCAAGTGACGATGACGAAGCTCGTGGCGGGGAACGATCAGCCGAATGTCACCGAGGTTGAACTCAACATGCGCGGGGGCGGGCGGTTTGTCGTTCAGCCCCAAAACAAGCGATACGTGATGGGGAATGATGGTACGGATTTCTGGTTGATATTGAAGGAAGGCCCGGTTTTGGTGACGGGCGATATTCTTTCCTTGCCTCGTGAGCAGATGCGGAAGCTTCGGAATTTGCCGGTGGTTCAGCTTGATTCAGATCCCAATGAGCTGCTGCTTTTGGAGCTTGTTTCGATACTTGAACTCATTGAGAAAAACTACAACGTCGAACTGCTTGAATCCGAGGACCCGGGGTTGCGACATGTACTTGCGAGGCGGCGAGACGGGAGACGTTTGGGACCCTTAACGATTGATTTGTGGGTGGATGTCTATACCGGTGTGACTCGTCGCATGGCGTTGGAGTTGGTGCCCTTTAGTGATAAAGTACTGGCTAAACGCGTGAGTATCATTCAGATTGAATCGCGAGTGTTTTCTGAAAGTTGGTACGGACATGCCGAGCATGCGCCCGGCCGCGAGGTGAGTCGCATGGGCGCCAATTCCAAAAAGAAAAAGAACAATGCCACCCGAGAATCGTTACCGTAAGAGTAGTGATTGATTACTAAGCTTGTACGCCATGTCAAATATCAGCGAAGGAGTAACAATGAATCGAATTCGAATAACAGCATTACTGGTGATCCTCGCTCATCTGGCAACCGCGTCCTTGTCCAGCGCACAAGCGCAACAGCCCTCCGAAGAGCAATTGGCGCGGATACTCAAGCGTTTTCCCGAAGCGGACAAGGATAAGGATGGCAAACTGAGCACGGAGGAGATCCAACAGTTCGTCAAATCCAGACAGAGGAATAGGCGCTCGGCCGCAGCGGCACAACCGACGCAGGCTTCTGATTCAGGTGTGGAACGCGACCTCTTTAGCACGGAGGAGATTCTCGATGAAAGCACGCTGGATACAAAGATCTTGCAAGATTGGCATGTGGACGAGGTGACCGGCGCGACGCGACAGAAGCTAATCGAAATCAATGTCGCCGAGTTGTGGCCGGGACAGGACTATCGGATTCCAGTGCGCATGACTGTGCCGCTTAAGGGGAAAGCAAAGGGCTTTCATATCACAGGCGCAAATGCATATGAAGGATTAATGGAAGATTCGCAACCGAGCGAATTTGAGGCAAAGCTTCTGGCAGGAGGCGTTGGCATCGTCAAGACGGTCGTCAAGCCGTTGAGGCAGATTCCGGGGAAGGGGAATCTGGAAAGACAGATGATGGCAATGATGCAGAAAGAGCGTAACCCGCGATATTCCATTGTCTGGATTTGGTCGATGACCTTGATGCGGGCAACCACCGCGGCGTATGCGGAGGGCGGCCATTTTGAAAAAGGCAAAGTGGCCGGTTCGGGCAGCTCCAAGAACGGCATATCGCCTGCGGTCGCCTTGATCAATGACGAACGTTTTACCGCGATCTGCTCCCAACATGCGTTTGCATACTATTCGCCTGCTCGAAGAGGCAACATAGAACAGATGGAACAAGCGGATGAGGCATACAAAGCATTCATGGATCGCTTTATGCAATCCCTTTGCGTTACGGAGAATTGGGATCGACTGATGGACCGTAGCGTCGATGTTCTTTTCCAGCCGGGAACACATGACTATGTTGCATTTGACATACTGTGGGGAGCGCAAAACCATCCTCAGTTGCCCGTTTATTACCAACCCAATGGCGGGCACTCCCAAACTCCGCATGTCGCTACGGCAAAGGACGAACAAAATAAAGAAGCCTTCCTCTGGCATCACTTCTTTGGCGGCGAGTCTTTGCTGAAGCCACCGAAGTCAAACTCTAAAGTTGACAAGGACAAGCTAATTGTCAGTGTGAGTTTTAACGAAGGTCCACAACCGAAAAGCGGCCGCATATGGTGGATCTATAACCGCGCTCCAGCAGGTCCCACCCGTTCCACCCCTTTTTTGGAAGAACGAATCCCCGATGACCAATGGATGGATATGGAATTCGAAGCAAAGGCCGGCGCATGGACTGCGACGATACCATTAAAGGATGGGTTCGATCGAATCGATTTCTTCAGCAATCATGGGCATATGACCAACGGCTATAAGCAGTATCTTTCAAGCCCTTATACCCGAGTGGAACTTTCTTCATCAGCTCAAAAGCCCTCCGAATCGGCTCAACGGCCTTCGGAATCAGGGCAACAGCCCTCCGAAGAGCAAGTGACGCGAATACTCAATCGTTTTCCCCAAGCGGACAAGAATAAGGACGGCAAACTGTCCACGGAGGAGTTCGAGGCCGTTCGCCAAATGTTCCAATCCAGGCAGAGGAATAGACGCCCGGCCGCAGCGGCACAACCGACGCAGGCTGGGGATGCAACACTTACTGAGACGCTGGCGGGAATGAATGCGCGGTTGAAGAATGTCGAGGTTGAGCTTTTAGAGTGGCCTGATGAACTGCATGAGAAACTTGGAAAAATGACAAAACTTGCGTTGGTGACGCGGCCTGTGAAGAAGATTGATGGGAAGCTGCCGTTGCTGATCAATCTGCATGGTGGAGGGCCGCGTTGGTTTAACTTTAGTTTTCAACAGCAGCTTGCGATTGCGGCTCAGATGGGGATGAAGCGGGGATTTGATTTGGCGGAGCTTGCGGGGAAGGAGCTGATCGTGCTTGATCCCAACGCGGCGGAACGTTGGAATGCGGACTGGCTCGATACGATGCTTGATTATGTGTTGGAAACCTTCCCTGAGATTGATCAGGATCGTGTGTATGTGATGGGCTACAGCGCAGGCGGTGGGGCTACCTGGAGATGGATCAATCAATCGCCGGATCGATTTGCAGCGGCAGCGCCTTGTGGTTTCACGGGTGGTAGTGCTCAGGACGATGCGAAGAAGCTTGCGAAGTTGCCGATTTGGTCGATGGCGGGCGGCGATGATGGGAAGAATCCAGCTGGAATTAGGAAAATGGTGGAGCGATTGAAGGCGGCGGGAAATGTGAATGTAAGACATACGGAGTTTGAAGGGGCGGATCATCGCGCGGGGGGCAGAGCCGTGTTTAGTACGGTGGAGTTGGTGGATTGGATGTTAGGGTTCGAGCGTTCCGTTGGTCGTTAACCCAGCACTCAATCCAAACGTGGATGTACTCGCATTCTTCGGCTTACGAGTGCGGACTGTGTTCTAGCAATTCGCAGGCCGATGTGACCGCACACTCAGGTCGGAATCGCCACCCTTTGCTAGAAGTACTTTGTTTGATTTCGATGCAGAGGTTGGACCCACCGACTTGATTTATACCGGTGGCCAATTGCCGTCGATCTCAGACACCGCCAGCACTTGCGTGCATCTAAGTTGTAGAGACCAATCCGGCAATTCTTTCCCACAACCCCTGCTGCACCTCCCAGTCCACCACCCGAGCGATCCGCCGCACATCGATCTCCTTGATCGAGTCCGGTCCTGACTCGACGCGGGGCAGAAAGAGAATCGCCTCCTGAATATCAGGGGCCAGGTTGGTCAACCACATGATGTGCGTCATGCGTGCCGTGGTGATGTTGGCTTCAGAATTCGACGCCGCGTGTCTGAGTTCGAATCCTATTCGCTCCGCGAACAACGAAAGCAACACCCTCGCCACAACTCTCAGTCAACAAAGAGCTTGCGAAAAACTTGCGAAATAGAGTTGGTTCGAAGAGGGTTGCTTTGGGCGTGCTTCCTCCGGTCACCGCTCGACCACGCACCACGAGTTGACTCTCGGCTGCGGTTTTGACACGGCTTAAAACTGTGCGTCTTCGCGTATTTTGTGGCCACGTTTTATGACAACGCTCGGTCTCACGCGACGCTCTGCTGCACCTGCTTCCGCCCCTGTTCATCTATCGAACCGCGTCTGTTTGCGAACGTTGTCGCACCTGCTCTCTCGCTCTCGCCTGATTGGGACCGCACAAGTTAGCAAGGTCGCCTTACGGTGGGGAGGACCAGACTCGAACTGCGATGCTTCATGCTCCCAATTCGAACTCCCATGACGTCTAAATCAAAAAAAGTGGGCATTCCCAATGGCCGTGTCCGAAGTGATTACCTCAACGAAAGTAGATCTTGCCCCTGACGGCCAAGCGTCTCCATTACTCGTCGGTCAATAGTATCCGTTTCTTACCGATGTTCTCTTTCAGCACCGCAACCTCGCTTTGCAGATACTCGATCCGCGACCGTTGCTCGCGATTAACCCAACTGGCAGGAATGATCAGCATCAACTGCCACGGTTGCAAAACAAATTTCATCGCCGTCTCGGCGGTGTCGCAAATCCAAGGCAATCATTGGCGTGGGCCGAAATGTCAAGCGGCGTGGCCGATCCCGTGAGCGATCGACGCTTGTCGTCTTTCGGCTGAGAACGATCGCGGAAACATTGTCGACATCGACTTGCCTGTTAGTTGCGTCGAGACACACTGTGTCTATTGTCTGAAAGCATGGTTTCGCCGCATGAAAAAATCGGTTGACTTTTTTGACCGAACGCGATCGCAGTGATGAAGTCGTGCAATGAACACAGACGAAATCCAGGCAATGCATTTCGCTTGTTGATCTTGCAATGTGGAAACAGCGAATGATGTAGAATTATTCGTGGTCGAAACCAAGGTCCATTTAGTGGGATGTGAAAATGCTAAAGTTTGAAGCTATGTTGAGTATCGGATTGGTTGGATGTTTTCTTTTCTCAGGCTCGGGCTGTGACCGTAACCAAACGTTGTCGGCTAAAAAGACATCCCCAACTAGCGAGAGCGATGCCTTGACGACAGCAGCACTAAACAACGAAACGGTCAATCAGGAAACAGCATCAGTCAACGACCAGGAAGTAGACGAACACCGTTCCATCTATCATCTTGTCATCGCCAGCGATTTTCAGAATTCGGTTGATGATGAGTGTTTTCGTCCCGCTTCATTATCAAGCGACGGTTTTGCGCATTGTGCATTCAGGGAATCTGTTGTGTCGGTTGCGAATCAGTTTTTCCCTCGGGGCACCGGCGATTTGCTGCTGCTTGAAATCGATCCAAAACTCGTATCCGCAGAAACCCGTTACGAGGAGGCGAAACCGGTTGATGGTTCGGATGCAGAACAGCCAGCAAGTACAAAAGTTTTTCCACACGTGTATGGAGCGATCGATTCAAAAGCAATACGTGGAGTGGGACAGCTGACCTCAAATGACGATGGATTTGCATGGCCAAGTGAATTCACTTCACTTCAAGATTTTTTATCCGCTTCAGAATCTGACTAGATCACCAAGTTTGTTGCGTCACCGAACTACAACTCGTGACACAGCTTCGAGTCGTAAAGAAGTTTAGTCGGTGCCCGGGTTATTTAGTCGCTACCCCCAGGTGATTATCGACACCGTGGGGTAAAAAATTCGAATGAAACACGTTGGCCGATGAATTCCAGGGTAGCGTCGTCAGCACTCTTACCCCTTATCCGCGTTCATCAATGGGATTCGTTCCCGCGCACCGGGGTCTTCGCAGTGGCGAACAAAACATGCCACCTCCCCCGCTGCACACCCTAATCCATCACGCGAGCGATCCGCCGCACATCGATCTCTTTGACCGTGTCCATCGCTGACTCGACACGAGGCAGAAACAGAATCGCGTCTTGAATATCCGGGGCCAGGTTGGTCAGCCGCATGATGTGCGTCATGCGTGCGGTCGTGACTTGGCTCCAGAATTCGACGCCGCATGTCTAAGTTCGAATCCTTTTCGGGCTCCGTGACACCGGAAGCAACAACCTCGCCACAAATCTCAGTAATGAAGAGGTTGCGACGAACTTCCGAAATAGAGTTGGTTCGAAGAGGGTTGCTTTGGGCGTGCTACCTCTGGTCACCGCTCGACCATGCACCACAAGTTGACTCTCAACGGTGGTCAAAAAGCTTTCTCTTAAGCCGCGTTATAACGTCCCTTCTGGTAACGACTTACGTCGATGGATGATTGAGTGAGACTCTCTTGTCAGGTCGCCATGTTCGATTATCAACGCATGATCGAAGACAAAGTTCGAACTCGATCGACTGCACTCTCAGACTCTCAACCGTTTCGGCCCTTGTAAGTTAGCGATGTCGCTATTGGGTGGGGCAGGTGAGATTCGAACCCTACGAGTTTGATGGAAGGAATCAGCCACTCTGAATAAAATCCAAGTCATGGTGGCTCGCATGTCATTGCAAAAACGGTGCATGTGTAAAGCGACCGAAGCGACTTGCATCCCAGCCGAAATCTGGTCGGGTGATGCATCGTGAGTTGCCAAGGTGTTAAGCTAGGCTCGGTATTGAGATAGTAGTTGGTTTCAGGCCCACGGATACGTTTTGAAGACTCCTTCATCGCATTATGAAAACGCAAACCCAGGCTCAACCGACAACGGTTTGGTCGGGGGAATTCGTGCGCACGATGAGCAAGCGTGGGCTCGGTTTGTTAATGAATATGCACCATTGATTTATGTGTGGTGTCGAAAATGCGATCTGCAGTCGGCAGATGCTCGTGACGTGTCACAACAGGTTTTTCAAGCGGTAAACCGATCAATAGCGACCTTCACTCGACTTGGTGGTGACGGCAGTTTTCGAGGTTGGCTCTTCACCATCACGCGGAATCTAATTCGCAACCATCTTACGCGAACGCTTCGTGGACCACGGGCGGCAGGCGGCACATCGATTCAGCTGCGGCTCTCGCAGGAGCCTGATTTGGTCGACGAGGAATCGCTTTCTGGAACCTCGTCGGTTGTCCGTGATTCTGCGATGCAGATGGCACTTGATGCCGCCCGTGACAGCTTTGACGATCGCACCTGGAAATGCTTCTGGCTGGTCGTAGTCGAGGGGAATCCCGCCGTTGAAGTCGCCAAACAACTCAAGATGCGGCCCGGTGCCGTTCGTCAGGCAAAGTATCGCGTCATTCAACGATTGCGACGCGATCTGGGAGATTTCCCGTAACCTTTAAATGCCTACTGCTTCAGTGTTTATGACGATGGAAAACCGGCTGGGAGCAGACTTTTTCGCCTGTAGGTGTGACGCTGCTGTGTTGTTCATGTAAATGACTCGAATAACACAACTTTCTGGATTGGCTCCATGAAATTGACATGTCCTTCCCAAGATCGGATTAGCGAGTATCTCGAAGGATCGATGAACGACACCGAGTCTGAGAAGATCTTGGACCACATCGAGGGCTGCTCGAACTGCGATCACGTTTTGACGACGATGGAGGGCGAGCAAAACGATTTGGTGAATGAGGTGTGCGAATTTGTCCGTACCGAACGCCTTCTCCAAGAGCCAGAGTTCGAGCAACTTCGCAATGCTGTACAGTACAGTCAGGCGGAAACGATCGCCTCGGCCGATGTCGAGGAGCCTTTGGAAACGGGCAATCGGCTGCGCGATTACCGCCTGGTAAAGAAGATCGGCGAAGGGGGAATGGGGACGGTCTATCAGGCGATTCATATCCATTTGGCGAAGCACGTCGCGCTCAAGATCCTGCCGAGCGATAAGTTGCGGTCCAAGCAATCCGTGAGCCGATTCCGACAGGAAATGCGAGCCGTCGGAAAGGTCAATCACCCGAACGTCGTTAGTGCATTCGATGCTGGCACGATCGACGGCCACCACTTTCTCGTCATGGAACTAGTCCAGGGAGCTGACCT
>JBMYRF010000062.1:0-15648 GCA_049602075.1 Rubripirellula sp.
ATCACCGAACGACATATTTGCGCCGAACGAAATATCCGCGCTATCTCCCGAAATATTCAAATATCGCGTGTCGGTTTCACTCTTAGAATAAACATCGATGTTCGTTCTTGCACCCGCCGCATCGGTTGCCCCTGTGCCGCCCTGAGATAGCCCCAGAGTGCCATCAACGGTTTTTGCCCCGCCAATGTTCACCGTCCAAGATGTCTTGGTTCCAGAACCGCCATACCCGATGGAATTAACCACCAAGGTTGTTCCGGAATAAGATGTCACCACCGTATCGAGGAAATTGGTTGATGGTGCCGCCGCATCCGCGATCCGCAATGGCGTTCCCGCTTGATATGGTTTGTTTGCCTCAACCGTGAACGTCTTTGATCCGGTGCCGATCGAGTTCGATGTGGTCGAGGTGGAATTGTAAATATCACCGGCATGAGTGACAAAATCCTCAAACGCATCGGGCAAGCCATCAACGTAATTGGTGCCTTCGAAATCTGTGAGCGTATAGGTGCGACCGTTTAGAGTGACCGGAAATGCCATGTTTTGTTTCCCCTAGATAAGTTCCTCGACCTCGATTTGTCGGCCATAAAAGTTGAGTGCCGAGTTCACGATCGGCGATGTTTGCGTGATTCTACCATAAATATTTTGTGTGATCCACGTTGTCGGTTCATCCGGTTGAGGAATGATCAAAATATCTTGCGCCACCCCGCGCAATCGATCGATGGCATTGAATACGTTTTGAAACATTTCGTTTTCCGGTAGGTTGATCAACTCAAACCGAATCCGCCGGAAACGCTCGATTTCATCAACAAAGGTTTGCCCCCCGCGTGATTTGGTGATTCTGGAATCATCCACAAATTCGAACTCAACGCCATTGGCATAATTGATCGATGGCTTATATGCTGGCCCCGCAATCAATCGACCGGCTTGAATATATCCATCAGTATTGTCCGGATCGGAAATATCAATCCGCAAATATCGCGCTTGAACCGGTGATGATAAAACCGCAAACGTCGAGATCGTATATTGAGCGGCCACCGTGATATTCAAATATCCGCCCCAAGAAAACACACCCCAAGGCAATGTTCCAAATTCCTCGACGATCGGCCAGGCATCAATCAAACCGGAATCATAAACCGTTGATGAGAAATCCGAGGCATTCGAAAGCCGCCACCGGATTTTTCCGGTTTGCGAAATGGTGTGTTTAATCAATGCCGCGAAATCCACAATTCGCCCTTGACCGAAATCAACATCGATTTGAGCGGTGGTTTGCGTATTGCGCCAAATCTTTACAATTTGCCGATCTTGCAAGTTTGTGATCGGCAATGTTCCGACCGCATCATCAACCGTTACCGTTCCGGAGTCGGAATAATTAGTCGAGGAAATGATCATGTTGGTTGGCATATTTTATCCCCACAATTCCAATTCGACCTCATTCACCGCCGCATCCTCAACGATAGAAATCACCCGAAACAATTTGCCGCTTGTCAAATTATACCGACTAAATGTGATTTTTACCACATCATTCAGCTTGAGGGTGTAAGGTTGGGTTTTAACCAATATCCGATAGATGTCGCGCTGCGTTTTGTATATTGTCAAAAGCCTTGCCGCTTCTGTTGCCGCCGGTGATGATTCCGCAAACAATGCCGGAATAATGAGCGGATCGGAATTTGGGTATGGCGTTTGAATGGCCGTGTCGGTGGCAATGGCAACATCGGATTCACGAACCAAGAAATCCCGTTGCGCCGTTGTGATCGAGGCACCGAAATCCGTTTCACTCATCACCCGATAATTTTTCTTGAAATTCACTCGAGCTTGATAATTCGGAACCGCCGAGGCAAGCCGCGTGATCTCGATGATGTTTGTCGAATCAAATTCCGCCGCCGCCGTTCCGGTTGCGAGTTCAATCCGGTTGACCTCGAACTTGCCCGATCGATCGAATCCATAATATGCCCCGACCGTGTTTGCGATTTGATCGAGAACCTCGAGGATGGTGGTTGTATCCGGAACATAAACGCCAACCGCTGAACTATTGTCGGTGTTTAAATCCGAAAATGAGGTTGTGTTCAAATCGCCTGGATCGGCCAACCCGCCATAATCTGTGACAATGTGGCGAATAATATCACCGGCGGTTTCTTTATAAGAACCCGATGGCTTTGAGCCTTTGACATCCGCCGTAATGACACCGCTCGGCGCTGAAACCAGAGTGAACCGGCCATTCGTTAAATCAACCGTGTAATGCGTTGTGAGAGTCAACGCCACCCCGCCATCATAAACCGCAACAATCGATTCGATTTGCCCATTGTGAACTTGATAAACGAAATTTGTCGCATCAACCAAGATCGGCTCAATGTTGAAAACCTCGCCAAAACAGAGCGGTTTCGGTTGGTTTGCCAGGTTGCTCGATCCCTCATTGCCACCGGTTCCGGCATAAAGAACCGAGGGAAAATCCACATCGAAATCGGTTTGTCGATCGCGCAAAATCACCCGAATGAATAAATCATCGAACTCGATCGATTTTGCCTCGCCTTGGAATATGGTGAAATAATATTGGAAATCCGCTCCGGCTTCACCGACTCGAACCTCAACCGATCGGCCATCCCATCCATATCCCGACCAGGCATCGAGAAAACCATCGGCATTCGTCAAAACCAACTCGCCAAAACCAGGCACCGAAAAGCCTCCGAGCCGCTCCGATGCAAACATCGACCTCGAGAATGAAATCGGTTCAACCAATCTCGGCTCGAATATTGTGTTGGCCGGTGTATCGGTTGGCTCGGTGACAAATCCCTCACCGGAATAATAGAGAGTCAATTCGCTCGCACCGCTCACATCATATGGCTTGAGAATGACCAGATATTTCTTTTTGGCATATGGGTCGGCAACTAAATCCGCGAGAGTAGTGGCAACCATTACGCTCTCGCCCCCGCGAGTTGACCGGCTGACATCGCGCGGCTGAGTTGCCGCCGCAAGGTGATGATTTCCTCTTTCATATCATTCACCGCGCCAATGAGATCGGACGCATTGCCCTTGATCGGTGCGACCGTGCCATTGCGTTGAGGGATGAACAATTCCGGCCCTCTTTCACCCACTCTTACATTGTCACCGGCATGAACATTCGCGCCGGTCATTCCCGCCAAATATGGCGCGGCTTCATTGTAAAGAGTTGAGAATCGATCCGCTCGGTTTTGTGAGAATGTGCCTTTGTCTCTGCCCATGCCACCGGTGACACCAACAATTTTATCGCTTATCGCGCTCGAGAGCGAATCGACAAACGTGCTTTTGGCAAGTTCGATGCCGACCGATGTGGCGATTGTTGATAGGCTTCCACTGCCCAAAATACCCGCCGCGAACGAACTCGAAATGCCGCCGCTAACACTGGCCGCAAATCCTGCACCCGCGCCCATATTCGCCAAGATCGCGGGGCCAACGCCAGGCAAGATGAATGAACCCGCCAACAATGCAATCGTCGCCAAATCGCCGCCCATGATTCCCTCGACCAACCCTTTGACCGCATCAGAAACCGCACCAATCACATCACCGATGGCATCAACAATCCCATTCACAACATTGCCGATCGTGTCAACAATCCCGCCGATGATGTTTCCGATTCCCTTAATTATGCCGCCTAAGAAAAATCCTGGCATCAATGAATCCATCAATCCGGAATCGATCGACATTCCGCCGCCGCTTGGCATTTGTCCGGCATTGATTGCATCAAAGAACCCCGATCCGAACTTTGAAACGCTCGAGGCTTTGATCACATATTCGCCCGAGGAAACCCGAGCCAAAACATCATCCGCCTTTGGCCCCCCAGAACCAGGAACCAAACCACCCTCGGCAAAACTGAGGCTCGGAAATATATCACCTAGAAAATTCAAGCCGGTGGTGATCACCGCCTTTGCCGCAAGATCAGCAAGACCGCGCTTGATGGCATCGGTGAACGTGCCGAAATCTAGCTCGCCGGTCATAAAGAAATCGGAAAGCGTTCCCTCGAGCGAGCTAAACGATTGCCCGACCAAATCTTGCATATTCGCGGCATTGTCGGAAATTGCCTGATAATAATCTTTGACGCCTTTGATCGCACCCGCGCCGAATGTTTTCTCATTCTCCGCGTTGTAATCGATCATTTCGCTTTTGATGTCGCTGAGAATCTTTTGATATTCATCGCCCTCGATAATACCGGCGGCAAAAGCATCATTGGCGATTTTCTGTCGAGTTGCCAAATCATCGGTGGTTGTATCGAGGCCAAGAGCCTCTCGAGCCAACGCATTCAACGCGCCATCCATTTCACCAACCGAAATGACACCCGCATCAACCATCGCATTCAACGCGGCTTTTTCGTCCTTCAAATCGGTGATTGCGGCTGAAACCGGTGAAAGCCTAGTTTTCATCGAATCAAGAGCCGATTGGAAATCCGATGTTGAGATCGTGCTTTCGTCTAGCTTATCGGAAACGCCCTCGATGGTGGGAATAAGATCGGCCAAGGTTGCATCGCTGCGAACCACCTCGGCATTCATATTCCCCGATTCTTTTTTGAATTGCTCAACCTGTTTTTCAACGTCGATAAACTCGAGGCCGAGAGCATTCATCGCACCCTCAACCAAGTTGGTGATTTTGAGGGTTTCCACAAATTCGGCAAGTTGCGCGGAAACCTTGTCTTTCAAATCATCGGTGGCAAGAGCCGCCGCACCCATACCGGCCCCCAATGTTCCGAGGGCAACCACCCAATTTTTTGTGATGATCTTGATCGCGGTCAATGCGATTTGAGAGGTGACAATCGCTCGAGTAAATTTAACAATTTGATTCCCGACCGCGAGAATCTTTTTGATCACCAAAACCCCGAAAACAATGTCGAGAATATTTCCGATTTCCTCGAGGTTTAAGAAAACCAAATCAAGAGCGCCAACAAAGACCAAAAGACCCTTTGTCATTTTATCCGAAATCATTTCCGCGAGGGCATCATTGCCATCGATGAAATCACTCAACTTTCGGATCGAACTCGCCAAAGCCGCGCCAAATCCGGATTCACCGATCGCAAACATGAACGAATCAACATTATCTCGCAAATTGGTGATTGCACCGCCGAGGGTGGCCGCTTGCCGCGCTGCACCCCCTGCAAACGCAACATCGGAAATTTCGGTCAATGCCTGGACGATTGCCGCCGAATCATTGTCCACAACCTTTGTGATGTCACCCATTTTGAGGGTGATTTTATCGCCCTCTTTCGATGCCTTGATTCCGAACTCTTTGAGCCGCTCGAACTCACCAACAGAGGCATCCGCCACCGCCTCGGCGAATTGCATGATTGATTTCGATGTGCCACCCGCAATATCCGCGAACGATCCGAGTTGAGCCTCGGTTGGCTTGATGCCTTGCGCCACCAAAATATTGAAAGAGCCGACAACCTCTTGCAATGAGAATGGTGTTTGTTTTGCAAAATCTTGCAAAATCTTGAATGCGGTGTCGGCATTTTCAACCGATCCGGTGAAAGTAACGAGCGAGGCCTGAAGGCTTTGAAACTGTTTGTTGACCTCAACCAAATCACGAATAAACACACCGGCGAAAACTGCGCCCAATGCACCCGCGACTTTCGCAACATTTACGAAAGCCGTGTTGACCGTGTTTAGATTTGATTTAAGAGTTCGAAACGCGCGTTGCGTTTCATCTCTAGCGGTTAATCGGGTTTCGAGCCTTTGAGTTGCCATTCTTTTTCATCGCCTGTTTTTGTCGATCGGATTGAATTTGCACATAAACCGACCATTCAATAAACTCATCAACAGACATTTCGGTTTCAATTTGTTCAACCGTCTTGCCCAACTTTTCAGCGAGAAAAAACTTGAATTGACGTTCCTCGCTCTTTCTTAGTTTTTTTCCAAATCCTCGGCCATCGATCCCATGATTTGATTTGCGATCCGCGCAAGAACTTGAGCATCAACGCCATTTCTCAATGATGATTTATCACTGATTTGGAAAATCTTTTCACCCTCGGAATCGAGAGCCTTGAGAACAAGAACCTCGGCAAGTGCATCCGCTTCGGATTGATTTTTCACCGCGAATTGCAACTTGCCTTGGTCTTGCAATGTAAATGGTCGAGTGTAGAAAACGAAAGGATTCCCATCATCATCCGCCCATTCCGGAACCACAATTTCCTTGATGGGTTGGTTTTGATAATGAGCCTTTGCGCGATCGATCACGCTCATCCCATTTGATTTTGAATTAGCCGCCATAATTCTTTTCCCTTATGAAACTGTTGACTCGGTCAACGCTCCGGTGCCTTGGAATGTGATAGATGCCTCAACCAAGCCATCGAATGATGCGGTGATTGTCCGGCCAGTGACCAAAACCGTTCCGCTCAACTTATGATCGCCGGATGTGTTGCCTTCCATCTGAATATTCAGAGTCGCGCTTGTGCCAACCGTCAACGCGCCTTGGCCGCTTGTGTCGGTATCATCAAAGAAAACATCCGCTGAACCACTGAAAGATTTCAATGATGTTTTATATGTT
Organism: Rubripirellula sp.; assembly: GCA_049602075.1. Taxonomy (GTDB): domain Bacteria; phylum Planctomycetota; class Planctomycetia; order Pirellulales; family Pirellulaceae; genus Rubripirellula. Next base: position 6,502 of record JBMYRF010000062.1, read on the forward strand.
CTCGAGGTGTCACCCATCGACGTATCTTCTAGGGTGTCCATTGTTTCATCGATGGAATATGAACGAACTTCGGCAACCTGGTCAGTTCCGACCAAGATCACCCCATCACTACCGCTAAATGTAGCCATTTTTTAATCCTCACTTTCAAGGGTTTTGGGTTTTGCGGTTTTCACCGCCTTCGATTTGGATGAGGGTGATGCCTTCCATCCTTTAGCCTCAAACGAAGCTAAATCTTCTGCGTTTATCTCGACCGGCGATCCGCCGCTCGGTGGATAAACTTCTATTCTCTTTGCCATTTTTACGCCCTTTCCTTAATAGACCGTTTCTGCATCGGCTTCCGTTGTAGAATACAGGATTTCGAAAATAAATCGACCCACAACAACAGGTTTCTCGCCTTCACCCGCAAAATCGGCCTCGAACGAAATAAGGCGAGTATCCTTTGCATATCCGCCCCGAGTTCGATCGGTTGCCATTGCCGCCTCGATTTCCGCCGCGCTCGCGTCCAAAATATCATCCGCCGTTGCACTTTCAACATAAACCTCAACTGACACCTCGAGCGAGCGAATAAGACCTCTCGGCGGCTTAATCGTTTGAGCCTCAATCGTTTCGCTCGAGGTGTAGACACAAAGACCAGGCATCCTGGCGCTTTGTATTGGATAAACCCTCGATGCGAAAACATTCGTGCCGGTGGTTGTGAGGCCGGTGAGAGTTGTTTCGATATTGTCTCGAATGGATTTGCGAACGTGCGCCATCTAGTTTTTCTCCAATGCGAGAACCGTCATTCCGGTGCCATCGTGATCCACTACGCGGATCGTGTAGGCGGTGGAATTAACATTCAAGGCGTCACCGTCCACAGCACTCGAAACGTCACTGGTGCGGCATAAAAATCGGGGTTGTCGAACGGCCATCGGAATATTGCCACCCGCGTCAACCTCAACGATGTCATTGTCGAAAATGCCGTTGACGGTTGAGGCCGATCCGCCGTTTGGCGTATAAGTTGCCGCAACCCCGAAATCATCGACATCGACAAAAACCGCCAGATCATCAAGAGATTCAACCGCCATTTAAAAACCTACTTCTTGCGAGTCGTTGTTTTCGGTGTGCTTGATTTTTCCAAACCAACCGAGCGATCGCTTTTCTTTTCTTTTTCGGCGAAAGGCTTTGCCTTGCCGGTGGTCATCAAAAACGATGCCAAAGTTGCATCAACCTCGATCACCGAACCGGCATCCTTTGCCTGGCCCTCGATGATGGTTCCGCGAATGAGTTCGAGTTTCATCAATTAAAATCCTTATAAGAGAGAGCGGGGTTGCCCCCGCCCTCGGTTTTCTTATGTGGTGATGTCGAGGATCGCCGCGAATGACTCCGCATGACGAACCGCCACATCAACATCCTGGAACATTGCGATCCGTGTCGCACCGGTTGATGAGCCGGTGTAAGGATCAACCAGAACATCCAGACCGCCAAACATCCCGATCATCAGATCGGCAAAGTTCCCAAAGATCATCGCCGAGCAAACGCCGGATGATGTGCCTTTGGTCAAATCGCTTGGAACCAGTGTCGATGATGCGACACCATATCCGAGAATTGAGTTGCTATCGTTTAGGATAAAGTTGCCCTCAACGCCTGACGCCTGACGCGGAATTGTACGCATCGCCGAAACCACTTTCGGGTTTGTCAAGAATGACAAGCTGCCGCCTAATGCGTTGTCGATCGCAACCTCTTTTTCGAGATCGGCGATTTTCGCATAAGTGACCGCGCCACCGTTTGTTCCGATCGCAACTGAACCGATTCCGGATGTGCCGGTGATGCCGGTTGGCTCATTAGAACCACCGCCCTCGATTGCCACATCATCGATCTTGGCCGCGAATTGACGCAACATATCATCACGAATGATTTGCTCAACTGATGGGTCTGATTGCATCATCAACTTGCGAGACAAATCAACATATTGAGCAACCGTTTTCGGTGCCATTGTGATTTGGCGGAAAGTTGGTGCGCCTTCTGAACCAGGTGCCGCATTCTCGGCAACAAATCCAACCGCTGTTTTTGCATTCAACGCCGGAATTGCAACATCACCGCTCAAACCGCTCATCATGCGAGCGCCAAGATCGGCCGTTACAAGATTGGCGCGGAGTGCGTCAACAAATTCACCACCGAGATGATCGGTCGGCTTCAAGAATCCACCGGCTGTATCGGTGCCAACAGTGAGATCGCGCTTGAAAATGTCGCTTGGAACATAGAAGCCGCGAGCCTCTTTGCCGGTGCGCTTGGCGATTTCATCAGAAACCTCACGCTCGAAACCGGTGATTTCACGACCTGTTGCCGCTGTCCGGAATGCTCTCATTAGAGAGTATGATTGACGCTCTTGAACATTCATTTCAAGATTGTCTGGCGTTGCGATTGGCTCATCGGCTGATGCAACTGCTAACATTCCGCGAAATTGTGCGACTGAAAGACCATTTTTGATCGCTTCGTTCGCCATGTCGCGCTTGTTTTTAGATGCGCCAAGTTCCAAGATTTCATTTACAGTTTTGGCATATGCTTCACGCGCGTTTGCCTCAACTGATTGGATGTCTACTTCTGACATTTCAGTTTCCTTTCTTTCCGCTTTCGCGGGTTCAAGTTGGGGTTGTTCGATTTCGGCATTGCGATTCGTGCCAACAGAGTCATCCGCCGGAATTGAAACAATGCTTGCCTCGAGAGGTGTCCACGCGCGAACCCGATAGGTGTTCCCACCCTCGGCCTTTTCATCGCGTTCCATTTGTCCGATCCGGTATCCAATGCTTACATTGTTGCGAATACCATCACGAACATCATCGTAAACCTCGGAACCAAGTTGGCCTTTGCTGAACCGAACTGTCGCGCGGAGTCGCCGCGCCGAGGAATCTAGGTTTACAGATTCAATGACCCCGATTTGACGCTCGGGATCGTGATCGAGCAACAATGGTGCGTTGCCCGAGTTTAAGAATGAAAGATCAATCGCTCGATTGTTATGATCTAAGATTTCAACGCCAAAAGACCGCTCGACCGGTTTCTCGCTTGAGATCGAAATGGAAACGCGCCGATCGTTTTCGCCATCAACCTCGGCATCCATGCCCATCGCTCGATGCAATGTTTCGACCGGTGCCTTGCGTTCCTCATCATCGGGTTTGTATCCGTTTTCAACGTCAACCTCGACATCGGTTTCAACCATATCTGATTTACCAAATTCGATGATATAGGAATCATCGGTTTCACTCACGTTTTTGATGTGCCGTTGTTCATCCATTTTTCGTTCCTCATCTTGACCCTTTGTAGATTCCGGATGCCCTTCCGGTAAAAGATCGGTGTCGTGCTTGCCGCCTTGAAATCTGCCGTTTCGCAAACAGAATAGCAGAGAATTGACTCTGGCAAAAGCCCATTGCTCCGGTGATGATACACCAGGCCGAACCGAGCCTGGATTTGTCTTATAAGCGCCGATGCCTCTTAAAAAGGATTCGGCCAACATTCCAAGCGTTGCTCGCTTGGTTGGATCATCACCATATTCCTCATTGTGTTCCGCAACTTTATTCTCGAGGCTTTTCCGCGCCGTGTCGGTCAAATCCTCGATCGCCCGATCTTTCTTGCCCTCGAGCTTTTTCGTCAACTCGAGAATCACATCTTTCATCCCCTGTTCACCGAGGTTGCCAATCACGCCCCATTTTATTTGGGCAACAACCCCGCCAACATTCGAGAGGTTTGGCTCGAGATCACCATCGGCGAATTGCTCACCATCGCCAAAATGCCGCGCCGCCCATGCCTCTCGCTCTTTGATCCAACTCAAAACGCCCTCGGTTTCGGAACCATCACGCGCTCGGCCCCATAGGGTGAAAGCCTCATTGCCGCGAATATTCCCACCGGCTCCCCATATGTCGGAATTAAATTCCTTGATGTTCTCGGCGAAATCCCGATCGAATTGAGGATAATTCGAATTTCTCAAAGAGATTTTTAGATCATCGCCTTTTTTCGGGAAATCAGTCGCCATTTTCGGGTTCCTCATCCTCGATCGGTTGAGCCGTGAATTTCATCGGCCCATATCCGGATTGACCGCCGCCGAACGGTTGGAATGCGAGATCAATACCGCGCTCGCTCGCCATTTGTTTCTCGAGAACGATTTGATCCATAACATCGGTAATATCTCGACCATATTGGTTCGCCACATCTTGCATCGATAGAATGCCGGAATTTAAGCCAATCACCGCCGCATTCATTTCACGTTGAGGATCAACCCAAGCGAAACCGCGCCCTCGATACTCCACATTGTCGGCGAATTTATCAAACCGAGTCGGCGGAATTGGCACCGATCCGCTTTCCATTGCCGCCATCAACCACGCCCGAAAGATCGGTTGAACAAAATGCTCGATCATAAAATCATGCAAAACTTTGTAGAAATCACGATCCTCGAGAGCGCCTTGGCGAATCGAGGAATAAGAGGTTTGCGTCAAATCATTAGAAATCGAGGCATAAGAAACACCCAGTGCCGAGGCAATCCCTCGCAAGATCGCTCGCTCAAAATCCGCGAATGTGTTTGCGTTCGAGGTTGGATCGAATGATTTAAAATCAACGCCTGGCCCGAGTTGGTGAAATGTTCCTGGCTCGGCCTCGATGATTGGCGTGTAAGTATTTTCAACATCATCGCCAACGAAATCATCGCCGCTTGGTGTAGTGAAGAAACCCATTTTCGAGGCCGATATTCTCTCATTGATTAGAATGGCCTCTCTCATGCCGTTGAGTTGCTTGAGAGGTGCAACCGCCGCCGACATCCAAGGCACCCCGCGCGTTTGCTGCGCTCTCTCCGGTAAGAATATGTGCAAGATTTTATCCGCCGAGATGCGCGTTCTGCGCGTTGCAAGGCTCGAGGTGTATTCATTATCGCCAGGATGAGCGGTCAAAAGGTGATAAGCAACTGGCCGGTGAAAGCGATCGATCTCAACACCCATCCGGATTTTGTTGCCGTTCTGCAATGTTTCATTGTGATTTTCATCGAGCAAATCAACCTCGAGGAACTCGATCGCAAATCCGAAATTGTTCTGTGGATAATTGACCATGCGAACCAACAATTCGCCATCTCTCGCCAATGCTTCCGCCGCAAACCGTTGCGCGTCTTTCCAAGAAAACCGACCGTCAACGGTGCAAATCCCCTTGCGCCCCCATGCCCGAAACGCATTCTCGATGATGGCGTTCCCTGGCGCATCGAATGAACCATCAGCGTTTTTCGCTTTTACTTGCGCTGAGATGCCCCGATCACCGACCACATTCGTTTTGATAAGCGATAAAAACCGCCGAGCGTATTCATCATTTCTCGCAAGATCGCGGCATCGATACCGGATTTGCTGCAATGCGGCTTTGATCTCTGAATCCGCCGATCGGCTCGAGGCAATAAAATCCGAAAACAATCGTCCACTTTGCGCGGCTTTAAATGAGCGCCGTTTGACCGGCTTTGCATCTCTTTTTAGGAAATCAAAAACACCCATCTTTTAAAACCTCGCCTTGATCGTCGCGCCGGTCGATTTGCCTCGACGCACCCGCTCTTTTCGCTTTTCCATCGTCAATTCATTTCGATAATAATCTCGCCATTTCAAAAGATCATCGATCGACAATTTCACCAGAGAGCGGCCATTGATTGAATAATTCGAAACATCGGCATCGGCTCGATTCTGCAAAACCGACTCGATTTTATCGACCATGATTTCGGCATGGGTTCTCGGATCAACATTGTTGACATCAAGATCAACAATCGCCTCGAACGTGCCTCGATCGACCACCACCCGCTCGGAATCCGAGTTCCTAAGAATCTCGAGTTGCCAATGATAATATCCAGCGATGAAATCCGCCGAGGTTGCCGAATCCGCCGTGAATAAATAATCATCGCCGGATGCGGTGCCAATCAATGTGATTTCACTCGCCCCGCCGCCGGTTATTCGCGCGATATATGTCGCGGTATAAAGGTTGTTTGGATAATCGACACCGAGATCGGTTCTTTTCCATTGAATGAAATCACCAACAACAATTTCGAGCGGCTCGGTTGTTGGGGCATTTGCGGCATCGAATAAATTCGCCATTTATATCATCTCCAAGAGTTCACAAAGTTGCCGCTGCCTGGACGCCTCATCGGTCTTTGTGATGGCCGCGATACCTTTTCCGCGACCTCGGCTTTTATTTCTGGCTCATCATCCTCACTTTGTGCCGCCTTTGCGAAACGATTTGCCAAACTATTCAAGTTGAGATTCATGATCGCCAACGCCGCAATCGCATAAACGCGACAATCAAGAGCCTCATTTCGGGGTCGGGTTTGCACCCATTCCCGCCTCTTATAACCTTTTTTGAACCGAGTGACCATCTTTTCCGCTGTTAGCTGCAAAAAGTATTCATCACCCCGCCCCTCGGGAAAGTGACAATATCCTGGCCCTGGCTCTCGAATTTTCAATCTCGAATAAACCAATTCCTTGATCCCATCAACACCCACTGGAAACAGTCTAACAGATTGCCGATTGTTTTTCGAGGGTTTTCCTACCTGTGGCTTCCCCTCGCCCCCGACACCCTTGATCGCAAAGATTCTGCGCCCCTCTCGAGGCTTCACAAAAACATAAACCGCGTTTGTGTGATGGCCCCCTGAGTCAATACACGCGCACCGAATAGGCATCTCAACCCCTCGAGGATGATCCCATGTTTCCGACAAAACCGCATCGAGTTGGCCCCAAACTTGAGGCGAGGATGGATCGCCGTAAATTGTCCGGTAATCTAGCGACCAACTTTCCTGATCTCGGCCCCATCCGACAATTTCAATTTCAAGACGATCGTCTTGTGTATCAATTCCGGCGGTGATGAGAACGCATTCATCCGGCAAAAACTCTTTCTCGAATGAATCCTTGCCTGGAATATCATCCTCATCGATGCCATCGCCTTGTATCTCAAAGGTTTCGCCGAGATATGTATTCGTCCAAACCTTGAGCATTTCCGGCAATTTCTTAGCCTTCAAGAAATCTCGAACCGCATCCTCGAGCGAAATCCAAGGCGAATAGATTCCGGAAATTTGGAAACCGGCAATGCCGTGAAAATTTTGGCTCGCTTCCCAATATCCATTCCGAACGGCTTTGTTTTTCTCCGCATCCGACCAGAAAACCCCGCAACCATCGCAAACATATCCGGCGGTCTCTGGTCGATCTTTTTGCCATTGCACGTTTCGCCATTCCAAGATTTGAGCCTCATCGCAATGAGGGCATCGAGCAAAGAACCGCCGCTGATCACTTTGCAAATATCTTTCCTCGATGATCGATGAGCCTTTGTTGGTTGGCGTTGATACCATCAAAATCTTGCGGTTCCAAAATGTCGCGGATCGTTTGCGAGCCAATTCAATCGGATCGCCCTCGCTTCCGGATGATGCTGGAAAGCGATCGGTTTCATCGAGCAACACAATTCGGATCGGCCTCGAGGCAAGTTGCGCCGGTGAGTTCGCGCCAATCATCGAAATCCGACCGCCAGGAAAATTCTTTTGTAAGGTTGTATTTCCGCCATCGCGCTTTTTTGGGTCTTGAACTTTATCTTTTAAACATGGCGTATCGCGCAACATCGGCGCAAGCCGGTCTTTCGAAAAGGTTTCTGCCATGCCTTGATGTCCGGTTGGCTGAACAACCAAGATTGGCGCGGGGTCGTGTGCGATATGAAACCCGATTGCATTTAATAAAACCTCAGTTTTTCCGAGTTGCGCCCCTGCTTGAACGACAACCTCGGTGACACTTGGATCACTGGCCGCATCCATGATGCCCCGTAAATATTCGGTGCGCTCGGTGTACCATCGACCAGGTGCCGCCGATGCCTCAGAACTTAGCCGCCTTTCTTGGTCGGCCCATTCGCTTATTGTTAGTTTTGGCGGTGGCCTTAGTATTCTTAGGGATTGTTTGATCGTTTGGTTTAACGCCATCAATCCCTCTTTGCTCGATTCCTGGCTCATATGATGACAATTCCTCTAAACATTCTCTCACCGAATTTTCGATGATGTCTTTCACAACCCCCAAATTTGTTTCGCTTTGAACCAATGGCGCAACCGTTGAGGGCATCGATAGCAACTTGGCTTTCATATTAGATAAAACTTCTTGCCAGGCGGATTGAACATCAAAAACAGAAATATATTCACGCTTTGCTTTAGCAAGTTCCATTTCGGCCAACTCTGCATCCGCCGCGATTTTTCGGGTTCTTGCCTCATCATATGTGACAAAAGTTGTTTCATCATTCATTCGATCGGAACCTTTTTTTTTAAATTTCTTTGAAACTCATCCAAAGTTCGAGTCTGTTTGCGAGAGTTGCAACCCAAACACATGATCGAAATGTTCTCGATCGTATGCTTTCCGCCTCTGGATAACGGCAAATTATGATCGATCGTTTTGTTTCGATTAGTAGCCGGATAATCTTGATTCATCTCAACATTGCAAATCGGGCAATGATTTGTTTCGCGCAACATTTTGCTCAATGACAAAACCGTGATCGATCCATCGTCGGTTTCAATTTTCTGATTTCTGCGCCGCAAACTTGTTCCGCCGGAAATCTTAGTCATTGCCGCGCGGCAACATTTGCAAGAACCATTTCGACCATCGCGTGTGTTTGCCGAACCAAATTCAGAAAACGGCAACCTCAATCCGCAAGTGAAGCAGGTTTTCATCTGTTCATTGATGTCGGTTAAAATTTGTTCCTCGGTTCGTTTTATGTTGCAACAATATTCCAAATATATTTTTTGTTTTGGATCATAAAAATCTTTTCTAGGTTTCTGTGAGCCACATCGAACGCATTTCAATTTTTCATCGAGCCATTGTTGGCGTTTCTTTTTAGATTCTTTTAATCTTTCAATTTCTTTTGGCGGTCGATAACCGGCATTTACCGAATATTTCTTTTTATGACAATCTTTGCATGTCGATTGATAACGACCCTTGCTTATCCAAAAAGATGATGAATCTTTCCATTCAGAACATTTATTGCACAACACATCGACGCCATCGATCTTTCCTCGAATACGTTTTTGGTATTTTTTTGCATTATTCAAACCCGCTGGCATAATATTCCCCTTTCACTAGGAAAATATCTTAATGTCGAGATTTGGTCAAATCAAAAGTGTCGCTACAGATATGAACGGCGGTC
>JBMYRF010000063.1:0-15589 GCA_049602075.1 Rubripirellula sp.
CCGCGTCGATCTTGCCATCGTACGATCGCTGCGGTGTTGCCTTCCCTTTGACAGGACAAGGTCGGCACACGAAAGGGAGGATTTCGGAGCTCGATAGCTGGCCTACGCTTCCTCCAGCTCGGACGCTCAGCACGAGGTTGTTACCTTCCTCGCACCTCCGGCAGAGGCCGAAGTGATTGGCTAAATCTTCTTCGTAAGAAACTTTCATTCTCTATCCCAAACCGGTTTATCCCGGCACACCCTGTCCCCTTTGTTTTCTCCCGAAGAGTCAGCGATTCTTTTTCGGGCAGCGACTGGCGGATCACGCTTTGGACATTCTGGAATTGTTGGTGGAGGCGGCCTGCAGTCGCCGTAAGTCGGACTTGTTAGCGACCGCCAACCGAAAGATCGAAATGCTCCGCTGGCTGTTACGGCTGGCCCAAGAGCGAAACCTGCTCAGTGCCAAGCAATATGAGTTCAGTTGCCGGGGCGTGACCGAATGCGGTCGGATGGTCGGCGGCTGGTGGAAGCAATCATCCAGCAAGGAAAGTGTCGGAGATGCACCGCCACAAACATCTGTTTGAGCAAGTTGTCTCGTTTGAGAATGTGCTGGCTGCTGCCCGTGAAGCCTTGCGAGGAAAACGCTGGCGTGAGCCCGGCGCATCGTTCTACGCAGATTTGGAGCGGCAGGTGGTCGATCTGCAAGCGGAATTATCGGGCGAGGTTTATCGTCCCGGCGAGTACCACTATTTCCGGATCCACGAACCGAAAGAGCGATTGGTGGCGGCCGCACCGTTTCGGGACCGAGTGGTGCATCATGCGATTGTGCGAGTCATCCAGCCCATTTTCGAGCGGCGGTTCATTGAAGATTCGTACGCCAGTCGTCCCGGTAAGGGGACGCACGCGGCAATGCGTCGGGCCTCGCAATTCGCCCGGCGATTTGATTACGCGCTCAAGTGCGACGTACAGAAGTACTTCCCCAGCATCGATCATGGCGTCCTGATGTCCTTGGTCAATCGGGTCATCGGCGACGATCGTCTGTTGGCGCTGATCACGAAGGTGTTGGAGACGCATCACGACCGTGTGCGGCAAGAGTGGTCCAGCGGTGGCGACTTGTTCGATGTGCGGCTCCACAAGTGTGGATTGCCGATTGGAAATCTGACGAGCCAGTTCTTTGCCAATGTTTATTTGAACGCGCTCGATCACTTCGTGAAGCACGAGTTGCGAGTGAAAGGCTACCTCCGCTACCTGGACGATTTCCTACTTTTCGGTGATGATCGTCGGCGATTGAAAGAGCAGGGTCAACGCGTCAAGGACAAGCTCGCGTCGCTGCACTTGTGCATGCATCCCGACAAGTATCGTTTGCTGCACACTCGTAGCGGTGTCGACTTCGTCGGATTCGTGGTCCGCAGGGACGGTCGCATCCGGGTTCGAGCCGCAACGGCTCGTCGGTATCAGGCGAAATTTCGAGCGATGCGGTGGGAGGTGGGACAGGGGCGTTTGCCCGCAGCAACTTTGACCACGAGCGTGCGGGCGTGGGTGGCACATACAAAACATGCGCAAAGTGTGGGTCTACGTCGAGCGGTGTTGAGCCGCTGACGATAGGGAGGGGAATCGGGATCAAGGGTCCGTCGAATCGCGGGATCCGCGGCGGCAACTGGAACAACAACTCCAACAACTTGTCGTCGTCGAACCGGAACGACAACAACCCGGCGAACGAGAACAACAACAACGGTTTTCGAGTCGCAAGCCCCGGTACGGTGTGCGGTTAAAGCAGACTGTTTGGGCCAGAATCGTTGGGGTCGTCAAAACGGCTCCAGCGACCGCGCCCACACAGGGACTACCCGATTCTCCAGCGCACCGGCGGATTTGCCGGTGGGCGAATAAGGTGGTGTGTGGTGGTGGCGAGTCGTTTCGACGAAAGGCGCGGCCGCACGGAACACGGGCGGGCCAACCGTCGTTGCTCGAAGGTTGGCCCGCTTTTTTCCGACCTTCATCTCGCCCTGTTTGCCGGCCGCCTTTGCGCCCTTTTGTCTCGCGGCAGAGGAGCATCAGACCGGTTCCACCGCCAGATTGATACGCATTGACGCGACTACCCCGTAATCGCAATCGAGAGCTCGTGACAACTGCCACGCTGACCGAGGCTTGATCCTCGCAGGATGTCTTGCAAATTGCCAAGGCACACCGTCGCGTATTGCTCCACCATCGGTTCAAACGACAGCCTGTTGCCCCGACTAGTGGGGGTCGATGCACATGCCGGTGCGAACGACATAACCCATTGAAATACAGGTGTTTGCGACGAACGAAGAACGCAGGGTGTCATCGAACGGCGAATGGTGCCGGTCGTCCTCGATGCCGCGTTCGCCTGTTCAATACCTGCTCACCACGATTCGTCCCGCAGTGTCAGGATGACACTCTCAATCTCGACGCTGCGGAGTCCCGCCAAACAGTCTTGCTGTAGATTGCTTCAAGCGTCTGTACCTCAAGTCGGTTCGTCCTGGGGCACGAAACCCGCCGTATAATTGCAGGTTGACGGTCGATATGGCATATTGAACGAAACAATTTCTATTCGATTTCCCCAGACAACGTCGAGCTCCTGTATGCCAACAGCAAAAGAGACCATGGTGGATATTATTGCTCGGCAGCCGGACGACAGCAGCTACGATGAGTTACTTCGCCAACTCGCTTATGACCGAATGGTCCAACGCGGCCTAGAGGACTCAAAGGCTGGACGAACAGTCGCTGATGATGAGATCAAACGGAAGATCGAATCGTGGCAGAAATAGTCTGGACTCTGGAAGCTTCCCGCTGCCTTGACGAAATCTACGAATACATTGCCTCGGAAAGTCCAGCATCAGCCCATAAGGTAGTGTCTGGCATTTATGAGAAGGTTCAGATTTTGAGGCAACATGTGCGAATCGGTCAGAAGTACGAGCGTATTGCTGATCGTGAAGTGCGGGAAATCCTCTACGGGCATTATCGCATAGCCTACCTCGTTGCCAATGATCAACGGATTGAGGTTCTAGGAATCTTCCACTCCGCCATGGAGATCGAGCGATACTTGCGTTAGGCATGTGCGCACAAGACATCGCGGGTGCCCGTTGTAATCGATTCCTCGCAAGGCCGACCAAACCGTCATTTAGATGGTTGTCGCGATTTGCCCAGCGCGCTCATGAGGGCGTGACTTTGTTAGTTGCTCGCTTGTGAAGCTTTCCGAATACCGAAGCTCGTCATGCGGGCTGGCGTAGGATTCACAGTCGAAGCAGGAACTATTCGGCGGTATGAGGTGACACGTCCACGTCCCAACGAAAGAGTCGCGAGATGCGTTCGTTCAAATAGAAGCATCGAGGCGAACATCCGGGGCCAAACAGCGGGGAAATGGAACATGAACTTACCCCCAACGTCGAGCATTTCAGCGGTGTTGATTATTCAATCGGGAGTCGTCGCAAGTGCTTTCGTGGCTTGGGTTAATGGGCCAGCACCGTCACGAACGCCCTGTCGAAAAAGTTCAATAGCCGTCTTGTCACCCCGACTTGAAAAACACGGTGTTTGAGCGTCTTTTGCGAAAATTAAATTGGACTCCAGGGCAGAGAAAGAGAGCCGTTTTCACCCCTTTCGCTCTGCCGTCAACTCTCCCCCTGAATCTACGCGAGTCACCTTCTCTAGCTCTTTGAGCTTTTGGGCCTGATCGAACTCCAAGCCACCGTATTCGCGCCGCCAGCGGTAGCAGGTCTGCACGGCAACACCAAGCTTCTTGCAAGCCTCTGCAGTCGACTTCCCTCAAGCGATGGCCACCTCGGCTCTCCGAAGCTTGTGAATGATTTTCTCAGCTCAATGGCCTTGCCTTGGCACGATTTACTTTTCCTTGCAAAGCATCCACCACATCGAAAACTAACTCCACGGGTGGACTCAGATAAGGGGCAAGGTCGCTGCGGGATGCTAAGATAACGGCGGCGACGCACGAGTTGCGGAAGCATATCGAGGATCAAAAATCACGGGTTTGAGTTGGCGATGACATCAGATACCAGACACGGCTTCCTCCTTGTGGCATGTTTGTTGTGCGCAACGATTTCTGTGGCGAATGATCATGATTCCTCTGGCGGGCTCGACTACCGCGATCAGATCCGCCCACTCGTTGAGCGGTACTGCAATGATTGTCACTCAGGTGAAACCACGGAGGCCGACATTGACCTTGCTGCCTTTGCGACGCACGCCGACCTGCGGCGTCGATCGGACGTCTGGCTCAAAGTTCGCACCATGCTCGACAGCCGGCAAATGCCGCCGAAGGACTCGCGGCAACCGACCGAGGACGAACGCAAACGGTTGCAGTCGTGGGTGCGGGAGTTTCTCGCGCGAGAAGCTGAAGCCACTGCCGGTGATCCAGGTCCGGTGGTTCTGCGAAGGTTGAACAATGAAGAATACAACTACTCCGTCCGCGATCTGACCGGCGTCGCTTCGCTCGATCCGACTCGCGAGTTTCCCGTGGATGGTGCGGCAGGTGAAGGTTTTATTAACACTGGTTCGGGACAGTCGATGTCGCCAGCGGTTGTACAGAAGTATCTCGACGCTGCGAATCAGATCGCCCGACACATGGTACTGTTGCCCAATGGAATTACCTTCTCGTCCGGTACTTCCAGACGTGACTGGACCGATGAACGGGTGGCCGACATTCGGCGGTTTTATTCGCAGGCAACCGAAAGATCTGACGTGCAGATCGAAGTCGGCGGCACCGGGCGAGTCCCAAACGAAGGTGGGGCGATCCCGTTTGCAAAGTACCTACTTGCGACACTAAAAAACCGGGAAGCTCTTTCGACAGGCAAGGCCACGACCAAAGCCATCGCTGACAAACGTGGCCTCAACGCAAAGTATCTTGCCACACTTTGGCATACGCTGTCTGCACAAGCAGCCAAGAAAGAAGGTTTATCGCCACTCCTCGAGCAGTTTCGCTCTCAGTGGCGGAAGGCCACTCCTGCTGACGTCGACAAACTCGTCGCGCTGATTGAATCGCAACAAAAGTCGCTTTTTAAGTACAACTCGATTGGACACATCGGCAACGATGGCAAGTCAAGAATCTGGATGGAGGAGGTGACTCCCATCGTCGCGCGTAGAGACATTCAGGTTCCAATACCCCATCAGGAAATCGGCGAAGTTTCCATTTTTCTGACGGCGTCGGACGCCGACGATGGCGACACCGGCGATTTTGTCGTTTGGCAGTCTCCTCGCCTGACGATCGAAAATGGACCGGATATTCTGCTCCGCGATCTTGCTGGACTGACGCAGCGTTTGCAGCATGCTCAGAAAGAGGCACTGTCGCGCACGAAAGATTATCTTTCTGCGATCGCAGAGATCGAGTCGGTCACCGCCACGACCGAAGATCGAATAGCGGTAACTGCACAGAAGCACAATATTGATCCTAAAGCCTTGCAGGCTTGGGCGGCGTTTCTGGGAGTTGGAGCAGAATCTGTGGTCGTGTCGGGTCACTTCGACAAGACCGAAACGCACGGTGATTACGATTTCATCCGCTTCTGGGGAACCGGTGAAACACCAAGCGTCGGTGGCAATTCGGCGGACACCCAAGTGCGGATTCCCGGCATCGCGCGGCCACACAGCATCACCGCTCACCCATCACCGACACACTTTGCGGCAATCGGTTGGCAGAGTCCGATTGATGGACTCGTGCAGATTCGAGCGCAACTCTCCGACGCGCATCCGGAATGCGGTGACGGTCAGGCCTGGTTCCTACAACACCGAACACACCGAAGGGTCGGCAACCTGTGGAAGGGCCACTTCGACACAGGCGGTTCGGCAAAGATGGAGCCGAAGCAACTCTCTGTTCGTAAAGGAGAATTGATCTCGTTCATCCTCGGGCCGGGCGGCAACCATTACTGCGATCTGACCGAGTTGAATCTGACAATCAGTGAAGTCGATGGCGAGAAACGGGGCTGGGATTTGGCGGGCGATGTCTCTGACGACATACTGGCCGCCAATCCACACGCCGATCGGCATGGGAATGCAAAAGTGTGGCATTTCTATACGGGCGAGATGAAAAGTGTGAGTCAGGACGACGGAGTACTTACCTCGATTCCCGCCGGCTCTTTGCTGCAACGCTGGCAGACTGAAACGGACCTCGCGAAACGAGCCGAACTGGCCAGCCGCGTACAGCAACTCGCAACAGGGAATCGCCCTGTCGAGGCGACCTCACCGGATGGAATTTTGTATGACCAGTTGCAGAATCTTTCGATCTCGCCACACAGCATCGAGTCGTTACTTGCCGGCGTCACACCTGATCCGAGATTCGGCAAACACCCGCTCGGACACAAGTCTTCCACAGCAGACCTTATTGTTCAGGCTCCCGCAGTGGTGGAATTTAGGTTGCCGTCCAAGCTCGCATTCGGTCGTACCTTCGTGGTTGGCGGCGTGCTTGATCCAGAAGCCGGTCGCGATGGAACGGTTCGTCTCGAAGCGGGGCTAAACCGGATTGAACCGAACGCCATCGGAGCTGCGAGTCCGACGGTCGTCAACGAAGGCAGTCCGTCTCGCGAACGCGTCGCCGAGGCTTTCGCGGAATTCCGCAACCTTTTCCCTCCACATCTCTGCTATGAACAAATCGTCCCTGTCGACGAAGTGGTCACGTTAACACTGTTCTATCGACAGGACGAAGCCTTGCAACAGTTGATGCTCAGCGAGGACCAAATCGCAACGCTAAATCGCATGTGGGACGAAATGCTATATGTCGCCCACGAGCCACTACGATACGAAGTTGGGTTCGAGCAGATTCGGGAATTTGCCACGCAGGACCGGCCTGATCTGGTCAAGCTCTGGGACCCACTGAAGCCTCAGATCGTCGCCCGAGCCAAAGCATTCCGAGAGCGTCTTCGCGAAACTGAACCGGCCCATCTGAAAGCCGTCCTCGAGTTTGCTGGTCGAGCGTGGCGGCGGCCGCTCGCCGACGACGAACGAGAGGAACTCGTGCTGTTTTACCGTAACCTGCGAACTGCGGAGATGCCTCATGAAGACGCCGTCCGACTGACATTGGCCCGTATATTTACGTCGCCCACGTTTTTGTACCGCCGCGAGGTTCAGTCCGACGGTAGCGAGTCGCGACCGGTCACCGATCTCGAACTGGCGAGCCGGCTGAGTTACTTCCTGTGGTCGTCCGTCCCGGATGCCGAGCTACGTCGCGCCGCGGAATCCCGTGGCCTTTCAAGTGAAATCACGCTGGCTAAGCAAACTGAGCGGATGCTGCAGGACAACCGCGCACGGAGGCTGGCGATTCAGTTTGCCTGTCAGTGGCTCCATTTACGCAATTTCGATCAGGACGATAACAAAAACGAAAAGCTGTACCCGGGATTCGCAGCGCTCCGCAGCGACATGTACGAAGAGACGGTTCGCTTCTTTGAAGATATGGTTCGTAGCAATGGCTCGATCCTCGATATGCTCAATGCCGATCACACGTTTCTAAATGAGGCGTTGGCAAAACATTACGGTATAGGCGGCGTTGACGGACAGCAATGGCGTCGGGTTGATTCGATCCGCAGTCACGCACGCGGCGGCGTGCTCGGTATGGCGTCGTTACTGGCAAGCCAGTCAGGGGCTTCTCGAACAAGTCCCATTCTGCGCGGCAATTGGGTTTATGAAACCTTGCTCGGCCAACGCCTACCTCGCCCGCCCGCCAACGTCCCACAATTACCCGACGATGTTCCGGAGGGGCTCACAGCCCGACAACTAATCGAAAAACATAGCTCCGTGGCTGCATGTGCCAAATGCCATGTAAAGATCGATCCCTTTGGATTCGCGTTGGAACAATACGACGCCATCGGTCGGCTACGCCCTGCGGTCGTCGACACACGAACAAAGCTGGAAGACGGCACGGACATCGACGGAATCGAAGGGTTACGGCAGTATCTGTTAACCAAACGGCGAGATGATGTCGTCCGTCAGTTCTGCCGCAAACTGCTGGGCTTTGCCTTGGGGCGAGAAGTTCAGCTCTCCGATGAGCCGTTACTTGACCACATGGTGAATCGATTGGGTGAGAACGAGTTTCGATTTCATATTGCAGTGGAAGAAATCGTCCTGAGCGACCAGTTCCGCAAGATCCGCGGTGTATCCAGTAGCTTTCAGAATCCGTAACCCGCAAAGTTAGCGGACAGATCAAATTTCTTATTGGAGCTAAACATGACCACTAAGACATTCACACGTCGCACCATCCTTCGCGGTCTCGGAGTGAGCGTGGCCTTGCCGTGGTTGGAATCCATGTCTGTCTGGGGCGAGGAGACGAGATCGAACATACGCTCACAAGAAGCTCCCACTCGAATGGCAGTGCTCTTCGCCGGTTGTGGTTTTCACCGGCACGAGTGGTGGGCCAAAGGCAGTGGCCCCGAAATGGAACTTGGCAGGGTTCTGCAGCCTCTGAACGACTTGCGTGATCGGATGGTTTTCATCAAAGGTCTGTACAACGCCGAGGCACTCAAGGGAAATATTCACAGTTCGCAGACTGGCAATCTTCTTTCGGGCGCTCCGCTTTCGGCGGGCGGCGTCATCCGGTCCGGAACCAGCATCGATCAGATCATCGCCCAGCAAATTGGCCAGCAGACGAAGCTGCCAAGTCTTGTGCTCGGTTGCGAAAAGGCGAACCCTTCGGTGCACAAGAATTACTCAATGCTCTACAGCTCCCATATTTCCTGGAGCAGCCCAACGACACCAACTCCATTGGAAGTGTATCCGGCCCTCGCGTTTGACCAGTTGTTTAAGGACAAGGCTCAAAAGGGCGACCAAAGCGTGCTCGATGCTGTGCTCGCCGATGCGCGGGACTTTCGTCGCGGCATCAGCCGGCTCGATCAACAGAAACTGGATGAATATCTGAACTCGGTACGTGAACTGGAGCAGCGGATCGAACGGGCCGGCCGCCGCGGAGAATTACAGGGATGGCGACCGACGCTTACCAGCCCAAATATCCCACGTCCTAAGGATGGGTATCCGCAGGACATTGTCGAACACATGAAGTTAATGTGTGACATTCTGGTGCTCGCGTTTCAGACCGATACGACACGTGTCTGCACGTTAAAACTAAACAACGATCACGGCACGTTGCGATTCCCGCATCTCGGGGTGGATTACATGATCCATCACTTGCTCTCACACAACGACACGGAAGACTGGCTGAAAGTCAATCAGTTCTTTCTGGAACAAATGGCATACATCGCTCACCGCATGGATGCGATTCAAGAAGGTGAACGCACACTGCTGGACAACTCAATGCTGATGCTCTGTTCGAGTATGTTGACCGGAAGCCACGATGCCAGCCAACTACCCGTTGTGATGCTGGGCGGTGCGAGCGGTCAAATCGAGGGCGGCCAAAATCTGGATTACAGCGGCAACCCCGACCGGCAGATGTGCCGGCTCTACCTTAGCATGATGCACAAAATGGGCGTCCAACACGACAGTTTTGGTGATGCCAAGCAACCGTTGGCGGAAATTTAACAATAAGGTGTGACTCAGATGCGTGGTCTCATAGACGTAGCATTGCGGCGTAAGCGGACTGCTACGGAACGAAAGAACCGAACCGCTCGCGGCATGCCGTTTGGACTCGTATTGATAATTGCTTTCCTCACGCTCGCCGCCGTACCTGCAATTGGTGCGGAAGATCTCGCGCAGACATACACCACACAGATTCAGCCGCTGCTCGTCAGATCCTGCGGAAAGTGCCATGGGAGGACGCCCTCGAATAACGATCTTGATCTCACGAGTTTTGGCTCCGCCCAAGCGATGTTGGATCGCCCGAAAATGCTTAGTAATGTTGCCGAGCGTGTACGCGATGGCGACATGCCACCGAAGGAAGCGCCACAACCCACAGAGGCTGAGCAGGAGCAACTACTGGGCTGGATTACGGCGGCCCTCGATGCCGAGGCTGCTGCGCGGGCGGGCGACCCCGGGCCGGTGACGCTGCGTCGGCTCAGCAACACAGAGTACGACAACGCGATCCGCGATCTCACCGGTGTCGACATGCGGCCAACCCAGGCTCGCGAATTTCCGGTCGACAGTGTCGGCGGCGAAGGCTTTGCGAATGTTGGAGAAGCGATGCCGGTCACACCCGAACTGATTGGCCGCTACCACCAGACTGCGCGCGACGTTGCCGCGAGGGCAGTGCTTCTGCCAACCGGATTTCGTTTCTCCGCTTCTCCGGACCGACCGACGTGGGCGGCGGAAACGCTAGATTCATTGCGCAGTTTTCACACTCGATACGCTGGCCCCAACGGAGAGCCCCCGCTCGCGGCGCACCTGACAGCGACCCTACGCCATCGCGAAAAGATGATCAGAGGCGGCGCTGCGGCCATCGCTGAAGTGGCCGCCGAAGAAGAGCTCAATACGACTTATCTGACCGCGCTTTGGGAAGGGCTGACCGGCACAACCAAGTCGTCATTAGCACCAGCGGAAGTCGACGCCCGGATGCAACAGTGGCGACAGAAGGCGGCCGAAATTGAAGCTCAGAAAAAACGCCGACTGGCCGCCGTCAAAAAGATTGAATCGCTTTGGACATCGTCGAAAAGCGTCCTCGCGGAGTCTCAGGTAGCGGAAGGCGGTTCCGTTGCATTCGAACACAAGGTCAAGGTCGGGCGCGGCGAACTGCTCCTGTTAACCGTACTTCCAAACGATAATCATGGTGCAGATAGCACGCTTGTCGAATGGACGATCCGGGAGACGGCCGGCGGGCAACGAAACTGGAGCGTTGCCGATCTAGTTTCCAATTTACTAAACGGGAACTCCTGGTCAGATGAAGACGGCGTCCGGTGGAGCTTTCTCGAAACGACGTCAACTCCGACGTTCCTCACCGACCGGCGTGACAGCATACAAGGACATCCCGAACTGAAAGCGTGGAGCCTAGGATCCGAGCCTTCGGTCTTTGTGAACGCCGGTGAGGAATTGAGCGTTTGGACGACGTTGCCCGCACGAACTTTTTTCGTGCATCCGGGGCACAAACGTCCCGTGTCTGTTGCTTGGACGAGTCCAATCGATGGCGAGTTGCTGATCTCAGGACGCGTCGCCGATGCCCACCCGGCGGGCCTCGACGGTGTTGCGTTCAAGCTGTCGCATTTGGCCGCTCCAGATTTGGGACAGGCCTTGGTCGATATCAGCGAGGCGTCAAGCGATCCGCCGGACGCCGGTCCGGCCCCGGCACCCCTCGACCTCATTCGAGAAAAATGGCAAGCTGCGACAAACGACCCAGCGCCGGTCCTGGCCGCAATCAAAGCCACGCAGGATCAATTGTTTCGAAGCAACTACAGACAGAATGCAGTCATTGCGGTCGGCAACGGATTTCCCGCGTGGGAAGAATTGCGTCGCGTCGTCGCTCGCGAGCGGGTTGAAGGAGCCGCCCGCGAACCGGTTTTCCGACTGGTCGCGTTGCCGGCGCAGCCTGACACGTTCGTCGTCTGGGACCGGCTGCGTTTGGAAGGAGGCGACGGACCGACGCTGGTACTCGCCGAGCATCCTGAATTAAAAGCGGCAGTTGAGGCGGCGTGTGGCATCAAGTTTGGACAGCATCCACAGAATCGCCTCGTCCCCAGCACCGCCCTCGTCACGGCAGCGGGCGAAGAGGTGGTGATCGATCTGAAACACCTGCCGCTACCGCTGCAACAGTTGCTCACGTTACCGCGGTTCCTTCGCGCCGATGTGAGCCTGGACGAGGGCAGTCCTGAAACCGCCGAAGTGCAGGCATTCCTGATCGCCGCCTCGGGTGGCGGCGACAGGTTGTCCGAACCGGTCGCGAAAGCAAGTCCGGGAAACCCGCGTGTAGCGAAGATTGTGCATCAACGCGTCGCTGACGAATTGGCTCGATCGGCAACGGAGTTTCGCGCACTCTTTCCACCCGCCGTCCTCTTTGAACCGATCATTCCGCGCGATGCCCAGGGAAGCGTTTTTCTATACCGCCGCGAGGACGAGCCGTTGCGTCGACTTCTGCTCGACGAGGCGGGGCGAGACGAACTCAACCGCCTGTGGCGCGAACTCGAATTCGTCAGCGAACAAGCGTTTGCCACGCCGCGCATGTACGAAGAGATCATGCAGTACTACCGCAGGCCGAACGACGGCGCACGAATCATGTTCTTCTACATCCAGCTGTTTGGAGAGCAGGTAAATCAGGAAGAAGCGGCTCTTCACGCGGTCAAGGCTAACGCTGAGACGGCACACCTGAAGGAACTGCTTGTCTTCGCAGAGCGTGCCTGGCGTCGGCCACTCACTGGTGACGAACTTAACGCAGTCCTGGCTTCGTATCGAACCGATCGCGCGGACGGGATAAAACATGAACCAGCATTCCGCGCCGCCCTTGCTCGTGTCCTCTCCTCCCCGTGGTTTCTCTACCGCGTTGAACAGCCGGCAACTGGACCGCACTGGCAGCCGGTGTCGGGCGACGAACTGGCGACGCGGCTTAGTTTCCTGCTATGGGACTCAATCCCCGATGACGAGCTACGTGCAAAGTCGGCAAGTCTTCACGAACGAGAGGTCCTGGAAGAACAACTGCGTCGCATGCTGAAAGACGGCCGCATCCGCGGTATGGCCCAGGAGTTTGGCGCACGCTGGCTCGGCGTGCGCAATTTTGTGACAGATCACGGCCGGAATGTGAAGCAGTTTCCCGAATTCACGCCCACAGTGCGTGACGCGCTGGCCGAGGAGCCGGTGCGATTCTTCGAAGATTTACTGGTGAACGATCGACCGGTAGCCGAAGTAATCGACGCTGACACGGTGGTTGTCAACGACGTCCTCGCCAAACACTACGGCATTCCCGACGTGACCGGTCCACAGTGGCGTCGCGTCGACAATGCGTTAGCTCACAGTCGCGGCGGGATGCTCGGCTTTGGCGCCGTACTCGCTAAAACAGCGGCAGCCTCTCGAACCAGTCCTGTCAAACGCGGCACCTGGGTGGTTGAGATCCTTGGCGAGCGGTTGCCCAAGACTCCACCTGGAGTGCCGCCACTGCCCGAGACTCCACCCGAAGGACTGAGCGTGCGCGAGATCACTGAGCGTCATCGTAAAGACCCGGCGTGCGCCGGGTGCCACAGCCGCATCGATCCCTATGGGATGACGCTTGAACAATTCGACGCTCTGGGACGGCTGCGGCCCGCCAATGATCTGAAGCCTGATGATGCCAAGGCGACCACGCGTGACGGCGTACAGATCGATGGCTTCGCCGGTTTACGGGACTACCTCGCTGGCCCTCGGCGCGAGGACGTGCTGCGGGCGTTTGCCAATAAACTTACAGGTTACGCGCTGGGCCGCACTGTGCAGCTTTCCGATCTTAAACTGGTCGACGAACTGACAAAGACGATGGTCGACGGCGGCACGTGGTCCGATGTGTTGCTCATGATCGTCCGCAGCGAGCAGTTTCGCTGCATTCGACCGGCAACGGCCACGACTGCCGGAGTGCCCTAAAAAGAAGATCAATGCGGACCATGAATGCAGACAACGATTAGAAAAGCATGTAGATGGAACAATGACAACTCGCCTGCTGAGATTCTTGTCACTTTTGCATTCATCAATCTCCGAGAAACGAGAATTATTCTCACCCACAATGACTGAAAACATCACACAATTCTCCCCACCAAAGAAATCATCTAATGCCAGTCTCAACTTCGACTGTCTCGCGACGCACATTGCTGCGCGGTCTCGGCGTCTCGATGACCTTGCCATGGCTCGAATCGCTGTCGCGTCCCGCAGTTGCATCGCCGAATGCAGCTGATCAGCCACCGACTCGCACGCTAGTCACCTTCACTGGAATGGGCTTCCACTCCGAGCATTGGTGGGCCAAAGGAGAAGGTGAGGACATGGAGCTTGGGCCGTGTCTGAAACCGCTTGAGTCCTGGAAACAGCAGTTGGTCTTCCTCCGCGGACTTTGGAATGAGCAAGCGAACAACGGAGTCATCCACTGCATGCAAACAGGAAACATGCTCAGCGGTGCGCCGATGTCGAAAACCGAAGTCCACACCGGCGTCAGTTTTGACCAGTTGATGGCGCAACGGATCGGCGACCGAACGCGGATACCATCACTGGTGCTCGGTTGCGAAGGTCCCATACCAGGTCTCCAAGACGGGCATCCATTGCTATACAGTTCGCATATTTCGTGGAGCACGGCGGTGTCGCCCACGTGGACGGAAACGCGTCCTGCGCTGGCCTTCGATCAACTCTTTCGCACAAAGCCCGATCGCGGCGACCTTCGTGTCGTTGACGCTGTGCTTGAAGACGCCCGCTCACTGCGGCAGCGACTTTCTGTTTCGGACCGACAGCGGTTCGAGGAGTATCTCGGCAGCGTTCATGAGATTGAAGGTCGCATCAAGCGGGCCGGCCAGGAGCGTGAGACCGGCGGCTGGAAACCGACCTTGACCGCTCCGGATCGCCCGCGGCCTGCCGACGGCATTCCCGCCGAGATCCCGGACTACTGGAAGCTGATGAACGATATTGTGCTACTCGCCTTTCGCACCGACTCCACGAGGATCGCAACCCTCAAATACTGCAACGACGGCTCGATCCTAACTCACGCTCACGCCGGCGCAAAAGATCAGCATCACCAGATGGCCCACACGCAGCCCCAAGAACTCGTTGGGGTCAACCAGTTCTTCACGTCCCAACTCGCGTACCTCTGCGAACAGATGTCAAAAATCAAGGAAGGAGATCGAACTCTGCTCGACAACACAACCATCATGCATTGTTCAAGCATGATCCACGGCAATCATGACTCCAAACAATTGCCGGTTGTTCTGCTCGGTGGAGCGGGTGGCAAACTCCGCGGGGGCCGCGCACTCGACTACCTCGATGCCCCCAACCGTCGCATGTGCAGTCTGTTCCTCAGCCTGTTGGAGTGGGGCGGCCTAGAACTCGACAGCTTCGGCGATTCGTCAGAGCGACTGACAGGAATTTGATCGGTCTCACCCCTCAGACGAACCAGGGCCTGTGATTATTAACGGACATAGTCAAACGCTGAATCAAGCAGCTCAATGTCCAAAGAAGAGCCTTCGCATGAGCACCGAAACGCGATAGAGCTTAACCCCCCCTGCACCCGTAACAACGGAACACGACCAATGAGCTTCAACGTGACGATCCTGGCATGGTCGTGTTACCGCGGCAGGCAAAGCACGGACCCAGCACTTTCATATACGATCTTCTCGTAGGCGTTGCTACCAATCCAGGTCGATTTCTACCGAACGGAGATGGGGTCGAAACGCTGCTCGACAATGTGATGTTAATGTTGGGCTGCAACATGCTAACCGGCGGAAGTCACGACGGCCGCAACACGTTATTAGTACTTGCCGGCCACGGTGGTGGCACAATCAGTGGTGAATGCACGCTCGATTTCGGCAATCAGCTGAAGGAACAGCAACGAGCATGCAACCTGCACTCGACACTGTCGCGGCAAATCGGCATGAAGCTGAAACAATTCCTTGATAGAGGCGAAAGCCGGAACGGCGCAAGGGCGCAATCGGGGATAGGCAGTGACTCTGGAGCATCGCAATCGGGGCGGCGCAATCGGGGACAGGCAGTGGAACGGGCGCAATCGGGGACAGGCAGCGCAATCGGGGACAGGCATCGCAATCGGGGACAGGCATCGCAATCGGGGACAGGC
>JBMYRF010000064.1:0-2092 GCA_049602075.1 Rubripirellula sp.
GGAGTGAAAATCGCGGACGAAACGAGCGGTCAGGCGGCTATTTCTTGGCGTGCCTCCGCTTGCCAGTTTTTGGGCTGGTGACCAACCTGGCTTGTCAGACGCCAGTCAAAGAGCACGGCGGTTCGAAAGCACGCATGAGGTGCAATCCGGTGCAAACTCAAAGGCCCAACCAACTGTGATCGGTGGACAGGTTTCGCGACCTTCAAACGTGCTGCAGAGGCAGGCTCTTTCGCCACTTGATTCGTGAATCTAGTCGGGATAATATTCGAAATAGCGGGCCACGGTTGAACCGTGCGCCGCGGTCCGCTACTGGCCACTTCTTTGCCGACTCTGGCAATAAGGGATGAAATGCCGCAGTTTTCTGTGGTGTCTGTGAATCCCGTCGCGATCGCCACCACAGTTTAATTTTATTCGTGAACTGGAGGTGAACTGGTGGAAAAAAGATCGTGGGCTGAGCCCTACAAAATCAAGATGGTTGAACTCATCAAGATGACAACCGAAGAGGAGCGGAAGGCTGCAATTCGTGAAGCGGGCTACAACACATTCCTGCTGAAGTCAGAAGATGTCTACATCGATCTGTTGACCGACTCTGGCGTGGGCGCTATGAGCGATCGGCAGTGGGCTGGCATCATGGTAGGTGACGAAGCCTATGCAGGAAGCCGGAACTTTTATCATCTGCAAAAAACGGTTGAAGACTATTACAGCTATCAGTACACCGTGCCCACTCACCAGGGACGTGGCGCGGAAAACATTCTCAGTCAATTACTGATCAAAGATGGTGACTGCGTTCCCGGCAATATGTACTTCACCACGACCCGCCTGCATCAGGAATTGGCGGGGGGTACTTTTGTTGACGTCATCATTGATGAAGCGCATGACCCGGACTCGACACATCCTTTCAAGGGAAATGTTGACCTTGGCAAGCTTGACGCATTAGTTCAAGAGGTTGGCGCAGATCGGATCCCATACGTTTGCATTGCAACCTGCGTGAACATGGCTGGTGGTCAGCCGATTTCGATGGCGAATCTGCGTGATTTGCGTGGCTGGTGTGATCGGCATGGAATCCTAATCGTTCACGACATGACGCGGGTTGCCGAAAATGCCTACTTCATTCAACAACGAGAAGCGGGCTATGCGACAACTTCGGTTCGCGAGATTGTACGTGAAATTTGTAGCCTTACCGATGCCGCGACGATGTCTTCCAAAAAAGATGCCATGGTCAACATCGGTGGTTTTTTGGCGATGAATGATGCGCTACTTTATGAGCGGGCCTGTGAACTGGTGGTCGTGTACGAAGGCCTGCACACTTATGGAGGCATGGCCGGTCGAGACATGGAAGCGCTTGCGATCGGGATCACCGAAAGCGTGCAAGACAATCATATGCAGGCACGAGTTGGGCAGATCGAATACTTGTGGCAACAGTTGGAAACCGCCGGTGTGCCACTTGTCAAACCCTGCGGTGGACATGCGGTCTTTCTGGATGCTCGCGCCATCTTGCCCCATCTGGAGCAGGAGCAATTTCCCGCGCAAGCCTTGGCAGCCGCACTGTATGTTGAATCGGGAATCCGGGCGATGGAGCGAGGTGTCGTTTCAGCGGGCCGTGACCCAAAAACCGGTCAAAACCGGCTACCGAAACTGGAGCTTGTGCGGCTGACCATCCCGCGTCGTGTTTATACGCAAGCGCACATGGATGTGACCGCCGAGAGTGTCATTCGCGTGATGAATCGGGCGAGTGAGGTGCGCGGACTACGTTTTACCTATGAGCCGAGTATGCTCCGGTTCTTTCAAGGACGGTTTGAAGAATGTGACCGTTGACACCGTTCAACAACGGAATCAGCCTCGCACACATGGCCCGGCCGGAAATTCTGATGCAAGGCAAGTCATCGTGCCGGGGATTGTCGCGGAGTTTGTGGCTGGGTTTGCCGCTGTTTTGGGGGGGGAGAGAAATCGAACCTCTAACCTTCGGTCACGTGGGACGATCCTCGCCCCACGTGAGTCAGGCTTGCCCCACGTGAGTCAGGCTTGCCCCACGTGAGTCAGGCTTGCGTTACGGGGGCGGGACTCTCGATACCGATGGACTGACTGCCAAATC
>JBMYRF010000064.1:2191-15588 GCA_049602075.1 Rubripirellula sp.
TCAGGCTTGCGTTACGGGGGCGGGACTCTCGATACCGATGGACTGACTGCCAAATCCAGCCCGAATCTGTGATTTTGCCGTGAAACTCGTCATTTTGCGATCTCCTCTTGTCTTCACCCCGCTTCGTTGACTATCGACAGTTTGGAATGTTCCTCCAAGTCGCCTAGCAAAGGAATTGCGGGAGATGCGTCGATTCGAAGCTGACCGACAAACTCGGTCCTTGCCCCTCACCCTCGCCAGCATGATTTACGCGGTGCCGCTCGGCCTCGCGATGCTAATCGCCTGCCCGACGGGCTCTGCTCAAACGCCGGCCGCACCGATCGCTGAGATCGCGAGCAGCCAAACATCGAGCAGCCAAACATCCAGCGTGGCTGCCCAGGACGACTTGGCCTTGGAACCTTACCCGGTCTATGTCGCCCACGACAAAATGTACGCGAGATGCGGACCCTCTGAGGAATACTATCGGACAGACCCGCTGAGACTCGGCCAACAACTGGATGTCTACGCGGAAACAGAAAATGGCTGGCTTGGGATCCGCCCACCCGCCGACAGTTTTTGCTGGATTCCCGCGGACACCGCACAACTTGATACGAACCAGGAAACCGGGACGATCATTGAAGATCGCACCGTCGCCTGGA
Organism: Rubripirellula sp.; assembly: GCA_049602075.1. Taxonomy (GTDB): domain Bacteria; phylum Planctomycetota; class Planctomycetia; order Pirellulales; family Pirellulaceae; genus Rubripirellula. The sequence goes on from JBMYRF010000064.1 coordinate 2,830, forward strand.
TTGGTACCCACCTCGGACGAGCACGCAGCTACCGTTGGCAAGTCCAATTAGCGAAAGGTGAGCCGATCACCGTCGTTGGCCGCAGCGAGCGAGAAGGTCCCGATGGCCCACAACTGTGGTTCCGCATCGTTCCCCCGTCAGGCGAATACCGTTGGGTCCATCGGACTCAGATCGTGTTCAGCAGTGAAGAATTAGTCGAGCAATTAAAGACAGAGGCCGAGGAGAAAGCACATCAATCTCCGCCACCCAAGCAACCAACTGTAGCAGCCTCACTCCGTCGCCAGCAGGCTCCACCAGAAAGCCAGCCAGCAGCGGATTCCGAGGTGTTTGCTGAATCGACCAGAGCAATGGAAACGAGCAATCAACCTCGCTCCGTCCTGGCATCTTCGAACCCAATTGGAAGTGGCCTGAAACCTGACTTGAAAACCGATGGGCAACCGCAAACCGTTGTCGAAGCAATCCAACAATCAGGCTTGCTGGCATCGCTCGAATTTCTTGGTCAACCTCGCCTGCTGGAAATCGGCAGTGCCCCCGTTGCCCCGCAGCCACCGGCGACAGCTGACGATGACAATTGGGTGACAGGCCCCCGCCCCGCCAGGCAGTCGCTTGCAAGTCAGCAACTTGGGACTCAGCAAACCACAAATCAGCGGACTTACAATGCACCGCCCGCAACTACCAACTCGATTGCTACGGCTGAGTCGCCTGCCAGCGTTTTTCCAACGAGTCCCATCGCAACCAATTCACTTCCCGGCACATCCAACAATGGCATCCCCGTTGCCGGCCCGAACCAAGTTGCAACCGCTTCGCCAAATGCCAATATCATCACCAGCAACGATTGGTCAGCAACACGCGCTAGCAGCCTCGGCACGGTGATGCAGGTTTCAAACGAGCAAGCGGTTCCGATTAAACAAACCATCGTACCGGCTCATCGAATTGCACAAATTCAATCTGAGGTTCAGTACGCCGATTTTGATCAGCTGAGCTTGGTCTTTTCACGACTGATCGCAGCACAGGCAACCGCTGCCGAAATCGAACCGGTGGAACGCGCCGCGCTGCAACTAGCCACCTCGGCACCCAATGCCGTCATCGCCGGCCGCGCACGTCTGCTGGCAGAACGGGCTCAGCAATATAGTCGCGTCGCGACACGACGAGACGGCGCCTCGGTGATCCGCAATCACGTTCCACTCGATACCGCGCCGGCAAGCTACAACGTACCGATCCCGAGCAATTCAGACAGGCCGACCGGAGCCACGCAGCGCACAAATCCCGGTCAACCTGTGAACCCAAACCAAGCGCAAACCGTGAGCCAAAGTGGTTACCTGGTTCAGGTTTACTCCGCTCGTCGTGGCAGTCCTCCCTTCGCGTTGACCGACGACACCGGCCGTACCATCGCCTACGCCAGTCCTTTGCCGGGGGTGAATTTGAGGGTTCATTTGAATAGCCAAGTTACCCTCACCGGCAAACCCAATTTCCTGGCCGGATTGAACACGCCTCATCTGTACGTTGCCGAAGCGGCGCGAACCCCCGAACGCTAAACCTGGCGTCTCGTACGCTAGGCCATGACGTTGCGAACGCTGGGGCGTGGCGTTGCGAACGCTGGGGCGTGGCGTCGCGAATTCCGGCACTTAGTGATGCAAACGGAATCGCGGTCACCAAGAATGCCGGGAAGGGTCAGCGGAAACGCTAAGATTTGGCGGTTAATCGCAAGCTAAGGGCGTGGAAATCGGCGAATCGACGAGGCGAGTGACTCCTAACTGGTGACAGCGGTTTGGTCGTGTTACTCTTGTGATATGACTGATGACATTTTGAAACAACGAAGGCTTCACCTCCGCAACATTGTTGTGATGGCGTTTGCCGATGGTTCGCTCGGCGAGCGTGAGGTAAACCTCGTCGCCGATCGCTGCACCGAACTCGGCCTCGACGATTATGACCTGCGAAAAGCGGTCGAGTTTGGTCTCGACGATAACGCGGTCATTGAATTGCCCAGCGATGTGAGTCAGCGCGAAGCATTGCTGGAAGATTTGATCCGCATGATGGCAGCTGACGGCCATCTGGACGAGAGTGAGAAGCGTCTGTTCGCCTTGGTCGCGGTCAAGATGTCGATGACGGCCGCGGATGTGGAACGGTTGATTGACCAAATCATGGATCGCTAATCGGCGAACCGGCATCAATCAATGAACCGCCAACAGCGGAGATTTCCCCTTGGCTCGCCTGCTTATCACATCGGGACCGACCCGGCAGTACCTAGATCCGGTTCGCTATCTCACCAACGCATCGAGCGGACGGATGGGTGCTGCATTAGCAGCTGCAGCGATCGAGGCAGGCCATCAAGTCGTCGTGATTAGTGGCCCGGTCTCGATCGATTACCCCGAGGAAGCGGAATTGATCCCGGTGGTGACCACCGACGAAATGCTCACGGCTGCCGTGGAAACCTTTCGGCACTGCGATGGAATGATCGGTGCAGCGGCCCCCTGTGATTACATGCCGCGTTTGGTACAGACGCAGAAGATCTCCAAGACAGGCAAACCACTTACAATCGAATTGATTGAAACCGCCGATGTCGTGGCGACGCTTGGTCAGAGTAAGCGGGACGATCAGTGGGTCGTCGGCTTTGCACTCGAAAGTGAAGATCAACACTTTCGAGCCATCGTCAAACTGGAACGTAAGCATTGTGATCTGATGGTCAGCAACGGCCCCACCGCGATCGACGCGGACCGCAATGAAATTGAGCTATTGGATGCCAACGGCGACATCCTGGCAAAGATGGAAGGGCCGAAGGAAGAAGTTGCACGCGGCATCTTGCAACAGATCGACCAACGCCTGATCAAGTAGTCCAAACTGGTTGGATAGCGGGGCTTAACCGACCATCGGCATTACGTTTTCAACTCGGTGATGCGGGCCTCGGAACGGCCAGAGTTTTACCTCTGACTCATCAGTGATCGGCGCTGCAATGGTGGTCGCTGCAATGGTGGTCGCTGTAATGGTGGTCGCTGTAATGGTGGTCGCTGTAATGGTGGTCGCCGTAATGGTCGGCGCCCTAATGGTCGGGGCAACACAGCCCGATCCTTTCTCGCTCCGCCATCGCCAATTCACGCATGATTCATGATTCGCCATATCGGTCAGTCGACCGACAGCTGGCCAACGCAATCGCGTACGGAGCTGGCACCAATCTCCGCTAACGCGGCTGGTAATTGATCAATCAATCGGGTCGAGACGGTGGGGTCGTAGTAGTTGGCCGTACCGATTTGCACGGCACTAGCTCCGGTCACGAGAAATTGCATCACGTCGTCGATGTTGGCGATCCCACCGATGCCGATGATCGGGATGTCGACTGCGCGGGCGACTTGATGCACGCATCGCAACGCGATCGGCTTGATGGCGGGACCGCTAAGCCCCCCCATTCCATTGCCCAGCATTGGTTTACGCCGTTTCCAATCGACCGCGATCCCCAGGACGGTATTGATCAAACAAACCGCATCGGCACCACCATCGGCCGCACCTTTGGCAATCTCATCGATGCGAGTGACGTTGGGCGTCAGCTTGGCCACGATGGGGCAGTTCGCCCGCTCGCGACTTTCGGCGACGACTTGGCGGCACGATTCGGCGTTGGTCCCAAAGTCGATTCCGCCACTGACATTTGGGCATGACAGATTCAATTCGATCGCGGCCACCCCAGGATGGCTACCAACCCTTTCGGCCAAAGAAACGAAGTCCTCCTTGGATCGGCCGGCAACGCTGACAACCACTGCGGTGCCAAGTTGGCTGAGGTACGGCAGGTGATGCTCCAGAAAGGTATCGACCCCATCGTTATCCAGGCCGATCGCGTTGAGCAGTCCCGCTGATGTTTCGACCGTTCGCCAGGGGGCGTTGCCGATCCGCGGCTCCGCGGTGATCGTTTTTGGCAAGACGCCACCCAACCGAGAAACATCGACGATCTTTTCCATCTCCCGGGCGTACCCAAAGGTGCCCGACGCCACCATGATCGGATTACTGAGTACTAAACGCCCCAGCGAGACTGAAAGGTCGACGCTTTGTTCCGTTTCCAATTGATTACTCCCGCAATTCAGGCTCAGTAGAGCCTGAAAGGTAACAGGCGAACGGGACCGATGGTACGGGTGACCGGCGATGGCAGCGTGAGAGCGAGTGAGGGGAGCCAGGCATTATCCAAGTCATTGGGCAGTTCTTAGGGACATGATTCTTGGGGACAGACATTGAATTGGGGAACTTTAATTGGGTGGATTTGGTGACAGGCATGGGGGCAACTGCTTGGGCACAACTGCTTGGGGACAGGCATTGAACGGACTGCGGGCCAACCTCGCCGAGCACGGGACGTTGTGTGGGGACGTGCGTTGTGTGGGGACAGGTGCGTTGTGTGGGGACCGTTGTGTGGGGACAGGCATTGAACAGGCTGCCGGCCGTGGCCCACGGAGATGCAAGCAATTGGGGACAGGCATAGGCCACGGGGACGTAGGCCACGGGGACAGGCATTGATTGATCAGATTCGCTGTTGGGGACAGGCCTTGAACGGGCTGCGGGCCGACCTCGCAGAGTAGGGCAGTCCGCTCGGGCCATGCATCGCCCAAGTATCAGATGGAGATGCAAGAAACGCCATTGGAGACCGGTCCAAATTAAGCCTCAAACCTAACAGTGGTGAAGCAACAAACAGGGTAGGGCAGAAGGTCGATTGCTAGCGATCTGGTGCGCTGCGCGGCGCGATACAGCTCAACGACGTCCTCGCCAAGCAAAGCTCGGGCGAAATTGGCCCCGACATACCCTCGGAGATAAATGCGGAATCCACGGGAGGAAGAAAGGAACTCGACTCCAGCCGGGCATCCATTTTTTGAGCACCGGTAATCAGATCAAAGCTGCATTCAGATCAAAGCTGCATTCGAAAAAAATCTGTGGCACGAAAAGTGTTCTGCGCCCTCAAACCGCGACGCGTGTTGCGCCTCGAAAATATGAATTGGTTCGGCCTGGATTCCTAACGCAACGCTGTCAGCAGATCCTTGATTTGCTGATGCACATCGCTTGTGGCGCGAACCACCAATACACGCTTCATTGCAAAATACCGAATCGACCCTGGACCGCCGCGCGACTCCCAGAAATCGGGGGAGACAATTCGCTGGATCAGTTCGACCAACTGCCAGCCGTTATCGAGCAGTCCCCCAGCGGCGGCCGCACCCGGCTGGCTGTCCTGTTGATCACCTGCGAGCGCCGACTCGATCGCCGATTCGACTTGGGCTGAAATCCCCGCAGGCCGCTCCACACCTTCCCGACGCAATTCACGCTGGCGCAAGCGGGCAACGGTCAGCAGCCGGCGACGAATCTTCGTGGCATCACCCTTCAACATCTCGCTGGAGTCATACCGCGAGTCGTACCGCAGCACGACGTACAAATCACATAAGGCGACGGTGGCATCGTCTTTTGAATCACCGGGGGGCAAAACGGCTTGTTGCCGCAACAATTCACGTGTTTGCTGCCGCAATAGTGTCAAACTGGGCGGAGAATCAGCGAGTACGTTCGAGAATCCGACGAGCCAAATGGCAAAGGCAAAACCAAATAACAGTGGTAAGCTATGCTTTGCACGATCAATCGGAGAGGGAAATCGAGACATGAACAGCATGGCACAACCTGCGTGGCAAAAAGTCAGCAATCGGATGACGATCCTTCGGATCTCCCTTGGATTGCTGCTAATTTTATCGCTGAACCTACCCGGTGCGACAGCCCAAAAACCATACGGCGATGCCGTTGTCGCGAAAGCCGATCAGATTCTGAAAGAGATCGAACTTCGACGCAGCGGTAAAGTGATCCAGATGACGGGTAACGCAACGATCACGCGAGCCCTGTCGTCACTGACGAAAGAGAAGCGAGAACTACGTAAACTGCGAGACGAATGGCAACAAGTGGTCGACCAACTCACTTTCGTGCGAAACGAAATCGAGCGACTGAATGTGCAGTACGGCGAACTAAATCTCCAACTCGCTCGCGTTGTCAACAACACCACAGCAAACAATCAACTCGTTGCCTTGATCAATGCCACCAGTGCCAAAATGAAAACGCTGGCCGCTCAGCGGGAAAGGTTGAAGGGAACCATCGCTGAGAAGCGAGGCGACGTGAACACCGCAGAGGTAAAGTACACCGAAACGGTACTGGCGATCCGAGATGATTTCTCATCTACCCGCGAGCAACTGGTCGCGTCTCTGAAAGACGACGAAGTTCAGATCGCGCTGCAAGTGATGCATCGTAATTTCGAAACACCACAGGTCGTCACCGCCGACCTCATTCTGGCCTCGCTGGATAAACGAATCGGCAAAATCGAAAGCGAGATTTTTCAGGAAGCGGTTCCACTTCAAGCACGGGGAGGATCGCTGTTCGCCGATGTCGTAGTCGGCAACAAGAAAACCAAGATGGTGGTCGACAGCGGAGCCACGATGATCAGCCTGCCAATGCGAGTAGCCGGGGAACTGGGGGTAAAAATCCCGGCGGACGCCCGTGAATTACAACTTGTCTTGGCCGACGGACGATCGATCCCCGCCCACGCCGTCACCTTGCCACGAGTCCGAGTTGGGCGATTTGAAGTCGAAAACGTCGATGCAGCGGTCCTGGCAGCCGTCGCTGATGACGCCGAACCACTGCTCGGAATGAGCTTCCTAGGGAACTTTAAATTCGAGCTCGATGCAGGCGAAAAGACATTGAAACTGCTCAGTGTTGAGGAGTAACGGGAACCATGCGAAAGCGGCTTCCCCGTCCTTTGCATCGATCCCGCGGGCTCGACTTCCCGCGGAGGCTTTCCTAGCGAAACACGTGGGCACGCTTACCAAAGGTCACGCAGCCACTCTTACAAAAGATCACGAAGGGAATGCAGCGCTAACGGTTCTTTGGTGGCAAAGGGTTCCCCGTAGCGTCGCCCGATCAGATTCCCCCAATGAGCGGACTCTGTTTCCAGTCGCTCCAACATCGTTGGCGGTTCCATCGGCCGACCAAGCACGAACTGACTGTGGTATGCCGAAATCGATGCGAGCTTGGCTTCCCAAAAATCGCTGATATCGACGATCCAATCGGGTTGAATCGCGAGCCGCAAGTGGATGCAAAAATAGTGGTAAACACGCTCCGGATGGAACCGCTCCCCAGGCATCTCAGTCTTACTCAACTTGGCCCAAAAGCGAGCCGCTTCAATCAGGTCGGTGGCAGCAACGTGATCCGGATGGGCATCTTGCCAGTAGGGAGCGAAGATCCATCGCGGTCGCAACACGCGAAAATAACTTGCGACCAACTCGCGAGCCTGTAGCGTGTGCACCAATTTGCGATTGGGGAGTCCTGCATTACCGCGCCACGCAATAGAGAGTGGTTCGGTTGCTTGAATGGTTTCCGCACGGCGGATCGACTCGCTTCCGTGCGGCGTCGGCTCCCCCGAAGTCAAATCGAGGATGCCGATTCGGAATCCTTCGGCAGACATTTTTGCGATCGTTCCACCCATCCCCAACTCAGCATCGTCGGGATGCGGAGCGACGACCAGGAAATCAAGTGGCTCAACCACCGCCATCTCACGTGGCGGCGCAGTCACGATCTGAATGGCCACTGTCGTTAACTACGTCGGGCCAGATGACTCTCGAGGGCATCGACCGGAATCGGGATGCCCCGAAGCGTGCCTTCCAGAACCATGTTCTCATCGACCCAACCTTGAAAGGCGGCAACGATCATCCGGTTGCGGCGAACTTTCAAGAGTTGCACCATCAAAACCAAATCGGTCCCGGGAGTAACCACCCCGCGAAACCGAACATCATCGACACCGCCAAAACCAACCATCTCAGCGCCGAGTAAATCGTTCTTCTGAGTAAAGTAACTCGAAAGCTGCGCGACCGCTTCTAGCATGACGACACCGGGCATGAGAGGCATACCAGGCATGTGACCGCGAACCCAGAACTCGTCGTCGGTCACTTTCTTCAGTGCCGCGCAAACGTGACGTTCTAGGTCCTCATGGAGAACCGAGGTAAGCTGTTCCATTTCGTGCCGCTGAGGGTTGTATGCCCGAATCGCCTCGATATCTGCGACCGGGTTTTCAAAATCCAACAACGACGGATCAATGATGAATTCGTGTTTCACCATCTTGCCCTAGACGAGGAAAACGAGGCTCAAGTCTTGATTTTCTTACGCTTCGCTTTCCGCGCTTTCGCGCTGGCAGGGCGGCGGCCGTGATTGGCCTTTTTTAATTTATGCTGTGGTTTTGCCATGATTCTCTATGTTCTAATTCGTGAAAGCGGGGAAAGTGACCATTGATCTAGCCCAAAACATCACCTCTGGAACCGAATGTGTTCCTATCAGCAGTCCCCGTCTGGACATGGTCCGGAACTCTTAAAATAGCAGTATTCGGGCTGCTCGGGAAGTTGCTTCCGAAACAATTGCCCGCCGGGGAGCCTCATCGCAGCAGAGTCGCCGCGCCCTGCATTCCCTGGACTGGCTGGGGGTGGGCCGATTGATAAGGCCCACTTTCGCGAACCGATGGTGGGACGGGGGTCACGACTCGATTTGTAGCGGGGCTGGGTTGAGCTGCGACGTGATCTGGGGCTGCGGAACCGTTGGGAGCGTTCTGGGGAGATTGGGCCAATTGTTTCTTGCGGTGATACCACCCCTGGGCCTCACTGGAGGCTAGCTGGGTTGCCTGGATTGGGTCAGTAGCGATTGACTGAACGGCGGTCCCCCGGGGACCTGCCAACTGTAGCGTGGAAGAACCGTTCGCCCCACTGGCAACTGGCCCCCGACTGGCAACTGGCCCCCCACTGGTAGCTGGCCCCCCACTGGCAACTGGCACCTGATTAGCAGCCAAGCGAATCTCACCCGCCATCACTGGCGACTGCGACGGAATTTGTTTCGCAGGAACCTGCTTAGCAAACCTTTCCACCGAACGACCACCATCAGAAACCCACGCCAACCAATAATCTTGCAACTCTTTCAGCGAGTCATACTGGTAATGTCTCTTTACATTGTCGGTCCAAGATGGGTGCTGCATGTAGTCTTGCAAAAAAACAATGAATTGACGCGGCCCTTTTTGGTCGATCAAGAAACGACAAACCGAATAGCCTTGAGCGTACATCGGCAGCACATCACTGGGGTACTCCGTCAGGAGAAACAGTTTATTCATTGCGATGCCGCGACTTGAATTCAAATAGCGACGCAACATGATCTCGTGCTTATTGCGTTCGGCGGAATGTTCCACCGTAGTGCAGATTCCCTCATCGGCCCAACGTGGCAAAGGTCGACCGAAATGTGTCGCCAAGATTGTATGAGTGATTTCGTGAGGCAGCACGCTATCAAGAATCCGCTCAGGGGTTCCAACCACCTCCATCTGAAAATCGCGTACCGGCCGGGGGTTGTAAGTCGTCACCCCCTGAGCAGCCAACTGGGGTCCTGCGACGACGCGAATCGGACAAGGATTCGGCCATGGCGGTAACGGCTTGCCAAGCCAATACACAGCCAAGTCATGGCGAAACTTCTCAGCCGCTTCCGCGACGGCATTGGCAAGTTGCGCGTTCGGGGCTTGAACGATGAAATTTTGGGTGCGACGACTGCCTGCGTTTGCAGCTGCCGGCCAAAGAAGGGCGAGCGTTAACAACGCGAACGCCAGTCTACCTTGACGAAGAATCGATCCGGCTTCCATGCCGTTTTGCTCCCAAGTCCTCAGGAAAATCCGTCCTCTGCCGATCCATCCTTGACCAGCTAGACAGGCGGAGTTTAGGTGATTCAGCTCGCCCGCCGATAGGGAGTTTTTTATCGCTTAAGAACACCCCAAATCCGCGTTTTAATAGGGTCGCCGCCAAGCAGCCAGCAGATTGACAGTGGGCATGCGGAAGGCCTGAAAACGCCCCACGCGTGGAAGAGAGAAGAGTGCGTCGGGAGGTTGAACACCTCACATTGACCGGAAAACAGCTGTTTCACGGCAGTCCCGTTCGAAACCTCCCAGCCACCTCCGAGCCGAATTTAAAAGAGCGTGGTCCGGTGGAGATAGCAGGGGTCGGCTGGAACCCGCAACGCTGAGACAGCAACGCTGAGACAGCGACGTTGAGACAGCAACGTTGAGACAGCGACGTTGAGACAGGGAAAGGGTGAGACGGAGAAGGAGTGGGACAGTGAATTGGCTAAACCGACATCGTGCTGCGTTTGGCTTGGCTTACGGCTGCGGAGACGAGAACGGTGGGGTTCACCCGACGATGGCCTAAGAGAAGGAGGCGGCACGACGCGGCGTTGAACGTTTAGCGGAAAATCTGCTCAAGGAATTGAGGCAGATAAATTCGCCAAACCGGCCAGGAGTGGCCCCCGTCCGTTTCCACGTAGGTGTGCTTGATCCCTCGTTGATTTAATTGATCGTTGAAACTTCGATTCCGCTCAACCAGAAAATCATCCTTTCCGCATGCGATCCAGAACAAGCGATGCGGATGCTCAGCAAGTCGCTCTGACAAGCCGGCATAATCTTGGTCCAGGTCGGCCTGCGGCGCCGCAGCGCTGAAGGCACCAACCCAAGCGAATTGATCGGGGTACCGCAATCCACCACTGATTGAATGCCCGCCTCCCATCGACAACCCCACGATGGCTCGATCTTCACGTGATGTTTTCATGCGATACGTTCGCTCAACCATTGGCAAGAGATCACTTACAACATCAGCGATCATCGCCTGATCATTCCGCTCCCGATAATCCTCCGACCAAGCTCTTTCGGCCAACGGGACCGGATGCCCGTATGGCATCACAATAATCATCGGCTCGATCTTTTCTTGCGCGATCAGATTGTCCACGATCAAATGACTGCGACCCACCTCAGTCCAAGCGGTTTGATCATCGCCAAAACCATGACAAAGAACGACGACAGGATAGGTTCGATCGGCGGTGGGATCATAGCCGGGTGGCGTGTAGATCATGACCGACCTATCGGCACCAGTCGTCTTGGAGCGATAAACGTGGGCATGCACCGCGCCACGTGGCACCGCTTGCTGTTCAGTCAACTGCGGCGGGCTGCCCGGAATTTCGAGCAGACTCGCGCAGGTCAGCCACTTCTTCAGCCACCGATTGCGGGGGTCCGTCATCGACGAACCATCGACACGAAACGTGTATTCATAGATTCCCGCTGGCATGACCTGCGTCGTGTAGGACCATAGTCCCTCCGCATTTCGATTCATGGGAAAAGACTGGCCGGCGACTGCTACACGAACTTCCGCCGCTGCGGGGGCAACCAACCGAAACGTCACACGGTGATCGTCATGCAGCTCGGGTGATTGAATCGCGTTACCACCGGCTCGACCCGGTGCCCGGGTCTGTTCGGTGACCAGTTTCTGAATCGCGTTATAGTCGATGCCTGCGGTATCCTCCGGAAACGGATGATCCAACAACCACCATTCCTCCGTAAATGCAGCTTGTTGCCCGGGATTCAACTCCTCGGCTGGTCCAATCGGCTCCAATTCCACTCGATCCCCTTCGGGATACCAAACCGAAATCGTCAGCCCGGCAAACTCGTTGTAGGCGCGGTCAGGATAGGTCGCAAATCGCTTGACAAATAATTGATCATGGGGTGCTAGATACCCAAGCCACCCCGCATGCGAATCAAACCCAAGCTTTGGGAAAGCCGGTGGTGCCGTGACCAAAACCTTTTGGTCATCGTATTGAATGTGCGCATCCTCTGGCTTGAACTGCAGTCGGTTCCCCTCCTCGTACATGACATAACCGTTGGGAAAACGGCCGCGTGGTGAACGGGGGACGATCGCGATCCCACCTCCGACCGCAAACGTGCGACTCCAATGACACAGGCTGATCGGCTGATCCGACTCGTTAACGATGGTTTGGGTACACCGCAACTTTGTCCCTGTTTCAGCCAACTCAAACTCACGAATCAACCGGGCCCCCGAAAGCTCATCGAATTGGCTGGTTAAGCGTGCGGTGCGGTCACCGATGATCTCGCCATCCCAACGCCCCATCCACAACACCTTTCCACGACGGACCATTTTCTCTGGCCCAATGTCAAACCGCCCAGCATCCAACGCCCCCCGCGGACCATCTGGCTGCCACGTCCATCCCTCATTACCGGGCGGCAGAAAGAGCATGTTCTTTCCATCCCGCGCGTACTCAAGGACTCGGCCACCCGCTGCCGGACAAAGCACGACCGTCACCGTTTCGTTGCTCAGCCGAATGCAGTCGTCATAGCCATAAAAAGAAACCGTTTCTGCTCCCTGTGAAGGAGTCGATAAGAAGGAATTTAGTGCAGTCAAAAGACAAACCAACAGGAATCGAGGTCGCATGAGAGATCATCACCATGAATGGTCGGTATTCCAAGATCAGGAAACGACATGATACGTCGTTGCGGATGGGCTGTCATTTCGCTGGCGAGGTCTGCACCAAGTTGCGTCGATCGCGAAACGCTCGCACGTTAAAAACCCTGCTCAAATGCGAGTGCCAGGAAGCACTCTGCAATTCCGATGAATCGGCAGCTCAAGTCACCACAGAATTTTCCACTATCCGCTATTGCGTTATCGCTGCTTAGAACCCAGCGGAATGGCGTTAGCCACCGGTCTCGCGACTGCTCGAACAATCGCCGACACGGTGGCTAACAAAGTAACGCGAATTCACCGGGCTTACCGGCGGCCCAGCTCGCGAACTTGTTCTTGAAGCTCGCGGATCGCATCCTGGATCGCTTCGAGGTGCTCATGGATTCCCTCGACAGCATCCTCGTGCTCGTCGCCTTCGTCATGATCGTGATCACCACGTTCTCGGTCACCA
>JBMYRF010000065.1:0-15131 GCA_049602075.1 Rubripirellula sp.
AAAGCAAACCACTTTTTGCCTGTCCCCAAATCAGTCCAGTCAAACCACTTTTTGCCTGTCCCCAAATCATTCCAAAGCAAACCACTTTTTGCCTGTCCCCAAATCATTCTCCCCAAATCATTCCAAAGCATTCAGTCCCCAAATCATTCACAGTGGGGATGAAATACATCGACCGGCTGCTTTCCGAACCACAAAAAGACATACCTGCAGTGACGCTCCAGTCCGGGAGCGATCCACTGGTCATGACTGGCTCGTCCGGAGAGTTGCTGGACGAACAAGCCCGCCATGGAATTAGAAGTCCTCCGAATGGCCCTTGCAAATGACTCTAACTCAAAAGCGGCACTCAGACGCTTACTAGCCCTGGGAGAGGGACCCGACCAACAGCTTGTGGCTTCAAGAGAAGTGTTGGAAACAATCCTCGCTAGTGGCTATGCAAACGCTTTTGCGCACTTCGTTCTGGGTTGCCAGTCGTGGCAATCGGGTGAACCCGAAGCTGCGATTTTCCATCTCGAACATGCCTACAGTCTAGATGAATCACTCGGACCGGTTGCCAACAATTTGGCGTAGATCATTTCACATGATGAAGCCTTATCGGCAGACGAATCAAAACTCGAGAACGCTCTTCAGTTGATGGATTCGGTGGTTAAACGCTGGCCAAAAGATGCAGGCTATCGTGATACCCGGGTGCAGGTGCTCATCAAGTTGGAACGATGGGAAGAAGCACTGAAGGATCTGGAGTTCGCTCTGCCGAAAATGAATGAAGATCCGCTCGTACATTCCGCACTCGCGGTAACCTATGAGAAGCTTGACCAAGAACGTCTCGCCGAGAAGCATGAGAAGATTGCCAGTTTGCTAACCAAAGACCAAGTAGCCCCCGAACGGCAAGAAGTTGAAACGCCCCCGCAAGAGCGTTAGGGAGCTCGCGGAAGGCCAGCACGGAACCATTGGAACGGTCTGAACCGTTACCTCGACAGCGGCGAACTGTCGATCGACAACAACCGCGCCGAGCGAGCGATGAAGCCGGTCGCGATCGATCGCAAGGGCTGGCTGTTCGTTGGTAGTCCGCTTGCAGGTCGCCGAGCTTCCGTACTGATGTCGCTGGTGGGAAGTTGCAAGGAAAACCAAGTCGAGCCGTGGGCTTACCCTCTGCTCGGTCTTTACTGACCTGCCACGCGTAGCCAACCACGAAGACTTGCTACCGGACCGATGGCTGGCCACGAATCCCACTCACCGCGTGGCCATCGCCGACCGACGCAAAGAAGAGCGGCTCGCCAAAACGTAACTGCCACTCACCGTGCGCCTACAGAATAATAGCATTGCGGCAGTAACAGAGACGGTGATATTACACCTGAATATAGCTTTTACCGAGTCCAGATGATGCATTGCAGTCACTCGAATCATCCTCTGATCTGGCTCGCCTAATTGACGTACCAAGGAAGGCGCGTTGTTGGAATATCCATCGCTCGCTATTCGTTTGTCGACCCACAGAACCGATGCCAACAGACGCGTATCCCAGCTCGTGAACATCGCGGGGAACGTCAGTTTCGAGGCCACAATGATCTTTCGGGTGCGATCTGATCCGGGCAATTGCATGCTTCGTCACGCAATCGTCCTACGGGACCGATTGAGGTACCACAAGGGGCTTCTTTTGCCTAACGGCAAGCTGTTTTTCCTGCTCCTCAAGCGTGTCTGCTATCCGATCTACCTCGGGTAGCACTTCCACAATTTTATCCATCAGGTTCGCAATTTGAGGATAATCTTCGACACCCTGAATCGGAGCTACCAAAGAAACTTCGCCAACGCTTGCGCCCTGACGATAGAGGCCATTCGGCGAAAACAATGGCAACGTAAATGTAAATGTGGGTACTCCCGAGGCCGGTGCCTTACCACGCCAAGTTGCATGGTAACTCTCATGGAGCCACGGCAGATTCAGGTTGATCTGTATTTTGGCTAAATCATGCGTTTCAGCAATCTGTAGCAACGGCTCCCAAACTGTCTCCCAATGCCCCGCACCCTGCAACGGGAGTGTCATGAATCGATCCTTCGACTTTGTCGTCGAAGGCAACATCGCAAAAGAAGATGCCAAATGTCTCGCCTTGCCGATAGTCAAACGTGCCTCGGCGTGCCCGAACGATTTCGTGAATACCAACATACAGACAACAATTGCGACACCTAGCACCGCGAACCAATGCTGATTGCACCACGACGACAATAGAGAAAAGACGGTTGTGACTGCACACAGCGAAGCAACCAGCAACAACATTCGGCGGGTACCGTACTTTTGACTAAGTACGTGGTGGAGATGGGCACGGTCAGTCGCGTAGAGACTCCGCCCTGTAAGCCATCTCCTAAGAATTGCCGCACTGGAGTCGAATAACGGAATGGTCAGGAGGGCCATGGGTGCAATGGTCAGCACAGCGGACTCCTGCGAATTGCTCCAGATCGCGACCGCTGCCATTATCAACCCAACGGACATACTTCCTGCGTCGCCAAGGTAAATGCTTGCGGGTGGCAGATTAAACACCAAGAAACCAAGCATCGAGGCGGCCAACAAGAATGCAACGGCCGCGCTGAGCGGCGTTCCCATCTGCAACCCAAGCACCCCCAAGCCGCAGCAGACGACACAGCTAATCGTACTTGCCATCCCATCCGCGCCATCGATCAAGTTCAATGCATTGACAACGATCAAGAACCAAAGAACAGTAAGCGGAAAAGCCAAAACCCCAAGGTCAAAGTGGAAACCCCATCCTCGAAGTTCCGTGATTAACGTACCGCCGCCAACCAATGCTGAAATAATCAAACACTGTAAAAGAAGCTTTTGACGCCCACGCAATCCACAGATGTCGTCAATCAGGCCAACCGTCAACATGCATGCAGTTGCACCGAGCAAATGGTACCAGTGAGCCGGAACGGTGGTCAAAGGCTCAAAGCCAATGCCCCTGCCAGCTACAACAAGCGCGAGCACGCCGGCGACAAGACCAAGCAATACGGCGACTCCACCGCCGAGCGCGACAGGAGCGTCTTGCAACTTTCGTTCGCTATTCGGACTGTCAATTACGCCGAATCGAAAGCAGCAATACCGAATAACGGGAACCGCTAATAAGACAATGGCGAATGCGACTAGCATGCCAAAGCCGATTAAGAATAGTAGAGTAGTCAAGATGTCTAACCATGCCAGCCGACGTGAATAACTTAGGCCCTCGGCCACGGGGACTGCAGATCTCGTGACCTCCCTTTAGTGAGAGCTTCACCCCCCCCTGGAAAGCCTAGCCTAATCATGACAGCCGAGCAATCACGTACAAACCAGCGAGAATTTCCGGAAAATACTTCGCAGGAAACCTCGTGACCTCCCCATATCGGGCTAGCCTAATCCTAACCGTTGAGGAATGACGTACACTCCAAAACGAATACTCTGAAAATCCGTCGGAGGGGATTCAAAACCCTGTCGCGGATAGCAACTGCGATTGAGGTGCTTCGCGATCTAGGGCAGTGCGAGTAAGGTTAAGAATCCACTCAACGATCTGCTCACGTAGCGGCAGCCTCGATCGGATTCGGATGAGTAAGACGAGGGTTAGAGCCGATCGCTCAGGCTCTCATTGAGAGGGACTCGCTGGGGGCGGCGTTGGAAAGTCGGAACTTTCGTCCACGCCACTCAACGCAATCAAACCACCAGCCAACGCACCAAGTCCTACCAAACCAGCTCCGCCAGTTCCAGCTCCGCCTCCGCCAGCAATCAATCTGTCCAACGGCCCACCGGGCCCACGAAACAGAGCGGAAAGAAGGGCTGGATCAACAGGAGCAACCTGCATGGCGAATGCCGGGTCACCAATCGCGCCATCTTTCACTTTTAGCAAGTAGGAAACGGTGATAGAGTCGCCTCCTACTCGAGACGCAACATCGTCGTTCGATTCGTCCTGCTCGGATTCGGGATCAAACAATTCGAGGCCAACCATCCCGACTCCGTCGCGTCCTGCTGTGATGATCGTATAAATGCCAGTCGGCACGTCGTCGAATCGAAATTCCCCCTGCCCGTTCGTTACAGCACGACCTACAAACCCGCTGCTGTTGAAGAGGAAAACCTTCATTCTCTCGGCAGGTTTCAATCGGTCACCCAAATCATCCGCATCGAGTGCCCTGCCACGATCTGCTGCTGCATAGATGTGGCCTTGCATCCCAGAATCCTGCCTGCGAACACGGTATTGCCGATTGCCAAGGACATGGTCCACAAGCTGAGCCACTCGGTCGGTGTGGACAACTAACTCATCGATCGAATACTCATTTTCCAACAAAGGCAGAACAAGCGAAGCGAACATCTCAAAAGCGATCCGGCCACAGGGGATCTCAATCTTATCCGGATAGAGATCAGCCCCGGGACAATCATTCGCCAAGACATGCACCGCGAATACACCGGCGAATGCAGGGGTCGCCGCAAGCAAAGAATACACGCCAGGTCGGACGCCTTGGATGCTGACATCGCCATTACCGTCCGTTACCCCATTAAGCAGCGTGTTTTCGGAACCAATAAGAACCACCTCTGCATCTGGCAATAGACGCACTTCTCCACCGGGAAGCGGGAGTAAAACACGAACCCGCAATTCGCCGGGGACTGCAGGCGTCACCCACTGAGATACGGTTAACTGATCCCGATCTAGAACCGACTGTGCAATCTGCGGTTCCTGGGCGAGGAGAAGTGAACCAGGGCAAAGCACCACAGCAAAAAACGCGAGCTTTAACGATTGAAACCAACCCATTTCGCTAACCTTGTTCTCGTTGCCTTCTTTTGAACTTCGCACCCAACGCTGCGATTCAATCAACCTTCTCAACCACCGACGAGTCCTCTGGGGCCGGCCGAAACTCTCGTCTCGTTCCCGCCCAGTGAGCACACGACGATCCCCTCAAGAGGACTGTCAACATGGTAGAGAGGGTAAATTGGGATGTCAAACGGGTTTAGTAGCCCAAGTCGACACC
Organism: Rubripirellula sp.; assembly: GCA_049602075.1. Taxonomy (GTDB): domain Bacteria; phylum Planctomycetota; class Planctomycetia; order Pirellulales; family Pirellulaceae; genus Rubripirellula. The sequence goes on from JBMYRF010000065.1 coordinate 4,969, forward strand.
CGCGGGCAGAAATGCCACTAATGCATCTTTGAGATGCATATTTGAACCCCGCACCTGAGGCCGCTAGATCCCCGCGTCCGAGGCCATTAGACCTTTTCCGCCGCCTTTTTACGACGTTTTCGACCGCCGTTGCGCTTCTCATCCTGCTCGTAGTACTCGTCGTACTCGCCGTACTGATAACTGTACCCATACGAGTAACCGTAACCGTTTCGGTAGAAGCCCCCATTGTAATAGCCATCCCGGCTACCGTACCGGCCGTAATACCCCGCCTCCTTCGCTCCCACTCCATTGACAACGATACCGACCAAATTGGCTCCCAACGTTTCCAGCATTCCGTGTGCCTGAGCCGCCCGAGGCCGCGTCTGTTTGCCAAGGCGAACAACCATGATCACACCATCGACGCGGGGCGCGATATTACTTGGGTCGGTCACCGCGAGCAGTGGTGGTGAGTCGATGATCACCATATCAAACCGATTTCGGACTAAATCGATGAAGGTTTCGAGGCTGGTCGAAGTGAGGATTTCCGCCGGATTCTCTACCTTTTCTCCGGCGGGAATGATCGAGATATTCTCCATTTCGGATTGCTGGATTGCCTCGGCAATGATACTGAACCCGGCTCCTTTTTCCTTGTTGGCCGCTAGTTCAGTGACCGCCCAAGCCAAACCCTTTTCTGCTTCAATGCCGAATAGTTTTCCAACATTCGGACGCCGCAGGTCAGCATCGACCAGAAGCACACTCTTGCCACTCTGTGCAATCGTGATAGCAATGTTTCCTGCGATCGTTGACTTTCCCTCCGAAGGCGCAGCGCTGGTCACCAAAAGGACCTTAGAGTCGCCTCCCTGATCACTGAAGAAAAGTGCTGTTCGGAGCGCCTTGTAGGCTTCAGAGACCCAGTTTTTGGGCCGATGGAAGGTGTGCAGCATTTTGTTTAGCTGGGAACCCTCGAGGGGAGCGAGCTTTGTAAGAAACCGACTTCGCGGCACATACGGGATGTGCCCGAGTACGGGTGCTCTAAGGTGTGCTGCAATCTCTTCGGCGCTGTGATACGACTTGTCTGAGATACCCAACAGCAAACAAATTCCAGCCGTGGAAGCAAATCCAAGCAACGTACCAAGAAACAATGACCTGGACTGAATTGCCGTGACTTTCGAACCCAGCCTTGGTAGCGAAAGAGTTGAGATTCTAACGCCGGCTGATTCGGACATGATAGAAATCTCATCTAAACGTCCCACAATGCGGTCGTAAAGGGTCTGCTGTCGCTCGATCTCGCGAGTCATCCGATCATGCTGCAGTTCCGCCGTTCGTTCGTCGGCCATGGCGACGACTTCATAATCGTAGGCCTCTTCAATAACCTGCAGCTCGTGCTCAATCAACTTCTTCTGCTGCTCGAGTGCCAACATTACCAACCGCAGTTGCTTCTCTTGCCATCGCTGAATCGAAATTTCGTATCGTTTTTGTCGCTCCTCGGCCGTCAGCGACTCATCTGTCTCTTGATCAACGTCCAAAATCTTGGCCTCGGAGATCTGAAGCAACTGCCGTTCATATTCCGCTTCCGACTGCTCGGTTCTTTTGATCTGAGCTTCGACCATTCGCATTCGCGATTGCAGCCGACTCACGGACGGATGATTCACGCCGACTTCTCGCAGCAATTCTTCCTCCTGCATCTGCAGGGGAAATAAGGCCTCACGTCGCAACGCAACGGACCGTTTTTCTCGGGGCAGGACAGTGCTCGCCGCTCCTCTACCATTCACGGTTAGTAAGGCTCGACCGTTGGAACCATCTTCTTGGTCGACGACAGGGCGATTTTCCACATCAGTCATAAGAACTGCCCCAACTAAATTCTGGAGCTCGGCGTTTGCATCGGAGCCGAGTAGCAAGAGAACGGACTCCGAGTCGTCACCGCCATCGATTGCCTGTTTCGCGGCGGCTAGCTTGCTCACAATTTCGGTCTGACGCAGAACGAGCGCTTGCTTTTGCCGAAGATAGTTGTCAGCGTAATCGCGATGAACACTACTCATCTCTCCATTACGGTAAACGAGTGGCGTTTCACGCTTAAACTTATCAAAGTCAGCCTCGAGGGCTTCCAAACGCTGTAAAACCTCGCCGCGTGCGTCCTCTATTAGCGTTAGCGTTTCGGCCCCAATCAGTTCCTTTTGCTTTTCCAAGTGCTCTGCATAGGCATCGTTCACGGCTTGAAGAACGCGAAGCGGGGTATCGGGCGTGTCGGCAACGTAGGCGATCTCGTAGGTCGTCCGGCCGAGGGAACGAACCGAGAACTTGCTCGATGTTGACAGCATCAACCCAACCTGGCCGGGAGGCAGATTCAAAAATTCGGTAAGTTCTTGTAGGTTCCCCAGTTCAGCTGCACGTTTCATGATCGTCTCACTACGCATAATCATGATCTGCTCAGTGGCGTCTTCAGCGAACGCTGCCGCTTCCACGCCCTGGACTGGAACCTGCTTCACTGCAGGTTCCACCAACTGAAACCTTGCCGAGGACTTGTAGGTCGGAGGCTGTTGAGAATTATGCCAGAAACCAACGCTACCGCCGATCAGACCTCCCACGATCAACAGCAACTTACGTTGCCACAGCATCCGCAGATAGTTGGGGGCGGGAGAAGCGTTAGGCTTAAAAGCAGCCTCCGCGTCCGGGGGCGTTGCTGCAGCGTCGCGGAGCATTTGCGAACTCTATTTAAGTAATGACTTGCTGGAACAGAATGAAAAAATCCGCTGGTCGCAGCGGAAGTCAGCTGATGGTGCTGAGCCGTGGGGATCAAAGCGAACGATTCATATTACATTCATCCCGGTCCTTGGTGGCGAATACATATCTCGCGGTATCATAAATGTTTTCGAGGTCGATGAGCTTGGAAATCGCGTCGCGAAAATCGGTGAAAAGCAGTGCGGCTGCTTTGCCCCCATATATTCTGGATGTCCAACCACCCGGAGTCTAGCCGAACCAAAGTTTTTTTGACCCTTAATTCGTATGAGTTTTCCAAATCGGGTTAGTTGTCACTACATCATTATCGTCATCATCATCATCATCAGACGGTGCGACCCGCAACTTCCGGGATGCTTCCCGCCGCCAGGGCCTTGTAAACGGCGAGATTGGCTTGGATTACACCTTTTTCATCAAAAAGCTGCTCGGCCATGCGTCGGCCCGCCAGCCCCATTCGTCCGCGACTCGCGGCATCGAGAGCCAGCACACTCGCGATCCCATTTGCCAAGGACTCCGAGTCTTTCGGCTCGACTAAAACACCATTGATTCCGCATCGGACAACCTCGCGGCAGCCGGGAACATCTGTCGCAACAACCGGGCGGCCAACGGCGAGCGCCTCCAGCAGCGACCGCGGCGTGCCTTCCCGGTAACTTGGCAGCACAACAACCTCGGCTTCCGCCAACGCCGGGCGAACATCATCCAGCTTGACCAATCGATCGATGAGCCCCTCCTCAAGCCATCTCTCGACTTGCTGAATGCCAATGCTGGAGCGGTTTCCGGAATCAATCGAACCACAAACCTTGAACCGAAACTCCCTACCTGTCGCACGCAAAATACGGATCGCCTCAATCAATTCGAGAAAGCCTTTTTCCCGAATGATCCGCCCGATAAACAGAACGATCGGGCAACGAGACTGAATGGGAGCTTGAAAGGAAAAGTGCTGCAGATCGACTCCCGAACCTCGCGTTACCGAGCGATTCTCAAGGCATTTTCGAGAAAAGCTGTCGACCAGTTTCACATCATCAAGATTCTGGAATACCGCATGGGTATCACTTCCCGCAAGGCTCCAGAGATACCACCGCATGGACAGATTACGTGCCAGACTGCCGCGAAGACTCTGTTTCGGTGAAACGATAATGTAGGGCATACCGGTGACCGCGTTCACGATCGCTGGTATCCCGCAAAGTCGAGCAGAAATCGTCCCGTACAAGATTGCCTTGACGGTGTAATGATGAACCAAGCAAGGTTGAACTCGTCGATAAATTCCCAGCAGGGATCCAATCGAACCGATTTCGTTAAATGGATTTAGACTGCGCCGATTAATTCGCCATTCGTGATACGTGATGCCCTCTCGCTCCAAAATGGCAACGCAGTCGTCGTATGGTGCAACCGCATGAACTTCGATCCCCAGCGACTGCACTGCCTTCATGTGATTGAGACGAAAGTTCGTCAAGTTCCAAGCTAAATTCGCGGTAAAGCAAATCTTAGACACATCAGTCTCGGTTTCGGGCATCGTTCTGTTTCGGAACCGTGGACCGAGGGATTGAGCAATTTCTATCCACTGCAAATTCAGCAGAGGCAACGTTGTCTATTTCAATTCGAAGCCTGGCCCGCGTCAAGAAGCAGGCCTGACTTCCCAATCAGCCGCTCAGAAAAACTCCAAAACCTCACCCCAAGCCAGATGCTATCGGCGACGCCGACGTTGCTCGCAATCCCTATTCCCCTCGTTGCACCGATGTCGGTAGACGTCCCGATTTTTCGTGCCCAACAAGCGTTGCCCACAGATACCAATTAAGCAAATCAAACTGGCCAGACCTCGAGCAAACGAATCCGTGAGGATGTCAGAGAGCGAACCCCAATAATTGAATGGTAAGTTCACTGTCCGCTGCCTTCGGCGTGTCACTCGCCGCGTTGAATCCAATCGGGGAATGGATCGGACCAACCGAAAGAATAGATGTAGCCAGCAATACGGTGTGCATCGAACGTTAGGCCCAAGCAAATCTGTTGAATCCGCGAAACGGTTGTTGATTTTTGTCAAACCTGGACTCAAATTGGGGGTGTGAGGCCGGTACCGTCTGTTACACAGACTTCGTCAGGCGTTTTTACTGAATTTATGCTGACTTCCTGTCACCCATGTGGACGAAGTCTGCGCATTTCCAGCGGGGAAACCTATGTTCGAGGGCACGGCGTAGTGCCAAGAAGTTGTGAACGTGAAGTCCGTTAACGAGAATTCACCTTCGACAGAACATCGCTTACATATGCTGGTCGCGGCACAAAAACCGGCTACGTCAACCCGCTTCTACATCCCGCCGGCAAGCCTTTTCTGGGGCGGCCGTTCGCCGACGCGTGGACAAGCAACACACCACTAAACGGCCACTCTGCCAAGACTTGATTAACTTTGATTTAAATGAACGGCCCGGCATTTGGAGTATGAGGCTGTTCTGAAGCCGATTCGCGAGCGCTAGACGAACCGGTTCAGATAATAGAGCCTGCAATCCCTGAGTGTGACTCGAATACATATTTACTCTGGTTTTTATCACTCTGTCCCAATCGCATGAACAACACCAGCGTGGATGCCTGATTCGCTGTTGGCGGATCAACCGAAAACTTGCCTGATTCAAACCCTTCGCACCGATCGCCGAAAAATACGCCTGAAGACCATAGGCGAAAGATCCGAAAAAAGGTCCGCATTCGCAGGACTGCTGATCCCACGAAACACAATCAGATAACCGCCAACGGCAAACAAATCTTAATCGACTTGAGGCAGGAATCTGCTTGGAAAGGAATTCGAAAAACACTTTTTGCGATTTGCGCTATCGCCCTAACGGCATTACCGAACGCTGCTGCGTGGAAGCAAGGCGGGGTCGCTGCCCAAACGCAATACTACATCTCGTCGACGCTTCTTTTGATGCTGTGCATCTTGCTGCCATTCATCATCAGAGACACCCAGATCGTACGGGCGAGGACGTTGTGGATCCCGGGCTTGTTGGCAGGTGTCTGGATGGCCGGCAATCTTCAAACAGTTAAAATCCCTGAGGGTTTACTCGCGGTCATCGCCCCCGGCTCAAAAGCGGCGTACTTCGACTGGATCCCCGACACCATTCGAGCGGAAGCGTTCAAGCTCCAGCTGTCGAATGTCGAATCGCTTGCTTCAACTTGGGCCTCCACTAGCATCGCACCTTGGCTCACGATGCAAGCATTGTTGGCCTTGTCGCTGTTTTCAGTCACCTTATTTCTATCCATCACTCTTTCCAAATCTCGTCATTTCATCGTCCTATTCCTTAGCTCGACGTGCATCTCCGGCGCCGTCATGGCATTGTTCGCAACACTACACGCCCGATACCCAAACAGCTCAACATTCGCCAGTGGCATGTTCGAAGCCACACTGAACACAAAAAATCCTTTCGGATCCTTCATCAATGCCAACAACGCAGCCGGCTACCTAAATACAGCGTTAGCCTGCGGTCTTGGTTGGCTTATTTTCCTAACCACAAAACATCGCGAACTCAATCGGCCAGGAATTCACCCGAGCGAGCAGATCGGATCCTGGACCGAACGCAACCTTCAAGCACTTGCCGCAAGAGTCCGTCATTTACAAGGCAGCACGAATGCCGTTGCGCTCTTGTGTTTGGTTATCCTGATTGGCATTATCGCGTCCGGATCCCGCGGGGGGCTGCTTGGCGCGACCTGTGGGTTTACTGTCTTAATGGCAAATGCGTTGGGACGGAAATTTGGCTGGAATCGGAGTAAAACCGTAATCGCAAGCACCTCGATCGCTGTGACGGTCGGTTTGCTCGTGATCCTCGGTCCATTTAACCGCGACTTTGGCAGCGCGGTCGCGGAAGACCCAACGGCAGGTGGTCGAATCGCTCACTGGCGCGACGCGACGTTTGCTGCCTGCAACTACCTTCCGCTGGGCTCAGGAATCGGCACCTACCGCTACGCTTACTTACCCCACCAGCAATATGGTGACATCGAGTGGTTCCTCAATGCTGACAACATCTACCTCGAGTGGATCATGGAAGGTGGGATTTGGCTTTTGCCAACACTCGCCGCGATATGTTTTATTTTTGCCGCGTTTTTGCAGAAGCTTGAGGATTTACACCCCCGACCTCAAGTTAGAGCAATTCTTGTTACCGGTTGGTTCATGCTGATTTCCCTTGGTGTTTCCCAAGCGTTTGATTTCGCTTTGCTGATCCCGTCAAACTACATTCTTGTTGCCATGATCGTCGGGTCTGTGATTGGGTGCCTCGACAAAAATAAACGTCAGCCTCGAAGCCGCTCAGCGCAAACACGCGAGCACCGACAGGTCAAAAAACAGGAGCTCATACGAAGCTTACCACCACGAAGTGAGCACACGGAAAGTAAGCCGCAGTTGAAGCCTAAAAGTCGCAGCGAATTGTCAATTCAGTTCGCAACGATTGCACTGGTCGCTTTTCTCGCAAGCACTTTGTTCAGTGCCCACCGGCAAGCGAAAGCAGCATCCCTCAGTGCCGACATTTTGCAGTCCGACGACTTCACTAAGAGCGAACGATTCGACGAACATACGATCGACCACTTTGCGCAAGCGACCGAGCAATGGGTCGAGCAAATCCCCTCCGCCTCAACGAGCCCCGAGTTGCACCTCAAGGCTGCGGACTTGATCCTGACCCAAGAACGCTACTACTTGGCAAACGAACTTCAGAAACTTGGCGTCAGTTATGTAACGTCATGGAAAAGTTTGCAGCCGCAATCGCTTAGGCGTATTCATTTCAATTCGCTTCAGAATTCATCGCCAGAAATACGAGCTCGGAATCTGTTCAACACCGTACCGGAATCCTCACGCAACCAGTTTTCGTCTGCACGAAAGCACGCCCTAGAGGCACTGCTGCGATGTCCGCTAAGCCTTAACGCGCGAGTCGCCTTGATTGAACTCGACTTCGTCTCCCCCGAGGCATCCAGTTCAAGCCATGACCTCCTGTTGCAACTGGTAAAGCTTCAAAGCCGAAATCCAAAACCGATCGCCTGGGTTAGGCAAATGGCAGAAGTCCACCCAGGAAAGAAAACAATCGCAGCAATGAACCGTTTTAGCTTGGAGCAACAGCAAGCCGCATTTCCGGATATCTGGGCAAATGTTCTGCGGGAAGTGGAATTGGAAACGGCAAAACAAAATGCCCGACGTCCCGTATCAGGAATTTCACGAACGAACCAAGAGAGTGGCACACTCACCGAACCAAACGTGCCGCGAAGGCAATCAACGGTTGCCAAAGACACCCTCGATTTTGCGATCGATTCACTTCCACAGAATGCGACGCTCCTGATCGATGCATCAGAGGATGCGAAGACTCCCATCGAGATAAAAACCGCCCTATTAGCCAAAGCGAATGAACTCCTGTCGGACTCCACGACGCAAGTCACCCGAGACGGGCAAACTGATTTTGACAAAGGCCGTCTAATGGAATTGCAAGGATCACTGACATCAGCGATCCAGCACTACGAAACAGCGATCAAGGCCAATCCAACCAAACACAAATGGCGATTCCGATTAGTCGAAGCCCTTGAGCAGCAGCAGGAATACAAGTTCGCAGAGGAGCACCTCAAACGCTGCCTACTTCAATCCCCAAGAAACGAACAGTACCGAAACAAACTCAGATCCCTGCATACGAAAACCAACACTCGACGGCGGGGCTAATTGTCGAGCAAACGCCTGGATTCGTAATGTCCAAACATCTCTCCGTACCGGTGTTGCGCGGGTTCGCCGTTGTTAACGAGTAATTCAAAACGAACTTAACGCAGCGTGCATCGCCGCTGAATCGACCGAGCGAAGACGCACCGGGTGAACAATCAGCACTCGACACGGCCCATTCTTTTCAAGGGCTTTTTTCCAAACAGAATTTTAATTCCATGCAGTTCATTGATTTAAAAACGCAATACGCGCACTACCAAGCTGAGATCGATTCGAGAATGCAGGCAGTCATGGAGCATGGACGCTTCATCATGGGACCCGAGATAGCGGAATGTGAGCAGCAGCTTGCTGAGTTCGCGGGTGTCGAGCACTGCATATCCGTTGCCAGTGGAACGATGAGTTTGGAAATCGCTTTAAGAGCGTTAGATATCGGCCCAGGTGATGAAGTCATCACGACGCCCTTCACTTGGATCAGCAGTGCCGAGGTCATTCGGCTTGTTGGTGCCACCCCCGTTTTCATCGACATCGAGCCGACCACATTCAACCTTGACCTTGAGCAACTTGAAGCGGCGATTTCAGCCAAGACGAAGGCCATCATGCCGATCAGCTTGTTTGGGCAGATGCCAAACTTTGAACGCCTAAACGAAATCGCGGGAGCTCACAACATTCCAGTGCTTGAAGACGGTGCGCAGAGTCTCGGTGCGACACAAAACGGCAAGCAGAGTTGCGGTGTTTCTACCATTGGCAGTACCAGTTTTTTTCCCGCAAAACCGCTAGGTTGCTACGGTGACGGAGGAGCTCTCTTCACAAATGACGAGCAATTGGCGACCGCCATGAGAGCGATTCGGACTCACGGTGGCACCAAACGACACCACCACACGCTGGTCGGAACCAACGGAAGGTTTGACACTCTCCAAGCCGCCGTGATCCTCGCAAAACTCCCGCATTTCGCAAATGAATGCTCGCGACGCGGAGAAATTGGAGCACGTTATTCGAGCCTGTTGCGAGACATCTGCCAGACCCCTGAGGTCGCACCCGGCAACACGCACGTTTACGCACAGTACACAATTCGACTCGAAAACCGAGATGAGATCGCCGCCGCGTTAAAGACTAGCGACATCCCAACCGCGGTCTACTATCCCAAGTGCCTCCATGAGCAACCCGTCTTTGCGGACCTTGGGTACCAGTACGGAGATTTCCCCGAATCGGAAAGAGCATCAAAGCAGGTTCTGAGCCTGCCGATGCATCCATTTCTCGCAGAGAAAGACCAGGACAGCGTGGTCGACGCGTTACGGAATGCGATTACCCGCTCAATAACAAGCTAGTCGCTTCTTGCGCAACCGAAAGAGTCGGTCGAATCACCGTCATTTCAATTTGAAAACGCGACCAAAGACTGTAATCTGGCAGATTAGATGACGTCGGACCAAGCCAAGCCGCGTATAACGAACGCAGTCACTCAACGACGTGCGCCTCCACAGTTTCCTCGTCAGCGAAAAATTAAAAGATCATGAAGCGAGATCTCGCGTTAGTCGGAGCCGGATATTGGGGTAAGAACCTAGCCCGGAATTTCAATGCACTGAAACGTTTGCACACACTTTGCGACGCAAATGAAGAAACTCTTCAGAGCTACGGTGATGAGTACTCCGCGGTAGTGCGTGAACCGTGCTACGACAAGGTCCTTGCGAATTCAGCGATCGGGAAAATCGCAATCGCAGCGCCCGCCACACTGCACTTCGAACTTGCAAAAGCAGCACTGGAAAGTGGCAAAGATGTCTACGTAGAA
>JBMYRF010000066.1:0-15021 GCA_049602075.1 Rubripirellula sp.
CGCACGGCCAGCGACAAATCGCTGACCAAGTCCGCGCGACCAGGTCCAAAACTTCACCATCTTTCGAGAAAGGCACGACCCAACGCGCGAAAAAACGCTATCGCACTCTCAAATCTGCGCCTGTCCCTAGCTTTCCTTCTAAAATCTGTGCCTGTCCCTATCTTTGTTCCGGTCCCTATCTTTGTTCGTCCCTATCTTTGTTGTGCCTGTCCCTATCTTTTTTCTATTCTTTCCCATCTTTCTATTTCGTCCCGATCTTTCGTAATCCTCGACGTACCAGGAGGGAAAACCGACTAATCCTGGACTGAAGAAGGAGGTGCCTTTTCCTGCTTCAACGAGGACTCAACACAAGTGACCATCAACCTGACTCTCAACGGTTTGCACCGTTGAGAGTCGTTGCGCCGGGCTAGGCTGGTCTCTTTCCGATAACGATCAATCGTCTCAGGAACTTCGATTGTTCACGACCAGACGGAAGTCGCCTTCGCTGCCGCTGTACTCAGCCACTTCGATGGTATAGACCTCTCCTTCGATGGCGGAGAAGTTGACGCGGCTGTTGAGGCCACGTCCGTAGTCGTCATTGGCCCCAACAACATTGCCGCTGGAGTCAAGCACTCTCATCACGGTATCAACACCTTCGGTCAACGCGACGGTCCGGACAGTCGTGCGGCCTGAATTGACAGCTTCGAAGCTCAGGAAGGTGACTTGAGAATCACGAAGTGATGCCTCAACGCGTCCACGTCCCTTGGCGTTCAAGTCGACAATGATGGGATTATCGTCCTGACCGTCGGCAATTGCTTCTACATTGACCGTCGCTGTGTAATTGCCAATTTCTGCATCATTGTATCCGGCTGCGCTGAATGCATAGGTGCCGACCTGCAACTCAATATTGACATTACTGTTCAATGTACCGCCGAAGTCGTCATTCTCTGCAATCAGATTTCCGTTGGCATCATACAGTCGCAAATAAGTGTCTACCTCTGCTTCGTTGCTCTTGAGGGCGATGGCGACGTCGCTGATTTCATCTATCTTAAAGATAAACATGTCGCGATCTCCATTTTCTTCCAAGACGGCGTCGACAGCGGCGGCTCCGCTTCCATCAAGCAATAACTCCGTGGCAGTTGCGAGATTGTCGCCGTGATCGTCTGTGACGCCATCTTGATCTCCTCCCCCAGCATCGCCAACGATTGAGTCGATCCACTCTGTGTAAGCGTCAACGCGTACATCTCCGCTTTGATCACCGAAAGCAGCGCTGTAGCTCGTTCCATAGGAGGTGACGCCCGCTAGCAGACGTTGTCCATCAACCGTGATAAAGCCCGGGCCACCGCTGTCACCAGGTGCGGTGTTGCTCTCGCCTGGATCAAAGGTCCATTGTATTTCCTTGGCAGTGACTCGCTCGATAACCGTTTCGCCAACGCGTTTGGTTCCATAGTCGCCGTTGTGGCCCGTTTCACCTGTGCCACCGCCGCCGAATCCGACAATGGTCAAGTTCTGGCCGACAACGGGCGGTAGCCGGCTGATCATTTCGGGCGTGACCCCGACGACCGGTTCGCTCAGCTGAAAAATGGCAATGTCATTGGCTAACGTCCAGCCATCGTAGTCAGGGTGCAAGAACACACGGGATGTCTGGTAAACGCGACCGTTGACCTCGAACGTGCCTGCTGTATCCGCCATTGCGTTCCCCTCTCCGTCTACAGCACAGTGTCCTGCAGTCAGCACATGGATGGGGCTGATGAGTGTTCCAGAGCCATAACCGCCGCTGAGATCCCCTACCATGCCAACTGCTGGAAAGTCGGTTGTATTCTCGCCGTCAACGATGCGGGCAACCGGATCGCTGCCAGCTTGCATTTGCTCCGAGGAGTTGCCTGCAGGTGAAAGATCCCCCACTTGCACGGGCCCATAGAACGGCAAGTCATCGCAGATGTCAATGGTTGGAATCCCAGATGCAATCATCAAACGTCGGTCTTCCAGTTGCTGCAGGCCACGGTTGCGGTTCAACTGGCGGGACCGTTTGGCTTTCGAAGTGTTTCCCATGATTTCTCTCGACAAGATGTTGGTTGAAAAGGACCGACAACAGCATCGGTTCGCGAGAGTTACGCTTGCTGCCTGGGGATTCTTGCACGAGATTTAAATAAAACTGCAAAAATAAGCTTCGGCATTTGACTCGCATGGTGTTTTTGGCCTGAGCCAGACAGGTAACGTCGCTTCTACGTGAATCCTGTGGGAAACTTGGTTGAGGCTGCCCTTGGTGGCGTGTTGGTGACAGACAACGACGCAAAATCTAGGTATCTTTTGGGGTCGCATTGTTTTTCAGCATGGAGGAATCCGTGGCTTCCCTCGACCCCTTCGCTACAAGTCCAACCCTGATCGGCCGCCTTGCTCTTGATCCCTCTAGTGAGGCATGGGGTGAGTTTGTTGATAAATATGCTCCTACTGTGTTCACTTGGGCTTGGCAGTCCGGGCTGCAGGATTCTGATGCCGCCGATGTGACACAAGAAGTGCTAATAAAGCTCCTGGAGAAAATGAAGGTCTTTCAATACGACCCCAAACGCGGCAGTTTTCGTGGCTGGCTAAAAACGATCACAGTTAATTCGGCGCGCGATTGCGGAAGGCGGCTTGCACGAAACCTGGCCAGCTCCGATCGTCTCAGTTCTGTCGGGGATCCCTCGAGCTGGGATGAACTCGGCCGCAGGATCGAGGAGGAATATCAATACCAGTTGTTGGCTCAGGCAGAATCCCTGGTGAAAGGAATCGTCAAAACGAAGACATGGCGGGTGTATGAAATGCTGGTCAAGAAAGGCATGGGCGCAACAGTGGTAGCGGCATCATTGGACTTAAAGATTGCGGAGGTCTATGTCGCCAAGAGCAGAGTCCTCAAACGCCTCAAAGAGGTCGTCCAGCAAATAGAAGAGTGTGACAGTCAAGCCTCACGTCTTATCAGTGGTGAACAGCATAGAGGAGCACGCACATGAAGCCTTGCGATAAAGACTCTTGCCCTGCCATCGAGGATTTGAGACTCCTGCTCAGCGAGAAGCTGGATCTCGAACAAACGGAAGCCATCGCCAAACATGTGGAAGCATGTGCTATATGCCAAGAGCGTCTGGAGCTTTTGTCTGATGAGGTGATGATCAATACAGATATTCTGACCGAATCAACAGGACACGAGTCAAGTCGCTACCAGCGTCGTTCAGCCGTTGGGGATATTGATGATGCTTCCAGCGAGGGTGGCAAAGTAAGGGGAGACCGTGCATCCGTTCTTCCCGAGGAAGTCAACGAAGTATTAAGCCAGGTTGTCGATAACCTTCGCAATGATGGAGCGATTCGAAACTTGACGCCCCACGACACTAAAGCCTTTGGTTCCTCGACTGGAGTTGGCCATTCGCGCGAAGAAAATTCCCGTCCATCAGATGACAAGGTAGCAAATTTCGGTAGTAACACGAATCATTCTTTGGACAACCCTCGCCGTACTTCAGATCATCGATTGTCTTACAGGCTGACCTTCCCTGATTCACCAATGACCGACCGCGGGATTGGAGCCATCGGCCGGTACGAAGTGTTGCGACGTATTGCTAGTGGAGCCAGTGGCGTACTTTATGAGGCTTGGGATAGTGAACTTGATCGGCCAGTGGCACTGAAGATTTTACGAGATCTCGCAGATCCCACATCTGATTCATATCAGCGTATGACACGTGAAGCTCGCACCACATCTTCGTTGCGTCATGAAAACATTGTGCCTGTGTACGAATTTGTTTCTCGGGATGATTTTCCGCCGCTTTTGGTGATGAAATTATTGAGTGGGAAAACGGTCAACGACTTTGCCAATTCACAACAGTCAATGGGTGCAAAAGAGGCTGCCACGTTGGTCGAACAGGCTGCAAAGGGCCTTGAATCTGCACACCGCGCTGGTCTCGTGCATCGGGATGTAAAGCCATCGAATCTTTTGATTGATGAATCTACAGATCCGGTTACGGTGTTGGTCGCTGATTTCGGTTTGGTTCATGAGATAAGCAGCCAATCTGATCTAACCCGTACTGGCGACCTTGCGGGCACTCCCGCGTACATGAGCCCCGAGCAAATTGACAATCTGAAAGGAATTGATGCCAGAAGCGACGTTTATTCGCTTGGCTGTGTCTTGTATCAGCTTTTAACAGGACACCCACCATTCACGGGTACGGTCCGGATGGTGTTGTGGCAGATTATCAACGAGGACCCGATTACGCCGCGTCGAATGGACGAACGTATTCCCACTGCGTTGGAAAACATTTGTCTCAAGGCTATGTCCAAAGATCGTCGGACCAGGTATTCAACCGCTTTGGCCTTTGCAAACGATCTGGAAGCATTTCTTCAAGGGCAGCGTACGATTGCAAAGCCGATAAGTTTTTTGGCTCGCACAGCACGAGTCATGAAACGCCACCGTGTCGCGGCTACTGCACTTGTCGTGACATGCGTCTCCTTATTGACGATCGCTGGCATCGCCTCGTTTGCGGCGTTGCGGCTAAAAGTGGCAGAGACCGAGGTTCGATTACAAGCAGTTCGTGCAGCGGAAGATCGCGATATCGCACTCAAAGCGATGGAAGCAATTGTGTTTCGGGCTTATGACGAGCTGGATAAAGAGGTCTACGACTCTGATGAGGTGCAAATCAATCTTCTAAAATCTGCGGCTGAAGGCTTGGCACGAATGAACAAAGGACCTGGCGAGCAGGTACTCATCCACCAAGCTGAAATGCATTCGCGTTTGGGACAGGCGCTATTTCGCATGAATCGTTTCGACCGTGCATTGCTTGAGCTGGACAAGGCTGAACAGTGCATCGCAAATATGAACTCGCTGCAAAACGCATCAAAGGAGACTCGCTTCCTGCAACTGAGAACGCGTGCGACCAAGGGACGGGTGCTATTCCAGATGGACAATGATACCGATTTATGGCCGACCCTCATGGCCACTTTGCCGCTTGCAGATGACTTGATGGTTGAGTACCCAGCCGATCGAGATTTATTGCTTGAAGTTGCTCGGATCCATCAGGATTATGCCTATGCGATGGCGACCAGTGAGAGCGAGTCTGCCGGTTTGAAAGAGTACACGAAAGCACTTGACTTGCATCTGCGTGCCGGTCCAATCGAAACACTTTCATTCAATGAGCGTCTCGAACGCTTACAGATGCATATGGACGTTGCGGCTTCATTGTACGATGCAGAGGACGCTGATGCGGCGATGCGACAGTACCAAAGGCTGGAAAAACAGGCCGAGAAGTGCGTACAGCTTGACGAGCAATCCGAGTTCCCTGAAATGGCGCACACATTAAAGCCGTATGTGTTGCAAGCAATGTCTGGCAGGGCGTTGTGCCTCTTACTACAAAGCAAGCCGAGTGCCGCTTTGCGCGTTTGCGAGGAGGCCTGGACGCTTACCGGTCGTTTCCTGCGTTTGCACCCAGAGAATCAGGAACTACTGGAGTTTGCAGAAACCTTGACAACGGATGCGATGTTCATCATCCAATCGACAAGTAGTCGAAGGCCGGAAAAACCATGGGCCACCCGAGCTAGGGAATTAGCGGAAGGTCGTTTGGATGACGCATGGCCAAAAAGCGATGATTGAAACTCAGAACCGACCTAGTTACTTTGCCTAGTCTCGCTGATTGCCGCAAGATTATGGAGTTTTACGCTCCTTACATAAAACGAGAATGCAGTTCAATCAAGGATTTAGCGTTTTCAGGACGTACCGATGATGCGTTAGCTCAGAAACTGGTTGCTGGGGCCGGTCTGCTCTAAGCGATTGCGTTGCATGGTCACAACCAAGTCACCGCAGTGCACGTGGGGTCAAAAAACTCAGCCGAGCACTAAACGCGGCAAAAAGGCGACTTCCAAACGTTTGACAGGCATACATCTCAGCCGAACCGACGTGCTGTCGACGGCGGTAATATTTCTGCGATCGCTCTAACCGGAACGCAGGCAAGCTCCGATTGCTTTCATGCTTGCCCACCCAGGTTTACATTTCGTTTCGCACCAATGAGCCTCTCGGATTTTCCGAACCACCGAGACGCCGATGAAATTCATTCTGCAACCGTGGCAGTTGATGCTGATCATTCTTGCCAGTTGGATCAATCGAGACCAGCAACAGAAAATCGAATGCCTGGAAACACAATTGGCTGTCCTGAAAGAGCAATTCGGCAGCAAGCGAATTCTGCTGACCGATGACCAGCGCAGAAGAATAGCTGTGAAAGGCAAGGTGCTCGGACGCAAGCAACTCTCGCACATCGGAAACGTGTTCACCCCCGATACAATCCTTCGCTGGCATCGTCAACTCGTTGCGCAAAAATGGGACCACTCCCACCGCAAAAAGAAGAAATCTGGTCGGCCAAGAGTCCGCCACGTGATCGTTAATTTGACCGTCAAGTTGGCGAAAGAGAATCCGACGTGGGGTTACGACCGCATCAGCGGTGCGCTATCGAACGTCGACAGCACGTCGGTTCGGCTGAGATGTATGCCTGTCAAACGTTTGGAAGTCGCTTTTTTTCAGAGTTAAGTGCTCGGCTGAGTTTTTTGACCCCACGGGTAGGTCTGGCACCTTTATTCAAGCCAACTCGTCAGACTCACCAAGAACTTCATTCAACAATGACATCAAGTTGATTTCAGATGCCAATTTTCGAATTTGTTGACGGTCGGACTCAGAGGAGGTGCGGTAGATCTGTCGCAGGTCGCGGCGACTCTTGTGGCTACCTTTGCTAATCCAGACCAGTTTTGCGGCGGCCGAATCCACCCTCGACACGACGGGCAGTCGTACACCCGCAAAGACCTCGATCATGCATGAGCGGTCGAGCTCCCCCGCAATCAACTCGCGAGGATAAACATCAAGCTTGAGAGCCTCCACCTTATCGAGTAGCTGAAACATCTCACGCCGCTCCACCGCCCGGCGAACGGAGGTTGCATCAAACAGGAAGTCGCCTGTGTCGAGCAGTCGAAGAAAGGTTTCGAGTTGGTCTGCCAAAGCTTGGTTGTCAACAACCATGTCAATGTCTTGCGTCATCCTCGGCTCCCCGTACAAGATGGATGTGACTCCACCTGTCAGGTGAAATCGAATGCCGAGTCGCTGGAAGATTTCCGTTGCCTTGCCAAGAGTTGCCTGAAAGGCTTCAACGGGAAACATCTTCAAGCCTTTGATCAATCATCGCTTTGGTCGTTGGGTCCGAGCCATACATTCGCTTGGCTACTTCCCATTTCAGGCGTTCGTCAGAGATCACACCAAGCTCAGTGTTGACTTGCCGAGCGAGCAAATCCCGGGTCCATTTCAGCATGGCGGCACATCGGGCAATGCGTTCTTGTGGTGAGAGCGCATCCATCCGGGATGTGTACTGTTGTTCAACGATTGAAGACATCGCGTGATAACCTCGCTGCGCCGTGACCACTCTATCCGGCTAGGAGTATACCAAAACCAGGGATGTCTCCGTAGCCTTCCGAAATGCCACAGCGTGCAGCGATCTTTTACAATGAAAAGTGGATCCCTGACCCGACGGCGTTCCAGCTCGTGTGGTCAAAATACTCAGCCGACGATCGAACGCTGTAAAAAACGAGGTTTCCTGAGTGCGTGTGCCGAACATCTCGGCCGAGATCGCAAGTCAATCGAAGCCGGAATGTCAGCATAATCATTTCGACCGGAACTGGCATTGCCGGATGAGCGCCCGGAGCTTGCCACCAACGGTTTACTCGGCGACGCATCCCGATGACTGTCTTGGTTTTGCTTGCTCGAGACGCCGATGAAATTCTTTCTTCAACCGTGGCAGTTGATGCTGATCATTCTTGCCAGTTGGGTCAATCGAAAACAACAAGAAGTCATTGAGTACCTTCGCGCCGAGAATGCCGTTCTCAAAGAGAAGTTCGGCAAGAAGCGAATTTTGCTAAACAATGACTAGCGTCGTCGTTTGGCCGTCAAAGGCAAGATCTTGGGACGCAAACAACTCTCCGAGATCGGCATCCTGTTCACGCCGGACACGATCCTGCGATGGCATCGTCAGTTGGTTGCCAATAAGTGGGACTACTCTGATCGAAAAGAGAAGAAAACCGGTCGACCAAAAACGCGACAAGTGATGGCCGACTTGACCGTGAAGTTCGCGAAAGAGAATCCGACGTGGGGCTACGACCGTATCAGCGGTGCTTTATCGAACGTCGGCTACCACATCACCGACACCACGATCGGCAACATCTTGAAAGCCCTCGGCATCGAACCAGCGCCGGATCGCAAACGCACGGGATCATGGGCGACATTCATGAAGTCGCATTGAGACGTGATGGCTTCGATCGACTTCACGACTGTTGAAGTCTGGACAACGCGTGGCCTGACAACGTTCTATTTGCTCTTTGTCATGGAGCAAAAACTCGTCGCGTCGATTTCGCCGGTTGCACCACCAATCCGAATGAAGAGTGGATTAAAACAGTTGCCCGTGAGCTGACCAACAGCGAAGACGGTTTCCTCAAAAGCAAGAAGTACTTGATCATGGATCGCGATGCGACTTTCAGCAAGTCGTTCCGTGCATGTCTGCGACGCGAAGGCGTGAAGCCAGTGCGATTACCTCCGCGAAGCCCCAATTTAAATGCACACCTGGAAAGATTCTTTGGATCATTGAAATCCGAATGCCTCTACAAATTGATTCTTTTCGGTGAGACCGCGACACGAAGAGCCGTCAGAAGCTACGTCACACACTATCACACAGAACGGAATCATCAGGGTTTGGAAAACGACTTGATCGTCCCGATAGTGAGACCGCCTGACATGGATGCTGAGATCGAAACGACCGAGCGACTTGGCGGTTTGCTTCGATCGTATCGGCGAGCGGCCTAGCTCGGCCGGTTTTCTTTTTCGTTGCCACACCGATCTCGGACTAATCAGCTGGATTACTGCTGCGCAGTGCGACCGCTTTGCCCCGATTTTTCGCCAACAACGATGAAGCCAGCCTGGATCTCGCCCCAAAAACGAGGCTCAGTGGCCGACGCAACCCCGGAAATCATCGGCCAAGGTGTTCGTTCGACTTTCTTGACCCCACGGGGCCAACGCTAGGAATGTTGCTGCCATCATCAACTATTATATTAGTCTTCAACATGCAATGAATCCTCGATCGAGGAAGCTGTCCGCCGCACTCTTGCGGGGGATGTTTCTGCGATTGAGGGGTTCGTACGACAGTTCGAGCGACCACTTCGAATCTGGTTGGCAACACAGCTCCCCACTCACACGCTTCAACATTTTCTACTCCGATAAGGTGTTTTGAACACCAAACCGAGGTATTTATGAATCCCAGCGATCGCGAGGAAGAGATTTTCAGCAGAGCAGTCATGCTCCGGGATCCGTCTGCGCGAGCAGAGTTCATCGCCCAGGCTTGCGGTGAAAATCCTGCGTCGAATGCTCGCCTGAAAAAATTGGTTGAGGCCGACCAGTCTGGGTGGCAAGAGTTTGATGAATTGGTAGGTCGGCAATCTGAATGCTACCGCGAGTACTTCACTAAGCCCGTCGTTGAAAGTTACGACATCGGTGAGGAAATTGGTCGCGGTGCTACGGCCATTGTGTTCTCAGCGGAACAGTTAGAACCGTTCGCCCGCACAGTCGCTCTAAAAATTCTTCGAACGAACCATCTTACCTCTGAGGTTTATCGAAGATTTTCCAGAGAACAAAGTACGCTTGCCAAGCTCAACCATGTAAATATTGCAACGATTTACAACGCAGGTACGGCAGCGGCGGGCAATCCTTATGTAGCAATGGAAATGGTGCGAGGGTTGCCACTCACCACTTTCTGTCGAAAGAACCGACTGAACATCAGCCAACGCTTGAAGCTGTTCAGAAGCTTGTGTGACGGAATCGAGCATGCACATCAGAGCGGAGTAATTCATCGGGATCTGAAGCCAGCGAATGTACTGGTTTCCGAAACACTTCAAGGTCCAATTCCGAAGATAATCGACTTTGGAATTTCCAAAACCTGGGAAGAAATTGAAGAAGATGCTGGATTAACACGCGAATCGCAAGTTATGGGCACACTTTGGTACATGAGCCCCGAACAAGCTTCCGGTGCAAGCAGGGAGGCGGCTCACGGTTCTGATGTTTTTGCGTTGGGAGTGATTCTGCATGAGCTGCTGTTGGATCAAGTTCCGCTTGCGACGGAGTACAAAGCAGCAAACACGTTAGAGGAACAACTTAAATGTATCCGCGAGACCGTTCCGAAAGCAGTAAGCTCCACTTTCGCTTCCCTCGCGAATGTTGAGGAACTTGCTGGAAACCGCAGCACCACCGTCGCTTCGCTTCGAAATGACTTGACAACGGAACTGGATTCCATTGTCTCACGCATGCTCGAGAAACAGGTGTGCGACCGCTATCCTAGTGTTTCTGCGATCAAGGGAGACATTGACGACTATCTCGCCGGCAGGCCAATAATCAACTTGCGGAGTCGAAAGAAGAAAATACGGCAGCGAATGTGGACCATCCCTGCTGTCGTGCTCATCGTGTGCCTATTGCATTCAGTTGCATTTACAGTCACGCATACCGAGACACTGTCTATGATCGACCTAGCCGGAAGAATGCTAGGTCAATCAAACCGATTTAGTTCCCTGCCGGGAACTAGAGCAACACCAGGAGCAGGGGCAACAGATCAGCAACCGCCGCAATCCGAGTATCATGCTGAAGCTGCTAGATCGCCTGCGTTAAACATCGGTGGCACTGGCAAGATGACGAAGGCAAACAGGGTTGGTGTTTCACCGTCATCACTCCCCGGCGAAATCAATGTAATTCCTTACGTCGGAACCGACCGTTCGTTCCCAGGCAAGGCACCTGACTCAGCGGCCTCCATGGGAATGGAATTCAAGTTAATCCCAGCCGGGATGTTCACGGGCAGGATTGGTAATGCCCAACGCGAGATTACGCTTTCGCAGCCATTCAAGATGGGAATCTGTGAGGTCACACAGGATCAGTACGAGCAGGTGATGGGGGGTAACCCAAGCCTGTTTAAAGGTGCTGATAATCCTGTTACCAACGTGAGTTGGTATGACGCGGTTGAGTTCTGCCGGAAGCTGTCGGCTCTGCCAGCCGAGAAGGTAGCAGGCAATATTTATCGTTTGCCCACGGAGGCTGAGTGGGAATATGCCTGTCGAGCGGGAACAAAGACGAGATACAATTTTGGTAGTGAAATCTCGGATTTAGGCAAGTACGCTTGGTACTCCGAAAACTCGACTGGTACAACTCATCCCGTAGGCAGCAAGCAAGCCAATGCATGGGGGCTGCATGATATGCACGGTAATGCCTGGGAGTGGATTCGAGATTGGCAGGAAGGTTCCAGGTGGCGGGTGCATTACTCTGGCAGTGGAGTAACCGACCCTACGGGTCCAGTATCTGGGGTCGGTCGAGTGGTCCGTGGTGGCAGTCTTTTTTTTCAGGCTGAAGACTGTCGGTCGGCATACCAGTCTGCGGGGCACCCTTCGAGAAGCTACGACGATGGCGGGTTTCGTGTGGTCCTGGATTCGGTACCAGTAAAGCTGCCGGAATCGGCGGATGCAATTGGGATGGAATTTAAGTCATTGCCAGCCGGCACTTTTACGATGGGGCAAGGTGATACCGAACACGAGGTAACGTTTACGAAATCACTAGCGGTGGGGGTGCATGAAGTCACCCAGCATCAATACGAACAGGTGATGGGGGTAAACCCGAGTATATTCAACGGTCCAGAGAATCCCGTCGACAGCGTGAGCTGGAATGACGCGACTGAGTTCTGCCGCAAGTTATCGGCTCTACCTGCAGAGAAAGCAGCGGGGAATGTTTATCGGTTACCGACTGAGGCTGAGTGGGAATACGCTTGTCGAGCGGATACGACCACGAACTATAGTTCGGGCGATAATAGCGACAGCTTAGTTGATCACGCTTGGTACAAAGCAAACTCGGGAGGGGTAACTCACCCTGTAGGCGCTAAGCAACCAAATGACTGGGGACTGCATGACATGCACGGAAATGTTTGGGAGTGGTGTCAAAGTCATCATGGAGACTATCCTAGTGGCGAAATAACCGACCCCACTGGCCCGGCAACCGGCCCATTGCGCAGCATACGTGGCGGTAGTTGGGGGCGTCTCGCCGAGAGTTGCCGGTCGGCGCATCGGGCTAGTCTCGCCCCATCGGTCTTCAACGAATACCTCGGCTTTCGAGTCTGCCGGATTCCGTTGGGCAACTAGTCAGAACCTCATGAGGTGAGTGATACTTCCACTTGCAGCACCAACATGAATGAAAGTGCTTGAGTTCGATACAGCGATCTCTAAGAGTGCATCAAAAGCCTTGCTGCAATGAAAGAGAGTGATTCAGGGGACAGGCACGTTCCCATTTGCAATCAATCATTTCTCGACCAAACATGGCCTATCCCCGATTCCTTGTCATCAACGGCAAGGAGGCCCAAGGATGCGGTATTGTAATGAGCAGTTGTTTCGGAGTCAGTTCGAGTTTCTCAAGCGTCTGTTTCTTCAGGATGGTGGCCTACCTTTCACCGACGTCTTGTCGCGTGAAATTGTCGAACAAGCGTTGGGTACGGTTGAATTCGCGTGGAACGAACGCATTTACACTCCGTTGGTGACGCTTTGGATCTTTCTCGGTCAGGTGCTTAGTGCCGACCATTCATGCCGCAATGCTGTCGTCCGATTGATTGTGCACCGTGTATCGCAGGGTTTCGCTGCATGCTCTTCGAAGACCGGTGCCTATTGCCAGGCCTGACAGCGGTTACCCGAACAATTCTTCTCCACCATCACGCGTATTGTCGGTAGAAAGCTCGAGGACCGAGCCGACAAGCAATGGATTTGAAAAGGGCGGCATGCTTACATGTTCGATGCTGATCGTGACGACGTTGCTTGATCCAAACGAGTACAGCAAAGAAGACTTGGCGAACTTGTATCGCGCACGATGGAACAACGAAATCGATCTTCGGACCATCAAATCGGTCATGCAAATGGACTTCCTGCGGTGCAAAACACCGGAGCTAGCACGAAAAGAGATCTGGACTCACACGCTGGCGTACAAATTGATCCGGACGATCATGGCTCAGGCAGCGAGCAGGCATACAATTGAACCGGGTTCGATCAGTTTCAAAGGGGCCCTACAAACACTCGAAGCCTTTCCGCCAATGATCGCGATGCGCGGTCAATCCCATTCAAGAACTCGACAACAATTCTACGAACAGCTTCTAACGGCTATCGCAGCACATCGAGTCGCGGATCGACCAGACCGATTCGAGCCAAGGCGACACAAGCGAAGGCATAAACACTACGTTCCACTGGCCGTGCCCAGGCAAGAAGCCAAACTCCAAATCCTAAAAGGACTTGCGAAAAACTAAGCGACATTCGTTGCATCGGCCGAGTCGAGTTCGCGAAGTTGCATCGTCGCAGCCCTCGTGATATTTGAGACCAAGATCTCTTAAATCCGACATTTGGTCCCACGTGTAGGGTCTGGTCGTTAAACTGGTGTCTCACGTCGCCTTATACAAGGGATGTTTGTGGGTCAGATCGGATTTTTTACTCTGTCGGTGCCCGGCCACCTTAATCCGTCGCTTACACTTGCTTCGGCGCTGCGCGCTCGGGGACACGAGGTCACTTTCTTCACCCTGGTGGATGGAGTTGATAAGATTCAGCGCGCAGGTTTTCGAACGCAGATCTTCGGCGAGCAAAAGTACTCTCTCGAATTTCTTGGCCAGTGCTTGGTCGAACTCAGCCGGTTATCAGGATTAAAGGCAGTCCGATACACCATTGATTTGGTCCGAAGTCGCAATGAGGTCGCGCTAGCTGAATTACCAGGGAGATTGAATTCGCTTTCTTTGGATGGAATGGTCGTCGATCAGATTTTTCCAGCGGCAGCGGCCATCACCAGGTCCGCTGGAATTCCTTACGTCACATTAAGCAATGCGTTACCACTGAATCTTGATCCCGCCGCGCCACCGGTGTTCAGTCACGATCGACCTTCCGACGGTGGCTGGTCACGCATTCGCCTTGGCATGCTGAACCGCGTAGGTACTCACTTGTTTCGACCCGTGGTCAAACAGCTGAATGAATTTCAACAAGGGCAGGGTCTTCCTAAGTTGCGAACAACCGCCGACCTTGAGTCCGATCTAGCGCATCTGGTCCAACTCCCACTCGCGTTTGATTTTGATCGGGAGATTACCAACGATAGAATGCATTACGTCGGCCCGCTGCACAGTCTCGAGACTCGTGAGAGCGTCGATTTCCCCTGGGACCGCATCGATCCAAACCGACCACTCGTCTACGCTTCCATGGGGACTCTGCAAAACAAGATCCGTCACGTTTTTCATCTCATCGCTGAGGCCTGTGCGGATTTACCGGTTCAACTTGTCGTTTCGTTTGGCGGTAGTGCCGATCCGGAGGAGTTTCCAGACTTGATGGGCAACCCAATTGCAGTTCGGTACGCGCCACAACTCAAATTGTTGCAGAAGGCATCGGTCTGTGTGACGCATGCCGGACTCAATACGGCTATGGAAGCTCTTGCCTGTGGGGTTCCGATGTTGGCGATTCCAATCACCAACGACCAACCGGGTGTTGCCGCTCGAATCGAGCACTTCGGATTAGGAAAGCGAATCAAATTGGGTCGCTTGAGCGGGGCAAAGGTCAAACAGGCTCTGGAATCATTATTGAACCAGTCAGTCTATCGTCAGAATGCCATTTCCATGCAGTCAGCAATCCAAGACTCCGGTGGGCCAACCGAAGCGGCGGCGATCATCGAGCAGGTATTCACAACCGGTAGTGCCGTTCCGCCAAAGGGCGAATTGGGGACAGGCACAAAGTGATTCGGGCACAAAGTGATTTGACTGCAAATCAGCCGAAGCAGTTTATGCCTGTCCCCTTTTTCCTCTCCCCTTTTTCCTCTTTTGCCTGTCCCCAAATCTTTCCCTCTCGTGAGTCATAACCCGGCGTTGCAAGTTGCAAATCGGGGCTGGGTTATGGGTGTGTAGATTGCTTTGGTGCGAGTCAGTCCTTTCAACCGCCCGCTTGAGCGTCGGGCTTGTCGAGGTGTTGGAT
>JBMYRF010000067.1:0-14924 GCA_049602075.1 Rubripirellula sp.
AGCGAACAGAAGAAGTCACGTGACACGCGAGTTTGGTTCGAAAATTACCCAAGCGCATCGCAAAATGCTCTTTTGAAACGAGCCACCGAGCGTCCTTCACGATCGAATGAAAGCCCTTTCCCTCCAACACTACTGGGGGGGTAAGGTGATATCGCTGATTCAGCGAGTTAACATTACTTCTACTGGATAGCGATGCGAATTCGGCAGAGTCGATCGCTACACTTCCGAGGCTATGTTCTTCTTTTTGGGATGCTGCGGCTCATGAAAAAATGGTTGCCCAAAGGTCGTAAGCGACGCCATCGTTCAGACAGAAGAAGACTTCGAATCTTCGAAACGCTAGAAACTCGTCACCTACTTGCAGCTGATCCATTTGGAACCAACTCGCTGCAGCCTCTGGATGTATCGAGAGACGGACTTGTATCCTCTTTGGATGCGCTCAACGTCATAAACGCCATCGGACGGTCTGAGAGTGGAGCCGCGACCCCAGAGGACAGTCCGGGACTCTTCATCGATGTATCGGGGGACGGGCTTGGCACCGCCCTCGATGCGTTACAAATTATCAACGCGATCGGGCGGCAACAACCGATCATTGCAGCAACGCTTCCAAACGATTCGGCATACCAAGACGAATTCGAACTGCAGTTCGACTTACTTACGAATGACTACTCGCTTGATTTACATCTGAGCCTGACGGATTCCGACACGCCGTCAGTATCGATTCGCGTCAATGGTGAGAGTAATACACCATTTACGAATATCTCAGAATGGTTCACCGATGGGCGTGCCTCTCTTAGCGAATCACAACTTGATGCGATTGCGGGACAACCACTGATAGATGGACAAAATCGCTTCGAAGTGAAAGCGGCAAATAGCTCCATCAGCTTTTCGGTTTTCATTGACCGGTCAATCGCCAGCACTTCGCCCCTTAGCCTGACAGAAACCTCTGATACCGGCACGCTCGGCGACAACATAACATCGGCAGCACGCGTCACGCTTTCTGGCGAAACAGAACGAGATGCGATTGTCTCTTTACCGAATTCGGATGTCGAAGTACTTGTCGCTGACTCCGGAATTTATCGTTTTTCCGAACAGGAACTCGAAGTGGGCGAGAATCTGTTCGAGGTTCGACTAGCAGATTTGGCGGGCAATCAGCGCACCGAATCCTATGTGATCGAACGCGAAATCTCGACTCAAAACCAGAACATTGTCACGTCCTGGAACCAAATCACCTTGGAGTCGATAGAGCTTGACGCGACGCCCGCCCCCGAGGCGACGCGAACGTTGACCATGGTGCACACAGCGATATTCGACGTTGTCAATGCGATTGATCAATCCCCGCCGTTATACGTCCTTACGCAACCTCAAAGCAGCGTTTCGATGGAAGCCGCCGTCACCTCCGCGGCATCCGAGGTCCTGCTCTACGCTTTCCCGACTCAGCACGATCGGATCGCTTCGCATCGCGATCAAGTCTTGGATTCCATCAATGACATTCAATTGCGCGATGCAGGGATTCAATTGGGCAGGAGCATCGGACAGGCCATCATCGAATTGCGGTCAGACGACGGCTGGGATGAATTCAACTCCTATTCAGGAAACGTTGGCGCTGGTTCGTGGCGGCCCACACCACCCATGTTTAGCATTCCAGTCTTGCCGCATTGGGCCACGGTTGATCCCTGGGTAATCGAAACACCCAACCAATTTCGCCCCGCTGGCCCACCGGACCTTGCCAGCGAACAATACGCATTGGCTTACCAAGAAGTGATCAGCGTTGGACAGGCTGGAAGCCAAAGCCGCCAAGCAGACCAAACCGAAGCTGCTCTGTTTTGGTTAGATGGCTCTGGCACCTACACGCCGGCAGGACACTGGAACCAAATTGCATCCAATGCGGTAGAGTCGATTGATGCGTCGATCTCCGAATCGGCTCGAGTGCTTGCGCAACTAAATCTCGCGATGGCTGATGCGATCATTGCTGCCTGGGACGCAAAGTATCACTATAAGTTCTGGCGGCCCGAGACTGCGTCCGGCGGACTGGAAGACGACCTCAACACCGAAACGAGCGCGGTTGAGAATTGGCGTCCGCTTTTGAACTCACCTAATCACCCAGAATATGTTTCGGGTCACTCAAGTGTTGGTGGTGCAGCAGACGCAGTTCTGACTCGCTACTTTGGAGATGAATTCTCCTTCGAATCAGAATCGATCGGTCTTCCTGGAGTCCGCCGTTCCTTCAGCAACTTCCGCGAAGCGTCTAACGAAGCTGGGAAAAGTCGCGTTTTCGGTGGCATCCACTTTGAATTCTCGAATGCCGATGGGCTGCAACTTGGCCGCCAAATTGGCAATCAAGTACTGAAAAGATTTGTTGACAACGAAGACATCGATCCACCCAAAATCGTGGTGAGCCCGAATCCAGGTTTACTGGGGCAAGACGTTGTCGCCACCTCCAGCAACTTGACTGTGACCGGTCAAGTTTTTGACAACATTACGGGTGTTGAAACGCTGACCGTTCAGTTGGATCAGTCCGAGCCACTGGCTCTATCGATCGATGACATGGGTGGTTTTCAATGGACGACCCCACTAGCGACCGATGGTTCGGAAGATGGTCCCCACACAATCGCCTTGACCGCAACGGATCGCCGAGGAAATCGTTCCGCTCCAGAATTGATCGAATTTCTACTCGACACACGAACCCCAACGGTCGACCTGAACCTTGACTTGAATAACGGGCCGATCGAACGAGACTTCGAACTTTTAGGTACCGTGGATGGTACCGGATCCGCCGTCACGCGTTACACCTACTCAATCGACAATGCAGAAATCCGGCCCATCGGTTTTGATTCAACGGGGCAGTTCCAACAGCCGCTACCCCTTCAGAGCTTGTTGCCCGGACGACACACCATTTCGATTCACGCCAGTGATGCCGCTGGCAACCTGGTTGAATCGAATCATTCCTTTGAAGTAGGCGCGTTTCAGCCACCTCAGATCACGGATCTGACACCGGCCCCTGGGGGCAATGAGGTAGGCGTGACCTTCAAACCACAAATCTATTTCTCCCGTCCTGTCGACCCAAAGACACTGACCCAAGCAAATTTCTACGCGACGGACAGTTCAGGACGGCGTTTGCCAACGACGATCGTTCCGGCTCAAGACGGTTCTTTTTCGTGGCTGTATTTTACGGACCCCATGCCCGGGGGCAGCACCATCACGGTGCATTTGCTGGGCGACACCATTCTGGGCGCCATTGACCGGGCCGCGTTAGATGCTGATACCGATGGCCGACCCGGCGGTAACTTTCGTTATTCCTTTACCACAGTTAACACGGCGCCTAATCCGACCACCTCGATCTCCGGCTTCGTCCTTGATCCCGGACCTGATTTAAAACCATTCACAAATGATGACATCCGCCGGGGTCCCGACAGTCAAAAATTCACGGAGGACGATTTGCATCTTCGCCCAATCGCGGGCGTACAAATCTTTGTGATCGGGAATGCAACGAACACCGTTACGACAGACGCGAACGGATATTTTGAACTTCAGGGTGTCCCACTAGGCAACCTCAAACTGGTTGTGGATGGTCGGACCGCTACGAACCCTCCCGAGAACATCTTTTTCCCTGAAATGGTGATGAGCCTTGACGCAAAAGCAGGCGTGGCCAACAGCGCCATGGCCCGCATCGATGTCGATGAGGTTTATTTACCGCGCATCCAACAAGATGTTTTGGAAACGGTCAAGGAAACCGGAACGACCCAGATCACCCTGTCGGCAGAGTCGGCAGAGGGTCTTACAGAAGAGGAAAGGCAACTTCTAAGTTTGGAGGTTCCAGCCGATAGCTTGTTGGATGAGCTTGGCAATCCGATCGAAGGTGGGCGTGTTGGGATCAGCACCGTCCCGCCTGAATTGGTGACCGATATGTTGCCACCGGGGCTCATGCAACACACTTTCGATATCACGATCCAAGCATTCAATCCGGACGGCAGTTTAGTAAGTAACTTTGCGACGCCCGCCCCCATGACCTTTCCCAATGTCTTCCGGGCGTCACCTGGTGAACAGCTTGCTTTTCTCTCCTTTGATCATACGACAGGCCAACTCGTGATCGAGGGGACGGCCACCGTCGCAGCAGATGGACTGAGTGTCAGCACCGATCCGGGCACGGGGATCACCAAACCTGGCTGGCACGGACTAGCACCTCCCGGGACGCCGGCGGTTCCACCTGTTCCATTGGACCAAAGACCAGACGAACGCCCTGAAAAACCGGAGGAGGAGGAGTGTTTTGATTTGCCTGACGCAATCGAAACCGTTCTCGATCTGACGACAAAAGCAGCCAATTGCGCAGCGGGCTTTACTGGCTTAAGAGCCGGCTTGGCGGAAATCTTCAGATTAGCGCAATCCATCCAAAGTCTGATTGGAAACGTCAGCAATGCCATCCGTGCGGCAGAAAACGGGGCGACACAAAGTCAGATTAGCAGCAGTCTCAACGCGATCCTTGATTCTAAAAAAATCCTCGAATCTTCGATCAACATCCTCAAAGCTCAAAATCCACTTGGGAAAGCTCTGGCAATAGCCAACTGTCTCGAACAGCTTCTAGCCGCCGCTGAGGGAATCTGCGACAAGGTCCAAAAGAACAATGATCTTCCAAGTCCCTGCAAGACCCCTGCTTCAGATGCCACTTGCAAAGGGATTTCATTTGCGAAGACAAAGCTTGGCATCGCGAATTCTATCGCCAACCAGGCCGAGGAAGGCTTAGCAAAACTGTCCCTTGCTTTGCTTTGCGCAAAGATTGAAACGCTTGCAAGTCTGCTGGGCCTGACAGCAGATTCCCCAGAGGGTGAAGCCGAGGGTGAAGAAGAACCCGTCTCACAAGAGATTCTCGAAACACTTCGCGAGATCCAACAGGAGGCAGAAGTCGTCGCAGTGGATATCGATGCTCCGAATCGCTGGGGACAAGATTTCCAGGCTGGGGTTGAAAGATCCGCCGAACTGGTAACGGACGCTGCTCAATGGCACTGGGAAGTATTCGGATTACCCGGTAACACGTACTACCACGTTTCGATTGCAAACGGAATTGAGATTCGTGGGACCACAGATCCCGAAGGAAGGTTCGAAGTTTTCCTGCCCACCGAGACGGAATACACGCTTGCCATTTATGATCCCAATCGAAATCGCATTGGCCGCGTGACTGGTGTTACCGCCGCCCAGATCAATGGATTCCCGATCGCCCCATTCGTCTTCCCCATTGTTCCGATGGTCAGCCCGGACTTGACTGACGACACCACGGGAGAACGCTTTTTTCCTGACCGGGACAACGACGGACTAGTCGACTTGGCCGAGAACATCATCGGCACGCGGATCGATTCCGTCGACACTGACGGTGACGGAATCAGTGACTTCCATGAGGTAACTCAAGGACGCGATCCACTGGACGTCACATTATTACCCCTCGGTGTACTCGGACAAACTCCTTTGGCAGGTGGAGCTGTTTCGATCGATGTCGCACCGCTTCGCTCGTTTCGCGGTGAACGCCTTGCTTATTTGGCGACCGGAGCATCTTCCATGGCAATCGTCGACGTTACCGAGGTGACCAATCCGATCCTCAAGTCCGAGATGTCCATTGACGGATCATCCACAGCCATTGCGGTCGACCGTGAATCGGCTATGGGCGTTCTCGCCGGCTCAGCCGGCATCCACCTGGTCGACATCTCAAATCCCGACAATCCCCAATTAGAGAAGAAACTCCCAAATGGAACAGACTCTCGTGCAGTTCGGCCGGCAGCCCACTCGGTCGAAATCAAGGACGGTCTTGCGTATGTCGTGGGCTCAAATTACGTTTCGGTCGTCGACCTTCTTACCAATCAGTTAATCGAAACTCTGGATATTGAGGGGGCTCCCGTTGTCGATGCTTCGACGGAAGCAGATTACCTCTACACGATTACCAATACGGGAAAGTTGTCGATCATCGACATTAGCGAAACGCCGTTGCGAACGGTGAAGATCTTCGAAACAGAGTTTTCGCTTCCCGGTGAACAACCGACAGCGACCACCAGTGTTTTTGTCGCAAACAAAATTGCGTATATCGGAAATCAAAACCTTGTCGGCTGCGTGGAGCCTTTCGCGACCGTAGATGTGAGCGATCCCAATAACCCAACAATTCTTGCGCAGTCGCTTGATTCGCCGATCGCGGGACAATCCATCGTACCGATCGGCTCGGGACTTGGAGTCACTGCAGGTTCACCCCGCAATGCTCCCGTCCTCGATCTTGTCAACTTAACAGACCCTACCAATGCGGGAACCTTCCTGTCACGGGTTGAAATTAACCCAACACGTATAAACTGCTCCCCGTTTCAGCACGAAGTCGTCGTGAGTGAAGGCATCGCATTCTTCACCATGGCAGGTATCGGGTTGCAAGTCATCAATTATCGACAGAGAGACATACACGGGCAGCCACCAGTGGTTCAGATTTCCACTGACGCCAACGATCAAGATCCTCTGAAAAATGGATTTCAATCCTACGAAGGAACTCGAGCCAGAATCGAAGTCAACACATTCGATGATGTGCAAGTGAGTACGGCTGAACTCATTGTCGATGGCATCACTGTCGCCAGCGCAACCCAATTCCCGTATGAGTTTGTCGCCACATTGCCTCAAATCACCGCAATGAACACCTCTAGCATCGTCCAAGTGCGGGCGACCGATACTGGTGGCAATACGGCGCTGTCGAACGCATTGGTGTTCGAACTCATTGAAGATGAAATCGCACCCCAGGTAATTACTACCCAACCCGCTATTGGTTCAGACGTATTCTTCACTCCAGCGATTGAAATCACCTTTGACAAATCAATCAACGAACAAACGCTGACAGAAGAAGCCATTTCTATCACCAGGACTTCCTCCACCAACGAGACCGGCGGCCAAGAAGAAACCACAATCCCAATCCAGGAGCTGAATTTCATTAGAAGAGGAACCATCTTGAGAATGGTCCCGGAAGGGGTCCTCACGACGGGCACCTACAACGTGACACTGGACCGATCAGCAATCGTCGATCTTGCGGGGAACCAAATCGAGGAAAATATCGATTTCAGCTTCAACATCCTTCCCGCCAGTGAGGTCATCGCAACATCAGGCACACCCAGAACCGTAAACGCTCCTTCCGCGAACCCGGGCCAGGTCATCCCATTGCCATTGGCTAATACAACAAGTGACACAACCGTCACCTTCAATGTTCGTGATGCTTTCGGCAATCCATCAACACGGGACGTTGCGCCTCTGGCTATCGATCTGGAGCAGGGCGTTGGATACTACTCTGTACCCGAAGACGCGGATACAGGAGACATCACGCTGCCGGGCGATCAACCGATCCAAGTCCCACTACAGATTGTTCCACTGATCGAAAGTCTGGATATTTCGTTCACGAACTTTACCACCGGTGTCGCCACCACCCTGCTGTACGGCAAGGGCTTCATCGAAGGGGATGCGGTCTATCAATTCGGTGGCGAGCAAGTCTCCGATTCCGAAGACAACCAGGGACCGGATGTGCTTGGCAACAATCAATCGGTCCGACTCTCGGTGCCCACCACCGGGCCAGTCACTGGCCCCATCACCGTCACCACCGCCGGGGGAACCAGTGATCCCTTCAGCGTCAGGTTCGACGACATCATCTCGGTCGCCACCAGCGGTACCCCGGCCAATCCCTCTGAGCCCTCCGCCAATCCCGGTCAGGTGATCACCGTCACCGGGACCCAACTGACGGAACTCACCGACTTCATGACCCGATTCCGGGATCCAAGCGGAGGGATTCGCTATGAAATCATCCAACCCAACTTTGCCAGTGCTGATGGCACACAAGCTACTTTGCTGATTCCCGAAAAGTACAACGGGGCATTCAACATTCGACGCCTCGGAGCCGATCAGGAACATTTGCTGCAGATCGTACCGGTCGTCGAGTCGATCGATGTCACCAGCTTCAATGGGACGGCCACTTTAACGGGCAAGGGTTTTCAAGAGGCCGCCGGAGCGATTTATCAAATCAGCGGAATCAACATCGTCGATGACAGCGTATCGCAAAGTCCGCATGTCAACTTCAATAATCAAACGGCAAACCTCACGCTTCCGATGCACGGATTCGGTCAGTTCACCTTGACCACCGACGGCGGAATCAGTGAGCCCATCTCGCCCAATTTCTTCCACCCCGCACTGGGAGAACTCCGGGACATTGCTTTTGATGGAAACCACGTTTGGGTCGCCGACACCGCCGGAAAGATCCACCAAGTCGATCGCAGCAGCGGCCAAACGCTGAGCACCGTCGACCTTCCGGGAGGCACCGCATCGGGAATTGGTTTGCACATCACCCCCGAAGCCATGACCCTGGCAGGCATCACGGTACCAGCAGGCAGCCTGCTGGTCAGTAACAGTCGACCATCACCGGATCAGGTGTTTGCGATCAATCCAATCACCGGCGAGATCATTTCAACACTCGCGTTGGAACAGAACCTCGATGTGGTGTCCCTCACATACGATCCGTCCGGAGGGGGGCATTTGTACTTGCTGGATGCCAATCCCAGCCAAGTTGTCGAGATTGACCTTGGAACCGGGTCGGTCATCAACACGATCGATATCAGTGGGTTCTTGGATCTTGCCAATGGACGAGGCGGATTAGTGATCGATCCGATTACTGGAAACCTCTGGGTGGGTGGAACAGCCAACTCCAACCTCATCGAAATCACCACCGACGGAACCCTCGTCAGAACCGTGGATCTCACCGACCAGGGAATCAACCGAGAGGCCAGCGGACTCGCTTTCGATCAAGACGGAAAACTACTCGTTAGCTCCATCCACGCCGGAATCTACCGTATCAACCTGGACGGCCAAACAGAAAGCCCCCGCCCCCACTTATCATCGGTCCAAGCGTCCGCGTTTACCGGAACACCTGCAGACAATTCACTTGCATCGGCCAATGCTGGTCAGGTGGTCGAGATAGCTGGAATGAATCTTGGCCCCTCGACCCAGGTGCTGTTCACCACCCGTAGTAATCTTGGTGAAATTACAAGCACGGTCGTCAGCCCAAATACCGTGAGTCCTGATGGAACGCGAGCCCAAGTCATTACACCCGGCCTTGCAACTACGGCTGATTTGACGCTCCTTGACGGAACGGGACAGGCGAGGCTCCAAATTGTGCCAACCTTAACCCGGATCGAAGGACAACCGGGAATCGATGCACCATTCACGTTGCTCGGCAGCGGCTTTATGGATGGGGTCACCACGGTCACAGTGGGAGGCGTCGAGTTATCTGATCAGTTCACGAACGAAATCACCGCTCTCTTTGATGGCCAGGTGAGTGGACCGCTGAACGATAGGTATCAGATGCGATTACCCCTCGCGGTCGAAGGCCCCATTCGAATCGAAACAGAAGGCGGTTTTTCACTTCTGACGGGTCCCACGTTCAATCAACCAGCATTCGTTGAATTTGTTTCAATGGATGCTCAAGCCTCGCTGGGACAACCGACGAACCCGAATCAGTCATCTGCCAACACAGGACAAACAATCACACTGAGAGGTAAAAACTTCACCAGGGAGACGGTGGTTCAATTCGCGGGATCCGATCCAACGGGTGTCAACGGAATCATATCCAGAAATGGCACCCCCAGCGGTGACGGCACCGAATTGGAGGTGACGGTACCTGCCTTGGCGCGTACCGGTCCCGTCAATGTGTTAGGAAGTGAAACTGAAATCGAACTACAAATTGTGCCCACTGTTCGCAGCATCGGTGGGCCCTTGTCGCCAACCCAACAAGTCATTCTCGAAGGAACAGGGTTAGCCGCGAGCGAATTGACGTTGCTTGCCGGGGGCCAATTCGTACCAATCCCCCAAGTAAAAACGATTTTTTCAGAAGGCATCGCCCAACAAGTCATTCAATTCACTGTCCCAGATGAAGTCGTTGGAAACCGCGTCCAAGTGATCACCCCTGGCGGTTCCGCAATCATTCATCGCGACAATCCACCAACCGACATCGATAACATCAACACCTTCGAAAATGGTGGTACGGGCAATGACTTGATTGGTGATACGCTAGCCACGGCGTTTGCGTTTGATCTTCCATTGGACCGCCGTGTTGTGATTGGTGATTCTTGGATCAATCGCGGTACCGATGTCGATCTTTACGCGGTCAACCTCACCGCGGGAGATCAAACAACCTTTGAGTTACGAGAACTCACAACGGCAACCAATTATCTACGTCTATTTGATTTCAATGGTCACGAACTGGAAGATAATTACCAGTCATCTCTCAATCAGAATATTCGATATCGACGTTGGAGCTTCTCGATTCCGACGGACGGCGTTTACTATTTCGGTATCAGCAACAACGGCAACAGGATTTACGACCCAACGATCACAGACAGTGGTGATGGTTCAAATGCTCAGCTTGGGTCTTATCGATTGATTGTGACACGAAGTCGCGATGGATCAACCTCCATCAAGGATATCCATTCATCGGCTTCGCAGGGTACTGCTGCGATTCATTCCATTCCCTCGGCAAACCCAGGACAAGAAATCACGCTGACGGGAACTGATTTCCGAGTCGATGATCGAATCCTATTCACGACGATCAACGATCGTGGAGAAGTTGGAATGACAACAATCAGTCCCAACGAAGTCGCGCTGGATGGATCCAGTCTGAAGGTCACGGTACCCGCTATCGCAACGACAGGATCGGTTCGGCTGGAACGAGAGTTTTACAGAGGATTGTTTTTGCAGGTTGTTCCCACACTGTCCAATGTCTACGGCTTCAATAACAGCTCATTCAATCTCGGCACTGTGACTGTCGAAGGATCTGGTTTTGCGGAGGCAGCAACCGGAATCTTTTTTGGTCCAGTCAATTGGACAGACAATAGCACTAACTTCAGTCCATTGGATGTGCTCTCCACGCCCAGCAATGGCAAGTTGTTTGTGCAAGTCCCTCCCGCAGCTTCCTTTGGCCCTATTCGTGTCGTCACCCTGGGTGGTAGTAGCGAAACATTCGACTTGACATTCGAATCCATTCAGGCATCCACCGAAAGTGGCACTCCAACACACGCGAACATCGCGTCGGCCAACCCCGGTCAAACGATTACGCTGACGGGCACGAACTTTACCAACACAACCAGTGTCGTCTTTGAATCCATCGAACAGAGCGGTGAACCAGGCCAAATCGTTGTTCTCCCTGATTCCGTGAGCCCCGACGGGTCCAACATTCAGATCACCGTTCCAACACGTGCTGCAACAGGAGAAGTGGGGATCATTGGTGATTCCACCAACACGAGGATCCCCCTACAGATTGTTCCACTGATCGAAAGTCTGGATATTTCGTTCACGAACTTTACCACCGGTGTCGCCACCACCTTGCTGTACGGCAAGGGCTTCATCGAAGGGGATGCGGTCTATCAATTCGGTGGCGAGCAAGTCTCCGATTCCGAAGACAACCAGGGACCGGATGTGCTTGGCAACAATCAATCGGTCCGACTCTCGGTGCCCACCACCGGGCCAGTCACTGGCCCCATCACCGTCACCACCGCCGGAGGAACCAGTGATCCCTTCAGCGTCAGGTTCGACGACATCATCTCGGTCGCCACCAGCGGTACCCCGGCCAATCCCTCTGAGCCCTCCGCCAATCCCGGTCAGGTGATCACCGTCACCGGGACCCAACTGACGGAACTCACCGACTTCATGACCCGATTCCGGGATCCAAGCGGAGGGATTCGCTATGAAATCATCCAACCCAACTTTGCCAGTGCTGATGGCACACAAGCTACTTTGCTGATTCCCGAAAAGTACAACGGGGCATTCAACATTCGACGCCTCGGAGCCGATCAGGAACATTTGCTGCAGATCGTACCGGTCGTCGAGTCGATCGATGTCACCAGCTTCAATGGGACGGCCACTTTAACGGGCAAGGGTTTTCAAGAGGCCGCCGGAGCGATTTATCAAATCAGCGGAATCAACATCGTCGATGACAGCGTATCGCAAAGTCCGCATGTCAACTTCAATAATCAAACGGCAAACCTCACGCTTCCGATGCACGGATTCGGTCAGTTCACCTTGACCACCGACGGCGGAATCAGTGAGCCCATCTCGCCCAATTTCTTCCACCCCGCACTGGGAGAACTCCGGGACATTGCTTTTGATGGAAACCACGTTTGGGTCGCCGACACCGCCGGAAAGATCCACCAAGTCGATCGCAGCAGCGGCCAAACGCTGAGCACCGTCGACCTTCCGGGAGGCACCGCATCGGGAATTGGTTTGCACATCACCCCCGAAGCCATGACCCTGGCAGGCATCACGGTACCAGCAGGCAGCCTGCTGGTCAGTAACAGTCGACCATCACCGGATCAGGTGTTTGCGATCAATCCAATCACCGGCGAGATCATTTCAACACTCGCGTTGGAACAGAACCTCGATGTGGTGTCCCTCACATACGATCCGTCCGGAGGGGGGCATTTGTACTTGCTGGATGCCAATCCCAGCCAAGTTGTCGAGATTGACCTTGGAACCGGGTCGGTCATCAACACGATCGATATTAGTGGGTTCTTGGATCTTGCCAATGGACGAGGCGGATTAGTGATCGATCCGATTACTGGAAACCTCTGGGTGGGTGGAACAGCCAACTCCAACCTCATCGAAATCACCACCGACGGAACCCTCGTCAGAACCGTGGATCTCACCGACCAGGGAATCAACCGAGAGGCCAGCGGACTCGCTTTCGATCAAGACGGAAAACTACTCGTTAGCTCCATCCACGCCGGAATCTACAGAATCAACCTGTAACATACTCACTTTGCCGAAGCGGAAATCCTCCGATTCGCTTGGCATCTAGCCAGTCGGCTTCCAGCGTCATTCTAAGCGTCGTTTAGAGCAAAGACACGGAACATAGAAACGGCGATGTTGGCGATCGTTTAACGATCGAACAAGCCCTCGTGAGTTGCTTGCCAAGTGGAGCGTTGCGTATGCTGGCTTGCATCAGTTCAGCTGCTTGTTAGCCGGACTTCAAAGCGCATTTTCGCGGCTTGAAATCTCATTTTGCGTCACTCTGTTTCAAGTTCACGATCCTTGCCGCGATGGCATTGGCGACCGATCAATGAGCGACAATGGAATGAAAAGTAATTCACCAGCGTCCGCTTCATTGATCCCAGTTTTCGCGGATCTATTCGAACTCTATTCGAGACTCGCATCATTCAAGAGAACCGCGACCAGACCCTGTTTGTCCCCTAAGAAAATCCTCTACCGGTGCCATTGTATCGCGCGCGGTTCCCGAGAACCGCACGCGATCTGTCCGGTTATCCCCCGGTTCGGGGAATTCAAGCTCGCCGTTGCCATCTGTTGGACACGTTGGACTCTACGTCAACTTTGTGACGATCAACGCGCAGCATCTGCTGCAAAATGGGGATCGCAACGCGTCCCCGAAAAGAATGTTTTCGCTGCGTTACTCGCCTGTCGAATCAGAGTCCCTCACGAAGCGTCCAATATTCTTCGATCAACGAGGCGGTCACACCGGCTTCGCGTTGTAGCCCCGTGATTTCCTCAGCAATGAGTGCGCCGCGTTCGCCATCATCCGAGCTTTTTGCGATCACAAAGTCGAAAGTGACTTCACTTGTCCGGCCATCAACAAACTCATTCAGGAAACGGATTTCACCGATGCCACTCGCGTCGACGGTGTAGGTTCCGGTTGACGTTAGTAAAATGTTTCGCCGCCCTCCCGCTCCGTCGCTCGCATTGATTGACACAAAGCGTTCAACGTTTCCCCGGCCATCGAAAGTTGTGACGCCGATGGATCGGGATTGAAATCCGTCAGCGCTTCCAGAAGATGCGTAGGAACCGTTCAAAGATCTTTTGCTAAATCCCTCCCGCCCGCGACGATCGGCGCGCGCTTTGTCACTGGACTGAAATGGTAGCGGCGGGAGAAAGAAAACTGCCACGAGACCGAGAAGAATTGCGATTGAAGCCTTGCGTTTCATTGTGTTCTCCGTTCACTTTCCTATGAAATGAATGACGGTGGATACAGGATGTCTTTGCTTTTATTGCCGAGCGGAACTGAGGGTAATTTGCCGGCTCAAAGTACCTGAGGCTGTAGGCAGGATCAAGGATTACCTGGTTGAGTTTTGTATGACACATCTCGTCACTAGCGGCGATCAACTTCTGACCTGAACCTGACGCAAGCAAGAAATTCATCGGCTCGTGTTAGCGATTGCCTGGAACGGACACTTGGTTCCTACCGCCAATCGTGTCAGAGGTCAAACGACAGCCTAGCAGAAGTATGGATGGTGTTGAGGCGCGACCGAGATGCATGGCAACAATGTCGCGACGGCCAATAAAAGAAAGATACTGAGCGACGCACCTACTGCTTCAATCGCTCTTCCCCGTACTCGCTCAAGATACCCGAATCGAACGAAAACGGGGACAGGCAATGACTCCTGGGAATCGAAAACGGGGACACGAAAACGCAATCGAATTAGGAACAGGCACGAATTGACGTGGAACCAATTGACTGCAAATCAGCCGCTGAGGTTTATGCCGAAACGAATTGGGGAAGAAACGAATTGGAAACGAATTGGGGACAGGCACGAAACCATTCGAATTAGGGACACAACAATTTGTGCCTGTCCCCAATTTGCCCGACGGGATGCCCCTGCCACGGTTTGCCGACCGACAACTCTTGGCACCGTAGAACCAACTGCTGCCACGGCCTACGCGCCACGAGCCTCTATCTGCACCCGTTGGGTCCGTCACCGCGACAACGCCGCTTGGATAGGGGGCATACCTGTCCGAACACCACTCCCACGCGTTGCCGTGCATATCGTGTAAACCAAACGGATTTGGGAGCTTAGAGCCAGCTGGACAAGGCAATCGGGGGCAATCGGGGGCAATCGGGGGCAATCGGGGGCAAGCGATGTCTCTTGGCTTGAGTG
>JBMYRF010000068.1:0-1436 GCA_049602075.1 Rubripirellula sp.
CGGATTGATCGGTAAAAGATTGACCGGTCACTCGACGTTGGTGACCGGTTTTTCTCCAGATGATAAAACCTGGCAAACCCAGTCCGTAATGAAGATCGACAAGTTGGCATTCATGGTGGATTCGGCAGAATTCCCAATCGCCGCTCAAGGATACTGCCCGCTCCGCGAGTGGCAAGCGCATGGCGGTTGTATGGATTGACGCAGAGCCAGTCAGGATTGGTGTCAGGCTGGCGAAAATCCGCCGCGTTCAATCACCTTGCTGATAAACCTACTTAGCGGCAATGGACACACCTGTAACCTGACCAGCGCAGAGTGCCAACGAATCGACATCGAAATCCGAACTTCGGCATCTTAAAAATTCATTTTGCGGCTGCGTGAACGCCAGTTTTGCTCCGCGAACACCATGCTATGTTGCCTTGAGGTATTTGTCCGATGCCAGCCAATTTTTAACGTCCAGCCAATTTTTAACGTCCCATGAACGACCTGTTTTCAGGCGGCTGGCGACGCAGATTTAGCGGATCCACCTAACGACGAAGTTCATCACTGGTGGATTTCCTTTTGGGAAACCTGCTATCGATATGAGCGAGAGCCTTCCAGGTTTTCCTGGAAGGTATCGGCTTGCTTGATCTGTAGCCCTTCGCAGTTCGCTCTCCCTTGAAACGTGAATTTGTTCTCTGCGGTAGGCCACACAATTCATGTTTATTTCTCAGTCCGAGCTGCGTCTGCTTAAAAACCTCGAACCGAGTAAAGAGCGTTCCTTGATGCTGAAATCCTGAAACCTTTTGACCGAAAATCTCAGTCCCGCGTTACCCACGCAACTCGACAGCCCACCCGGCTTGGAAACCTGAACCGGAGCCAAAACGAGAATCGAGTTGCCAAATTGATCTCCGCCGAAGTCCGGTAGCTCACTACCCCGACGACTTAGTTGTCCAATAGCTCCAAACAGGAATTCAGAGCATGCTCTCGTGTTCCCTCGACATTGTCCCAGTCGAGCGGGTCGTTCTGCTCGTCCTGTGCATCATCCCGGCCGAAGGCTAAAAAGATCAGATCCCGCGCCTCATCCACTCGTAAAGCTTGATGCGGCGTGGAAGGAATTCGACCACTGATATCCTTTGGATCAGATTTCCAACAGGTATCGCGGTCACGTTCCTCACCATCGCCGGGTTCCCAATCTTTTTGGCGAAATACCGGATCGGTTGAACCGTCGATGGCCAACAAACTCAAGGCATCCATGTCGTATTGGTAAGGGAGCCAAGTTGATTCCAATTGCTCTCCCTCCGCGAGATTACCTTGCGAATCAGATCGACTCAGCTTGTTGATGACCTGCAGAGCATCCATCGCTGTCACTCTCTTGTCCGCATTCACATCACTAAAGACCAGTCGTGTGCTGGTTCCAAGGTCACTAACCATCGAGTTGGAAGAATCTTCTTTCGAGT
>JBMYRF010000068.1:1445-14734 GCA_049602075.1 Rubripirellula sp.
TCGTGTGCTGGTTCCAAGGTCACTAACCATCGAGTTGGAAGAATCTTCTTTCGAGTTTCTTCCGATCTGATTGATCACAACCAGAGCATCCCGAGCGTTCACTCGACCGTCATTGTCGACATCGGCCGGTTCGACAGGATTGGTTGTTTCCAGTGGACCGGTAATGATCACCTGATCATCTAACGCAAAGGTGCCATCCGAAAAACCATACAAAAGGAAACCAAGTTTGTTCTGCAAAAACATCTTGGCTCGCGATGTCGAGTAGGTCCTTGCATACTGTCCGTTCCACATGTCGGCCCTCATTAAGACCCAATCGCCTTGAGAATCAAACTGATCCCACGACGCGACATCGATGTGCAAGTTTTGCGATCCCGTTTCTCGTTCAAAGGATTCAAGGTCAACCGACATCACAGTCTCCGGAGAATCAGTCAAAACAATCGACTCGATTCCGGAGAATAACAGCGAATCAAAATCGAATGGAATGGCAGGTCCGACCCAAATCAGTTGATCATATTGGTCACCACCATCGACTCGATCTTCGAGTGAATCGATTCGAATCTGGTCGTTCCCGCCACCGCCAATTGTGTGATCGGCGCCCTCCCCGGCATCAAGTAAGTCATTGCGATGGCTGCCTTGAAGAGTATCCTCGCCCTGCTCACCATAGAAGACGACCGCCGATCCTTGACTGATCATCATGTCATCGTCTTGTCCGCCATACGCGGTGATTGGGTGTTCCGTGTCCAGATCAACCAGTAGCAGGTCGTCTCCTGATGAGAGGTAAACGACAATCGATTCAAACGCATTCGGATCAAAGGATTCTGTCACGACGTTCGAGAGCGAAGGGCGATCCTCCATTGGAGCCGATGAGTCCAGATCTCCTAGTTGAACGATGATTTGATCATTCATTTCGCTGACCATCACATAATTCGAAACAGCGGAACCGATGATCCGAAGTTCCCCTTGATCAACACTCGCACCGCGAGTCTCGACCAAAAGGTTTCTCGTGAGGAAGTCATTGCTGGTAAGATCGGTCACGGCCACCTGAATTTCGTAAAGGCCAAGTGTTTCGTAATCGTGGTGGACAGCGAAGTCACGCTGAAGTTCATCGTGCCTCAGAATACTGGGGGCCGTACGGTCACCCCAGTCGATCACAACTAGATGTTGATCCGTCTGGCCACCACCAGCAAAATCACCAGCGAGAGTGACTCTGCCGAATGCTTCTTCCAAGTTCGGAACTTGAGCCACATCGAACGAGGTCAGCGGAATGTCTGCGACGTTCACGACCCTCTGATAATCAGTGTATTGACCATCGGAGTAGGACACTCGAATGAAGATCGTATGCAGACCGTTGTCTTCTAGCTTCAACCGCGCACTTGGACTTTCAGTACCATCGGCGTAAACCGACGCGTTACGCTCCAGCTCACTTGTCGAGAAGAAGTAATGCGGAACATCTGATTCACCCTCGGCAGTCAGTTGAGGCTGAACCACTTGTACCGTTGGTAGGCATGCGTCCAAAGAAACAACAAACGTCTGACCTTCGGTGATCACACCTGAATCGTCTACTGCAAGGTACGCGTTGCATGTCTGAGTTGGGATCGGTTGTGGGATGAGCAACTCTTCTTCAGAGCCTTGGTAGAGATAAATTTCCCCCAGACCCCCAGAGGTGAAAATCGGCGACTCGAGAGTCAACCGAGCATCGGGTTGCTTTTCCAGGATATAGCCGTACGTATCCTGCCCCGACTGACTGTACCAATCGTATGACTGGGTACTTCCATCGGACGTCACATCAATGACCGCGTGATCTGAGTCCGCAGTGTTACCGGGGTTAGCCGCAGCCCAGTCTGTGTAGCCTTCGGAGAGCGGAACCTGAATCGCTTGACCGTCTTGGGTTGGGTACAACCAGGCCCAGGTGCCATCAACCGTTGAATCGGAGGCTCCAATCCAGTACCGGCCCGGTGTAGCTGAGTCCCCGACGAAATCCGCTATCTCTTCGGTTGTCAGATTGGCGATGCGACCGTCGTTGTCTATCGCATGCTGATAGGCCTCTTCCCATGTCATTCCATCAGGGATCACTTCAAAGAGGCTATCCGCATTCGTGTCGCTCTCGGCGAGCAAAATGATTGGGCCACCGGACAGGTTGAAGACAGGAACATCCGGCATGACAGTTA
This sequence comes from Rubripirellula sp., assembly GCA_049602075.1. GTDB lineage: Bacteria > Planctomycetota > Planctomycetia > Pirellulales > Pirellulaceae > Rubripirellula. Next base: position 3,614 of record JBMYRF010000068.1, read on the forward strand.
GGTTGCCAGATGTCTTCACAGAAATCTTCGTTTCCGCTTTTTCGATTTCCCCACGATCCAGCACCGCAAGGCCCGATAGCGTGGTTGAACCATGATCGCCAATGGAAACCGATTGGCGAATCTGCTCCTGCAGTTGGCTGATGCGAACGGGCACGGCACTCTGCGATACGGCCAGCGACATGACATTTTCGGAAGAAAGATGGTTCCCCAAATTCAGGGGAATCTCTCCGATTGTCAGGTCACCCTCGTTTTCGATTGAGATGTTCCCGGCGTCGGTGATGGCAGCGATTCGGCTAACCTCAGTGCTTAACGCTCGAAGCTTACCACCAATGCCAGAACCCTCCAAACCTTCGACGCCCTCAGCAACGAAAATCGCATGCTCAGCAATCACATTGGTGGCATCGCCAACACCGAGAATACTTCCACCGTATGTCGGGTGGGTTCCTTTAACGCCATCATAGTCCGCGACGATCAGAACGGTTCCCCCCTGGCCATTGCCAGTTTTTAGCGTCGTGATCTCGCTGATCGTCACGTCTGAAGGAGCAACGAGGGAGATGTCGCCGCGGTCACTCGTGAGCCGACTTCCGTAGTCCATCACAATGCTTGACTCGTTCGCAAACTCCTCAACGAAGATCTTCACCTCACTGAGCCCAATCAGGTTGTTGTCGTCGCCGGAGAACGCCTTCAGGTTGTCCAACTTGATGTACCGAGCATCCCAACCGCTGAGATCAACGGTTTCTGAGAAATCAACGGTGCTGAGCCCCGGTGCTTTTGCGAAAGTTTGCCCCGTGATTACGCGTCGATAAATCTCGTCCTCGCCTGCAATCGAAATATCAGCTTGCTCAATCCCGCGAGCAAGTAACTCTGGGCGACCGGATAATGTCTCGTTGTAATTCCAGATTTGCAAGTGATCCAGACTTTGGACAAATCCTAGGTCAAACTCAATGTAGGGGGCCAAGTCGTTGGGCTCTGCGAGGGTGCCATTGGACAGCCACATGGAGCCATCCGGTGTGATGACATGATCACCGGAAGCCGACAATCCTGAACCATCAATCACATGCACGGCTTGCCGCGACCAAGGAGAAACCGTTAGTTCACTGGAGGCTTGGACATCAACGATAGGTGCCTCGCGGATCGGCAACGAGGAACTTTGACTGTACCGCTCGTATATGTCAGTTAGAAATCCATCTTGATACCGAGTGCCTGAGGCCAAGTTGATATCACCGAAGCCACTACTGGAAATGACCAATTCGTAATCTGCAGAGGCGACGTCAACCCATTTCCAGTAGCCCTCTTGGCCCGCATCCGAAGCACCGAACCACAGGTTTAGATCGTAATCAGCGATTGCCTCTTCTGCTTTTGCCTGTGCGAGTGCACTGACAATCACGGCAAGGCGGCCACCTTTGCTTTGCGCATCGACAAACGCTTCCTGCCAGGTGTAACTACCACCTTGCACCACACTGAACTCGCCATCTGTCTCGAGAAGATAACCCTCCAAAGCCGATTCGCCAGAAAGGTCATTCCATTCCCCGCTGGGACGAATCATTCCGTAATTTTCATTCCCCAAATAGTTGTCCGGCTGGTTCTCCGCCCAATTGAGGTAGTTGTCACTGACTACCCATTTCCACTCGTCCTCAACCGTTCGGTCGGTGGCGCCTATCCAGACCGTGGAGCCGCCATTGTGATTCTGGGCTCTGAGTTGATCATTTGCGTTATCCAATACGGCGAGTCGTCCACCACGAGATTGCGCATCATAGGAAGCTTGATGCCAAGTGAAACTTCCCGCGATGAAATGAAACTGCTGATCCACTTCCAGGATGTAACCCGGCAACACTGAATCGCCCGAATAGTCGTTCCAGGTGCCATCTGCATACATCGCGAGGTAATCTTCGCCGTCGCCGAAGTTGTTTGGTTCACCACTATGCCAGTTGTCGTACTGATTTTGATTTAAAAGAAATGGTTTTTCGTACTGAATGAGCGTCAGGTCACTTTGAACAACAATTCCGGAGTTTCCAGACAAAAGGATATCGCCATCACCTCCGCTGGTTGAAACCTCTGCACCTACCACAAGGCTTTCTTGTTCCAACCAAAGCCAATTTCCAGGATTTTGTATATCGGTAGCACCAATCCACAACTGCTTGTTATTGGCTACCCCTTGCGCTCTTAACTGCTCTTTCTCACTTCCGATGGTGGCAAGCTGGCCGCCGCGTCCCTTGGCGTCACGATTCGCATCAAACCAACTAATCTTGTCATCAAAGGTGATCGCAGAATAAACCCCGGCGATTTCCAGCAAGTAACCATCAATCAGGCTGTCACCTGGCAGGTCGTTCCAGGTCCCGTCGGTGCGGAGGTGTGCGTAGTGTTCCGTACCATTGTTGTTATCAGGTTGGTTGAGCGCCCAGTTCTGATAGTGATTCAGCGTAACCCAGGTCCAATCGCCTTCATGTCCCTGGTCCGTTCCACCGAGCCAAATATTAAAGCCCTCAAGCAACGCTTCAGCGCGATTCTGATCCTCTTGGCTCTGGATCGTTGCTAATTGTCCGCCGCGGGATTGGGCATCATTGATCGCTTGATGCCATGTAAACGATTCCTTGATCAACTCGTAATCGCCATCGAGTTCCAATAAATATCCCGCCAACGCGGTATTGCCATCGAGGTCGTCCCATTTTCCCTCATAGCCCGCGATGGCGTACATCTGGAGATAGTTCTGATTGCCATTCGCATTGTTTGGCTCACCATCGCTCCAGTTCGAATAAGTGAAACGCACTTGCCTCTGGAAAGTCTGACTCGCGGCACGCAACAAATTACTTGTTGATTGATCGTTGGCCGCAATGACGATATCGCCGCCGCCGGTGACACTGACCGCTCGATTGACAAGCACTTGATGTGAGTTGACCAGTTCCAAATCACCACGATCGACGATGAGATTTCCGATGGTCAAAGAATCGGAATCGTTGTAGACGTGCACCGGTCCAGTTGGTTGACTACCAACGAGTCGCGTGACATTGGTCCTCAGAGGTTCACCGGGCATTCCCAAGCCGCCCGATGATGCCAACAGCAAGGTGCCCGCAATCAGATCGGTCGAGTCAGCATTTCCATTTTCCAGCAGTTGCCCTGATCCTCCCCAAGTGAAGTAAGAATCTTGGCCGGTTTCAAAACGATCTACGATTCTGACGTCCGCGGCAGAGTTTAAGATAATGGGTCCATAATCCGAATTGATTCCAGCATTCAGCAACTCGTCGCCGACCACTCGCGGACCATCATCATTGACAAGCACGCTGCCGGAAATGTCGATACGAAGGTTCGATGTCGGACGATTCGTCAGCTGGAAATGAGTTTCTAGCCCAACGGCATCATCCAAAGACGTTGCCTGGTCTGACGTTATCGTCAGGTTGCCACCAGCGACAATTGATTCCAAGCTGTAGACGTAGTCCTCAGCACTCAGTGATTGCTCGCCAATCAAATCGGGCGTCAATAACAATAAATCAACATTGCCATCTGTTTCAATCAGGTTGAATCGTGTGGACGATTCCTCGCGATCATCATTCACCAATGCTTTCAGCTGAAGATCAACGTCTCCCTGGGCCCGAACGTTTCGCGGTTGCAGGATGTTTGGACGCCTGAAAATCAAACCGTATTGCGTGGCAATCGCAAAAGGCTTGAGCGGTTCGTCGCGAATCGAGACATTCCACATCCAACCCCTGAAGCCAGACTGCCCACTAAAGTCGTTGCCCAGCCGCCACTTGCCGTCCGGGATCACAAGGGTGTTCGAAGAATCACTGCCAGTAAGCGTCGCCTCAATAGAAAGCAATCCGTCAACAAAAATCCCAACGGTTTGTTCTATCGTGTCGATCACTGCGGTAACCTGATGCCATCGTTCCGTGTCGATGAGACCGGCATCGGAGTTCAGTAACGTGCTGGTGCCATCGGCAAGGGGCATGAATAAATTCAGCGTGCCGGAAGAGTCGACGTACAGTGAAAGCGATCCGGACGAGGCATCTGCGGGATCGTCCGTTGGTTGCTTGACAAAAACTGCATAGGGATTGTTGTCCGAAAAAGCCTCGACTTTGATCCAAGCCGTGATCGTTTGGGCAACATCACTATCCAGTATGTCGTTCTGGCCAACAGCCATGTAGGTCTCCTGGCCGCCGTCCAGGTAGGCAGCGTTTTCCAAACCCTGCGGCGAAGCGTTCACCGCGTTCTCCACATTGAAGTAACGACCGTCAATCTGATTGACCGTTCGATCCTCCATTCGCACGGTTGAAGCATCGTTCATTCGCCAGTGCGCATCGGCAGCAGGGCCAAAGGCAAGGTAGAGACCCGAGACCTCGCCTTGAGTCAATGCACGATTGATGATTGCCACTTCGTCCAGTCGACCGTGATATCCGGATTCTTTCGAAGGCGAGTTAGCGAGCAACCAATTGCCCGATTCGGATCGAACCTTTGAACTGGTGGGCAAGTCTGAGCGGGACTCGACCAGCTCCCCGTTAAGCATCAGTTGCATCTGGCCATTGGCGGAATCGAGCACCGTCGCGAAGTGATACCAACGTCCCGGCATGATGATTCCCGCATCGGTAGTGACTTCGTACTGGGCCGCTTGGTCTTGCAAGCCAATTGCCCAATGCAGGAAACCATCGCGTCCAACCCAGAACGTGTTTTCGCGATTCTCCCCGCCGTTGGTGTAATCGGTGGGTCCAGTTCCCGGGTCGCCCATGAAGTAGACTGCCTGCCAATCAAAATCAGTGGTTTCCACCATGAACCAACCACTGACTGTTTGCCCATCCAATCCCGTCGGCGTGAAATCCGCACCCTCGACATAACTATCCGTGCTCCCGGTGAAACGGACCGATGTGTTACCACCCACCAAAGCACCGGTCTTCTTCAACTCGGCATCCAATCCATAGGTGCCGTTATGATCCTTGCCAGACTGGTCAACGGCTTCGAGGCCCGAAGTGTCACCAAGTCTCCAGTAAGCATCCGGGTCACGTCTCAGCACACGATCGGGATAAGTTGGTCGCTCCAGAAACTCTAAGGTGAAGGGATCGGCGGCACCATCTGGATTCCCGATAACTTCCCCACTAGGGGCATCCAGGATGATGGCCGCAGCGGTCAGGTGGGTAACCGGTGTCTGGGCAGACCCCGCCAGAAGATTACCACCGAGGGTGACCAGGTGAATTTGTCCTAATCCGGCATCGATGTCACCGCTGATGATCAGATCGGATCCATCCGAGTTCGTATTCTCCATTCGGAATAGGCCAAGGCTTTGCCCAGAATCGGTCTCCGTTCCTGGTGCCCACTGATCTGTGTCGATGGATCCGTCATCTGGTTTCAGGGTCAAGCTATCTGCCAGGCCGGCCTGATTTCCCTCACGAGGATCCAAGTCGATTCCTTGGATTTCCATCGGCGAAAGCGATTCATTGATCACCGACACGCTTGAAGCGCTGGCCAGGTTAGGTGTTCCCTTTAGCACGCTGGAAGTGTTGTCAGTCAGCGTCCACTCTTGCTCACTGACGTTTGTTTCAGCGGAGGCAACGTAATTCAAGGCATCGAAGTTGCTTCCGCTGCTCTGGTAGTTGATCGGATCAACGAGGATCAAGTCGTTTGGTTGGTACTGGTCACCGGGATTGATGGACCCATTGTTCAAGGTGATTCCATCCGCGTCAGTCACGAATCCCTGGTCATCGATGTGCAAATAACGACGATCCTTAAAATGAACCGTTGCATTGAAGTTGATTTCATTGAGCGTGTTAAAGATCTTACTGTCGGACCCGCTGTCATCCCTTGAACTGTCTTTGAGATCGTTGTACTCCGACGAACTAAAGTCATAGGTGTCGGTGTAATCAACCTCCCCGTATGTGAGTCGCGTCTGAACATCGACCTCTTCATGCAGCGCCTCGAGTGTCAAGGCATCGGCTAGGATTTCAACATCCTCGTCAGCGTGGATTCGTGACCGAGTATCGACCCAGGTTTGCGTTCGCAGCGAGAACCAGCCCATTTTTCCACCTCGGAAAAAGTTGGCATGGGAATGAATGTCCACGTTGTCATGATGGGCACCAATGGCGATTTCATCCGAGGCATGCAGGACAGCATTATTATCAATGGTGACATTGGTATCGTCGTAGAACCGACTGGTTGCCGTCGCTTTCTTGGTCATCAAGCCATAACCACGTACTTCCGAATAGGCTGACGCGGTGGCGTCCCTCACGGCAGCATCGATCATGATTGATCGCGCATCTAAATACGACGCGCCGATATCGATGGTGGTAGTCGATCGATCATCTTCGGTACCAATTCGCAAACCCAGGTTTTTCCGGTCGTTTACTAATTTCGAATCATCATCGCCTGCGGTGTTGGCTTTCATCTCGCCACCGATACCACCCGCTTTGGCCTTGGACACCATTTCGTCATCGAAGCTACTGTGCGCCTCGATCTTGAGCTCATTGCCTGCTGACAGGCGAGCGAAGTCGTCCAGCAGTACCTCGGTGGTGTATTGATGCGTGACTCTCGACCATGAGTTTTGCAGCGGGATGGCGCCGCCCCCCCGCGTAATTGACTCGGAAGACAAATTGTCTTCATTGGTCGCTGCGACCCGCAGGTCGATATCAGCGTGGATACTGCCGTAAATCTCAACTTGACTCGTTTCGTTAGCTTGCGTGCTGGCAGTGGAATTTCCACTTTCGACAACAAATCCCACAAAGGTGTTGTCAACAAACGAGTCCGCGTTGGCGTGTGAGCGAGAGTTGACAGAAACCGTCTCACCCAGAAGTCTCGCACCGGTGTCAATGGTGACACCGACATCCGGCTGACTGAAGGCCATAGCGCGTGGAACACCGACACCCACGACTCCACCACCACCGCCAGTGGTCACTGCCTTCGCTTCGCCATGATTGAGCCCGCGGTCAAATGGTGATCGCCATCCCGGACTGACACGCGCGAAACTCTGGTCTCCCGCACCCCTTTCGGTGAGGTCGACGATCAACTTGTGTCGCCCCTGTCCAGCATCTGTCAAGTCCAAGCCCTCAGTCCCAAGGGTGCTTCCCAATCCTATGGTTCCTGAGTACCCGTTGCCGGTGGTGTCACTGCCTGATAAGTCGATGGACGTTCTCGCAGTCCAATCCTTTAGGGTCGCCGCAAGTCGGAATGAGTTGTCAGATTCCTTGATGACGTAGTAGGACTGCCCCTCCGCTAAGCCTTCAATTGGTTGCTGATCGGCGGGGATAAGATAGTGGTTCACCGCGGACGATTTGCTCTCGCCGCTAATTGCGATCGACGGACCGCCCGAACTATGGGAAAGCTGATATTCGTCGCCAGTCCCTCGGGTAACATAGTACGCCTCACCCTCCTCCAATCCATCAATCAGCTGATTGGCAGTTGCACCGATCCATGCAAAACGTCTGGCAATCAATTCGGCTGTGTTCTGCTTTTCAGCGCTGTCGATGATCGCCAAATGACCGCCGCGATTTTCGGCATCTTCCTTCGCCTGGGACCAGGTAAACGTTCCGGTAACGATCGAGTAGTCACCGTCTGTTTCCAGCAGGTATCCAGTCAGTTCATCCGTTGCAGATCGATCATTCCAAGTTCCGTCACTTCGAAGGTGTGCGTAGCGCTCACCGTTCAACGAAGGTTCATTCGAGGTCCAGTTTTGATAGCCCTCCATTTCAACCCATTGGAAGGTACCTTCGTGATTTTCATCTGTGCCCCCAATCCATACGCTGGAAGTACCCAATTTTGATTCGGCCAAGTGCTGATCGCTGCTATTATTGATGGTCGCAAGCTGGCCACCTCTTGCCTTGGCATCCTGGAACGCGTCATTCCAATCGAAACTACCTGTGATGAGCTCAAAGTCGCCTTTTTTTTCCAGAAGATAGCCACCTAGACGCGTCGCACCATTGTTATCGTTCCACTTTCCTTTGTAGGCCGGGTCGGCGTACATCTGAAGGTAGTTTTCGTTGCCGTTGAAGTTGTTCGGTTCTTCGGGGTACCAGTTCTCGTACGTTAACGCCGTCTCTACCGGCTCGGTTAATGGGTCTCCGTTCGGTGTTGTTTCGGTATCCACCCATCTCCAGTCACCCGCACTTTGATCTTGACTGGCGCCAATCCAAAGCAGCAATCCGGTTGAAGCGGATTTTAACACGGCGAGCGCAGCTTCGTTTTCTTCCTCAGAACGAATGGTTGCCAGCCAACCACCCTGATTTTTCGCGTCGGCTCTGGCTTCCTCGTAGGTGCCACTGAACGAGATGTACGTAAACTGCTTGGACTCAACTAACCATGGACGGCGCTCATCCGTACCGACATCGTTCCAAAGGCCAGAATCGGCATACATCAGCAACTGGGTTTCACGATTGATTAAGCCCGTATCATTCGGCTCACCGTGATTCCAAAAACTCTGGTAGCCATCTTTTTCGTCTCCCTTGGACTTTCCATCCCAGAATTCCTTACCACTTTCTTCCTCCGGACTCAGATCGGTCCATACCCAATGGCTTCGTTCCTCCGCATCGGATCCTCCCAGGTAAACATCTTGGTCACCGATTGCCTCCCTTGCTTGCTCCCACTCGTCTGTGGTAGTGATCGTCGCAGGCCAAACGCCGGTCCAATTATTCACGGCACTACTAAATTCATCACCTTTGGATCTCGATGGAGAAACTTGAAACTGCGGGCGTTCGAGGATGTAACCGCTGATGGTCTGCGTGGCTGAGTAGTTGTTCCAAGTTCCACCATCCACCATCACGGAAGCAAATTGGGTGTCAATGCTGGTGGGTGCGTTGGCATTCCAGTTTTCGTACGGTGTGTCCGCTGTGGTCTCAATCCCTTGAGGCCAGAATGGCTGATCACTTGTCTCTTCGTATTCATTGGGTAGCCAGAACCACTGTGCATTCGTTGCATTTGCTGCATACACCACCTGCTCATCATTGCTTAGCAGCTCGGCGTCCTTCGCGGGGTTGTCGATATTGAACGTTACATTATCGTCGTGGGGCGTAACCGATTCCGTATCGGCGTTCACGTCCAACGCGTTAAACTGCAACGGCCTTGCGGCTCGGTAAGTCACAATTTGTCCATCGACAAATCCATGTGCGTCAATATTGAGAACGCTGTTTCCGTCGGCATCATCACCAACCGCCGTGCCATCAAAATCGATTGGGGCAACCGGCAGAGCATCAGGATGATTGAGTTTCAACACGTTCTCTGAGAGATCGATCTCTCGGACCAGGTAGGTCTCACCGTCGACCAAACCGCCGATTGGAATCACTCCCGCGTCATAAATCACTTGGGTCGCGGAGGCAAAGTTGGTGAAGGCTCCATTGACTGCCTCACCATACAAACCACCCTGCCAGAACACTTCCCCAGTCTCGTTCCAAACCCAATTTCCTTCTTCATTAAAATCGTTGCCACCCAGCCACGCTTCGGTGACTTTGTTATCGATTATCAATTGTTTGATCGCTTCATTATCCACTGGGGTAAGTTGTTCCGCTAAAATACGACCGTTGCTCTTTGCATCGGCAACCGCCTCACGGAAATTCCATCCCGCATCTTCGGGTGCCTTTTCAAGTTTGAATTCCCCGGATGCTTCTTTGTAAATGTAGGCGGTCAATTCATCCAACGTCTGCAGGTCGATCCAGTATCCGGACGCTGTCATCGCAAGTGCATCCTCGCCAAACTCGCCGCCATCGTTCGGCTGGGCGCCGTAGAGGTAATGCGGGTTCTTGAATCGTAATTCATTGTTTAACAGGTTGACCGAATCGCTATTTGGCGAAGCGACCACGTAGTAGTTCAACGTCTCATCACTGCGCTTGGCGACCCAAGTACCGGCGGCATGCTCACTCGAGCTCTCAATGGCAGCATAATCCACTCCGACCAGAGTCGTATCAGGGGTCCCAGCGGCCCAATCGGAATAGGCGTCCACCGACTGACCGTCAATCCAGAAGACGACATCCTGTGAACCCGGCAGTTCCCAAACCCATGTGCCGTTGTCTTCCCGATCCGTGCCGGCGATCCATGCCTCGTACCCCTCCGGCAGTAATGAGAGCACCTCGTTGTTTGCCGCCTCACTTGTCAGGGAAGCCAAGCGACCTCCAGCCAACTCGGCTAGATCAATCGCCTGATGCCAAGTGATCGGTGTCTCTGAATGATAGACCGAGAGTTCGGTCCCGGTCACCAGAACGCTGCCGAGTCGGATGGTTGTCGCATCGCGAGGAATGGCACGATAAATGTCACCAGGTGTCAGTCCGCCGACAGGATCCGTATTCGAGGTATCACTTGAGGCGTATTGAATTGCATCCCCGTAGCCAAAACCGTGTTCGGTGGTAAATTCGATGGTGTTTGCATCCAGGCCATCGGCATTCGCATCGACACCCGTTTCTGCGTCAAAGTCGGATTCCTTGGGCCGCTCCATCAAGCGACCGCCAACGGCGTCAATCAGTAATTCGCCACCGCTGTGAACGGAGGCGAATCCAACATTCACGTCCACGGCAGGTGCGACGGTTGCGAACGAATCACTTGCAGATACAGTGATCAAACCGACATTCAATTCACGTTCATTCCCGTCGGTTTGATCCGGTCCCAATAATGCCTCGGCGCTGCTCGTCGATTCGGCTCGCAAAATGACTTGAGTGACCCCGTCGATCTGTGCATTCCCCTGAACCTCGGTCGTCACAACGGGTTTCGCTTCGGAATAAATATTCGCCACGTTGATTGAAACGACTCCACCGTCTCCACCGCGCATTTGCGTGGTCGCCAAGTCATTGGAGATCGCATTCGCAATCACCTTCGCACCCTCGAGCGTGGACCGATCGATCAACGTCGTTACCGTTGGCGACACCCATACTCGCTGAGACACGACGTCCACGGCGGCGATAATCGCCGCAGTATGAGCGTTGACGCTTGCCGTCGCCTGAGCATCGGAGACGGCATTGACGACAACGCCACCCAGCGGTGCGCGGACATTACTTCCATCCTTGATCGAAGCCGAAATACTGGCTCCACATTGCTCCTCGTCATCACATTCATCGTCATTTCGATAAATTGTATCAAGGTTGGTGTTTCCCACTGCACCCACCAAAGCAACGGCCGTGGTCGTGGCTTCCGGCAGCAACTCCGATCCCCCAAACGCATTAACCACAACAT
>JBMYRF010000069.1:0-13686 GCA_049602075.1 Rubripirellula sp.
CAATTGCAATTACACTGCATTTGCACATCTGTTGCAAGTAGACTGCGGCCGGCTTCGGCACTGCACCGCAGATTTTTGTGAGCATGTTGAAAGATGAGTGACTTTTTGAGATGTTAATTTTTGAAACGAGGCTCTATTTTTGTTGGATGCGAGTGGACACCCTCGCACATCGCGTGCGTTTGCTCGCGCAATCACTTCCGTCATCTGGAACGCCATGAGTCAAAAAGAGAACACGACCGACGCGGTCAAGAAGCGGATTCAATCCGCTGGACTTCGGGCCACCCCGGCGAGATTAGCGACGATGAAGGTGCTCGAGGATGCAGAAGCCCCAATGACTCACGCAGAAGTTTCGGCTGCCCTACACCACCTGGACATCGATAAGGCGACGATTTTTCGCAACTTGACTGACATGGCAGCGGCTAACTTGGTCCGTCGGTCCGAGCTAGGCGATCATGTATGGCGATTTGAGATCATCGGAGAATCCGAGCAAGAACACAATTCACACCCCCACTTCGTGTGTGTCGATTGTGGCGCGGTCTCGTGCATGGAGGACATTGAATTGACGCAGAAGAGCAAATCCGTCAGTCAACTCGTTGGGCAGGTCACCGAGATCCTGCTTCGCGGACATTGCAACGATTGCGAGTAGGCGGGGTACCGTCAAGCAGCAATCCCTTAACTTGCTGAGATACCAGGCAATGGTATCGGATACGGGCAATCAGCAGCAGCTACCAGATCAATCGTTCTGTTGACTGTTTTTAATGGCTGATGCTAATTGAATGGTTTGGGTGGTGGGAGCACCAACCATCGCATGCTCAATGGCCGTCAGAGCATTCTGCTGGTTTCCGGATTCTACATCCAATAGAGCAACGTTGTGATGCGCAGCCGATGGTCCATACAGCGACGTGAACTGCTGGATTGCAGCTTGTCGGTCACCGGCATGGTAGCTTGCGATCGCTCGGGTTGACTGCAAGCGTCGATTCTGCGGGAACTGCTGTAGCGATTCATCGATAACCTGGATTGCTTGATCCAAGCGATTGGATTCCAAAAGTGTCCAGGCGAGGTTATTGCGCAGATCAGCATCCTTTGGCAGCTTTTCGATGGCAAGTCGGTATCGATTGACTGCCAAGTCGAATTGTTCAGCTTGTGCGTAAAGATTTGCCAGTTCTCGATCCAAGGCGGGAAGGTCTCGATCGAGTTTTTCTGCCTGCTCGTACAACGCGATGGCTTCGGTGAAATGACCTCGTTCAGCAACCGCCTTGGCTGTTTGTATACAAAGTTCCCGTTCTGATTTCGGGGTCTTATGCTTCGCCTCAGAGGATATTATTTGGCCGGCGAGTGGCTCGATAAAGTCACTCGACTTCTTGGCACGCATGCTCTGGCAGCCGAGTGTGATTATCAGAAGCATTACCGATGCAAGGCTTCGACTCATCTCAAACCTCCTGCAAACCCATTACCGAATCCGCCGAATCCTGACGGTCGCGAGATCGGCGCATTGGAACCCGAGTTTGAATTTCTCGAACTACCCAGGTTTCCAGCGACTCTCTCGGCCTGTGGTCCAGTGAGGCCAAGGGCAGCTGGGATCGCAAGTTGAATCACGGGAGACTCGACACCACGAATGGCGAGCTCTTTCGACACAGCGTCGACACGAGCTGTATCGAGCGTTGCTTCACCGGATGGCTCGATGACCCAAGATCCGACTGCGGCCAAGTCGGTTTGAGCATGTCTGGACAACCGCTCGAGTGCCGCTGGCGAGAGAGTGGCCGAACGATCAACGAAGTCGGCTTGGTACAAAACGGTCTGATCGGCAGCGGCGGCGGTCACCTGCTCGGTTTGCCACTCGCATATCTTGCTGCCAGCCGGAGCAGGAATCGCACCTAGTGGAATATCAGCACAACAATCGTGTCCCAATACACCTCGGTGCTGTGAGCATCCCAACGGAAGAGAACAGACCAGCAGCACGATCGCGCTAGGAATGAATACTCGATTACTCATGGTCACCCCTCTGAATCATGTCACTTAGTGTCGCTGTCGATACTGAATTACCTTCCACGGATCCGCCCGAAGATAAAACCGTTGGTGCTTGCATACCCTGGGATGTCGGGACAGATCGATGGGGCACCGGTGTCTGCCGCGGGCAACACCGGTCTGTAGGTCCTATTTCTCCGATCATGAACTGATCGACGCAGCAATCTTCGCCACGCTTTTGTCTGGCGTGATCCGTGCGAACCGAGGCGCGATAGTCTTTGGACCGACGGCTCTCCAAACGGTTGGCAACATAGAACTCAAGATCAGTCGGCTCGTGCACATCGCTGCCGGGCAGGGCTGGTGTCTCGCATGCGTCGACGGGCGCAACTAGATGCGGCGTCACGAGAATCACCAATTCTTGCTCACCGCTGCTAGTTCGATTGACACCTCCAGTCGCACCAATCATCGGCAAGTCGCCCCAGAATGGTATTCGCTCGGTGCTTGCTCCAAAATTCGATTGCAGCAAGCCTGCCACGGCGATGGTTTGACCACTGCGAAGTTGAACCGTTGTTGAAAAGTTACGGCTATTCAGGCCAGACACCTGCGTTCCGCCTCCACCCCCGCCGATACTGGTGCCAAGTGATTCGTCACGTGTGCTTACTTCTGCATTCATGCGCAATCGAATGACGTCGCGATCCTGGATGAATGGAGTGAATTCCAGTTGCACGCCAAATGGCACGAAGGAGACGCCTTGCAAGTTGTTACCGACGCCACCGCTGCTGATGACAGGAATTGGAAATTGGCCGCCGGCTTGAAAGTCAGCTGACTGTCCATTCATTGCGACGAGATTCGGTTCGGCCAGCGTGCGAGATAAATTCATTTGACGGAGGGCTTCGATGGCGAGACTGACCTGCCCCATGTCAAGCGACGCAAGAACGTTTGCACTTCCCTGACTTGCCCCCACCCCGGATGCTTGGCCCAGACCACCCGTCAAAGACTGAAACACGGTAAGGCCGTCATTGTTTTCGATACCGAAGTTCAGTCCGATACTGCGAGCGGCAGAACGATTCACTTCGGCCACCGTGACCTTCAGCATGACCTGCTGCTCACCGATAACTTTCATCTGGTTGATGATTCCGGCAGCGTTCAGAACCCCCTGGTCGATTTCCCTACGTCTTGCTGAAGCTCTGTCTTGTTGGGAAAGTTCATCGAAGCTCGCGAGGTTAACAGTTGTGTTTGCTTCGATCCCTGTTTGTCCCGTCGAACCACCTGCGAACGGTGTTCGAAATCCTCTTGCCGATGCAACGACACTCAGTATTTGCGACATCTCAATCGCATCCGGTGCCTGCCCACGGACGATTACGCGACCTTCAATCTGTGCAAGCTCAACGAAACTATTGGGGAATTTTTGATTGATGTCTTTTTCGACCAGATCAATCGGACGATTTTTGATCGGGTCAGGTCTCACAACCACTTCGTAGGCAACATGGTTTTGCCCACTGGCCTGAGTCTCATCGTCGAACCACAGAATCAACGTCGTAGTGCCCGTTTTTAACCCTGTGACAGCAATCTCTTTTCCGCTCCGCTCGTCAATGATCTCGGTTCGAATAATCGTGTCCGTCGGTGTATAGATCCGGACAGGTGTCTCTGCAAGCTGCAGGATCTTGGGGCGACCTTCGACAAGTCGGAGTGGTAATTCAGGGTCGATGGCCGAGGGGACAAACCGTTTTACCTTGCGTCGAATCGCTTCACTTGGTTCCGGCAGAACGAGTTCATCTGGCAGTTCCATTTGTAGCCGAGAGGCAGGCAGTGGCGAAATCTCGTCGAGTATCGGCGCCACCGCAGAACGCGGGAGTGGCACGGGCTGATTGAGCGTCAATGGCGCTTGCTCAGCAGAACTCGTCGCATTGGAAGTCTCTGGCACTTGTTGACCAAAGAGCATCCCGCTCGTCGTGAGCCAAAGGGCCGAGGCGAGTATCAGAGATGCGTGTTGCAGCATCAATGGTTTTGTATTTTGCCGAAGCATAGTTTCCATGAGTCAGAATGAACGACGCCCATAAAAACGGCGAACTAATCGACGTAAGATGGGTAAAGTGACGATGCCGATAGTCCGACCAAATGGACACCCTTTCGTAATCGGCAAAATCGGAACGATCGCGCCAGCTAAAGCGAAGCAAACTCACGAAAATGTCACGCAACTGAAGTCTTTTTGTACTCGCAGAGTCGCAATTCCGGGGTTTTCTTTCAAACCTTGAATTGAATGCTAAGCGTTTGCCCCACTACCCAAACACCGGCATCAAAGGCAGTTTCGATCACGGAAACGGTACCACGAACGCACCGAATCGCCCGCCATGGCTTTAAGTGAGACCGCACACCCAAAACGGTCAATTCAGCATCCAGCATCACGACATCGATCGGAAATCGCATGAAGCAAGTATGGATCGAAGAACAGGGTGAAAGCCAGATACCACTATCTGACGGAAGCTTAGCGCGGAGTTGAAGTCCCCAAAACCGAGACCAGAAAGAGTTAGCGACCTCCAATCTTTCAATCAGTACACGGTTGCTTGTCGCGTCGAGTAGCACTGCCATCAAAACCCGCCCCCTTGCGTAAAGGTCTCGGTCAATTTGAACAATTGAACGAACGCCGGTCCGAGCGTCCATACAAACAGTCCGGGTAAAAAGCAGATTACTAGCGGAAACAGTCGCTTAACGGGCAACGCATTCGCAAATGCGATCGCACGCTCGCGGCGTCGAGCACGGACATCGTCAGCCTGTTGACGTAGCACACGTGATATCCCCATGCCCATCTGTTCAGCCTGAACAAGTGCCGAAACAAGAATTGAGATAGAGCTTATGCGAATGCGACCGCTCAATCGTCGCAATGACTCGATCCTGGGGCGACCGGCCAGCAAGTCGGATTGATAAACTGTCAACTCAGCGGCCAACGGTCGTCCCGCTAAGCGTGTCTTAAGGATTCTCAGTAAGGCTGAATCAAAGCTTAGCCCTGCTTCACTCAGAGTCGCCATTAACTCCATCGCAAGAGGTAAATCTTGCTCGATCATGGCAACTCGTTTTCGACGGGCCGATCGAACGACGGTCAGAGGCAGACAAATCAGTAATAGTGCAATGATCCAGGGGGCGACCCAAACTACAGGCAAGAACGTCTCACCGACGCCACCAGGGACCAGCACCACCGTTCGCTCCATGATTTCCTGCAAACCAGAATATGCAAACAACACGGCAGAACCGACGCCGAGGAGTGTGCAAACCGCCATTGCAGTCACGAAACTACCAACGGCGAGCGGACTTCGGTATCCAGCAAGGTACAACCAACCAGATAGCCAACCACGTGGCGAAGATGAATCAAGTGCTTGGGTGACATCCAGATCGGCGGACCGCTCCCACCTATCAAGCGTTCGACTTCGCAGGAAAACCCAGCGAGCGATAAGTAGCGTCGCCAGCAATACGAAGGAAACGAAGATGAATAAAATTGCAGCTCTTGTCATGGTGGCTTACTCGACCATCGAGGAACCAAGTCCTTGCGACAGCACTCGTCTTAGAACTTGGGTTTTGAGATAAAGTTCATCCAGGCGATGCCGACGGCCTGCAGGATGATCGAACCGGCGATGAACCAGCTTCCCACTGTCGAAGAAACGAATTCTCGCATCGGCTCAGGACCATTGCGCCACACAATCACCGCAATGAGGTAGATCAGACCAAGAATTGCATAGGTGCTGAACTGCGATTGAGCGATATTCGATTGAATTCTTCGGGTAACTTCGATGCGATCACGAATCGTTCGACCTACGGTTGCCAGCGTTGGTGCCAGCCGGCCACCCACTTCGTAATGAACGGCCAACGAAGACGAGAATAAAAGGAATGTCTCTAGCGATACGCGGTCGGCCAAGGATCGAAAAACGGAAGCCGGTTCATCCCCTAAACGAATCCGCCCAGACAGTTCCTGCAGATACGGTTTTAGCGGACGATCCGTTTCGATTGTGGCTGCGTCGATCGCCGGTCCGATCGCGGCTCCCGCACCAACAGCCCCAACCATGATGTCGATTGCATCGGCAAGCTGCCGCTCCAATCGGGCAATATGCCTCGTATGAAGCAAGCTCTCGAGTTGGCTAAGCAATAACGATGCGACAGCGGCGATCGCCAAAATGTATTGGATCGGCCAATCGAATAACAGCCAAATACTGATCGCAACAAGAACTCCCAAGATCCACGGCAACCACATCCATCTTCGCCTCAGACGCCGAGTGGACTCGGGAAACCCGGATGATGGAGTCGCCTCGCGCAGGTCAGTTCCATCGGATCTGCCGAGAGTATCTTCGGTCGCTTCAAAAAACCGCTCGAGTGTTCGCTGACGCTTGACAAAGGCTTGATAGCCAATCACGCCAACCAATCCAACGACGATCCATAAAGCAATGACGGCAAAGACTACCATTTCCGCCGTCCATCCCGCTCCTCTTTGCCCTTAGGGCTTGCGGTATTGGACCGTTGAAATAATTGCATTGGCACGTCGATGTGGTTTTCTCGTAAACGTTCGGCAACTCTGGGCACAACTCCCGTCGATACAAAATCGCCGGTGATTTTTCGATTCGCCTTCCCCGTCGCCTGGAAACGAAAGATCTCCTGAAGCTGAGCGGTGTCGCCTTCCATGCCAACCAGCTCGGAAATCGATTGCACTCGCCGCACCCCGTCTTCATATCGCTTAACCTGGATAATGATGTCGATGGCAGAGACGGCTTGTTCGCGGATCGCCCGGGCGGGCAGATCGATCCCAGCCATCAATACCATGGTTTCCAAACGAGCAATCGCATCCCGAGGCGAGTTGGCATGAATCGTCGTCAAGGATCCGTCGTGACCGGTGTTCATTGCCTGCATCATGTCCAGTGCTTCACCGGAGCGTACTTCGCCAACGATGATTCGGTCAGGTCGCATACGCAGCGCATTGACAACAAGATCACGTGCAACAATACGTCCTTCACCTTCGATGTTGGGCGGCCGAGTTTCCATACGAACGACGTGCCGCTGATCTAATAGAAGTTCAGCAGCGTCTTCAATTGTGATGATTCGCTCCGAATCGGGAATTGATTCGGCCAATGCCCCCAAGAAGGTTGACTTACCCGAACCGGTACCACCTGAAACGATTAGGTTGATGCGTCCGCGAATAGCCAATTGCAAGAAGTCCAGCATCGCGGGCGAAAACATCCCGAGTCGCCCAAGGTCTTCGCTTCGCAACCGCCGCCGACCAAAACGCCGAATCGACAACGTGGGCCCGTCGATCGTCACCGGCGGCAGGGTCGCATTAACGCGACTGCCATCAGGAAGCCGGGCATCTACCATCGGTGAGCTTTCGTCGATCCGTCTGCCTACACGTGCGGCGATGCGACTGATGATGCGGACGAGATGTTCATCATCACGAAATCGAATGCCCGTCGATTCCAACTGGCCGAATCGTTCCACGAAGACACTGTATGGACCATTCACCAAGATGTCAGTAACTGCGGGATCAGCAAGCAACGGTGCGAGTGGCCCAACACCGCTGGTTTCCTCGATCAAGTCATCAACAAGTTGTTGGCGTTCGGCATCGTTTAAGGGCCAGTCTTCCGTGGCCAGTGCCTCGGTGACGTATTCCTGGACCAACTCTGTTAGCTCGTCTTCGTTTGCAGTGATCCGATCGCGCCGATCTAGGTCTTCCAAAAGTTGTGTGTGCATCGCCGCTTTGACCGATGCGAACGATGTACTGCTCCTGGGTTGGGCAGTTTTGCTGCTTGCGAAACTCTTGGACGCCTGCGACGATTCGCTTCGGACGCGTTCTCCGGGCAACTGCAAACTTGCTCGCGCAAATAGTTCTCGGACGCTGGGTTCTGGAGTTTCTGCGTCGGATCTGGGTGTCATGCTTCTTACGATGCCTCTTACATCAACCGGAATTCACAATCTATTCGCGGTATTCGTGAACTTCGTGTGTTGGCTCATTCTCGTCAGGAACAACCAAAGGTGTTTCTTGTTGTTCGATTCTGGATGCCGTTATCTCGCCAAGTCCTGCAACATCATCAGCCAGTCTTTCCAATGCGCGACTGAAGGTGCTGAATCGAATGGCGGACATCGCGATAGGTACACCACAGTTGGCTGCAGACATCACTTTTTTATCGTAGGGCAACAGGTGATCGATATCGCGATTCATTCGTTCTGCGACATCATCGACTGATAAGCTGCCAGCAACGCGTTGCTCTCGGTTTAAAATGATGGATTGCCGCTGTGCCGGGTAACCGATCCGCTCCAAGACACTCAGCAACTTCACGCCACCGAGCAACGTCGGAATGACGTTTTCAAGCACCACATACACGCGGTCGCTGAGGTCTAAAGCGGCAATGACGACCTGATCAAACATAGGAAACGTATCAACGATGACCACATCGTAAGTCTGCCGGGCGAGGGTGATGATCCTCGCAAGCACCAAGTCATCAACCTCCATCGCTTCGACTGCATCCGACGGAGCTGCCAACAAATGCAAACCACTGGAGTGGACCGACGCGGTCTGGCGGATCATGGTCGGATCAAGCCGATCGGCTTCACGTGCCAAATCAGTCAACGTCGCAGTAGGGCTTACGTCGAGTAGCGCCGCTGCAACACCCATTTGGATCGAACCGTCGATCAACAACACACTCTGTTTGCCACGGCGGGCAATTGCAACGGCAGCATTCGTCGAAAGCGTCGACTTTCCAACGCCCCCTTTATTGCTAATGAAGGAGACTACGCGGCCAAGCGGCTTGGCTAGGGACGACGATTTCTCATCGCTGCTGTTTTCCACTTGACGGATCAAACGCGACAAGTCGGCCGTTGATAGCGGTCGCCGAAGAAAATCACATACACCGGCTCGCATTGCATCGATCAGAACCGCCGACTCATTGATGGTATCTGCAAAACCCTCCGGTTTCATGATGGCTGCAACTCTCGCGTTTGGAGAGATTGTCTGAATTTGGCTGACCAAATTGGTCAGCTCCTTGGGGTTTTCGGTGAATTCGATCAACAGCAACGAGATTGGTTGATTACGCATTACCTCGAACAACTGATGCGATTCGCTGACCACCCGATAGCGAGGAGCCTCGTTTCCAATTCCCTCAAACGCCAACCTCACCTCTTCGGCTAACTTCGGATCGGGACTTAGGATGAGAACAGACGCGGTGACCGACATGGTTCAGTTCCTCACCAAGACAGGAGCTTGTAGCGTGTATTGCAACGCATTATTTGCTGCCAAGACATCTGCTCGATCGCTCTGATTCAGAGCTGAGAGCTCCTGCCAAGCATCACTCAAGCGTGCCGAAGCGTTCTGTGGAGCCACGATCCCGGCTTGGGGGCTGGCTTGTCCCAGCATTCCAAACCCGACGACTCGGTTGGTCGCAGGGTCGACTATCGCGCAATAGCCTGTTGAAATCCCAGGATTCGTCGACCCAGTCAAAATCAACTGTCCAATCGATAATCCGCCGGAGATGTCCGAGGTGATGGAGATCGCATTGTCAGGCGATGCACCCCAATCCGACGATAAGTACGCGACGGGTTGAATGCCATTCAAACCAGCATTCGCAGGCCAAACTTTGACAGCAGGGCGTGCTTCAGCTCGAGATACGCCCCCAACACTAATTCCGCTACCGACTCGTTCTCGACTGATCAGCGATCCTCGTGCGAATAAATAGGGGACCGCCGGACCTTGGGAAAACAAGTCATAGTCGGCTGCGATTTCCCCCCCGCGTTGGATCGCAACACGAAACTGGTAAGCACTCGTTGGTCTGCTGCGCCCTTGCATCACTGGCTTATAGGTTGGGTTCACTGGATCAATCTCCATCAGTTGACTCGCGTTGAGCGCCGGTTGACCTTCGCCGCCGGAAAAATTGACGATCGGTCCTGCTCCGGACGAACGCTCGTCCGTTGCGGTTGCAGCTAGATCATCATCAAACGTCCATGTGATCAATTGCTCAGCCGCTGCTTGACGATCTTCATAGCTCAGTGATGCGTCCCCTACCCCACGCAATCCCTCGAGCGCCGCCGCATCGGCAGCCGATTGCATTTGTTTTTGAGCCAGTCGCGCGAAACCGAGATCAATGACGAGCGCAGCCATCGCCATCAGTCCAAACAGCAGCATGGCCAGCAGCACCATCACGTATCCGCCACGTTGATTGCGTTTTCCAAGCATCAGGATCCACTCCCCGCAAAAATCTCAACCGTGCGATTGCCGCCAATGATCACTTCAGTTGTTTTGACGTTCTTCAACGGATCGAATTCCGTGATCGAATCGCTGTGACCACCGTTCTCTTCGTCACTCTCTCTGACGATCCCAACCGCGGCCAAGTGCGCACGACCGTTGATTGCACCGCGATCGGTTAACGAGCGAGCCATTGCTGCTTGCAATCTGGTCAGATCTTCGTTCGGAACTTCCAGAACCGATTGTCCAGCCGTTGAGGCACGGACGATCTTCACGGCGGGGGCAACCACAACCGCCGTCGCAACGCCTGTTTCGGACGCGATTCGATTTGCCAAATCTGATTGCAAGACACCCCGCATCAGGATCGAAACGCGATCCCCCTGATTAAAGGAATCAATTCCTTCGATCTGGTCGTCTGCGATTGGTAATAGCGTGAATCCTACACGGGCCGATGCGGCCAAGCCAGCATTAACGTCCTGTGGATAAAAATCGTCCGCCGTAAATGTGTCGCCGCGTTTCTTATCGTGCTTTAGGACGCGTCCATAAAACGAAACCAATTCGGAAGGGGAAAGTGCATTCTCGAACCGTTTGTCAGCCTTTGCAACACGCCGCGTCGCAACGCTACGCCGGTTTCCATGCCAGGAGGTTTCACCTAGCTGCTCGTAAGCCGCAATCGATGCGGGAGCAATCGCGATCACTTTCTGTTGGCCCAACGCATCACCAGGTTCGGAGGAGTGAAAAGCAACTGTGAATAATGCATCGCGCGTCGCCAACGCAGTGGCCACAGCCTCGATATCGCGGTTTTCTACCGCAACGATTATGGGTGGACCATCTAGTTTTGCACCACTCGCAGACGTCGGTCTGCTTGCTAGCTTTCCACCAGCTGCTTGGATTGCACGCAGTGCAGCAGGTGGGGCTGGGAATCCGATCGGTGCCACGACAATCGCATCGGAAGCGACAAACCAAGGCTCTGCCCGATTGCCGAACGTTTCTTGCCACGTTCTTTGAGTTGTTCGTGGCGTAAGAGACTCGGACTTTCGTACGATGACGGTGCCATCAGGTCGTGTTTCGGTTTCCTCCTCGTCACGTAAACGCTCCAACGAGAAACTCGCCAGCAAATCGATCGTGTCGCCAATCTGAAGATGCTCCGCCCCATAAATGCGATTCAAAGGTATCGCAAAGGCGGTGCGTCCTGGCGGAATAAACTTTGTGATCGCAGGCCGGTCTCCCACCGCTGTTGCCGAGGGGGCTTCGGGTTCCGGCTGTTGCAGCAAGGCCACAAACTGCGTACCCTCGCTCGAGCTCAGCAGCCGGGACTTTTCCGTCTGAGACCAGTCGTCATTTTCTCGCGTTTGCCGTGGCGGCCCCTTCAGAAGATCGCTTTGACGCAAATAGCGTCCCGCTGGAATGTCTTGACGAGCAATCGCACCAAGAGCGTCATTCAGCGTAGTAATCGCACCGATACGATCGGCGAGCTGCCGCGAGATGGTCTCTGTTTTAATGGTTCTTGTCGCCGGGCTGACGAACGCATCTCGCGAGACGACGTTGTACGCCAGGATCGAACGAACGGTCACAGGGACGCGTACTTCGTCTAAATTCTCAGCGATCAATTCTTCGTCCGATTCCGCAACTGGCTTCATCGAGTGCGCGATGCATGTGATGGCAAGTTCTTGATTGAGCGCGTTTTGCAGTGGAATAACATCGTCGGCATTCACGGCGATGGCAACTTCATACTTAGGAACGTTGGACATCGTTCTGCCATTCATCAACGATCCTGACGCGGTCACTTCATTACGAACGTAAACGGGCCGGAGCACCTTGGCGTTCTGCGCCAGCAATTCGACCTCGCTGACATCAGCCTTCAATTCAGCATCTCGATTACCACTTGGAACGCTGGCGAGTAGATCGATCATGTCTCCAGCATTCAACGAATGCACGCCAGTCAGACGTGTCGCATCAAGCGTGATTGCCCGCATGCCCTGCGGTGTCGCACCCGCTAGACCCTCAGGCGTACCTTGAGGAAAGAAGGTGCTTTCTTGGAACCCCAAACCGGCTCGCTTGTCTGCTTTGACCACGCGACCAATGATGGCGTTGACATTCATAATCGCGCCACCCAGATTAAACGTGCTTGCTTGGCGCACTTCCGCACCTTCTTTCACGACAAAGACCACTTCATCGTCAACGTTCTTGACCGATTCGACACGACTCTCGACATGCGAGCCGGTTGAATCAACACCAACAATCGACATCCCGATCGCCGCTCGCGGTGGAACTTTCTGAAACGTCAAACCTCCACCAGCAGGATTGAGCAGGTGCGATCGATCGACACGCGCATAAGCGGGAATCGGCTGAGCGTTGATCGGAATTCGCACCATAAAGGGATCTTCCGACGGATCGCTGGCAGCGAACGGATTGAGTGGAACTCCGGCAATCAACAAAGTGCCTACGATACCGGTTGCAATCAAGGCGAATATACCGAAAGCTCCCAGCAAGAGACGTGGAGTTCGCGAGCGACGGTTTGATTGGCGTGTATTTCGTGGTGGCATGGTGATTAGTTGCTCGACTTTCTCGTGCCTCCATGCACATCAATTACGTGATTCCCAACAGGAAAAATCGGTTCAGTTCGAAAACACCTCACGGCGGTAGATCGCTTGGGAACTGATGACCCTGCGATAGGGACGCACGGTCATCCCCATCGCCCCTTGGACCCCCAAACCGTATTTACCGCCATAAGTGCCTGCATAAATGCGATCCACTTCCAAAGGCTGACCCAATAACGCACCTGGCCGATCAGCAGCATTCAATTCCACCACTCCACCATCGTTAGCGACGTTGGGATTGCCAATGGTCGGATCATACGGATTGGCGGTAGTTCTCCGAAAGCTGCTCATGGATGCCGATTGAAACGGATAGTTGATTCGCAACGCAACAACACCCTTGGCATTCGAGGATGCGCGAAAAGGATCTGGGTTCGCACCGCTGTCATCCACCGGCGAATCCTCTGTATCGATTTCCTCAACAACCGGAATCCAGCGAATGGATTCGACCCCAGTGGTCGAACGTGATTCGACAAACGGAATCCCAACGGTATATCCGGTGGGTGTTGATGAATCCTCAAGCAGTGCTCCCGGGTAGCGAATCAAATTGGCATCCGCCAATCCATCACCATCAAAATCCGGGCGGTCCACGATCATCAGCGTCGCAAGCTGTTGATTCAATCGTGGCCAAGTCGGGACAATGTCCGTGAAGAAGTTTTGATCACCGAGCGAATTCAAATCGAAGACAAGAAAGTCATCATCAAAAATATTCTGACCACCAGGACCAAGAACACCGGAATCAAGTACGTCTTCGAACGTTTCATCCGCCGGCAGTGGAGCTCGCGATATTTCCCTGGCCGCCAGATCAACTGCGCCTTGCAGACCTTGCGCGACATAAAGTGCATGCCCGAATGTTAAGATTGCCGCCAACAACATGTACAGCACAAGTGCGACGACAGCAAACTCAACGAGTGA
>JBMYRF010000070.1:0-13669 GCA_049602075.1 Rubripirellula sp.
GTATCTCTCCACTGGAAACCACCTTGGACGACTTTGATTCCTGCGTAAGCGTTTTCAGCTTCCACAAATATGATGCCATCTTCTTCCACGGGCACACTCAATCCGTCATTGGACATCCAGATGATCATCTCAGCTCCGCCCTTGTGATGCTTGAGCTTCTGGGTGATCAGGCTACCCTTAATCTGCACCGACCAATGGGCGTTTAGCGCCACTCGATTGTCTTTAGGTCGAACGATAGGAACGATCCTGGCATCTTCTTCGCCAGTGAAAATCACCCCTTGCCAGCGATTTTGCGAACTGATCGCTGCCCAGTCCTTTAGTGGTCGAGCCATTGTCATTGGAGTGCCGATAATAAAGGCGGGGTCGCAATAGCTATAGCGCAGGATGCCGCCGCCGTCAGTTCGCATCTTGGTTGGTACTGTCGTAACAGCTGTTTTCAAGGGCCGGCCCTGTACGCCCAAGCCTTGCGGACGTTGCCGCACCTCATAGCGGCCACGCCCCGACACGTCGAGTGCGATATCCGCCACGACGGCGGGTGGACGATAGTCACTGAGTGCCGCATTCACGTCATGACCGTAGACCGCAGGTTGCTGGCCGATTCCGAAGTAGAACCAGGCCAGCGGGGCGTTTCCGTGGCTTCGGTCCTGACTGAGTCCCTTGTAGAAATAGATGCGCGACCGCCCACCACCCTGAACGCCGTCGATCTGTTCCTGCGCCCAATAGGCAAAGTAGAGATCCAATAGCAGTCCGGCCGAACGCCTTACCTGCGGGTCGCCAAAGTCGTAGAAATTGTAAAAGCCCTTGATCAGCGTGGCGTTGTAGTCATCACTCATCATCTCGATGCACGGGCTCTTGCGGGCACGCTCAAGACAATAGACCACGAAATACTCATTCCAGGCGCGGTAGTGTTCCGCCGCCGTGGCACCGTCACCATACTTCAGATCTCTGTATTCGGGCCGATCCTTCGCGATCTTGGAGAAGTGCCAGCATACGGTGAAGCTCATGGCATGATGATTCTCTGATAAGTAAATGTGCCAGGTCTGTGACTTTTCATGCTCAGCTTTACCCAGCCAGGAAACCTGCTTCGTGTACTCCCAGATCGGTTTTAATACCAGCGTCTCGGTTTCCTTAGTAATCCTGCCGGGATGCTTTATCCCCTCACTGCCGTACATCTCTACAAGCCGCATAACAACATCCGCGTGCCAGTGGAAGCTGTCGCGGTCATTGATGTCCTTCGGGTTATCGAGATAATGCTGAGCGTTTTCAGCGAGCGCGGCATTGGCCTCGTCCAGCATCTCGTTCAGGTAGAGGCAACGAGCAGCAAAACCAACCATGGAATAGGAGTAGGCCCGAACGTAGTTGCCTCGTCCGGGACCGAGTGGCTTCTGCTTCTCCGCGCGCACCAATGGCTTGCCGGATTCGGCGCGAAACATGGATTCCACCCGCTTTTCAAACCCGGCGATAATCTCTTCCGGACTGTGATCCGCGAAAGTGGGGCATGCGCCCGCCAGCCAACAGAGCACTGCAACCATGCTCATGCGCAGTTTCAAACTATTGGAAGGTGAGTTTGTCTTTTGAGGGCCGTTCGCCATTCATGTTCCCTTTTATTGTCCACTCTTTGACACTTTACTGAGCCACAACCGAGCAATTCCCAATTGTCGCGAGCCTTTTCATTTCGCCGTCAGACAGCGCGCGATCGAAGACGGCGACACCACCGATCCACGCGGAAAGCGTCGCGTGTCGATTGCTGTGGATGACTCGACCTATCGTAAACGGCCCGCCTTGCTCAATTGACTTGGGAGCATAGATGTCAGAGCCGAAAAAATAGGGATTGGATTTCAATGCAACCAACTCACGCTTCAGTGATTTCCCTAACGTTCCGTCCGGTTGCACCTGATAGGTCACCTCGACCTTTGTGAACGGATAGGTTTCCAGCCGTACGACGCGATCGGACTTCCGCTCAATAATCCTCGTTTCAATCGGTTGATGCTCGGGAGGACGATAGAACTGATCCTTGGGAAAACTCACGTCCTCGCCGGGTTGGATTCCATCCAGGCCCGCTAACTGTCCCTGCTGCCAAGCGCGATAGGCATGTTGAAAGAATCGCGACGCCTTCGGATTCTCCACCCAAACTTCATCCGCCAAACCGTTCACGTAGGCGGTCACGCGATTTTCTTCGTTGTCAAACACCATACCGACTGTGTTCCAGTATGAATCGGAATCGATGGGCTTCGTATCCGGTTTGATCTTTTTCATCTTCGTCGGCGCAGATGCAAGGTGCCGAGCGTAGATGTCGCCAAACGATGCCCCACCCGTCTCAGAAATGTGAGCACCGACCCCGCCCTTGTTTGCCTGCAGACCAGCGAAAAGCCCGAATTGCCGTTTGCCGGGCGTCTGAACTACGGGAGGCTCTCCCTTCGGGGTAACGGTACCCTCATGCCACATTCCAGCGATCGCATGATTGCCTCTCTCGTAAAGCAACCATACCACCAACGTGACAGATTTTCCCTTGCCTTTGATATCCAGTGATGAGTCGTGAAGACTCTTTCGTGGCACCGACAGGACTGGTAAATGCTCCTTGCTGGTAGGACTTGAAAAGCGGACGGCTTGACCGAATGGCCCTCGCCCAAGCAACTCAAAATCGGCAAGCGTCGCTTGCGGTCCCTGATGCCAAAAGTCGAGCGATATGTTTCTCGGCTCGAGTTCATAGGTCCGCCCGCCAGATTTTCCCGGGATGGAAATAAATGGATTGTGCGTCTTCCACGAATTCCGTCGATGAACAAAATCCCACAACGCTACCAATCCAGGTATTTGCGTAACGAGATCGACGCGTTCTTGATTTGCAGCAGTGAAGCGAGTGTCGCCTCCCACAAATTGGATCGGAGGCAATGCTCGCGGATCACTTTCCTCGGCTCCGATTTGCCCCGCGCAGATCAACAGTAGTATGGATGTAATGCCAGGACGAATTCCGCGATTTTTGTTTCTCACTCTGTCCTCTTTCTGCGCCTCATTGTCGGAGATGGATCAACCACGGCTTCGAGATAGTCTTTCAGACGCATGTGTAGTTGTTTGGCGTTGTCAGCCTGCGTCTTGGAAAGATCTTGCTGTTCGGCAATATCCTCAACGACGTTGAAGAGTTTGGCCGATTGAGTTTTACGCTTGGCATTCACCTCCGCCAGTAGCCTCCATTGATCAGTTCGGATCGCCGCCATTCCTTGCCTTGGGCGAGAAAAAATTAGACCATTGATCGGGCGCTTCACCGAATCAATTTCCGGATCAGAGAACGGACTGACGAAGCTTCCTCCATCGAGTTCTTTGATAGGACTTCGCGCGAACCAGTGGGCGGAAATGATTGGCAACCCGACGCATTCGTTTTGAAGCTGTGTTTTTTCGCGGCGCAAAAGGCGATGATGACCTCAAATCTCGTACGGGGCACGTCGTTTGTATATGCGCATCCGATTGGCTTCGATGTCGTTCACGAAGCTTTCCGTCTTCGGATCAAACGTGACTTTGCGACCTAGCTTCCAACTGATGGAGGCTGCGAAGCACGCCATGTGCCCGTAGCGCACCGCGGTCGAGTTGCACGCTGGTTGCTCTCGCGTCTTGACGCAGTCCAGGAAGTTGCGGACGTGCAGTATAGGGTCCGTTCCGCGGATTTGATTTTCGCGCAAATCCTTGAGAAGATCATGACGGCTCGATTCGATGCCAAGATGATCGCCAGCTTCCACCCATCCTTCATCGCCAACAAAACGCACGGGACAGGTGCCCAGCCCCTTAATCCAGTCACCAACACCTTTACCCGATGAAAGCCGCATCACCAATTTGACACCATTGGAATATTTGGCGTGGATTAGGCTGTCCGATTTTGCTTCATACTCGATCGGCGTTGTTCCGTCGGCGCCGGCGGCCCATTGACACAGATCAATGGTGTGCGATCCCCACTCGGGCAATCGCCATGCGGAATACAGCCCCTTGTGGTTGCGCCAGCGACCTTGACAGTAGGCCTCGTTGTAAGGCACTTGTGGCGCGGGGCCTAACCACTTGTCCCAATTGATGACCGCTGGATCCGGTTCAGGTTGAGCGGGCAAGGGTTCAAGGTAATCCTGCAACTGGAGGATGCCCGCATGAACTTCTTTTAGCTGTCCCAGCTTTCCGTTGACGGCAAAGTCAACTGCCAGTTTGAAGTTCGGAACACTTCGCCTCTGTGTGCCGGCTTGGAAAACACGTTTGTGTTTCTTGATGTTGTCATCAAGCTCCTGACATTCCTGGATATTCATCGCGCACGGCTTTTCGCAATAGATGTCCTTCCCTGCGCGTGCCGCCAAAATGGATGCCGTCGCGTGCCAACGGTCTCCTGTTGTGACAAGGACGGAGTCGATGTCATCGCGATCCAGGATGCCAGACATATCGTCGTAGACAACGCAATCCGCGTTGCCGTAGTGGGCATCTGCTTTTCGCTTGACCGCCTCGCGCCGTTCTTTTTGCGGATCGGCAGTCGCGACGAACTGACAGTCCTTCTGCCGAAAAAAACCCTCGAGCACTTTCTGGCCGCGTCTGCCAATACCAATGCCGCCCAGAACAATTCGGTTGCTGGGAGCAACGTTTCCATCTTTACCGAGTGCACTAGCCGGAATAATGGTAGGCACACCGATGGTGGCAACAGCCGCTGTCTTGACGAAGGTACGGCGCGTGGTTTGTGTGTTCGCGTTGCGTTTCATTTCGATGGGGCTTTGCTTACAGGACCTGAAGTTACGTTTTTGATTTCACCCTCCCGCTTTCAGAAAGGTCGGACAAAGATCTGACTGGTACTCGACTTTGCCAGAAGTCCCTTGCACTGGATCGGATTTCTGGCGAAATCCACGACAACTTTTCACCGTGACTGGCGAAACCTCACCTTAGTCTTTCACATTCTGAACGCGATTGAGCAAGATCAGCCTCATCTCGATCGATTGTTTTCCCGGAATCTTAGGAGCGGAAAGAACCAGTGGATGTTTTCCTTTCTCCAAATGAATGACGCCGAGATCCATGGGAACAAAATCTTTCACGAAGGACTCGCTTCTGCGCGGCGAGCGGTCCGATTCCGCGCCGACGAGAGGCGGCTCATTGGCAACGGTCACTTCCCCGGTAATGGCAGAATCACCGCAGCTAAGTTTAAGAACGGTCCCCAGATCATCTTCGGAGCAGGTGTAGTAAACCTGAACCTGATACTCGCCTTCGATTTGCACATCGGCGTTCCAGGAAATGGTGTCCTTTTCACTGACCCAGTTTGTGAAGAACGAACAGTTGGGGGCTCTGCCAGATCGTTGGATATTTCCTGTGGCAATGGCGTCGCGAGCGGGTAATTGAGTGAAAGCGAGAACTGGATGCCCGACCGTAAACGGACGGTCATCTTGGCCTTTCGGCAGTTCGC
Organism: Rubripirellula sp.; assembly: GCA_049602075.1. Classification (GTDB taxonomy): domain Bacteria; phylum Planctomycetota; class Planctomycetia; order Pirellulales; family Pirellulaceae; genus Rubripirellula. The sequence goes on from JBMYRF010000070.1 coordinate 5,411, forward strand.
TGACCACTTCCTTGTCGAACTTCTCTCCCGCCGCAGTCAGCTCCTCGTACACCTGGGGGAATTTGTCCCTGACATCGGTTCGCTGGCCAGGATCGTTCTGGATGTCATAAAGTCCGCCTTTGTACCCGAGTCTGAATCGCGGGCTTCGCACGCTGGTCTTTCCTTTGAAATGATTGATGTAAAGTCGCTCAGGCCAATTCTTGGCGTCGTCGAAAAGCAGCGGCTTCAGACTGACGCCGTCCATGGCTAACGCACCGGTATCCGTGATGCCAGCGAGGTCGAGCAGAGTCGGTTTCAGATCAATGCTTCCAGCAATGATGTCAGTTTTTTGACCCGCTTTGATCTTGCGAGGCCAGCGAATGAAGAAGGGAGAGCGAACGCCACCTTCATCGACGGCGCCTTTTTTGCCTTTCATGTCGGCATTCCAGCGGTAACCGTTGGGCCCATTGTCCGAGAAATAGATGACGATGGTGTTGTCGGCAATCTTGAGGTCATCGAGTTTCTTCATCAGGCGTCCCACGTTCCAGTCGATGTTTTCGCACATCGCTAATGCCGCCCTCGCATGAGACACCGTTTCCGGCTGATCCTTCCGGGAGCGAAGCGGCAAGTTGTGGTTCTCGAACTTTTTCCACCATTGATCCGGAACCTGCATCGGTGAGTGAGGAGTGCAGTAAGGAAGATAGACAAAGAAGGATTCCTCTTTGTGCTCTTCGATGTAGTGCATTGCACGATTCGTGAAATCGTCGATCACGAATCCGTCACCAGTGACGATCTTCCCGTTGTGCTCCAGCATTGGTGAGTAGTAATTACCCCAATGTCCGGAACAGAAACCATAATACTCATCGATACCCCGGGCATTCGGGTGATACGGAGGTTGCATGCCGTTGTGCCATTTTCCGAATGCCGCGGTATGGTAGCCTGCGCTTTTGAAATCCTCGAAGATGGTCGTCTCGTCCAGATCCATGCGTTCTTCGCCGCGACTGGCTGACTTGACACCTGTGCGGGGATTGTAGCGGCCCGTCATGAACTCGGCTCTTGTTGGTGAGCAAATGGGGCAGACGTAAAAGCGGTCCAATGCCATGCCCTGCGAAGCCAGTCGGTCGATATTCGGGGTGCTGATATTCGTATTGCCGTGAACGCTCAGATCACCCCAGCCCTGGTCATCGGTCAGGATGACGATGATGTTCGGCTTGTCCGCATGAGCGGATAAGGTCTGTGCGTTTAAGTAAATAAGACACCCAAGCCAGACACAGAGAGTCGTTCTGAATGTGATGGTGATTTGATTCATTGTTGAAATCTCGTGGTAACCTGCCGCGTGAGCGATGGGTTGTGGTGATCGTTGTGCTCGGTCGCATACGCCTCCGGCTACCGGCATGACGCAGATGAGCTGTCGTGTTTCACTTCTGTTTCTTTCTCTGCCTGATTCTTTGCGGTTGATTTGGATGTCTCTTCAGACGTTCGGCGGCGATCGCTTGTGCCGTAGCGGGATCAACCGTGCCCCAATCTTTCTCGTGACTGACGACCGGTACATCCGGAAACAGCGAGCCTGTTGGACGTTGCGATGTTCCGCGATGCATGAATTCACCGAATTCCTGTCGGGCAGATTTCGCAAGTTCCATGATCTGAGCGACGACTTCGGGATGGTCCGCGGAAACGTCCTTGCTCTCGGCCTTGTCCTTGATTGTGTTGTAGAGAACTGGTTTTTTAAGGTCGGCGAAGGCCTTGTTTTTGTCCCAGAAGGGCAGTTGATCTTTGCTTCGCGGAAGATGGAGTTTCCACGGTCCCTGTTGAATGGCCTGAAGGTTCTCGCAGTTGTAGTAGTAGAACAGCTCGGCAGACTGTTGGTTCAGCGACGATCCCTCAAAGAGTGGGAGTATGTTTTTGCCATCGTAAACCCGGTCTTCGGGCAGCGGTGAATGGGCCAGTGCTGAGAGCGTTGGAAACAGGTCCATCGCGGTGACGTATGCGTCAGAAACGACTGGATTAACGCTGGCCGGCCAGTGAAAGATAAACGGCACGCGGTGGCCACCTTCAAACGTGACATATTTGGTGCCTCGAAATGGCCGGGCGTAGGCATTGCTGGTCGGACCGTTGTCAGAAGTAAAGATCACGACGGTGTTATCTGCGATACCCGCATCTTGCAACGCGGCCATCATCTCGCCGACGCTCCAGTCGAGTTCCTGCATCACATCGCCGCGAACTCCGTCTTTTGAACTCCCCGTGAAGGCAGTGCCAGCTTGGTACGGCGTGTGCGGATAATTGTGAGCGTAGTACAGGAAGAACGGCTTGTCTTTCTGTGCCTGACTACGAATGAGCGATGTGACTCGCCTGGTATATAGCTCCGTCAAACGATTGAGTGGTGTCTGTTCAAAGACAAGTTTGTCGTTGTCGTAGAATGCTGGCGAGTGGCTGTGATTGCAGGGCATGCCGTAGTAGCTGTCAAAGCCCTGCATGCGAGGGAGAAACTCCGGCTCAGTGCCAAGATGCCACTTGCCGACCATGTGCGTGTTGTAGCCTTGCGTCTTGAGCTGCTCGGCAATCGTGATTTCATCAGGGTGGAGCCCGAGAAACCAATGTGCGGTCCGTTTCGGATTGATGCCCATGTACATCCCACAACGTTGCGGATACGCGCCGGTCAAGAAGGCCGCTCTGGAGGGTGAGCAAATCGAAGCACCCGTTCGAAAGTGTGTGAATCGAGCGCCCTCAGCAGCGAGTTTATCGATGTGAGGCGTCTTGACCTTTTGAGCTCCGTAGCAACCAAGGTCCGAGTAACCCAAGTCATCAGTCAGCAGGAAGATGATGTTCGGACGGGCGCTCGCCGTGCGTGGCTCAGTTGCTTCATCGGAGGTACTTGCCGTCGTAAACGCAGGTGCGTATTCGGCGAGCACTTTCCCATCGAATTGGAAATCGTCGACTGTGATATGTCCCCAGCCGCCCGTCGCCTGATCGACCACTTTGACAAACATCTTTTTGCCCGCATAAGGCGAGAGATCCCACACGGCTTCTTGCATCACCTGATCGTTCACACCTCGAGCAAACTGAACTTCTTCGCCGTCCTCTGTGCAGAGCGCGATATAGGTTGATGGCCCCTTGCCTCCGCCGACCCGAAACGTCATCGGCCCACTTTTGGGAACAAACATCGGCGACACGATCACGCCGGTCTGGCTGTCCATGCCGCGCTTAGCGTCTGCCGAGGGCTCGAGCGTGGTCAGGTAATACGTTCCTTGCTTGTTGTATTCCCGCTTGATCCAGAAGAACTCGGCACGGCTTCCAATCACGTGTCCGAACTTCCCTTCGACAACTTTCCAGGGATCGAGTTTGCCGGACTCGAAGTCAAAAGACGCGCTTCGTTCGCTTGGTTTGGCGGGACTCCTCTGTGCTGGTCTTCCTGTTCCAGTTGGCTTCCCTTTTCCAGTCGGCTTCCCGTGCAAAGGACCAGGTTTGTGCTTGTAACCCGCCAGCAACGAACGCAGTTCCTTGACGACTTCGGGATGTTCATCGTGAAGATTCGTCGTCTGTTTTACATCCGCCACCAGATCGTAGAGTTGAGCGGGCGGCGCATCCACTTTGATCCGACCGTTCTCGATGTCGCTGTTTTTGTAGCCCGCATACGTAATGGCAGCAGGGCCGCCGAAACTGTGGGCGCCTCGTTTGGCCCCTGTGAATCCGCCACTTCCCCGGGCTCCGATGTACATCCACTTACCTCTGCGGATGGCCAGATGAGTCGGCTTGCTGGGAGCAAGGACGAGGTGATCGCGAAGCGGATTTGCGGGGTTTCCGGTCAACGCCGGCAGGATGTTGACACTATCGCGGCCCTGTCCACCTTTTAGTTTGCTGCCGGTTAGTGCGGCGAACGTGGCAACCAGATCGATGTTGGAAATCAATTGATTGGAAACTGAGTTCGCTTCAATCTTGCCTGCCCAGCGAGCGATGAACGGAACGCGATGGCCGCCTTCCCATGCTCCGAACTTGAAGCCGAGAAGTTCGCCATTGAGACGATGTCCGGCGTCCCAGGCGTTCTGGCCGCCGACATTGAACATGCCCCCGTTGTCACTGGTGAAAATTACGAGAGTGTTGTCAGCAACGCCCTGCTCCTCGAGTGTCTTCATGACCTTGCCCACGATCCAGTCGAGTTCGTGAATGAAGTCACCGTAGGGGCCGCACTTGCTTGTCCCCTTGAAACACGGGGCAGGCGTAAACGGATGATGGATATTTGTGGTGGCCAGATAGAGAAAGAATGGGTCCTTCCCACGAGCCTTGATCCAGTCGACCGCCTTACCCGCGAGCGTCGTACCCACAGCTTCGTCGTCGTACAGTGCATGGGCCGCGTCTGCTCCGCCGATTTGATCCACGCCCATTTTTTCAAAAAATTCTCGCGTCTTCGCCTTCTTTCCGAAGACGAACGGGTCGTCAGCAACGAGGCCGACGACCTTGTGATTCTCGACGTAAACGAACGGTGGATGGCTGTTGACGACGGGCACGCCGTAGTAGTAATCGAAGCCGAGTTCCAACGGGCCGGGCTTTAGTTCGCCGTTCCAGTTCGGAGCCCGATCACCGAAGCCGAGATGCCATTTGCCAATGCAGGCGGTCGCGTAACCGGCGTCGTTCATCAGGCTGGCGATTGTCTGCTGTCGAGTGTCGATCACCAGTCCGGTCTTTAGGAAGACAGGCTTACTGAGATTTTTCCGATGAGGGTACTCACCCGTCAGCAACGCGTATCGCGAAGGCGTGCAAACCGCGGATGCGGAGTGAGCGTCAGTAAATCGACGCCCCTCCGTGGCAAGCCGGTCAATGTTTGGCGTTTGTACTTTCGTCGCTTCATAGCATCCCAGATCGCCATAGCCGAGGTCGTCCGCAAAGATCAGAACAACATTCGGTGTCTGCGCTCTTGCGAACGCGGAACATGTCGTCAGTAAGACGATGATCAGAATAAGATTAGGTGAAGCTGGCTTCATCTGATTGCTTGAAGGGTAGTCAGGAATTGCATGATCGATTCATTTCGTCCGGAACACCTGACTTTGGACGAGCGCGTGAATGAGTTCGCTGATGGCTAACTCTTTGCTGCTGGCCGACCTGACGATCTCGGCGGCCAGTTCTTCGTCAGTGAACCCGAAAGACCTGCCTAAGGCGTATTCGATCAGGTGCTCGGTGAAGCCACGGGCAAAGTCTTCTTCTCGTTCGGCGATCAGGTCTCGCAGTTCGAGGAAGTCACTGAAGGCCGGTCCCTTATGGAATGCCCCTGAAGCGTCGATCGCCCACGTCTTCTTGCTCTTGCCGGCTCCATCACTGTCTTCGGTTCGCCATTTCCCGGTGGCATTGAAATTCTCCATTCCGAATCCGATCGGGTCGATCTTGCGGTGACAACTTGCACACTGGGCTTCTTCCTGATGCGCCAGCAATCGCTCGCGCGTCGTCAAGACCTGATCCTTCAGTCGTGAGATTTGTGGGACGTTGGGAGGGGCAGGTGGTGGTGGGTCGTTCAACAGATGACGCAGGACCCAGGCACCGCGTTCGACTGGGCTGCTAACAACACCATCACTACCCATCGCATGAATGGCAGCCATTCCAAGTAAGCCGCCTCGAGGTGAATCAGCCGGCAATTTGATTTTACGAAACTCATCGCCTGTCACTCCTTCGATGCCATAGTAAGTGGCGAGTAGACCATTGACGAAAATGTAGTCGCTCTTCAGAAGTTTGCCGATGCGAACGCCGCGCGAATCGCGAAGCAGGTGGGCGAATGACTGATACACCTCTTCACGCGTAGCTGATCTCGTGCTTTCATCAAAATCACGGTGCAGTTTGACATCGAACTGGAAGAAGTCGAGTCGCTCCATGTCCAGCCATTGATGAACAAAGCCGGCAACGAATTCATCCGAACGTGGATCAGCAATCAGCCGACCAACCTGTGCCCGAAGTGTTTCGGGAAGATGCAGCGTGTTCTGTTCGGCAAGCTGCAGAAGCTCGGCATCCGGTGGACCACTCCACAGGAAGTAAGAAAGCCGGACGGCGAGTTCACGATCACTCAGTTCGCGTCGCTCGCTTTCATCTGCCGGTTCGTTGAGATACAGGAACCCGGGTGAAGCGAGAATGACACTTAGCGGTGTGCGAATTGCCAGATCAAAAGTGTCTCCTGCAGCACGTCTGGTCTGAAAGATGCTCACCAGACGATCAATGTAATCGGGCTCTGGAGACACATCCCGAAACGCCGACTTCGCAAACTCGGTGAGGATGGCACGTGCACGTTCGGCTTCCACTTGTGTTCTAGCGACAGCATGAGACTTGTCCGTCCCCGGAGCCATCTCGACGTTTGAGGCGTTTGCATGCTTCGCAAGAATCGTCTGCAAAGGTGAGCCTGTTGCGGGACTGTTGTAAGGACCTTCCCATTCGACCCAGTCAATCCAGAGGGCCGGAACTGGCCCAAGTCCGGTTGCCTGCTTGGCGGCCTTGTCGCGTTGGGTGTCATTTTTCGGATCTCGCTTTTCACGCAAAGCGAACTTACGTGGACCGTTGACCGCAAGCTGTACCGGTATTTCGATGGTCTGTGGCTCGTCCGTTGATCCTGTGATCTGAAAGGTTGCCAACTGCTTGAACTGGTCCTTCCCCAACACGGTACCAAGATCCACAAAGTGACGTTCGCTCGGCGTGCCCTTGATGGCACCGATGCGAAATCTCAGTTTGTAGTCACCGGCAGGCAGAGTTTCGACCACGTGCTCGGTTTTTTGCCAACCGGTGGGATGTTCCGGTGGCAACGCAATGAATTCTTCTTGATTGACGTTTGATATCGTCAGGAAAGATCCCGTTTTTGTCAGCGGATCATCAAGGTACCGGCGGAAGGTTGGGCCCTGTTCTTCAAATTGACGAATGCGGAATTTTGCTTCCTGTTCGTCAGTGATACCTTTCTGTCGCTTTCCGGTTTCCAAAAATGCTTTCGCATTTTCATGGCCACCTTTGAAGTAGCCGTTGTACGTGCCACCGACTTTTGCATTGGCGTGCAGTTCTACTTCGCGGCGTTGCTTCCATCGTTCGCGGGTGGCACTGTGGGGCCCTTCGAGTTCCACCCAGTCAATCCAGATCGCGGGTGGGTGGCCGTAGCCGTTTTTCTTTTTCCATTGATTGTGAGCATCCCAGAGCTCTTTCAGGTTTCCGGTGTTGGGTTGCTTCTCCTGGATCGCGAATTCCTTCGGCGTATCGGACCCGACGGTGAGCGGGATTTCGATCGTTTCAGGGTTCTCGATGGTTCCGGTGACTTGATGAGTGCTGATGGCCCGCCCCTCGAGTCCCCTGTTTCGAGGGATCAAACGCTGGGGATGACCGATCTGAATGAAGCGTCGGGCAGTCGGGGTGTCTTTCACAGCACCGACGTGCACTCGCATGACGTAGTTTCCAGGAGGGAGTTCCTTGGGCGCAACGACAACCCAGCCGGTTCCGTACGCAAGTTTCAAGTAGGTGCCGCGATCACGATGTGGCAAGGCGGCGTAGTGTTTGTGATAAGCGAGGTTGCTGCGGTCACGCTTGGGATGGGCGCTCGCGGCTTTGTTAGAGTCGCGGAAGCCGAAGTCTTTGGCATCGGGAACGCCCTCCAGTTGGTCGGCAAAAGCGTAAAACAGAAACGGGCTATCGATGCGGGGCTCGGTCTTGCGAATCTCGGCGATCTTCGCCTGGTTCGATGGCGTCTTGGCGGCTTCATCCACGCCCTTTTGCCAGCGGGTGAAGCGAGCGTAAGCGTCTTCGATCTCCGTGATCTCTTTTTCGTTATCCGGATTGATCGTCTGCTCCGGTTCGATGCGGACGATTTTGGATTCTGTCGCCGCAGTCTCAGTGATCGGTCCTTCCAGTTCCATCCAGTCGACCCAGATGGCGGGCGGCAAGCCGTACCCGTTCTGCTGCTTGTGACGGTCGAACTCCTCTCTGACAAGTTTTGCCGACTTGGGCTGGCGTTCCTGAATGCCGACCGCGCGCGGAGTGCTTGCACCGAATTCGACATTGACCTCAATGATCTCCGGGTTCTCAATGGTGCCGGATATCGGTTGCGTGCTGAGCAGTTTGGCGAAGCCGGGTGACGTTCCGTTCGGTTTTTGGGGATGACCGATCTCGATGAATTGCCGGGAAGGATCAGAGCCTTTCACCGCACCAGCCCGGATCCTGAGTTTGTAGGTGCCCGGAGGGACGTCTTTCGGATCGGGGCTAATGTCAAAGCGTTGAATACCCCGTGAAAGTTTCAGGTAGGCACCCCGGTCGTTGTGAGGAAGCTCAGCGTAG
>JBMYRF010000071.1:0-10431 GCA_049602075.1 Rubripirellula sp.
ACTCGAAAGAAGATTCTTCCAACTCGATGGTTAGTGACCTTGGAACCAGCACACGGCTGGTCTTTAATGATGTGAATGCGGACAACAGAGTGTCAGCGATGGATGCCCTGCAGGTCATCAACAAGCTGAGTCGATCTGAGTCACAAGAGAATCTCGCGGAGGGAGAGCAATTGGAATCGACTTGGCTCCCTTACCAATACGACATGGATGAAGCGAGTTTGTTAGCCATCGACAGATCAACCGATGCGGTGTATCGCCAAAAAGATTGGGAAACCGACAACGGCGAGGATCGTGACAGCGATGACTGTTCGGAATCTGATCCAAAGAATTTACGTGGTCGAATTCCTTCCACGACACATCACCATTCACGAGTGGATGAGGCCCGAGACCTGATCTTTTTAGCCTTCGGCCGGGATGATCGGCAGGACGCAAAAGACGACACGCTCGACAGGGATAATTTCCAGGGAGCACGAGAGGATGCCCTGAAGTCCTGTTTGGATGTTTTTTACAAATAAAGCGTCGGGGTAGTGACCTACAAAGCTCCAGCGGACACAGATTTGGCAACTCGATTCCCGGCTTGGCTTCAGCTCAGATTTCCAAGCCTGGAAGGTTGTCGCCTCCAATGGGGAAAACTGCACTGAAGTTTTAGTCCGAAAGATTGAAAGATTTCAGCGTCATTTAACGTTCTTTGCTCGGTCGGAGTTTTCTTAACCATGCGTAGCTCCGATTGAGAAACAAGACAGAATTGCATGGCCGTACAGAATTGCATGGCCGTACCGCAGTAATCAAATTCGCGTGCCGGGGCCGACCTGGGTCAAAGCGAGCCGCGAATGACTGTTGAAGCAGCATGCCGATACTTCCCAGGAAAACCGTGAAGATTCTCGCTTGTTTTAATAGCAGGTCGCCCCAGTAACCAGCCACAAAACCATGACGCCGTGGTATGCGGAACCACTAAACCTGCGTAATCAGCAACCTGAGAACAGGTGTCTCACCGGACGTGCAAAACGAGCTGGTATTACTCAAACAACCGAAGGCAACAATCGCATGGTGCTTGCGGATCAAAACTGGATTCGCACCGCCGCAAAACGAAGTCATGAGATGCCGCAGTTCGGGGTCCAATGTGGATTCGATAAGAGTGAAAGCTGGTGAGTTTGCAGGTGTGTGCATTGCCGCTTAGCGGGTTCATCAGGACAGTGAATGAAACCAGGCGATTTTTGTAGCGGGGCGTTTCGGCTGATGGGCTCTGCGTCAGCCCAAACAACCGCCATGCGTTTACCCCCCACGGCGTGGGCCGAGTCCTAACGCTACCATTGTGACTTCTGGCGGATGCACCACGAACACCGCCCGGTCGATCTTCATTACGGACCGCGTTTGCCAGGTTTTATCAGCCCAAGAAAACCCGGTCGCCAACGTCGAGTGACCGATCAATCTTTTGCCTATCAATCCGTGTTTTCCCCGGTTGAGATCACCAGAAAGATTGGTCCGGCGATGTCTGCTGCGGATCCGGATCATCCATGAAAACATCGAACCCGAATGGGTTGGATTAGAATGTCAGGATTGCGTCGACCCCGAAAGTCGTCTGATTATTGCCTGCAGTTGGATTGTCGAGCAGGAATACTGCCTCATCAACCCAGTCGAATCGGATCTCGGGGCGAATCACTAAATTGGCATGGGGACGATAATTCGCTCCGACCGTCCAATCGAAGATGTGTCGCCTTTCACTCCCAGCAATGGATGCAGCCCACCATTCGAAACGCGTGCCCACGGCGAAGCAATCATTGATCGATCGGATCAAGTATTGATTGATACCGTAGGTGTTTCGGATTTCGTTACCAAGAGCGTCTTCTGAATCGATGAAGTCGGTCTGGAAAATGTAGTTGCAACAATCGTTGATAGCGTAGTTTGCAACAACCGATTGCATGTATCCGCGTTCGGATACGGGCAGTCCAACTGATGCTTCGTTGAATCGTCCGGCAATCGACGCATAAGCCAGCGTCAAGCGAGCGGTGAGATCAACGGTAACTCCGCCCAACCATGCGTCGCCGTTATCTTCGAATCCGCTGTCCCAGCCCAAGACATAGCCGCCGTGAACGGTCACGTCTTCGCTAACATTGTATGATGCTAGAAAACCCGTGTGGGTAAAGGGTTCGCTGAAATTCATCGTGTAAGCATGGCTGTAAAAGAAGTTACCGCTCGCGGGAACGACTTCATATCCAATATTGGTAAAGAAGTGACCAGCCTTCACGGACAGATCACCGTAACCCGCTTCGACGTATAGCTGTGGAATGGCGTGACCGTAGGCCCCACCATTATCCCAGCTGTTGTCCCAACCAATCGGATCGGTGCCGAAAGATTGAGTGTTGGGGCCGTCCGTACCGTATACGTAGTCGATCCGTCCGCCGATGTCGAAGCCGCATCGTGCGTCGATTTCTTTTTCCGCCCATAACCAACTCTGTTGCAGTTGAATGTGATCCTTGTAGTTATTGAAGGCAGGGAGATTCTTGTTCTGATAACCCATCTGAATCCATCCACCAGCGGAGTAGCCATGGCATTCTCCGAACAGTGAGTAGGGATCGCCCAGGCAGCAGTCCCCAATGCCCGGGAGATTCTCTAGGCAACGGCACGATTCCAAACTGCAGCCCAGATCGCCGGAGTCAGAGCAGATGTTGTCGCAGGCGTCGCTGTCACAGCAATCCGGTTCCACACAAATCTCTTCGCACCCGCAGACCGGTTCCTCGCAGCCACACGGACTTAATTGAGCAACGTTAATCTGGTCAGCTTGAACGCTAGTGATGTATGCCGTAAGCGCAATCACTGCAGAAAGAGTAATTCGTTGCAGTTTCATCGTTTCTATCAACTCCAAGAATATTTCCTCGGCTTCCAATTCCGAAATGCCTTCTCAACGCGAAAGGGCTTGGTCGAAGACCGCGTTCACAAAAACACTTGCTGTGGTTGACTGATCAATACTGATGGATCTGGTGAAGGAGCCACTGCGACCTCCTATCCGATGTCAGGATGTGTTCATAGGCTTGAGATGGAGGAGTGCCGCCGTTCAGTCGACACAACATCTGCAAGCTCATAGAGAATTTGATCAGGATGGCTGTTATAAGCGGGACTAATTGCTCTCCCAGGATTGAATATCGGCACGGTTTTTTTGAAAATACCGGATTTTCAGAATCATCCGATAAGTGAATCTGGGTAGCTTTTGCGGTCTTGCCGCTCCACCTCGGACATACTGCTCGAGTTGATGACGCGATCGTCGCTCCATCGATGAGATTCCAAGGAATCGTGGGTAAAGGCGTGGGATTGACATTTTTTTTTTAACTTTGTCGTGAGTTCCCCACCTCGTGCTTCATAAGCCTAAGCGTTTCCCGATGTTGGATTACAACTACTGCCATGAACCTTTGGATTTAACCATGGTTTTCTCCCATGCGCTCAGTGCGTTTCCAACATGAAAAATTTGGCCATCCCGTCACCTAGCAGCAAGATTCCAAGGCCACCATCCATTTGACCGGTCTCTGGTTGTGGTTGCATAAACTTCTGCGCGACACAAACATCCAAGTTGCCGTCTGCGTTGAAATCTTGCAGCACAGATCCAGAGCCGGTAGAAATCTGCACCGACCTAGGCAAGGGCTGCACGTCAAAACTCCCAAATCCGTCGTTGATCAAATGCACCGACTGCAATTCGTTGGCTGAGAACTTAGACGACGCGTCTGAAGATTTGGCTGGATAGACTTGAATGACATCAGCCAACGCGAATTCGTGTAAAGTCGGAAATTTGTCTTTCAAAAATGGCATCGCCTGTGAACTGCAACTACCGCCCCTGATGGGATAACAGACGTCCCCTTCGTATTCGGCTTCGACTAAATCAAGCGATCCATTCTTGTCGAAATCCCCGGCACACAAGGCAACCGGATATTCTTTATCGGCGTGATATTTCGTGTTCAAGCCAAAGTTGAGGACGCGTCTCGTTGCCGGGTAGATCGTTTACCGACTTGCAACAGTTCCTTGCATAGATCCCAGGCTTGGTAGTTTCCTGGTGCAGCGTCTTGTTGAACAATTTCTAACAATCGAGACGCTGATCCTCTTCCCGGCGTTGTTTGCATTTCACACCAGACTCACGAATCAGACTTTCTACCCATGGGCAAGATTCTCACTCAATGTTCAACCAATTCAACGTATTGAATTAACGGCAAATGGACTGCTCCCCTATCCCGCTGATTGCCGTTAAACTTTAGCGACACAGTGTATCCTCTGTCCCGAGCAGGCCCATGAGTATTTTTAATTACATCTTTGATAGTGATTGGTCACAACGATCAGATATCGAAGCATTAAAATCACAAAATGCATCACTCGTGGGACGCTCGCGAGAGCGGCTTTCGAAGGACGCCGCCAACGAGGCACGCGTCGAAGAACTTGAGCAAGAAGTTGGCGAACTGGCACTGCTGTGCAAAACCATGATGCAGATTTTGCTCGATAAACGAGTCTGCACGGGACAGGAATTTGAGGCACTCATCGCCAAGGTAGATGCTGCTGATGGCGTTTCCGACGGCAAGGTTACGAAACCCAAACCGGCCGAACTGAAGGAGTGCCCGAAATGCAAACGCCCTGTTCAGCATCACCACACCCACTGCGTTTACTGCGGAATGAAATACCCCGGGTAAAGGACCGCCGTATTGCTACCGGCTCATCCTACCCGTCCCCCATCGCAGCATGTCTCGCAGATGGTGTGACACCGGGTGCAGACGAGTTTTGTTCGGATTTCTTCGAGCGCCGAACCACAAACAGGGCAAGCTGGTTGGTCCTTGGGATAAGGGCAATTCGCGCAGCCGCTGTCACAGCAACTACCGCGCGCTAACAAAAATTCACGCGAGAGGGGTTGAAAACCGTTATTTTGACGACTCATTCGTCTCCCTTCTTGGTCGATGAGACCTCTTCACTTTTTGGCGAACGACCATTTGCCCGCCGTTCTTTCGAAACCAGCCACGCTTGAAGCGAAGTTAAGTCTCGCTTCACGAGTTAATGTTATTGCTTGTCAAGCTTCTTAAAAACCAGCGGTGTCTCGATTTATTCATCGCGAGCGTGCGGTGAATTCGTGAACCACTTTGCCATGGACGTCGTGGTGTCGGAATGCAATCACTGGGATGCCATTCTGGCGACGAACCGCGACGGTCAGGAAGCCACCCTTCACTCGGAGAAAAGGTTGCCAATCTGGCTGTTCAGGATTTCCACCCGCGTGTAGATCGCTGGCCGGTCCGCAGGAAAATTCTCTCAATTCACTTCCCGGATCGATCGACATGTACTGCCAGTGCCGATCGCCACAACAAGTGAAAAAGTTTTTCAAATTCTGTTGTTTTGTCCACATCCGAAACTGGTTGCCTTCGTGAGCAAATGCTTCGTTGGCATGATTGTCGTTCTTGCCTTTGTCACGATCCGGACCGACGATCGGCGTCGGGCTTATCAGCACCCGAAATTCAGCATCGCTTGCCAGGATGGTTCGCTTCAGCCAGTCGAGCTGCTCGGTGCCCCAGATGGTCTTACCAGGTCCGTCGGGCATGGTGTTAGCAGATCGAAACAACCGCCCTTCGACCAACCAGATTTGCAGTCCCTTGCCCCAGCGGATGGTTCGGAAGGTTGAATCCCCCATCGGCACCTGTTCCCGGTAGACATCAAATCCCTGCTCAAATGTCAACGGATTCATCCAAGGGGCAGTCTTGGTGGGCCAGCCATCATTTACCCAGGAATCGTGATCATCAACTTCCCAATATCCGGGAACCTCGCGATGAAAGTGAACGTGACGGGGGAGTGAGTACATCCGTTGCCAATGGTACCGCGCGAGCGGAATCGTTCGCGCCCGCGGTGCCTCACTATCCAAATAAACCGTGTCACCGGTCGGCACCAAGAAATCAAGATCTTGATTTTTCATCGCGGGATAAATGTGATAGCCATCGCGGTGGTCCAAGTCCCAATACGATTGGCCGGTCACGACTCCAAACGTGACGTCTTGCCACTGACTTTCTGGTTGGGGAGTCCCAAAGCGGCCGCTCACGGTGGCGGAAACAGGTAGCTTTGACGAGTCCCGAGCTTCAACCGTGATTTGGTATTGAGTGCCGGGTTGCAGATATTTCAAATTGAACTGATGGCAGTAATCAGTCTTTTCATTCACGGACACCCAGTTGGTTGTCTGCTGGGAATCCGGTTCTGCTTCCGGCCAAAGACGTACACGAACCTGGCCCGCCGCGCCCGGGACAGCCCCCTGACGGTCATTCACGTTCACCGTTGCAGGCTGATACGCATCGACTTTTTTCTGTCGCTTGCTTGGTTCACGAAAACCATCCCAATTCCGTTCCGCGTCCCTCGTGATCCGAGTCCAGATAATCGCGGAACGCTGGTTCACTTCGCCAACCCGAAACCCCATCGCCATTTCCGCGGCAAATCCGGCTGGGATGCACGTCACCAAAGCGATCATTGCAAGACAGAACAATTTCACGTCGTTCCCGCTTTCTTTAAGAGTCTGATGGCGTACCTCTGGCAACACGTATAATGGCGAGGATGCTCAGTCCGCCTGGATACAGAACAAGTGGTTTCTTCCCCGCACAAAAAGCTGACCACCAGCAAACGCGGGACTGGCATATACTTTTTCACCAAGCATATTCTCGGCGATCACCTCTGGTTCCGCCCCGGGCCGAAGAATCTTCGCGACGCCATCATCATCGATGAAATAGACCAATCCCGCTGCAGCCGTTAGCGAAGCACTGTAATGCCTCCCTAAACGGGTTTGCCACAATCGCGTGCCCGTCTTTGTGTCAAAGCAGTTGGCGGTACCACGATCGTCGGCCACCAACAAATGATTGCCTACCAGAACCGGAGAGGGCACGTAGCAGCGAACGTTCGTTTCATGCCAACTGACATGCGTATCGGTGACATTGCCGCGGCCACCCGGGCGAATTGCCATCACGTGATGAGTGGGGAACCCGCCGGCGGCGAAAAAGTTTGAGCCGTCGTAAACAACGGAGGCGACAAATTGTTCGGTGGGTCCGTCGACACTCCAAATTTGATTCCCAGTCAGCGGATCAAAACTTGCCACGCATACGCTACCACAGAGGACAAGCTGATCCTTCCCATCCACAGAGCGAATCAAAGGGGTGCTGTAACTGCGTGTTCGATGCACACGGGGCTGTTTCCATACCTGCTTGCCGGATCGTTTATCCAAAGCAACCAGATAGGAATCACCATCGTGGTCTCCATTGATAATCAAGAGGTCACCGTAAAGCACGGGGTTGCTGCAAAACCCATGCGCGCTAATGAATTGGCCGGGACGCACAAGCCACTGTTGGTTGCCGGCGAAGTCGTAAGCCGCAACCACCATCTGACCGGGATAAATCAATCGTTCATTGCCGACATTTGGAGCAACAATCTGCTCGTCACCCGCCTGAAAAAAGCTAACGTAAACGAATTCACCATCGGTCGTCGGCGTGCTCGACGCATAGCTGTTCAACGCATGCTTCGATTCAAGTCTCGATTTCAACACCGCTCGCTGCCAAAGAATCTGTCCATCAGCCCGATTCACGCTCATTAACAAGCGTTGCTGCGAATCAGGCAGGCACGAGGTGAGGAACAGTCGATCTTGCCACACAATCGGACAAGAATGCCCCTCACCCGGCAGCGGCGTTTTCCAGGCGATGTTTTTGCCCGATTCGCCATCCCAATGGGTTGGCCCAGGGGTACTAGTTGTTCCATCCCCCAACGGACCGCGCCAGCCAGGCCAATTCTCGGCTTCAGCCGTTAATTCGCAGGTTAGTACGACTGCCGCAACACCGATGAAACGCAACCAACCAATCACTGTTCAACCTCGCTGCAACCAATGGAAAGATTGCAGTAGCATAACGTTTTGCGTCAGACCGAGGGGCATCCATCAGTTCTGTGTTGAATGTGGCGGAAATTCGGCACGCTCGCTCCCGGCGGGATCTCGCTTGCCGGCTCCGTGATTTCGCTTGAATCCAAGCCGGATCGATAATCCACCAGATTGCTTCAGACGCTGATGCAGTTCTCGACGCATCGCGGCGACCCGCGATTGATGCTCATCAAGCCGAATCAGATTGTTGGTTTCGTTAGGGTCTTGGCGAATATCAAACAACTCATCAGTATCCCAAATCCCGTGATATTGAATCAATTTGTATTGCTGATTGCGGATCGCGAAGGTTGTAGGCGTCTGCGGAAAACTCGGCTCCCAATAATATACGTACAGCAGCGATTGGCGCGGCGAGACAGGCGGCTCGGCAGGATCAGGTGTTTCGGCAGGATCAGTCAGCCGGTCTAAAAAGCTGATGCCGTCCATCGACTCGGGCGGCAAAACGCCCGCCAGCTCAAGCAACGTCGGCGCC
This sequence comes from Rubripirellula sp., assembly GCA_049602075.1. Classification (GTDB taxonomy): domain Bacteria; phylum Planctomycetota; class Planctomycetia; order Pirellulales; family Pirellulaceae; genus Rubripirellula. The sequence goes on from JBMYRF010000071.1 coordinate 8,385, forward strand.
ACATCGATGTTTGCAACCACCGCATCACAGGTTGCTCCGACAGGAATCAAATAGGGGGCGTAAACCAACATTGGAATACGAATTGACTCTTCATAGGCACATCTCTTGTCGATTAACCCGTGCTCGCCCCACAAGTGTCCGCCGTCACTCGTAAACATCACCAACGTGTTCTGATCTAACCTCTCGTCTCTTAACGTTTTCATCACACGGCCAACACTTTCATCGATCGACAAAATCATCTCGCAGTAGTGTTTGTACATCTGATCGATCGACTGCTGGGCTCGTCCGTGATACGGATTCTCAACACCATGCCAACTGTTACGCTGGTCTTGGACCCACATCGGAACACCGTCAAGCCGGTCCGGAGCGACATGAAGCGTATTCGGTGGGACAACCTCAATCTCCCGATATCGGTCACGATGCCGGGGTGCGGGATCGTATAATCCGTGCACGCCTTTGTGCGACAAGTACAGCATGAATGGCTTGTCGGTAGCCTGGCTGGAAATCCAATCCGTCGCGTAATCCGTTAGCTCGTCCGTCATGTATCGCGTGCGAGGTACTTGCTTCCCATTCACATTCAAAGCTTGGTTGTTAGCTGCATAGGTTCCCTGTCCACGAAAACTGACCCAGTGATCAAATCCCGGACGGGGAGCATCGCTTGAGCCACCCATGTGCCATTTGCCGATGAATGCGGTTTGATAGTCAGCAGATTGCAAAATCTGGGGAAACGTAACGGTTTCGGCTGGCATCAAATCAACATTATCAACCACACCGTGATGATGCATGTACTGACCCGTTAAAAACGAGGCACGCGATGGTGAACAAAGTGACGTGGTTACAAACGCATTGCTAAAACGAATCCCCTGATTCGCCAATGCGTCCAAATGAGGCGTTTCGATAAACGGGTGCCCCATGAACCCGAAGGTGTCGTACCGCAGATCATCGATCAGGATAAAAACGATGTTTGGTCGTTTTTGACTCGGTGTTTCAACTTCGGGTGATTTCGGTTCACCGGCTTGCGCGTGAATCCCTCCGGCGAGCATCCAAATCACAATGACTAGAAAACGTGTCATTATTTACGTAGCTCCTCTGCCTGACGCCAGGCATCAAGTTCCCATTGCTGCCAATCACCGATAATCGGTTTCGACTCGGCGGAGGGCAACCGCGATCGCATTTCAGTGATCAATTTTCCATGCGTTTTCAAGAATGCCAAATTGTTCCATTCATGCGGATCCGTTTGGTGATCGTAGAGCTCCTCACTTCCATCACCATATCGAATGTAGTGCCAGCGAGTTGAGCGAAGCGAATGGTTCTGAGGTGCAAAGGTTGTCAGGATAGGGCGGTCCCATGCCATTTCGGGATCCCGCATTAAAGGCACCAATGAGAGGCCTTCCAAATCAGAACGTGCTTCCAGTTTCGCAAGTTCCAGCAGTGTTGGAAAAAGGTCAATCAGGCCAACCGGGCGATCACACTGTTGATCTTGCGAAAATCCAGGGGCAGAGACGATGAGTGGAACACGGGTTGCGTCATTCCAAAGCGACCGCTTTGCCCAACGTTGTTTTTCTCCGAGATGCCAACCGTGATCCGAAAGCAGGACGATGATCGTGTTGTCTCGGTAAGCACTTTGCCAAAGTGCGTCCAGCACACGGCCGACACAATCGTCCACAAAAGCAACACTTGCTAAGTACGATCGGACAGCCTGACGCCATGCGTTGTTTTTGACAAACCACTGATGAGGCGGTGCTGGCAGACCGCTCGTCAAGGTTTTGGCATACTCGGACAAATCATTACGATCATTGGGGTCAACCAGTGGAAGCACGACGTCTTGTTCGGGAAATAAATCAAACCAACGCGACGGCGCATACATCGGGACGTGAGGACGCCAAAAACCAGCGACCATTAAAAAGGGTTGATCATGATCTTTGCGCAACCGCTGACCCACCCAATCAGCGATCTTCCGGTCAGGCATCTCCGAATCGTCAAGTTCCAATGGCCCCCAATCCCATAGCTTTACGCTCTCTGCTTGGCTCAGTTTTTTTTCGGGCAG
>JBMYRF010000072.1:0-10399 GCA_049602075.1 Rubripirellula sp.
TTCGCGTGATGATCGACTTAAAGAAATCAATTTGTAATAAGACAGGAACTCATGAAGACACGAACGATCCCCAACACCCGCGACGACGTCTACGAACTCGTGTCGACAGACGACCCCGAACTCGACCTCCTTCGGTTCGTCGCGTCCCCAGTGATCGCGTGGCACCGAGATACACGCGGCCAGTGGCGCGCGGTCTCCATCGGGGCCGATGTTCTCGCACCCTTTGATGATGTTCTCGCGGTTCAATCGCACGGTATCATTCATAACGGGATGGTTCGATTCCAAGACAGTGCACTGCCGATCGACGCGCACATGAAACGCGTCGCTGAAGAGGGGCACGTCATCTTCGAGCTCGATTGCCACGCTTGGTACTACCACAAGAACGGTGTCGAAGTTCTCAGCGACAAGACACCCGCGGGAATCAAGAAAGTTATCGATCGCGTCTCGTCCCGTCGCCACGTGCGCTTCGACAGCGACGATGACGATGAGCCGTCGTGGCTCACCGAGCCGCACGAGCCCGGGCTCGTTCGTAGAAGATGATCTTTTGTAATTTTCAACTTAAAGACAAGATTCAGAAAAATGATAGAAAGAAATGGATATACCACTACTCACGCAGCACGGCTTCGGTCCGGATGATCGACTCAATGGGGTGTACCAAGTTTACAAAACCGTATGTGAATACCATGATAAAAATCTATTATTATCATCCGTTTTGGGTCTTCATGACCACAAAGGGTATCTCACCGTGACAATTCGCCCGAGAACAAGTGCCGCCGAAATTGATACAATAAATTATGTTTTCACTCGTATATGGGAATTATACTTTGAACCAGGGGAAAATATGCAAGTCGAAACGCTTCGCGATACTCACAACTTTGAGAATACGTACAATCGTGACTATGATCTTTACGTGAATGCCATGATTGAACGTTGTGCCAAAGATGCCCATGGGTCGACTCCCATGGGTCGACTCAAAGTGCATCATAAATACTACTGCGCAGAAGGAAAGAAGCCACTTAAAGAATAGCGAGTTGTAAAGAACACAAAGATAGATGTACGCCCAGCGAAACTGCCCGTTCGTCTACAAAGTCACCGCTATTGAAAAAGTCGTCGATGGTGATACTATTGATGTGGTTATCGATTTGGGTTTTGACGTGCGTGTGTCTCAGCGTGTGCGTCTACTTGGAATTGACACGCCTGAGAGCAGAACTCGAGACCTCGAAGAGAAGCGATTCGGCCTGCTCAGCAAAAAGAAATTGAAACAATGGTGCCTCAAAGCCGTCGAATCTGAAAAAGACGATATCGAACTCGAACTTCGATGCGAGGAAGCCGATTCCCGCGGGAAATTCGGCCGAGTACTCGCCGAGATTTGGGTCACCGAAGATGGCCACGCCACCAATGTTAATAAATGGATGTGTGAAGAAGGCTATGCGGTTCCATATGTTGGTCAGAATAAGGCGGACGTCGAGGCGCTCCACCTCCAAAACCGCGAGAAGGTCAGACACGAGTTATGATCGTACGCGCCGTCTTTGCCCGAGACGCGTACCGCCGACACGCGCGACCCGTCCTCCGGTCATCATCATCTTTTACACAAGCGCGCCCGCGCCTTCCATCGCCCACCTCGTTCATCGAGCGACTCTCGTTGTCGCTCGGTGACGACGGTGGTAAATCTAAATGCAATCTCTGTGGCCAGTCGGCGCACGCGTCCGTCGAGGGCGATCCCGTGTGCTTCCGCTGCGTCGCGATCGTCTTCGCATCTCTGAAGATGGGTCAGTTTAAAGATTAGAACACCATGTGATACAAGAAGGAATGCCGCCACTCACATACGTCGATCTCTTTTGCGGAATCGGATCGTTCCACCAATCCTTCAAACAGAAGGGGTGGGAATGCGTCCTCGCGTGCGACATAGACGAATCGACCCACTCCGTCTACCGAGCGAACCATGGGATGACGCCCCGGTGCGATATCTATGACATCCGAGACGATGAGATCCCGGAACACGACGTGCTCTGCGCGGGATTCCCGTGTCAGGCGTTCAGTCGCGTCGGCAAAAACCTTGGATTCGAAGATAATCGCGGCGTCCTCTTTCTCGAGGTGATACGGTTCGCGCGCGCTCGGCGACCGAAGATACTCGCGCTCGAGAACGTCCGGGGTATCCTGAGCCACGATGAAGGGCGGACGTTCGCGACGATCGTGGAGTTACTCGAGGCCGAGGGGTACACGGTCCACCACAAACTTCTCACGGCGTCCGATTACGGCATTCCCCAGATGCGGAAACGCGTCATCTTTCTGTGCGTGCGAAACGATGTTCAGCACGAATTCACCGGCGACGCCATCCTCGACTTCAGTGAGCACATGAATCCCAACGTGTGCATGAAAGACTACCTGGGCCGCAACTACGAGAAGAAATACGCGTACACGATTCGTTGCGGTGGTCGACGATCGCCGATCGAGAGTCGCAAGAATTGGGAAGCGTACTGGGTCGATGGCCAAGTCCACCGGCTCACGCTCGACGAGGTGAAGAAACTTCAGGGGTTCCCCGAAGAGTTCCGACTGTCCGAAAAAACCGCGAAGGCGTGGCACCACCTCGGTAACACGATTCCCACGGTGTTTACGAAACTTCTGGCCGAGCGAATATCCGAAGTGTTAGCTTAAAGACGAGATGTAATGTACCGGTAAAGGAGATGAGATCGCGCCTGCATTATCTCTGGGCGATTCCTTACTCGATCGTGGTGAGCCTACCCTTTTTCGTGAACGATATTTTGAACGCACTGATCCACCTCTACAACAACGTCGATTACCAAACCGCGTGTCTTCTCGAAGAGTGATTTAAAGAGGAGACTCTCTTTCGAGAAAAAGGAAGATGAAGACCGTCGTGTTGAGCACACCGGGAAATTCCTTCTCGTCTAACTTTCTCATGAATTTCGCCGAGACGGTGGTCGAGCTACGGCGACACTACAGAGTTTTCTTGAGCGGAGGCGTGAGCTCTTTTGTGAGCTTCGCGCGCATGAAAACGCTGGGATTGGACGTTCGCAGAGGTCCGGATCAAAAGCCTTTTGACGGTATGGAATACGATGCCTGGGTGACGATAGACTCGGACATCGCGTTTCACCACACGCAAGTTCGCGAGCTCATAGAGCGGTGCCTGAATGACTATCCCGTCGTGTCTGGGCTGTACCGAATGGCGTGCGGGACCGCGTACGCCGCGGTCGAGAGTTGGGACGAGACGTATTACGCGAAGCACGGGTCGTTCCAATTTCTCACAGAAGACGTACTGGCTCAGAAGGGTCAAACTCCGTTCGAGGTCGCGTACGCGGGCATGGGTTTCTTCGCCGTTCGCGGCACGGGTGTTTTTGATAAATTGCGTTACCCGTACTTTCACGTCGACTTACAACAAGTCGGGCGTCTCGTGGATATCGCATCGGAAGACGTTGCGTTTTGCAAAAATCTCGCGAAAGTCGGCATTCCAGTCGTCGTCGATCCCGAGCTCGTCGTTGGCCATGAAAAGGCAGTCGTTTTATGATTAGATGCGTCTATTGGCGCCAAACAAATTATACAGACTGTAATAATATAACTCCATGGTGTCTATACGCATCGGTGTCACCGATGCCACCACACCCGAAGATCTCGACCAACGCCTCACTGCGTCCTGGGAGAAGTGTTCGTGTACCGACGATAAAATCGATTTCGTCTTCGATATCACCCAATGTCGACACGTCTCGTTGCGACGAATGTTGGGAATCCGCTCCGTGCTGAACAGGCACAGATCGAACTCTCTCGCGCACATCAATCACAGTACGATCATCGCTCCTAACAGTACTGCGAGGAACGTCCTTCGAATTGGATTGGCGATGATCCGGACAGCGCGCCCGGTGAGGGTGATTGTGGGTTAAAGAAAACGTGTACTAATTTTACATGAAGCAATTGCCGCGTTGGGCAATCGGGCCTTGGAACCATCGCGTCGAGGAGATTCACTCGGAATTAGAGAAAAATGAGCTCGACAGACTCGTCCGAGCCACGATCACGAGTTGGTACAGAGAGATACGTCCTCGTCAGAGGACCGCTGGACAGTGACATTCGGATAGGATTCAACGACGCGGTCACCCCACTGGTCGAGATGCAGTTTCAACAGACGGTCCGTTTTCACCGTGGGGTACAATTTAGTTGTATCTTCGTAATGTTTTTGCAGTTCACCACTTTGCTCACGCCGTCGACGGCGTTCGAACTCGTCGACTGTCTGTTCGCGATGTTCGGTGGCTCTGGTCTAATCAATCGCCAAGCGAAGTTTTCACCGTGGCTCGTCGCTTTTCACTGTTTTTACATCTCCGTCAACCTCCCATTGGCGATCGTGTATCGGGAGGGCGTTCGAGCCAGCTTCATGGGGTCTTTCATAGTCATTTACACACTCGCGTTCGCGACGCGCCACGTGGACGTGACAATGGTGGGCGACGATGATGATGTGCCCGTTTAAAGACTACGTTCACAGAGTTGGAAAGATATGCCGCGACGCATCTTTGCCGGCTTATCGAAAGAAGAAAGAATCGCTGTGGAAGCACTTGTTCAGCTTAAAGAAGAAAAGAACAAACAAGAGAAGAAAGATGCCGTCAATCACGTACGCCGTGGAAGTGTGCACAGAGGCTCGCGAACTCAATGATCTTTTGACATTTCTCACCGAGAACAAAGATGCCGGCGATGATATCAACGTGCTCATCGACACCGGCAAAGTTACTCAAGATGTCCGAGACGTGCTCGCGCGCTTCGATTTACCCGACGTATCCACGTGCGAGCGTGAACACGATGGAGATTTCGCGGCGCACCGCAACTATCACGCGACGCAGTGTAAGGGTGATTACATCTTCATGCTCGACGCCGATGAGATCCCACAGGAGACTCTCATCCAGCACATCAAACAGTTCGATGGAGACATCCTTTTCATTCCGCGGATCAACATCGTGCCCGGATACACGCGTGCATTCCTCGAGAAGCACAAATTCAACGTGAACGACGCGGGATTCATCAATTGGCCCGACTATCAGGGCCGATATTACAAAAATGACCCCAAAATCACATGGTCTGGAAAAGTGCACGAAAAACTCACCGGCAGTGAGGCGAATGCGCTCGAAGCGAGCCCATCGACCGCGATCTGGCACGTCAAGAGCGTCGCGAAACAGAACGCGCAAAACGAGCTTTACGAATCTTTGTAATCGAACAAGTTAAAGGTTTGATCTTCTAAACGAACACAAGATGAAACTGTCAGCCGTCTGTTGTGGTCGAAACGACAATTATGGCGGCCATCTCCTCGAATCGGCCGTGTACTCCCTTAACTCGATGCTCCAGAGTTTCGACGAAGTGATCTACGTAGATTGGAACACCGAAGAGGGCAAAAAGACCGTCGCGGCCGAGCTCGAATTCAAGCTCACGAACGTCGACCGCCTCCGGGTCATCGAAGTCACACCGGCACAAGTCAAAAAAATAATGGGCGATGCGCCGGCGCAACCGATGTGTGAAGTCATGGCGCGCAACGTCGGTATCAGACGCGCGACGGGTGACGTCGTCGTGTCCACAAACATCGATATTATCGCCCCGCCGCGCGAACAACTCGAACTCGCGTTTCGCGACATGAAACCGGGGATGATGCTCACACTCGCGAAGCACGATGTCGAGTTAGAGGACCTGACCAAAATTTTTGGCGAGACGGTCGATGTACAAGAGCGCATGCCTCTCGTGTTCGGACTTTGGCCCATGCAAAAACGCCTCATGTCGCCGCACCTCGCGGTGACGAAAGACGTCCTCGACGCAAACCCCGTGAGTTCACACCACACTTTGGCATCCGTGATCTGCGCCTGTGGCGACTTTCAAGCCGCGCATCGCGACACGTGGCACACGATAAAAGGGTTTGAAGAAGAGATGAAAAAGCGTCTCTACGCCGACACCACCGTGCAGTATCAAGTCATCATGTCCGGTGGCGTGGTATACGCGTCCAACTTCCCACCGGTGTATCACATCGAACACGCGCGGTACAACTCACCCGACATCGCGAATAGCCCCGACATGAACCCAATCACAAAGAATGATGACAATTGGGGGCTTAAAGGAGAAATCGACATGTAAACAAGAAAGAAGATGAAGAAGGCCATCGTGACGACCACCATCAATCCCCCGACGAAAGCGTCCCTCGCGTACGCGGCCAAGCGCGACTGGGATTTCATCGTCGTCGGTGACACGAAAACCCCCCACGCTGACTACGAAGCGCTCGATGGATGCATCTACTTGTCACCCGAAAAGCAAGAGTCGATCGATAAGCAACTCAGCGACATGCTCGGCTGGAAGACCATTCAGCGGAGAAACATGGGTTTTGTCTACGCGAATTCCCAAGACTATGACGTCATCGCGACCGTCGACGACGATAACATCCCGCTCGAGGGTTGGGGTGAGATGTTCGAGGGGTTTCGACCCATCAGCTCAAACGTGCTCCGCCGAACGCACCCGAGTTCACCGATCATCGAACCCGTCGCGCCCCGGATTCGTGAATACACGCCCACTGAGTGCAAATTCTTCGACCCACTCGCCGTCACGAAACACCACCACCTCTGGCATCGCGGGTTTCCGCTACAACACGTGAGTCAGCGCCTCGGTCTGGCCTCGAAACTCATCGAGAGCCCTGTTTTCGACATACAGGCCAACTTGTGGAACGGTGATCCCGACGTGGACGCCGTGTGTCGCATGATACACAACCCGGAGGTCGAGTTCAGTGACGTCACCTCGTACTACTGTTCAAGCGCGATCGCGCCGTTCAATTCTCAAAACACGTTACTGTCGAGTCGCGTTCTCAAGGACTACTTCGTGTTCGATCGATGCGGGCGGATGGACGATATATTTGGTGCGTACATCGTCCAAAAGTTGGGATACAAAGTGTGCTTCGGACCACCGACCGTGTACCAGGAGCGTAATCCACACGATCTCACAGAGGACATGAAGAAAGAGTACATCGGATACGAGAACGTTCAGCACATCCTCGAGTCGGAAGAATTCATTCACAAAAAATCTTACGAGCGGTACCGCGAGCTCATGCAATAAAAATCTACACATCTATTAACCTGCGCGCGAGATGCAACTTCTCGGCAAAAAAGCGTTGGCCGCCCCCGCGGTCATCAATCAAAAATCCGTCCGTGTCCTCGAAAAGATTAAGAGCGGCAAGATCGACGTCGAAATGAACGCCGTCGGAGTTATGCTCATCATCACCCTCGGCGTTGTTTACGCGACCGCGTCCTACGTCGGCATGAAGACGTTCAAGGGGTGTGGCGCCGTAAATGAGCAGGAGCGATACAAGACGCTCCACCGTCTCTTGTCACACACGCTCGCCATCTCTCTGACCATCCCCGCGACCCTTCTCATCGGCAAAATGTTCAAGAACGACGTGAGTGCCTTCATGGCCGTGTTCGGCCTCCTCGGCATTCTCGGCGCCTCCGTCTCCGTCGACATCACGCGCAAGTGCGATAACGCGACTGAACAGGAAAAGAAGGCGTCGATCGGTGCCCTTCTTTGCTTCATTCTGAGCTTCTTGGTGGGTGTCGCCCTCGTCAGACGAAAGTAGGCTGGGATGCAATGTACATGGCTATGTACACCTGAAATATGAGTCCAGCGGCTGTATACGTCGCCCACATATCCGAACCATTGCGCTTCTGGTACGTGAGCCACAGCAAACTCGCCGCGATCCCCAGGAGGACGTGCTTCATATCTTTTCGCGTGAGTTCGTCCCGGTTTTGAAACGCGTCGTACATCTTATAGAACCCGATGGCGACGGCCACTGAAACGAGTGCGTTGTCCACGTTCATTTTTAATCTACGCTCACATAAAAAACCCAGCCCAGATGGAATCCATCATTCAGCAATTCGTTATCTCCAGCGCCGAGCAAAAGTCGCTCGTCCAGGCCGTCAACGATATCGACCGCCGATACCTCCGGGACGGGCTCACGAAGGAAGATGTCCCGGGAATTCTCGGCATCCTCATCGCTCAAGCGCAAAAGATCAAGAAGATGTCTGGCCAGGACAAGAAGAAGCTCGTCATCGACATCCTCAACCACTTGATCTCCAAGATCGACGCGGGTGACGAGGACACGGAGTTCGAGCTCCTTTTGAAGCGCATGGTCCCGCCGACCATCGACGCGATCGCAATGGCCGCGAAGGCGAAGAAAATGATGTGCCCGTGTATGTCGGCTTAAACAAATAATTCACACAAAAGGGAGAAAAGGCATGGGATTCCCACCGTTGAAAAAAATGATTCAGTACGACGTCTACACAGTGGCACAATTACAAAAATATAACTCGGGACAATGTCAAATCAAGAAGGCGTGCGTCGACGTCAAAGAGTGTCACCGTTGTACTTTTCTTTACAAAGGTTTTTCCTGTGATAACTGTTTCGGCTTAATGACTAAGCCGAGCGCGTCTTCGAGACTCGCGTGAGTCTTCTTCAAGGGCTTCGTTCGCTTCAGTTTGAGCCCGGGCGCGGGATCATCATCGTTATCCCGCTTCTTTGTGCCCGCCATCGACGCTTCCTCGATGGCGGACGTAAACGGAATCAATCGCTCCACGTGTGCGCTCGTCTCGACGTGTTTAGAAACGCCCTCGTCGCGAAGCGAGTTGGCCCGAAACTCCTCGATGGTCATGTCGCCACCGAATTCGATGAGTCTGAATCGGTTCGGCGCCATCGGTACGGAGCCAATCTTGTCGTATTTCTGTTTGCGGTAACAAACGATGTTACCACAGATGACGCTCCCGGCGTTGACTCCGAATTTGTCGACGGCAAAAGCTTTCATGCAGCTCCAGGAGCAAAAATGGCCCTGGGTCGTAAACTTGTTGCGCAGGGGATCGTGTCGTCGAGGCATTTGGAGAGGCTCACCGTCGAAGGCATGGCAGCACCACCAACACCACGACATCTTTTCTTAAAAGATGATCTCTCCTTTAACTTGAACACTTGAACTTTTTTCGCAGCGTATCTTAACCAGAGATGGGTGCATCTTCATCGAAAACCGTCGTCGAGACGAAGGTCGTGAACGAAATCACGAAAGAGGCACTGTCGAAACAAGTGTCGTCCATGGCTCAGCAGGTGGTCGCCGTGCAGAACATGAATTTGAGCGGCATCGACGCGAAGTGTGCGTTCGAAGCCACGCAGAATTTTAAAGGGGAAATGAAGGCAGTGCAGCAGATGAGCCAAGAGGACGCCGCGAATATGATGAACACCATCGTAGACCGAATCGGTGAACAAGTCAAACAGGAGTCCAGCCGAAAGACTGGGTTCCTCGGGATCTCTGGTTTCGATTCGAAGATGAACGAGACGAAAAAGTCCATCAAAAACAAAACCAAAGTGAAGTTGAGCAGTGAACAAATTAACGCTATAAGTCAGCAGATGCAACCGACGCAAAACATGAACATGAAGGATATCAGTATCGATCCGTGTGGTTTGAACGTGTACAAGGAGCTCGGCGTACCGCCCCCGGCAGATCTCGTCGCGAGTTGTGTGGCCCAACCGTGTAAGTTCGACCAGAACATGAGCATCGAACTTACGGCGCAGCAAATTGGAAAGAAATTGACGGAGATCATCGCCAACGATAAGAGTGCGAGAGACCTGCGAACGGAGATCATGCAAAAGACGACGCAGGAGTCGAAGGGTCTCGACGATCTCGCGAAGGCTATCAATCCTTTTGCTCAAATGGGACCAATTGGTGCAATTGTATCTGCTTTGTGCTGTGTTCTGTGCGTGCTCATCATCGTCGGCGCCGGCGCGATGTCCGGAGGCGGTGGTGGTGGTGGAAAATTCAAAATGAAAATGCCGAAGCGATAAATGCGCGTTTAAAAATTCGCAGTTTTAGTTAATACGATGCTCCTGAGCATCGATGTAGGCATTAGGAATCTCGCTATTTGCGCCATCGACGAGCTCACATGTGAAATAAAACACTGGGACGTCGACGGCGTGCCTCCGCAACACTCCGACGGTCTGTTCCTGTCGCTCAGGAAGCACTTAGACGATCGTCCATGGCTCTTACACGCGACGACGATTCTCATTGAAAAACAGCCAAATAAGAACAAGAAAATGGTCTCTGTTCAGCATTTTCTGAACGCATATTTTCTCATCAAGTGTCCAGTATCGACTACCATTATATACGATGCGAAGCATAAAGTTACGGACTGCGTCGGTGCTGGTAGAGAGATGTATAAGAAGCGCAAGAACGCCGCTATCGAGCGTTGCTGGGAATTTTTAAACGAAGACGGTGCGGTAAACAGACACTGGTTGCTCATGTTCCAAGACTCGAAGAAGAAAGACGATTTGGCCGACACGGTGCTCATGGGACTCTCATTCATTCGACGCGTCGAACCGAGAAAAGCAGCCGCTTCGAAGAAGA
>JBMYRF010000073.1:0-9723 GCA_049602075.1 Rubripirellula sp.
TCCTCGCACCTCCGGCAGAGGCCGAAGTGATTGGCTAAATCTTCTTCGTAAGAAATTTTCATTCTCTATCCCAAACCGGTTTATCCCGGCACACCCTGTCCCTATCTTTCTCCGCAAATCAGTGCCTGTCCCTATCTTTCTTGCCTGTCCCTATCTTTCTTGTTCCTATCTTTCTATCCGCCAAACAGTCACGACGCAAAACGATATCACCCTCTCAAATCAGTGCCGGTCCCTATCTTTCCGCCCCTATCTTTCCACCCCTATCTTTCCTCCTCCTATCTTTCCTCCTCCTATCTTTCCTTTTCCTATCTTTCCTTTTCCTTCTGTCCCTATCTTTCTGCTATCTTTCTGCAAAAGAGTCGTTCGGGCTGTAGTTGTCCCTTTATTCCTCTTTAGCGTCTTCGTGAATCAGACAAGAAGCGATCCTTTGTTTAAATAGATGATTCCTGTTCTATTTGGCAGATCCTCCATGGTGGGTTTTCGTGATGGTAAATAAAGTTCAGATCGTTCTTGCAAAATTCGTCCAGGACCAGATGTTTCGGGTCTTTGGGGATCGGATTCTCAAACTCCGAAAAGCTTTTCCGCACGCCTACGGATTTTTCGTTTGTTTCGTAGGATTTTTATGGGTGATATTCTGGTGCTATATCTTTATCTTGGTGGACGAGAAATACCCAGATAAAAATCGTTCCGATGACGATCCTGGTGTCGCGATCTTTTGCATGGTTCCAATGTTTTTGGGCCTGCTTCCGATTCTGATGCTGTTAACCACGCGTTCAGATGCCCACGAGCACTCTGGTGACGAATAAGGTTTTGATGCTAGTGGCAATCTTTGGTTATCACATCACGAATTTCTTAAAACTCTCTCTGTTAGTGCCTGTCCGTATCTTTGTCAGTGCCTGTCCCTATCTTTGTCTTCCGGCGAACCAACAAAGGTTCCTATAACGAAGGCGGCATTCGCGTTCCCTTGATCATCAAATCGCCGGGCGTCTCAAAGGCTGGTCGATTGATCGGCGAACCGGTTGTCAGCAACGACCTCTATCCGATCTGTCTGTCGGCCGCGGGCGCCGAGCTGAATCCGAACCAGCACATGGATGGCGTCAATCTAAAGCCGTTGCTCAGTGCAACGGAGGATCTTCCACGCGAATCGCTGTTTTGGCGTTTCCCCCACTACAACAAGCGTCCCTCCAGCCATCCTTCGGGCGTCATTCGCAAAGGAGGTTGGACGCTGAGCGAGTCATTTGATCCCGCCACAGTCGAACTCTACAATTTGAGCGACGATCTTGGTGAAACAACCAACCTCGCTGGCACCCACCCCGACCGCCGAGATGCATTACTCAGTGGACTCGAAGCATGGCGAGTCTGTGTTCGGGCCGAACGCATGCTGCCAAATCCAGATGCTGGCCCCAATGAACCACGTGGAACAAGAAAGATAGATAGATAATCAGTTGAGGAACGAATGAAGGTGACCGTACATAACAGCGATTGGTGTACGGCGATACCAAGGCCCTGAAAGAGTTCAATCTGGTCTGCAGCTTTGATTTACCAGGCGGTGAAGGGCGATGTTGGACGCACCCTGTGATCAGCGGAGGAAGGCTATTTCGGCGCTGGAACGAACAGTTATACGTTTACGACATCATCCCAAACTAAATTTTATTAAGCCGTCTTGTTGGGGACGACTTTCAACAATCGACGGGACACTTCCAATCCAATGACCATCACCTATCTCAAGTCCGGAAAGCCCGAAGCCCAAAGAGCCGAAGACGATGCCGAAGTCCGTGGTATTGTCGAAAACACCCTGGCCGACATTGCCGCTCGCGGCGATGAAGCCGTGCGTGAACTGTCCGTCAAGTTTGATAAGTACGACCCGCCAAGCTTCAGGCTTAGCTCGTCCGAGATTGAAGCGGCCATGGCCAAGGTCTCGGCCCGCGACCTAGACGACATCAAGTTCGCCCAAGCTCAAATCCGCCGCTTTGCGGAAGCCCAGCGTGCCAGCATGACCGACGTGGAGGTCGAGACACTTTCCGGGGTGGTCCTCGGTCACAAGAACATCCCGGTGCCATCGGTGGGTTGTTATGTCCCAGGCGGAAAATTTCCGATGGTGGCGTCGGCCCACATGTCTGTGTTGACCGCATCCGTGGCGGGCGTGCCAAGGATCGTTGCTGCTGCTCCGCCCCAAAACGGCGCTCCACATCCCGCGATTGTCACGGCCATGCACCTCGGCGGCGCCCACGAAATCTACGTCCTGGGTGGCATGCAAGCGATTGGTGCAATGGCACTGGGTACTGCTACCATCGATCCGGTTGACATGATCGTGGGTCCAGGAAATGTCTTCGTAGCGGAAGCCAAACGCCAGCTCTTTGGCCGTGTGGGCATTGATCTACTGGCGGGACCAACGGAGACGCTGGTCATTGCTGATGAAACGGTTGATGCCGAACTTTGCGCGACTGACCTGCTCGGGCAGGCGGAACATGGTTTCAACTCGCCGGCCATCCTGCTGACGAATTCACGACCGCTGGCCGAAGCGACGCTGGCCGAAATCGATCGTCTGCTTGGAATCCTGCCCACGGCCGAAACCGCACGTGCATCCTGGCAAGACTATGGTGCGGCGATTCACTGCGATACCTATGAGGAAATGCTGTGTGTAGCCAATGAGATCGCGTCCGAGCACGTGCAGGTGATGACCGACCGTGATGAGTGGTTTCTGGAAAACATGACTTGCTATGGAGCCCTGTTCCTGGGGCCGCGAACCAACGTGGCCAATGGCGACAAAGTGATTGGCACCAACCACACCCTGCCGACCAAAAAGGCCGGGCGTTATACCGGCGGTCTGTGGGTTGGAAAATTTCTAAAGACCCACACTTATCAAAAGATCCTCACTGATGAGGCGGCAAGCTTGATCGGCCAATACGGCTCGCGGCTGTGTATGCTTGAGGGATTCGTGGGGCATGCTGAACAGTGCAACATTCGCGTTCGTCGCTATGGAGGTCACGATTTGCCGTATGGTGCCGCCGCCGAGAATCGCCCCATCGATCCTGGAGAACTCCCACCTGTGATCCACACTGAGGTTTATCCGTCCAAACCCCAAGGAAAAATCCCCAATAACCGTTTTCCCTTACTCGTCCACCGCAAAGCCATACCGGGTGGTGGTGCCGAGGCGATCAAGGCCAGGTTTCATTCCAACGGCTGGTCGAATAACTGGGATTATCCGGGTGTCTATGAGTACGCGCATTTTCATTCCACCACCCACGAGTGCCTTGGCTGCGCAAATGGTTGGATGGAGTTCAATCTCTCTGTCGGGGAAGGTGGATGGACTCGTCTCCGCATCAGCACCGGCGATGTGGTCGTTATCCCCGCCGGGGTCAGCCACGAGATGATCGCTCAATCGGATGACATTCATATGTGTGGCGGCTACCCGGAGGGACGCGATTGGGACGACATTCAGGAGGCCTTCCTGAGCGATGAAGATTACAAACGCGCATGCAAACGCATCATGATGCTGCCGATTCCGAGCCGTGATCCCGCAACCGGTGAAGCAATGCCGCAATGGCATGCCGCCCCGTCATCGGTGGACGGAGGCTGGAACGACTGGCGCACCAGCCTCGATGCGAGGTCCGGCGGGGAAGAAGAAGCGAGGCCCGAGGCGTGACGCAGGATCGCTCGGGTAACCGAGGAGTGCCTTGACCCGCGTTGATCCGAGGGACTGGATGCCCATCGTACTTGTAGATCATTTCGCCGCAGCTACCTTAGCTCAATCCCAACCCAGACCTCTCCATGATAAGAGCTCTTCTTCCATTTCTTCTGTTTCTAACGAGCTTATCGACACCCCTTACGGCTGCCGACCCCTTCGACAAATCCAACCTCGCGGCGTGGTGCATTGTTCCTTTCGACGGCAAGAATCGCGGACCGGAGGAACGTGCCGCGATGCTGGCGAAGCTCGGCATCACGAAGTTCGTCTATGACTACCGGCAGGAGCACGTTCCGCAGTGGGATGCGGAACTGGCGGCTCTAAAGAAGCACCACATCGAGCTGCTGGGCTGGTGGTTTCCCAGTGTGTTGAACGAGCAGGCGAAACAGGCGTTAGACCTCTTCCAGCGCCACGGGGTCAAGCCCCAGCTCTGGGTCACTGGGAATGGTGGTCCGATCGATGTGAAGGACAAGTCCGACCAGGAGGCCCGCATCGCCACCGAGATAAAAAGGCTCACGCCGATCGCCCTTGCCGCTGCAGAGCAGGGCCTAACCGTCGGTCTCTACAATCACGGCAATTGGTTCGGCGAACCCGAAAACCAGCTTGCGATCCTCGAAGTTCTCAAGTCCCAGGGCATCACCAACGTCGGCATTGTTTACAATCTCCACCACGCCCATCATCACCTTGACCGCTTGCCGCCGTTGCTGGAAACCATCAAGCCGCACCTGCTTTGTCTGAATCTCAACGGCATGGACATCGGGGGTGACACAAAGGGCCGGAAAATCCTCCCGCTCGGCGTGGGCACACAGGATAAGAAGGTGCTGCGCCAGATCCACGCCAGTGGTTACAGCGGCCCCATCGGCATCATCGGACACACTCACGACGATGTTGAGCGGCGACTTCAGGATAACCTCGACGGTCTCGACTGGCTTCTTCCACAGCTCGACGGGAAGCAGCCCGGCCCGAAGCCAACACTCAGAACATGGTCGTCGGGAAACACCAAGGCAGCTCCGACCGCGCATCGGACTGTGGCGGGAGTCCTGCTCGAAGGGAAAGCGGAGTACCGAACCCCATCGCTGACCGTCGAAGCCCGCGTCACCCTGCCGTCGCGCAGTCACTACAACATCATCGTCGCAAGTGATACGAAAGAATCAGGAGCCCATTGGGAAATCTTCTCGATGAACGGCTCAGGCCTCTTCACTGCCTACACGCCTGGGCTGAAGCCTGATCATACTAGATCATCGGCGATGATCTGCGACGGCAAACCTCACAACGTCGCGATGACTTATGATACCAACCAGATCAGATTGTTCGTCGACGGGAAAGTCGTCGCAGACCAGAAAGTAGAATCAACTGGTCGAACGGTTGTGCCTGGCGGATTCGCGATTGGTAAACTGGTCGAAGGTGGCATCGGCAGCAGCGGCCTACCTGAGTGGCTGCGCATCAGCAAGGGCATCCGACAATCGCTCTGGAAAATGTCTGACGTCCCGCCGAAGGATGAGTCAACACTGCTCGCCTGGTCACAGTCGACAGATTCTCACGCCGGTCATCATGCGGCCTCACACAAAACCAGCGAACCACCTCTCGGCAAAATTCCGGAATACTCACACGAGTTCGTTAAGAAACTGCTCACCGATACCAAAGAATACGGTGACGCACTTCGTGGAGCCGCCTTGTTTAGCAACGCCAAGCTGGCCTGCGTGTCCTGCCATAAGGTTGGTTCGCATGGTGGAAGCGTCGGACCTGATTTAACCGCCATCGCCAAGGACCGATCGCCGTCCCATCTCATCGAATCCGTGCTCTGGCCTCGCCGCGAGGTGAAGCCAGAGTATAGGACTTGCTCTATTCTCACCGCCGACGGCAAACTTATCACGGGTTACAAGGCCGACGAAACGGACGAAGCAATCCTGATTAAAGACCCCGCATCAAGCAAAGAAGTCTGGATCGCGAAAGAGGAGGTCGATGATGAAGTCGCTGGCGGAACGTTGATGCCCGACGGCTTGACCGCGGCGCTCACGCGCGAGCAACTACTCGACTTGATTCGGTTCTTGAGCGAGTTGGGACGTGACGGACAACCGCTTTCGGCAGCAGTCGAGCACACAATCGCGCGTTCACAAATGCACGGCCCGGCGACGTTTGAGTACAAAGCAGCGCCGATCAATCCGCAGCGGTGGTCGAATTCAAACCATGCGATCAACCGCGATCGCATCTACGATTTTTATACAAAGCAGGCGGAACACTTTCGACTTCAGGATCATGTGCCGATGCTGCTGTCCGCTTCCCCGGAGTTGGACGGCGGGCAACAGGGACACTTCGGCAACCAAACTGAAAAAGACTGGGCCAGCAACCGCTGGAATGAAACGCAACTGGGAAGTGTGCAAGCTGGCGTGCTGCACATCCAAGGTAGGCCATCGATCCCTCGCGCCGTCTGCGTTCGACTTGGCGAAGAGAATCAACTCTCTGCGTGCTTTAATCCAGACACACTCACGTACGAAGCAGTTTGGTCCGACGGTTTCGTCTCCTTCTCCACCCATCGCTTCGGCTTGCTGGGTGGCATGCAACTGCAAGGAACCTTGCAAGACACGCCCGGCCTACCGGCACCGAAGCAGCCTTTTTCCTATCTTGGCTACTATCGGCATGGCAAACGTGTGGCCTTTGCGTATCGGATTGGTGAGGTGGAATACCTGGATGCGCCTTGGGTTTCCGACGGGCAATTCACCCGCGAGGTGGCACCGATTCAGAAACACTCGCTTCGCGAAATCGTTTTCGGTGGCCCATCGCAATGGCCGCAGACGCTCGAGACCCGAATCATTCCGGGAAGCGAACGTCCGTTTGCGATAGACACTATCGAATTACCGAACGAGAATCCTTGGAAAGCTTTGTTTTTCTGTGGCGGTCATGACTTCCTGCCCGATGGCAGCGTCATGCTATGCACGATGCAGGGCGATGTGTGGCACGTTACCGGTTTGGACTCCGGCATCGACAAACCAGGTCGCGCACGCTGGAAGCGTTTCGCGTCCGGCTTGCACCAGGCATTGGGCTTGGTCTGCGCCAGCGATGGTGTTTACGTGCAGTGTCGCGACCAACTGACACGACTGCGAGACCTCAACAGTGACGGCGAAGCCGACTTGTACGAGTGCTTCTGTAACGGTTTCGAGACATCACCGGGAGGGCACGACTTCATCTGCGGGTTGCGGCGTGATTCCGAAGGTTACTTCTTGACAGCTTCCAGCAACCAGGGATTGGTGCGGATGTCGCCCGACGGCCAAACCGTGTCGGTGGTCGCCACCGGATTTCGCAACCCTGATGGTTTGGAAGTACTTCCCGATGGCAACATCACGGTGCCTTGCTCCGAAGGAACGTGGACGCCAGCCTCCACGATCTGTCTTGTACCCGCCTCGCACCGAGAAGCCGATCCGCCGCCACACTACGGTTTCGGTGGCCCTCGCGGCAATCAAACGCCGGAACTCCCCTTGGTTTACCTGCCACGAGCGATGGACAATTCCAGCGGCGGACAAACCACCGTCCCAGCAAATACCTGGGGACCGCTGCAGGAACGACTGCTCCATTTCTCTTTCGGCATGGGAGCATGGTTCACAGTGCTGCGCGATGAAGTTGACGGCCAGGTGCAGGGGGCCGTGCTGCCGATGACCGGCGATTTTCTTTCCGGAGTTCATCGCGGACGATTCTCACCTGTCGATCATCACTTGTATGTGAGCGGCCAGCAGGGTTGGGTCAGCTTCACGCCGCAGAATGGTTGCTTTCAGCGCGTGCGATACGCCGGCAACACGTTTCAGATTGCCACAGACTTTCACATTCACGAGAACGGCGTGTGGATCACATTCGCCAAGCCCGTCGATCCCGCTTTTGTGACCAATCCCGAATATCACTTCGCTCAGTGCTGGAACTATCGCTACAGCGGTGCATACGGTTCGCCCGAGCTTTCCCCAAGCCATCACGGAGTACCGGGGCATGATCCCTTGACAATTGCGAGCGCACATGTGCTGCCCGATGGGCGTTCGATCTTCCTAGAAATTCCAGACCTCCAGCCCGTCAACCAATTGCATCTTCGCTTGCACGTCAATTCCAACGACGAGTATCCCACCTGTAATCCGGCTGGTAGCGGCCACGACCTGTTTATCACCGTGCATCGACTCGATGATCCGTTCGAAGAGTTTCCTGGTTACAATCCACGCGAGAAAACGATCGCTGCTCATCCAATGTTGACCGACTTAGCGGCCAATGCTGCGCGGACAACCAACCCATGGTTGAAGCGGATTCCAGACGCGCGGTCGATCACATTAAAGGTAGCCGAAAATCTGTCGTACGAGACCAAAGAAATCCGCGTCCGCGCCCGCGAGTCAATCGCGTTCACGCTCGAAAACCCAGACGTTGTGCCCCATAACTGGGCCCTGGCCAAGCCTGGATCGCTGCAACGTGTCGGTGAGTTAGCAAACAAGCTGATCGCTGATCCGGAGGCATTCGCGCGGCAATACGTTCCAGAATCGGACGACGTCCTCTGCTATACCGACATCGTTAACCCAGGGCAAAGTCAAACGATCTTTTTTGAAGCTCCCGTGAAGGCGGGCCGTTATCCGTTTTTGTGTACGTTTCCCGGTCACTGGATGATCATGAACGGCGAATTGATCGTCGAATGAATGCCCAGGTCGTCACGTCGCCTTTTTCGACGACCCACATTTATTGCGATACTACTTCCGGCAGTACAGGCATACTACGGCGGCATAGGCTGGCCGATTAGAGTTGATTCACGATGTCGCCTTGGCGAACGCCAGTAGGCAAACAGAGCCGTGCTGTCTACCACAACATTCGGGAGTTTACCGCGCGAGTACTCGTCGCTGACAACATTCTAATACCACTTTTGAGTTTTCCAGAACCGATACAGGTATGATCATGCACGCATGGCAGAGAATACCCACACCCAAAAAAAATACGATCATCGACTGCGTCGTCTGATCCAAACCACCGGTGACCCTCTTGTGGCGCTTGATCGCTTTGCGATCTGCTTTCTTAAAGTCTGGTCCGAACTCAGGCTCTCCAATCAGCCGGCTCTGATGGAGCCACTTGAACAGACGCCGTACCCGTTGGATCTCATTGCCGAGGGAGACGATATTCCGAGTGGATGATCGATGGTCTTTGAATTCAGCGAACTCAAGAGGTCTGATCTTTTAGGTGGGAAAGTCCCCGCCAAAGAATTCGCACAACGCTTTGCAAGTTGATCTATATTCCAGATAGCTTCTCTGCGAAAGCTCCTGCCCCTCAACCTGCCTGTGCTTGCGATCAAGAAAGTGATTGCAAGCATCGTAAAGCGATAGCATCTCCACCGGCGATCCGCTTCCCTGATCCCCCACGAAATCGAGGTATTGCTTCAGGGCTAAATCGGGAGCATCCGAGCTACCGAAGTAGTACGTCTTGCCTGCAATCTTCTTGGCCCACTTTCCTGATCTGTGAGCATACAACGGATAGCTATCAGAAGGCTTACCAGGCTTTACCTGACGGCTCGATTCGCTACGCCCTACGCCCGTGGTTTGAGGCGAAAAGTGCTGTCCTTCCTTCATCCCAATTACTCCCGCTACGCCCGATTACTAAGCCAATTTTTTTTGGCGTAGTTTTTGTGGGGGCGAGCTTCAAAAACCACTGGAAAAGACGAGGTTTTTAGTACACCCCAGAGCAATATCGCCCAAGGTTATTCTCCGTGTTTCAGAGCGTTTGAGTCAGTCATTGGCGACCCGTTGGCAAACAACGTTGGTCACATGAGGTTTATAGCAGACATCTACGAACATGACACATCCCGCTCTGCCGTATCGGGGTGGGTTTTTTCTTCAACTCAATAGTGTCTCTTGTCGCTACAGTATCGCAGGGTGGTTTATACGAAACTCGGCACTAATCTTTTGCCGTTCAATCTTGGTTCAGTCGCCAAGGAGTGATGGTTGTGTGGGTGTTTATTGGTCCCACTCGATGATGTAGCCGTGTTGGGCATTTGCGACCCAATGAACATCATTAACTGACCATCCATGCCC
>JBMYRF010000074.1:0-9546 GCA_049602075.1 Rubripirellula sp.
CGTGGGGTTTTTTCATGCGCCGATAGAGAGATCGAGCCGGTTATTCCCCGGTTTTCAAAGGGTTTGCGACGGTGGGTGTGAAGTGTCTCTCTCCGGACGCCGCGCGACACGGAATATTCACACGCATGGCCCTTGGGAGACCCGATTCCACCCCAAACTCTCTGCCGTCTCTCTGTCTCACGGCGTCCGGGTTATCAGGGAGTTGGCTTCGCTCTTTCGGTCCCAACCCCCCAGGGTTGGCTTCGGAGTAGGGAAGGCAACGCGAAATCTTGTGGACATCGATTAGATTGCCATGGCCCGCTTCGCCTCCCTGTCTTACGGCACGTCGGTCGCGGCTCCGCTAGGCTCCCTTCGGCCTCCTGACGAAAGACGCCGCTCTCCTGCGCCGCTCCGCCTACTGGCCAGACGGAACACAGGCAACGCGGAAGCCGAGGTTAGGGCCGCCGTCCGACGGGTCGGACCTACCTCGGACCGACGACCAGCAAACCCCGGTGGAGTCGCGAAAACAGCCGCCACTGTAGAAGGGGCCCGAGCCACTAGGATCATCACACCATTCATAAACATTACCATGCATGTCAAAGAGTCCCCAAGCGTTCGGCAAGCGACTACCGCACACCTCCGTTGAATCCGAGCGGGAGACACCATAGCTGTCCAGCCACTTCGCATCATCGCCGAACGAATACGTCGTCGTCGTGCCCGCCCGGCAGGCGTATTCCCATTCCGCTGCGGTCGGTAGTCGGTAACCATCGCTGCTGAAGTCAGTTTCCCATATCGCGTCGTCCTCGCCTGCGGTCGGTTTTAATCGCACAAAGCCATCGTGAACGCGTAGGGCATCCAAATCCGGTTCTGTATCTAATTGATCGCGGCTCTGCCCCTTGGCCAGTGCCTCTTGCAATAACCCGACCGCCATCGACTTAAGCTCGGCTTGTAACCCAACGTTCCCATGGTGCGCTGCCGCGATCGAACTTAGGGAACACGCACAGGCAGCTGTATAAGAAAAAGGTCCTTCGCTGCGATGTTCTTCCAGAGCTTCCTTCAGACGCTCAAGAGCCGACTGGCCGTTGCCCAACCACGATTCCACAATCATCGACAGATAGGAGTGGAAAGGCGCAGCAAGCTGATTGCTCGTCCCCGCTACAAACCGTTCGAGCGATTCCCGGGCAGCGTCCTCATTACCAGCACGAGCCAGCAGGATGGATCGATAACGGTAAACGTCTGTGGAAGCGACACCACGTTCATGCAGAGCGTTGCATCCTGCCAACGACTCCTCGTACTGCCCCAGCTGAAAAAGAAGGGCGCACTCTTGCAACTGGAGATCGCGTTTCTCTTCCGTATAAGCCGAAGTTCTGGCGATTCGTTCCCTCAAAGATTGCAATTGTCCATAATCAAATTGCTGTGGATCTTGAGCGCGAGTAGGGACACGTTTGTAACAAACCCGTCGTCCCTCCTCGCGACTTAGCCAATTGCAAAACATGATAGCATCGTACCAATTGACATTCTGCACAGGGTGTTCTTCCGTCGGGCTGACAGGTATTGCAACCCCCTCCCATTCCTCTGGTTTTTCGAAATCGGGATAGTTGGGATCGTTCATTACCTCGTCAATGAACTGCTGGTACTGGCGGACGCTGACCTCCCGATCACTGAGAAGGAAACCCTGGGCCACCTCGATCGGCGCTCCGATCTGATTCAAAACCCTCCCAGCTGGAATTCGCAACAAGTGCATACCGACGTCGTTGATTCGCCATCCTCTGCTTGGGTTATCTTCGCCCTGATCGGGTTCGGGAAGCCCCCATTGCCGCAACGCCCAGCCTGAAACACTATGCATTGCGCCGTCAGAGTGATTTGCGCACCAATCGCGGAGCAACCTATGCCAATCTTTGCGTTGCTCCAGAGTCACGCGCTCAGATGACACGCTCCCCACGACCAGACAAAGAGCAGATCGAAGTGGCGAATCTTCAATCGCCCCAGCCAACTTTTGGAGTTGCGTCAGGTTACCGACCCACGACGAACACTCATCGATGAAAATCGTTCGCTGGATCGGGTCAGGACGATAGCTGCACATGTCGACCGCGAGTGATGGGTCGCCCAGATAAAAACTCAGCATGGCATGGCGAGCTTTCAAGCGATATCCAGCGAGCGACTCGCCTAACGCCGCAGTGGCCTGACCAATCGCAGCGAGGGCACCTGTCTCATCTTTACGCAACGCAGTGACAAAGTTATCGAACTCGTTCGGACTCGCTTGGCGGATTTGCGAGATTAGGTAGTCCACTCGGATATCCCCAAACCTTGCGAGAGCAAAAGCCAGAGGCAGTTTCTCATTCTTTTTGGCTGACTCGAATCGCGTAACCAGCTCCTCCAGAACCATCTGGCGGGGCAACCCATCGAGATTCTCCACAGTAGGGGGAAACGCAATTCCACGAGTCGTCGTGACTGCCGTTACCAGCGACTGCGTGACCTCTCGCTGCCGTTGCCTGCGAGTCACAAATGCACCCGCCGTGATGACTGCGAGAAGGGCTACAACGACAGACGTAAGGACTGCCTTGATTCGACGGGTCTTTCTTGTCCGATGCAGATGGTGCGAGATAGACGCCTGTATGTAATCGCTGGTCGAATCGGATAACAAATAGGACGCTTCATCCCTCAACTGCCTTCCATCATCCAGTGGCAGCCCCTCGGCCAACAGCAAACTTTCATCACGGTCTTGCTGCTCCCACCGCTGTTGTTGCTGTTCGACACGGGCTCGCAAGCTAAGGTTTTCACGATTGTGGTTGATCCAGCCGACAATCCGCTTCCAACTACGAAGTAACGCCTCGTGAGCAAGGCTGGCGACTGGGGTTTCGCCCTCGCGATCGGTCGTTAGAAAACGCTCCGCAATCAATGTTTCGGTCAGTGTCTTTCGAGCGGGTGTAGATGTGAGATCAGCTACTGCCGCGCGACGACGCACACCGGACTGTTCGCCCGCCGTATCAACACTGATTAGAAGCGGTAGGATTTCACCGAGTGCAGCCTGAGCGTCGGCAGGCAAACTCGCAAACGTCTCGTCGGCCCGCTTGCCGATCGCACCTTCCACGCCACCCAGCTCGACATAGGAGGCGTAGGTCAGCAGTCGGCGTTCGTCGTCCCGCCTGCGATAGAGTTCTGACAGCGTGTATTCGAGCAGCGGCAGGGCATCGGATGCCACCGAAGCATCCTCCAGGATCTTCTCGTCAAGAGAACGCTTAGTCGATTCGCTCGATTCAAACCTTAGCCCCGAAAGCCGAGCCGGCTCGGTGATCAGTCGATGAATGGAAGCTGAATCGGGAGCGGACAGGTCATAGTGTCCGCGTTCGCCCTTGATCCTCAAGAAAGCAGGTGACGTTTGAGCGTGGTGGTAGAAGTCGCTTCGAAGCGTTGCCAATACCGCGATGTGACCACTGCGGGCGAGCGATTCGATGGCACAGAGAAAATTCTCACGGTTCTCTTCGGTCAGGTGCCGATCGGTCCACAACTCCTCCATCTGGTCGAGGATCAAAAGTAGCCGTATTGGCTCCTTGGCACGCTCGAATGCCGGCACAATCGACAGATTGGTCGTCAGTTCTGCGTTATCGGCGAGTCCTTTGGCTATCCGATCGGCGGTAGCCGGAGAGTCAAGCAAGTCCGGCACGGCGTCACCAAGCGACCGGACCAACGCATGGCAAAGACCCTGATCGGCCAAGGCAGGAATGAAGGTGGCAACTTTCCAAGGGATACCGCCATCATCGCCAGACTGCTGAATCAAGCTCGCCGCAACTCCCGCGCGAGCCAACGAGCTCTTTCCCGAACCACTGGCTCCAACCAGCACAACAAAACCGCATCCCACATTTTGCTGGTCGCGCAGTCGCTGCAGCACCTCGCAGGTTTCTTCATCACGACCGTGAAAGATCGGTGAGTGTTCGATGTCGAACGTTTGCAGGCCACGGTACGGTTCGCCCTCCCAGGTGGCCACAGATTCCACCTGCAACAGATCATCCAGTGATCGTCGCAGATGCACCCGCAATCGCTGGGTGAAACCGATCGGTTCTTGATAAGTTTGATAAGCCCGCAGGTTGCGACCGTCGGCATCGTGGAACTGTTCTTTCACGAATGATTCGGCGAGTTGCCTTTGCTTGATCAACTCTTCCCACTTCGACGTGTCCACACGGTTGAACCGTTCCTTCAATCCCGCATCATCGTCCCGAACATAGGCCAGAATGACCGGACGCTTCTGCCCGCTCTGCTCGAAGGCAGTAAGCATCAGATCAAACTCGCGTTCCGTCCCGCTTCGATAGGGGGTGCCATCGGCGCGCCTAATCGAGGCGCCCAGCGGTGACCCCAAACGTGACCAAAGAATGAACACCGCGATGTCGATCGGCTCTTGGTCCAGCAGGATGTCAATGGTCTCTTGGAATGACACTGTCGCGGGCAGGGCGAGATCTTCCCATAGAACCGTCTGCAGTTCCGCCCCGGGATACCGACGTCGCAACCCCTCCACGACACGGCGAGCATTTTCCCGCTCCTCGGTAACATCCCCGGGGCTGGAGATAAAGATACGGACGGTCGGCTGCGAATCAGGCATTTCAATGACGCGAAAACGGCGGAAATTTGTCAAGCAGTTTACGCTATTTCAGCCCATCGATGGGTCAAGCCAAATCCAACCAGCCCCAACCGGTCTGCACTCTCCGGTGTTCAACGATGAATCGGAAGTCTCAGACAAAAAAATAACGGGAGTCCAATCCTTCAAGCGTCGTCGCGGCGAACGGGAGTGCTCCCTCGTTGAAATCAGTCGCTAGCGTCGCTCTGGTTGACGACCGCACCACGACGCTCCAAGGATTCCAGCCGGCCTCGCTCTCAAAAATTATGTTCGGTCGTGCTCTGCCTTACCGCTACGTTGCGGACAGATTTCCCATCCAAAGCTTTGGCTTGTCCGTACCCCTCGATGAAATCGGTAACCGCGTCAGCATCCGCGTTGGATTACCGGCTCCCCAAAACGTTCGCTGACCGTCTTGTGCGATCGGCAGGGTATTGTCCGTCATGGAGCGTACCTTTTGTTTTCACCCTTGACTATCAAACCTCGCCGACGCGGGAGAACATTCTCCATGCCATTGAGTCCGCGCCGCGTCAGATGTCGCGAACACGATCGCCAACTCTTGGCATCTTGCTTCAACCCTTCATTGCCAGCGAGGATATGCCGGCGTCCGTAGCTACCAAACCCAACGCCCACGAACACCGTTTTAATCTTGATTTTCCCACCACAACTTCGCTTCCGCTCGGCCCCTTCGAAGTCGACCTTAACGTGTTCACCCTCGATTAGTCGGATACTCCACGCCGCAATTCGTGCGCAGATCCTCCGCTGCAGTTCAACCACTGTGCTTCAGATCGCACGCGTTCCCTGGAGGGCTTCCATAACGGTTCGACACGAGGCACCGATTTACCGGCAGGTTCGATCGCCAAGAGCGATGTTTCGATGCACGTTTTACGACCTTTGTCGCGTTCAATGATGATGGTCTCAGAAGACAGGCTGCACAGTCCGGGCATCTGAACTGGAATCTTTCCAGCCTTCCGCCGAGGGTTATGGTTGTACAACCCGCGTGAGCATCGACTCGGACGCCTGATCACTCATCGCGTGTCGCGCCAGAAAGTTCACACGCTTCCACTGCGAGCAGGTTGCGTCACGTCTCCGACACGGTCAATCGCACGAGTTCGTCGAAGACACCGCTAACGGAATCTCCGTCTATTCGACTCGCGTCACGAAACGCTTCGCAAACGCGATTTTCTCGTACATTCGTCATTGTTAGTCCTGGGTTTTGCTGTTCGTTGATGGAAGCGAGCAGCACCAAAAACAGAGCCAGGGTTCGCTTTCCAATGAACAGAGTTATCAGGACCGCATCCTAGAAAATGATCGCAAGGGAGAAATCGACTCCCTGTTCATCAATTCGCGTGCCGCGAGTTGAATCAGTCGAATCAAATCGATCCCATTCGTAGAACGGTTTAAACGTAAATTCACCATTTGCACACGGACGCCATGAGACTGGAAGATCAAGACGATACGTCAATCGATCTTTTCCTTCCTGGATGAAGTCGTCAGGGAACGCAGTTGATTGAACGATTTGCTCTTCAAAAAACTTCCACTGAAGACGTCCGTCCAATCCGACAGAAAGACAATCAGTCAGCATCAGGTCAGATCGTACTCCAACGGGAACCGACCAAACATATTGTTCAACATAGGCATCCTGGACGGTCAGGTTTCCACGAATGTCATTGGATGCACTCCGATAACGCAAACCAGTGTAGGGAGTCAGCATCACATTGTCGCAGAAAAGCGATCTTGTGCCTCCGACCAGACCCTCGACCTGGAACTCGTCGTAATTGGTCTTTAACCCGTCTGTGGTTGTAAACGAACCTTCCATAAAGTTGAACTCGAAACTGCGAAAAACATCACCGACGTTTCTTGATCGCAGCCCGAGCACGATACCGTCCAGTTCACCATCTATCGGAAACGAGCCGAAAGGACCGCTGTCGGTCCCGCTTCGATCTTCCGTACGATAAGTAGCCCAAATTCGCTGCCCCATCGTTGGCAGCAGACTTGTACAGGAGTTGTTATTGCAGTGCTGTGCATAAGTCTGTTGGACAAACCCGAGTGTGATCAATAACGCAGCGAGTCCTCGCGTTATCCTTGCAAATGAGAGCATGATAGGCACTCCGTTCAGCTAGTAGTTCCGATTGATTCCAACACCAATTTGTTCATCGCTTTTTTCAAAAGTGAGTTCATTCGGCATCAAATCCATTGAACTCTGTTTTGCAAACGCCGGTACCTCCACGAGCAAGAACACCGCGATAATCTCAGTTGATTAGCATTTGCAGGTTTTTCGTTTTCAAGTCGGATGCAAGGAAGGATTCGCAGAAGTCCCGACGCATGAAAGAACAGACCGTTCTTATGTTCAAAACGAATTATTTTTAGTTTATCGGACAGAACGCTCGTTGATTCCGCCTCAAAGCTCATTGTCGACAGACAGGCCGCAGGCCGCAAATATTGCCAGGATTCACACATGCCGATCATCGTGAAACTCAGTTTCGCGGCATCACAAGTGATCCTGGATCGGACGGTTCACTCTAATCGCGTGTGTTTGACAAGCTCGACCGATGCCCGAAACTTGACACACGAGGTGTCGTGTCCAAGCGTTCCAAGGATCTTGGCCGAACTGGCGTGCAAGTCGTCGTTGCCAGTGCTTACGCGAAGTACGCGAGCGGGCTCGAATTTAGACAGAGAATTGCAACGACTAGGTTGAAATCAGCTCGAGAATTCCCGAACGATCCCATTGATTCCGATTTTTGACGACACGGGACTTCGCAGGTGCATTGGGAACTCCGCGTCTTCGTGTACTTTCGATCCCTGTCGGAGGAGGGCACACTTCTGAACGTTCGGTCCGGTGTGGTGGGGTTCATTTGTGTCATCGCCCGTTACTCCATCTAGCGAGAAGCCTGACCAATCAGAGCGTAAACGCGATTGGCGGCGGCTCTTTCAATTCCGTCTGCGGAGGACACTCCTACTCACAACCGTCGTTGCCATCTGACTCGGCTGGTGGATGACCAGCGCTCGCCAGCAGCGGGAGGCCGTCGCCGCGTTACGAAAAGTGGGCCATACATCAGAGATGAGTTCCCAGAGCAAGAGCTGGAACAAACTCTTCATTGGCCTGAATGGCTGGTCAATCGGCTCGGCGTGGACGGCTTCGCGGACGTGGTCGAAGTCCAAGCCTTCGGCGATCAAGTTACCAACGCGAACTGGAACACTTCAATGGTCTCACGAGACTTCGCAGGCTCGATCTCGAAAAAACACAACTGACTGACGCGGGAATGGCAGCAGGTAGCAAGTTTTTTCGAGCGGCCGCAGTAACAATATGTACCTATTGGAAAATGAAGATCAGATCCGAGCAGCCATAGCTATGATGAACCCAGTGGCTAGAGTAGCGGCTCAGAATCTTGCCAATCATCTACTAGAAAACCCGCGCATTATTCGGAACGATGAAAGTTGCCACAAAGCCTTTCTCGGCTCATGTGCTTTTGCTATGCAACAACATGGTTGGGACCTGCACGATCGGGGCAAAATAGATGACTTCCTTGAAGACCATGGACACTCGATCTCGAATGTTGCGATTTCGATATTTCATTTCGCGATCGCACAAGCGGAACGTTAACGTAAATGGGGATGGATTGGTAAAGCAGCGGCTTTCACAGGTGGTGTTATTGTCGCGTCTTTGTTTGGTTGATTGGTTCCAGCGAATTGAAAAAGGGGAGAGGCATAAACTGCTTCGGCTGATTTGCAGTCAAATCAGTTTGTGCCTGTCCCCAATTCGCTCCCGACCAGGATCGGTTCCGTTCGGCTGATTCGCCCGGACGCCACCCACACAGCCGAACACCGTGAACAGGCCGACGATGGTTTCAGTTTCACTCATTCGGCGTCGGTCGCTTCCTCGCTGCGGACTCGGCGTGCGACAACTATCGAGTCGCTCTGCAATTCGGTAGCGATTGCTTTAGCTCCGCAACACCTTCGTCGGTGACTTCGGTGAATGTGAGAACGATACTCTCCAGTTTGGTCAGTCCCTTAAGGTGCTCGAGCCCCGCGTCGGTGATATTGGTGGAGAAAAGATTGAGCTGTTTCAAATTATGCATCTCCTTGAGGTATTCCAGACCGTCATCGGTGATTTTGGTGCTTGCGAGACCGAGCTTTTTTAAATTGGTCAACCCCTTGAGATGCTCCAGATCGTCGTCGGTGATCTTGGAGGAATTAAGATCGAGTGTTTGCAGGCTTGTCAGGTCGTTAAGGTGCGTCAGGCCGTCACCGGTGATTTTGGTGGAGCTAATATCAAGTGTTTGCAGGTTTGTCAGGCCGTTAAGGTGCTTCAGGCCGTCACCGGTGATTTTGCTTCTGCTGAGCCAGAGACTTTCTACGTTGAATAGCCCTTTGATGTGCTCCAATCCGCCATCGGTGATTTCGGGAAGACTGAGCGATTTCAAGTTGGCAAGCCCCTTAAGGTGCTCCACTCCATCGTCGGTGATTTTGCTTCTGCTGAGACTGAGACTTTCTAAGTTGGATAGCCCTTTGATGTGCTCCAGTCCGTCATCGGTGATTTCGGTGGAGGAAAGATAGAGCTGCTCCAAATTGGATAACCCCTTGATGTGCTGCAGGCCGTCATCGGTGGTTTTGGTGCTGGCGAGATTGAGCTCTTTTAAATTGGATAGCCCTTTGATGTGCTCGAGACCGTCATCGGTGATTTTGGTTCCGTTGAGACCAAGATGTTCTAAGTTGGACAGCTTTTTGAGGTGTACCAGTCCGTCATCGGTGACGTGAGCGTAATCGAGATAGAGCCTGTTCAGTTTGGTCAGCCCCACGAGGTGCTCGAGTTCCACTTCGCCGTCGGTGATTCTGGATCTTCTTCTGAATCGTAGGAAAGTAACCTGCCCGTCTATATCCCGCATGACCGTGGCACCCGACTCCTCCAATGCGGCAAGTCGAGCCTCGATATCGACTGTTGTATCGACTGTTGTATCGAC
>JBMYRF010000075.1:0-9501 GCA_049602075.1 Rubripirellula sp.
GACGATGTCACGGCTGTCATCGGTACCGGCGTCCAAAATGTCACTTCCCACGCCACCGAGGACCACATCCGTTCCGCCGTCGGTCCAGATTTTGTCGGATCCACCTTGGGTGTCATCGATGGTCCGGATTTCCAAGAGCGCCTCGACGGAAGTGGTGGTGTCGAAGATCGCCTCGCCACTGTCCCCGATGACGATATCGCGTCCGGTATCTTCTCCAAGACGAGGTTCGGGAAGCGTACCGCTGGAATCCCAGTTGATGTAGTCGCTTCCGACGCCGGCAATGACGATGTCGTTCCCCTGCCCGACGTCGATATCATCGTCGCCACCGATATGGGGCAGCGTGACAACCTCCAGTTTCTTATCGAGGCTCACCATATTGGAGCTGATCTTTTTCATCGTGCCGTCGGGATTCAGAGCGATATGTCCGTTATCGCCCAGGACTAAATCACGCTCCGATCCACCTTGAATATCATCGCCACCGCTGCCGCCAACAAGCACATTCGAGGCTGCCCCTGCAATCAGTGTGTCACGTGCTCCATGAGAGGGTTCTTGTGTCGAGATCAGTGTCAGTTTGCCTGTCTCTTCATCGAATAGTGCAAATCCTTCGTCACCGACAAGGATGTCAGCGATGTCATCTCCGGCGGCGTAGATCGTGTCCTCCCTTGCACCTCCGAAGACGATCTTTCTTCCCGCATTGGCGTAGACAAAGTCTTGTCCGCCCATTTCGGGCACCTCGGTGACCAGACTGATAGGCCGATTGTTTTGGTCAGGGTCAAGTTCCGCGCGGCCGTTGTCAGCGATGATGATGTCATCACCAGTCTGTCCGAGGATCGGGATCGGTTCCGCACCTGGGGTGGTGGGGCGTTCATAATTGATAAAGTCGCTGTCACTTCCACCGAAGATGCGATCCGCACCACCATCTCCAGTGATCACGTCACTCGCACCATTATGAGGCGACTCCGTTTCAGCAAACTCGACACGGTCGGTGCTAAGGATTTTCAGCGTCGTGGTGCTTTGGGTGACCAGTCCATGGTCCCCGAAAATCACATCGTCACCATCTCCACCAAGCAAGCGATCCTCCGCAGCAACGAGATCGTCGCTCGTGGCGGTGTGATCTGTGCTAGCGGTCGCATAAGCCGTGTTAAGCAGCAGCGAGTGACTCACGATGCCATCGCGGACATTTTCGTAACGCGCGGACAAATCTAGATTGAAACCAGTGTCTCCATAGATATGATCGGCTCCGCCATTCCCTTCGATATGATCCTGGCCTGAACCACCCGCGAGTTGATCACCAAAGTTGGATCCATAGATTCTATCGTTGCCTGGTCCGCCGTAGGCCACCACGCTGCCGTTGGCCAAGCTTGCATCAATGAGGTCGATGCCCGGGTTTGTAAAGGATCGACCCTCGGACGTGATCTCTCCGGAAGCCGCGGAATAACGAATCCCGTCTTGCAGGGTATCTCCGAGCAGAATCAGAGCGCCCTGACCATCATTCGCGGTCCCGTGAACTTTCATCACGTCGTTCCCGCCGCCACCGTGTACGACAGTGACCATTGCTTCGGCAGTGTCATAGATTTGGAAACTGTCATCTCCTGATCCGAGAAGAATTTCCATCACCTCGAAGTCCTGATAGGAAATCCCACCCGCGTAAATGACTTCGTCCAGTGTTTCAGCTTCAAAGGTCAGGTCATCTCCCATCCCAAGACCCCATACGTGGTTATCACTCAGATTACCAACAAACGCTGGATTTGCAGAAGCATCCAGCCTGCTGTCATCATTAAAGAGGTTCAGCGTATCAGTCTGTTCATCTTCATTTTCAGCAACCGCTAGGTCTGGTTTCTCGGCGTCAAATTCATGCGGCAGCATCAACGGCAGAGCAAGTGAACGATCCTTACCCGGAACGATTCCGCCATGAACAATGAGTGGACCCCGAATCGAGCTGAGTACGTGACGGTTCGCACTAAAGCTCTGGATGGGTTGATCCCCGGTTGCATCGGTTTCCAATGCCGTGATTTTGATCGTGATGGGCTTGTCCCAAGCGTAAGGCCCAGTCGTGACATTTCCATCGAATAAAACGTGTGGTGGCTCATCGGCCGTCCCACTCACAAATCGAGGGTCGTCACTTGAAACTGCGGTTTGGCCATCGGTAAGGATTTTTACGCGTACCTTCGTTGGCGTGGAGCCATCCTCGAGCAGTGGTAGCGCGTTGAGACGAATCCTGTAGTCATCATCTTGCTGACCCTCGACGACCCTTGTCGAACCGGCTGACTCCCGAATCAGGACTGTTTTTGCGTCATTGTCCGCGACCTCCACCTGTAGCTCTTCGGCTGCGATCGGGCTCACCGCAAGTTCGGCATCATTGAGGAGGAATTCCGATGTGGTGAGGTTGGTTGAAATGGTGTGCCCGATGGTGGTCGTGAGCGTATCCTCGGTCACATCATCATCGATGGCGGTGACATTGATTGTTTGTGGCTCATCCCAGTTGTTCGGTGTGAACGTCAGTGTTTGTGGATCGAGCTCTAATTGCTCGATCGCGACACGACTGTCGGCAACAAGCGTGACTTCGATGACTTCGTCGGTGGCCGGCTTTCGCGTCAGAGAAACGGTGTAACTGTCGGTATTTCCGTTTTCTTCGACCTCCGTATCAAGTTCTGTTTCGACAATGATCAAGCCCGCGTAATCATCGTCCACCACAACCACTTCCACATTCGGGATGTCCAAATGCCGGTAGCTCGGATTGTTACTAAGAATCCCGTGGTTGACGACAACTTTGCGTTCCCCTTCGATCACGTTGTCGGATCCGGCCTTGACGTAAATGAATTTCTCTTGATCCCAGTTCGATCTGGTATCAAAGGTCAGCTGAAGTTGGTCAAACCACTCCTCACCATCCGTCGAAACAAGCACAGACTGAGCTGAATTCTCCTCATCGGCACGATCAGAGTCAGTGATAGGGCGTCGAGGAAGACGGCGATCTGCAGTGCTTGACCGTGTTGGCACCACTGTCAGGTACGCGGTCGTTTGGCCGTAGGAGTTAATCACATCTGAGGCGAACTCGGAAAGCGAAATTGCGTAGCGATCGATCGCAACATCGGATGCATTGCCCGTTGGATCCTCATGAATGATGGTCTCGCCATCGTCGGTGTTTTCATCGACGGTGATTTCGCGAATCACGACCTTCGCCGTTTCGCCATTTGCAACATTGAGGTTGATTCCCTCGACGAAACGTCCATCGTAATCCGGATCGAGGCTTTCAACCGAATGATTGATGACGCCGCTTTGCCCCTCCACATTGGAGGCCACAATTTGGTTCATCACATCTCCAGCAACATTCAAGGTGTCACTGCCCAGGCCTCCGATGACGGTGGTTACCACATTGGCATTGGTGCTGAGGATGTAGAAGTTGTCATCGCCCTCCATGCCATCGACTTCAGCGATCTCGATGTTCTCGTATCGTATGGTAAGACCCGCTCCGAAAATCCCTTCGTCGGTAATGACGAAATTATCAGCCAGGGGCGTGCCGAGCGCGACGACCGTGTCGATCCCATTACCGCCATCAATACTGACGGGGGCGTTGATGTTGTATTCAACCGTGTCCTCACCGTCGCCGGTGTTGATTTCGACATCATACAAGGCGAAGGCCCGCACCACGAACTCATCATCGTTGTCTTCACCAAACAGCTTTAATTGGGCTTTGTTGCTGTAGATGGAGAAGCGGTCATCTCCATCGCCGCCAAAGATAACGGTGGGAAGACTGACGCCCCGTGTCAGATAGGCCGGCACCGCATCGCCACCTTCGGCCAAGCCCAATAGGACTTCGGTCGTTTCAATGCCGTCACCCAAATCAATGCCATTGGTGCCTTCTTTTCGATCGGAGGCGAAGATTTGGCCAATTTGGAACGTATCTCCGCCACGTCCACCGTCGATGGTTGTCAGGGCACTGTTGTCATCAGATGCGATATAGTCCGCCCCGTTGAAAGTATTCAAACGAAGACGCCCGTTGATCGCGCGGTCATAATTGATCCGTTCGACCCGCTCGGAGGTCTCGGTGTAACCGGCAGTTGTTCCTGTTGTCGCGTCCGCGTAGGTACCATCAAGACGAGCAACAAAATTCTTACGCATCAGATAGACATCGCCGCTATCATCTCGGCCATTGATAGTCAATGAATCGATGCCATCGCCCGGTTGCCCTGTATCACTCACATTTAGAACGTAGTCGGCCGCACCTGTCGAATTGATGATGTAGGTATCACTACCACCTTTCCCATCGACATCCAGTGAATCTCTGACCGAATCACGATCGAGATCTGCGTCGCTCATTGTGGGTAACCGATCAATGATGATTACGTCTTCGCTGCTATTGCCTCGATCTGAGTTCTGGTCCGTGGCAATGGTGGTGTGTCCTGCCAAGGACGTCGGGCTGAAGTAAATGAGGTCATCACCAAGACCGCTTTGAATCAGCGTGTCCTCCGCGGTGATATCACCAAGGATGTGAATATGCACGCCTTCTACATCACTATCTTGGAAATCGGCTCGGATCTTGAGTTCTGTACCCGCCTCAATCTGTGCCGTTTCCGCGATGGAGACATCATCACCGATCAAAAGATCAACCGATGTGCCAGCAGCAATCCGCGCGCCCGGTTTCTGTGTGAAGTCTTCATCGTCATTGCTGCCGTCATCCTGAACAGCGAAGTGATTCTCCGTGCCGGTTGGTACTTCCTGCCCTGTTGGAGCCACGCTTTTCTGCGCGACCGAGGTCTCGACCGTCCGCAGTGTGACCGCCGCGTCGCGAGAAACAACGTCTTCTTCTGCAATCAGAAAACCGGTCGTGGTGATCCGAATCTCACCGGTCGCCTGTATTCCATTCGTGTTTGCTGCTGACAACACAGTTTTCGCATCGAGTGTCGCATCGATGCCACCAAGCACAAGTCCACCCGAGTCATAGGATGCATGATCGAGGTCATCGATGTAGACGTTCCCTTGCACGAAGGTGGTGTTCGCTCCGTCGGTGGCAGTCACTTCCAGTGCCGAGACAGCCACTTCCATTGGATTGGAATGACGACCCACACCTGTTTCGGCGTGCAGGAGCGCTTGCGTTGCGATCAAATCAAACCCCTGGTCAGAGTCGGCGTCGGTGATCGAGCCAGCGTGACTATCAATTGCGACGTCGGAAGCGGTTTGGACGCGACTGAGAACGATGTTCCCCCAGGCATCCATATCAATGAGCCCGAGAGTCGCATCGACAAAGGAGCCGTCTGCCATCGTGATTCCACCGCTACTATTTTCATTCGCATCGGCGGTGAGCGTGACGGTGGACGCACCGGACTGGGTGTCGACTGAACCAATGGCCGTGAAGTCGATGCTTCCATCTGCCTTCAATAATGCGAAACCACTATCCGTTTGCATCGCACCATGAATGACCATGTCACCGCTGTCGGTTTTTGCGTCAAGGATGACTTCGCTCGTTCCAGTGGCAACAACGGCGGTGGGGTCGAGTGAATTCGCACCCGGATTGATCCGTAGCGGTCCACCGAAGGTCACCAAATGAATGGGGCCGCTGGCCGACGTGACCAAGTCTTCGCGGGCGGTAGCGGTTCTCTCCTGAGCGGTTGGAAGTGGTCCACTAACCCCGCCAGGTGCTGTCGCGGCTGTGACGGTGACGGTTAGCGGGCCGACACTGTCGACGGTCACCCCATCACTTTCGAACAGGTAAGAACCGGTGCCCGAGGTTGCCGCCAAGAGATCTGCGGTGAAATCTAAAGCATTGGCGTTTTCGTCGTAGTTTCGTGTCGCATCGGGATCGGCGGAACCAATCGTCCCGGAGACGGCGTGCAGCGAAAGCTTAGACGCGGAAATGTTTTCGCTCGATCCATTCTCATCTAAAACGCTGGTTCCAGCGTGAATCATCGCGGTGTCAACAATGTTGAGGTCGTCCAAGGTGACCGAACCTGTTTCTGCTTTGGCTTGAAGGTTTTGTCCCTGCACCTTCGTATCACCTTCCATGCGCCATGCGTTGCCTGCGTAGATCAGGACATCACCGGTCGTGGTTATGTCGGCTGCTGCGTTCTGCAGAATGTTGCTGTCTGCAATCAGTCCAATATCGCCGAGACCGGTGTTCACGGATGAGGACAAATCGATCGATCCGCCATTCCTTGCTTCGATCAAGACATCGCTGTTTCCGGAAGTATTCAGGCCGGACTCGCCATTCGAGCTGGCGACGACCGTGATATCGCCCTGAGCAATCAAATGGACATTTCCGCTCGTGGCAATGCCATCCACATTTGCCGCATCCGAAAGATCGGAAGTCGTGATTCCACCGACCATCAACGCGCGATCATTGGAGATTCGAATATCCCCGGCTTGCCCCTGCATTTCGACTCGATTGATGGCGGTGTCCACAAACCCTTGAAGGTCCGAGGCTGTGACCAAACCTAAGCCGTGAGACTCGATATAAACGTTGTCCGCATACAAGTTGACACTGTCGGTTCCATCATCGGTGATGATTCCTTGGCGAGACCGAATGTCGATATCCAGGGACGTTCTCAGTTCGCCAATTCGGATCTCCTCTTCTGCGTCGATGTCGATCCATCCGGCATTCGCATCGACAAATGCTTCGCTGGCCATCTCGATGCCACCGGTTCCCGAAAGGTCATGGTCAGCCGATATCACGACCGGTTCGCTGGAACCGGAGCCTGTGCTGACCGATCCATCATCCGACATCCGCACATCCTCGTCCGCTTCGATGGTCACGTAACCGGTACTGGTCGAAACGGCAGCATCAAGCACGATGTTCTCACTGGATGTGAGGATCACATTTCCGGCGCTCGCGCTGACGGATGAGTTGGCCGTTAGATTGCCGTTGCGATTCCGGATATCGATCGGTCCTGCGGCCTGCAAGCCCTGACCACCAAGGGGGGAGATGATGGTGAGCGGATTCAATCGGTTGTCGAGCCAGACAGCTCCGCCGGATGCTATTCCCCTGAGTCGGCTGATTTCGGTCAGGATCGGCGAGGCCGCCGTTCCGAAGTCTTGGCTGGCGTAGAACTCCAACACATTTCCGCGGAAAGTAACATCGCTCGAGTCACGGACAATACTGCCTGTTTCCACGTCGATCAAAATATCATTTCCGATGATGCTTCCCTGCACCGTCACAGTCTCGGTTGCATCAATCGAGATGTCGCCGGTCGTGTCGATCCCGGTCGTGGTAAAGAGCCTATAAGTCCGGATGAAAACGTCGCCCGAACTCGTGGCGTTCGTGCCGCTGGTGGATCGGAAGACAGCAGCATCCGAAGTTGCACTTCCTGTTCGGATGTCGATTGGATTGGAGGCGGTACCGATGTTGCCGCCTACCGATAAGGTAATTGCCCCTGATCCAATCTCGTTCGTTGCTGCCTGGGTGTCGAAGTTGAAGAGGGGCGTCAGCGTGTCCTCAAAGAGATCGAGAAGGTCACCAGAGGCGGTGATGTGGATATCTTGGATCGTTTCCAGAGCACCCATCTTCAGCGTGTCTGCAGTGGCACTGATACGGATTGTCCCTGTCGCACCGACGCGTCGCAGGTTGATCGTGTCGTTTGCAGAAGTGTCAGGAACGACGATATCGACGTAGATATTCGATCCTTCGAGAGAAACGGTAAGCCCATCCAGCCCTTCGATTCGGAAAGGAGTATTTCCGATTTTTTCGATTCGATTGCTTGCACCGGCGTTCAGAATCACTCCAACGTCTGCTTGCACCCCACTGCCATAGTGTTGGTCAATGATCGCACGGTCGCTTTGCAAACGCGCGATTCCTCCGGAGTCGACCGTATAGACCTTCAACGCGGCCAGGTCGCTGTTCGGATCGTCAGATTGAATCGCGATGCTGCCGCTGGCGACGGCATTGAAGTAACCACCATTCAGCAGATCAATGACAACCGAATTCACAATCTGGAATGTGATCGCGTTGGGTTGGGATTCATCCGAGACGATGTCCCCATTCTCGAGGGTGACTTGGTCGTCGACTGAAGTTCGGTGGTCGGGCTCGATGGGCGTCCAGAGATCCGTCCTCGAGAAATCCGTGGTGCTGAGGGTGATATTCCCACTGGCACCTATGTATCGATAAAGTCCGTAACTGCCATCATCCTCATCAGCAAGAAACTCCTTCAGGACGATGTCGGAGGAATTCAATGACACCGTCGGTGCAAGCTCTTTCTTGGCACCCGTTCTTGCTGCAATGGTAAGCTCCGTCCAACGCGGAGCCTCGAAGTTTTCGTCTCGGATTTCGACTTCCAGACCCGCGTCGGAATTGTATTGGAAGAATCGATGCTGCACACCGATCACGTCATCTGCGGTGGCCCGTGAAAGCTGTTGGTATTGCTGATCCGTTAAGGCTTCTAAGCCATTTGAGAGATCTAACGCGACGATAGCTTCTACCTCACCAACATTGCCGTTGGTTCCTCCTGTCTTGAGATGAACCCCACGCGCGATAATCACGGGCTCGGAAGAGGGCGTTGCATCACCGAAGGATTGGAAGGCGACCTCAGGATAGATCTCAGTCACCAGGCCGCTGGACAGAAGTCGACCGAGTGTTTCAATTGGGACCTGTCTGTCTTCTATTCGTCGGTTGATCTCGTCCTCAGAGATCGCATACACGAATGCGCTGTCGTAGCTGCTGTCGCCATACTCGTCATGTATCTCTTGTGCTTGTGCATCCAGCAGCGCAACTTCCAACATCGCAAAATTCACGCCAGAGAGATCCGCATCCTTGAGCGCTAGAACGGAGGTGCCGATCTTGAAGCTCACATCGTCACCACGATGGATTGTCGCGCCATCGGATTTCAACTCCGACACCTGCGGTTTCTCCAGTACGCCCAGATTCCGCCAGCGATTGATATCCGTGCGTTCTTCGTTTTCCCAGCTGATTTCGGCGAACGTGATATCCGTGATATCTGCGATGAATTCGTAGAATTCTCCTGATCCAGCATCTTCAACGAGATGACGTTTCTTGACGATCTCGTAGGTTTCATCACTGCTATGTCGCAAGTGCACGGTTTTACCGGGGGTAAATCCTTCTTCATGCCACGCGATCGAGTCCGTTCTTCGAATCTGATCATTCGATCCTGTAACCAAACTTAACCCCGACGTTTTCGTGCCATCCACGAATGCGATGAAGGTGGGGTCGTAGGCTGTGGTGCGTAGTGTCTCCGCACCGAGTGTCGCACTGATCGAGGTGACTCCAGATCCCGGATTAGGGGAAATGAGTTGGATATCGATGGTTACCGCGGGGGCGTTGAGAGCAGGGCGATCAGTTGCATCGAGCCGGCTGGAGCTCAATTTGATTTCTGTGCTTGAAACGACATGAGCGAAGTAGGTTGTATCGGCGACCAAATTGGTCTGAAGGTCGTTCGTTTGGTTGATACTCAATCGGATTGGTTCAGCATTTCGCAAGCCATGCGGGCTGAGAAAAGTGATCGTGTCGGTCGACTCCGTCGTTGCATCGATATTGAAATCGATGGGGGAAGATTCGGA
>JBMYRF010000076.1:0-9310 GCA_049602075.1 Rubripirellula sp.
GCTACTTCATACTCGGTGATCTGAATGACGATGGGCGATCCGAAGTGATCTTGGATGCTGATGAGATTTCAGTTTTATATTTCAATTCAAACTTTACCGCCACAGTCGCGTCGTTCTCAGATCCGCACGTTGATCTCGCTCTTTACTCTGGTGCAAAGTTGGGGTCAACGGCCAAATGGGCGACGAGAACTGGCAAGACCATTAATGTAATACCGGTGCGCAGCGTCCCTCTCGTCGGATCGCGGCATATGACTTCGCACTCGGGTTTAGCTGTTTTAATAGCTGATAACGCTAGTCCCACCCTGGACTCACTTCCCAACGTGACACTCAATGAAAACGCCAACCAGCAAACGGTGAATCTATCAGGGATCAGTGCGGGTGCCGGTGAAAATCAACCGCTTCGGGTGACAGCGAGTAGCACGAACACGACTTTGATTGCGAATCCGAGTGTCACCTACAATTCGCCAAACAGCGTCGGTAGTATCAAATTCACGCCTAGCACGAATCAGACGGGCTCAACCACGATCACCGTGACCGTCGAAGATGGCGGTTTGGATGGCAATCTGGGGACGCCTGGCGATAACGCAACCTTCAGTCAGTCTTTTACGGTGGTCGTGAATGACGGGAACGCAAACCCAACGTTGAATTCACTGCCGAATCTGACAGTCGCGGAGAACGCGACAACGCAAACGGTCAGCCTTTCCGGTATTTCTGCCGGGCCGGGTGAGAACCAGCCGCTCCGCGTGACGGCGGTCAGCAGTGATGGGGCGCTGATTCCGGATCCGACGATCACCTACACGTCACCCAACTCCACAGGCATTCTGAGATTCAAACCAGCAGCAAATCGACACGGATCAGCGACAATCACCGTTACCGTTGAAGATGGTGGATCCGACAACAATCTGGGTACAGCCGGCGACAATGCAACCTTCAGTCGAAGCTTCTTCGTAACAGTGCAGGCCGACAACGCACCACCGACTCTAAACCCGATTAGCGATCTAACAATCAATGAGAATGCAGCGCAACAAACCGTCAGTTTCAATGGAGTGACTGCCGGAGCGGGTGAAACACAGCCTCTTCGTATCACGACCGCCAGCAGTCAGCCTTCCCTGATTCCCAGCGTTGCGGTGAACTACACCTCTCCCGAAACAACTGGGAGCCTAAATTTCACGCCAGCGGCTAATCAAAGCGGAACCGCAACGATTACCGTCACGGTGGAAGATGGTGGAAACGATGGGAACCTCAGCACCGCTGCTGACAATGCCACATTCACTCGCACTTTCGATGTGATTGTCAACGGCGACAACGCTATTCCAACGCTTAATCCCATTGATGATCTGGTGCTCCGTGAAAATGCCCCATTGCAAAGGATCACACTGAGCGGTGTGAGTGCCGGCGTTGGTGAATTCCAGCCACTGCGAATAACAGCCAGCAGTAGTAATACCACGTTAATCGACCCGGTCGACGTGAGAAGAACCGAAGTCTCTTTTCAAGATGCCCAGATTTTTAATGCTGGGAACACAACGCACGGGGCGACTGCAGGGGATTTTGATGGCGACGGGAATCTTGATGCCGCGGTTGGCAATCAACGCAGTAACTTTGTCACGGTCATGTTTGGAAAAGGTGACGGAACTTTTGCGGCGGGCAATTCCTTTGGAATGGGACGAGAAATCTATGATGTCGCCGCCGCAGATCTCAATGGAGACGGCCTGGACGACCTGATCGCGTCAAATTTTGAAGACAATCTGATTTCAGTTCGACTCGGGCGTAGCAATCGAACCTTCTCCAGTTCAGTCAGTTTCGCGAGCGGAAATGGTTCCTCAGGTCACCCCAGCACCGGTGTTTGGGAACTTGTTGCAAAGGACATGAATAACGACGGGAAGATTGACATTGTCGCGGGAAACCAACGCAATGATTTTGTCAGCATCTTGCTGGGAAATGGAGCTGGTGGTTTTGGCTCACCCATCAAATCAGCAAAACTCGGTGCAGGTGGCTTCTCTGGCTCACTTTATGGTCTCACCGTGGAGGACATTGATCAGGATGGGATTCAGGATGTCGCTGTTACCATCACCGGTCAGGATGCGGTCAAAATCCTTCGCGGGCAAGGCAATGGCACTTTGAACTTGGTAAAGACGTTGTCGGTTGGCGACCAACCTTTTGAAGTCGCGGCAGGGGATTTCGACGCCAATGGCAAGGTCGACCTTGCGGTGGTGCAACGCTTGACGACCTCCACGATCGTCAAACCGATCTGGAACCTCGGAAACAATGACTTTAAT
The DNA here is from genome assembly GCA_049602075.1 of Rubripirellula sp. Classification (GTDB taxonomy): domain Bacteria; phylum Planctomycetota; class Planctomycetia; order Pirellulales; family Pirellulaceae; genus Rubripirellula. Next base: position 2,277 of record JBMYRF010000076.1, read on the forward strand.
GTCGCGGAAGGAATCGTCTTTCCACAAGTCGGCGGATGGGCGATCACATCCGGAGACGTCGACGCAGACGGCGACGATGATCTGGCGTTTGGAGGCCCAAGTTTTGGAGGAGTCATCAATTATCTCTCTTCCAATGGTGATCGGACATTTAGTCATGTCGACACACTCACGATCGATGCGACTGCCACGTTTGACACCGAGGATCTCCACTTTGTTGATTTCAATACGGATGGTTTTCTGGATGTCGTTGCCAGCAAGAATAAGTATGGAAGCCACGGCGGGATTGCTGTCTTCATTGCCAATCCATCTTCATACCAGCTCGAATTCGGTCCGAAACCGAATCAGATTGGTGTGACCGATATCACGGTGACAGTGGAGGACAGCGGAAACGATCTCAACTTGGCGACATCAGGTGACAATGCTTCCTTCGAACGAAGCTTCCGAGTCACCGTTAATCCCGAGAACGCTCCTCCAACACTTGATTCGCTGAGTGATCTGACTGTCCTCGAGAATTCACCATTGCTCAACGTCGCTCTGACCGGCATCACCGCCGGCGAAGGCGAATCGCAAGCGTTGCGAGTGATCGCAACCAGCAGCAATACGGCGCTCATTCCAAACCCTGCCGTCACCTATACGTCTCCGCAAGCGACCGGTAGTCTTTCTTTCACTCCGGCCCCCAATCAGCTCGGCGCAGCGACGATCAGTGTCACCGTTGAGGACGCTGGAAAAGACGGGCAACTCAGTACCACAGCTGACAACGCGACAGTCACGAAGAGCTTCACGGTGAACATCGCATCACCGAATTTTGCGGAAGTTGGTCGGACGCTTGAACTGAGACCCCAGCAGGCCAATCAGCGGGTCCAGTCGCGTGCGACAGCCAGCGGCTATCAGTTCACGCTCTCTTCCGGCGTTTGGTCCGGCATCGATTCGTCTCGCGTCAGTGGAAATGGCACTGCGGTTTTGACCGTCACGACGGCGGGGCGTGATTATTTCAACGCCATCAAGATTGATGACTTCGCTGCGAATGTCGGGGTCGATTTCACCGACAGCGGAACCCATCACTATAGCGAAACATTCTTCATTGATCTGGATCGCCTGGATGCAGGTGACATTAACTTTACGGGCAATACGCGGTTCCTCGGTAACTTCTCGCTCCAAGCGATCACTACTAGGGAGATCATCGTCTCCGGGGCGAGTACTGCTGTATCGACGGTGGATGGAAACCTGCTGCTTTGGTCAAACCAGCAGCAAACGCGTCGTACCGATGTCGCGCAAGGGATCAGTATCTTCAGTGCGACCGTTGAAGTCCTCGGTGCAGGTGAACTTAGTCTTTTGGGTCGCAGTGGTGGTTCGGCAACCAATTCAGGCGGCAACAAGTACGGCGTGCAAATCGTCAATGGCAAGGCGTCCGGCGGTATCACCGGTTCGCTGACGACCATCACAGGGACCGCCGGTGTGGGGACCGGTGATTACAACCACGGCGTTTTACTCTGGGACACTTTGTCGGGCGATCCGAGTCCCATGATCACCAGTCGCGGTGGTGACGTAACGGTGGTGGGCCGCGGCGGGGGCGCTGGTGCTTCCAATCAAAACGTGGGCGTCGATATCCACCGTGGAGGTTCCATCTCGGCGGGTGGAACCGGAAGCCTGTTAGTGCAGGGGTTTGGTGGATTAACGACAGGCAATCGTAACTTCGGTGTTCAGATCACCGGAAAGAATAACCAGGGGGCAGGTTCAAGCATTTACACCAACGGTGGCGACGTCCGTATAGAAGGCCAAGGAGGCGGAGCCGGCGAGGAGAGTCGCGACAATTATGGAGTCCGGGTCTACCACCACGCATCGATTCAGACAACGGGAACCGGTAAGGTCGCCGTGGCCGGTCGCGGCGGGGAAACCGGCGGGATCTACAACTTTGGAGTCTTTCTTGACGGACATGGCGGCGGTGGCGAAATCAGATCGGTGGATGGTGAGATCACCGTGGTGGCCCAAGGGGGTGGAGTTGGCGAGACATCCCGAAACAACTACGGCGTCGATGTGTGGCGTGGCGGTTCGATCCACTCATCCGGCAGCGGATCCATCTCAGTCTCGGGTACGGGTGCTGTCGGAGCGGTTGGGCATCACCACGGCGTGATTATCCATGGGATCAGCGCTGACGGGAAACGTTCTCAGATCAGTGCGAGTGGCGGAGATGTAACCGTCACCGGCCAGGGTGGCGGCACAGGTGATGCGGCGAGCAACTTTGGGGTCTTCGTATCATCCAATGGTCTGATTTCTTCGACCGGCAGTGGCAACGTCACAGTGACTGGAACATCGGGAGAAACTGGTGGAGGTAACCAAATTGGTGTTGCGGTGAACGGTGAGTTCGCGAACGCACAGATCACCAGCGTTCACGGCAAGGTAACAGTCGTCGGTCGAAGCCTTGGGAACGGTACGTCAAGTTACGGGGAGGGCGTCGAACTGTACAAAGGGGGTGAGATTTCCAGCACGGGGCAAGGGGAAGTGCACGTCGAGGGATCCAGTGCCGAGGGATCTGGCCCGGGTAACCGAGGCGTTTTTCTTTTCGATGTCTCCAATACCGGCCAACCCTCCAGGATCATCTCGTCTGGCGGGAAGGTGACGGTGCATGGCACTGGTGGTCAAGGAGCCGGCGAGAATTCAGCGAACCGCGAGGGAATCCTTGTGAAGAACGGGGCGAGAATCTCATCACCAGGAGACATGCGAATCATTGGTCAGGGAGGCCTCAGCAGTCAGTCTGGCAATCATGGAGTGTTTGTTGATCGCGAGTCCGCCGATGGTATTCCATCCGCGATCATTTCCACCGGAGGATTGCTGGAGATCATCGGCAATGGAGGTGGAACGGGGAACGCTCTGTACAACTACGGCGTGATCGCCTGGCGAGGAGGATTGATTCAGGGAGCTCCCAATGCGGCAACCAAAATCATTGGGACGGGGGGAACCAGCGCGGGTAGCCACAACCTTGGGGTGGTCGTCGAGGGCAGCTCACCGACAAACGTTCTCTCCACCATTAGATCCATGGGGGGATCGCTCGAGATTACCGGCACGGGTGGTGGGACGCTGAACGCCTCAAACAACTATGGTGTCATCGTCAATCAGGGAGGCTTGATTCAGGGATCATCAAGTGCGCCAACTGAAATTACCGGCACGGGTGGAAACAGCGAGGGGGACGTGAACCACGGGGTGGTCGTGCTAGGCGTTTCATCGACTGATGTCCCCTCCAAAATCACATCGACCGGCGGCCCTCTAACGATCGGAGGTCATGGAGCCGGAACCGGTGATTCGAGTTGGAACCACGGCGTGCTTGTCAAAGACAAAGCAGAAATCAACGGCCCTTCGGAAGCTGAATTGACTGTGATTGGTCGGGGTGGAGGAACCACCGGAGCGTCCACCCGGAATTATGGTGTCGTGGTGAATAATGGATCTGCGATTCAATCACCCGGTGGTGGCCTGATTTCGGTGGACGGTACAGGGGGTAACGGCACCGCTGGCTACAATTACGGCGTCTTGGTCACGGCGGCGAGCCCAGCGGGAGATCGATCGCGAATTCAATCTGCAGGTGGAAACGTTTCGGTCACAGGCCAGGGAGGCGGCAACGGCGATTCGCTGTGGGACTTTGGTGTCATCCTTTTCTCGCACGGCTTGATTTCTTCGACCGGTAGCGGCGATGTCACCGTAACGGGTACTTCGGGACGAACCGGTGGGCACAATCAGATCGGAGTAGGCGTTAACGGCAAGGCGGCTCCCGCTCAGATCACCACTGTTGACGGCAAAGTAACGGTGGTGGGCAGAAGCCTGGGGAATGGTCTTTCCGGAAGTGATGATGGGGTCGAACTTTACACCGGTGGCGAGATCTCAAGCACGGGAATGGGTGACGTGCAGGTTCTAGGTTTCGGAGGTCAGGGATCCGGTTGGGGTAACCGGGGAGTTCTTCTGTATGGTGTTGCCGATTCCGGCCAACCTTCAAGAATCATCTCGGCAGGTGGAAAGATTTCTGTTGCCGGCACGGGAGGGGGCGTTGAAGGTTCGGGTGATTCAACAGGCGTTACCTTGCAAGACGGAGGCACAATCCGCGGTCCGGCTGAAGTCAACGTTAACGGAAATGGCGGACTGGGGACCGGATCGAACCACCACGGCGTCTTTGTACGGGGTGAATCAGCGGGCGGTGTTCCATCGACGATCACGAGCACAGGGGGAGCCTTGCAAGTTATTGGTGTCGGCGGTGGAAGTGGAAACTCGGGGAACAACCTTGGCATTTGCGTCTGGCTGGGTGGATTGATCCAAGGCGCTTCGAATGCCACAACAGTCCTTCAAGGGACTGGCGGTGCTTCGTTGGGTGCCCGAAATGATGGTGTCAGGATTGATGACATCTCAACAGCGAATCGACCTTCTACGGTCACTTCTGCTGGCGGCCCGATCACCATCACGGGTCAAGGTGGCGGAAGCGGCACTTCCAACGACAATCATGGGGTCTGGGTGGTCCGGGGCGGTGTGCTCGCCGGTCCGACAAGTAATCCGTTGATTGTTTCGGGGACCGGTGGAAGTCCGAGTGGCGACCAAAACATGGGGATCCACGTTTCGCATACCCGTGGTGATATACGGTCGACGATTACTTCATCGGGCGGTGATGTGACACTGGTCGGCGAGGCAGGCGGATCGGGGGCTTCCGCGTTCAATCGCGGTGTCGCCGTCTGGAATGGTGGCCTTGTAGCGGCCGGTGGCTCCGGAGCTGTCTCCGTTGCAGGAACTGGCGGAAATGGAGACGGCGCGTTCAACCTGGGTGTCAGCGTCATCGGTACCAACGGCGATGCTCAAATCACTTCGTCAGGTGGCGATGTCTTGGTTCAGGGTTTTGGGAACGGAACCGCAAATTCGATCCATAATCGCGGTGTGGAAGTTCTTCATGGGGGAGTCATTTCCGCCGGTCAAACTGGCAAGCTAACCGTCGAGGGAACTGGAGGCAATGGTAGCGGCGGCTACGATATCGGTGTTTTGGTTATGGGTACCAACCCAACCAACCAATCTGCCACTATCAGTTCTGCCGACGGTGAAATTAAAATCACCGGACAAGGTGGCGGTTCGGAAGATGCCCCCAACAACTACGGTATTCATTTCTGGAACGGAGGCCAACTTGTCGGTCCTGCGAACATTCACTTGACCGGACATGGTGGAAACACGAGGGGAGCATTTAACAATGGCATCCGAATTGGAGCATACAGCAAGCCAGCGAAAGTGAGTTCGACCGGTGGCTCGATCGTGCTAGAGGGAACCGGAGGTGGGATCGCTGAATCGGTAGACAGTTCGAACAATTATGGGGTGGCAATCGTTCAAGGCGCCGAGGTTTCCGTGCCCAGTGGAAATGGGCGAATCACCTTGTCGGGTCGTGGTGGGCCGGGCGGCGGTGATTGGAACCGTGGCGTCTACGTGGTAGATCAAGCCGAAAACGGATCGATATCCACGGTTACCACCAATGCTGGCGAGATTCGCATTGAGGGTGTGGGTGGCCAAACGCCAACTTCAAACGGTAACTACGGTATTGATATCGCGCTCGATGCTCGGTTGGATTCAGGCGGCGATATGACCCTGGTGGGCTTCGGTAGTGATCCAAACTCCATCTCACCCTACGGATTGCTGATCCGGGATCCAAATACCACCCTGCGAGCATCCAAACAAATCCTCATTGACGCGTTGATCGGTGTGGATAATGTGGCCACCGATTTTTCAGCAACCGAGACCGCATGGGGTGGTGGAAGCTGGCAAGCTGAGATTTCAGGTTTGACCCCAGAAACGGAGTACGATCAACTCGATATTGAGGGCAAGGTTGAACTCGGAGGCATTTCGCTGATTGGCCATTACACATTCCCAAATGGCGGCAGCGTAATCTTGATTGACAACGATGGTGACGATCCCATTGTGGGAAGGCTGTATGACTTAACGGAAGGTTCAGGGTGGGTAAATGAAGGTGACGTGGTGTCCTTCAATGGGGCACTACTTCGAGTTTCTTACCAAGGTGGAGATGGCAACGATCTGGAACTCACCTCGCTGAACGTGCCACCGACCCTTGATCCATTGAGTGACCTTCAGATTGCAGAAGATTCCGGATCGACAACCATTAATCTCACCGGCATAAGTGCCGGCAATACGGAGTCGCAACCGTTGCGTGTAACGGCGGTTAGTAGCAATCCTGCACTGATCCCCGATCCCACCGTCGCCTATGACTGGCCTAGCGATAGCGGATCGCTCACATTGGTATTGCAACCGGGGCAGTCCGGCGCGACAACCCTTGTCGTGACGGTCGAAGATGGCGGCTTCGACGGCGATCTGTCGACTCTAGGAGACAACGCATCCTTTACGCGGACTTTGAATGTCATCATCAATCCGGTAAACGATGCGCCAACCCTCGACGGCATCAACGGATTGATGATCGACGAGGACGCCACCGAGCAGAACGTCAACCTGACTGGCATTTCCGCTGGCGGTGGAGAAACGCAACCGATCCAGGTCACTGCCACCAGTGGCAACGCTGGCCTGATCCCTGACCCCACAGTGACATACACGTCAGCCAATGCGACCGGCAGCCTCGCCTTTACACCTGTCACGGATCAGAGCGGCATCGCCACGATCACGGTCACCGTTGTGGATGGTGGTCTGGATGGTGACTTGGCGACACCCGGAGACAACGCATCCTTCGCTCGGACCTTCGATGTGGTGGTCAATCCAGTCAACGACGTCCCAACCCTCGATGCCATCAGCGATTTAACGATCGACGAAGATGCGGTCGAGCAGACCGTTAATCTGACTGGGATCACTGCCGGCGGCAGGGAGACGCAGCCCTTGCGGGTCACAGCCACCAGCAGTAACACAGGTTTGATTGCTGACCCCACAGTCACCTACACCAGTGCAGACGTAACCGGCCACCTCTCCTTCGCAACAATGCCCGACCAGAGTGGGACGGCTACCATCACGGTCACCGTGGAAGATGGAGGACTTGATGGTGACCTTGCAACACCGGGAGACAA
>JBMYRF010000077.1:0-8660 GCA_049602075.1 Rubripirellula sp.
ATGCGGCCGGCATCAAATCGCATTCAATCAAAGGGCCTGGTCCGCTTGAGCCGGGAACGACTTACCGCTTGTTCGGTCGCTGGCGAACGTACCGAGACGCACCGCAATTCCATTTCACGTCGGCGGTTGTTTCGGAACCGCAAGACGAATATGCGATCAAACAGTACCTGCAGCGGCTGCCAGGCGTTGGCGTTTCGACGGCCAACAGGATTTTCGAGGAGTTTGGGCAAGGCTGCTTAGAGCATCTTCGGAATGCACCGGAGATCGTTGCTGCTTCAATCCCAAGGCTGACAGGTGAAAAGGCTTACGAATGTGCCAGAATCCTCAAAGATCAGCAACGCCTCGAAAAAGCAACTATCGACCTCATTTCCGTGGTTGCCAACCAGGGATTCCCAAAGGGCATCGAGAATAAAATCATCAAACGCTACGGCAACAGGGGCGCCGAGCTGATTCGGCTGAATCCCTACCTTTTAATGCAATTCAAGGGCTGTGGATTCGCGCGAGCTGACAAGCTTTATTGCGATCTTGGTCTCAACCCCAAGCGACTCAAGCGGCAGGCCCTTTGCGCGTGGCATGCGATCGCTCAGCAGTCGAATCAGACGGGTAGCACATGGCACTATGTCGGCGTCGTGCAAAAAGCGTTGGCGGACGTGGATGGAACGCCGCTCAAACTGGCCAAAGTTATGCGACTCAGCGCTCAAGGCAGGATGCTGGCCACTTTGATGACCGACGGCGAGCATGGCGACCCTGACATTTTCGGAACTCATCAGTGGGTGGCTGAATGGCCCGCAGCTCGAGCTGAGGCGACGCTGGCTGACCTGGTTGCTGAGGCTATGCGTGAAGAGTGTGGCGAGCACGGCTGGCCAGATCCGCAATCGATCGACGGGCTTTACGACCATCAGAAAGAGCAGCTGGGGAACGCGTTTGCGTCTGGCAGTATCGGCATCTTGGGCGGCGGCCCTGGCACAGGCAAATCGTATTCAACTGCCTTGCTCGTCAAGGAGTTGCTCGAAAGGTTTGGCGGCAATGGAATCGTTTTGGGCGCTCCAACAGGCAAGGCCGCCGTTCGTCTCACTGAAGCCATGAGCGAAATGGGAATTTTCATGGCGGCTAGGACCTGGCATTCAATCCTTGGCATCGAGTCGACAGACCCGTGGCGGTTCATTTACCGTGCCGGCAATCCGCTTCCGGCCAAGGTGATGCTGATCGATGAAGCTTCGATGCTTGATCTTTCCATGATGAAAAGCATCCTGTCAGCACGGCCGCGAAACTGCTCGGTTCTGATCGTCGGCGACATCAATCAGCTTTTGCCGGTTGGTGGTGGGGCTCCGTTGCGTGACATGATCGCGGCTGGTGTTCCATATGGCGAGCTGACCGAAACGCACCGTAACGCCGGCGAAATTGTTCAGGCATGTTCGGCTATCAAATGCGGTGGCAAGTGGTGGAAGCCAGCCACCAAGCCTGATTTTGAAGCTGGCCAAAACCTGATCATCAAAAGCGAGTCGACCCCTGAGAAACAAATCGAAGCAACCCTCAAGGCGATCCAGCAAGCTGCAAAGCTCGAATTCGACCCGGTCTGGGACGTCCAAGTTGTCACGGCCGTGAATCAGAAATCTGAAATCAGTCGAATGGCGATGAACTTGGTTCTCCAGGATCAACTGAACCCAAACCCTGAAATCAAGGGCACGCCGTTTCGATTAGGCGACAAAGTGGTCAACCGAAAAAACACCTGGATGGACTTGTCAGAGCACGACAGCTGTGCACCTGACGCAATCAGGAATGACTCCGGCAAAGTCTACGTCGCTAACGGCGACTCGGGCAAGGTCATCGAGTGCTACCCAAATCGTATGACCATCGAACTGGCAAACCCGTGGCGAGTGGTGACAACAGGCCGATCAACGGAAGCCAAGGGCGATGACGATGATGCCGGCACTGGTTGCACATGGGAACTAGGCTACGCGTTGTCCGTTCATCTCTCGCAAGGAAGCGGTTTCCCCGTGGTGATTGTCATGCTCGACGACTCTGGCAGTGCTCGCCGCGTTTGCTCGCGTGAGTGGATCTATACAGCCATCAGCCGAGCCAAAACGCTTTGCATCCTGGTCGGGCAAAAGGGCGTCGCCAATTCGATGTGCAAGGTCACCAAGATCAAGGAGCGAAAGACGTTCTTGCGTGAATTGATCATTGAGAAGAAGAACACGCAAACACGCACGATGAACAAAGCCACGTTGCTTGAATTGAAAGCGGAGGTCGAGGCGGAGCCAACCGAAACCGAAATGTTTACTGAAATGCTGGGGGAAATCTGATGTGGGCCGAACTCAAGTTTTGCGTTTCATTGATTATTGAAGTTTCACGCGACATGGAATCCGACTTTGCGGAGGTCGACTGATGGGAAGGGTGCTTAAGAACCTCAGATGTAAAGAGTGCGGCAAGTTCTTTATCAATTTGACCGACTACGCCAGTTGCCCAGACGGACACGGAAGGCTAGTCCGTAAGTTGACGCTACGCGAGCGAGCATTGACAGAATCCGCAGAAATTCCAGCCGTCACATCTGGTCCTAAATACAGCGGTGTGCACCACCTTGATGGCAAGTTGGTTCGCTTCACTCATCGCTTCGGCATGCAGCGAGCAGCACGTGAATGGCGGCACGGGGCACCGGTAGCCAGGTGCGACCAGTTCATCGCTGGGTGGGGGCTATACGAATATGTCGACTAAGAAAATGACCATCATCATCGACAGTGCCGAGTCTCACCCGTGGGGTTTCAAGGGACTCAAAACCAAGGTCGACTTCGATATTCGCTGGCGATCGCTTGGCCGCCATCCGAATTCACTGGGTGACTATTCCGTTGAAGGCTTGATAGGTCGTTGTCACATCGAACGCAAGTCAGTCGCCGATTGCCAAAGCACTTTGCTTGGATTCGGTGACGGCCATCGCGAACGATTTGAATCAGAGCTGGCCAACCTTTCCAAGGTCGAAAACGCGGTCGTGATTGTTGAGGGTTCGATGCAAGACGTTTGCTTGAACCCGCCAGAGTTCGGTAAGAAGACCGCAGAGAACAACGCGAAGATTCTCTATCAATCGATCATCGCGATGCAGCAGGATCACAAGGTTGGCTGGATGTTCTTCCCGTCGACTGCCATACATTCGTCACGTCATTTAGCCCAGCATTGGGCGTTTAACTATTTAGCGAGGGCCTGGGACCATGAGTTCGGCAAAAAGAAGAATCGAAGAACAACTTAATCGCGAAGAGAATTTGGAGCGAGCAGAAGAACTAAAAAGACAAATTCGCGAGCGACAGGATGAGATTCACATGATGAAATGTGAATACCTTTGCTTGACCGGATGGGAGCAAGTTGTAGTTGCCGGAAGGGAGCTTTGGCGGCATCAAGTAGAAGATCAATACAGGCGTGAAATGGATTGCTGCGTAGACATGGACATTGCTTTAGGTTACCCGGACAACTTTTAATCATGAACCAAATCGCCAAAAACATCGAAGCCCGCCAGGATGCTGAGTCGGCCTGGGAGTTTGTCACTAAGCTGGCGGAAGAATCAGTCGACGAGCACCATTTCTGGAAGTGCTTTTGTGAGTTGTACGACGACCGATTTCCGGTTGTGATTCCGCCAGGTACGGTGCAACCAATGACGGATGAAGAGTCGCGGGCTTTTGAGAGCCACATCGTCGAGTTTGGCAAATGGAAGGATCGGATGATTCGTGAGATCCCCATCGGCTATCTGCTCTGGCTGGATGGACAACCCGACTTTCGAATGAAACTGAAACGATATTTGGCAAGCGAAAGGATTCAACGTGAGCAAGGTTGAAAGGCAACTGCCTCAGCGGTTTCGGTACGGTGATCCACCTTATTGGCAATTCGGATGCGTCCTACCCTCCGGAGGGCACTGGTACGCGTACACGACAGGTGGTTGTCAAATGTTCGACGGATGTCTGGATGCGATACCGTTCGTTGGACCTAGCAAGACCTTCCAATGGATCGACACTGACCACGATTGGCCAGGCGATCGGATGGATGAAGAACGGTGCGTTTGGGAAAACAACGAAACGGAATGCCTTATCGACACGTCTTGCGGCGCTGGCCACTGGGAGAGTTGGGCCAACGTGGTCGCTGAGACTTACAAGTTCTGCCCGAACTGTGGCAAGCAAATCGAGGTGAATGATGAAAACTAGATGCCATTGCATATTTTGCCCCAAGCACCCCAAGCACGGCGAAAAGTTGAAGTACCCGACCGCATGGGATCCTTTGAAGTGGATTCTGGGTAATGAAAGAGAATCTGGTGCCGAAGTCGATTGCCTTGAGCCTGCAAGCGAGGCGTTTTGGGAATTCGATATTGAACCAGACGGTCATGAGTTTCCAGTGACAGCATACGGCGACGGCTGCTCAATGACCGGGTTTCACAAGGACGGAATCACCCTCTACGCAACATGCAAGAACGAAGAGTACAAAGAAAAATGAAGGATCGCATCAAACAAGCAGCGTCCGGCAAGTGGCTGGACCTAATCACCAGTATAGCCGGCATTGATCCGGCTTTTTTAAACGGCTCGCATACCCCATGTCCAAAGTGCGGCGGCACAGATCGGTTCCGCGCGTTGGACGATTTCAACGAGACTGGCGGCTGCCTTTGCAACCAGTGCTTCAACGAGAAGAACGGCGACGGCATCGCAGTCATCTCATGGTTGAAGGGCTGGACCTTCCAAGAAACGCTTGCCAAGTTGGCCGACGCGTTGGGGATCAAGCAGCCAAAGAAAGCCAAGGACCCGGCCAAGCATCTTGAATTCCTGCCATGGAATGAAGCAGTCGCCGACCTGTTTTGCATTGCGAAACCACCCATCAAGCCAGAAGCGATTCTTGCCGTCGGTGGTCGCCTTGCCAAATATCGGAAGCAGTTCACAGTCATCGCGATTCCGGTTTACAACTCCAGCTTCAATGTCTGTGGTTGGCGGATTTATCATCTCCAGGGGAAGTCGATGTTGCCGGTCTATCGGCGCGGCGGTGAAATCGATCGTTATGAATCATCTTTAATGACCGCAGGTAGCAAGCAGGGGCTCATCGCACCCATCGACCGATTGAAAACGGCGACGCGTGTTTGGAAGTGCGAAGGCGAAGGTGATTGCCTTGCTTTCCTTTCCATGGTCGAGGATTCGAACGAAGTTGCGATCTGCAATTCCAACGGCGCCAGCGAGAAGCCTGCACCTTGGATCGTCGCTCAGTTCGCCGGGAAAGATGCCGTTATTGTTGGCGATTGCGATCAGCCAGGCCAAAAAGGTGCCAAATTATGGTCTCAGACCCTGGGGGCAATGGCTTCGCCAGCCGTTCCGCCACGTTCAGTCGTCAATTTAGAGCTGCCGTTTCCGATGCAAGAGACAAAAGGCAAAGACCTTCGCGATTTCCTTGGCGACCGGCCAGCCGAACAGTTGCTTGCCCTGGCTGCGAACACCGCCGAATTCCAGCCAGCCACGAACGATGACGGCTCGGTGGTCGAAATCGATCCAGAGTTCCCAATTCAGAAACAACATCTCGAGCTTTTGCAGATCGAGGTCATGTTCGAGAGCGATGATGGACAGATTAAAATTTATTCAAAATCCCTTCGCAAAACGTCCACGATCAAGGATATTGGCCGGCTTGGCAAAGAAAAGCTTGTCCAGATGTGCGGCGACCCTGCCCAGATCCATATTGTCCACGAGGTCAACGACGAATCGACGGAAATGACCATTCGTGATGCTCGTGAGGCGATCGCGTTGGAAGCTTCCAAGCTCAGGCATTCTCATCTCAATGAATGCGGCCAGGGCGTTTGGATGGGCCGAGACTTGGAAGGTGAGCCGACGGGCTCCATCATCTTGGTTGGTTCTGGCTCGGCAGCACGCTACAACGGCGACAAGCAGCTTCGCGAAATCCTCGTTCCGCGCGTCGATGGCCTGGTCCTGGACATGTCATCCCGAAACGAATGGTACGATTTTCGCGAACTCAGCTCGTTGATCGAACGGGCCCAAGATCCTGGCTGGCGGCGAGACGTTCTAGAAAAAGGTTTCGAATTCTTCGGCGGCTGGCGTTGGGAGCATCCAAATGGCCATGAGATAGCAACGGCCATGTGTGTCGCGAGCTGGATTCAGACCAGTTGGCGTTGGCGGCCGCAGATGGCGATCATCGGCGAATCGAACTCCGGCAAGAGTTTCTTCTTTCAGGCCCTCGAAAAGATGTTCCAAGGGCTCGTTCTTAGCGTCTCGAAGCCAACCGAAGCCGGCATCCGCCAGGAACTCGGGATCAGCGGTCAGGTATTGCTCGTTGACGAATTCGAGCACGACAGGAACCGTGCGAAGGTCTTGGAGCTAATCCGGACATCTAGCCGCGGGACAACCGTTGCCCGGGGCACACCGGGCGGCAAATCGATTCGATTCGGCTTGAAGCATATCGCCTGGGTGGCAGCCATCGAGGCCGGCATCGAAAAGCAGGCTGACGTGAATCGCTTCATCCAGCTGGAATTGCTCCGAGCTAAGCGTGAGGACGCCGGAAAGCTGCAATTGCCGTCGGCGGCGTGGCTCCACCAGTTCGGCCAGGAAATGCTTGCTGTCGCGATCGTCATTGCAGCCAGGGCGGTCGAGGTGGCCGGCCAGGGCAAGGAAACCAAAATCCCTGGCGTTGATCAGAGGGTCATTGAATCGTTTGCTGTGCCGTCTGCGGTGATCGCCTGTGCGGTTGGCAATGAAGAACTGGCAGCGGGCTTCCTGAAGGCATTTTCGGCTCACCTGGCTGAAGACCAGCAAGAGCCGGTTTCCGACCAGGAAGAGCTGCTCTCGGACATCCTGAGCAGCACGTTTCGAGTCCGCTCTGATGAATACACAATCGCGGCTGCGTTGTCCTCGGCTGATTTAAGAAACGATCCTCACATCGAAAACAGAATGAAGGCTTGCGGGGTGAAGCTGAGCCAAGACGGCGACTTGTTCATTGCCTACAGGTTGATCGCCAAGAACCTCAATCGAGATCTGCAAGGGCGACGGATCGACTTGATTCTTCAGCGGATTGAGGGTGCGGAAAAGAAGCGGGCGAGGATGTCAGGAACGATGCCTTGGGTGATAAGCATTCCAAGGGCTTTTGTTGAAAAAATGGGCGTTAACACTTCAGGCAATAAGTCAACGGAAGAGTTCTAGGATCTTGGTATCACTGGAAACGGCGTGGAACGCCGAATGAAACATCGTCGGTTCACCTAAGTCTATATAAGTAAGTAAGTTAAGTAAGAAGTAATGTAATGTTACCAACAAACAACACACAACACTCTATATACCACTTCCTAATACACCTATTCACTACTCTACAAAATTCCATTTGTATAATTAAGTTCCGTTCATGGAACATTGGCACAAATCGCATTTTTTGACGTAAGTCCTTACTGTCAAAGGCATATCTTGAACCAAAATTGTCACCAAACCTGTTCCAAATTACCAAGTGTTGAATTTCCCCCTTAAATCATAGGAGTTTTCGAAGGATGACTAAGAAAGATCACGAACCTGGTTGCTTCACTCGCGAAAGAATGATTGATTTCCGTGAAATCATCGCTGACGAAATGAAATCACAGGGGCGGTCGGCGAAATGGCTGGCTGAATCTTGTGGCTTTGGGCCTGAAGTTATCAAACGCTACCTGAATTTTGAAACTGATAACCTCGGGGCGATTCGACTAGCACTGATCCTGACTGCTTTGAACATGAAGGTTGTTCGGAGGGAAGGTGATGCCGTCAATCATTGATCAGGTGGCCAGGAAGCCTGGCAGCAATCAGCTCAGCGAATCATGTTCAGATCAAGCCTGCGGCCACCTCGCACGCTATCGATACTCAACGAAAGTCGACCTGTGGTTGTGTTTGGATTGCGACCCGCCGATCGAGCATCGAATCAAGGAGCTTCAAATTTGGACTGTAACGCCTTCGCCTGGTTGGGTAACGCTCGATACATACAAAGCCAAGAACGAAAGGCTGCGGGCCGAAAACGAAAACCTAGCGGCATATTGGGATTCACTGGACGATCCGATGCCGCTGGAAGCTCAGAAGGCTTTCGAGGAATGGAATCAGCAGGTGTGGCAGAAGGCGGCCGAACTGGAAGCGAAGAAGACCAAACGAAAATCAAAGCAAAGGAGGTTGGGATGAGTGACAAACTGGAAATCATGTGGCAGGTCGAGGATGGCTATGCTGGCGGTGCAAGGCCCCAGTACACGACAGTCGATGAGGGCGAGCTGGACGAATGCGACTCCGAAGAGGAGGTTTTAGATTTGATCATCCAAACGGTGCAAGAGCATTTCGATGATTGCGTTCACGCTTCGTGGAATTCAGGTCAGGATCAAAAGATTCTCAAAGTTTGGCGGGAGATGAAGGGTAAATAAAAAACCGCAAAGACCTGAGGCCCCTGCGGCGTGCATAAGATCGAGTCATGATTCCTGACGGGTGCTACCCGCCGTGTTCAGCCCATCGTTCCGTCCTTCCGTGCTAGTGGTTTGCTATTGCGCTTTGCTTAGCTCCAGTCATCACCGCCAATCTATCGTCACATGCCAAGCTCGGCAACCCGCTGGCGAATCTTTCGGCACTAGGGGGTGACAGGTTGACATTCCTTAGTAAAGATTCACGCAGCAAGCAAACGGCGTGTGTGACAAACTCACGTCGCAACGG
>JBMYRF010000078.1:0-8101 GCA_049602075.1 Rubripirellula sp.
CGGCCAGGTCACGGCGCTTGATGCGTTGCAAGTGATCAACTACATGTCGCGTCAGAATGAAATCGGTGAGGGCGAGGCGACGGTATCGCTCGCTCGGATGACCGCGGACCGCTTCGCGACTGACATCGAGGCAGAAGAAGATCGCTGGTGCGATGCTATCGATGAATCCTCGTCGAACTGGAACGAGGATCTTGGGAGAAAGAAAGACCTTGTTGGTTCTTCTGATCAGGGTGGAGTGCCGCTCGGACCGCATCGCCCCATCGACGCGGATCAGGCCGATGAGATCTTCGGAGGTGAGCAAGGCTCGACCCAGGAAGAAGCTCTGCAAGCGGAAAACCTCGACGCATGGTTCCATGAGTTGGTTGATTAACGGGTGCCAAGAACTAGGCTTCTCCGGAGCAAGGAAAAGTCTGTAAGCAACCTTGCGAAACATTGGAAATACAACTCGCTCGAACGTTGTACCCCTATGGTCAAAAAACTCAGCCGACGCCCCGACACTTCAATAACCGAGGTTTCCTAAGCACGGGTGCCAAGCATCTCAGCCGAACCGACGTTCATGCCGACATCGGCAATGTTCCCGCGATCGTTCGAACCGAAACTGCGACAAGCCTTGATTGCTTACAGAATTCGCCGTTCAGCTTTACATTTTGCCGCACACCAATGATCGTCTCGGATTTCTCGAATTCCCGAGACGCCGATGAAATTCATTCTGCAACCGTGGCAGTTGATGCTGATCATTCTTGCCAGTTGGGTCAATCGACAACAACAACAAGAAGTTATCGAGTACCTTCGCACCGAGAATGTCGTACTCAAAGAGAAGCTTGGCAAGAAGCGGATCTTGCTTACCGATGACTAGCGACTGACCTGCCCCCACGGACGATACCAGTTCTTAAGTTAGTGAATTCATCGAGCTTTCTCCAGCCGCACAAGGCTGCTGGAGCGTAGCGGAAGCGCGCTTGTCCGGCTGGACGGTCTCCGGTGCCGGGGGTTGATAGCCCAGTGCACTTAGCCCAAGGCGCCGGGTGGGCGAATTGTGTTGTAGTTGACTCGCCAACGTTCAATCAGCACTTTCGCCTCAAGCATCGTTTCGAAGATTTCTCCGTTGAGTAGCTCGTCCCTGAGTTTGACATTGAAGGATTCGATGGTGCCGTTCTCCAAGGGGCTACCTGGCTCGATGAAGAGGGTTTTCACCTCGACCTGAGCCAACCACTGTCGGACTTTGATCGCGGTGAACTCCGGACCGTTATCGCTTCGCAGGTAACGAGGCACGCCACGGTGGATGAATAAGTCACTCAATCCTTCCAGCACATTCTCACTTGTCATTCTTCTTGCAACATCGATTGCAGGCATTCTCGACTGTATTCATCGATCCGTGCGAGCAACCGCAGTGGCCGTCCATCGTTGGTCTATAAGTGAACAAAGTCGTAGCTCCAGACATGATTCTTGAAGGCGGGACGCAACCGAACACAGGGTCCATCACCCAGCCACAATCGCTTCCGTTTTGGCTGTCGTGCAGGAACTTTCAGCCCTTCGCGACGCCGCAGGCGTTCGATGCGTTTGTGGTTGACTCTCCAACCTTCCCGGCGAGGCAAGGCCGTGATCCGGCGATAGCCATAGCGACCATACTCGCTGGCCAGTTTGACCATTCGCTGAACTAGACGTGGCTCATAACGAGGGACATGCCGCTTGCATCGCTGAGTGGGGCGTGACTGCCCCGTATTTGCACGGGCAGGGAGATCCGGCAGGCACGACGCTCGGATACCTTCTTTCGGCCCAGAGCGTCGCGAACATGTTCTACTCCCCATCGTCGCTTCGCCGAGCTCAGAAGTTTCCCGAGGCTGCCTCCTACAAGATCGCTTTCTCCAGTTCTGCTTCCGCGAGAAGTCGTTTGAGTCGAGCGTTCTCCTTCTCAAGCTCTTTAAGCTTTTTGGCCTGATCGAATTTCAAGCCACCGTATTCACTCCGCCAGCGGTAGTAGGTCTGTTCGGCAACGCCAAGCTTTTTGCAAACCTCTGCGGTCGAATTCCCCTGGGCGAAGGCAATCTCCGCCTCCCGAAGTTTGTGAATGTTCTCCTCGGCTCGATAGCGTTTTCTTGGCATGATTGACTCTCCCTTACAAAGCGTCCAACACGTCGAAACTAACTCCACGGGTGGACTCGGATAAGGGGCGAGGTCAACACCGGACAATGCAATGAACACGACCACGTAGAGGGTCAATTCCAACATGAAAGTCCTCGTCGCTAGCTTCTGCGGCATTGGACCAGGACGTGACACGCAAGTTGGAATCAAGCGGGCGGCTCAAGCCAACGCATCTCTAAAACGGACCGTACGCAATCAAGGCACTGGCTGACTGCGCGATGCAAGTCTCCTTCCAATCGCCTTCTCAAATTCCACCAGCAACATTAACACCAGCGATACTCCCATCACACGCAGCCACATCCAGGCGTCGAGTGGCGCTACGTGAAAGAGTGAGTTCATGACCGGCCAATAAGTGAACACGACTTGGAAAATCACAACAGCGGCAATCCCCCACCATACAATTCGGTTTCCAAAGATTCCGCGACGATTGAGGACCGACTCGTTCAAGTGCCGGCTGTTAAAAACGTAGGCCACCTCGAAAAAGACAATTGCGTTGACGGCCACCGCCCGGGCCGCCTCCAGACTGCTGCCGATCTCCAACTCGTAGAAGAACAGACCGAATGTCCCCAACGCAATTAACACCGACACGTAAACGATACGCCACACGAGACCGCGGTCGATCAAAGCCGATTGCGGATCACGTGGCGTTTGTTGCATGACATCCTGGTCCACCGGATCGAATGCCAGCGTGATAGCCAGCGCGACGGTAGTCACCAAATTGATCCACAGGATGTGTAGCGGCAGGATCGGCAACAGCGCACCAAGCAGCAATGCGGCCACAAGGGTCAAGCACTCGCCGCCGTTGGTGGGGAGTATAAACACAATGGTCTTCTTCAGGTTGTTGAAGACGGTGCGGCCCTCTTCAATGGCCCGCTCGATGCTGGCAAAATTGTCGTCCAGCAAAACCATGTCGGCAGACTCTTTCGACACGTCGGTACCCGTGATGCCCATCGCCACGCCGATGTCGGCTTGCTTGAGTGCTGGCGCATCGTTCACGCCGTCTCCCGTCATAGCCACAACGTGTCCGAGACGCTGCAGCGATTGAACGATCTTGAGTTTCTGCGCCGGCGCAACCCGAGCGAAAATATCCACGTTATTCGCCGCCTGATCCAGGTCGGCATCGTCTAACTTTTCCAACTCGGCGCCGGTCATCGCCCCTTCGGTAACTCGGAGGCCGATCTGCCGCCCTACGGCCTGGGCGGTCGCAATGTGATCGCCCGTGATCATCTTTACGCGGATGCCCGCGGCGTGGCATTTCTCGACCGCGTCAATCGCTTCCTGACGGGGCGGATCAGTCATGCCGACTAGTCCTAACAGCGCGAAGCCTCCTTCGGTATCCTCGAATTCGAGTACGGTCTCTTGCGGGGGTTTTTGCTTTTCCGCCACAGCCAGGACACGCAAGCCCTCGGCCGCCATCTTGTCAGCGATTTCCTGCCACGCGGCAGTGTCCAGCGGATTATCCGACGACCATTCGCGGGCACAACGCGGGAGTACGGCTTCGGGCGACCCCTTCAGGTGAATCAGAGCGTGGCCCGAATGGTTGTGGTGTAATGTCGCCATGTATTGCAGTTCGGACGCAAACGGAATCTCATCGGTCCGTGGCCATTCGCGTGTCACGGCCTCCAGGCTGAGCCCCAGCTTGCCAGCCAACACCAGCAACGACCCTTCCGTCGGGTCGCCGTCAATGCGCCACTTCCCGTCTTTATGTCGCCATAACGAGTCGTTGCAGAGCGTGCCGGCCTTAACCAGTTCACTTATCGCCGGCGAAGCTTCTAGCTCTACCGCCCGTTCGCTCTCATCCAACACCGCACCGGTCGGTTCATAACCTGACCCCGTGACGACATAGCTACCGTCGGGGGAAACGATACGAGTGACCGTCATTTCGTTTCGTGTCAAAGTACCGGTTTTGTCGCTGCAGACGACAGTGGCACTGCCCAGCGTTTCGACCGCGGGCAGCTTTCGAACCACGGTGTTTCGCGCGGCCATCCGTTTGACGCCGATGGCCAAGGCAATGGTCATGATGGCGGGAAGGCCCTCCGGAATGGCTGACACGGCCAGGGCCACCGTCGCCATGAGCATGTCCACGGTTTCTTTTCCAGTAAAAACTCCCACCAGAAAAACGAGTACGCAGAACAGGATGATGACAATGGTGATCACAATGCTGAAACTCGCCAAACGTCGAATTAGCGGCGTTTCGACACCTTCGACTTCGTGCAGCATCCCGGCAATCTGGCCGATTTGGGTATTGTCACCGGTGGCAACCACAACGCCGGCCGCCGTTCCGTTGGTGGCCAGCGTGCCAGCAAACGCCAGATTGATTCGGTCGCCCAGCGGCACGTCCCCTTGCAAGTCTTCGACAGATTTTGCGACCGGCATCGATTCACCGGTCAATGGTGCCTCGTCAATCTGTAAATTCTTGACGCGGGTCAGACGGAGGTCTGCAGGAACCTTATCACCTCCCTCGAGCAGCACGAGATCCCCGGGCACCAATTCCGTCGCGGGCAACTGGGTCTTCGTACCGTCGCGGATCACTACTGCTAACGGGGCCAGCATTTCCTTAAGCGATTCGATTGCCTGTTCCGCCTTGGACTCCTGGACGAAGCCGATGATCGCGTTTATGAAGACAACGCCGAGGATGACGCCTGTATCAACCCAGTGCTGGAGAAAAGCCGTGGCACCGGCTGTAGCGAGCAGCACGTAGATGAGCGGATTGTGAAACTGCAGCAGCAGTCGTATCCAGGCGCTCGTTCTTTTTCGCTCTTGCAACTGATTTGGCCCGTAACGGGCGAGGCGCGATTTCGCTTCGTCTGAGGAAATGCCATCTTTCGACGTACCGAACGCCTTGAAAACCTCGACGCCCCGCAACAGATGCGCGTCCACCGACGGTCGGCTCGCATCTGATTCCTCGACTACGGCCACATTTGCGTTATCACGGTTGATGCTCATTTCTTCAAACTCCATGCCACCCTTCACGCTCTAACTCCCTGGCAATGTCGCGGTCGCTGGAACGGGTGGCGACCCAACAGCGTAAAAAATCATGGTGACGGCTATGATTGGACAGAACATCTGCTGTGACTCGTTTGGCGGCTGCGGTCAACACTCGCGTTCTTTCGCGACTGTAGTGTCAAAGTGCCGGACATGATTAGTCAAACGCGGCGCGACGAAGGCGTCCTTGGGATTTCTCGGTGGGACGAGCAGCGTTGCTTCGGGGATACCGAGGTTGGAAAGTTGTTCGTACACGGTCATGGGAGTCAATGTATTCATCTCTGTTGTCACCGAGAAGGTTGTCACCGAGAAGGTCGCGCAGCGTATGTCTATCGTTGACGATGTACTCAAACGGAACACTTTGCATAGCGAAGAACTCGATCCGAGACGCTACCGAGTAGGAATCGCTTGATGCCACTATGGCCGCTAATGCCTATGGCAAACAGATCCGCATTGTTCGCTTCCGCCGCACGCGGGATTTCGTCGGCCGGGTCTCTCTCTCCGTATGCCCGAATCTCATGGCATCCGCATTCTTTTAATCTGGAGACGCTCCTGCCGAGAACTTCTTCAGCAGCCATACGCTCATCCTGCCACATCCTCTCCATCCCCGGCTCTTCGAATAGGAGCGTCTTATGGGTATGCGTTACCGTCGCCACCGCGAAAAGAGACGTTTCACTTGCGGGCGGCGGCAGCGACGCGATTGTCCTCACCGCATCGTCCGACGCTGCCAAGCCATCGGAGCTGACGACCAACGTCAATGGACCAGACGCTTCAAACTCGTCGGCGCTAATTTTGTCGGGCATCTGCCCATGGGCACATCCAATCAGCACCGGATAGGGAGCGTATTTTGCGACCTTCTCAGAGACACTTCCCAGGAAGAACCGTTGAATCCCAGATAAGCCTCGGGCCCCCAGGACGACCAGTCGTGTCTTCAGTTTGGAAGCGGCACGACTTATTTCGATGAAGGTGCTGCCGTGTGCAACGAACGTTTCGACGTCGAGGCTGGCGTCGCGAACGGGCTGCACGAACGGTTCGCGATACTCGCGTTCGATTGTCTCTAATGCGTCCTCCAGATGAATCGAGCGCAGTAGTGCGTGCGCCTGCGCCGGATGCTCCTCAATCACTGTCATCGCTGTGAGGTTTGCGTTGTTATGTCGTGCAAGGCGAACGCCACGCGCGAGGGCCGAGTGCTCGTCGAACGCCAGATTGACGTATGCCAGAATGTTCTTGAATCGTCGCATCGAACTTCTCCAATGATGTTCTGGTCGGCGTGTGACCAGGCCCTCTTACGTATTCTCAGTTCGGCCCACTGGGACAAGTTCGACCCATATGCCGTTTCGCGTCGTTCATAGTCTCGCCTCAGTCGTCTCGTCTGGCTGAGTCACAGGCGAAATAAAGCCGTCCGACTTGACCGCCAGTACCGCACGCCGCGCCCCGATCGACCGACGGCAAGTCAATCAGACCATTTCGTTTGCGCCCTCTTGATTGCCTTGCGTACCTTGCCCATCTGCTGATCCATGGGTGCCAAGAAGTCCATTCCCTTCACCAGCCATTCCACAAGTTCAACCGTCCGAATTCGGTAAAACACTCTTCTCCCCGTGCGCCGTTCAGCAACAACCCGATGAGCACGTAGCACCGCCAAGTGCTGCGACACGTTCGAGTGCGACACGCCCAGCGTTTTCGTCAACGATGCAACGTCGATTTCTCCGCTCCTCAACTCTTCGATGATCTGAATGCGTCGCGGGTGAGCGATCGCGATCAGGAACTCGCCGAGCGCGTTCGCTGCAAGAAGCCGATACGGCATGACCGAACTCCTAATAAAGGATTGCTTTCCGCACCAGCCAATCAGCCTTGCAATTAATTGCTGACATTCTCATTTGCGAACAGCCGCAAGTATTGCGCCAAGACTGCCCAGTAAGATTCAGTGGCTAGGCGCATCGCTGGTTGAGTCACTCTTTCCCGATGAATCCTTCAGACTCGCACCTTTCGCGGCGCTGCAGATTGGGCGGTCTGCAAAGACTGTGCGCGCGTGGCCGCACACTATGTGCGGGTCTCGCGCGCGAGGCCGTGATGAGACTCACTGCGTGCGAGACGATTCGACGGAGTCACGATTGTTGTTCTGCTTGGCAAGCGAGAACGCGTCAGATGTTGTTTCGTGGGACGCCACCCACGGCGTCCTGTGGTTTGCACGATACCACTCCGGCGTGCGGCCGTTCTCGCCCATCTGGAAGCCGATGTTCTGGATGTGACGCCGAATGGAATGTATCTCATGGCGCCACAGAAGACTGACGTCTTCACGAGCAGCAATCGAAGCATTCTGGGACGACGGGTCCATCGCCAAATTCCTCGACTTTAGCCGACAGTTCGCACGCTGACCGGGTAGTTAACAGATAGAAGGCTGTATTTCGAGTGTCATGGCCAGGTGCTTCGTCTAGCGTGGTTAGTTCGCGCGGCGAACGGGTTATTAACAGAGTAGGCGATCGCCGAGACCGTCCGCCAAGCCCGCGAGCATACCGAAGAGGGAATCGAGCGTCTGCACCACGAGCTCGCGGCTCTTCAACAGCAGCTGAGAGACGACAACGCTCGACTGCAAGTCGCCTCCGCCGTGGCCGACGATGTGGAACGTGTGTCTGACCTGGCGGAAACCCAGGAGCGTATTCGCAGCGCCGCCTGACCGAAATCGACAACGAGTTAATCACACTCAATGGCGAACTCGTCGATGGAAATCGACCAACGGGTCAATGTCTCACTCGCCTTTAAGAGCTACTTGCGTGCCCAGCGCCAGTACAACGCGGCCGCCCGCCGCTTCAACGAATCGTGCACCGAGCTGCGAAAGCACTTGGAGCCGCATCTGCGCGCCGTGATTCGCGCCGATGAGGGTCATTACCTGCTGATGGTTGACCCGTCGTGCGAATTCGACATTCAACCGATTGATACTATCTATGAACGGCAAACTCACCGGCAGCCGCAAGTTCCA
>JBMYRF010000079.1:0-7694 GCA_049602075.1 Rubripirellula sp.
AACCCCAACCACACGAGATTGCTGGAGTGACTCTGGGGCTGGTCACTAATTCCACGGTATACCGCGCGAGAGTCGCGTGCTAACGGTCACTTGCCAAAGCTCGATCATCGCGTTGGCCTCAGGAATCGTTTCAAAGGTTTTTTAATTAAGCAGCGCGTCGCGAAGCTTGATGCCTGCTGATCGACGCTTTTCCGTTTCGAGATAAGCAATGACGAATGTTGGGAGTAAATCCTTGTAACACACTGTTGGATAGATTCCTTCCGCCATGCTGTTGGTGCGATCCAGGATCGGACGTAACGAGGCATGACTCCCGCGGCCTAATGCAGGGGCCCCGATAAAGATCGTGAGCGAAGATAAAGATAGTGCGCGAAGATAAAGATAGTGTGCGAACGTCAAGATCGCGAGCGAAAAGCGATTACCGTGCTGCTAACGCCTCGCAAACAGATCGCAGAACAATTCAGTCGGCCGGCAGCATTGCCCAGAGTTCAGGTCGACCCGCGTTGCAATGAACCGCCCGTGAGAGCAGCCCCATACATGACCATGACAGGAACAGCGTCATCCGTGCGGCATGCCAAGCCCAGGGTGAGCCGCTTTCGCTCATGTGTTTCCGGTTGCTGACACTCGGAACCGGGTGAAAAACAGTTTCAATCAGAGCACCGCGGGAGGGTTCATCGTCCTGCCATGTATCCAGCATGCTAATCGTTTCAGTGAGTGTACCTGGTTCGGCTCCGCGTCTTACGACTTCGCAATCGATTGCATAAGATGCCTGTCGGCTCACCGTAGGAAGCGTTAGGAGCCCGAGGAAAGTCCAAAGGGTGAATCCCAAGCACGTCGTCATTAATTCGGCAACGGATGTTACACCGGCACCCGGTAGCAAGCTGCTCAAACCGAAGCCTGCCAGGATCCAACCAACAGCGAGCAAGATTCCGCGGGTTCGGCCACCGGAATCGATCGCAACCATCCGCCGAGCCAAGACAACAGAAAGTTGGTTGACCGTTAGTCGATCGACAAAATTTCGCGGAAGCACGACCGTTTCAAAATGGGGCAGTCCGACGATCCCGCCGTTGAATCCCGGGTCTGCCGCGTGCACTACCTCTACGGGGCGAGGTCTCAATCCCCACCCGACTGCTCGCCGCGCCGCCCGTTCAACTTTGTCATCACTGACCTCGTAATGGCCGCCGGTCATCAAACGCACCAAGTGACCCTGGAACGAGACGTACATGATCATCATCGCGGAGATGGCAACAATCGCTCCACCGAGTCCCCCAATTCGCCCCGCTGCCAAAATTGCGGCGAAAGAAATTGCGAACAGAACACCCTGCACGATCACCCCGCTCACCCAACTACCGAAATACTTCGGGGCGGAGATCGCAGTGCGGCCGAAGCGGGTCGGCAAGTAAAAGCCGCCGAGAAAGTCGATCGGAATCATCACCGCGGTAATTCCAACGACGATCGCAACGATCGATTCGGCATCAGCCCATGAAACGTTCGTCGCGGTCGGCAACAGACGAGTAGGCAGGTCGAGTAGCAGCGCGATGACAGAGGCGACCACGATCGCTCCCACCCCGCTCATCCCGAGCCACAATCGGGCCCGCGCGTACGAGATGCCTTTGACACGTTCGTCGTTCAAGGCGTGTTCCACAGGAATTTCCTCAACAAGCGCTCGCGACCACGGCCATTTTAAGTTTTTCCTCAATGACATCGTCCGCCGCCAATTGAGAGAGCACCACGAGCGCACGTAGTCGTAGTTGCATTGCTCCAGCGAGTGTCTCGCGTTCCCGCCGCTCCTGCTCGCTCCAGCCCGCACGGATTTTCGAGATGTCTCGTGAAATTTTTGATGCCATCGAAAGGCCCTCCTAAGCGGTTGTTTTAGTGACTAATTGTTTCACGCTGGCAAGGCCTGGATCGGTTTTGAAAGAGTTCCATATCCCCCTGTAGAGGTTCAGGCCAATTTCAGAAGAGGCTGGAGATTCTCCTTCAAAATGGCCGGGAAAATCAAAACAATCGTGCAGCAGCGAGTTGGATGCGAAGGCAGAGGCCGTTGGCCAAGAACAAGTTTGTCGCAAGTCATCCAATGCGCATGGCCCTGGGGTCCCCCGGAGGACGGCGATTGGATCGCCGTCTCAGTCGTACAGCAGCTCCGAATCGACGTTCGCCAGCCGAAATGAATTCTGCATGATGATCTTTTCTTCGATGCGGATGGTCGCTCGGAAGTCAAAGAAATTCGCGGTGTTCTCGTTGAGGGACACTTCGGTGAGCAAGGTATCGCCTGGCTTCGCAAAACCTTTGAATTTCGCGTTTTTGACCCGTACCAAGACTCCGAGGGCATATTTGTTAAAGTGCGGATCGTGAGTATTAAACTCTGCCATCGGGTTGAAATTGGCCGCAATCAAAATGCCAGCTGATTGCGTGCTCAGCTCCTGCATCATTGCTCCTGGGAAAATCGCCGCGCCTGGGAAATGGCCCTGCACGAAGAACTCTTTTCCCGTGATCACCTTTTCCGTTTGAACCGCATCCTCGGTGATCGAAATGATACGATCGACCAACAAGTAGGGGGCGCGATGGTGAAGATAATCTTCCACCTCGTTGAACTGGTGTTTGTAGTACTGCATAGAACCGACGTTAGGCGAATTAAATTTGCAACGGCTTTCGATCAGGTCGACAGGAAGCGAACCAAACCCGTCGCGAAGTGGTGGTGTGAACGATTTAGTTATGTACACCTGTCAGCGGAACGAATACTGAGGGACTAATTATTACCCTCAACCGGAGGAAACCGCGAGTCGCCAATGGCGAATTATCGTCCCACAGTTAACGATAGGCACGAGCCTAGTGCGATTCAGCTTGCAGACTGCTCTTTCACCGAAAAAACATGCTTGTAAATCTGCAAGGATCGGCGAGTCGTCAATTGCCGGAAGCGATTGGCAGTTTATCGCTAAACAGGCCATCTTATTGGTGAACCATGCCAGGCTGGGTTTTCAACAATTCGCGTGTCCAGCGTAGACTTCTAACCCGATGAACTTGACAAATGCTAATCCTTTTAGCGGTCAGTCATCTATTGCTCATCTTTCACTCTCGATTGAGGAAACTTTATGTTCGGCGCGTCCAAGAACGATAAGGCAAGTTTGGAAAAGAAGTACAGCCAGCTGATGGAGGAGTCCTACCGGCTTTCACACACGAATCGAAAAAAGAGTGATCTGAAGCGAGGCGAAGCGGAAGAAATTGGCAAGTTGATTGACGAACTCGAGAAACAAGCCAGCAATTAGTTTGAGACCGTGGATTGCTGCAGTGTTGCGAAAGTACTCGTCGCGATGCTCCTATTCATCCGTAATGCCCCGCGTAAGGACGCAGTGTCGCGTGGACGCATCTGAATAGCGTCGCAATTCTATTGGAGTTTTCGTTGCCAAACCGAGCTGAGCCGTCCAGCCAATCACCGCACTCGTCAGCGGGACTCTAGATAGTCATTGGTTCGACCCAGCTTGTTATGCCGATCCTCAATGCCTTGCCAGGACCTCAATGCCTCGCCAGGGCATTGGGCCTCGCCAGGATATATTGGGCCTCGCCACTGGCAATCGGGAGGACTCTAGGCAGCAATCCGTGGCGGTCTGGTCAGGCGGCGAACACGACCACCGACGGTTTATTCTCAACAGCGATTTTCGGGCATTGGCGCGGAGTTCCTTCGACACTGCGTGTTCGTGAATGCTCAGGTCACCAAATTCGGCAACGTTAGCGAATGTGTCGAACCGCGTAACGACATTGCCATCCAGGCGTTGAAGTGGTTTCTAGCGGTGGCATCACACCATCACGCTTCGCTAGTGGAAAACCCGGTAGCCAGACAGGCAAGCTTACAAACAGGTACCCTTACAAATTGTGTTCCGCGATACTTTCGCCGGGTGACTGATACAGCGAACTTGGGTCAACCCCCATACGCCGCTTGCGATGGTTGGATTCTGACTGGCGGACTGGCGATGGCGGCAAATGTTGGGACTAGGTCACCGTGGTGAATGGGGACATCACCACCGAGTGCCTCAACGCACGCCGCCTTGGTCGACGCGGTATCAAAGGCTGCGGCCTTTCGTCGGCATTTCCTTCGCTGATTAGCGTCTTGCGACCATCACATCACTCATCGTTTACAAATCCACTCACAACAAAAGTCATCGCAAGTCAACAACGATTGGGATTTTCCCGATGATTACCCGGGTGCAGTTAACGTTCATCGTTTTTTATCTTTCGATCTTGCAGCATCACTTTTTGACAATTCGCCCCACGTTTTATCAATCTGCACGAAGCGTCTGTTGGTCTCCAGTTGGTATTCAAGCACTTTTTGTCGTTTGTGATAGGTAACGTTGTCAACGATCCTGTATCAGCCGCATCGCAACGCAAACATTAAGTAAATTGCCGCAGAAACATCAGCACAATCAAATGGAGTCGTGCTGTTACTAGTTCAGGCTGTTACCAGTTCGATTAGCTCGGTTGGTTTCAAAAGGCCCCGTCCTAGGCAATTTCGAAACGTCAAGAATTGTAGATTGAAAGTCAGGATGAGTTTGTTTTTGGGTTTGAAAGTGCAAACATTCGGCCAGGTGGCGCGGTCACTGCCGCTTTTGCTTCGTCTCAAACTCAGGGATATGGGGGCACTGGGGAAAGGATTATTCCGCTGGTGATTACTTCGGAGCGGAAAAGGAAACTGCCTTGTTAGGGCAACAATTTCTTGCATTTTGTCCAACAATTACCAGAAAAATACACATTGCACGCCAGTTTTTTGTGAATCAATCGCCTCAGATCTGGGGAAGTTCAGCCTAGCACTGAAGAGGCATGTCGAAAAAGTCCCGAAGGAGCCCTTTTCCAATATGAATGGCACTGCAGATCTCGTTGAGGACGAAGCGGAAGAAGCCCCTTGGCGGTCGTCAATTTATGAACAATTGCATCAAATCGCGGAAAGAGCTTTGGATGGTGAGCGTCCAGGTCATTCGCTGCAACCGACGCTACTGGTCAACGATGCTTACCTTCGAATTATAGATCAGCAGAATGTTTGTTTGGATGATCGATCGAGGGTCATGGCAGTCGGAGCAACGATTATCCGCCGGTTGCTGGTCGACTACGCCCGCAAGCGAAAAAGCAAGAAACGCGGCGGAGAGAAAGGCCGCGGAATTTCACTGCATGTCTCACCGGTTGGAGACAGCAATTTACTGGACACGCTGGAGTTGAACGATGCATTAGAAGTACTTGCCGCACAACGACCACGGGCTGCCCAAGTTGTCGAACTGAAATTTTTTGGTGGTTTGACCAGCGATGAAATTAGCGAGCAGATTGGCGTGTCAGTTCGCACCGTGAAGAATGATTGGCGTTTCGCCAAAGCATGGCTTTATCGTGAGTTGAGTCAGCACCAAAATGGCACTGAGGACTAATGGACGACACGGAATTCGATCGAGTTGAAGAGCTGTTTCTAAAGGTGCTAGAGCTGCCATTTTCCCGGCGTGAGTGTTGGCTGCGTGAGCAGTGTGGTGACAACGTCGCCTTGATTCCTGAAATCCTATCTTTGGTTCAATACGATAACCCGGCAATTGATCCGCTTGAGAAGCGTTTGGATGAAGCGATGCGGGATATCGACCGCACGATGCTAGGCGGCAACCCAGATTCCGAATTGAACTTGATCGGTGAACAGGTCCTTGCGAGTGACGATCGATTTCTAAAGAGGCTTGGCGAGGTGGGTATTCTCTCAGCGAATGAGATCAGTATCCTAGAACAGGAGTTGTCGAACGAGGCCCCCTCGTCGAGCCCGCAACGTTTAGCCTCGAAACTTGTTGGTACCGGCAAGTTGACAAAATACCAGGCTGCGGCATTGTTGCGGGGGCAGCCGAAGTTGCTGATTGACAAGTATTTAATTTTGGATGTGATTGACACAGGAGGTATGGGGACAGTTTTTAAGGCGATTCATCGGCCGATGAATCGCATCGTGGCGATTAAGATGATTTCTCAGCATCTGCTCGCTTCTTCAGAGCAGGCTCAACGCTTTCTTCTTGAAGTGCGGGTTGCGGCAACGCTTGAGAATGTGAATATCGTTCGCGCCTACGACGCCGACCAATTTGAGGGTTTTCACTTTCTGGTCATGGAATACGTGCAAGGCGAAAACCTCGCCAAGATCGTTCGCCGAGATGGTCCCCTGAGCGTTGAGCAAGCGGTTGACTGCGTCCGGCAAGCTGCCAATGGCTTGCGTTACGCACATGGCCGAGGCATCGTTCATCGTGACATCAAACCTGGCAATTTGATGCGAACGAATGGCAATTTGGTCAAAGTGCTCGACCTGGGGCTTGCCGATGTCGACGAATCATTTCGTTTGATGCAGCAACGTCAACAGGTCAACAATCTAAACACAGGATCTTACGAACAGATCGAGGATCATCTTACGAATTTTGGAGCGGTGCTAGGAACCGCTTCGTTTATGGCCCCCGAACAATCGCGTGATGCCACCTCGGCTGACAATCGATCCGATATCTACAGCCTCGGTTGCACCTTCTATTACTTGCTGACCGGGAATCCTCCCTACCAAGCCGAAACGAGCCTGGAGATCCTTAAGCTGCATCGTGAATCGGAGCTGCCATCGATCCGGGATTTGCGGCCGGACGTCCCAAAAGCAATCGATGCAATTTGCCTTCGAATGCTGGCAAAGGATCCGCAAGATCGTTTTCAATCGATGGATGAATTAATTGCTGCAATTGATGACTGCAGCATGCAATTGTTTTCCGATCATCCCTGCACGATGCCCTTATCCGA
The DNA here is from genome assembly GCA_049602075.1 of Rubripirellula sp. Lineage (GTDB taxonomy): Bacteria > Planctomycetota > Planctomycetia > Pirellulales > Pirellulaceae > Rubripirellula. The sequence continues at coordinate 6,769 of JBMYRF010000079.1, forward strand.
TGCCAACCGCAACCCTAACTGGAAACGTCGTCGGCATTCGATCTCTACGGGGGGGCCGTGGAGCCGCGGGGTGATGTCGCTCCTGGTTATCTTCACCATTACGCTGGCGATGAATTGGTCTTTGATCCTGCGCAAATGGGATCCCAGTTCGACTTTGAAGCTGGATGTGAATTCGAACTCTCGGCATTTCGAACCGGAACAGCTGAGCTTCAATGCACATGAAAACGTCATCGAGCCAGCCAATGTCAGTCGCCTTGAAGAGAAATGGCGGAAACAGCACACCAGCACGATCCGCTGGGGTGTTGGCGTGGTTAATGGCATTGCTTACTACGGCGATTACCGTGGCGGCTTTTATGCGGTCGACGTTCAGACTGGCAAAACGCTGTGGTCGAAAAAACTTGATGGAAAGCATCAAGGGCATGTCATCATCGACCGGACGGCGTATATCACTTCGATCAATCAGTTGTATGTGTGTGATGCATTGACTGGGAGTACGCTCTGGACAAGATACGCTCCGAGCGGGCAATTTGACGCTTTATTCGTGGTTGATAAAATTTGTTACGTGGGGACCAATTCTCCACCAACTCTGCATGCCTTAACGCTCGACGGTGGAGATGAGTTATGGCAGGTTCCAGGAGGCACCACAGCGTCGAACGGCCGCGAGATTTGGAATGTTTCCGGTGGGGCCATCGCAATCGCGGATGGCATGATCTACAAGACTGCCCAGCAAACCTTACAGGCGATTGACACCATCGATGGATCGACACGTTGGGAAGTCACTATCCCCGAGGGTCGACTAACGGGGCCCGCGGTTTCGGACGATACTCTCTACCTCAATTCATCCACTGGAGTAATCTACGCTTTCGATGTCACTGACCGAGAATTACAGAATCGGGAACCTATTTGGACTGGCAAAATCGAGATCC
>JBMYRF010000080.1:0-7215 GCA_049602075.1 Rubripirellula sp.
TGAGTTCGTCTTCAGCAGCCAAGCGTTCTGCTTCGTCGGTCTCATCATCCACTTCCACACGCTTGAAAATTGCCACGTATGCCTGGTAAGTCCTTGACGAATCGCTGCGAGTGTCAACAACCACTTGTCGGTTGCCGGGGTAAACAAGTACTTCGATCTCATCGCTGTTGTCGAGCCGCGGAACGTCGGAATTCGACCGCTTGGCGGTGAAGCCCTGGACGAATCCGCCTTGAGTTCCCGGCAAATTCAGGTAATCAGTAATTCCTTCAAGCAACGTCTTATGCATCGACTTTATTCGTGTTGATTCGAACCATTACGCCATGATTGCCCATCGGCACCCACTCGCGATCATCAACCTTGGCCACGTCAAATATCTGTGCTTCACCGCCAGCATCAGTGAACTCAATGCTGTTTTGAACACCTGGCGGCCACACGCTGGCGGCTTTCAATTCCAAAACACTGGCGATGAACTGTTTCGCCCGCGTTTCCCGAGCAAAAATCTCGTCTTGAGCCTCCCTTGCAGAATCTCGAGCTGGAACCAAAACAACACTGGGAGCGGACGCACCTTGCCGAAACGTTACCGTAACGCCGGCCGACGCCTTCAATCGTTCCCAGTGCTGCTTTTCGCCATCTTCTACCAACAACGCCGATCTTCCCTATGCTTCCGCTGCTTCCTCGCAACAGTTGATTTGGTCCATCAACGGCTTGAGCACTTCCACCACGTCAGCAGGCGGGAAGTCAAAAACAACCGATGCTTTTTGGCCTTCCTTCACGGCGGCAATAAAACGATCTTTCTGAGTCGCTGTCAACAATTCGTCGCAACCACATTGGATCAGCTTAAGGGGAAACAGCGTCACGCCAGGCTGCCCAAGCCGCATTGCACGCATAGCCGCATGAAACATCTCTTGGACCGCCATGCGATCTGGTTTGATTTCAATATCTGCCACTAATTTGGCAGTCGCTTCCGCACGCGTAGTAATGTCCACATTCCCCGACTCGGTTTCGACAACCGCTACAGGCTCAGAGGCCGGCTTGACCTCAACTTCCGTGTTCTTCGGCTTGTTCTCCGATACCTTCTTTTTTGCCATCAATACATCCTCATTCAAATAAGTGAAACGCCCGTTAATGGCTGCAGCTTACGTCGCAACCATATTGATTTTGTAATTGGCCTTGTTGGAGCCAACCATCTCCGTCGTTACGACAGATGGATTGCCTGCGCCTGGGAAAGCGATGACCTCCTGCGCGACGAAATCGACACCGTACCGAGCACCACGAGTCATGCCGGCGTAAACGACCGAATCGGTATCGATCTCGTATATCCCGTCAATCCGATAGGCCACCTCTTGACCGATCGCAGCATCGTTGACAGCGACCCCCATGAGATTTGGACCAAGTGAAACCATGGTCCCGTTCGATACAGCAGCGGCTGCGACCGCCTTGATCGTGCCACCTTGGTGTTGGAATTTAGCTGCCATTTTGAATATCCCTTTGATTTGATTGCGATATATCGCGGTGACTTGTTGGAAAATGGCCCTCGGCAAAGCAATTTGCCGAGGGCCCGGGCGCTGCGGGACTATTGTCCCGGCGAGTAAATCACAGCGCGTTTTTCTTCTTTCGCACATCCCCAATGGAAAACGACCCGCCACTGCATACCAAGCGTGTTGAAGTCGGTTTCTGAGCTGGAAATGTCCGGCTCTTGCTGCCCATCCAGGAAGGCAACTTCAATCGGATAGCCAGTGACGTTTCCACCTGTCAGGAACCAATTTGTTCCGTTTCCGCCGACGTCACTGATGTCGTCGTCCAGCCAGGTCGACTCAAGCGGCTGGAATTTGCCACGAAACTTGTTCTTGACCTCGCGATTGCCGCCGTTCTCGTGGATGATCGTTTCGAGGGTCAACAAATCCTCGGCCGTCTTGGCAATGTCCGATCCGTAGACGAGATGCGTTGGTGAGAAGTCGACCGGATTTCCGTCAGGGTCTCGCATCTTCTTCGCCAACGTCATGGCAGTCTCGAGAGACGAAGCCTGCAGAGCCGAAGTCGCTCCGGCCGGAACAGAATTCGAAGGATCGTAGAATCCGCCGTCCTCAACCAAGCACTTGAATACCGATTTCTGAAGAGTTCGACGAGCAGCGAAACCGAACATCGCTGGAATCTTCAAGAACGCGTCCAGATCATCGTTTTTCATGTCCTGGAAGGTCAATGCGATCATTTCTGCATACGTCTTGACCTGGTTGGTGTAGGTCAATTCCTTCAAGGTCGTATGCTCGATTTCACCACCAGGCGGCAGGACCTTAAGATCCTGGATTCCGTAGACTCGGTACTTGGTCGTTTGCTTGAAATCGTTATTCGATGCAATTCGAGCAAAGGCACGCCAATTCACGTCAGCCTGCCGAAAAACTTCGAGCAATCGCTTGTGTGCGATGTTTGAAAGCACGCCAGAATTGGAAATCGTACTGAATCCGCTGGCGGCCGTAAGATCCATCGACGCGCGTGCCCGCAACATTCGATCGGCTTCAAATGATCGCTCAATATCGGATCGCGACATGCCAATTCCAGGCGTCACGTGACCGCCAGCCGCTTGAATGACCTTCGTCAACAAGTACTGAAGGCCGATTCGGCGTGGAATATGACCGGCTCGGCGATGCTCGTCGAGACGCGTGAGCGTCTTTTCGCCGAATTGTGCGGTCAAAAAGTCCTCGTCAACCGATGCTTGCCCTTCGCATGGACTAGATGACAACAAAGCGGCAGCCATCAAGTTTTCGTCAGTCGACGAATCGTCGTTTTTCACATGAACGTTGAATCCACCAGTACCTTGCGAACGAATCGCTTTTAACTGCGTGTTTTCGGTCTTGAGCAACTCCAAATCGATTTTGTCGTCGTTCCAACCTTCCTCCAGGGCCTTCGCCGCCAAGAGTGGGTGATCCTTGAGCTTGTCTTGAACCGTGGCAATTCGACGGAAATCTTCAGCAGCCTGAGCCGTCAAGGACAAACCGCCCTGATTGGCGTTTCCTTCACCTTCGTTTCCATCGCCGGACGCGTTCAGGTTCGACTCGTTGCCATCACCTTCGCTGCCACCTTCTGGCTTCTTGGTTTTGCCGCCTGATTCCCCATCTTCTGGGTATTCGGCCTGATATTGTGCGGTTAAAACCGCAATAGCGTCATCACCAAGCGATTCTGTGTCACCAAAACCCTTCGCTTCAACCCACTGTGTAAAAGTCATAATTTCAGTTCCTTCGTTTGCGACAACGGCAGACGTGCCATCGTCAGCTCCAAGTGTTACAAAAGAGACTTCTCGGAGCTTCCAGGAGCGAGCAACCGCTACCGGACCTCTGAATCGTCTGCCATTTACATGTACCTGCCGCCCCTCTGGAACGAATTCCGGGCTAGCCTTCAGACCTACGCCAACCGACATTTGCCACGGCAACCCATTTTTCGATGAGTTTCGGATCCGTTGCGTGTCATGGCTGTCCAACGCAGAGAACAAGCCGCTAATCAGCAATTCATTCCCTGGTTTAATCTCCGTCGAATGCCCCACCTCGCGATCGATGTCGTGATTACGGTGGATCGGCACGCGATGGTTATTGGGGTACTCTCCACCCCGCAAATCCAGAATGACTGGATACGGTTTGGTCCATCCGCCCGGCCGCATCGGTACGCCCGTATAAGCAACGCCCTCGAAACTTGGAACGTTTTCGCCTTCAGCTGCCTGGATTTCGATCTCAACGCCGGCCTCAATCGTAAAGCCGCGATTCGGATCACTCGCTCTAAGCAGCCGTTGCTTGCGGCGTTTTCGTTTCGCCTTTATTTTGGCCTTCGTCGTCATTTCCCATTTCCTTTGCACCTGGAAGCGGCGCACCAATTTTCTTTCGCTCGTTGAGATGCTCTTCAAGCCGCTCGCGGAACAGGTCTTCGTCTTCTTGGTTATCACGTGCGAAATCTGAGTCGAGGTAATAACCCATCTCCCACAAAATTCGCTTCGCCTTAGCATCTCCTTCGTCATCCAATGGAGGCCGCGGCGCGAATCGCCACGTATGCGGGATTGACGAAGTGAAGAACTCGCTCAATCTGGCCGTCGCCGCTGGGCTCAGGACATCGAGTGCAATCAACTCTTGGATAAACCATTCGAAAATGCGATCCATCACATTTCTGGCGAACGACTGACGATCGAAATCGCAATGCTGCCAGTAACGTAAATGGTCGATACGCGCCGAGCTAAATGTCATGCCCATGGAGCTTCCGGACACAATATTCAAGGGCATCTGAGCAACTCGGCCAATTTCCTTGTAAAGCGAGTTGCAGAACTCATCGAAGACAGTATTTGGATGCTCGGCCTTCAGTTGGCTCATTTTCCAGCCAGCGGGAAGCACAGTCATCAGGCGCCGTTCTAGCTCGATGCCCGTTTTGTCTTCGTCTAAAGTGTCTGGATCGTCGCCAAATGCCGGCGCATCGCTGTAAACAACCGCCGCATGGCTGGCTGCGACCTCGGCAGCCGCAACCGTCGCCAATCGAAATCGACGAGCCTCGGCAAAGAGCTTCAAGCACGTCACGAACTCAGACATGCCACGGAATTGCTGGGGGCGATCCTTTCGGAACCAGTGGATGACTTGACTGGCATCGTATTCATCAGTTTCCAGGCTACCACCACCCAGCTCATCGCCGGGATGCTCACGCAATCGCAGGTAACTTACTGGATTCCCAAGTGAATCAACCGAGATTCCATCGTCATAGTTCCTGCGTGCGACGTCCTCCAGCGGATCTGTCCACATGTCAGTTTCAGAGAACAGGACATCAAGTTGAATCTCATCGTCTGGGAGACGTTCGTTGTAGACACGCTCGCCGAACGCCTCGCCGTCGGTCATCTTGGCGTTGTGAGCTGTGGCAAGTTTTTCAGCCATGCACGTGCGATTTGCCCAACGGTCCCAGAAACCTTGGATTTCGCGATTTAACCCCTTATCGCCGGGCAAAAGCATCTGCAACATCGGGCCATGCGGGCCGACAATATCACCAGTTTTGGCCAAAAGCATGCCCTTGGCGATCGAGTTATTCTCTTGCACCTCGTATCGAGCACGAGAACGGACGCGCTTGCGAATTTCTTTTTTGTTGGACTGCCGAGAAGAAAAATGATCGGCTAACGACCACCATCGCTCCATCTCTGGATCGATTTGCGCGGAGTCATAGCGAGCATAGAGATTTTGCGTGAACGCCTTGACTAGGCGCGGCTCAACCTGCTTCAGCTTCTTTCGTGGCTTCCGCTTTTTTTTCTTCTTCTTCGCCATATCAACTACGGTTGGAAATTCCGCCAATTGGTCCAGCGGACCTCATGTGGTAAAACCGAAATGGCCGCTTCTTCGATGCAGCCGTGGCTTCACACGCCGACGCGAACTTGTGCTTGGCGATCGAATCAGCAACCGACTCTTTGGTGACTGACGTACCATCCACCGAGGTCTGATCCACTGAAGTTGAAAGCGCTGCTTCCGCCGATGTTTTTGCTTGTTCTAGACTCATGCCATGATTCTGGCACTGCTCACAGAAATGTGAAGATGCTGCGATCCACCGGTGGATTTTAGGGAAAGATTAGGGATTCGTTAGGGTTTGAGTAGGGCTTTGTCAGCGAATTTTCTCAGTTGTAACCCACATATAGCCACAGTGCTTGCAATATCGATAACGACGGATGAGCCATTCTTCGACATACGTCCGCGTAGTATCTACCTTGACGCATCCTGTCATTTTGCATTTTGGGCAGGGGCAACTATTGCTCACCAATCCAAGATGCTTGGGCTTTGCGTCTTCTGCGGTTTGCTCGCGAATTCCGTCCGCAGTCCAATGTTTTGGCTTGTCCTGTCTTGCCATTACTTCCAATGCCTCTGGTTGGTGCGGCCAGCGTACGTTTCGGCATGAGCAGGAGCGTAAACGCAACCTTCCATTGTCAACGCAGCCATGAGATTGTAAGAAACGTCGAAATAGTCCTGATCGCCTGGCAAGTGAGTCCATTCAGTAACCGTTCGGCCCGTTCTTGATGAAGTAACTTCATCGGGCTCTTCGTTGTGGTGATGATCCCCGAATAATCGATGCCGAGAATTGCTAGAAACGGACGGAAGCACCAAGGAGCCAGTCGCACCGGGTGATGCCAAAAACGCTTTATGAACCTGCGATTTCCAATAATTGGCATCGACCAGGGCGTGAAGGACCTTTCGATCGTTGGCCGACGGCTTGATGTGCCATTCCTGGCCAATTTTCTCACCGCGTTTCTTTTTTCGCTGGCTAAACGGAGTGTCGCCCGCTCCAACGCCGACACCTTTTGTGGGCATGCAGATCGAAGCATAAATCGACGAACGACACGCGTTGTAAACGGCAGATTGCTCCGCGCCTTCATCCACATTGATCCGCTGAATCCGCAACGGAGTCCCATCGGGCAACAAAAATTCTCGAGACCCCAATTCTTCCAAAAGCTCGCCGACACCCCGCGCGATCATCGCATCAGTCCGATCCAAATCCTGGTACATGTGCTTGAAGAGTCGCAGGCTGTCAGCTTTCGAGAAGTAGAGCCGCCCTTGCTTAGGATAGGTGCCATATTCGATGATCGCCGCCTGGAAATCCTCGCTTGCACCGGCAATTCCGTACCACAAAAATCCGGATTTCTGCACGTCGATGAACGCTACAAGCGTTTCGACAAAATCGGGCAGTTCGCCGGCCGGGAAACCAGATTGACGGCTGCAAATGACATCCACCGGACACATGATTTCGTCGATGTAATGGTCATATTCCGGCTCGTTTTGGGCTTCAGAAGCGAATGCTGTCTTGTTTCTGAAGTACAGGTTCATCGCATGCTGAAGAGCATCGATTTCATGCTTGCTTTTGCGGTGCTCCCACGAAACACGAGCACCTTTGTTCATTGCTTCGAAGTTGTCTAAGTAGAATTGCTTCGCTCGAGCCCACTTGTCTTTCGCGCCGGTCCGGAGATCAGACCGGTAGATTTCGTAATACTCCTCCCAGAGGTCCATGTTCTCTGGCCATTCCTCGATCATCCGGTGGCGTTGCCCCCGCCATTCGGGATAAAGCGATTGATTGAGGAGCTGGTCGATCATGTCGTCCTTGTAAACCACGGTTGCAGGGACCAATACCGACATTTCTTCTGACGGACCGTTCAGGTAAGCGATGTCGCCGGTCAACGTTTGCAACCTGAACTCCGATTGCGTTTTCGATTTGGCCGACTCA
>JBMYRF010000081.1:0-6262 GCA_049602075.1 Rubripirellula sp.
GTTGTAAGGTCACCATCTAGACCGCCATCTTCCACGGTAACCGTGATCGTGGCCGTCTCACTTTGATCAGCAATCGGCGTGAAGGTGAGGCTACCGGTTGCGTTGGCACTGGTGTAAGTCACCGCAGGGTCAGCAATCAGGCCAGTGTTACTACTGTTAGCGGTGACTCGAATCGGTTGCGTCTCTCCACCACCGGCCGTGATTCCGGCCAGGTTGATGGTCTGCTCAGCAGCATCCTCGTCGATCGTTAGATTCACGAGAGCATCGATCGTTGGCTCATCGTTAACCGGATTGACCACCACATCGAAGGTTCGGGCGAAGGATGCGTTGTCTCCGAGTGTCGCTAGGTCACCATCCAGACCGCCATCTTCCACTGTAACCGTGATCGTGGCTGCCCCACTCTGGTCCGCGACTGGTGTGAAGGCGAGGCTACCAGTGGCATTGGCACTGGTGTAGGTGACCACGGGATGGGGGATCAAGGCAGCGTTGCTGCTCATCACGATTACCTTGAGTGGTTGCGTCTCCCCACCGCCAGCAGTGATCCCAGCTAGGTTGATGGTCTGCTCGGCAGCGTCCTCGTCGATCGTCAAATTCTCAATCGTATCGAGTGTCGGATCATCATTGGTTGGACTGACGATGACATCGAAGGTCCGTGCGAACGATGCGTTATCGCCGGAAGTCGAGAGATTGCCATCGAGTCCACCGTCCTCGACCGTGACGGTAATCGTGGCGGTACCACTACGATCTGCCAGCGGTGCGAAGGCAAGACTGCCGATGGCGTTTGGACTGTTGTAGGTAACTGTTGGTTCAGGAATCAGACTCGTGTTGCTACTAGTTGCCACGACACGCAATGGTTGAGATTCTCCGCCACCGGCAGTAATACCCGACAAATGGACGCTAAGTTCCTGCGCATCTTCGTCAATAAACAAATCTTCCGCTGGATCCAAAGTGGGCGCGGCATTGATGGTTAGCAGATAGTCTTCGACTTCCCCGTCAGTAGCTGCACCTCCAGGTTGTAAGCCACCAATGCTGCTTAAACGAAATCGGGCAAATAAAGCTCCGGAGACGACATCGATAGGGACATCGAACCTAAGTTTATTCCAACCAACCTTGACGGGTTCTGCGGTGAAGATCTGCTCGCCATCGTCTGTCCAGTCGCCGTCCGCGCTGAAATCGACCCAGGCATCGATTAAACCACCGCTACCACTAACCAGCAACTCGATTTCACCGGGACGCCCGGCAATAAGGGGTCCAAAGACGATACCGTCTTCGTCATCGCCATCCCCGCTGGCGTCATCGGAGGGGAACCCGTCGTCTTCCAGATCCCTAGCCCCCCCTAAGCGTGGCGGTAATCGATAGACTTTGGCGTAGCCGCGTGGTGGCTCTGAGACGGTTGAGTAACCGATGAGATACAGCTCTCGCGAAGCACCGATCGCCACCGAACTGCCATCCGCCGTCAGCGACACAGATCTGCCAAATCCTAACCAAAATGGCCGGCCCGTGATGTCGCTTCCAACCCTCTGCCAGGTCGCGCCCTCCCAGCGGTAGAGCCGAGTTTGGCCGTTGGTCTGGGGATTAAGATCGCTGAAAGATTCTTCGTCACCCGGCGCGCCAATGGCCACAAGATTACCATCACCGCTCAAAGACACCGACCAACCCAATTCATCACCCGGCATTTGACCGTCTATATCGCTTCCCAGTTGTTGCCATCGGTCACCATGCCAGCGATAGATTCGCACGTGACCAGATCGTTGGTCACCCCCGTTTCCATCATTCCGAGGCGCTCCGATGGCCAGGGTGTTGCCGTCGGTACTAAGCGACACTGACCAGCCAGAGGCATCACCTGCCGCTTCCGCATCGATATCGTTTCCGAGTTGCTTCCAGGCCAATCCATCCCAGCGGTAAATCCGAGTGTGACCCGCATTAAGTCCATTGCCAGAGTTGCTTGGAGCTCCAATGGCAACTGTCGATCCATCAGCCGCTAATGCAACAGACCAACCCGATTGGTCATAATTCTCTTCACCGTTGATAGGATCGCCGAGTTGCTGCCAGGTGTTCCCCCGCCATTGAAAGATCCGCGTGTATCCCACGGGAACGCCTCCGCCCATCCGGATCCCCGTACCGGCGGCTCCAATGGCAACCGTCTCGCCATCCGCGCTCAGCGACAACGACCACCCGAACGCATCGCCCGATTCGCCAACGCCATGCAGGTCGCTACCCATTTGGTTCCAAGTCGATCCGTCCCAGCGGAAGATCTGTGCGTAACCAGATTCATTCTGGTCTTTGAAGAACGGGGCTCCGATTGCAATGGTGTTTCCATCCGCACTTAGCGATACTGACCATCCAGCCCAGTCACGATCCGCTTTGCCATTGATATCCTGACCTAACTGCTGCCAGGTATCGCCCTGGCGACGGTAGATTCGCGTCCTACTGCCATGGCGAAATCCATTGACGTACACGTGAGGGGCTCCTACCGCCAGCGTGGTACCATCCGCGCTGTAGGAGATCGAAGTGCCGAAGCCATCACCATTGGCTTGTCCATTGATGTCATCACCAAGCTGCTGCCAATTCCCTCCGTTCCAGCGGTAAATCTGAGTGCGTCCGAAACCATGCGGTTGACTGTTATAAAATGGTGCACCCACCGTAACAGTCTTGCCATCTCCGCTAATGGACACCGACCAACCGGCGTAGGCTCCATTTACTTGCCCGTCAATCGCTTCACCCAACTGCTGCCAATTCGAGCCGTCCCAATCATAGATGCGCGCTAATCCACGTCGAAAACCTTCGCCATCATCATAGTGAGGGGCGCCGATCGCCACGCGTCTGCCGTCCGCACTCAAGGACACCGACCAACCAGATTTTTCTCCTACCGATTCGGCATTTATATTTCTGCCCAACTGTTGCCAGGATGATCCGCTCCAAGAGTAGATACGAGTGCGTCCAGTGAATCCATTGGCGTCAGTAGCAGGAGATGCGATGGCCACGGTGTTGCCATCATCGCTTAGGTCAACTGACCAGCCAGATGCGTTATCTCCATCTCCGAGCTCTCCGGCTATTTCTTGCCCTAATCGTCGCCAATCCGCGCCATTCCAGCGATAAATCTCGGTTCGCCCTAGTGAAGCAGGAAAAGCATTCGCAAGTTCAGCCCTACCCGGAGCCCCAATGGCGAGAGTCTGTCCGTCGGCACTCAACGCGACGGATGCCCCCAAGAGATCATACTGAGGAATTAGTCCTGGTCGGGTTTCGTTGAACCTTCCATCAATGTCGTTGCCATACTGACGCCACGAGGTTCCGTCCCAACCATAGACTCGCACGTGTCCTGACAATTCACCCTTGCCATCATTGTAGGGAGACCCTATCGCCACGATGTTGCCGTCAGAGCTCAAAGCAACGGACCAACCTGCGTGGCTGTCTGTGTCCGGAAGTGACGAAAGTGGAGATGGGCGGACCATCATCTCCTCACCGTAAATACTTTCGCCTAATTGTTGCCACGATGATCCATCCCAGCGAAAGATTCGCGTCAGGCCGTACTCGTCTCCGTATCCTCCGTGCACCGCAATTCCGTTCCCCATGGCGCCGACGGCAACGGTGTTTCCATCATGACTGATCGCTACAGAAACTCTTTGGTTTCGTGATCGATTGAGGCCTTGGTCGATTCTCTGTCCCCAGTAGGTTGGTCGGCCATCAAAAGCATCACCCATTTGCAGCCAATTCATCCCGTCGTATCGGTAAACACGTACATGGCCGGCCGCTTCTCCGTCGCCATCTTTGTAGGGAGCCCCGATCGCTACGGTATTCCCGTCATCACTTGTGGCGACGGACCAGCCAACTCGATCCCAGTACTCGCTGTCGAGATCGCTTCCCAGTTGCTGCCATTCCGATGGACCCCAGCTGTAGACTCTGGCTGTATTGAACTCGGTACCGAGTCCTCCCAATCCACCATTTGCCCCGTCAATACGAGTTGCACCGACTGCCAAACTTCTACCGTCGGCACTCAACTGGACAGATCTGCCAAAGACTCCTTGCCCGTCACTTAGCAGTGGACCATCGATGTCCATGCCGATTTGACCCCACGTTGCGCCATCCCATTGAAAGACCCTAGCGTGGCCGGCGTTCGTTGCGTAACCGTTGCCACAGTTACTTGAAACACCAATCGCCACAATATCGCCATCTGCATCGAGTGATAATGCTCGCCGATGCCCATCCCAAGTGGCTGCGCAATTCGAATCAGAATCGGACGTTAAGTCATCCTCACCTTCGATGGGTTCACCAATTTGCTGCCATGAATTTCCGCCCCAACGAAAAATCCGTGTTTGTCCGATTTCCTGCTCGACTGCATCGATTGCCAACGTCATTCCGTCGGCGCTCAGTGCGAGGCTGTGAGGAGTTGTTCCAATATCGATGTCACTTCCCAGCGTTTGCCAGTTCGATCCGTTCCATCGGAAAACACGTCCCCCAGCTCGAATTTCATCGCCACCGCCACCGCCACCGCCACCGCCACCGCCACCGCCACCGCCACCGCCACCACCGGCCAGGTCACGATTCGAGAAATTCACCGCGAGCGTATTACCATCGGCGCTCAAAGAAACCAAATCACCTAGGTTGTCGCCTGGCCATGTTGATCCCTCCGGCCCAGGCTGCCCGTCGATGTCACTTCCGAGTTGTTGCCAGACTCCAACATTCCAACGAAAAACGCGTGTGTGACCAGCATCCTTCCCGTTGCCGTCATTGTACGGCGCTCCAATGGCCACCGTATTCCCGTCTGCACTCAGTGAAACCGACCACCCTGAGCGGTCCCCGGGTATGAACGTAAAAGGACTTCCCTCTTCACCATTAATCGCATTGCCCATTTGCTGCCACGCTGTACCGGACCAACGAAACACACGTGTTTGACCGGAACCACTACCATTGGTTTCATTAAAAGGGGCGCCGATGGCGACGGTGTTACCATCGTCGCTCAATGACACCGACCAGCCGAATCCATCCCGAGTGTTCTGGCCTGTGATTTCGCTACCGAACTGTCGCCACGTCGAGCCACTGCGACGGTAGATCCGTGTTCGCCCCACATCTGTCGCCGTCCCATTACCGGTAGTGTAGGGTTCGCCCACGGCCAATGTATTTCCATTTCCGGCCAGGGAAACGACCCATCCGGAGTTGATTTCGGCGCCAACTTCGCCCCACACAAGTGAGCTTTCATGTCGAGCGCCGTCATCCTCCAACAAGACTGGATAGGCTGGCGGCGCATCCCCAAAGTCAAACGCAAGCAAGCGACGACATTCAAGCACCTGCAAGCTCAGATGTCGGCGGCCTTTGGTAGTTCTATTGCGCATCGTCGATTGTCGCTGTTGTCAGTAAAAAGGAGACCTGCTTTACAGCCTACAGAATACCTGGGTGAACTTCAGGAAAAACATGTTAGCTAGAATGGTGGCATGTCACTTGAACCTTTGACCTACTGACCTTGCCCCTTATCCGAGTCCACCCATGGAGCCAGTTTCCGCAGTCCGAGCTCTTCGCAGTGACGAACAATTCGTGCCAAATCCCCCGCTACACATCCCAGTCCATCACCCGAGCGATCCGCCGCACCTCGATCTCCTTGATTTTGTCCGGCCCTGACTCAACACGCGGCGGGAACAGAATCGCCTCCTGAATATCCGGGGCCAAGTTGGTCAACCACATGATGTGTGTCATACGGGCCGTGGTGACCTGGGCGTAGTGTGCGAGCTCCGATTGGTTCTTAATCACTCCATCGCGAATCAGCGGGTCACACTGGATGGCCAGTGCCATCACCCGGGACACACGCTGAACTCGCCCGGCTGGCTTCTCAACTTCTTCGCCTTCGCGAAAGCGCTTGCGCCCAAGACCCTCGCGAGCGATATGGAACTTGCGGCTGACGGTGAGTTTGCCGGTCATACTGCCACCTCGCAGAGGTCAACGGACTCCTGCATCAATAATCGAATGCCGGTTGGGTGGAAGGTGATCGAGACGTTCCCGTGCCGCCCATCGTGGTCGATCTGCTCGATGAGTAGGGCAAGAAGTCGGGCTTGTTCCTTGGATCGTAACTGAGCCCAAAGCTCGTGAAAGTTTGACAGTGCCGCGGTGACTTCGGCCGTGTCGATCTGCTCCGCCGTGAGTGATTCAAACTCCAATTCGATCTCATCAAGACGCCGTTTGGTGGTTTCCTCGAACGCCGCATACCTCCCTGCGGTGAGCCATTGAACACATCGCACAAATCTTGATTCTTCAATCGAGCATTGATTTCGAG
>JBMYRF010000082.1:0-6247 GCA_049602075.1 Rubripirellula sp.
AGACCGGGAGCAACACCCTCGCCAGAACTCTCTGCCAATAAGGACTTTGAGACGAACCTGCGAGATAGAGCTGGTCCGAAGAGACAAAGATGAGACAAAGATGAGAGACAAAGGGGACAGGCATAAACTCCTTAAGCTGTCTTGCAGTCAAATCACTTTGTGCCCACATCACTTTGTACCTGTCCCCAAATCACTTTCCCCGTGCTCAGGAAACTTTGGTTTTTGAAGTGTCGGAGCGTCGGCTGGTTTTTTTGACCACACGGGATGCACTGCCTACCAGAGAGATACAAACCTGCATGGAATCAACCTTGTGACCATCGGCATGGCGCTGGTGCAGCGTAAGCGTTTGGGTAAGCCCACGTCGTAACTCAAGACACTGCTCGATAACTACAAGCCAGACTCTGTACCGATCGGTAGTTTCCGCATCGGCGATTGCGTACCTGGTTCCGGAAGCGAACTGAAAAAGCTGCTTGCTTGGTTCGCTCGGCCTGCTTGTCGTGTGACTGTGAATCACACGCAGACACCATGAACGACTGGGCCACCGCTGGCTGCCGCAAAAATATCGAAACAATTTATGAATGGTTAATGGAAGAAGCCCAAGAGCGAGGATTGTCTCATGGAAGAGTCGATGAAAACATTCTACAGACATCTAGCCTGGAGCAACTGGCACAGCAAGCGTCAAATCGATCATCACCTGGGTCGACTGATTTTGGGTTGGTACCAATCTATCGCGGAAGGTTAGGACGTCGGCGACCCGATGCGAGTCCTTTCAGTCACCTCTCCTTTTCAGCGAGCGTGAAAAAGACTTGGTGTTAAGTAGCCCGTGGGTTCATTCCAGCGGGCTTTTTTCGTTTTGCCCAATAACGCGTGAACTTTCACGCGTTATTGAAGATCGGCCACGCGACTCACTGCGGGAGAGGCCTAACCAACCTTTGCACCGGTAAAGGATCGATTCGGCCAAACTAGCAACCGCCGGTTCATTGTGGAGTAGGTTTCACATCTTGACGAGCCTCTCCTTGAGGACATAGTTCTGGGATTAATCTTGTGCGCGATGTGACCCCGTGAGGGAAACCACTTTCGCGCCTTTCAAAATTAACTCAACCTTGCGTTCTCGCCAGATTTTGAAGCACCGATAAAAGGGAACACCGGGATAGAGGTGGTGGATCAGATGCATATTGTGGCCAACCAGAAAAAAACCGAGTGAGCGTCCGCCGATGTTGGCAGTATGCGCCATCGCGTCTTGACTCCGTGGCACTGCATGCGGTCGCTGATGCGGAACAAAATCCGCGTAGTATGCCGCGCAAAATTGGGAGAAGCGTGCCGGAAGAAACCACACGATTAGAAAAATTGCAAAGTGTCCCGAGCCAATCAAGCCAACGATCAATGAAAGGGTCGACGCGACTCCGACACACATAGCGACTTTTTCAAAAGGCCGCAGCTTCGATTTGAATGGTCGATAAGCTCGCAGATAGTGAAAGTCGACCAGCATCCAACGAAATGGAAGTGACCAGATTGGACCACGACCAAGCCATCCATCCGGGTCATGATCTGGATCGTTGGTGTGCCGATGGTGTTGCTGGTGGATCTGGCGAAAGATCTGGAAGTTCGCCAGCAGAACGAGTCCCAGCAACTCGCCGCCGACGACACTTATCCACTTCTTCTTCCCCAAGGCGAAATGCGACGCGTCATGAAATCCTGTAAACGCGGCATAAGCCGCTATAGTGTTGAGGAGCAACGCAATCGGTAAGGAAAGGAAGCCGGTTATGGACCCAATCAAGCCGGTGGTCCAAGCCACCAGAATGAAACAGACCATGATCACTGTTGGGACCGCGACGCTTGGGACGCGGTACAGGTTGTGGTTGATTTTTGAACTCATTTTCAACACTTCCCGAATCGATACTTTTTGGCGATCAGCAAACCTGCGGCTAATCCAGTAGAGCAAGCGGGAATCGGATCGAAATGCCTTGGCGAAAAATCCAGAAATCAGAGAAAATCAGCGAATTGGAAAGACATGGCCATGAACTACAGACGCAGTTTGCCCACTAGAAATGGCTTGGTATTACCAGAAAGCCGGCAAAATGCTCTGCAGAAATTGATAAACGGTCAGCTAACCCGCCCCAAATTCAACAAGAGTGAATGGTGAATCAGGACGGATACAGAAATCTGAGTGGGCATTTTGCAAGACTTGCGAACGAAAGTGACCTGACCCAAGAAGCAGAGCTCGAAAAGCTTGCGATAGACGATGCTGCGTTGGCGGCAGAACTGCGGGAAATGTTGAAGGCTGATCGCTCCGCCAACGACGATGCATTCCTGGATATCGTATTTGTCAGCGTCCTCGAAACAAACGCCTTCGAAACAGAATCCATGCAGCCCGGACAGAGTAGCCTGTCCGGACAACGCGAATTCGTCGGGCAATACAAGCTGGAAAAACAAGTGGGTGCCGGCGGAATGGGCATCGTCTTCCAGGCGTTCGACACGATGGCGAACCGATCGATCGCCATTAAGCTGGTCAAACCAGGGTTGATCGACGATGACGAGATGCGGACTCGAATGATCAACGAAGCTCACACTGCGGCAGCACTGTCGCATCCGAATATTGTCCCAGTTTTCGATGTTGGTACAGCAGATGGTGTCTTTTTCTTTACGATGCCGATACTTGAATCAGGCGATTTGAAGTCGTCCAACGACTTTCGATATCGCGACCCAGAAACGACTGCAGGATTATTCGCCCAGATCGCCAGCGGACTGGTGCACGCACATGAGCGAGGAATCATCCACCGCGATATCAAGCCCAGCAACATCATGTTGGACGAAAACGGAACGCCCATGATCGCCGATTTTGGATTGTCCAAGAATCTGGGAAATCAGGGGTCCCAAACAGAAACCGGTCGGCTGATGGGATCTGCAAATTACATATCGCCTGAGCAGATCTCTGATTCGAAAAAAGTTACCGAGCTTTCCGATGTTTATAGTTTCGGCGCGACGCTGTACGAGAGCCTCGCCGGAAGCCCACCGTTCGATGGCTGTGATCTGATTGAGATGTTTCAGAAGATAAACGATCTGAAACCAGAAAAACCTTCCGAACGAAACCCAAAAGTCGATCCGAGGCTGGAGGCGATCTGCCTTCGCTGTCTCGAGAAAGACCCAGCAAAACGTTACAAGTCAATGCAGGCCGTGCGGGAAGAGTTGCACCGAGTGGTAGAAGGAAAACCGCTAAGCGACAGGTCGACTATGTGGAAGTCCTTCTCAGATGTCTTAGGATTTAGGCAGAGAGGCAGTAGCGACCTTAAATCTCAACCGTCTGCCAAGTGGGTGTTTTTCCACAACTTGACCACACACACTGTTGTTTGGATGCTCGTAATGCTCGAGGCGGCGCCCATCGCTCTCTGGATATGGATTGGATGCGTCTCGATTCACCTGGGGTTGATCAACTGGAAATTCCACTGGTCGCAGTACTGGCACCTTGAAATTTCTGAGCGTCTTAGCGCGGTCAACCTACTGATGTTAAACCTCTGTTTCGCTGGCTTGCTGTTTGTCCATGGACCGCATTCGATCGACGGTCGCACTAGTGATTTTGTCGATGCCTATCCCGCAGTCTGTTTGATTTTCGGAGTTGTTTTGGCTGCACATGGTAGCGTGCACGCTGGAAAGTGGCTGACGTACGCGATCTGCTTTATTCCTTTGGCAATCGTCCTGAAACTGACTGATATCTACGCGCCGTTGGTTTTTGCGTTATCTTCCAGCCTTGCAACTTTCGCCATTATGGTGGACTTGGCAGCACGCAAAGAGAAAGCGAGAGACACCGTCTAACGCAATTCCGTTTACACTCGCTTTTATCGGAGTTGTCGGTAAAGAAATGCTTTTGCCATTCTCCAATCAGCTTCCACGGTGGTCAGTGAAACATCAAGTGCGTCTGCGATTTGTTGAGTTGTAAAATCCAGAAACCATTTCATGTGCACCACATCGGATTGTCTTGGGTGCAATTCTTCCAAGCGAATCAGCGCTTCATGAAGAGATGCGACTTCAATTCCTTGCTCTTCATACCGATTCAGAATCTCATCAAACGGTTGCCGATTTAAATCTCCTCCTCGCTTCTGAGCTTTCCGACGCCGCGCCTCGTCGAGAATAATCCGCTTCATGGAGCGGGCTGCGGCTCCAAAGAAATACTTTCGATTTGGCATCTCGGCGATTTTCTTGGTATCGAAAAGTTTCACGATCACGTCGTTGACCAACGCAGTCGGCTGAACTGAGCTGTTTCCTTCGTGGCGCATGAGCCAATCCGCGGTCTTTTTGAGCTCAGCATAAACGAGTTCGGCAGCCTTTTCCTGAGAATCGGTATCCCCTTTTGCGGCTGCCCTGATGAGGAATGTGAGCTGTTCGTCCATATTTCGTTTTTGAATTTTCGCCAGAGGAATTTACACTCGATTTTCGCTTGCCTTGTGAACCGGAAATGAACGCTCAAGGAGACAAGCATGGCCAAACAAGCGAAATCTCACATCCGCGCCGCCCTATTCCATTTTACTGCTTTCGTTATGGCTTTTTATCTCTACTTCCAAGTCGTTGGCAAGGTTTTTATGGCCTGCCAATACATTTCGGTCTCACTTGGATTTCAGGGGCCAGGTTGGTCAGCCACATGATGTGCGTCATGCGAGCTGTGGTGACTTGGCTTGAGAGGTTGACGCCGCATATCTAAGTTCGAAGATTCAAAGGGGAAGATACAAAGAGACGAAGGGGACAGACAAAAGAGACGAAGGGGACAGACATAAGCTCCTTCAGCTGATTTGCATTCAAATCATTTTGTGCCTGTCCCCAAATCACCATCCCCAAATCACCATTCTTAACGTGCCGCCCCCGGGCGTATCTGTATACGCCCGGGGCGGCGTGTCGTTGCGAGGTTGGCAGCACCAACATCGGGCGGCGCGTTACGATGTGAACAGAGCGACAAGAAGCGTGACATGCTTGGTAGCCGCCTTAGCGAAACAAAGGATTTGGGAGTGAGAGCAATGCGTTACGGTATTAACGTCTTACTTGCAATTTTGGTTGTTGCTGCGATTATCTTTTGGTTTGTCTTGTCGGAGATCCGCTCCGAGCGATACTACGTGCTCTCCAATCTGCATATCCAAGGTTGGGATCTTCGCACGATTGGAGAGAAAGAACTCGACCAAATGATCTTTGGGAAGGAAAGCGACTCATTTCATATGTCGAACACGACCGACGGCATCACGATTAGCGTGCAGATGTTTGGTGTCGCCTTCTCCACCGATACCACGCGTTGGCAATACACACAGGCGGTAAACAAACTTGATGAGGCGATGCAAGCGTTTTTGAAGCGCAATCCCGATCTGGTTGCTGACTGGGCTGCGATTGAAGTTTACGCATTAGATGCGACTGACAAGCCCAATCACAAAATAAAACGCCAGATCAGTTACACGCGATTCGAGACTTATCCGCCAGAGTAGCAATAAGGGAAAGAATTGCGCCAACCGCGGGTCCTCCCTGTCGCATTTCGCGGCATTAGGGCCACGGGAACAGTCACCTTGTTAGTCAGAGTTTGTTTGAGTCCGAATGGACATTCCAACTGTTTAAAAGAAACAGTAACCCACCCAGCCAACAGCCCAACCACCGACCGACCCCTTCCGTTTCATTACTCGCCTTGGAAGGGCTTTACAAATGCAGGTCGAAATGTGGTCGCTTGATCGAATCAAGCCTTACGAAAACAACCCCCGTATCAACGACGCCGCGGTAGATCCCGTCGTCCAAAGTATCAACGAATTCGGTTTCCGCCAGCCGATTGTGGTCCACACCGATGGTGTGATCATTGTGGGCCACACCAGGTGCCGTGCCGCGAAAAAGCTTAACCTTGAGAAGGTGCCGGTGCATATCGCGACAGATCCGCCGCCCGATGCGATCAAGGCTTACCGCATCGCCGATAACCATGAAACGACATCGCTAAACGCTTTACGAGGACACAGTCACATCAAGAGTCCAAAACGCGAACCCGCGTATCTTGCGAACTTTCTCACCGTCCACCTCTTCCTGCGAAGACTTGCAAGGCAATGCTTTGGGACTCGCGCCGCATTTCACTCCTGGAGCGTCGATTGATCAGTCTTGTGTGAGCGTTGCACCACAAGACTGCTGAGCGTTTTCATCTTGCCAATTGGAGAGTTGAGGCCTCACCCCGTTGATTGGCCATTTTTTTGTCGGGTGTTCATTGACCGATATCATGGAAGCATGCGTCGAGGTTTTC
>JBMYRF010000083.1:0-3270 GCA_049602075.1 Rubripirellula sp.
GGCCGCATTCAACGCAAACTCCGGCTTGTTCAGCTGAGAGATCCCCAGGGCCACTGCAACCGCCAGCACATCTCCGTGGCTTGCGGTTTCAATCGCAAGCGACCCCATGTGCCACTCGCCTTCGGCCTGCCCCTCGGCAATGATTGCTGCCCCACCAACCGTTGCTTGGGTGGTTAATTCAATCTCGTTCACCGCGACAGCGGCGGTCATTGCCACCGCCGCGGTTTCACTACTGCTCCCATTCCAGGAAATGGCCGTTGCACCAGCAATCGTTAAGAAATCGGTCGAATTGTGTGCGGCTACCTCGACTGCCTCATGCACCGATAGCTCTCCGTGCAAATCGATCCTTGCCAGCGTCTCGTCGGTGGCGACATTCACGGCCGCGTCACCGGAAATCCCGAAGTGATTTTTTTTGCTGATCCCAACGGGGTTGTTTTCTTTGCTGAATGATCCGGTAGCTCGGTTTCCGCCGTTGCTGATAGCACCAACCACCGACACGGTGGTCAACTGACCCAGGTTTTCACTCTCAACCACCAAATCGGCAACGCTGATTTCTGATTCCTCAGCGGTGTAAAGATTTGCGTTTGTCGATCTCGAATGGATGAAGTCGGTCGGATCATGCCATTCTTCATCAGGAAGCTCACCAAGGAATGCACCCGTCTGTCGATCCATGACGACGGTACTCGCGGACAACCCCAAGCCCAAGGTATCGCCCCAGGCTATCCCACCGGCGCCGACGCTGTGCAACGCATCATTTTCCGCAGTGATGTCAAGAGCGCCTTCGGACTCGATGTTCGCCCCCGTTTCCACGATCGCAACCGTGTAGCTGTCTTCGACCGTCGCTCCCTGACTTGCCGCGATACCAAATCCCTCGGAGTCAACGCCGGACTGCGTGAAGTTGAATGTCTTGTCCGCAGTACGAGCTTCGACAACCACTCCCTCGCCATGCTCCTGTCCTGTCGTCACATTCGCACCCGATTCGATCATGGCGACGGTGTGGTTTGTCATTAATTGCTCAATCAAAGACAGTCCGACCCCAGCCGTCTTCGATTTGTTCCCCGTCAATGAGAAGACGTTACCTACCGAATTAAAATTCGAATCCCTTTTGTGAAACGCCTCAGAGAACCCGTCAATGCTGAAATTCAGATGGATCATACCGGCCAAACCAACCAGCAGCAGGTCGGTATCCGCAACCACTTTGACCACACTCTCTTCAAACGTCTCTACGGACGGAACATCAACGACGCTGATCCCTTGATTAATCTGAGCACCGGATTCGATTACCGCATTGGAGTGGTTGTTGTAGGTGGCAGCGCCTACGGAGAAAGTAAATGCGTAAGCGAATGAAGGATCCGGTGCCGGATCCAAAATATCAGTAAAGGTGTATTCTTTGTCCGAGGCCTGAAACGCCTGGCTCTGGGCCCAGGTGTTCAGTAACTCAGCGAATCCGAACATCTCCTCGCCGGCGATCTGTGAATACCCTTTCAAGAACGTTAAAAATGGCGTGCAGACGGAAGTTGATTCCCCGTCGACACAATTCTTAAAACCCCTGAAGGGAATGAGATCCTTCCAGTCCACTAAGCGCGGGTACTCGACGACTGATTTCACCTCGAGCTCACCACCAGCATCGATCCTCGCATGGCTACCGATGATGGCTTCCGCACGGTTGTTTGCATCGGTGAATGCGAAGGCGGTCGCGATGATGAATTTTTTGCCACTCTCGGGCATCGAGTTAGCAAGAGCGTGTGTTTCGATCTTCTGATCAATCGCCGCCTCCACCACGACATCATGATGCGAAATCAAAATGGCCTCACTCGCCGCCTGTCCCACTGTGGCGGTCACGTTGTGCTCTTTGATCTCATTCCACGCGACGGAAGCCAAGAAGTTCCAGCTGTAATCACCGTGCTCGCCTTTATGTGCGGCACTGTTATGTGAGGGTGTTTCAGGAATATTCCTCCAGTTTTTGTAGTTGCTCATTAAGTGGCGACCCGCAACTTCCGGTCGAGTGATGTAATCTGCCAAGGTCGGATGATGACCCACCAACGCACCTGCGGTCTTCGCGGTCTCCGCCTCCAGTTCGGCAGAAATTCGGATTCCCTCAACAGTAATTCCCTCGGTCGTCAAAAGGGAATAGGGAGCGGCTCCCGCTTCAATCAACGAATCCAATGGCTGTGCTTCAGCCTGGTAGGCTGCCGGCGGTGACTCGGTTAGACGCAAGCTGTTGGGTCCATCCACCACAGCGTAGTACGTCATGCCAAAGTCCATTCCCTCGATTTCAAGATCGAACACGGTGACCGTTGAATCGACCTCCATTCCATGCTCAGAACCGGTACCGACGGAAGTAAGATCAACGGGGTTGCCGGCTAAGGCATCTGCTTCGGTTTCAGCAAGCTGGAACCAAGGGGTTGGCTCACCCGCTGCATCCTCGATTCGAATCGCAAAATACGTCTGACCGTTTTCCAGCCCTCCAATCGCAGTGCCTCCACCTGTGAGGTAACGCACAGGATCTCCCGTCGACACACTAAGTCCTTGCACGCGAATCTGGTCGGCATCAATGTCTACCGGAGGGACTTCGAGCGGATTGACTACCAAAATGGGATCAGTTCGATTCGCAATTTCCACATCCGGAATCACGCGAAAAACATGCATCCCTGTGCCGAGCGTCGCTCCGCCTGAGAGATCGATCGTTTGACCCGGCAAAGCCGTCGTATTGGCATAGGTCAATCCCTCGACGGGGCTTAGCTGAAAATGATCTGCGTCGATAACGATGACTTCGTAGGTTTCTGCATCCGCAAGGCCACCGATGGGCTCACCACCACTGGTTTGATAATTCACCTGGCGTCCCGTGGTCATCCCGTGGTTGATCACTTCGATGGTGTTGGCCACCGTGTCCACAACAGGTGAAGATCGATCCGCCTCATACGGATAGACAAACGTTTCGTATCGAACCGCTTGATTGGTGCCCGATTGCCCAACGCTGGTCAGGTCCACCCAGCCTCCGCTTCCACCGGCTGCAAGGGAAGCGTTTTCAAGACTATCGGCGATGCGAAAACGATTGTCATCCAGTCGAACGGCGTAATACGTTTGCCCTTCAACCAAACCGCCGATCGCTTGACCGACTTTCAGCTCATAAGTGAAAGCCTGACCTGTCCATAGTTCATGCCCCTCGGAGACAATCCAGTCCTCTTCCACATCGGTATTCTGTGCCACGAATCGATGTAGCGAAGTCGCTGACCCGGTCGCTCCGGACGTCAAATCCACAGCGCCATC
>JBMYRF010000083.1:3370-5831 GCA_049602075.1 Rubripirellula sp.
GATGTAGCGAAGTCGCTGACCCGGTCGCTCCGGACGTCAAATCCACAGCGCCATCGGCGACGCTGACATAGTTGGTGAAGAGATCCCGATTCCAATCCGTATCTGAGGAACGGGAGAGCTGGATCTCCACTTCGCTCACCACAATCACATAGTAGCTCTCGCCCGACACCAAACCGCCTACGGACTCGTTGGCCTGTGCAGCAACGTTCGCGTCGGCTTGATAGACCACGCGTTGTCCGTCCAGTAGCCGATGAGCTTGACCAAATAAAATGCTGTTATTGGTGGTGTCAACCACGTCCCACTGAACGATTCCACCGGGCTCAAAGTAAACCGAGCGTCCCGAATTGGAGTCGATGAATTGCTGGGTTCCCGATTCGCTGGCATCCACCAACTCAATCGCCACATCGGGTGTCTCGGGATGTGCAAGCTGAATCGACCACTGGTCGACCCGAATAATGACATACTCCTGATCGTTGACCAACTCGTCATGGTCGCCGACAAGAATCGCAGCAGACGGCTCGCCATCCTGATTCGACGTCGAATAACGAACCCGATCACCGCTCTGGAAACCATGCTCGGGGATTGTCATCACAAAGACACTCGGATCCAGCACCGGTTGTCCCAAGTTAATCGTTCCGGGTGCGTCAAAATCGATGGAGTTCCCATCCGCATTGAACAAGGCATTGCGGTCAATTAAACGTGTAAATTGAATCGACGTATCCGGGTTGTAAAGAAGTGGGTCACCCGTTTGGATTCCGGTGGTATCCATCTGGATCACGCCGGTCTGCGCATCAAGGTCGGTGTACGGTGAGAACTCTTTATGATCACTGACGTAAGTCAAAAAATGGCGTGTGCCGACGCCGGGACCTGTCATTGCAACGGCAATTCCCTCCAATGCATCTCGCTCATTGACCGCTAACTTAATCTGATTGGGATTTTCTGGATCGACAATCGCATAATAAGTGGTCTCATCGAACAGGCCTTCAACCGGTTCACTGTCAATTGCATTTCCCTCTGCGTCGGTGACAAACGCCTCCATCTGATATTTGACAGCCTGCCCAGTGACCAGCGGATTGGATACGATGAGTTGATCGTCCTCAGGAGTATCCCCGACGATAAAAACCTCTCTGTCCGCAGAAAGAACGAGGGTCGTGGTGGGGGACTCGGGATCAAAGTCTTGAAGTTGAGGATTGAAGGCAATGGTTTCGTAAGTAGAAAGCGTTTGGATCGCTTCGGTGTCGCCCTCTGGCGCTTCCAACTCCAACGGTTGCACCAGATAAAGCTGGATCGTGTTGGGATCCACAACGTGAACACGCACCTCGTCCCCAGGCAGGATGCCGATGATATCCTCAGGAATAGTGACCGCCGGGTCAGCATTCGACTTCAATTCAAGAAGCTGACCCTCGACAAAACCATGATTGGCAATCGTGATTGTGTTAGTGGCTGTATCAATGTCAGACTCATTAAAAGTCTGTGACTGAAGCGAGGCCCCCTGAGCAGCAATGGTCCCATCGACACTTGCATGGACGTTCGTGCTGTCAGTACCAAAGGCAAATACCAAGGCGCCGTATCCGTCGTAATAGGTCACCGACGAAGCGTCGCCCTCGTTGATCACCTCACCGGTCGCTTCGAAATTGACATTTCCAGCAGCAATGATGCTGGAGGTGGAATCGAGCGTCGCTGTAATGTCTGCATCGGAGAAGGTTAGTGATATCGAACCACCGCCACCAAGCTGATTGGCCGGACCATTCTCGCTGATGTTCTGAGTTGTTCTAGCAGCCACCTCCGAGGCGACGGTTCCCTCCGATACCACGTTGACGCTTCCAAACTCAGATCGAATGAAGCTTTCCTTCTTGATACTCAAATCGGAAACGCCGGTTGCGATGGCGACACCAACGCTCAACGTATTCAGCGCGTCCCAGCCCCCACTGCTCGAAGTTTCAGGTTTTACTCTCAGTAATTCGCTGCCCTGATTATCCGCCCACGCAGGTTTTGCGGCGATCGCTTTGACTTTTGCTTCTGTCTCGTTCGTGCTCTCAATCACGATATCGCCAACCGCCTCGATCGTACTACCGTCGATGGTCAGCACTGAGCTCGCTTCGCGAATCGCCACACCGCCCGGCAGTCCACCTCCGGTAAGAAATCCGAAGAGCGCAGAGGGAAGCGCTGCAACCAAAGCCTGCCCATCCGGACCTCCGTAATCCGGTGTCCAATCACTTGTGTAGGCTGCAGTAGGGTAGGCTCCGATCGATAGATCTTCACTGACCGCTTTGATGGTTACCGATTCACCGTGAATGGTGGCGTCATCGATCACGATTTCGGAAAGAATATTGTCCTGTGCGAAGACCTGTTTCGTTGACTTTCTTGAGATCTGCTCGCTAATGAATTCTATCTCACCAGCATGTATCGTTAGATCTTCATCTGAGATGAAATCAGCATCGTCATTGGTTGTGCTATCAAC
>JBMYRF010000084.1:0-5695 GCA_049602075.1 Rubripirellula sp.
GTTCACAGCGGTGGCGAATTACTGATTGACGCCGTTGGCGGTCGCTTGATGGAGCAGCCCACGGCATCCGTCTTTGACGCAGAAACGGGTGTCGATGCGAATGCCGACGGCTTGGATGCAAACACCATCGAATTCACCACGGAACACGGTTTGGGCTACGGGGATGCAATTCAATACGCTTCCAGTGATACCTCGAATACGGATCCTGTCGGCGGACTGACACCTGGTGAGATTTATCGTGCCATTCCTCGCGATGCAACCATCATCCGACTTGGCAGCGTTCTGGTCACCGGGGCCGAACTTTCCGTCTATCATTCAAACACACCGATCACCTGGCATCAGGCCGTTGAACTGGCCGAGGCAGCCGGTGGTCGCTTGGCTTCGCTGACAAGCGAGGCAGAAAACAATGATGCGCTATCGCTGCTGCCGGAGGGGCAAGAGGCTTGGATCGGTGGTACGGATCAAGCCAAGAATGGCACTTGGACCTGGGAGCTTCCAGGGTCGGAAGATATCGTTTTCTGGATTGACGGCCAGATCGTGGATGCCTATTCCGATTGGGCCGAGGGAGCCCCTGACGCTGCTGTTGTCGGGATGGACTTTGCCGCCATCGAAAACTCGGGCGAGCGCTCCGCTGGTACTTGGGTCACCAAGACCAGCGAAGAGACGTTGAGCTATTACGTGGTGGCTTCTCCAAACAGCGACGCAGTCGATTTACTGAAAGATCAATTGCAATTCAATAATCCGCATTACCTCTATGGTGCTCAGCCAAATGATGGTGGCGAATTTGGTGAGGATGCGTTGGCGATCGCAGCATCCGGATACTGGTTCGACATGCCGACAATGGATGAAATACCTGCTTACATCTACATCGATGGTACTTCCGGAGAATTTAAATTTGCACCATCCACGGGAGATACCGGATGGACGTTCCAAGCAGCGGTTGCGGACGCGAAGAACGCCGGTCGTGTTTTAGCACAGCCGCTCACTCAGACGGAAAATGACGCGATCAAACAATTGATGATCGATAACGGAGTCACCGAGGCTTGGCTTGGCGGTAACGATTTTAATGAAGAAGGAACTTGGGTTTGGAACGGCACTGGGGAAGTGTTCTGGCAGGGTGGCTTGGATGGTGAGGCAGTCAATGGAGCCTTCACCAACTTTGCCTCCGCGACCCAAGTGATTTATGACGCTGGGGTGATTCCCATCGGTGGTTTAGTCGACGGCGAAACGTATCTGGTTCGAGAAATTGATCTCTCTGAGAACGTTCTGAAATTAGAGCACCCAGATCAATTGCCGAACGCGCCGGTCGATTTCGATGGCGCAGCGATCGCCAACGAAGCTGGCGGGGTCAGCGTCTTCAATATTGCAGGTCATGGTTTTACCAATGGACAAATTGTGACCTACCGAGCGGCTAAACCTCTGCAGTTCAACACGTTAGACGTGGACGCTGATTCCAAAACCGTCACGCCCCACAACGAGAATGCAACATTCGATATCGACAACCCCGATCAGCAAGCCGCTCTACTGACTGTCGGTCAACAGGTTGTGTACGCTGCAAACGCAACCAACTCGCAGTGGTACTGGTTGCCAAATGCTTATGAAGAGACAAGTGATCAGCCATTCTGGCCGCAAGGAGATTCGATACAAAACGATCCACCATACGTCAACTGGAATGACAGCGCGCCGACCAGCATCAACACTCAGTTCAGTGCCGTGATGATAGATGATGGCACGTGGAAGAATGTTGACGGCACCTTAGACATCACTGGTTACCTCCTAGAACGACCGCAGTTCCAAGTGAGCCCCGGAACCTCGAAGGCCAACTACTTTGCCGATGCGGTCGATGGATGGAAAGAAGTTTGGCCGGCAACCATTACCAGTGAAGACGAGTGGGAAGCTGCACTAGAAGCAATCGGTGAGAAAAACGTCTACTTAGGTGGCAGCGATGGTCAAGACGCCAACACATGGCGTTGGGATTCGGCTAGTCCGGGGCCAGAAGCGGGGCAACAATTTTGGGACGGCAAATCCAAAGGTGATGCGAAGAATGGCTACCCCACTTTCTGGGCCGATGGGGAACCGAACGATTCCGGGTTGCACAACAAAGAAACGCAGTTGCTGATGTATTACGACACTGGCCTGTGGAATGATGTCAGTGGCGATCAAACTCATCCATGGCTTGTGGAATCCAATCGGTTCACGTTTATTCCCTTCAGCGGTACGTACGAGGAAGCCCTAGCCGATGCGGCTAGTCAGGGTGGATGGCTGGCAACCATTCGCTCAGATGAAGAAAACGAAGCTGCTCTTAATGCGTTAGAGACTGCCTCGTCTGGGATGCTACTATGGATCGGCGCTAGTCTCGGTCAGAACAACCGTGATTGGATGTGGGTGGGGTCTGATACCGCACCGGCCAGCGTTCCATTGGCCGAGCCAGTCGAGAGGGATTTAACCTATACCAACTGGTATGCTGGCGAGCCGAATAACTTCAACAATGACGAAAACTACATCCAGATGTACGCAGACTCCAGCTACAAAGGGATGTGGAACGATAACAATGGTGCGACGCTGTTAGGGGGCTACCTTCTAGAAAAAGATGGTGACTTTGAGCTTATCACAGGTACTTACAACTGGAATCAAGCATTCCAAGATGCCAAGGAACGCGGGGGCCAACTGGCAACCATTAACAACAGCAGTGAACAGGAACTCGCGCAATCAAAGCTTGGCAGTTCAAGCGTTTGGATTGGTGGCACCGACGAAGGACACGAGGGTACTTTCAAATGGGTTGAAATGGAGGGTTACCAAAACTGGGCCTCGAACGAACCGTCCCTCAACGGTGAACAGTATGCTCACCTTCGTAGCGACGGCATGTGGAATGATCGATCTGCAACCAGCGAACTGACTGGATACCTGCTTGAAATTGACGGTGATTACTCAATCGTTACCGGAACGTTTACCTGGGTTCAGGCCAAGGAAGATGCCGAGGCTCGCGGTGGTCATCTGGCGATTATCGACACCGCTGAAAAGCAGCAAACGGCGCAGTTGGTTGCCAGGCGTTTCGCGTACCTTGGTGCAACGGCCAATCAACTAATTGATGGACTC
Source organism: Rubripirellula sp. (assembly GCA_049602075.1). GTDB lineage: Bacteria > Planctomycetota > Planctomycetia > Pirellulales > Pirellulaceae > Rubripirellula. The sequence continues at coordinate 3,097 of JBMYRF010000084.1, forward strand.
GAAGCGGGCGAGGCCTACTATGTCACCTCGGCCGATGGTGATAACTATCAGCTGTCCAGTAGCTCTGGCGGTACTCCGATCGCCATTAGTGGCCAGAATAAATCCTCCGCAGTAAACCACTACCTCATTCCAGCCAATCAGCAACCCATCGAAGGTCTGCGTGAGGGCCAGTCGTATTATGTGATTGCGATAGACGAAAAATCGTTCCGACTTGCGGCTACCCTCGAGGACTGGGCAGAGGGGACGTCCATTGCAGTGTCCGGCAACGACAACAGCGGTAACGGTTACTCGGGAATGATCGGTTTGGGAAGCACCCTCGGGACAGAGGGTCTTGATTTGACGGATGCTGGGCAAGGCCGACACAAGTTCATTGTGGATCTTACCGAAAAGGGTGCAGGGGACCAAAGCTTCGCGTTTGTCAGTCCGGGCTGGCGACCGCCGTTCGATCTCGGAATCAACCATGGCGAGGCGAAGGCGGTGACCACCGGTGGCGGAGGCGGTCTGGTGGGCGTCGGTATGCCACGAGCAATGGCCACCAGTGAACCGGATGTCGGTGTCAGCATTGAAGTCGGTGCAAGATTGCAGGGTGAGTCTGTCTATGTGAACTCGCGCACTCACGCCAACGCGGACTCGTATGTTGACAACACCTTTGTGGGGATTCTTGTGGAGGCCGGTAATTCTCTTGCCCGCACCCTAGCCACCGAGACGAGTCAAGTCGAAGTGCTCGGTAGTATTCATGCTGATACGGATCTGCATGTTTCAGCAACCAATGAAGATAATTTGTCAGCGCAAGCCACTACCAATGGTGGTGGCCTCCTCCCGACGCAATCTTCCTGGTCACGTGTCACTCATCAGTACACCACCGAAGTCCTGCTGGACGACTTCGCTCGTCTGTCAGCAGGCAATGAGCTCAAGATCGAAGCGCACAGTACATTCGATGACGAAATGGTATCCATGGCTAAAGCCGGTGGTGCTATTGGTAATATGAAAGCCAACACCATAGAGGACACTAATTCTGAATTAACGGACGACCTGAAAAACCTTGGCGTAAGAATCGGCACCGAGGATAATCCATCGACCACCAGTATTGATCTCGCAGCGTCTTATCTCAACGCTCGAGCAATCACTCTCGATGCTGCGGTGAACGATGCTACTGCGTCGGCCTATTCCGAAGTTCGTGGTGCTGGCCTGATGACCAAGAGAGCGACGGCAACTAGCCGGTTCTACGACGACACAAACGTCACGATCAATGATGACGCTGTTCTGCATGCATCGGATGAACTTGTCATTGGTGCCAATCACCGTAACCTCGACATTCATACACACGCAAACTTTTACCGCAATGGCAAATCGGGGTGGTTTTCTTTGCGAACGGATACGCTGGTCGATACCCAGTCGCGAATCGATGTTGATGACACCGTCGAAATCCTCGCCAATAGCTTGGAACTGGATGCGTTGCACGACGAGGTCGATGTCCAAACTCGACTGACGTACGGGCGCGTTGATTACAGTGACGCCTACGACTTTAGCTCGTCCGATTACAAAGACCTCCCCGAGGACAGTTCGAGAAATGACAGCGGTTCTGACAGTCAGATCTTTAACACGCTCAATGAAATCAACTTCAATGCAACGGTCCACTTCAAGGATCGTCGTTATCTGCAAATCGATGACCAAGGGGTCGTCACCGAGGCGGATGGAATCACCTTGGGCAATGGAACGATTACGCCAGGATACCAGTACCAAGCGGGCGACTTGATCCTGGTCGACCCGATCAATTACCAAAGCAGCGGCACTGCGTTCAATGCGTTGAATTACCTCGTCTCTGCTGAAACTCATCTCACTGACCAGGAGTGGGCTTTAAGTGACACGACTTCAAATAAGTTAATGGGAACACCAACCTTGGCCAGCGCGTCAAGCGTGTCGGTGATCAATGACTCGCTTTCGCCGATGGAGATTCAGGGAATCGACTTGGATCCTCGTCAGGGAAATCAGGCCGGCCTGGCAGATAGCTTGACCCTGAAACCAGATGACGGATCCATCGACACCTCACAGTGGGCACCAGGAACCGAAACCGATTCAGGACAAAGCCTTGGTCTGTTTCGTATTGAAAACACGAACCCGAACGGTTCCGATTTGATTATCAGTGGTGACATTGATGCCGGACTGGGGCAGATTCACCTGGTCACCCTTGGTGGTGATCTATTGGCGGGGTCTACTCAGACGCTTAGCACCCACCTGACCGCTGCGGCGATCATTCTCGATGCTCCCAGTGGCGATGTGATTGGGAATCCAGATGGGGCCGCCGAACCGTTCACCTTGGAGTTTTTGGAGCGACCTACTTATCCCGATCGCGTGCAGAGACGAGATCCGGACGCTTACTGGAGACTTGGTGACACGTCGGGCCTCGAAGCCGTTGACCAGTCCGGCAATGACCACAACGGCACCTACGGGACCGACGTCGAACTGGAGCAGACAGGTGCTCTGGTCGGTGGTAACACATCGGTCCGTTTCACCGGTAGCACCGGTAGTTATGTCGAGGGTGCGGATTTCACGCCGACGGGATTGGATGGGCAAACAGTCAGTGGTTGGTTCATGGTGG
>JBMYRF010000085.1:0-5546 GCA_049602075.1 Rubripirellula sp.
ACTGTCTGCTCGGCCGAGTCTTCGTTTATCGATAGGTTCGATAGAGTATCGAGCGTTGGTGCATCGTTGACTGCGCTGACCGTCACTTCGAACGTTCTTTCGAACGATGCGTTGTCATCGGCAGTGGAGAGATTACCGTCTAGGCCTCCATCTTCCACCGTCACCGTGATTGTGCCCGCTCCACTCTGATCAGGTACCGGTGTGAACTTCAGGCTGCCCGTCGCTTCGGGAGATGTGTAAGTGACCGTTGGGTTGGGAATTAATCCTGTGCTGCTACTGATTGCGGTCACTCGCAGCGGTTGACTCTCGCCTCCACCGGCACTGATACCAGCTAAATTCACTGTCTGCTCGGCCGAGTCTTCGTTTATCGATAGGTTCGATAGAGTATCGAGCGTCGGTACGTCATTGACGGCGTCGACCGTCACGTCAAACGTACGCGTGACGCGCAAGTTGTCCTCAACTGGAATCGAAGTGAGAACACTTACCTGACTTGAGCCCGAACTGACAATAACATCCTCAACTCCATCTCCATTTACATCCTCAACAACAATGCACTTAGGGCTTGTCACTGCGATGACACTTCGTGGATGGAAGGTTCCATCACCGCGTCCAAGCAAGAGCGATAAATTATGCTGCGTTCCGTCATTTACAACCATCAAGTCCTGACGACCATCTGAGTTGAAATCCGCGACATCCAGTTCGAAATTATTAGAACCTGCATCAACGTGTGTCACTGGGCCGAAGGAACCTGCACCGTCGCCCAATAATAAACTCACCTTCGAATCACCACCCCAAGTTGAGGTCGCTAGGTCCAACTTACCGTCATTATTAAAATCACCAACTGCGACGCCAAATGGATCATCTGAGACACTGTACTGAACGACACTCGAAAAGGTTCCATTCCCAGTTCCCAGCAAGACACCCAGGGTATCGCTTCCTCCTGAAGCGGTAGCAATGTCCAAGTGGCCGTCTTGGTTGAAATCGGCCAGTACCAGATCTTCGGGTCGACTGTTGTGACCTGTAGCAACATCGGCTGGCGTATTAAAGGTGCCATCACCCTTTCCAATGAGAACACTAACACCCTCGCTTGTGTTCTCGGCTGAATTTCCAACCACCAAGTCAAGATCACCATCATCGTCAAGGTCACCCATCGCAATGGATGACAAGGAGGCGCGGACCGCAAGGTTTACCGCGTTTTGGAAACTTCCATCACCGATACCAAGGAGGACACTCACGGTACCTGATGTGAAATTTGCAGTTGCAATGTCTAAGTGACCATCCTTGTTTAGATCACCAACTGCCACCGATGAAGGCTTGGTTCCGACCGTAATGCTTGTAGCCAGCCCAAACGAGCCGTCGCCTTGACCGAGTAAAGCAACAACATTCTCCCCGCTGTAATTGACTACAATCGCGTCTAAGTTTCCGTCAGCATCGAGATCGCCCATGACCATAGCTCGGCCGAACGCACCGGTGCTGTAATTCTCTGCTGGATTGAACTTGCCTTGCCCTCGGAATTTTGTTTCAAAATCGTTGTCTAGGCCACCATCCTCAACTGTGATGGTGAGCGTTGATGTACCACTTTGATCAGCAACCGGCGTGAACTTGAGGGTGCCCGTCGTTTCAGCCGAGGTGTAAGTGACCGTTGGGTTGGGAATTATTCCTGTGGTGCTACTGATTGCGGTCACTCGCAGCGGTTGACTCTCGCCTCCACCGGCACTGATACCCGCTAGGCTCACTGTCTGCTCGGCCGAGTCTTCGTTTATCGATAGGTTCGATAGAGCATCGAGCTTCGGTACGTCGTTGACTGCGCTGACCGTCACTTCAAACGTTCTAGCGAACGACGCGTTGTCATCAACGGTTGAGAGATTTCCGTCAGGACCTCCATCCTCCACCGTTACCGTGATCGTGGCTGTACCGCTTTGATCAGCTACCGGGGTGAACTTGAGCGTTCCGATCGTTTCAGCCGATGTGTAGGTGACCGTTGGATGAGGAATCAAGCCGATATCACCGCTACTTGCGGTCACTCGCAGCGGTTGACTCTCGCCTCCACCGGCACTGATACCCGCTAAATTGACTGTCTGCTCGGCCGAGTCTTCGTTTATCGATAGGTTCGATAGAGTATCGAGCGTTGGTGCATCGTTGACTGCGCTGACCGTCACTTCGAACGTTCTTTCGAACGATGCGTTGTCATCGGCAGTGGAGAGATTACCGTCTAGGCCTCCATCTTCCACCGTCACCGTGATCGTGGCCGCTCCACTTTGCTCAGCTACCGGTGTGAACTTCAGGTTGCCCGTCGCTTCGGGAGATGTGTAAGTGACCGTTGGGTTGGGAATTAATCCTGTGGTGCTACTGCTTGCAGTCACTCTCAGCGGTTGACTCTCGCCTCCACCGGCACTGATACCCGCTAAATTCACTGTCTGCTCGGCCGAATCTTCGTTTATCGATAGGTTCGACAGTGCATCTAGCGTTGGTGCGTCGTTGACTGCGCTGACCGTCACTTCAAACGTTCTTGCGAACGATACGTTGTCATCGGCAGTTGAGAGATTACCGTCTAGGCCTCCATCTTCCACCATCACCGTGATCGTGGCCGCTCCGCTCTGATCAGCTACAGGTATGAATTTCAGGCTGCCCGTCGCTTCGGGAGATGTGTAAGTGACCGTTGGGTTGGGAATTAATCCTGTGCTGCTACTGATTGCGGTCACTCGCAGCGGTTGACTCTCGCCTCCACCGGCACTGATACCAGCTAAATTCACTGTCTGCTCGGCCGAGTCCTCATTGATTGATAGGTTCGACAGGGCTTCTAGCGTTGGATTTGCTTGTTTGACATATAAAGCTATTTTGTCATCTTCGATGGATGCTGACAGAACATCGAAATCTCCATCACCATCAATGTCTGTTGTAAATACGCTGCTAGCGGCATTGACTTGAGTACTAATGATCTCTTCTGTGAAGTTTTCATTTCCGTCATTAATGTGCCATGCGATTTTTCGGTTTCCATCTTGTGATGAAGAAACGACATCGATGTCGCCGTCTCCGTCAATGTCCATGGCTTGGATCTGGTTTACGTTCTTTACGTCAGCGCTGATCACACGTTCGGAAAAGTTTTGGTTTCCATCGTTCTGAAACCAAAGGATGTGTCCAAGTGCAGCGACGGAGACACCAAGGTCAATGTCACCGTCACCATCAACATCGGTCGCAAAGGCATAAGCCGCTCCATCGGTTGTGGTGCTAAGGATTCTTTCGGTGAAATTTTCGTCACCATCATTTTCATACCATGAAAACTTCCCATCGCTTCCTAGTGGGGAAGTGCTGTTTCCATATGATGCCGCGACAACATCCATATCTCCATCCTTATCCACATCAACTGGCAAGGCCATATGTGCGTTTGGCGCGGAAACACTGAAGACATGTTGCGTGAAATTCTCGCTTCCATCATTCTCATACCAAATGAACCTATCGCCTCCGGTCCGCCAGGCGGAAACAACATCCATGTCGCCATCGCCATCCATATCAGCGGCAAATACATGCCGGGCATAGGTGTATGAATTACTGATCAATCGCTCGGTAAAGTTCTGATTGCCATCGTTCTCATGCCATGCGAGATTATTATTCGCTCTTGATGTGCGGAGAACATCGATGTCTCCGTCCCCGTCGATGTCAACTGCAAACACAGAATTGGGAGCGTGAGCCGAATTTGCAATCAAGCGTTCTGAAAAATTGAAGTTGCCGCTGTTTTCATACCAAGCGACCTTATTGCCCTCCTCGGATACGGCGAGTATGTCCATGTCGCCATCACCATCGACGTCCGCGGCATGCACGTCATGAGCCCGATTCGCAGTCGAGCTGATGACAATCTGTGTCCATTGATCCCCAACGAGTTCTTTCGCAGGTGAAATTGTGACTTCATAATCTTCCACTTCACCATCATTCGATGCACCACCAATTCCAAGATTTCCAGAACTACTTAACCTGAAACGAGCAAATGTTTTCCCCGCGACAGCCCACGAGGGAACATCGAAACGGATTGAGTTGTCTCCATTCACAACAGGCAGGTTGTCTGCAATCCGATCGAAAGGTCCACCCCAATTACTGTCCGCATTGAAATCAATCCAAGCATTAAGTTTGGCACCGCTCGGCGCATTTTGGACATTGACGATCACGGTTGTGTCAAGCTGACCAACTTGGATTGCATCAAATGTCACCCCATCCTCATCTGACCCGTCAGCGTCCGCCGCAGCGGAATGTGTCCCGTCGGACTCTGAGTCTCGAGTGGCACCGAGTCGCGGGCCAACATCTGAGTGACGAGCGCCGGCCTCGGCAAGCGTGACTGGATAGGGGGACGGTGCATCACCATAGTCACCAGCAGCTAAGAGCCTGCGTGCTTCCAACAACTCCACCCTCAGCCATCTTCGCCGTTTGCTGCGTGTGCGAGACTGAATCAGGTAAGACGCGGATCTGCTTCGCTTTAAAACCATGATCTAAAAACGAGAAGAATAAAGGAAACTGGTGAGCAAACTTCGGCGCGCTTAGCGAGAAAGCGGAAGCATGTCGTGCTAAAGGAAAGGAGATTTTAGTTTTTGAAAGCTCCGCTAACTGCACAATGCGAACTCTGAAGACCGATGCCAGAACCTCATCCAATGAACAAACGTCATCACGTAACATCAAAAGGAGCTTCGGTATGGTAACGGACTGTTGACAATATTGCATCCTTCACAGGGGAGGCGAAGTCGCACTCCAATCAAGCCCTATAGTAACAAAAGAAGGCCTGCATTGCATCAAACATTGCGCCGATCTCCGCTGTATGTGGGTGACCTGTCGCCATAAAGATTTACCATTGTGAGTGAGAGGATCTTGATCGGGCGAAGCGCCCAGTAAGGACATTCAGAATGCCTCAGAAACGTCTCACGAAGTGAATTAAATCGTTGCCAGACGTCGTCAAGCCACTATTGAACTCGGTAAGGGCAAAAGGTATCCGAGATTTGCAAGTTGCTAGAAGTCACCGAGCAGACGTATGAATGTTGGCGTCAGAAGTACGGTGGTATGAAACCAGAGATGGGCAGCTGTATGGCGTTGACCCGTGGGCGACCTACCAGTCGGACGCCGAACAATCTCGGCCCGACCATGTCCAGCAGCTTAGCGATACGCAGACTCTGCACTGGGGTCTGCCGATCGCTCTGCGTACTTTTGGCGTCAACGCACGGCGTTGGCATCCGATTCGGCTGCCATCAGTTCAAGCCGCACGTTGTTTCGAAGATGGCGAACTGGACTTCGTCTTTATCGATGGTGAGCACAGCTATGACGCGGCGAAGGCAGATATTGAAGCGTGGTGGCCTAAGGTTCGATCAGGTGGGCTTTTTATGGGCCATGACTATGACCAGCAGCGGTTTCCGGGTGTATGCCGGGCTGTGGATGAGTTTGGTGGGAGGCACGCGGTTCCAGTTGGGCGGCGTGGTCACAGTGTTTGGTGCGTTCGCAAGGCACGCCAGCAAACGTCACCCGTCCCCATCAATCTTTGATCCAGTCGATTGCTTCCACCAGTCCTCTAC
>JBMYRF010000086.1:0-5471 GCA_049602075.1 Rubripirellula sp.
AACAACTTCGGGATAGCGATTGTCGGATCGGTCAACAACACGAATAACACGATGTGCCGTGATAACTATCTGCACGACCTGGACAGGGGGTTTTATATCAACACGCCGGTCAATGTTGATGGTGTTTACGGGTCAGGAAATACATTCAACAACGTGACAAAGCTGGGTTACCTGGATACAGCAACCAACCTGTTCCTAGGTGTGAATAACTACACGGCAACGGCTGCTCCTGGTACCGGCGACGACGTTTACGACGGCTATACAGTCGGTTCCATTTGGATCGATGTATCTAACGACAACGTTTACATCTGCGTCGATGATTCGGGCGGCGGTGCTGTCTGGCGACAAGTGAATTAAAGGATTGAAATATGGCCAATATTACGATTGCACAATTTGACGCCGGTACGTTCACGTCTGGTGATATTGTTCTGGACCCGGTCGACGGTGTGACTCCGTGGCGTGTTGCTACAGACGACACAGCGGGGAAGCGATTGACCCCACTAGCAGCCGACCAGGCGATAAAAGGGCAGCTTGTAGACGGCGCCTTTGATGCGTCAGGTGGTAGCTGGCCCAACGATGCAGACAATGCGAATGACTGGGTGATCGTGGCAACTGGTGGAACGATAGGGGGCGATACGCCGGCAGCCGGGGAGAAATGGGTATTCGATGGTGTCACCACCTGGACGAAGATGGAAGACACCCCGATGTCGGCGCTCAGCGATGGCGATTACGGTGACATTACAGTAAGCGGCAGCGGTACGGTGTTTTCTATCGATGACAACACGGTCGGTGATGATGAGTTAACCGCTACGGGTGTTACAGCGCAAGCGTACACAAATGCTGATTTGACAGTTGACGCACAAGGGCGTATTACAGCGGCTGCGAATGGTTCTGGTGGTGCGCTTCCAACAACCGTGTCTAATGTCGCAGCAATGGCAACAATCGGCCGCGCCGATGTAGGGTCGGACATTATCGACATGTTGTCGCATTCCGGTGAAGGCAATAAACGCGGCGGCTCTATGTTGGAGTTCACGAACTCCGCTGGAGTTGGTGACAACGTGATGACGTTCACCGATAAGGATGGGCTTCTTTGGCGCAGGCGCGTTGATTCGCTGGAGCCTGAAATGTTCGGTGCGTTCGACAACGGCGCGTCAATGCCCAACAGTGCGGACTGCTCAACGGAATTCCAAGCCTTCCTTGCTGAGTTCATGGCTGGTGATCGTCCGTGTTATGTGAACGGTGGACGGTACAACATCGGAACAACACAGGTAATTAATGCTGCGACACACAACGATTTAATCTTCGGTGCAGACAGCTATCTAGCGGTTGCGTACGGCGTGGACCAACGGGCGATTCAAATCACGGGCAATCCGATTAAGCTTTACGGCCGAATCAATATCCGCGTTCATAAGTTTGTCAAAAACGGAGGTCTTTACCCGATCGTAGGGCAGCGTGCACGATGGGTTGAAACGTGGACAGCTGGCGAAAAAGGGCGTTGGACTAATGACGACGTTGTGAGGACCAAGGTCTGCACAACGAACGATTGCGGTATCTACGTTGACGGGTTGTGGTCTGGTGGTGAGTGCACGTTTTCAGCTGAAAACTTTGGTGTCGGAGTTCACTTCAATTCGACAGGCACAAACGGCATTCAGCTGTGTACTTTTAATCTTCGCGATTGCGTTGGAAACAAAGTAAACGTTTTGGTTTCTTCCACCAAGACGGGAACCGATGCGTTTGTGAACCAAAATAAGTTCATCATTACAGGAATCAACTCTTTCCGTGCAAACGCAATGGCTGGGCCTGAGTCGTATTATGCGGTAGCACAAACTAGCAACACCAACGGAACTTCATGGTACGGGGGTAATTCCAATACGTATGATTTCAGCGGCGCTGATGCATTGCCGCTGGGCGACCCGGACGCAGGCCAGGAGTACGTTGGGTTCCTTGGCGACGGTGACTTAAATACGAAAATCACCGGGATGCGTTGTGAGTCGATGCCTGACACCAGAAACGCTGACCCTACTGCTGTTGCACAACGTTACGGAATCAAGCACGTCTACCGCGCTACGGCTGGTGAGAATTCACGCGAAACAGACTTTGAGTTCTTTGGCCTGTTTTCCGGAAAGATCGCTGAAGGAAACGGATTTCCTCATCGTGTGCGGTCGTTAATTGAGAATAGGGCTGACGCTGATCTGTACCACGAATGGGACTTCACCAACCAGACGTATTACAACCAAGGAACGCATATTGCGATTGACGACATTCACGGGTTTCAAAAATTCGATGGTGCTTCGGTCAGAACGGTTGACATCGACCAGGACGACAACGGAACGCTGTCGGGCACAAGCGGTTCACAACGTGCTATAGCGTTTGACCTTGAGTTGCCGAACACCTACGACATGCTGGCTATCGTTAGCTTGCAACGTGCCGCTGTTGATCAGGGGCGATTGTCTGTCATCTGTTACGATTCTGCAGGTGCTGTAATCGATCTAGGTGCTGCTACGGTTCGACAGGCTACTTCACAGAATGCGTCGTTTCCGTTTACCGCGACGAATGATAGCGGCGCTGCTGATTGGCGATATGACGATTCTGGGGTGAACACGAATCGCGAGTTCGTTGTTGGATTTCACCAGGACGTTGCGAAGGCAAAGTTCTTCATTAGCCAATTCGACAAGATGGAAAAAATGACTATCGAAGTTCGTGGCTGTGAAGGAGCAAGAATTAGCCACCCGGTTGAAACTGGAATGGTTGTCAGCGATCCGCTCAAGGGTGATTACACGAAAGACACCATTTTCAAGTATGAGCAAGGGTACGAAAAGGCGATTACCACAACGGGTGCGATTGCGACTGCCTGGGTTAATTCCGATCCATCTAGTGACGGAGAATGGATTCACAACACGCTAGGCTTGTCAGGGTCTGGGTATGGCGTCTATGAGTCGGACGGGACTGGGCATGGTGCTACGATTCCTTCACACACATCAGGGACAGTCAACGGGCTAACGTATGTTGGTCAACGTGCAGCGATTGCGACTCTTTCTGAGCGATTGACAACGACAAGCGTTACGCCGGGAAGCTATACGAACACTGATATTACTGTTGATAACTTCGGGCGAATTACGGCTGCTTCGAATGGCACGGGTGGAACGCCTGGTGGAGCGGACACTGAAATTCAGTACAACAACGGCGGTGCGTTCGGAGGTATTTCAAGCTTCACTTATACCGATGGTACGGACGTTTTTACTATCAATCCAACGATTGATGAAGCTACCGGGAATGAAGTTGCTGTAACGGTAAGCCCAACAGTCAATAAAGCGACAAGCGGCAACTATACGGGGCTGCTTGTCAACGTCACGGAAACCGCAGCTCCTGGTACAGACAACAGGCCTCTAGATATTCAAGTTGGCGGGACGTCTCAGGTGTGGATTGAAAGCGGGTCAATTCGGGGAAGCTATGGACCGGGTGGCGTAAGTACAACCCTTTGTATTGGTGATTCTGCGGGCTCGTCGCTAACCACACAAGCAGAGTCAACTGTGCTGGGGTTTAACGCAGACGCAACGGCTGGGCGCGCTGTTGCAGTTGGTGCGAACACGGTTGCTCAGTCAGGCTGCATAGCGATTGGGTCTGGTACGACGTCTATACAGTCGCCGAGTATTGTGTTGGGGCGTGACGCTATAGCCGCGTCGCCCAATTCGTTCGTTGCTGGGTCGTCAACCTACTACATGGCAGACGTTTACATTGGTGGAGGTGTAACCTCTGCAACACCTCAGGACGTCACGTATCACGGCACCGGCGGTTCGGGCACGGACATCGCTGCTGGGGATTTCATCATCAGCCCTGGAGCTTCCACCGGAAATTCCACACCGGGCATCGTGAAAATTCAGGGTGGGGTAGCGGGTACAACGGGGACAACGCCACAGACGCTGAGCGATATAGTCTGGTTTGAAGACGGGGCGATAAGGGGGAGTTATGGACCAGGTGCGGTTGCGTCGAACTTTGTGGCGGGGGACGGTGCTGGGGCGGCGATAACGACAGGTGCAACTAACGTAATTATCGGGGCGTCTGCTGACGCGTCACAAGGTGACGCCAGCAATATGGTTGTCCTAGGCAATTCGGCAACGTCATATGGAGAAAGCGTTTCTATAGGCTGGAGTGCAGCAGCGGGTTCGTCCAGTGTTTCTATAGGACGCAATGCAACCGCTGGTACAGCGTCGATTGCTTTAGGCCGCGACTCCAACGCGGGCAATAATCAATTCGTAGTCGGAGCGTCAAACGTTCCCATCACTGACGTATACCTTGGAATGGGTGTCACATCCTCAGTCACGCCGCAGGACCTCACGATACATGGTACGGCTCCAACCGGTACTGATGTGGGGGCTGGTGATTTTATTTTGAGTCCTGGCACCTCTACTGGTTCGGCTACCCCAGGTATAGTCAAAATACAGGGCACGACCGCAGGAACAACTAGTTCTACGCCACAGACGCTGAGCGACATTGTCTGGTTTGAAGATGGGGCGATAAGGGGGAGCTATGGGCCAGGGGGTGTTGTATCTAACGTATTGATAGGAACCAATGCAGGAGCCACAGTTAGTGTGCAGACGACTGATAACGTTGTCATTGGCGTTGATTCTGACGTGAAGACTTTTGCGGATAATGCTGTTGCGATTGGTAAGTCAAGTGAATCGGGTTCCAATGGCGTTGCGATTGGAGATACGTCAGACGCAAACGGTACGAATGCTATTGCGATTGGTCAGGGGTCGACGTCAGCCGACCATTCGATTGCACTTGGTAGAAGTTCCTCTAATGGAGGTTTTAGCAATTCTATAACAATTGGAACTAGTTCTTCGAACAATGCCGCAAACCAATTCGTCGCTGGCTCCTCATCGGCCCCCATCACCGACATTTACATAGGCGAAGGCGTTGAATCAGCCACACCCCAAGACGTTACCTACCACGGAACAGGCGGTTCCGGCACGGACATCGCATCGGGTGATTTTATCATTGCCCCAGGCCAGAGCACCGGAAACGCCACGCCTGGCATCGTAAAAATCCAGGGCACCACAGCGGGCACAACGGGTACGTCGGCTCAGGCGTTGACGGATATTGTCTGGTTTGAGGATGGGGCGATTCGGGGGAGTTATGGACCGGCAGCAGTGACGACGAATCTAGTGATTGGAGACAATGCTGGCTCCTTGCTGGATTCGGGAAGGCAGTTCAATGTATTGATTGGAAACGGCGCAGAGGTCGACTCTGGCAATCAGGATTATGGCGTAGCTGTTGGCTATCAGGCCGAAACTGGAGAGGCTTCTGTTGCTCTTGGAGCACAAGCGGACGCTGGACGCAGTGCTATTGCTATTGGTCGATCCGCAGCAGCTGCGAATTTCGGATCAATCTGTCTGGGGCACGATTCTGCGAGTACTGCGACTTACCAAATGGTCGTTGGTTCCGATACCGCCCCCATCACCGACATCTAC
>JBMYRF010000087.1:0-5457 GCA_049602075.1 Rubripirellula sp.
CGAATATCTTTGGCGGAACATTCCGTCACAATGCTTCGAAGCTGACCATCGGCCCCGTGAACTCAGAGGCCAATGAAGACGCAGACTTCTTCGCGGATGATCACCTGACGATTCACGCGGGTGACTTGACGTTAGATACCCGTCGACAATCGCAGAAATCGGCCAAACAAGTCGTCGGGCTCGACAATATCGAGTCGAAAGTCTTAGTAAGCGATGCGTTGATTGATGTTGCAGGCGAAATCAAGATTAAATCCACCGCGAGCGCAGATTTGCTTGGAGATGAAGATGGACTTTGGGGCACACACTTCAGCCAGTACGTTGGCTACGCCATCGATGCGACGCTTCCCCATGTTCCCGTCTCGTTTTTCTATCGGCAAGCTGAGTCCGCTATTTCGATCAAGAACTCGACTGTCAGTGCAGTAGACGATATTTACATCGACAATCAAGCGGTCGCCATCGCCAAGGGTAAAGCGATTGCTGCGAAACCTGTATGGTCTAAGGAAAACTCCAAATCCCGTTTTGATACGCTTAGTGCCGGCGTGACCGTCGCCAATGGGAGTGCCCAATTCGAGCTCATAAAAAGTGATCTCATTTCCTACGGTGGAAATGTGAAGGTCAAGTCGAATGCCGAAGTGATTTCCAACATCACTGCTAGAACCACCAATAACATCAATGCGAGGTCTCCCGCCCACGACTCTGGGTACGCGTTTTCAGTGAGTGTATCGGACACGATGGTAACATCATTGTTGGATGCTGATTCCAGTATCACGGCGCAGGGGGATGTGCTCTTTGCTTCGACGGGAAAGGTTGAAAACTCCGGAACCGCGAACTCCGCCACTTATGATGATGGTTCAGTCGGAATCACTGGAGCATTCGGCTACGATACAACAACGATTGAAACGAGGGTTGATGGCGATATTGATGCTGGAGGGTTGGAACTGTCACCTCTTCGTTTTAGTACAGATCAGATTGGGCCAGACCAGGAGACGATTACCAGTCCTGACCATGGGCTAGTGGATGGGGAAAGTGTTGTTTACTTTCCGGACGCGGGCTCGCCTGTTCTTGGAGACTTGATTCCGGGAGAACTCGTTCTAGCCAAAGTTCTTAATTCTGATCAGTTTCAGCTTTATCTCAACGAAGCAATTGATCTGGGTGTACCTGATGGAAATCAGGAAGCGCGGCAAAGCTTGTGGCTGTATCAAACCGATATCTTTGATCCTCTTGGGGACGTTGATCTCGCGGCAGACACATTCAACATGCCCGGAAATGGATTCGTCACTGGTGAGCGCGTGCGGTATGGAATTCGTCCACCCACGGATGAGAATCCGAGCGATCCGATAGGCGGGTTATTCGATAGTGCCGACTATTACGTTATATCCAGCTCAACTCGGGCGGATCACTTTCAACTCGCTGTCACTGAAACCGATGCTTTTGATGGAAATGCTATTGATCTGATTGATTACGGAATCGGCTCGCAGCATTACTTTACGTACCTGACCGATTCTCGCAGCTTTTCTCCGTACACAGATTTAGATTCTCAGGCGAACTCAATCACGCTCGACACTTCGGGGATCAACACTGGTGACCCGCTTTATTATCGAGTCGATCCCGAGGTATCATCCCCAGTCAATCTCGATCGTCATTACGGATTCAATGCGGATGGTTTGGAGTTGAAATTTGATGCGACCGGGACTCTTGATTTTGATCAACCGGTGATTGACCCAACGAACCTGACAATCACGGTCCCGAATCATGGCTGGGATACCGGCCAACCGCTTATCTATCTGTCGTCTGATGAGCAGGGGATTGAATCAGCGCCGATTTTGCTTGGCGATGATGCTTTTCTGGAAAGTGGCACCACCTACTATGTCATCAAAGTCAATGATGATCTGTTCCAGCTTTCTGATGACAGCCTGCTGCAGCAGCCTTTGGAAATCGCAGATGGGGGTGAGTCAGGAGTTCAAAGATTCGTCAACGCGTTTGATTCAAATGATGTTCAATTGATCGAGCCGTCGGGAACCGTTCAATGGTTGGTGGTGAATCCTCAGCGAAACAGCATTCTGTTTCCATTGCCGCACGATCTGGTCCAAGGTCAACGCGTGACCTATTTTGCGGGTCTTGATGAGATGGGATTAGCCAATCTGCCCATCCCAGGTTTAGTTGATGGTGCGGATTACTACGTTTCTGTTGTCAGTGACTTAGAGATTCAATTAACGCCAGCAAGACGTGATGTCATCAATCGTGATATCTATACAAATTTGTCATCAGTGAATGACGGCGTGTTGGACCTTGGCCTGGGGGCCACGAGTGGTCTCCTGTCACCTCATTCCTTCGTCGGCTACACCGTCGACACCAAGGAGAACTGGATTGTTGTCCCAGGGCATGAACTTGAACCTGGACAGGAGATCCAATACCTAGTCTTGGACGGAGCTCCGGTTGGTGGACTGCAAGAGGGTGCAGGTTACTTCGCGTATCCACTTGATCGCAACACGATTCGCGTCGCCTCGTCCCTTTCAGAGGTGACGCAAATCGCAAGTGGATCGGATTCTTGGATCAACTTGCAGGAGGGTGGCGCTGGGACACTGCATTTGTTTAAGACCAGCCGAATCGCATTGCCCTTCCAGGCGGCCCGAGCCGAGCCCGTCGTGGATCTCATCGCAAACACCATCCAAATCGATGCTCACGGTTTGCAAGATCGCCAGCTGGTGAATTATCAAACGAGTAACGGTCTTCCGATCGGTGGCCTTGAGGATAGCGGGACCTACGAAGTAATTTACGTCGGTCCGAATCATATCAAATTAGCGAAAGCGGTGGGTCAGACTTATCTGGATGAAACGACGCCCGTTGGGGATCCCCTCGACTTGACAGCTGGTGCGACGCTGGAATCGGGGATGCATCTATTTAGGGTTATTCCCAGCGTCAGTCTTTCTGATCAATCGGATCCGGTCCTCCTGTTTGATCCGACCGAGGTGCCGCCTGTTGATGTGGACAACAACCGCCTTCGCGTGCTCGGTAATCGCCTTGAAAAAGGCGATCCATTTCTTTATTTGTCGGGTGGTGATCAGCCCGTTGGTGGGTTAGTCGATGGGGTTGAGTACTACGCAATCCCGGTTTTGGACGACTTGGGAAACTCGACCGAATGGATCCAACTTGCTGCAAACGCGGAAGCCGCGATGCAGAACAACCCGATTGAACTTTCGATTGGTGCAACCGGATACACACATTCTCTGTCAATCGATTCCTCGGCACGCCAGTCGGACCTGCCGATCGTTGGGCTCGGGTCGGAGATTACCTATTACGCGATTGTGGATGGCCCCAATCAACTCAGGCTCGCGGAAACCCCGTTGGAGGCCCTGGGTGCGGTTCCGCAGAACCTCGAGTCTGAAAATCCGCAAGCGACAGGTGACTACGGGGTTGAAAACACCGATGGGTTTAGCGGCATCAGGATTGAATCGAATCTCAAGAAAGTAAAGAACAAACAAGCAGCCGGGACACAAATCGGTAGTCAGCCGACGTTGTCTGACTTGATCACTAAGCCAGAGGTTGTGTTCCGTCGAAACACGGATGGGTTTAAAAATCACTCAGCACCCCCTGGAAAAGCGCCGGATGCTGATCGAAGTCAATTTCTTGCAGGAGTGGCAATCAATTTGGCGTCTCATGACGTCAACGTTCTGGTGGGACAGCCAGTGGAGGTATCTGGAGCCTGGGAGCCGACGACTCCAGCCAGATTGACATCTGCGTCAAATATCGAAATTTTTTCCGGAATCAAGCAGTTGGTGCAAACCAAGGCGCAGGGTGATTCCGTAGTCGATCGAGGCAAAAAATTCGTCTTCGCAGCGGGCTTTGCTTTCACCGACCTGGTGAACGAGTCCGAAGCAATCTTGGGAAATAATGCGATTCTCAATGCGGTAGGAAGCATCGATGTTGACTCGGTCGTTAAGTATCCCTTGCTGGTCGAAAAGCGAAGCTTGATTCCATTCAACCTCTGTTACGAACATCGTCAGGACTCCAGCGAAGAGTGCCACCCAATCGCTGACATCGCCACTTACGCGGATGGGAAATTGGGCCTGACGAGGGTGCTCAATACCTGGGCAAACAGTAAGGCGTTTGCGCCAACGCGATCCAAAGAGTACGACGAGAAAGTCACTAACTCAACTCTGCCAAAAGCGACCGTGACCGGGTCGGTCGGGTACGCGAATTACACAAATCGATCCGAAGCAATCATCAGTTCAGGAGCTGAGATCAATCAGGATCTGACTGCCGAGCAACTGGTCCAGACGAATTTGGATATCACCGCCAAAACGGATGTGACTCTGGTAGGGCTAGCTGGGATTATGCACCTCAAACTGAATGAAGTGGGCCTGCTTAAGTCTAAATATTACTATGGGAAGAACTTTGACACGATCGGTAATGCATTCTCTCTGACTGCAAACAAATCATCGAGCTTCGGCTTGGGCTTGGCTTTCATGGAACAGTTCCTAACGAACCATGTCCATGCAGTAATTCAGGAAGGGGCGTTGGTAAAGAGTGGTCAAGCGACCATCGAAGATGATTACGGAAATCCGATCACCACTGGCATCAGGGTTGAAGCAAAATCGCCTTCAAAAACTTTTAATTTCACTCAGTCTGGAGCCAATTCGGAAGGCGCTGCAGTCGCCTTGAGTCAGGGGATGACGAAAGAGCGTTCAGAAACCATCGCCTTGGTTGGGGACGGGGTATCGATTCAGGCGACCGGGCCTTTGGAGGTCGCATCAAAGAGTGATGCATTGCATAGCGTCGGCTCCGGTGGATTTGCTTTCGGGGATAGCGTTGGGATTGGCCTGTCGGCGGCAACCGTCCTGCTTGACCGTCACACGGGCGCAGTGGTCGGGAAGACTCCTGAGGAATGGACCCAACTTGCAATCAGCAAGTGGTCGGATGGCCGATTCAAAGCCGACAATCCTGAAATTGCCGTCGACAAGTTGTTAGTCGAGTCAGCAAATATCGGCCAGCAAACCTCGGTTTCGGTCGTCGGTGCGAAGGCCGAAGGCAACAATCGTGCCGCCGGCGCCTTCAGCAAAGGAGCAGTCGCTCGAACAGATTCAAAATCCAAGGTCCATTTTGGATTAGCAGGTGACACAGCAGTCAACGTCGGAAATGATAAGACAACCGCCGCCGTCGATTTTTCCGGGTCGCTCGTCGTCAAGGACGATTCATTTCCTGCCAAAGAATCTGCTGAAACGGACACCGAGACGAGAGCGTATACCAAGGTTAAAGCCAAAAATGAGACAGATTATCTAGCGGTGACAGGTGCTGCTTCGATTACCTGGAATGGACCAAAATATGAAACCGCCACCATCGCGATGACCGCAGCAGTTTCGGTCAACGAGCTGGATCTAACCACCCAAGCGACGGTTGGTGGCGAAGCGTCCGTTCCCGAGGGGCAGGCCGAAGGCGAGTGGCACATGGGGTCGCTTG
>JBMYRF010000088.1:0-5291 GCA_049602075.1 Rubripirellula sp.
CAGTTCGAATGCGAATTATAATTGGGACGGCGGTGCTAATGACGGAAACGATTTTAAACAAACTCGCGATGTGGGGCAATATGCGGCCAACCCGTGGGGCTTTTTTGATATGCACGGAAATGTCTGGGAGTGGTGCAAGGACGGATACGGTTCTTATCTACGAGGACCGGTAACCGATCCGACCGGCGCAGTCGATGCACGGCATGTCGTAGCACGCGGCGGTGGTTTTCGGGATCCATCCACCAAGCGTGGTGGCTCCGCTGATCGCCACTACGACAGTCGATCAACAAAAAAAGTTTACATAGGCTTTCGGGTTTGCCTGCCTTCGTCTGGCGATCAACTTGGTGCTGGTGCTGACGTGGCTCCAAAAGGTGACGGCACCAACACACTTGCCACACCGAGTACCGCACCCCCGCCTGCTAACGCACCATTCGGCGCTGCTGATGCGAAGGCACATCAGGAAGCTTGGGCAAAGCACCTCGGGGTGGAGGTCGAAGTCACCAACTCGATTGGGATGAAGCTGCGTGTGATTCCGCCGGGCACGTTTACGATGGGTGAGGAAAATGATGCTCACGAGGTAACACTTACCAAGCCGTTTATGCTCGGCGTTTATGAGGTGACGCAGGAGCAATACGAACAGGTAATGGGCGTAAATCCAAGCAGGGTCAAGGGTGCAATGAATCCTGTCGAGACGGTGAGCTGGACTACATCGACCGAGCCGCCCAAGACATTGCACGCATCTGCAGCGAATCAATGCAGCCGTTTGTGCCGGGCATCCCCGTACCTTGCGAATACGCACTAACGGAACGATGGCACAAAGGTGCCGAAGCAGTTTTTGACGAAACGGGCAAGCTGCAAATTTGGTATCCTGCTAAACGCAACGGCTAGGGTCGCTCCCGAAAGCCGGCTTCATCACCGGTCCGCCGTTGCTCTTTCAACCCTTGATGAATCGTGGAGATGAACACGATGGCAACGATTATTAAGAAATCCAACAATAGCATCGAAATCCGGTATACCGATGCCAATGGCGAAAGCCGAAGCATTTACCCCGGCAAGATCGCCAAGCGTGAAGCTGAGTCAATCGGAAGCAAAATTGACCACATTGTCGGCAGACAAATTTTGGGTGCTGATCCGGACCGCAATGTGGCCCAATGGCTTTCCGATCTTCCGATGAAGCTTTATGCCAAATTGGTTAAAAAGGGGCTGGCGGCACCACGACAAGCCGATGAACCGGAACCCGAGCCAGATTTGCCACCAACGATCAAGCAGTGGACTGGCGACTACATCAAGAGTCACCCTGGCAAACCAAGAACCATCGAATTGCTTGAAGTCACTGCCCGAAGCCTCTGCTTTAAATTTGGCGACGATAAACGCATCGACACATTTAATGCGGGCGATGCCGAAACATATCGTAAGTGGTTGCAATCCAATGGCAACGAACGGAAGAAATACAAAGTCGGGCTCGCACCAAACACGGTCCGCCGCACGACAGGACGGTGCAAGCAGTTTTTTGGATCGGCAGTCAAACACGAATTAATAGCCCGCAATCCGTTTTCCGAGGAAGCATCCGCCGTCACGGGCAACGACGAACGGCTATTCATGGTCCCGGCTGATTGGATTGAAGCGTGCATCCGTAAAGCACCCTGCGAGGACTGGCGGATCATGTTGGCGTTTGCTCGATACGCTGGGATGCGATCGCACGAAACACGGATTCAGCGTTGGGACGACATCGACCTGCCCAACAACGTGATGATCGTGCGGAGCAACAAGACACCGCCGATTCGCCGCTGCCCCATATTTCCTGAGCTGCGACCGCACCTGTTGCGTGCAAAGGAGTACGCCCCTGGGGGAGCCGAGTTGGTGGTCACTCGGTACGACGCTGACGCCAACATCCTTACGACGCTGGAAAAGATCGTGACCCGAGCCGGTTTGGTTCCGTGGGAAAAGCCGATGCAAAATTTGCGAGCCACCCGCGAGACGGAATTGTTGGCTCATTATCCAGCCAAAGACGTGACAAGCTGGCTGGGTAACTCGCCGGATGTGGCGAACAAGCACTACGCGATGACGATGCAAGCATCATTCGATCGAGCGATCACCGAGGGTGCCAAGATCGTGGGAGTGACCACTACACCGCCGGACGCGCCGAGGCCTACCGCCGAAGCCCCAGACGAGGACGCGGAAGTGGTGCCGAATAAAGCACCACAAAAAACACCACTCAATCCACCACCGACGGTGCAGGACAAGGGCGGACATTCCGCGTCAACGAAAAAAGCCGATGCGAGAAACCCCGTAAATAACTGGGAATGTCTCACATCGGCTCTCAGTGACTTAGCCAATAAGCTCCCCGAAAGCAACCCTCTTCGTAACAATACTCTCTTTTCGGATTGACGTAAGCCGTTGAGATCGCAGTGCTTGGCGAGTTCGAGTCCCTTTCGGTCGTCGAAACGGTAGGAACCCTCTTCGAACTTCACCGCACGTCTCAGCGATCTCGCCATCGACCTGTGGCCACAAGCCTGAAACGAGTTGCCCCAACTTGGGAGGCCGAACTCGCTTCGAACGGTTTCCGAGATGCAATGATCTAGGATTCATCGCCCGGAAGTTCTGGCCCTTCTCTTGCTGTTCGCGGCGCCTTCGCTGCTACTCACTGAAGCCGATAACATGCCCACCGCGACTTAGTCGCAGTGAGCTGACAGATCGCTTTTCACGCAAGGAACAATGCGTCGGATCAAACACTTTCCAACCAATCCGAAACTGCTCGGGACTGTCAGTCCCGAGCAGTCAAGGGAAGTGCCTGAAATGGCCCAGATGGCCGTCCTGAACCTCCTTGCCCCCGAATCACCATTTCCTCCTGGTACAATCAACTCTGCACCTGAGAACTCAAAATCTCTATCCTTTTACCGCACGCGCGGCGACAATGCGTAAAGTCAATTGAGGTGCCGTCGGGTTCCGGAACAACCTTCCCATGCAAACAGAGGAGATCGGTCAGATGCGAAACACGATCCTAGTTACGTCCGCCATTCTGATCACGGCCTTGGCCGCTACGCTGACTGCTGATGGCGACGAACTTCAAGGAAACGCATCCAGCCCCGGCGAGAAGGATCTCATCCAGAAGAATACGCAGCCTCCGTTGGTCAAGATTACACCGAAACGCATTCCGATGGACAAGCAACTCTTGAAACTGTGCATTGGCCCACAAGCGGTGCGCGGTCCACACGTAGCGGCAGAAGTGGACATCTACGTCAACGAAACGGTAGTCGATTATCGGCGCAAGAACCCTGGTGCTTTTGCCTATCCGATTGGATCCAAGTTCGTCAAGAAGAAGTACCCGAAGATCGGCGCGGAGAGCCCTGATATTGCGACGGCCATGATCAAGACGGCCGAGACGGGGAAGGTCACGGATTGGGAATTCAGCATGGTTCGGCTGAGCGACATGAAACAGATTACTCCGCGTGGAAGCGTCTCGTGTAACGATTGCCATGCCCGGTACGAATCCCGTGGCTACATCAGTCGGCAGTCGGAGCATGCGTTAAAGGACTACCTTGTTTCGCTCGAAGACGACGACAATGGTGAAGCGCAACTTGAGTCCGCTGCGACTTTGGCGACGCGAATACGTAAGTTAGGTCAGATTCGGTCCGTCGGTGGCGTGTCCGCAGCCAACTTGGGCCTGACGTTCGTTCAGCCTCAACGAGACAAAGATACGGGCTTCATGGTCGCCGGCTCGAACGACACCAAGTCGATTTTGTCCCTCAAATCGATCAACGGAGTGGAGATCGATGCCCTCGAAAAGCAGATGCGTCCCGGTGCGCCGGGCGAGGCCGGTTCCTACGCCGGGTTCCTCGGTCAAACAGAGCGGTTGTTGCAGGTCATGGCAGACGACAACCGGCTGGTTGTCGAAAACGTGGAATTAACTCACCAGGACCTGGCCCGCCCCCTATTATTGCTTGGCTACTTCGCACGGAAACAACGGGGTGAAAAGGAAGTCAAGCTGGGCGACCTGACGTTCAAGGTCCGCGCACGAAAATACAACGGAACTCAGGATTCTCCGTTTAAGGACGGCACAGACACCGATACCGACGTTACCGTCATCAACACGCATACCGGTTACGGACTCAGCTACTCTCTGCTCGTACCGCAGATGATCGAACGCTACGGGTTCTATGAAGGCAAAGGGACGAGCTATCGCGTGTCCCCCAAGATGATCATCGACGTGCTTCGCGCGGAGCGATCAACACAAGCGGGTGGACATCAACGCTTGCCGTTTGAGCCTGCCAACGATCCCGATTTGAAGCAGGCGCTGGAACTCTCGGATCCGACCGCATTGACCGAGTTGGACCTGTGGCGTGCGGATGTTACGGATGCAGCCCTGACCGGACTTTCAAGACTTACGAACTTGAAGAAACTCAACCTGTCCGACACGAGAATAACAGTGAACAGCATGCCGGCGATCGCGAATCTAACCAAGCTCACGGAACTCTGGTTGGCCGGAACGAAGATCAACGACGAGAGTCTCCATCACCTTTCTAACTTGACAAACTTAAGGGAACTGCACCTGACCAGAACCAACGTTTCCGATCAAGGACTCCCCGCATTGTCCAAGTTGACGTCGCTACGAGAGTTGGGCCTCAGCGAAACCAAAGTGACCGATGAAGGCCTGAAATCGTTGCGACAAATGAAGTCACTCACCGAACTCAGTCTCCTGCGTACACAAGTCACGGACCAAGGGCTCATGATGCTCTCTGAATTACCATCGCTGAAAAGTGTACATACCTATGGAACAAAAGTGACGAAGGAAGGGCAGAGCGAATTCAAACGAAGGCTGGCAGAACGTTCCGCTTCGGGTCGATAGCTCGCGCTGGGCACCGGCACCATCTTGGCAACGGAATGCAACCTACTAAGGCGCACCGGTCACATCCGCCCGTGCATCTTCGGGCAGGTTGCTGAATCGCTAATAACGGAAGGCGGCGTAGCAGGCCTCGACTGTCGGAACGACGCACATTTCGTCGAGCCGGAAGCTGCACGGAAGCGATCAAGTATCGCGGGCGTGGTCGGGATCGTGGCTGGGCTACTTTGCGGATGTCTACATTGAAGGACTTCGCCCCGCCGCGCCCGGCGAACACTTTGACACGGAGTGGGGCGGCGTCGGCGCCTTCAGCAGCAGAACGACAGGGCCCTGGCGCGAGTATAGTTTCGAGGCGATTAAGGTAGAGATCCTCCGACGAGCGGGTGTGGAAAACTTTGACCCGCTGAACGCCGCCGCAGAGCATGCTGGAGACGCGTTTGAGACGGCCCAG
>JBMYRF010000089.1:0-5128 GCA_049602075.1 Rubripirellula sp.
AACGTGTTGATATTTGCGGTGGGCGTGACTGCGAAACCACCAATTCCTGCCACCTGAAACCGTTCCAAGTCCGCGCCGGTCTGATTCTTCCCAAAACAGACATTGAACGATCCAAAAACATCGTCTTTTACGAAATCGTTCCCCTTGAGCTGCTGAAGCATCGTATTCCACTCAGCCGCGTACGGGTCAAAGACATCGCCCTTCGAAATTGGATTAAACGGCTCCCTGCTCATGGATACGTTGCTCCAGGAATTGCAAGGTCCGCAAAGTTCTTTAGCTCCCAATTGTCGCGGTAGACATAGATTGCCTTCGCGTTCGCCACCAAGTCACCTTCGTCGTCGTCAATATCTTGCTCGTATTGCACCCAATAGCGTTCCCAACCGTAAAGGTCTCGTGTGATTTCAATTCCAGCGATTTTGGTTTTAACCTCGGGTGGTCCGGCGTCTGCGACCTCCGGTATGTTTTGCCGATAACCGAAAGCAAACGAAACTGACGAGTCCCCCTCGCTTGTGACATCGGCGTTGAAATCAAGCAGCCGCAATTCACCAATCTCGTAGGTTCGTCCCTGGATCTGAATTCGCTGCTGATTGACATGATTGACTAACTTTTCAGCCTTTTCGAGATAGGCGGCAGTAAAGAACGTAAACGGAGCCTTGAAGGCAAGCCCCATTCTGCCGATGGCTCTCGTCGCTTGCTCGCCACGGACTTCACCATCGGGAGAAACATTGATCAAATCACCAATTTTGTCCGTTCCCGGATGCATTGGCATTCTCTCTTGATTCAGCGCAACGCGAACTTGCGTTGTTTCGGTGCCGACGTGAAATGAATAGTCAGTCACAACGCCCGCTGGCGGTGCGCTGGAAACAGATCCACCGGTCGGCTGGCTGTATTTCAAGTCGACGTTGTAAAACCCTGGTGAAACTTGGTCAATGTCGAAGTTGCCAAGCGAAAAGGCCCCACCATCCAAGGTAAGCGGTGGCTTCAAGACTCCAGGCGATGCGGATCCTGTCAGAATGTGCGTCAATATTTGTTCACGAGCATCTTCAGGATCATCTACCAACGGTGACAACTCGACGACATAGGCAATTGCCATCGAATCTGCAGATCCACTGAAGCCGCGGCTAATTTCTGATGCATATTCACACTTGACGATCGCCATTACTGAGCCCTCAACGCATCTAGCCTTTGCAAATTTTGATTCGCCTTCTTCAATTCGGTCACGGTGAATCGAAGTTGAGCGAGCTGCTGCTCGGATACCTTGAGCTGAGAATTGAAAACTTGCTGTTCACCCACTTCGGCAGTCCCACCAGGCGTGTCGAGCGTCAGTCGAGACCGAAGCTGCCTAATATTGCCTTCCAGCTCGCGACCAAAGCCCGCGACTACTTGCCTGAAGTCAGGCGGGTTGAAGTTAGGCTGAAGTTCACCGATTCGGCGTATTTCCTCGGCCAGGTCTTCTTGTGGAGAACGCGACCTTCTGATGAGCCCTTCAACTTCTTGCATTCGCTGAGCAACGTCGTTTTCTCGATCCTCATCAAACTGCTTGAAGATTTCATTAAAACCTTCGGCCTGTTCTCGCTGCCTCTTCAATGCAGGATCGTCACGCTCGAATTTCTCCTGAGCTTGCTCAACGGCCCGTCCGTAAACCTCCCAGTCGATCGCGTTTTTCTGAAGTAACTGACCAAGTCGGTCAAGCGTGATGGTCAATTGCTCCGCCGGAGTTCTGGTTGATTCAAACAGCCTTTCAGCCTCAGCTACCTGCTGACGCATCTCCTGCATTGGCTTAACGGCAGCAACCGCCGTCTTTTCGATCCCTTCAAAGAACTGTCGCGAAGACTCCGTTGCCTTATCGGTTTCTTCTTTGACCTCCTTCGTGGCTTCCTTCTGCTCCTCTAGCCCATTGAGCAATCCAAAAAGCTCGAGCCTTGCTTTCCTGGCATTTTCGACCGCTTGATCGCTAATCGTTACTACTTCATTTGCTTGGGCGGCCTCCTCGATCGCACGCGACACATTAGGCCCGCCGTTCGGCTGCAGTGCTACTAGGTCTTTTACTCTGGCTTCGACGAGATTGAAAAAGTCTCCAAATTCTCGAAAGCCTTTTTGAAATGTTTCAGCGACATGGAGCCCAACCGAAAAGAAGGCGTCAGAGTTTCTAATGAAATCAATAACTTCTCGCTGAGCGTCAGCGATCATCAATTTCAATCCAGCTGAGAGAATTTGGCCAGCCGCCTTGAAATCGTTCCGGCTGACCGCATCAACAATTCCCGAAAGAATCGGGTTAAGCGTCGTCTGGACGAACCCGCCAAGATCCTGCAAAGCTTCCCTAAAATCGATTGAAGATGCGGTCAAGAGTCCAATCGCCGCAACGGCAGCAACGGCCGGCGCACCGATCAATGAGATAGCCCCGGCAACCGTGGACGCCAGGCTTGCAACACCTGTGAACGTCAAGCCAACTCCCGTCATCGCCACGCCGAGCGCTGTAAGTGAAACCGTCGTGATTGCGATTCCTTGCGTCAGCTCAGGGTTAGCCTTTGCAAATTCTCGGAAGCCCCTTGTCGCCGCAATCGTGGCCTGCAAAACGCTCGTCATCGACGGGGCCAATGCTTCGCCAAGAGTCCCGCTTGCCAACCGGACTTGTGCCGACATCCCGCGAAATAGTGATGACAAGGTGTTGACTTCTCGAACTGCCTGGCCAGTGATGCCGGCACGCGTCAAAGCTCGCTGAATAATCGCGAAACGAGCCACCACACGCTCAGCTTGCGACGCTTCCTTGGAAGTCTTGTTGATCCCCTGGGCAAGCAGCTCCTGATCGACAGCCGAAACGCGAACATCGGCACCAAACCGCCTTACCGCTTCGATTTCACCAGCCAGACCGCTGAGCAACCGCCGCACTGCTTCGTCAGACGAGCGAATGTTGTCGTCAAACGCAATCAGGTCTTGAGTCGCTCTGACCAGCTCTTCGGCGATGGGGATCGCTTGAACATCAGAAAAACCAGAGCCGCGAAGGACCGCTTGAAAGGTTGCAAGCTGGTCCTGTAGCTCGATCGTCGACTGATTGATAGATCCAGCCAAGGCGTCTGAGAACCTGCGACCGCGATCAGCCAAGCCACCAAGAACGGAATCAAAGCGGCCGCCGATCTGCTCGAACCTGGCCGCCTCACGAAGCGTTAGACCGAAGAACCCGGTCCCAGCCGTGCCGCCAAGAGACAATCGCGAGCCAAGATTGCGAAGGTTGTTGCCAACGCTCCGAACCCTTCGCTCGAATCGCCGTAGCTGTGCGAAAACTTCGTTCGTATCGAATCCAAATTTCAGGAAGGCCTCACCGGCCCTAATCCCCGACTGAATCGCCATTCTGTTTCCTGAACTTCTTCATTATCGCGTCGATCGCCTTCTCTTGGCGATCTGGAGGGAGCAGTTTTGTCATCTCGATCGAATGCATGAATGCATAAGCCGCTTTGTTTTCTTCGCTCTCCTCGTCGTCATTCTGATTCAGTGCATCATCGGAATACTTGTTGTAAATTTCAGGGTTTATTCCGGCCTGTTCTCCCAGGGCAAGCTGATCGATCTTGAAAAGCAGATTCGACAATCGGGACCATTCCTCACGAACTCGCGCGAGGTACATGACGATTATTTCGCCTAAGGTCCTTCGGTCTGGCTCGATTCCGATGACTCCACAGGCTTCGAAGAAGAACTTTCGCCAGTCAAATCGATCTCCGCCAGCTTTTCCCTTAGCGTCTCCCGATTTCCCTGACTCTTTTTCGTCACCTTCAGCACCTCGTTGATCACTTTCAGAATCACCGGGTTGTCGAAAAAATTTGTAAGGGCCTCCAAAAAGGCAACCAAAGCCGCCTCAAACATCTTTTCACTCGAAAAGATCTGAGCGAACTCTATTTCGTTAACCTTTCGCTGAATGGCCTGCTCTTCACAGCAGATCCACATCAAATCAACAAAGTCGGCCGGCTTCTCGCTCAGTTTATGAACAAACCTTTCTAACCCTCCAACGTCCTTGCAAATTAAATTCAAGCCAAGCTCTCGATCGGCTTTCATCACTTGCATTCCAGTTACGACGGGCGACCATTTTCGACCGTCTTTATCAACAAACATTTGCATACTCGCTAAGCACCCTTTGAAAAGAATTTAGATATTTTCGATCACCTCGAAGTTGTTGCCGGTTCCATCTTGCGCGACGACCCAATCGGGGAAGCCAACCAGACGAGCGTTAACATCAACAACAACGACGCCTTGCACTGGCTTATTCCAGTTGAACGTGATATTGAAATTGCCGACCAGGCCTTGGGCCCCGACAGAAGTCGCTGGCTGGTCGAGTTCCAACAAAGAGACTGACGCCTTGCTTCGCCACGACGTCAGTAGTTTCTTGAACGCCGAATCTAAGTCGGACAAGTCCGCTTGTTGCGACGCCTGCCATCGAATCTGGAAGGAGATTTGACCGGTTTGTGTCACAATCGGTTCGACGGTGAAGCCACGACGGCCTTCGTCGCGAGTGGTGATGTCCACGGTGTTTTCACCACCACCAACATTAAGATCCCGGATCTGATCGAACGGGGATGTCCACTGGCTGGCGGTGTTGTAGTGCGATGTCGGTGGCCCAGCGTCGCCAGGTCGACCATTCAACGGGTTGGCCCCAATGTACAACCGATGCTCGTAACCAAATTGATAATTTTCACCTACTGGCATGACTATAATCCTCTCTTAATCTTCTCGGTCCTCGCGAACTCTTTGAATTTCTGCAAGCCAGCAGGAAACACTGAACTCACGTAAGGAAACGAGCGGTATTTAACTTCGAATTGCAAAACAGCTCCACTTTTGTAGATTTCAGTGACTCGCGCCCGACCACCTTCATTGATTAGCTGCGGAACTGTTTTTCCAATTGGTGTTGTCGTGAAAATCCTGTCTTTGAATCGAATGCGTCGCGTTTGATTACGAAACCGCAATGAACCAACCACGACGGTCGCGCTGCTTTTGTCATAAGCAAATAGGACCTTTCGAAGCCCTCCATCGCGTTGCCCCCAGTACTTTGGGAACTTCCGCTTGTATCCCTTTCGCTCTCGCCCGGTTCCCTGTTTGACTCGTTTCTTGATAGCTCCTTGTGACCATGCCCCGGTTCGTGACA
>JBMYRF010000090.1:0-4848 GCA_049602075.1 Rubripirellula sp.
AAACGAGTTAAGACCATAGATAAAGCAATAAAACATGGTGAATTCACTGCCTACCTGGCCCTATACAACGGAACACCGTCGTTCACCTCGGATATCAGATGCTGACAGTTTGACCGTTGATATTGAGGTCGCTTTGCCTCAGAAGTTTGCTTGCTGCGAACCAGAACCGTATGACGAATCGCGGGTGTTGTAAGTAACAGAGAAAAGACAGAAGAAAAGAAGATCAAAGAAATGAACAGAAAACAAAGACCGATAGTTTGGCAGGTCGTGGGTTGGTTGCGACTTCTGTTTGCTGTTGGACTTTTGATATGGTACGTCTCAATGAGATACGATCAGTACACTTGGAGTGCTCCCCAAAACCTGATCCAGATGGTATGAGAGTCTAGAGCCCGATGACGGGCGAGGAGATTCTCGGATGAAGAAGCGAAGTAAACGACACCGCCCAGAGCAGATTGTCAAAAAACTGCGAGATGCGGAGGTCATGCTCAACAGCGGAAAGAGCATGGAGGAGGTCTTGAAAGTGATGGAAGTCAGTGAAGCGACGTTCAACCGCTGGCGAAATCAGTACGGAGGGATGAAGAGCGAAGAGGCCAAGAGGCTGAAGGACCTCGAAGGCGAGAACGCTCGTCTGAAACGCTTACTGGCCGAATCCGAACTCGATAAGGCGATGCTGAAGGAGGCGCTTCGGGGAAACGACTAAGCCCGACACAGAAACGACAGACCGTGAAGCGACTGCGACGGAAGTTTTCGGTCTCTGAGCGTCGGGCTTGTCGAGGTGTTGGCTTCTCACGAACCAGCATTCGTTACCTCCGTCGTGAAAAGAGTGATGAAGCTGCGATTCGCAAACGTTTGCATGAACTGGCCCGGCAGCGTCCGAGGTTCGGCTATCGCCAAATGACAAGGTTGCTTCGCCTGGAGGGCTTTCGGGTGAGCTTTAAACGAGTGCATCGAATCTGGAAGGCAGAGGGCCTGAAAGTGCGTCGCAAACCGAAGAAAAAGCGGGCAAAAGGCAAGTCCAAGAATGCTTGCCACCGCCTGCGAGCGGAGCGGATGAACCATGTTTGGAGCTGGGATTTCATCTTCGATCGAACGACGACAGGTCATTCGTTGAAATGGCTTTCCATCGTTGATGAACACACCCGACGATGCATCACTTTGGACGTTGGACGAAGCATGACCAGTGAGGATGTAATCAATCGCTTGGCGGAGTTGTTTGTGATGTACGGTGTTCCCGAATGCATTCGAAGCGACAACGGCCCCGAGTTCATCGCCAAGGCGATCGGGCAGTGGCTGACGTCGCTGGACGTCAAGACGCTCTACGTGGAACCAGGCAGCCCTTGGCAAAACGGATACGCCGAGAGCTTTCACAGCCGACTACGAGACGAGTTATTGAACATGGAAGAATTCGACAGCGTGCGTCACGCCCGTGCCCACGCCGCGGCCTGGCGAGAGGACTACAACGGCTATCGGCCACACAGTTCCCTCGGTGGGCTACCACCTGATGAGTTCGCGCGTCGCTGTGCTGATTCCGCTCCGTTTGCTGCGCAAACTCCGCTCCATCAGCACAGCGAAACCAAACCTGTTACCCAACCCGTACTCTCATAACACCTGGATCAAAAACGGGGGCATTCCACCGGGTCTCCAATTCATTGATCTCTTGGGTAAGATTGATTGTTGCTTGCGTGTCGACATCAGCTTGTATTTTTGCGTCTCCGGCTACACTTCGAATCTGATCGACTATCAATGACTCGATCTGCTTGGCCGGTATGGAACGGCTGGGGCATGACTTCTGTCCGTTCTTGATCGCCTTGCAGCATTTATAGTAGCGATAACGCTTGGTACCACGGCACGAGAACGTGTGGGTCATTTTGCATCCACATGCTTTGCAGTGCAGGAGCCCCTTGAGCAAGCCGCCGTGTTTATTGACCAGGTGGTTGCCACGTCCGTTGCTGTTCTGCTTTAGTTGGGTTTGCACACGGTGAAAGAGATCTGAATCAATGATCGATTCGTGTTCGCCGTCATAGAGCTCTTTTTTATGCTTTATCTTTCCAGCATAAATCGGGTTGGTTATCAGTGAGTGAACAGCGGGCTTGTCGAATGGACGTCCCCCGCGGGGAAGCCCCTTTTTGGTTGTCCACGATTTGTTCAGCCACTGACGTTTGTTGAGGCTCTCCACCACTGGGAGTAACGAACCCAGTTGGAGATAGAGCTTGAAGATGCGTCGCACTTGTCTTGCTTCTGCCGCGTTGATGACCAGCTTGGGACTAACGCCGGAGCGGTCGACGTCATATCCGAGGACGGGAATACCACCGGTCCATTTGCCTCGACGCCGCTGGGCTGCAAGTTTGTCGCGAATTCGTTCACCGATGATTTCACGTTCAAATTGCGCAAACGAGAGAAGGATATTCAGTGTCAGCCGGCCCATTGAGTGGGTGGTGTTAAATTGTTGCGTGACTGAAACAAACGAAACCCCATGTTCATCAAATGTGGACATGATCTTTGAGAAGTCAAGAAGTGAGCGACTGAGCCGGTCAACCTTGTAGACGATCACGCAGTCAACCTTGCCGGCATCAATGTCGGCAAGAAGCCGGGTGAGCGCGGGGCGTTCCATGTCGCCGCCTGAAAAACCACCATCGTCGTACATCTCCGGCAAGCAGTGCCAGCCCTCGTGCTGCTGGCTTGCGATAAACGCCTCCGCTGATTCACGCTGTGCATGGAGCGAATTAAATTCTTGATCCAATCCCTCTTCGCACGATTTACGTGTGTAGATGGCGCAGCGAATTTCCTGGCTGTTGGGTTTCTTAATACGATTCATGATTTCCTCCCCAGGCGGAAGAACATGAAGCCGTTCACGTGAGAGCCGGTGATCAACTTTGCAATAGCAGAGAGCGACCGAAATCGGCGTCCGTCGTATTCGAAGCCCTCCTCATCGACCAAGACGCGAATCATTTTCCCTTTATAGTCGCGCTCAATCCAACTACCGGGACAGGGAAGGCGAGAGTCGCGGTTCACATTTGAATCGCTCATTCCAATGGCATGTCGATCATCCATCGAGTTACACCGGGGCGCTGTCACACGAATGTCTGCATCGTTGGCCAGTTCCGTTGCTCGCTGTCTCGCTCGCTGAGATAGCCCGCCCTCCGCGTTCGCTTGCAATCGCCATGCGATCCTGCGGATAAGGTAGCGTTTGTGGCGGCTTCTTGTCGGTTCGCCAAAAATCGCTTCAAACTTCTGGGTTAGCTGATTGACCTTCATTGTCTCTAGCAGGGCAATCTCTGCTTTGAGTCGTATGTTCATATGCAATCTCCGATGTGGGTGTTTTCGACGCAGGGATGGTTTGCGGATTCGCAAACCCCAGACACAGAGAGCCGTGTGTTTGCGAGTGGCTCAAGGCCGAGACCGCGAATGCCAGACGATTTTTCCACATTCTCAGAACAGCAATACCGACGTTGCCGAATGGCGGATTCTGCCAGCAGGCTGACCAAATCGCGTCTCGCCTGCGACGCTTGGCTTGACTTTTTGCGTGATGCTTTGCTCATGACCCCTGTTCATTGTGATAACAGCCATCTGCTGCATACGATTGCATTGAGCATAAGCCTCCATGTGGATTAACTCTGTTTTCCTCTTTATTAAGAACTCCAAACGGAGGCGGTTTGGTTGCGAATCGTCAAAAAAAAGTTGGCAACCGATCAGTCGCAGAAGAAGGTAATCGACACTTCCAAAACTTTTGCTTGCAACTGTGACCAGACGTGTCGCCGCCTTCGCATTCAATAACCACCGTCGGGAGTGACTCTCGTTGGATGGAAAATGAGGTGGACAGGAAACGATGGAAAATCGAGGCCATTTCACGTGCTTGGACCAGACGTGTCAGAGTCGCCGCATTCTTCATACATGTCGCCCTGGTGTTCGTCATTTGCGAATCACCCGAGCGTCTGTGTTCCCCGACAAACCTTGGCATTGCGACGCTTTCTGGGATACCTCTGAGCGAAGAAGCATCGTGAATCCAGGGAGGATGATCGCTTCGATTCGCTTCCAATCTGCCGCCATCACGGCCAGCCAAGGAGGTGTGATGCGGTCGCTCCGAAACCAACCACCCAACCACGGACGAAACCAATGAATACGACCACGTTTGGATGTCAACTGCGAGAACTACGACTTGCCCACAACATCACCTTGCGAGACTTCGCCAAGCGACTCGGCGTCACACCCACGTATGTCTCCCAAATCGAACAAGAGTACTGCAAGCCGCCCAAAGCCAACGTGGTGGAGAAAATGGCAACGATCCTTGGCCAGGACGTTGACGAGTTTTTGACGCTCGCGGGCCGACTGCCCGAGGACCTGTGCGAAGTGATCCGGACCCATCCAGCATCGATGGTCACCTTCTTGCGCAGCGCCGCACGTTTGACCGAAACCCAGATCGCTGAATTCGCCCGCCAAGCCACCGCTCTGCAACTGCAAAACGAATCCTGACCATGACACAAACGCTCGCTCAACCCCATGCCAAACAGATTGATCATGCAGCCGAAAAGTTTTTCAAGGAGACATTCACCCGACGTCTGGCCACCCCGGTCGTTCCCTTCCCGCTGGAATGGCTGATGAGTGATTTGCGATTGCGCGCAGCCTGGGTCGACATGCGAAGCATTCTGCCGACGGTCGAATCACTCGCGTTTTTATGCGTGCCGTATCGTAAGATCCTGGTCGACGAAAGCCTGCACCCCAACGAGTCACCCCAATTGCATTCACGTTTGCGTTTCACCCTCGCTCACGAAATCGGGCATTGGTGTCTGCACCGGAACGAACTGGGCGTCGCCATGCACTGGTCTTGCCGTGAACCGGCCCGAGAAATGG
>JBMYRF010000091.1:0-4827 GCA_049602075.1 Rubripirellula sp.
AAGACAGGGAGGTCGGTACCGGTT
Organism: Rubripirellula sp.; assembly: GCA_049602075.1. Classification (GTDB taxonomy): domain Bacteria; phylum Planctomycetota; class Planctomycetia; order Pirellulales; family Pirellulaceae; genus Rubripirellula. Next base: position 25 of record JBMYRF010000091.1, read on the forward strand.
CCCGCGCCAATATCAACAATGACGTCGCCTGGTTTTGGTTTATATACGTGGAACCAAAAATCGCGGGCCCAAAGATCTTCGTTTAGTGCGTAGCGGGCCCATTTCGAAGCGAGTTTGCGGTGATAGGTGAACGTGGGTGAATCTGCCCAGTAGCGTCCATCGATCTTATGCATCCAGACGTCATCAAAAAGGACGGTGATGTCACGATTGGTGGTCCGACGTGCATGCCACGTTGCGTAAGACGCTAGCACTGATCGGCCACCACGCCGGTCGAGCGTTTTCAGAATGTTTCGGGATAACGTCATAGGCTATCGACTCCCGCTCTCTTTTGCAGATTTACGAATCCGGAAGCCGTGATCGGTGATTTCGACATGACCTTCCTGCTTGGCCGGGTTGCCCGCGATGTAGCTTTCGTCAGGAAAGACCCCCTGAACGTAAGCCCCCGCCGCAACAAAACAACGGTCGCCCAACTTTGTCCCAGGCGCTATGATCACTTGCGGTGAGATGAAACAGCGTTTTCCAATCGTCGTCGGGGCGGAATGAGTCTTCAATTCGCCGGCAAGCGTTTGCGCGATTGTATCGTGCGTGTACACGTGAGTTCCCGCTCCGATCGACGAATGATCTCCGATCTTCAACGCAGCATGAGCGCCATCGAGGATTGTAAAAGGTCCAATCCAGCAGTCTCTGCCAACCTGTACATCACCAAGAATCAGGCACTCGTCATAGCAGGAACTACTCTCGCCAAAACCCCAACGCTGGGCGAGTTCCCAGCGATCGTTCAGTAGCGTCCCGGTCGGGACATGCCGGTCGAAGCGATTTCGCATCTGCCGGCGAAGCTGGTTCAATTGCTGATCGAGGTTGTCTGTGTCGTCGGTCTGACCTGTCAATTCGGAATCCGATTCGCTGTTGCCAGAGTCACTGGAGAAATCACGACTGGAAATGAACCGGAGTTGTGAGTCGGGAACCATTCGCCCACTGTCAATCAATGCCGCCGCCTGCCTTGAATGAACCTTACCAGGTGAAGATCCACTCTGTTCCAGTCGTTCGCCGTCGGGCTGCGTGTTCGTCACGTCCTTGCCAGTGATGGTGGCCACAGGGTCGCCCACCGGATAGAACTCATCAACCACCAGTTGCGTCCACTGGATGACGCCGTCGGTTTCCGCATGCACCTCAAATGTCGACTTCGACGATTCAAAGGTGAACAACAGGTCGTCCGTTTTCACTGATTGCCCCTGGGACACGTGGACCTCCACCAGCCGGCAGGCATCATCGGAAACGGTGTCACGGGGCATGAAAACATCCATCAAACCATCTCCTTGATGGTCTGTGTTATGCGTTCGACGGAAGGGATCGCTTGAAGCTCTGCATCGACCGAGCTTGGAATGATTCCGTCGTTACCAAGTCGCCGGACGGATTTTAGCTGGCAACCGCTTGCCCCCAATGCCGCGATGACTTCAGCTCCGACCGCAGCGGTCGAAGGGCCCTCTTCGATGGTCAACACTCGACCCGATTGGCGAGCCGATTCGGCAATCGCGCTGATATCAAGCGGATGGATTTGAATTGGACAGACGATATCAGTGACGATTTCTCGGTCGATGAACGCATTGACCGCTGCCTGTTCTGCCCACTGCAGCATTTCGCCGTAACAAAATACCGTGACGTCTGGACGTCGATCGTCCATGGTCAGGCGGACCGTCGGGTACGGTGAGTTTGTGGCGTGCGGCGTGAAGGGACTGGAGGCAGGCGGGCGCAGCGGCCGCGTGTACAGGACCTTATTTTCGATGACCAGTGTTGGATCCCGCTCGTCAGCGAGCTGTTCATACACCTTTGCCGGTGAGATGCGGTCACAAAGTGCAATCACTTTCAGGCCAGGGATGCCAACAAAAAACTTTTCGATCGACTGACTATGAGTTGGCCCATAGCCTCGTTTTCCGCCCATGGGCGTTCGCACGATCAGTGGAACAGAGACCTGATCGTTGAACATGGCTCGGAATTTGGCTGCATGCTGCAGAAGCTGGTCAAGACAGAGAGTCAGAAAGTCGCCAAACATGATTTCGACCACTGGTCGAAATCCACGTAAGGCCAACCCCGTTCCCACCCCTATCAGTGCCGCTTCGCTAATGGGTGAATTCAGCACTCGATCGGGAAATTCCGTCGACAAACCACGAGTCACTTTAAACGCGCCGCCATAATCTTCGGTAGCGCCCTCGGTGCGATCGCAGATGTCTTCACCGAGCAGAATCATGCGATCGTCAGAACGCATCCAATCAGCAAGTGATCGATTAATGATCGCATTGATTCGGTCTTTCTCGTTGCTCTCAATAAGACCTTGGTAGCGACTCTGCTCGATTCCTGGCCTGCGTGCCAGACGCTCGAGTTTCGGTTCTGCCTCCGCCTGCTTGATCCACGATTCGATCTGTTGCGTTAACTCGGTGATGTGCTTGTCGACTTCGGGTAGAGCAGCAGCGAGTAAGCGGTTGAGCGGATCAATCGCTTGGTAGTGCTCGACTTCCGCGGGATCGCGGTTGTCGTCTCCCTTGGAATGCGAATTCAAGCGGTAACAGCCGATGTCGATCACTTGAGGTTGCTTTGATTTTCTCGCTGATTTGATCGCCGCTTCAGCTGTGTCAACGAGGTGGGAGGGATCCCAAATCTCGGTGGAGTGATATACCCAACCAAATCCCTCGAACCTCGACTGCAAATCACCTGGCATCGTTGTCTTTGTGGCGGTTGACTGTGCGTAGCCGTTTCGTTCGATGACAAGGACCATCGGAAGTTCGAAGCCGCCAGCAAAATTGACCGCTTCATAAAGGGTGCCTTCCCCCAGGGTACCATCACCGACGAAGGCTACCGCGACTGCCTCCTCGCCACGATGCTTGGCAGCCAACGCAACGCCTGCGGCGATCGGCGTCATTCCGCCCTGGATCCCATTGGACAGAAAACCGTCTGCGAACAGATGCTGACTGCCTCCGACTCCTCCACAGACGCCGGTGGCACGTCCCATCAACTCCCGAATCAGGCCAAGGGCATTTCCTGTTCGGGCAATAAAATGTCCATGCCCGCGGTGATTTGAAATGACAAGGTCATCATCACTCAGCCATTTGCAGACAGCTGGTCCGATCAATTCCTGACCAACGCATGTGTGAACAGTCCCATTCAGCTTGCCTTGGGAAAATAGATCCAAGAATTTTGATTCCACCAATCGTATTAACAGAGCCTGGCGGTAAAGACCCTCCAATACCCGAAAAGACTCTGCTGCCCATTCCTGGGTCGGCGGGATTTCAGTGGAATTTGAAATTGTCATTGCTTAATGACACTCTGAGTACTTATTACAAGACTTAGGGCGGTTTGGCGACATTTTGCCGAACAGAATGGCCGACAAAACTTGAGAACGTTGGTTGAGTTAACGTTGGCTTTGTTCACTGCGAGACCTTGCCGTCGCGCGGTTTCGGGGTTTCACCTGCGTTTTAGTCACTTGCACCTATAATTTTGCAAGCAGCAATATTAATGAGTGCTGGCTTGTACGTGAAAGCAGGCTGAAACCGTTCCCGTAGGCTGCACGAGCAACTAATCTTCCGCGCAGGTGACACAAGCATTTGCGTGCCTGAGATAGACGCTCTCTTGCAGAATCGAAACCAACTTTGGAATGAGATTTCGATGATCCAGATGGGCGCGTGCCCAATCCTGGGTTGATCGACGGTGATCATCAAATTCTTCGCGTGTCATGTCCACGAATGTTCGCAACGCATGGTAACAGGTGGATGAGTCAGATGCTGAAAGACACGGGCTGTTTGCCCCGTAAAGCAAGTCAGTTCCCTTGCGGTCGACGTAGGTAACGAGCGCAGATCCGAGACTTAGTGCCTCGCGACTAAGCCCTCCCGGTAGATTTTGGAGCGGATTCATCGCGTCGCACACAATACCATTGTCGATGGACATGTAGCTCAGCATTTTCGTGAAGGGTAAATGCTCGACAAATTCAATGTGGCTATCCAGTGATCTCCTTTGAACCTCGTGGCGGAAAGCCTCGGAGTCAGGTCCGTGCAGCCCCACCACCGCTCGGATATTTCTGCGATCTCCTGCGACAAGTTCTTCCAACGCATTCAAGAAGAAATCAGGGCGTTTGTTGGCTGGATCGGATGGATTGGTGTAGGAAATTCGGCTTAACCAGAGAATGACTCGGTCATATCTTTCGAATTGTTTGTTGAGTTTCTGGACCAGTGTTTGGTCGATTCGGGAATGGTTTTTTGTAACATCCTCCGGGAAGGGCCAAGCCCGAAGCTTGGATTGCAAATCCAGTTTTGCCGCCGCTTGAGTCATCGATGAATGCACTGCAATGATCGCGTCTACTTTTTCGAGACAACTTCGGAAATGTTCTGTATACGCGCGATTTTTCCGAGCCTCCTGTTCTCTTGTCAGAAGGTAAAAAACTTTCTCCAGAGCATTTGCGATCGGCATTTTCCGAGGTGCGTTCATGAACGGCGAAGTGTGGATTTCTGATCCCATTGCAAAGTGGCAAATCGGAAGTCCATTGATCCGCCGCACTGATTTGAGACCACTGGGCCCAACGGTCAAAACAACATCGTGCTCGTCATGCAAGGTCCCAAAACGATCATCAAAAGTTGTCAGCGAATGAATCCACGGCACGTTTTCAATGCTTATGCCGGGATCAACATTAGAAATTCTGTCTCTCTCTCCATCATCCTTACCGCTGATAAGATAAAGATTCGCTTCCTGCCCATCTTGTCGCAGCCAATCGGTGAGCCTGTACCCATACGCACTTTGGTTGCCGACGACTGCGATTCG
>JBMYRF010000092.1:0-4469 GCA_049602075.1 Rubripirellula sp.
ATATTGCTCTTCAATCGTGATCCCAATTTCCCATTCACCTTCGAGCCAGTCAGAGACGTCCCAACCTGGGCGTGCCTGTTTTGATAAGCTTTCGAGATGCAACACCCCGACGCGGTCCGCGACCTTAAAAATCTCACGAGCTACCAGGTCAGCCCCCTCAAGCCCTGGCTTATCAAAATCGGGAATGACGACGACCCACCGGTCTCGGAAAAACTCCGCAAATTCCTCACGCCATTTTCCCGCTCCCATTGGCAAACAGGTCGCGACGACCTCGAGCCCCTGGGTCGATAAAGCTTCGAGGTTTTCGACGTCCTTTTCTCCTTCGACCAAAAAGATTGGCTCACATTTTGGAGCGGCAAGAAGCTCGGGCAAATGGTAAGGCACCACCCTGGCATCTTTAAGCGACCACACAAAGCCCCCTCGAACCGTGGCCGGGTCGTCGTCCTGGTTGGCTGGTCGTCTTTGCCGAAAACTTTTCGGCTCCATCCTCAGCGTTTGGTGCAGCAATTTTCCTTTTTCGTCCTGATAATCGTATTCTCGGACAATCTCACCAAACCCGGTCGATTTTGGTTTTTCCTTTTTTGGCACCTCGACCCCCTCGAGCCGATCCGCAAGCGACTTTTTAGGAAGGACTGGCGGAGCTTCTTTAGCTGGTTTCCAAGGTTTGCTCGGGCTCGAAAGTTTGCCACCAGTTTCCCAGGGCACTCCCGCAAGCTCGCAATAAACCTTCATTGCCTCTTTTGTCGGAATCCCTCTAGCGGCCTCGATCAGCTTGATTTCGTCGCCACCTTCACCGGTCCCGTGGTCTTTCCAAAGCCCCACCCCGTCGCGGGTAAAAACCGAAAACGAAGGCGAATTGTCCTCCCGAAATGGCGAGCAAATCTTTGCCTCTCCTCCGCCGCCGCCCCAGGCTCCGACTTTGTCGGCCCCCTGCAATCCTAAAGCAGAAAACAATCCCCAAATCGGGAGCTTTGCCCGACACTCGTCCATGTCAGCCATTAGTTTGACCCTCCTTTTTGATATGAACGAACCGGCAAAATTTCCCCTTCCCTTTCAATTTCGCGCATCATTACGAGCGACCCAAGCGGCGGAGAAAATTCGCTCCCTTCGATTGCTTGAAATCCAACTGCCTCAAAAAAAGAAATTGACTCTTCCCGCATCCCTCCGGGATTGACCAGGACAAAAGCTCGATGACATCCCGCGTCTCTAAGTTCAAAAAGTCCCTGGCGAACGAGAGCCCGGCCGAGTCCATCGCGTCGATTCCCAGGCGAGACAAATAACCTCGTCAAAGTCCCATGCCCTGAGACCGCGCAAAGCTTCGCCGAAATCGTTCCCACGAGCGACCGATATTCCCGCCAGGTAACAAGCACCTCCCGACCCGCCCCGGTTGTGACGATCAATTTTTCAATCATGCCGCCACCCTCTCCATCCAAAATTCAGACACTCCGAGAAGAGCAGCAAGACGACGACCTCGAAGGTCTTCCGGCTTGAGCCCGTCGAGCAGATACCAAACGACCAGGGCACTCTCATCGAGCTCCTCAATCGGTTCCTGGCACCGTGACAAAAGCGCCTCTTTCCACTCTGGAGATTCTTTTTCGAGAACCTCGCGACACAACTGGACGCGATTAAAATATTCGTCTTCCAAAAAAACATTCTCGGCGACCGCCCAGGGATTCCAGGTCGTCGCCCTGGTGACCGGGTCGAATGAAACGACGACCGGGGCGGACTTTTCCTCGAGCTGATCCTCTTTTACCTCCTCGAGTTTCGGGTCGACCGCTTTGCTCCGACGGGCTCCCAGGGTAACCTCGAGACCCGCCGACTTTGCCGCCTTCTCCGCCGACTCAATGACAGACCGATCGACCAACTCGGCCGCAGAAATCTCTCCTCCTCGAACCCCACCCACTGGAACCAGGACGACCGGGACGCCATGCACTTCAGCCAAGTCTCCCCAGGTCAGACGCGATTCTTCCTGGCGAGCAGCAAGCCCGCCGATTTTTTCGGTCGCAAGTTTCCATTTACCCACCCCTTCGCCATACGGCCGAACGTATTGCGACCAGGACTCCGGGTCGCTCAAACCATCAACATTTTTCCCAGCCTTTGACTTGTAATCTTCAACGAAATGATTCCACCGAGATTTTGATTCTCTCGGGACTCGATACCTTTCGTCGATCATCGCCCTGAGAGTGAGCACCGGGACGGGCTCCTCGATCTCTAGGACTTCCTGGACAAATTGCTCGCACTCGCTTGAGTCGACCTCGAGCAAATCAGGGACCGACGCCAGGGACACTCGCCCGGCCCCGACCGCCTCCTGGGCTCTGCCTGGAAGTTTACCCAGGTCGAGCCGAAGTTGGAGCCAGTCGTTCGTTTTGCCCAGGGACTTCGCGAGCTCTTTCCCTCTCACCCCAAGCTCTTCGAGCTCCCGCACTCCCGCGAGCTCCTCGGTCGCCGACAGGTTGGAGCGTTGAATGTTTTCGATCAGTTGAATCTTTCCGACCGCTTCGTCAGTTAGGTCTCGAACCCGGCACGGAAGCGATTCCAGGCCGAGAGCTTTGGCGGCCCGGTAACGACGTTCGCCAGCCACAATTTCAAAATCATCACCCACCGGCCGGACCAGTAAGTACGACAGAACCCCGACCGACCGGATCGAATCCATCAACTCAAATTGATCGACGTCGCGGAATGCTTTCCGCGGGTTTGAATTGGACGGCCTCAGCCTTGCAATTCTTATTTCTTTAATTTCATCTTGTGTCATTTTTTTACTTCTGTGTTTTTGATTTTTGAAAACTTTCGATGCGAGCCGCCCGGCTCTTTTCCCTCTGACCGTTCCCCTGTTGCCAGGTTGCCTTGGCCCTTCCCCCCGCCGCTTCAATCGGCGCATTGCACTCTTTCCTCACTCGTTTCGCGGTCCAGGTTCGACTCTCCCCGAATGCCCTGGCGAGCCCTCTCACGCTCCAGCTTTCGAGCTCGGCATGATTAAAAAACCGCCCGATCGCCAGGAGCCTTTTTCCCAAATCTTCCTGGTCGGGATTATCCCAGAACCACGAATCCAAAACTTTGACGACCACCGGTTTCGACTCCCAGCCCCCGCATTTTTTGACCGCCCCGAAAAGCGGGACCAATCGAAAGCCCCCGCGATGCCCGAAAGCAGCAGCTAGTCGCGACGCGTTTTCTCCGACCTTGGCCAAATCGTTATTTTTAGCCCACCCCTCGAGGACCAGGTCGAGCATCACGCCAACCACCACCGCCCGAGCGGCAACCGAGGAAGAATCGCCCTCCTCGATCCGCTCCAGGATCTCCGCCGGATTCAATCGACCATCACCAAAAGCCGACCAGGCCGACTCTCCGCCGTGCTTGGCATAGGCCGCGTCTAAAACCTCGGCCTCAATCGTGTCCCGGCTCGAGCTCATTCTTCGATGAATCGTGACCTCGCTAAATTGTAGACCGCTTGGACTTGTCCGGTCGTAAGCTCACTTCGACCCATCGCTTTGGCGACAGTCTGACGAGAATAATAGACCCACGAATAATGCCGACCACCGTAAACGTCCCCGACTGACTGGGCGGCACAATTTCCGTATTGGTAACTTAAAGCGGCCCCTACCTGGCGAGCCCAAGCAAAAACACGCCGCCGGGACTTCCCGACCAGGTCGGGTTTGGTCACCCCAAAAATTTCAATAACCGCCGAAAAAACTGCGTCACTCCAGCTCGAAAAAACGACTGGACCCATCGAGGTCTCGTCGAGTCGACCGAGGGTTGTGTTAGTGCGCCGAAACGCTTCTTTACCGTCGTAAGTGTTCATTTTTGATGCCCCCCTTTTCTCCAGGCATTCCAAGAATGTTTGGTAACCAAAAGGCGAGCGGTTCCAGGGACTCGCTCGAGCTCACCGTCCTGGACGAGCCGCCGAATTGATTGCTGAGAAAGTCCAGACCTCCGAGAGGCGTCCTCCGCGGTCAACGGGTCATCTCGCTCCTCCCGAGGGACAACCAAGCCCTCACGCTCCGCGGCTTCGAGCAAAGCGGGAACCAATAATCCAAGCGTTTCCTCTCCGATTTCAAGGGAAACTCTCATTTCAAAGCCCCCCTTTGATTTTTTATTTTCTCAATCAATCCCTCGAGCTCGAGGACTCGGGAAGAAATTGCCGCTTTTTTTGTGACACAATTCGCAGAGTTCCCGCGCATTTGTTTGATGGTTAGAAGCTCGAACCGGATCAGGTCAAGTTTCATTGATAGTAAGTCTTTCATAAAGTTCCTTTTGACGGAATGATTCCTAGGGAAGGACTTTTCTAACAACAAGAAAAAACTTCCTTTAAAAGGATTTTTTTAATATGAAAGCGGCATGAGCTTTGGCGCAAACTGCTTAATATCAATCGTTAAAGAATCTTTTAAGGGCCGAAAAAAAAATTTGGCTGACGCTGCAAAGGTTCGCGCAAACGTGATCACAAAACTCACAAGCGGACAAAATTTCACCTCCTC
>JBMYRF010000093.1:0-4211 GCA_049602075.1 Rubripirellula sp.
CAGGGAGATTCTTGTTCTGATAACCCATCTGAATCCATCCACCAGCGGAGTAGCCGTGGCATTCTCCAAACAGGGAGTAGGGGTCGCCAAGGCAGTAGTCACCAATGCATGGGAGATTCTTTAGAGAGCGGCATGGTTTCAAACTGCAGCCCACGTCGCAAGAGTCACAGCAGTCACTGTCGCAAGCGTCGCTGTCACAGTAGTTCGGTTCCACACAAATCTCTTCGCACCCGCAAACCGGTTCTTCGCAGCCACACGGACTTAATTGCGCAACGTTAATCTGGTCAGCTTGAGCGTCAGCGATGAATGCCGTAACCGTAATCCCTAAGGAAAGAACAAGGTATTTGAGTTTCATCGTTTCTATCAACTCCAAGAATATTGCTTCGGCTTCAAATTCCGAAATACCTTCTCAACGCGAAAGGGCTTCGTCGAAGACAGCGTCCACAAAAACACTGTCTTTGCTTGGTTGATCAGTACTGATAGATCTGGCGAAGGAGTCACTGCGAGCGTCTATCCGATGGCAGGACGTGTTAGTAGGCTTGAGATGGAAGGGTGCCACCGTTGAGTCGACCTACCACCTGCACCTCCAAAGGTAAGTTGATCAGGAAGGCTGTCATAAACGGGATTGAGAATTCACCCAAGGAAACGTATCGGCACGATTGTGTTGAAAAGACCGGATTTTCAGAATCATCTGATTAGTGAGTCTGGGTAGTTTATGCGGCCGTGCCGCTCGGCATCGCAATTCCTGCCGGGGGCGAGGACGGGATCGTCGCTTCGTGAGTGAGATTTCGAGGAATCGCTGATAAAACGTTAGGATTAGCAGGTTTTTTAAAGTGCTTTCCGTGAGTTCCCAGTCTTGTGGCTCGCAGGCCCGAGTGTTTCTTGTACCAGCGTGATCACCCAGAAAGTTGAGATGCTCGGGCTTGTCACTTCACTCTTTCTCCTTCCTGCTTCATGAGCTGGCAGTAAAATGCAGGGCGAAAGGAAAAAACAGGGCGGAATGAATTTTTTTCAAGGACCCCACCCAGACTGATGCGAGGAACACGAAAAGGTTGATTGCAGATCTGCGGTTCGGAAGCCTCCTAGCGGAAAGGTTCAGAACAGCTTCTGTTTTTCTACTGCAGCCTTGTTGAAGAGCGTACCCGCTTCCGCTTGATGTGATTACCAGAGCATGCCAAGAAAACACGAGAAGAATCGATACACCATTTTGGTTGAGTGGTTGGTTGTCGGTTCAGTCATTGCTGCGATTCTTTTCTTTGGTGGAGGTCCGGTGCTTGAAGTTGTTGTTCGTACCGTAGCGATTTCTTCGTTGTTGGATCTTGGTAAGGGATCGCTGTTTCTCGGACCTGTATTTATTGGATGCATGGTGTTCGCGTATTTGGTACTTAGGAACTCATGGTGGTGGAGAAAACTCCCTCCGACATGTCGTGACGATTCCAGTGATGCAGTTGATGGGGTGGGAGACTAGACGCTCCCACCAGTTCGCAGCTGCTTTCAATGGTCTGTGTGGAGACCTTGAGTTTCAACGATGCTTCCCGCTCACCCGTTTTGTTTTTTTCAGGACACGATTGCCTTTCTCGTCCACCTGCTTTTGAACCTCAAACTCTTGTATTGCCGTCCTACCGACAGCGAGGTACCCATCTTCCTTACCGCACCAACGTCTCGCGGCGCGCCGATTGAGTTGCTATTCCCGATGACTACCCCCCCCAAGTGTTTGCACCAAGTTGAGTGAGAGGATTGGAGTTGGTAAAGCTGCTGTGTTCTGGTGGCTGAGGCGTAGCCGAAGCCGGAAGAACACAGCCTGCCGCATAGGCGGCAGGGGTTTGATAATCCAATGAACTGTGGATGCGGTGATGGTTGTAGTCGAGTCGCCAGCGATCAATCACCCAGCAAGATTCATCGAAGCTCAGGAAGATTTCACGGTATAGCAGCTCATCGCGAAGCGTGTCATTGAACGATTCGACATAGCCGTGCTCCCAAGGGCTGCCCCTGGCGATGAACAATGTTTTGACATCAGCTTGTTTCAACCAACGGCAAATTACCTTGGACACGAACTCTGGGCCGTTGTCACTGAGGATTTGTTCGGGAGTGCCGTGTACGGCGAGCAGGTACTGCAACACACCTACGACATCTTCAGCAGTAAACGAACGTCCTACTTCGATTGCCAAGCATTCTCGCGTGTACTCGTCGATCACCACCAGCAACCGAAGTTGACGACCATCCTCGGTCCGATTTGTCACAAAGTCGTAAGACCACACATGATTCTTGTAGCGGGCACGGTGACGCACGCAACCGTTCTCACTTCCGCCAGGAAAGCGTCGCTTGCGATGCTGTTTTCGTGGGAATTGTATATGCTCTCGCTTCCAAAGACGATGGACACGTTCCTCGTACACCGTCCAACCTAGCTGGGTTAACAACCGATAAATACGGCCAGATCCGAAGCGAGGACATTGACGAGCCAGTAAACGCATCTCACGCAGCAGACGCGGTTCATCGTCCACCCGATGCGTCTGATATCGCTGGGTATTGCGTGGTTGACCTAGGATGCGGCAGGCAGGACGTTCCGAGACTCTTTCTGCCCCCAAACGGTTACGCACGCCGGATACCGTGCGTCGGCGACGTTCAGGGCTTACCAGTTTCCCTTGGCAGCCTCCTTGAGGATCTCCATATCGACGGCTTGCTTGGCAACCATCTTCTTCAGCCGTACGTTCTCTTTCTCCAAAGCTTTCAGCTGCTTTGCCAGCTATGGTTTCATGCCACCGTACTTCTGACGCCAGCGATCATACGTCTGTTCGGTGACTTCTAGCAGCTTGCAAATTTCGGGTACCTTCTTGCCGTTACCAAGTTCCACGTCGGCTTCACAAAGTTTGGCAACGATCTGATCCAGTGTGTGACGTTTCTGAGGCATTCAGAAAGTCCTTTCCGGGCAGTTCGCCCGAGCAAGAGTCTCTCACTCACAATGGTGCAATTCTATGGGGGGAGGTCACTCAATGAGCAAACCAACCCTGCTGAAAAACACCGCGACAAAGTGGCGGAACTCAAGGTCTTGCTCCGCAAGATGGAGGTCAATGACAAACTTCTTCCGAAAGACAACCAACGCCAAGCAATCGCACGAATCGCGCTGGATACTGTGCCTAACGCGGCACTCCATTTTCCATTTATCCGATCCCACCACCTGCGCTTCGGCTCAATTGCTGCGCGTGCGCGGCCGCAAATAACGCGAAATTGAACTGGCGGGCTGCTCCAAAAGCAAGAGGAAGGCTTGCAGGGAGTATTCGACCTGTCCAAAACTTTCTTGGCAAATCCAGAACGCAACACGCACAAAAGTCGGATCGACGCGTGAATGCGAAATACAAAAGCAACCCAAGCAGCAAACGGTAAACCCAGTGTTTGTTTTACAACGGACAATCGCCCAGCGTCGCGCTCGATGTGCAGCGTTCCATTCACCCAATAGGTCGCGTGGGTGAACAGACACCTGCGACAAAAAAAGACATCGTGTTCATAACGGAAAAGCGAGACCACACGATGGTCAACCATTCGATTCGCGAATGGATGGGTGAAGCGACCAGTTCCAGTATCGTTGAAGCCTCGCAGTTCAACTTCGAAGGGACCATATCGACAGTGACCTATGTGCTGTCGGTGCTGGGGAGGATCAGCATCACGGATGATCAGCGATATGGATGATCAACGTTGTCCAGTTGGCGCGCTATCAACCCCGCGCTACTGGCGAACGCACTGACCAGTAGCGGCCACGGGGCGTCAAGCGAAGGCAGAAAAATCCAAGCTGATGCAAAGACCCGGGTGCAAATGTATACCGTTGCGGTACGAGCTTTACGCCAGTTGTTCGCCATTCATAGGTAAGCCTCTTTTGGATGCGAAACACAAAACACGATGGCAGCGTGGGCTTCGTCGAGCGATGGGAGATAGGCGAGTAAGTCAATCCGCAAATAAAGCAATGGCCGGAGGGTTTGGTGCCCCCCTCTCTCTCTGCTTGTTGTGCGACACCCTTCCGCCCGCCGTGTGAGGGCGGAATATCTGAGTCCATTAACGATCGTCGGAATTCTAATGCCTGTCTTGATCGATTAAACTTGTTAGATTTGCCGGATTTGCCGGTTTTCAGAGAAGAATACGTTGACGATTTCGGTTCCCGCAGAGTGGTCAGCTGACGCGCATTTCATCGCTTCTTTCATCATTTACATATTGGTCTTACA
>JBMYRF010000094.1:0-4197 GCA_049602075.1 Rubripirellula sp.
GGACTTGTTAGCGACCGCCAACCGAAAGATCGAAATGCTCCGCTGGCTGTTACGGTTGGCCCAGGCGCGAAACCTCCTCAGCGGCAAGCAATATGAGTTCAGTTGCCTGGGAAAACAGGCAGGGGACAGGCCAAAACGTCAGTGTCTACGGCTTTTCGAGGATCGACTAGCATCCGGCAATCTGGCATGTGCCAATACGCGTTTGAACCACCATGCCGCAATTACTTTCCCCACGTTAAATCGATGCTGCGAGTCAACAATCGTGGCATCCCCACAATCACACATTCTCTCCACTCAACAATGGCTTGCGCCCGGAGGCAGTGATCTTGGATTCTTCATTCGAACGCAAAGCCTTGAGCGATTTCTTCCAATGAATTCGATCCTGTTTTTCGGGCAGCATATTCGCGAGGTGCGTCATTGGCCGCTGCCAAGAATGGAGCTTCACTCCAATTTGATCAGCGAAATCCGCAATCTCTCGTTCAAAAGAACCTGAATTCTTGCGAAGCACTCGGAGAACATAGCGCGAGCGTATACTCTTCCACCTTTCCAGATTGAATACGCCTTGAAATCTCTCGAGTTCGCCGAGCAATTCCAGTGTTAATAGCGTTCGGCAGCATTTCTTGCAAAACGAGCAATTTCGCTCACCCTCGTACATGAAGGGATTAAGGCAAACATTCAACGAGTGCTGTGGCCCATCAATTCCACATACAATCTTTGTCTTATCGATTCGCGTATGCTGGCAACCCGACGAAATGCACTCAAATGACTCGGTCGATAGCAAATGAACCGCTGCAGAATCAGCATACGCGATGTCGTTTACGTGCCCTATGAAAGTGTTGCGGTAATGATGCGCCGAGGCGTAATAGAACTTCCCAAAGAGATCCTGTAATTGGAGCGCTGCCGAAACATTGCTGGGAACATGCGTTCCGATTGAGTGCATCTTCAGGACTTCACCTAGGTTTGAATCAGTTCGAATGAACTCCAAGCCTAACTGCTCGGAAGACACCTTTAATTGGTCAAAACGGATTCTAGCTAGTTGTCGCTCTCGATCCGAATGGGCAATTCGTCCAGTCTGATGCGCCCCGACATTGTTGAAAATAAGGTGAGTGAGCTGGTACCCCGGTGGAACCTGCGTCGGATGCAAATGATCAGCGATGCAGCACCACGAGTCTATGCCACCAGAAAAACCAGTGACAACAGCCTTGGCTTCCGGATCGTATTCAGCCTCATCAAGCGATAGCGGTACGATTTCAACCCGTTTGAATCCCGGGTGGAACTGTTGCATGATCTCCATGTAGTAATTGGTCAAGTTGTAATACAGCCGAGGAGATATCCCTCCCTTTACTTGAATATTCTCCCCGTGTCGCATAGCTAATAACAGAAGCCCTACAAGGAATCCGTCGAGCCTTTTGGTTAGATAACTCGCGTATTTTTCTTCAACTGAGTACCAGAGGGAGGTGCGGTACTGCGCGTATTCGATATCCGCAGTCGCCTTCGCTATGCCATCGACAACTTCTATTTCAGGGGTGTGAATGATCATGTCAGGGAAGGCTGTGAAATAGGGTGGGAATCAAATCGAAATCTGGAAAATCAACGCAAGAACAACGATAGTATTCTCCGCGTGGGTGGTTTCAAGCCCGCTTTCCGGAGTAGACGTGGCAATGGTTGAAGCTTAACCGAACCTCGATCAAGACAGCGGCAGAGTCAGCCATCGAGCTAACAAATGGGCGCAAACGGGGTCACTCCACACGGACTGGCAGGGATCCGATTGATTGCAAATTAAATATGGACGGTTTTGCCTGCCCCCTTTGCGCCATTGCGCTGTCGCCTCATCGATGAGAACAAGTGCGGGGACAGTGAGGTTATCGAATCGCAACTGAGTTCGGCTGCGATGGGTGGCTCAGCAATGCTTGAAGGTCAAGTCACAGCAGTGTTCATTGCTCGGCTGACCTTTATGCCTCAGCGACCAAGTGAGTCCGCATCTTTGTAATTTTGGATGACGGATCAGTACCGCACTCGAAAGTCATTCTGGCCAGATTGGTCAACGCACCGCATCAGATAGATTGTTCGGTTCGACATCTCCAAGCGTCCCTCTCGTTCAAATCGCGTTTCGTCCTTGTGACAATAATTGACGAATTTGGCATGTACCGTAAGGTCATACTGCGGCGGGGATGGTTTGAAAATTTAGGTTCGGATCCATGTTGGAGATACACATCGTGCGGTGAAACTTCACCGGGCTGCAAGACAATGTCAACGGCTTCTGGCGAAAACGGGGACAGGCACAAACGTGTTTGCCTAATATGCAGTCAAATCGATTCCCACCAATTCGTGCCTGCCACATATTCGTTTTCACGAAGCAACAGGCATAAACCTCAACGGCTGATTTGCAGTCAATTGGACCCACGCCAATTTGCGCCTGTCCCCAATTTGTCACGGCGGTTTGCGACAAAGAACACCTCCTGTGGATTGAGAAATGGTTTAAGGCCTGCCTTCAATAGTTTTGGAGCAAGCTTCTTGAGGCGATAGCGGATCATTCCTTCGCTAACGCCCATGCGTCTGGCGACCTCGGACATGTTGGCTTTGCATTCGAGATACAAGATGCACAATTCCCGCGATGAGTCGCAGTCGATATATCGAAAGACATCTTCGGGAGTAAACTCCTTGATGTCTTGTTGAAACGGCCGTTCCCCATGATGCAGCGATGGCGATCGGACATTTTTTTTGACGTCGTCCTCATCCCGTTGTTCGTCTTCGATGACTTGAGCCTGCCGCAGACTGAAGCGTCCTTCCTTGCGAATTGCGGAATGAACACGATTGCGGATACAGGATTACAGAAACGTCTCAACATTGGCTTTGCCATTGGGATCGAACCGTGGCGGTCTGCGAATCAAGACAAACGCAACTTCTTGGGCCACATCTTTTGGATCGCTGTGCTCGGGACAACGCCACGTTGCGGCAATCAAAGCTTGCTCGTGAATGAATTCGGCCAGCTTCTCCGTGATCTGAATTCGAGGTCGCTCGGAACGATTCGCTCCGTCCTCGCTCATTCGTTCTCTCCCGCTTCGTATTCGCGGCGAACTTCATCGAGCAACGTGAACGTGATTTCCGCCGGCCGAATGTTGACGAGGTTTCCGTCATCGTCGGTCTCGGCGATTGGGGGCACACGATGCATTGCGAAGTACTGGTCGTCCGGTGGAACATGCCGCCCAAGCCGCTTCGATTCCCGCTCCGATGCGTTTCGCAGCGGAACGAGCCAATCCACGTAACGACAACCGAGGGCCTGGCACATCGTGGCATAGGGAACGAACAGCTCGCATCGCTCGTAGAAATCGGCCGCTTCGTCCACAGCCTCCCGCGTCCAATTGCCATCGGCATCGAGCGATAAGACACCGTCTTTAACAAGCTCCTCCAACGAATCGACTGGGCTGTCGTAACCCCTGCTGCGAAGGTGGTTTGCGGCTTCGGTCGTGGTCATCGGGAACAGTTGGGCGGCCCGAACATCGGCCGATCGATGCTTCGGAACATCCTCATTGGTGGGACGCAGCTTCACGTTGACGAACTCGTCGAAGGTCAATCCGATGGTCATTCAAACTCTCCCCAGCGGAACGAAACGGCGGGAAAACGCTGCCCGCCTGCACCCTTACTCCACCACTGAATCCTGATTCGTAAACACAAAACGAGCATTTCCTGCGGAAATCTAGCGACTTGATTCTCGAACACGGGCCACGGGCTATCGTCGCAATCATGAATCGTTCCAAGGAAAAGCGATCGGCGACAGCGCGCGGAAAGCTGGCCTGGGGGCGGTCCGCCGGCCATTTGTTTCGCGTTTGGGTCAAAGAATCAGCCGTTCCTGTCCTCGTCGGTGGCGATTGGCGCCACCGACGTCGCTTCGCAGCGATCGCTTACCTCCCCAGTGCTTGGCCGGAAAAACCGTGTTTGTAAGGGATTTTATTGATTGTGTGCGTTGTGTGGGTTAATTAGCATTTTTGACGTCTTACAGCTCTCCGGTGCTGGGAAGGCAAGTAGGAATTCCGTTCATTACCAAAGAGCCACCATCATGCGCCACATTTCCCTTCGGCTACTGGCCGCTGCCGGCTTCTTGACGCTTCTCTTCACTCAGCAAGCCGATGCGGGTGTCATCACCTTTGGCAGCGGTCCCAACCAGTTCGATATGACCTTCGTCGAGATCGGCAGCCC
>JBMYRF010000095.1:0-3898 GCA_049602075.1 Rubripirellula sp.
TTGAAGCATCTAACGATCATCACCAGCGAAACGCACGCCGGCGTCGACGAGTTCGAAGCGCTGTGCTATCGACCATCGCTGCGTTGGTGGTTGCGTTGATGGTTGGCGGTATCGTTGCTTGGCGAATCAACGAGCAGAACAAACGGAAAGCTGCGTTGGAACAGCGGGTCACTGAAGCCGATGGACTTGTCCAGCGTTTGTTGGATGTCAAGGCTTCAGGTCTGTGGGACGCAATTGAGGATTTGGTTTACTATCGCGATTTGACACGGGAGACTCTCGTCGCGGTGTACGAAGGGGCGGACGACAACTCCAATGCGAAGCTCCATTCAGGGCTCGCGCTGGTCAGCGATGACGCTTCGGTGCTACCCTTCCTGAAAGAACGACTCTTGGATGTGAGCCCTGCCCAGTTTGCTCCCGTCCGAGATCAGCTGGCCAAACTCGATGACCATCAGGAGGATCTGAAAGAATACTACTGGGGCATCGCAATCAGCGGCACGCAGGAAAGTGACCGTCGCTTCCAAGCCGCTTGTGCGCTGGCCACCTACGATTCCGCCAACGAGGCATGGCGTGACCCGGAGTTTACTGGTTTCGTTGCGTCTCACTTGGTCGGCGTCTTGCCATCGGAACTGCTGCCGTGGCGTGATGCCTTGCGACCGGTTCGGGATCGGTTGGCTCCCGCTCTGGGCGTAATCTATCGGGACAAAAGCCGGGGGGAGCAGATGCGAAGCTTTGCGACCGACACTCTGGGCGACTATCTGAGTGACGATGTTGATGGGCTGTTTGAGTTGTTGATGGATGCCGAACCAAAACAGTTCACAGCACTGTTCGATGGATTTGCGAAGTACGGTGATCAGGCCATCGCCAAGCTCGACAACGAAGTCAATCACGAACTGAAGCCGAATTGGGACGATCCGCCTCTGGATCCGTCCTGGCAGCAACCATCGGCCGAGTTGATTCAGCAGATCGAGCAAGCCGACGGAATGATAGCGGAGCGGTTCGCTTTCTGTCAGGCGTTGCCGCTGAATGAGTTTCAGGGAGTCGCCGAAGAGCTGAGCGAGTCGGGTTTCCGCCCGATTCGTTTGCGTCCCTACGCGCACGAAGATTTGGTTCAAGTGGCTGCGACTTGGTCTCGTGACGGTCGCGACTGGCGGTCGAAGATCGTTGATTCTCCCGAGTCCATGCTGACTCAAGACGAGTCGATGCGAGGCGACGGATTCGTCGCGGTCGATGTCGCCGGTTGTCTTGGCTCAATCGATGATCAATCGACTGAGCAATACACCGGTTTGTGGGTCAAGCAGGAATTCGAAGAGGAAGACTCGCGGATCTACGTTGGCCTTTCGTTTGATCAACGCATGGAAGCGTATGTGGAGTTGAGCAAGGCGGGTTACACCTTCTGGCACGGTCTGCAGGGTTTTCGTGGGCTCAATGGAAAGCAGAAGTACTGTGGAGTGAGAACAAAAGCGAATGGGATTGGAATTGGGTTCTTGAATCTGTCCGTCTCCGAATATGCCGACAAACTCTATCTCGACAGAATTCACTGGGATATCGACCCCGGTCAGGTCGGAGAGCCAGAGACAACGCAGCAGCGGAACGAGGCGGCGCTAGCCGCTACTGAGATTTCTTTAAAAGAAACGCCCGCTAACCTGAATGCTCGCTTCGCACGAGGAAAGGCTAGATTTTATTTGGGAAAAGATAAGGAGGCGCTGGCCGATCTGGCCTATGTGGTTCAGCAAGCCCCGAGTTTGGCGTCCGCTTACCAATACCGCGCGATCCTGAATGCCCGTACCGGCGACGCTGATGCGGCACGAGCGGACCTGCAGCGTTTCGTGAACCTTGGCACCTCCGAATCCATCAAGGCGTACTTGGGGGTCGTGGTGTCGGCTCACCTGAGCGAAGAAGCCGATGCGGTCAAACGCCTGGAAAGCTTGGTTGATGACCAGTCCGATGACGAGGGTGTCCTGTACGACGCGGCCTGCGCGTTTTCGCTTGCATCAGGTGTTTATGAGACTCGGGATGCAGAGAAAGCAAAACGGTACGCGGATCGGTCGGTTGCGTTGCTCGGGGAGGCCGTCGCGGCGGGTTACTCCAACGACTTGCACATCCAAGAAGATTCGGATCTCGATTCGATCCGGGGCCATCGCGGCTACGCCGACTTGATGAAAGTCGGCAACCCTGATCTGCGTTATAACGCAGTTTGGAATGAAAGCACACGTTTCGAATCCAGTCATTCGTATGGGCTATCGCCGCCGGAACATCTGACGCAATGTCGCAAGCTGCAGACAGACGGTTATCGTCTCGTCTCGGTCAGCGCCACTTCAACGGGCGGCGAAGTGGTCACCGCATCGGTTTGGCTTCGGCCTTTGGTCCCGCGAGATGAGCGGGACGCGTTGGCAAGGCGTCAGGCCAACGCCGCCGCAGCGCTGGCGAGGTTGTCTCAAACGGAGAAGCTCTTTCCTGCGTTACGGATTACCGATGATCCCGAATCGCTGACACAGTTTGTGCATCGTTGCCGCGAGGAGGGTGTGACACCACTGCAACTGTTGACCTGTTTGAAACTCGCAAACCAAAACCGGCTGGCACTGAATGGTGACGACCGTGTACGAGAAGACCGCGTGCTGTTCGGACTGTTGTTGGCGTTGGGTGAGTTCAAATTGGACGAGTTTCCAGATGATCAGCAGCAGGAACCGGTCGATCTGATAGTGCAGTGGTACGCTGACGATCCCAGTTCGGCCATCCACGGCGCGGCGGGCTGGCTGCTGCGGCAGTGGGGCCAACTTGAACTGGTGCGACAGGTGGACCAAACTCCGCGACCCTATGATCGCAAGCGAGAATGGTTCACGCTTGCGATTGAAGCTGGAGATCAGACGTTCTATCAGACTTATGTGGTGATTCCCCCCGGTGAATATACGATCGGTTCAACGAGTGATGATCGAGTGCGTGAAAAGGATGAGACGCTCAATCGTGTCAGGCTTACTCGACCGATTGCGATCCTGGATCGCGAGATCACGCGCGGCGAGTACGAAGCGTCAGGGCACTTGGTCAACAATGACCAGTGGAGTCCGACGCTGCAGCACCCGATGGTAGCTCCGTCCTGGCACGAGTGTGTGAAGTACTGCCGATGGTTGACGCTGCAAGCGGGATTCTCGGAGGTCGATCAGGCGTACCCCGAGCCATCAGCGTCTAGCATTTCTCAGTACCCTCGCGATGGGCAGACGGACTGGCCTCGAAATCGGCCTGTGAGATTGGAGGCGCGTGGTTTTCGATTACCGAGCGAGGCGGAATGGGAGATCGCGGCTCGCGCCGGAATGAGGACGGTCTACAGCTTTGGTGGCGATGAGACATTGCTGGAGCATTACGGTTGGTACCAGAGCAATAGCGATCGCCAAACGCATGTCGCCAAGGAGCTTCGACCGAATCTTCGTGGCTTGTTCGATATGCATGGAAACTCGTACGAATGGTGTCACGACTGGTATGGCAGCTACCCTCTTGGCGGCGTGCGTACTGACCCAATACGACTATTCGGAAGCTCGCGCCGAGTGGTGCGTGGCGGGAGCTGGATCATTGTTGCAGCGGACTGCCGGACCGCGAACCGCAATAACTATCAGCCAACGTCCCGCGACTCGAACTTCGGCCTGCGTTTGGCTTTCGTTCCATTCGAGTCCAGTGAGCTCGTGGCGGAGCCGGAGACCGCAGCCCCGTAGGGAGCGAGCGGACCTGCGGTGGAGAAGCCGAGCGAACGGTGGAGCCCGGTGGTTCGTCGGTTTATTGAGAACGTTTAACCATTCAATGATTGAGCCGTAGGCGAATTGGGGACAGGCACAAAGTGATTTGACTGCAAATCAGCCGAAGCAGCTTATGCCTGTCCCCTTTTTCTCCCATGCCTGTCCCCGTTTTCTCG
>JBMYRF010000096.1:0-3892 GCA_049602075.1 Rubripirellula sp.
GCAAGCTGGCTTTTCTGCTCGTCGGTCAGCGGCGGCCCGCCAACAGGTAAATCGGGCAGCGAAACGTCCCACTGTCGCAGCAGCCACTCGGCAGCAGCATGCAGTCCCGCATCGGGATCGCTTTGATAAACCTGTCGCACGGTTTCCGTGAGCGAATCTTTGGTGGCCTGTGCCAGCTTGAACTCGCCCAGACACAGCAGGAGCGCCCGCTTGATCGTGACGTCGGTTTCCTGCTCGTAGCGAGCGAGGATCGGATCAGGCTTGCCATCAAGAGCGACTAACCAATGGATGATGTAACTCCGCACCCGTGGGTCAGGGCTGTGTTTCAAGAGCGGCCAGACGTTCTCGGCAGCGTCCATTCGCAACAGCATCACGGCGGCGTTGGCCTGACGGATCGCAAGGCTTTCCTTGTCCGCTTCGCTCGCATCGGCCGGGATCAGCGTGGTGACGACGGTGTTGCCCAGTTCAATCGCTCGGGCACGATGGTTCTGCAACTTGTTGAACATCGTTGCGAACTGCTTTTGGTTGCTGTCGGCTAATAGGCTGAACAACCCATCGGCATCTTCGCCCAGGTAGTCGGCCAGCGTGTCCGAAGCAAAAGAACGCACCTGTTCCCCCGCATCGCCGTCACGGTAGATCGTTCCCAGTGCGGTAGCCAGCTGCTGCCGAACCGGTCGCAACGCATCACGCCAAGGAACGAGTTCCGAGGGTAGCACGCCGACGAGCTGATTGGCGATGAATCGCACAAATTCAGGATCAGCCCAATCATCATTCTCGGTATCGTATTTTGCTAAGGCGCAGGCGGCGTGAAAACGACGGTCGGGTTCCCCTTCGTCATTGAGTGCGATGTCCCAGTAGTCTTTTGTGAGTTGCTCCTTGTAGGTGTCCAACTGTTCTCGGACAGGACCAAATTGGGCAGGTGTCACTTGCAACAACTGCTCCTTCAAAAAGGAGAGTGCTGATTCGTCCTCGCCGACGAGTGCCAACGCAGCGTGGAGCTTCGCTTTGGATGCATCACCGGAATCTTCGTACGCCGCGACCAGTTCCTCGCGAGCCAAGTCGCGATAGGGAATCAAATCGTCGATCGCAACCTTCAAGCCCAATGCTTCGACATCCAGCAGACGCTGAACGAGGCCGCTGGCCGCAGTGGCCCGTTGTTCCAAGGCGGCTTGCTGCTGATTCTGTTCGTTGATTTGCCAGGCAATGAATCCGCCCACTGCCATCGCAACAACCAAGGCGGCGATCGTGGACAACACCACCGTTCGCACGCGACGACTCTTTCTTGCGTTGCTTTCCTGATGCGCGATCGAAGCGTCGATATAGTCCTTCGTTGATGCGGTCAGCAAATAGGGAGCTTCCTCGGCCAACTGCCGGCCTTCATCCAACGGCAACCCGTCCGCTAGCAGCAAACTCGCCTCGCGGTCTTGCTGTTCCCAGCGTTGTTGCTGTTGCTCCACTCGGGCACGCAGTCGCAGTTGCTGACGGTTCGCGTTGATCCAGCCGACGATGCGGTCCCAACTACGCAGTAACGCCTCATGAGCCAGGCTGGCGATCGGTGTTTCTCCCTCCCCGTCAGTCGTCAGAAAGCGAGCCGCCACCAGTTGATCGGTGAGTGTTTTGCGAGCCGAGGTGGCTGTGAGGTCCGACACCTTGGCCCTCCGCCGCACGGCGGCCTGTTCACCCGCCACATCGACACTGACCAGCAGCGGCAGGATTTCGTCGAGCGCCGCTTGGGCATCCGCAGGCAGAGCGACAAACGTTTCTTCGGCACGCTTGCCGATCGCCCCTTCCACACCACCCAATTCCACGTACGCGGCGTAGGTCAGCAGACGCTCTTCCTGGTTGCGTTGACGATAGAGTTCCGACAGCGTGTATTCCAACAGCGGCAAGGCATCGGCATCGTGGGCGGCGTCTTGCAGGATCACTTCATCGAGGGATCGACCCGATTGTTCATGCTGCTCGAATTTCAAACCGGCCAGCCGCGCCGGCTCGGTGATCAACCGATGGACCGAGGCAGCGTCAGGAGCAAGCAGATCGACGTGCCCACGCTCCCCTTTTAAGCTGAGAAAACTTGGTGATGCCTGGGCGTGATGGTAAAAGTCGCTGCGCAACGTTGCCAGCACGGACACGTGACCACTTTCGGCCAGTGCCTTGAGCGCCGCCAGAAAACTCTCGCGATCCTCCGCCGTGGTGTTGCGGTCGGTCCACAGTTCCTCCATCTGGTTGAGGATCAGCAGTAGACGCACCGGCTCGCCGGCTCGGGAAAAAGCCGGAGCAATCGTCAGTTTGACCATCAACGCCGCGTTTTCCGCCAGCCCTTCGGTGACGTTGGTCGCGGCCTCCTCCGAGTCGATCAGCTCCGGCAAGACTCCGCCAATCGCACGCACCAGGGTATGGCACAGACTTTGGTCGGCCAGTGTCGGAATGAACGCACTGACTTGCCACTTCCCGCCCTCGTCATCGGCGTGCTGAACGAGGTTGGCGGCCACGCTCACGACGAACGCGCAACCCGCCTCTTGTTGATCCCGCAGTCGTTGCAGCAGATCGCAGGTTTCTTCCTCGCGGCCATAAAAGATCGGAGCGTGCTCGACGTCAAACGTCTCCAAACCGCGATACGGTTCCTCGGTCCAGGTGACCGAATCGATGTCCAGCAAATCGTCGATCGAATTCCGCAGATGAACCCGCAGACGCTGTAGAAAACCGATTGGTTCGGAGTACGACTGGTACGCACGCAGGTTGCGACCTTCGGCGTCGTGGAAGTTTTCGACGACGAAAGACTCGGCTAACTGCTGCTGGTCGATCAGCTCATCGCGTTCAGACCTTGGGCACTTTGCTAGATTTTAGTGAAGCCTTCATAGTCATCTCGAACGTAAGCCAGGATCACCCGACGGTTTTGCCCACTCTGCTCGAGCGCTGCCAGCATCAGGTCGAACTCACGCTCGGTCCCACTCAGGTACGGACTGCCGTCGGGTTTCGTGATCGCTGCCCCGAGCGACGATCCCAACCGTGACCAGAGAATGAACACCGCGATATCGATCGGTTCTCGCCCTAGCAGGATGTCGATCGTTTCCTGGAACGACGCAGTCACAGGCAACGCAAGCTCCTCCCATAACACCGACTGCAACGTCGCCTGTGGATAGAACCTTTGCAGTCCCTCGATGACGCGTTTTGCTCCGTCCCGCTCCGCAGCGACGTCACCGGGGCTGGAGATAAAAATGCGGATGGTCTGCGGTGAGTCGCTCATGGGCAGTCGAGAAGAATCCGAAGGTGTTTTTTCCGTTCCAACAGCATACTTTCCGTTCCAACAGCATAAAGAACCACGCCCCCTCGCGGAGGGTCCAGCGTGAAAGAGCCAAGCGTTGTGCCGAGCAACGTCGTGCCAAATTGAGTCACTCGCCGGCTCGAATCTGGCCACCCATGTTCGACGCAGTAAACACTCGGTTCCTTGAGTTGCCGGCAGGGCTTTCGCGGCTTACGAATCCTGCGTCGATTTCATCTTTCGCTCGACTACAAATTGACACGTCAAATTGCCAAATTGGGGACAGGCACTGGCAAATTGGGGACAGGCACGGAGTGATTTGAGGGCAAATTGGGGAGAGGCACGGAGTGATTTGACTGCAAGTCAGACGAATGAGTTTATGCCTGTCCCCTTCTGTCCACTTCTGTCCACTTCTGTCCTCTTCCCTTCTGTCCCTTTATCCCTTGCACCAGAGACCGGCGGCTAGCGCCGTGCCGCTCAGGAGATGCTGAACCGGCACAAAAAGACCGACGCAAAAAGACCGACGGGGAGAGGATCCGGTCGAACACGTTACAAACAAGACCGAGAGTCGTCCGATTTGCTGTGAGCGTCGCACCGACTCGGAGAATAGCAGCAGTGCCCAGGGCGGGACTC
>JBMYRF010000097.1:0-3844 GCA_049602075.1 Rubripirellula sp.
GCGAACAATTCCGCGATTGCCGGTTTGCGACGACATTTTCCCGTGCCCGGCCCATCGAAGGGCCACAAAAAGGATGTTGGATGCGTTAGTCCCGTTCGTAACAACGCTACTAGGTCGAAATATAGTGCCTCATTGAGAAACTGATGAGGGCACTTTCAGACCGGCAGCTCCAGAGAAATCACGGCGATGCTCGCAATGCTGGCAATTTAGCGGGCAAAGAGGGTTATTCCGCGTCTCGCGAAAGTTTTCGATTCGCGACTGCAATTTGATTTTTTGGAGAGCAACCAGCCTGATGGAAGAAGAGTAATTCTGACCTGCGAATACGGCTTACTAATAGGATGGAGCCAATTTCTTGATGCACGCCCAGCGCCTCTGTGTGTGGTTGAGCGGGCCTGATCTACGATCGGGCCCACTCTACCGAACATGCCGCATTCCTTTCCGGCTCTGTTTTCTACCAAATGTTAAGATCTGGGTTGTGGAGCATTGCTTGGTGCAACCAGGGTTTCCAGAAACACGATCAGCGCGTGGCGGTCTGATAGCGATAGATTCAAGAAGCGGTCGCGAGTTCCCGCGGCTTCTCCATCATGCATCGTGATTGCTTCCAGGAGCGTCTGTGCCCGTCCGTCGTGCATGTACGGCGCTGAGTCTGCGACTCCCCAAAGCGGGGGGGTTCGCCATTCCTGGTTGAAGCGTGTCGGTTCATAGTGCAATCGGATGTAGGCATGCACAGACAGCTTCTCTTCAGAGATTTGTCGGCGACCATCTGATAGAACTTGTTCCTCGGTTTCATAGCCGATTTGTTCGTTTATCAAGTCGATGAAATTGAGTTTCCGGGAAGGATACTCGGGTGCGACGAATTTGTAATCACGAGTCGGTTTTCGCGTTTGGCGGCGGTTCGCCGTTGAAAAGGATTCGCGATTGATGGGAATCGCATTTGTTTCGATCGTGGTTGTGGCTCCGTAATAGCCACCCATCGATCCGGGACTGTTTTCAGTCATCACGGACGCGGTGTAATCGTGTCTGACAATGGGTGTTCGCCGTACCACGTAGGGTTCGGCATGATTCAGATCAATCAATTCATGTCCCATCTCGTGCAGCAGCAGATCGCTGTAGATTCCCTGGGCAACACCAAGATTGGGGACATGGCAAACGGCACAGCCGACACTGTTAAAAACCTGCTCACCCCGACTGACCTCTGCGCGTTCATCACTTGTGTCAGGAATTCTTCGCGTGGGAACGGGAAGTGCTGAAACAAAATCATGCATCGCTCGGATTTGGGCATCAGTGATGTCGATCGTCGGATTGCGATATTCACGATTTAGCGGATCTTTTGGTTGCGGTTTACGCCGCGTTTCCAGACCAAGCTCGTTTGCGCAGGCTTGATCGATAAATTCGACGAGTGAGCCGACATTACCACGCCAGCCGAATTTACCG
The DNA here is from genome assembly GCA_049602075.1 of Rubripirellula sp. Lineage (GTDB taxonomy): Bacteria > Planctomycetota > Planctomycetia > Pirellulales > Pirellulaceae > Rubripirellula. Next base: position 1,435 of record JBMYRF010000097.1, read on the forward strand.
ATCCTCCCATCTGTTAACGATGCTGGGCGGCCACTGATTTCAGGATGTGTTTTTTGAATTTTTGTTAGAGCCATCAGTTGTTCGTCAGTCACGGCATCAATGATGCCCGCACCAAACAGTGAAGGCGTGTTCCGCTGAAACAGCCTCGCTCGGAGTGTGATTTCATGACGATCATTTTTGTAATTGAATAGGATGGGTGTAGCGTAGGAATGGCGAACTTCCGCAGCATCGGCTGACCCACCAAAATCACTTCGTACGGTTGGCACATGCTGATACAAAATATCATTCAGGTGGCGAAGACCAGATGATCCACCGCGGTGAGGGATCGTGAACGTATTGACCACCGAACCATTAAGTTGAACAAACCCAGGGTGGAACTTACTAACCATCGATGCGATGACATCGTTGTCCACGTTGTGCCCTTTGATGTTCATGGATTCAATGCCGATCGTATTCGCATTGAATTCAGCAGCCCCGCCACCACCAACACCGCCTTGGTTATGACAGGCGACGCATGATTGTCCGTTGAATATCGGACCCAATCCATCACCGCCCAGTCGCGGATCTTTGACGGGCCATTCGCGTTCGAATAATCCCTGTCCTACCCGGATAGTTTCAGGGGAGACGGCGTGCAGTAACGCATTGCCGCACAAAGTTGTCACAGCAAGCATCGAATAGAATAGTCGTGTCAGCATTGGAAATACCTCTAACGATTAGGGGCCTCAACTTCGGCCGTTTTAAGACGAGAGCGGTTTAGCATGCTGGCGAATCTTCCAGGCGGATCATTTTCCCGGATCGCGGCGTAGGTTGATGCATTCCGATCCAGCATGATGTAGCGAATGGGCGAAGATGCCAAGACATCGATTGGACGCAGTTGACGCAGATGAAGCAGGCTAGCAAGTTGTTGATAATCAACTTTCCGGTAAGGATGTGTGACCGCTTGCTCATGAACTTTTTGCCAAGCCTTGCCACGCCTGTCGTTTGTGGCTGGTGGCCATGGCAATGAAGCCGCTTGATGGGCTGGGCGAATGACCAAGACAACGGGGGTCGAAGGTAGTTGCTCAGTGATCCAAGTTTGCAGATCGCTAATATCTGCATCTGCTGTGATGGGTGGGAAGCCCCACACGCTTTGAACGAGTCCGCGCCAGTGATCGATCAGGTTGAAGCTTGCGATGAACGGTGTCAGTACGTCGCACCATGAAAGTCGGGCTTGTGGATGTTGTTCCAAAACCACGAGTCGCCGCCGATCGTTTGCATCATTCAATCCAAACCGTAGTCGTACGTCAATTTCGTAGGAGGGCTTAAGCGTCGCGTCCAATTCCAGGATTCTTTCAGCCGTTGGGTCGAGATCCACAACGCGGATTGGCTGTCCCGGCTTGGCATCGAAGGCAAGGGTGACTTCGTGGAGAGTGTTGCGCCACAATCGGTCCAGTCGAGGCTGGTTTCGATCGATCAACGCATGAACCAAACCGTGATGGGTGAGTTCAGGATCGAGGGAAAGCGTTTGGTTTACATCTTGAGCATCCTCGATCATCGTCAGTAGTTGATCCACATCGGGCACGCCAACGCAGAAGGCGAGTAGGCGATATCGGGTGTCGCACAAAAACACGATTGCACGGCTTGGCTGATTGCTTGATGATCCCCCAGTGAGTTCCGGCGGTAACCCAGCTGATAAAGCTTGAAGTGAAAGCTTGTCGCTCAAGTCGGGACGAACTTTTAACGCTTTGCCAATCGCTTTTGCGATTAAATGCCCGCACCACACGGGCGGCTCTTCGATGACAACTTCACCCTCGATTTGTTTTGTGTCGAATTTCGGCTGCGACTGGGGAGTTGCTTTGGATTGAAACGGATCATCATCGGTGATTACCAACAAGACCATCTGTGAGTCATCGACCGTCGACGAAATCGGGCCGAGGGGCTTGACCCATTGAAGAGCGATTTCCGGCTCCAGGTTCTGTGAAAAACCTTGGGTGGACAAGAATAGAAAAATTAAAATGGCGATGAACCGCATGGGCCTGCCACATTTTTGCGAGTGCGAACGTACTCGTAAGCCCCGCCAACCTAGAGCTTTTTACGAGCTAAGTCAAATGATTATTTGTTTGCCAAGCTCTGTGAAACAAAGGCAAGCTCACAGATTATCGGGAGGATCGCCCTTGAATCGCAGGTCGATAGGCGGCTCCGCCATTCTTGGGTAGGATCAGGCGAAAGTTGTTGTTTTGCCGTGTTCCCCGTTAACGCATACCGATGAACGAACTCGCCAGCTCTCACTCGAACGGTCGATTTGCTAGTCTCTCCACTGCCCCACCCGATGCTATCTTGGGATTGACGGAAGCTTTCTTGGCTGACACCCATCCTGAGAAAATGAATTTGTCGGTCGGCGTTTACAAAAATGCGAGCGGTCAAACGCCGA
>JBMYRF010000098.1:0-3681 GCA_049602075.1 Rubripirellula sp.
TCCCAAGAAATCATTTTGCAACAATTCGCCAATCGGGACATGGATAGTTTCTGACTCAATATCCGTTCGCCACATCACAGTCGTGTCGTCGTGGGCGATGGATGCAGACGAATCGATTTGGATCTGAAATGTACGCAGCGTCGACTTGTTGTCCTGCAGTGTTTGCAGATCGTCATCCGCCCCACCATCCATAACGGTCACGGTGATATTAGCGATGCCGCTTTGATCCGCAGTCGGGGTAATGGTTAACCGCCCCGAATCGGAATTGGACATGTAGTCAACGGTTGGATTTGGAATCAAACTTGGGTTATTACTGACCGCCGTGACGGAGAGCGGCTGATTGCGCCCATCTCCGTCTCCAATGCCCGTCAATTCGATCGTCGCATCTTGCGGATGCAAACCGGGCAGTGTGACCACAGCGATGTGTCCATTTTGATCGATGTTCTGAAGCCGCTGGCGAATCTCACCCGTCTGCCCATCCACCACAATGATTTGGTTGAGACTCGCATCGCTCAAGTAGAGATGATGGTCAGGCCCAAAATCGATGTCCGTGACACCTCCCAAACCTGGCAGGGTCACAAAGATTTCACTTTCTCCAAAACTTGCTGCTCGATTTTCTTCCGCACTAGGTATGGACCCGACTTTTTGAATCACCAAGCGATTATCGGAGTCCGCAGAAAACGTTTCCGCAATAAATATATTGCCCGAGGCATCAAAAGCCACGCCGCCCCCCACGGCTCTTGAAAAACGACTATTGCCACTGTGCGTCTCAGAAGGATACGTAGAAGGATACCTGCCGGCGCTACCACCTCCGCGCAAAGTAAGCAATGAGGCATCCCGACCAAGCTCCATATCGACTACATCATTTTGACGTGAGTCTCCAGCATCGGATCCATCATTCAAATACTCGTTCACTGTGGAACCTGTGCTCACCAGCACGTTTCCATTTTCCCGGACGAGCAAGGACGGTGGAAACTCATCACGCAATCCTAAGGAGCCTACAATTCGGCCCAAATACTCGAAAGTCGCTCGATCAAACTTTTGAACAGCCCTATTCGTTTTGTCGACGACGTAGTAATGACCTTCGGGTCCGATTGCAACATCGGTCGGTGAAGTAAGCACACCTTCACCGAATGAGTCCAGGAGCGTCCCAGTTTTCGCGTCAATTCGATCCACACGTCCCGGTGATTCGGCTGGCACCAGCAACACGATTTGCTTTTGATCTTCATCGAGCGAACGATCTGGAATCGGGTCAAGCGATGGCGGATTTGTCGGGGCGGAATTCATGAACAGAACATGGACGGCGCCTTGATTCGGGTTGCCGCTGTCATCGTGCAGCGCCGTTACCGCGATTTCATGCACGCCGTCGCCGTCGAGGTCACCTACCGAGGCGATATGCGTTCCGAATTTGTCACCATCTGCCAGTGAAGGACCTCCATTGACTCCATCAGCGATTCTGACGTGCCGGCTGACCGTTCCATCGGACTCCATGTAGAGGATGTAAATCGCGCCTCGGTCGGTCCCTTCGGTGTCGTTCCAAATGGTTCCAACGGCAAGTTCTCGAACACCATTGCCATCCAAGTCGCTCAAGACACCCAATCCTCGCCCAAGCTGGTCACCGTCGTCCAACGTGGGAACGCCATTGAGATTGCTGGCCAATTTTTTGTGTGACTGCACCGTTCCATCAGCCGCCAAAAACAACAGATAGACTGCACCTCGAGTTGGACCACCGGTGTCGTCACCCGGAGCGTGAACAGCCAGATCAGGAATGCCATCCTGGTTCAGATCGCCGATCGCGTCGACTCGATAGCCAAAAGAATCGTTCCGAACGAGGGTGCCGGCGGGTATGCCGTTCAAACCTTCCCCGAGCCGGACGAAACGTTTCACGGTTCCATCGCGGTTCAAGAACAGCACATAAGCGACGCCATTGTTGTCAGCTGGAAGATCATCGCCATTGGCACCTACCACAATTTCCGAAACGCCGTCGCCATCGAGATCGCCAATCGCTGTGACGCTATTCCCGAAGATGTCATCATCGCGAAGCGGAGGCCCACCATTCAGATTGGTACCGATCTTGGTGCTGCTTTGCAATGTGCCATCGCTGTTCAAGAAGGTGACAAAGACGGCACCATTTCCTCCGTCGGCCACATTGGATCCAACCACCAAGTCCGTGACCCCATCACCATTAATGTCACCGGCCGCAGTCACGTCCGTACCAAAGTTTGGCGAATTGATCGAAAACGAGGTTGTTTCGCGGACGGTTCCATCTTCTTTCATGCGGTGGAGATAGACCGATCCGGGTTGGTTTTGCCCGGAGAGACCACGGGATGCAACCACGAGGTCATCGATGCCATCGCCGTCAAAATCGCCGATTGTTGTCGGTGCGTGATAGAAGTTGCCAGTGGATATTGCTGGCACACCGTTTAGCAGACTCGCCAGCTTGACTGACTTGCGAACTGTTCCTGCTGTTTGGCTCACAAACGTGAACGCGTAGTCCTCGACCTCGCCGTCAGTCGCCAATCCAACGGGGGATGGATTTGACGTAAAGGACGCGTCCGTGCTGAAGCGGAATCGCGCGAAAGTATTGCCCGCCGCCCCCTCGGGGATGTCCGGAAACAAGAGAGTGACACGTTCGCTACCCGTGCCGGGACTAATGACCGCCGTTGCTCGCTCTGAAGCTTCGAACGATCCGTCTTGGTCATAGTCGATCCAACCAGCCAGCGTCGCTTCGCTGCCGGTCGGGTTGCTAACCAGCATCGTGACGGCCGGATTCGCGCCGACGGTGGCTTGCAGGTCGAACTCACTGAGGACGGCATCCTCATCGATTCCATCGCTGTCAGCGTTCGCCGAGTGCGTTCCGTTGACTTCTGAATCACGAACCAAACCAAGGGTCGGACCGACGCTTTCATGCCTCGCCCCGTTTTCCTCCAAGGTCACCGGGTAAGGTGCCGGAGCATCGCCAAAATCTGCCGCCAGCAGATGTCGAGCTTCCAGGCTCTCGAGAATTAATCGTCGCTTGAACGCACGCTTGCATCGATGTGAGGAGCTAGATCTGATCGTCATTTTATTTCCCTGGCAGCATGGGGCCCGCGTGGGTACAGAAAGGAGGGGTAAACGGCCATTCGACCGAGCAGTGAAGAATGCTTACCATCGCCACCCCGTTTGAGTGTCACCCTTATAGTTGCGTAGCCCGCAGCAAAAAAGTCTCATTAAAGAGAGAATTCTGGAAAGCTGATCCGAAAGACCGCTCCCCAAAGAAGCGAAACCCATCGAAACAACCTGCTTAAGTTCGCCAACCCGCCGCCAACGAGGGGCCGGTCCCTAAACACCATTAGACGCGACAATCGGACAGAGATAGGGATACGCAGGGACAAAGCAGAGATAGGGAAAGCAGAGATAGGGAAGCAGAGATAGGGAAGCAGAGATAGGGAAGCAGAGATAGGGACAGGCACTAAGGGACACAGAGATAGGGACAGGCACTAAGCAGGGAGCAGAGATAGGGACAGGCACTAAGGGACACAGAGATAGGGACAGGCACTAGCAGAGATAGGGACAGGCACTGATTTTGGGGAAGCAGAGATAGGGACAGGCACTGATTTGGGGAAGCAGAGATAGGGACAGGGAGTAAAGCTAGGGACAGGCGCAGATTTGAGAGTGCGATAGCGTTTTTTCGCGCGTTGG
>JBMYRF010000099.1:0-3638 GCA_049602075.1 Rubripirellula sp.
CCATCACCCGAGCGATCCGCCGCACATCAATCTCCTTGACCGTGTCCGGCCCTGATTCGACGCGAGGCAGAAACAGAATCGCCTCCTGAATATCAGGGGCCAAGTTGGTCAGCCACATGATGTGCGTCACACGGGCCGTGGTGAACTGGGCGTAGTGATCGGCCCCTTTCCCTGCGAAATCGCTTTTGGGCCGTAATCGACTTGCGGCTCCGATCATCGGTTCGCATGATCACGACCGTATTCGATTCCGAATCACCGTTGTAGGTGCGACCCTAACTCGGAGAGGCCTCTAAAGTTGTGCTGGGTCGATTCAGATGGTACGCCGGTACGAGTTCGGAAGTCCGTGTGACCTGTCACGAATAGCAACCCGCAAAGGATGGCTCCGATGGCGACAAAGAAAAGAATGAAGCCAACGGTGCCCAGAAAGAGGGCGAACGAAGACTCGTGAACCGACTTGTCAGACTCGGTGCAATTCACAATGACTTTACCTTTCGATCTGGCGCAAAATAACGTCCGGCGTCTCATACGGTGACTTCGTACCCTGCTCCGTGGCAACACACCACCAAGCAGCCTTGAAAAACAACGCCAAGGCAGCAAATTGCACCAGGTGATAGAACGCATTGTGATCAAGACCCAACAGATCGATTCCCACTTCACTCCGTTGGATGGCAGCGGCGACAAACATCACCAGTAGACCGGCAACGCCATAGAGCAGCTCCCGTGTACGTAATCGAGCGTACAGCGCGACGAATGCTCCTGTTAGAAAAACCAGGGCAGGCAGGTAAACGACAATTGCGGCGAAGAAAGAATCCGTAACACGGATCACGACAAAGGCGTACACCAGAGTCGCCATGGCCGCTGCGGAAGTCACCGCGCGATGTAGCCGCGGTGTCAAGACAAGGCAGGCGCCGACAGACCAGGCCGAAAGAGCGCTCACGCCGATTGCAAGCAGCGTACAAGTCCAGAGGACTCGCCCACCGACACCGCCTCGGTCATGAAAGTATCCGTGCCAAGTTCCTCCAGCGAATGAAGCGATGCTACCCATAATGAAAAACACCACGAGCGATGTTTTTAACGTGCTGTTGGGGCGATCAGCTCGACACAAAAGATACGCAAATAGCGCGCATTCGATTGCCAGGAAGTAATCGGTAAGCGTCACGTCGAGTTCCGTGATCATGCTTGCCTGGCCGTACGAATGTGGATTGGTAATGGGTTTCCATGGCGCATGGAGCCCACGCATCACAATGCTTTTTGGAAAAACCGAGAAAATTGCTTTGTTTTGTAAGTCAGTCTGACGCCATTGACGTCAGCGATCGGGATTCGGTCTGTTTATGCGAGATCGCCATCGGAGGCCAGAGTCATTTTGCTGGGAACGGATGGCTACGGACTGGCTTTGCCTCGGATCCTGGCGTCGGCTTCGCGAAGCACGATTTGGGCCATCAGACTCCGTACGGATACGATCTGGTTCGCAAACTTGATGAGCCTTCTACGCTACGTGCGAACAAAGAGATTTGGCCGTATGCGTGAGAATTTTAAGCGTATTCTTCACGGTGGATCGGTCCGAAGTTGCGTGGAACTATCGGAGCAAACTAGCCAATTTAAGAACAGCAATTTAAAATCGCCAAGTTCCACCGGCGTTAAGAACATTCTTCGGAAAGCTATTTCCGTCGGTGTTCGCACGTTCGGCGTTCGTGCGGTCAGCAAGCACAGCAGCATCGCCAAGCATCACCTCAACCGGGTTGCACAAAATCCATTGGTGCAGTCCGAGATGTATCAGGAATACGAAGCGGACGGTTTCAATGCCCACATCACTGTTGACGGGTATCAAAAGCTGCAGCAGCTGTTGGATTCCAGCCAGAGAGAATTCAGGAAGAATCTTGCACGGTGCAAACACGATGACAGCGGTTTGTTCCGGTGTGCCAAATGCAATACGGCGATGGTTGCGGCAACGTTTAATTGGTAGCGGTTCGCATGGCTTACGTATAACGACGGATGGCGAAGAAAAGGGGAATGGGGTCGAATCCGCTGATTGACCTCCGTCCCCTTTTGTGTTCGGAATCGTATTTGAAGCGGCAATTTCGAGGGCGGAAAAGGGCGGAAAAGGGGACAGGCAATTTCTTATTGGAGATTCGAGTCGCTAGCATTGGATGGGAGCGTGGCATTTTTCCGACTCGTTGCTTGCTGCAACTGATTTTGTTTCACAAAGGACACGATTGTCCTGTCCCGATTTGACCACCCCACATCCCCCACTGCACCCCCCGATCCATCACCCGAGCGATCCGCCGCACATCAATCTCCTTGACCGTGTCCGGCCCTGACTCGACACGCGGCAGAAACAGAATCGCCTCTTGGATATCCGGTGCCAGGTTGGTCAGCCACATGATGTGCGTCATACGCGCCGTCGTGATTTGGCTTCAGAATTCGACACGGCGATGTCTAATTTCGAATCCTTTTCGGTCTCGTTGACACCGGAAGCAACACCCTCGCCATAACTCGCTGTCAATAAAGACGTTGTGACAAACTTCCAAAATAGACATGGTTCGAAGAGGGTTGCTTTGGGCGTGCTTCCTCCGGTCACCACTCGACCACGCACCACAAGTTGACTCTCAACGGTGGTTACAAAGCCTTTTTGCACACCGCGTTATAACGTGCTTTCTGGCAATGACTTACGTCGATGAACGATTGAGTGAGACTCTCTAGGTTAGTCGCCACATTCGATCATCAACGCCTGATCAAAGCCAAAGTGCGAACTCGATCGCACCTGCTCTCTCGCTCTCGCCTGATTGGGACCACACAAGTTAGCGATGTCGCTATCCGGTCGCGCGTGTGAGATTCGACCTTTGATGTTTCATGCATCTAATTTCGGATTCGATGTGCGGAGGTTTGCGATGGTAAAAACACCCCTACAATGAGGTTGCTCCAATTCTCTGTAGAGGTTGCTCGATGGCGAATGATTCCTTGGATCCGTACTACCTTTGGCTGGGGATCCCAGCCGCGGAACAACCGGCAAACCACTATCGGTTGCTTGGTCTAACAGTATTTGAGTCAGACCGGGAAGTGATCGAAGCGGCAGCCATGCGGCAGATGGCACATGTTCGGTCCTACGCACTCGGTCCGCACAGTGAATTATCTCAGGCACTTTTAAGTGAGATAGCCGACGCAAAGCTCACCCTTCTTGATTCGCCGCGGAAGCGACAGTACGACGAAGACCTCCGCGAGCAGACCAATCAGGCTTCCACCACGAAACCAGTTTCCTGTCCCAACTGTGCGGTCAACTTGACGTTCAATGAGAGCAGCTTTGGTACGCAGGTGCGATGCAGTCAGTGCAAGGCGATTCTGCAAATTTCTAGCGATGGAAGCCAATGCAGTGAAGTGTCCCAGGTGACGACAACTCAACTACCGACGCAAGCGTCACCTTTAGACGATTACTTCAATTCTGATCTGCCTTCGTTTCCAACCACGAAGGCGCAGCAACCTTCGGCAAACCGAACCGCACGAAAGAGAACTCTTAAGCACAAAGCAGCCTCTACTTGGATCTCAGCAATAGCAGTCCCAATGGGTGGTGTTTGCGGTATTTTCCTCGCAATTGTGATTTTGTGGGGCGTATTCAAGAAAGACCCGCCCAGCATCATTGTTGC
>JBMYRF010000100.1:0-3545 GCA_049602075.1 Rubripirellula sp.
GATCCGCGAGTTGGTCAACGGGTTGACCGATCGTCTGCTCAGAAGAAATTCACGAGCGCAAGAGGCGACGGAGACGGGGTCTTTTTGGGCCTTGCGGGATGTAGGTTTCAAGGTCGACGAGGGAGAAGTTGTTGGATTGATTGGTCGCAATGGGGCCGGTAAATCGACGCTGCTGAAAATCCTGTCCCGCATCACCAAGCCGACAACAGGCAAAGCGACCATTCATGGTCGTGTTGGTAGTTTGCTGGAGGTGGGGACTGGCTTTCACCCTGAGCTGACGGGACGCGAGAACATCTACCTGAACGGCACGATCCTGGGGATGTCCCAACGCGAAATCAAAGGAAAGCTGGATCAGATCATCGATTTTTCCGAAATCGAAAAGTTCATCGACACACCGGTGAAACGCTACAGCAGCGGGATGTACGTACGGCTAGCTTTTGCGGTCGCGGCTCACTTGGAACCAGAAGTTCTAATCGTTGACGAAGTCCTTGCAGTGGGGGACAGTTCGTTTCAAAAGAAATGCCTGGGCAAGATGCAGGACGTTGGATCAGACGGGCGAACCGTCCTCTTTGTGAGTCACAATATGGGCGCGGTTCGGACACTCTGCACCCGCGGTGTGTTGCTGGAGAATGGTCGTGTCGCTGCCGACGGCCCAGTAAACGAGGTCGTTAACCGTTACCTGTTGGGGGCGACTGAGTGTGATGTGGAGGGCTGGATCGAGGATGATCATACACGCGCGGGAACTGGTGAAGCGAAAATCCGGCGAGTTCAACTACTGAACGAATCTGGCGACCCGACCCCGGCAATTTCGATGGGGGAAGACGTACGAGTCCGACTGACATTCGAAGTTTTGGAACGCATTCCTGACGCCCATTTTGAAATCGGAATCTATTCCGAGGAGGGCATTGCGGTTGCCGTCACCCACCGGGATATCGATCATGATCCCGAGGCATTGGCAGTTGGAAAGCATGCTGTTGAAGCGATCATCCGGGCTTCACTGCTCCCCGGTCGGTACCGAATTGGTGCCAGTATCTATCGTGACAGCGGATACAGCATCGACAGCCTCGAGAGAACGATCGGCTTTGAGGTAGATCGGCATGGAAAGGACCATGCCCGACCCTATCGATGGGGCGAGGTAAGAGGATTTGTTCGCCCATCCTCCGAGTGGCGACTTGAAAACGACATCACGGCGATACACCGTTAGGCATGCCGAAAATCAGTCAACGACGTGCTGCGACATCAGGAATTAATTCCAAATACCAGCTTTTCCAGATTAATACACCGCAAGGTAGGTCATGATCGAAGGTAAAAAGATATTCATCACAGGCGGCGCCGGATTTATCGGTTCAACGCTAACAGGGCGTCTCGTCGAGAAAAACAAAGTTGTGGTGTATGACAATCTCGCCAGGGATTCTCTCAAGGACAAACATTTTAGCGGGCACAAAAATCTGGAGCTGGTGAAGGGCGATATCCTCGACGTCGAGGCGCTAACGAGAGCGATGGACGGGGCCGACGTCGTGGTGCATTGCGCCGCGATTGCCGGAATCAATACCGTCATCAAAAGCCCGACCACCACAATGCATGTGAACATGATCGGTTCCGCGAATGTTCTAAGTGCCGCTTCGAAGCTGAACCGAGTCGATCGTGTTGTCTGTTTCTCAACCAGTGAAGTATTCGGCCAGCAGGCATTTCGCAGCCTGGAGACAGACCTGACGGTAATGGGGGCTGTTGGCGAAGCACGGTGGACCTATGCCGTCAGCAAGCTCGCGGAAGAGCACTTGGCGATCGCGTATTACAAAGAGAAATGGCTTCCGACCACGGTTGTCAGGCCGTTCAATGTCTATGGGCCGGGGCAAGTTGGAGAAGGGGCGATTCATAAATTTGTCAAGCAGGCACTGGCAAACAAACCGATAGAAATTCACGGCGATGGCAGCCAAATTCGCGCGTGGTGTTTCGTTGACGACATGGTCGAAGCCGTTCTCCTATGCATGGGGCATCCGGAAGCGGTTGGGCAGTCTTTCAACATCGGAAACGCGCGAGATGTCATCACGATCTACGGACTCGCGAACACGGTCGTACGGACACTGGAATCGCACTCAGAAATCGCCTTCGTCCCCAAAAACTATGTGGATGTTGAGTTGCGTGTGCCCGTGGTAGAAAAGGCAACCGAACTTTTGGGATTTCGTGCCAAGGTCGATCTTGAAGAAGGTATCCGTCGAACCGCCGATTTTTACCGGAACCAGAGCAGTTCTGAGCAACCAGCCACAGCGTGAGCCCGACACTTCCTTCGTATCGACACCAGACAGCCACCAGGACTGCATGATGATTCGACTTGCCGTTCCAGCGATCGGTCAGGAAGAGATTGACGCGGTCACCGAGGTACTGAAATCAGGATATCTCGTGCAAGGTCCGCGAGTTGCCGAGTTCGAGCAATCTGTCGCCGAGATCGTGGGTGTGAAGCACGCGGTAGCTGTCAGCAGTGGCACAGCTGCCTTGCATTTAGCGTTGGTCGGCCTGAATATCGGACCGGGCGATATTGTGATCACCACGGCTTACTCTTGGCCGGCAACTGCAAATGTGATCGAACTTTGCGGCGCTGAAACAAGATTTGTTGATATCAGCCTGGATGACCTGAACATCGACGTGGAACAACTTGCAGCAACCTGTCAGCAACTTGAGGCGGATCCGGGAACCAAGGGTCGCACCAAGGCGATCATGCCGGTGCACGCATTCGGCATGCCGGCCAACATGACGGCAATCACGGAGATTGCCGAACGGTACGGATTGTCGGTCGTTGAAGATGCCGCATGTGCGCTCGGTTCCCGCTGGCGGGACCGTCCCTGCGGAAGCTGGGGACGAATGGGATGCTTTAGTTTTCATCCACGCAAAGCGATCACGACTGGGGAAGGGGGCATGGTCACGACGGATTGCGATGAGCTGGCGGAAAGGCTTCGTGTATTACGAAACCACGGTTTGTCACCGAGTAGTCCAAAACCAATTTTCGTAGAACCTGGATTCAACTACAGACTTACGGAAATCGGAGCTGCGATCGGAAACGCACAGCTACGCAAAATGAAGGATTTGATCAAGAGCCGAAGGGAGAGAGCAAAGCATTACCACCAACTTTTATGCGAGTCCACATTTACTCCGGTTACAGAAGCACCAGAGGCTCACTCCGTATTTCAATCGCTGGTTGCAATTCTCCCTGAAGGAAGCAACAACAAGCATGCGATCGAATGGATGCGGGCGAACCGCGTCGAGTGCACCATCGGAACTTACCACGTTCCCTTGACCGAAGCGTTTCAAACAAAATACGAATTCAAATCGGGAGATTTCCCAAATGCGGATGCCGCGAGCCAGCGCTGCATCACCCTGCCATTGCATGATGAATTAGAGCTCAATCAGCAGGAAATGATCGTGAAATTACTATCCGCTGACTTCGCCGAAGGGAGTTGAAACGCAACCTGTGCTGCAGACTGTAATCACCTTCGACGTCGATTGGGCACCCGACTTTGTCATTCTCGAGGTCGCGAGTTTGCTGCGTC
>JBMYRF010000101.1:0-3453 GCA_049602075.1 Rubripirellula sp.
GATCGGCCTTGCAACTTACTTTATGGGCTGTGTCGATTTGGGTGTGCCGCCGCACGAGATCGTGGCGAGTGAGGCACCAGTGCCGCACGACGAAACAATCCCTGTCGATATGAGCCAGACGCAGGCAGACCCGCGCTGGAAACAATGGGCAGAGGTATGGTCGCAGACTGTCGGGGCAATGGATGCCTGCAAGAAGGCTGAGACAGAAATCAAAAAACTTGTGCCTAAAAATGCCAGCGTTGCGTTTGGTCACGGCATTCAAGTCAAGGTTGCAAAGAATAAATCAAAGCGCATTGAGGTGATGAAATGAGTGAGCTTGCAAAGGCAATGATCCGTTTCCACAAAGCCACTGCTGGTTTTGAGGCGGATAAAAAAGGGAACCGGTCGCAATACGCGTCCATCGGGGCAGTGATAAATAATGTCAAAGAGGCCGCAAAATATGGCCTGACATTCTCGCAGCCGGTGGACTTCGATGCGCAACATATATTTGTGCGCACGATTATAATGCACGAGAGCGGGGAAAGGATTGAGAGCCGATACCCTGTTATTGTGGATGATTTTACAAACAATCAAAAGATCGGCGGCGCGATCACCTATGCCAAGCGATATGCGCTGGCATCTATCTTTGGCACAGAAAAAGGCGTCGAGGACAGCGATAATGATGGCGAGGACAACGGCCTTTATAATGACGAGATAAAGCCAGAACAAAGAGGTGGTGTCACTCCATCACCGGTTTCTGGTCAGGGTGACTCCGGCGGCTCCTCCCTGCCTCAAGAGTCACCCGCCCCTATAACGCCGAAGATAAAGCGCACGACCGATCAAGATTTGACCCCGCAACAAAAGGCGCTAGAGGCGTTTATGGCAAAGGTGCAGGGAGCCGCATCGCATGACGCGGCGGTTGAGGTTGTCCGACAATATGTAACCAAAGCCAAAACGGTCGAGGGCGTGACTATGTTGTTCAACCGCCTGAAGCCATCAAGCGCAGACATGGTCAAAATATTTTCTGACAAACAACACGAGTTTATGAAAGCCAAATCAGAGGAGATCAAACATGGCTGAACAAGCGAAGGTGAAATATGGGGTCGATGAATTGACCTTCTCACTTAATGACAACGCGTCAAACAAAACTGAGGACTGGCATTCAGATTGGAATGGGAAAGTCGTGATAAACGGCGTGACCTATTATTTGAATGGATACCGCAAAAACGACCAGTGGATCGCCGGTCGGTTGAAAGAAGCACCGCAAAAGGACGCCCCTGTCGCGGCAGCGCAGCCATCACAGCCAGCAGCGGCAATGGACGATGAAATCCCTTTCTAGCATCGCAGAACGCCCAGATCACCCCTTGCTCGTTATCCCAAACGACGAGGGGTGTCTGATCGTCATCGGCACAAACCAAGCTCAAATGCAAATGACGCAGAAACAGATGTTTGAAAAAGGCATGGAGTTTTTGCGCAGATCGGCAGCGGCTGGTGGCAAAGAGGAAGAGTGACCAACGTGCTGCAAACTGTGTGCAGTGCGGGGCGCAATGTTTTTACAAAGATGACGGGTGGGTCATCAATGGGAAAAAAGAGCTTTTATGCAGTCTCGCTTGTTTCGACAAACGGTGGCGGCTGCATGACAAAATGGCAAAGGGAGAATTGTCATGGGAAGATTTGTCTGGGTTGAGGATGAAGTAGATGTCGAAAAACTCAAAGGCCTGAAAGGTCGCGCCCCTTCTTGGTCAGGCGATTTGGCAAAGACGATGGTGGTTGGCGAGTCAGTGTTTTTCAGAGACAAGTGCAAAGCGAAAAAACTGAGAGAGTCTATCAAACATTATTTTGGCAAGGGTGCGTCCAGCATGAAAATTGAACGCTGTTATTCACGCGAAAATGATGGGTGGCGGGTATGGCGTACACAATAAGCCTGCGATATGTCCCCCACGATCAGGTTGAGGAGTATCAGCGCAAGGGCTGGGAGTTGGTCAACGACCTTTCATGGTGCCATCATGGGCGGCATGCCACCGTTATGAAAGCACCCGCCCCGCAATCCGCTGAATGTCATCCGAACTCTGAGCCAGCTTCAGATCAGTAACCGTGTAGTGCTGTTCGGCGATGTTGCTTTTCTTTGAGTGACCCATCCGATACTTTCGGATCGATGCCGGAACGCCATCCAACTCCATTTGCGTGTGATAGAACTTGCGGAAACCCCCTATGCCTTTGAAGTCGACCTTTGCGTGTTTGCAGATGGTTTTTAGCAGCCCAGCCCAATGCTTCTGATCCGCCATTACGTTTGTTGCGGATGGGAAAACATAGGTCGGTGAGGGGCATTGAAGATGCCATTCCCGCATGAGCGTGATCAGGCTAGGCGGCAAAGGTATCGTGCGCACCCGAAACTCCGTCTTGGTCTCTTGCAGCGCCCCGCGATAACCTGTGCGGCGAACAGTGACGCTTCCCGATTTGATGTCCAAGCTGTCCCAAAGCAACCCCTGCAACTCGTTTGCTGCAAGGCCTGTGAGGGCGGCAAAGCTGAACAGCGCCTTGCTATAGCTTGGCATGTCCAGAGCCAATATGTGGCGAACCTCGTCGGCTGTATATCCGTCCCGGCTCCCGATCCCGCCTTTGATATTGCGGCGGCTTTCTCTAGCGCAGGGGTTAGAGAATACGATGCCTTTGTCGATAGCGTATTTGTAGACCATGTTCAGCGAGTGAATAATGCTGCGCTGGGTCTTTGGCGCTTTGCCATCCAGCATCAGCTTGTCGATGAACATGTTGATGTCGCCCACCGTTACTTTATGGATCTGCTTGTCGCCAAGCACCGGCAAAACGTGGCGCTTCAAATGGCGCACATCGTTCTCATGGCTTTGAGGCCGGATACCCTGCGGCTTGCCAACAAACCCCTCACGATACCGTAAGGCGTCCATTGCAACCGTTGCTAGGTTTGCTTTGTTTGCGTTGTGGATTCCAGCCGCAAGTTCGTCACGCAGCTTCATCCAGCGCTTGTGCCACGCGGTCGGCGTTGGATCGCAGTAGACACGTTTGCGCTTACCAGCCAGATCAAGATACCAAATGATGCCGCGCTCCTGATCGGGATAGTTTGGTCGCTTCACCAGCGTGGTTTTGAAATCACCCTCCTTGTCGAGGGTAATCTCCACATCATTTACTTTGATGGTTTCCATTACACGGCCTCCCGATAACGCTGGGTGACCGTTTCCATATTGATCGGAACCGCCACGATCCAATCCCACTCCCAATGCTCTTTGTCATCACCTTCGATGCTCCAGCAATGTTCATCATGCAGATATGCGGTCTTGGGTTCGATCTCCGCAAAGGCCTTATAAGCCATCAGCCCCTCTAAGCGGTTGTCGAAATACATAAACGTCCACTCTTCTGGGTGGTCGGTCTGCTCCATCAGGTGCTTGCCATTTAACACGAAAGCGTCTGTCTCAAACCCGCTGCAAATCGTGTTCGCTAAAT
>JBMYRF010000102.1:0-1694 GCA_049602075.1 Rubripirellula sp.
GGGCCTACAACGGTCATCATGCCGTTTGAAGACTTGAATGTCTTCGACGAACTGCCTGACTACGTGTACTCGATGCCGAAGCCTGTGTACCGTAAGTGGGCCAAGTTGCAGAACAAGGGTGCGTACCGTGAGGCACAGCGGAAAGCTGATGCGTACCGCAAACGCAATCCGGTCAACCCTGTGTATGTGCAGTCGAACGATTATGACTCTCGTGTTACTCAAACCCAACATGAGGAAGTGACGCCGAACACGGCTGACTTCAGTGGGACGAACAACACGAAGTACAACGGTCGGAGCACACAGCGTGCATTTGTCCCCGATCAGTGGGCCGGTGGTCCGGTGCATTTGATTAACCCGTATGTAGATCGACCGCCTAAGATGATTCACATGCCGAACGGCCAAGCTGTGTTGGCGGACCCCGATCATGTCCTGAACACTCAGGAGAAACTGGACGCATTCCTCAAGAAGCTGGAGGCAGAACTGAAATGAAGTACGTTCTCACAATCCTTGCAATTTTAGCACTCTCTTTGCCTGCTGTTGCGCAACAGACCGAACGACCTGGAGGCCCTCCGCGCCGTAATGGCCCACCTGGAAATCAGGACGCCATCGGACGAGGCCCCGGCGACCGAGGCCCGCGAGGCAACAATGGCAACCAAAATCCAGGACGCCCTGGCAACCCTGGTAACCCAAACCGACCCGCCCCTGGCGCACCTGGACAGCCTGGACTTCCTGGTGCCCCTGCTGGCTATACTGATTTGGGCGTCGTCCCTGGCTACGGTAGTGTCTGGCTTGGTCAAGTCTGGCGACCGAACGCTTGGGTTACCGAGTGGAACCCCGTCGTTGTTCCACCAGACGCAGTGCAACCGATTCCGGTTCCATTAGCCGGTGACGTTGAAGAGAGGGAAATCTCGTTTTGGCACAACGGAGTGAAGTACATCCTTGACTAACGAGGTGCGGGGCGGGCTTCGGCCCGCCCCTTTTCATCATGCCTGACAACTTATCATACATCATGGAGCACGGCGACATCGGCAAGGCACTTGGGTGTCTTGTGACAAACGAGGTGTTGCCGGGTAGTGGCCGCGAGCAGTACGAACATATCATGGCGGAAATTTTCGTCCCTGATCTCGAATCGTGTGGGCCGGACGCCGGTCGAGCGAGGTACATGGAAAAACTCACTCTGAGAACCATTGAACTGGCGAAACTTATCAAAGAGCACGCCGGTGATAGCCCAATTTTGATTTTTACCATACCCGAACCAAGCGCGCTTGGTTGTAGGTACCGTTTACACGGTGATGAAGGCGAGATACGTGTCCGCCAGACGGCTCAATACGATTTACGCCACCAGGGTGTCCGAGTAGTTTACGATTTAGCGTTCCAGAAAGCAGAGGTATACAATGACATCAGACAATTCTTCTTCAACAGCTTCACAATCAGCGATTAGCCAACACGCCCCGTTTTATGTCGCCGTTGACATCGAAACGACCGGTTTGGACCCCGAAAAGCACCAAGTTCTCGAATTTGCGGCGGTTGCGTGGACTCATGATGGCCCGATTACCGAGTTGCCGCACGTTTCGGTGCTCGTAAAGCCCGAAGGGGACATCGTTGGCGACCCTTATGCCCTGAAAATGAACGCGAGACTGCTCGAACGCATCGCAAACGGCGAGGGTTATCACATTTCTGACGTTTTGGTGGAG
>JBMYRF010000102.1:1702-3296 GCA_049602075.1 Rubripirellula sp.
CTGCTCGAACGCATCGCAAACGGCGAGGGTTATCACATTTCTGACGTTTTGGTGGAATTTGAGACGTGGTTGCGGTCGTTGGGCATTTCCGAAGACTTCAAAACGTGCTGTGTCGGCAATCAATTCGGTTCTTTTGACCTGCAATTCCTCAAACAGTGGCGTGCTTGGCCTGAAGAGTTGATTTCACACCGAATTTTCGACGTTTCGACGATTGCAGCGACGCGCCAAGGCATGGAATCGGCCCATCGAGTGCTCGGAGTGTACCCAATGCCGGGTGAAGCCCATGAAGCACTGTACGATGCCCGCCAAGCGATGGAGCACTGTCGAACTTTCTTGCAGAAAAAGGAAGTTCATTGCTTGACTCGGAGCGGAGAACGTGGTATACTTGGAGTATACAGCAGTGGGATAGACGCAAGAGCCGCTGCAAACGAGTGCTTTGACCCGAATGAAATGGAAATTGAGACACATGAACTTCTTTGACCCGATTTTTGGAACGTATCTCAACGACTTGTGCATCGGTGCGTTAATCGGTGCTATCATCAGACTCGCAACCGACTGGAGAATGCTCCTATGACCGTAGTAGAAATCGCAACATTCGTCCCACAGAAGACCGGCCCGAACGAGGGCGACGTGCAACTGGTCCAACAGCAGTTGCAACTGATTCTGGAGTCGGTTTACTTCAGCGTGAAGCAACCGTTGGTCCCGAACACTGAGTTTTGTATGCAGTTGCCGGGTTCGTTGGCGACTCCGACGCCGATTCCCGAAGAAAAGTGGGAAGAAGCGGGCTTCACGAAGTTCGATAGTGTCGAAGGCGGCACTGTTTGGATGCGACCGGAAGCAATTCAGTTCTACTTCTCGCCGGAACTGGGCGTTTACGTGTTCGTCTACCCTGGCGGACGTGTAGGCATCAAGACGACGGCGACTGACGTAAAAGCATTCCTCGAAGGAAAGAAAGGCGGCAACCTTGTCCTATGATCGGGTACTGTTACCAAGTTCAAGTTCGAGACAACGAAGATGCCGATTGGGGAGTCAGTGAGACGCTGATTTCCCCACCGGGGTCTGCTCCGAGACAAGTTCTCGAACATGTACGTGAATCCATGAAGAACAACGTCCGAGTGGTGCGTGTGAAGCAGTCGGCGGACTTCATTAACCTTGTAATGAACGGGATGCTCGTCGGCGTCCACGATCAGTGCGTAGGACATCCGATTGAGTTCGAGGATCGCACGATGGAACCGACACAACCGTGGGAGTAAACATGTGTACGATTGGTACATTCACAGATTTCGATTCTACCGCGCCAAAACAGAATCGTGGCTCTACATCATGGTTGAATCCGAGTATCCACAAGTGGACACTCCTGATCCTGGTGGCGGCTTTCAGTTTGTTACTTTCACCATCGAAACTTTTCGCAAATGAGGCGGCACACACTCGACGGCTGGCTCGCGAGTACAACGCGAAGCCGGAAGTGGTCCTGTGGGACAAGACCCGTGCTGATCTCGTCGGCAAAGAATGGGTCGGGGAGGTTGACTGGGCACCGAAGTGGGCTGAGGGAATCGGCCAATGTCTTTACTACGGCATCGTGTTTGAACGTCAG
>JBMYRF010000103.1:0-3283 GCA_049602075.1 Rubripirellula sp.
ATGGGTCTTTAGCTTCGCGTCGAGTGAAGGCAACCTCGGCTTCTGGGGGTTCATGAATGAGATCGCCGGCTCGATAACGCTCACTTGGCATTTTTTTTCTCTGCCTTTCAAAGCGTCCGACGCGTTGGAAGGAAAAGTCGACGACCCATCCTGAAGAGGGGGTGTCGGATGCGTCTGTCGAACCCCCCGCCCTCTGGTGAATTCGTTCCCAAGGAAAAACCGTCACAATCGAAATGGAATTACCTAGATCTCCCAGATGACTTAATTACCGTTAGTCTGGGCAGCCTGGGGAGCCTGGGCTTTTTTGTTTTAAGGGCACCTGAGTGGGGATAGCGATGAAATCAAAGGGTAGGAGCAGTCGTCGGCAAGCACTGGGGGGGATGGCCGCCGCGGCGCTTGCGACCAGTTTGTCTTCTGGGTTTGCAAAGTCGCGGCGACGGGAACGTCGCGATAGCAGTGGTTCAGGTTCTAGAAGCCGTCGTTTAAGGCGAGAGACTGTCCGGGAAGTTGAAGGTGGGTCAGCTTTTGGCTACACAAAATTCTCGCAGCCACTTCTGATTCCACCAGTGAAGAAGCCGATCTCGAGGGGTACACCTCCTTGGGAGGTAGGTAAGGTTTTCCACGGCGTTGCTCCCGAATACTTCGATCGGCGTGTTGCCGAAGACCCGAGTCTCTACTATCCGGAGAAGTATCCAGAATCCTATTACGAAGTTCACATCAAGGAGTTTTTGGGAGAGGTTTTTCCAAACGTCAAAACCCCTTGCGTCGGGTACGACGGGATCTCGCCTGGTCCAACTTTCCACTATCGAGGTTGCGAACCGGTAGTCGTCCGGATGCACAACCACACGCACCACGAGCTTTCGACGCATTTGCATGGCGGGCACAACCCATCACACGGTGATGGCTATCCGAATTTCTTCATCCTTCCAGGATGTGCACGCGATTACTACTACACCAACACAATTCCCTACCATCACGGTCATCCGGACGTTGGGGAAGCCCCGTCGACCATGTGGTATCACGACCATGGGATGGATGTGACGGCGGAGACCTGTGTTCAGGGCCTTTTCGGTTTTGCGATTCAAATTGATGACTTTGAACAGAATTTGATTGACCGAAAAGTCTTGCCCGCCGCAGAGGAAGACATCGTATTGGGGATCGCTGATCGCAGATTCAATTCCGACGGAACGATCGCGTTCGATCCCCTAGACCACAACGGTTACCTCGGAGACGTCTACACGGTCAACGGCCGGGCTTTCCCATACTTTAAGGTTCAGCGACGAAAATATCGCCTTCGTTTCCTTAACGCCAGCAACGCGAGACACGTGGAGTTACGGCTCAGCAATGGTCAACCCTTTGTGGGGATCGCCAATGACAGTTGGTTGCTTCCTCGGGCTATCTCGCGTGATTCAATCTTGTTGAGCCCCGCGAAACGGGCTGATGTGATCGTCGATTTCACAAATGCTCCCGAAGAGCTGTTTCTCGAAAATATTCTTCGGCAGGATGACGGGCGAGGTCCAAGTGGAAAGTTGGACCGGCGTGACACGGAAATTCCCGGCGAAAACGTCATGAAGTTCGTCGTCGAAGGGGATCCACCGGTCAAGGATTGTTCAATCAAAATTGGCGACGAATTGCGGGAACACATCCCGATCCTTCCAAGTGAAATCGAAGCGACACGGGTATTTGAATTCCATCGCCGCAAGGGTGCATGGCAAATCAATAATGAGTTTTTTGATGAATTCAAATCGAACGCCTGTCCTCGGGTGGGTTCGGCGGAGCGGTGGATCCTCCGCAATGGATCCGGTGGATGGTGGCATCCGATTCACATCCACCTTGAATCCCATCAAATTCAGAGTATCGATGGCCGAAAGCCGCCCGCGGAGTGGAGGTACAAGAGTGACGTTGCAATGCTTGGTCCGAATACTGAGGTTGAGCTCTTCATGAAGTTTCGGACATTCACTGGTCCATTCGTTTTTCATTGCCACAACCTTGAACACGAAGATATGCGGATGATGTTTGTGTTCGATCCAATAAAAGACGGACCGAAATCAAACCAACCACTCTCAGCTTTCTATCCCTAGAAGAGCAGAGCTTCTGTTCATTCGATGCTTTCTATGATCATGAAGAATTTAATTCACAGATTAGTCGGAACAAAATTCTGCCTAATTATGATCTTCTCACTCCAGTTGACCTTTGCAGGCTGCAAGGAGGCGGCTGAAGAGATGGAGATCAGTGCGCAGAAAGTTGATGCCGATAGGATTGCCTTGGAGGCATTCAATCGAGAACGCGTCAACTCTTTTTCTACAGAGGAATACGAAGATGCCGACGGAGCTAGAGTTTCGGACCGCTTTCCCGACATTGGTCTGATTGATCACCGAGGAAGAAGCCTGCAGTTCTATTCTGATCTAGTCGAAGACAGGTGCGTTTGTTTGATTTATTTCTACACTCGGTGTGTGGGAAGTTGTCCAGTCACCACTCAAGTGGTGAAGAAGCTGCGGAAAGATCTTGCAGAAGAATTTTCGAACAACGAATTTCTCTTTGTGTCGCTGACATTGGAGCCCGAGGTAGATAGTCCTGAAGAACTTCGGACCTACATGAAGATTCACGGTATCGAAGATGACGAAAAATTGCCTGACTGGGTTTACGCGACAGGTGATTTTGCGGAGCTCGACAATTTGAGAAGGACCCTAGGAATCTATGATCTGGATCCGGTCATCGATGCGGATAAGACGGAGCATGCCGCGATTCTCACTTTCGGGAATGATCGCCTGGACCGCTGGGCAGCCCTCCCAGTCGATATGAATTACGAGCAACTCAAGCAAGCAATGATCCGTATCATGGGCAGCAGTCCCCGGCAGAGATATGCCTCCGCCGCTCAATATCGGGAAGATCGGTTAGAAGAATTTCGGCTTGCGGAAGAGCGTCTCCTGCAGCAGCAGTGATCTCTCCCGGTCGCGACCGAATGAACTAATTTTTCCCATTCCGAACCAATGGAGGTCTGGAACAGGCGATGCGTAGGGGGGGCCTGCGGATGGCATCAAACGGGTACAAAACATGGCCTGTCTGGGTTCGTGGCAACAACAAGACGGCCGCGTGGGCCATGTGCACCAAGGTCGGTTCAAATCGCTCCCAGCCCAAAGCGACGACCACTTCCTTACCGTAGCACGGTACGTCGAGCGAAACGCTTACGCCGCGGACCCGTGGGGAAAAGCGAATTGGGGCGAATTGGGCGAATTGGGCGAATTGGGGACAGGCACGAATTGGCGAATTTGTGGGAACCGAT
>JBMYRF010000104.1:0-3262 GCA_049602075.1 Rubripirellula sp.
GATCATTGAGCTCGATTCCTTTAGCACATCGGATCAGGCAAACTTTGTTTTGGCTTACAGCGATCGCGTGTATGTGGCAGATGGAACCGCTGGTGTCCGTATCCTGGACGATGGTCGTTCCGAATTTGACCCTCCTCAGAATATTTACGTGGTTGGTGAGGTTCTGAATGAGAATGGTGACCTTGTCATTCGAAATCGAGACGGTGGCATCTCCATTTCCGGCAGCACGAGATCCGCGAATACCACCATTGAATCGGCCGGTAACTTTACTCTGAATGCAGAAGCTTGGTTCCACTCGAATACGGATCCGAGGCAATACGTCGACCTCAATCAATTGCGACAAGCCGCTTTCGACGCAGCAGATGGTCGAAAGTTAGTCGTTGGCGACAGCGACGAGTGGCGGGATGACTTTTTACAAAAAATTGAAAAAGACGTATCGATCATTAGAGCATTGGGATCCGTTGATATCACGGCTCAATTCATCAACGTCAATGGTTTAATTCAGTCAGGTTCTCCAGATCTGGTCCTCAACATCCAAGAGGGTTTCGCTCCGGCTGCATTTACTTCCCTCGCCGATGAAGATGGCAATCCGGTTGCAGGTGTCGACTTCGGAACGCAGGACCAAATTCCTGTGGACGCATTTTTTGATCCGTCGAAAAACAAAATTACTGTGAAAGAGATTAAGGCCTCGGGAGGTAAGATCAACCTGACCGGTCGTATCTTGAGCACCGGTTATGGGGAACTGCGCGTCAGCGATGGTCAAACTGCACTCACCGTGAACAATCAGTCTAGCTACGACTTGGAGTTCGAATCGATCGACCTCACCGGTGCCGAACCGGGCGAAATCATCATCACCGACCTTCTGAAGGGAAGCGATTCGACAATTCACCGCACCACATACACGGGTGGCGTTTCATCGTTTGGGGCAGCAAGTGCGGCGACTGTGGAAATTGGAACACTTGTCTGTGAAGCTGTAAACAATCCCGGAACGGCGGTAACTTGCCCTACGGACGGTAACTTAGAGAGCATCACCCAAAGGATCGCCTACACCGCCGACCCGGCGTTATCGAGCGCCACAGCGAGAAACACGTATCAGCCCGTTGCCGATAGTTACTATGCTTGGACCGAGGGACAGAGTAAGACGGAAACGACGGTAACGAAATACGAGCAGAAATCCTTCAACCTGTTTGGTGGCGGCACTTCATTTGAAGATTTCCTCAGCAGTGACAGTGGATACACCAGTAGGGACATCGTTTACACGGATGCCCAACCGCTTCTCGAGTCTGAAACACTTCTAAATCGTGATTCTGCCGAGGGCCGTGAATTAATGGACTCGGTATTTGGCACCACAGATGCGAATCCGACTCCAACCGCGAATTATGGAGTCAAGTACCATCTGGCGGAGCTGGAAACCCCGCGCGAATATGAGATTGAGGAGTGGGAGACCGGCGGAGGCTGGATGCAGGAAAAAGTGGCCCATACCAAGATTACCGAAGTCCAAGGGGTAAAAGATTTCTACAACCATGCAATCTTGGCCGATCACCCTATCAATATTGTGTTTGACCCGGGCGGCGCGAGTCATAGCAAAGATATCCAAATCACCACGAAGGGCACGGGCGTCCATTTTGGAGGCATGGTCAAAACGGGTAACTCGCTAATTGGATTGACGAATGAAGGGTCAGGTGGTTCTCTTACCTGCGCCGATGAAGTTTATATTGAAGGCAGCCAAAGCGCCAGTGGATTCGATTCGAACGAGTGCACTATCAGCGGCATACAAGCGACAGCCGAACCTGCTCTCGGTGGGGAACAAGAGGCCCTGGATCTCACCGTCGTCAATTATGACCCGGCCACCAACTCATATAGTTTTTCCGATACCAGCCATCTGCTGAATTTTGGTGGTCAAAACGGTGTGTCTGTCCGCACCCGTGGGCCCATCACGCTCAACATTGTTTCCTCTACCAATCGTGACAATCGAATTCTGGTAGACCGCATTGAATCCACAGGGGGCAATGTTTTCATCAATGCCCCACACGGGATCTATGCCGCTGATGCGAATTCCTTGATCCGTGGCAAAGAGATCACCCTCCTTGCTAATGAAGGACCCATTGGGGGATCCCACGCCCTCAATCTCGATAGTGATGGCGTGGTCGAGGTCAGCGCGGAGAGCCATATCTGGCTGCGTGAACAGTCAGGTGATCTCGAAATTGTCGAAGTCCGCTCTCAGTACGGCGAAGTTGTTCTAGAAACGGTCGATGGCGCGATCGTCAATCGAAACATCAACAAAGTTTTTCTGAGTGAAGAAGAAATTGATGAGGCCGATCGTCAACAAGCCCTCAGCGGCGAAAGAGCGGCCAATGTGGCTCGGCAAGAAATGCAACTTGAGGAAACATCGGAGACTCGGGCATACCACGCATATTGGCAGAATTATCGAACGTTTTCAGCTGCCGTGTCCGAAGCAGGCTCTTTCGATACGACTGGAAATGCGCAAGCGATCGCGGTTGCTGGCACGACGGCCTATGTTGCGGATGGAGTCGGTGGCCTGCGGGTACTTGATGTCACTGACTTATCGTCGATCACTGAACTAGGTGCTTATGACGCGGCGACCAATGCTAAATCGATTGCCATTCAAGGCAATGTTGCCTATCTCGCCAACGGTGGTGCTGGCTTGCTTGTGCTCGACATTACCGATCCAGCTGCGATCACCAAACTTGGGTCCTTTGACACCGCTGGTGACGCAAAGGCAGTGGTGATTCAGGGGGCGACCGCATATGTAGCTGACGGGACCAACGGGTTGCTCCTACTCGACGTCTCCGATCCGGCCAACATCACCCAAATCTCGCGATTCGTGAGCACGCCGACGGGAGATTCCCAGTCCATTGCGATCGCGGGCACCAAAGCCTATCTCGCCAATGGAACGAAAGGGCTGCATGTGCTCAACATTGAGGACCCCGCTGCGATCGCAGAGCTCGGCTCCTTCACCGCGTTCGGGAATGCGACGTCGGTGGCGATTCGAGACACGACAGCCTACGTCACCGATGCGAGTTACGGGTTGAGGGTGCTCGACATTACGGATCACGGTGCAATCACTGAACAAGGATCCTTCGATACGACTGGCAGTGCAAATTCCGTCTCGATCCAAGGCGTGATTGCCTACGTGGCAGATGGAGTCGCGGGACTGCGGGCCCTCGATGTGAGCAATCCAACAGCGATCATTGAGCTCGATTCCTTTAGCACATCGGATCAGGCAAACTTTGTTTTGGCT
>JBMYRF010000105.1:0-3047 GCA_049602075.1 Rubripirellula sp.
CAGGTACCACCAAAAATAATCGTCGTCGAACTACTACTGGCGCGCCCGCGCCAAATTTGTCAAGAGTCGCGTTGGTCGCTGAGTCCTGGCCGATGGCAGAATCACGCATGGCCCAGGTTTGTTCCACGTGGAACATCACGCGAGCCGCTCGCACAAAGTGGAAAGCAGATTTTTGATTCCGCGTTTTTTGTTTTCAAAATCTATAGTGTGCCAATCGGAATCTATCACGCGCTCTTTTAGTATCGACATTCTGTCATAATGTGAAAGTGCGTTCTCGTCATTCTCTGAAAATTTCCAATAGGTGAGCGGAGAATTTTTGCGGTATTCAATTCGCTGTTTTTGTTCATCTTCCGAAATCGAAAGCCAGAATTTAATCAAGCGCACCGGCTGATTAGCTTCCCAATTTTTGTGATCGCGCATAAAAATATCGTATTGCTTCGGGGTGCACCATGAATTGAGATGCTGAACCATTGCGCGAGAATACCAAGAGCGATCGAAAAACACAATTTGGTTTTGCTTCGGCAGTTTGGTTTCCCAGTAGCCAAGCCAGCTAGACATTGCGCGTTTGCTGGGTTTGTGAGATAGGCAAACGCTGTAAAGATCCGGCGGTAAGTAGTGGGTCAATTCCCGAATGGTAGAGGATTTTCCGGCAGTGTCGCGCCCTTCCAGAATTACCGCAACCGGAGAATCGAGATTCTCCGCGAGTCGGTTTAGTTTTGCTTGTAGTTTTTTCATGCGTTCAGCCTCCGAAAAAGTAGTAAGCCGCGTATCCCCAAATTGCCGCGTCAGTGACGATAGAATATAGAAGATAAAACAGTGCCGCAGATTTTGCAATATTCATGCTACCTTGCTCCCGTGAATATGGGCATCCTCGCCAGCTTTCGGATTGACAAGCCGCCAAGGTGCGCCGTTGATAATGCCGTAAGGCACACGCTTTTTCTGTCGAAAACACTCCGCGAGAATTGCAACCTCAATCCGAGCATCGGAAAGCGCGGTGTGATCTTCGATAAATGCAGGATCACCAGAGCAGTAGCGATAAGCAAATTCCGCTCCGGTTTTGATGTTGCCAGCGGGTGAAACCCAACCGAGTGAGCGCGCAATGCTGGCATAGTTTTTTTGTTGCAGTTTTGTCTCACAGGCAAATTGCCAAATGTCGAGAACGTCAACCGGATTTGACAGAATCGGGGCAGTGCCGCCAAGGTCGGCGTGAGTCTGTCGCAAAACGCGGAAATCAAAACCCGCATTGTAAGCCGCGATAACATCGCATTGCGCGGCATCGTCGCGCAGTGTTTCGACAATCTCAGCCCACGGAGTCAAGCGAATATCGCCATCCTGAAGCATTCGAGCGTAGTGGGTGAAATGCTTGCCAGCATAAAACGCGCCCATCATGCGCTTGGCATTGGTGAAATTTTCCTCTACCAACCAAGTGCGCTCCGCGAGAATGTCGCCGCGCTTGTTTGTGATGCAATAACCCACATCGTAAACGTGACCTTCCAAGCCAACGGTTTCAGTGTCGAGAACCATGATCGTTTTGTTTTTCATGCTACCGCCCTTGCGTTTAGGATGAGTGAATTATAAACCCGCAGACCGCGAGCCGTCAAGTGATTTATCACGCTTTCGTTATCGTCGAGCATGACAGAAAAGCGAATAAATCGCGCCCACGGTATGCCAGCGGAAGCGGCATAGTTTCGCAAGCCGCGCTCTTTTAGAATCGCATCGGATGACCGATCGCCTTCGGTTCGGCAAATCATACCGTCCCAGATCAAGCCGTGATCCGCGAGATATTGGTAATCAGCCTCGCCCATAACGCGAGCAGTGCAAACGACAATTTCAGCCCCGCGAGCGCGAGAGATTCGCCAGTGCTTTGCAAGCGGTAGCAAACGATCCTTAGCGATTAGCTCAGGCGTCGAGTGCTCTCGCCAGTGGTCAAGATCAATTGATCCATTCGGGAGCGTTGCCGCTCGATGTGAGGAGTCGATCACAGTGTGATCTAGGTCATAGATAAAGCGCATAAAAATATCCTCCAATGCCGACGATGTTAAGTAAAACCAGATTATAGCACCGATTGACGATTGCTTGCAATGTCAATAATGCCAGTCCGACAATCGCAAGATATTTTCCCGCGCTCGTGTCGATAATGAAAGGAGCCGCCATCATGCAAGCGGCCCCGATCCAAGCGGCGAGAGCGACTATCATCGGATAGACGCCAGCAAGCCAGAGAGAGCGAGAGCAGTGGCTTTTTCCAAGCCAGCAAGCTCGCTTGCGTCAGCGTCAAGCGCCTTGGCAATAGCGGCGACATATTCCGCTTTGCTAGTGGAGCGAGTGCCTTTGACGGGCTTTGCCGCTACGCGGTAGGGAAGATCAAGCGACTTGATCTTAGCGATAACGGATCGCTTGGACTGACCGAGATCAGCCGCGAGTTTACCGGCAATCTCAGCGTCGAGAATACCGAATTGTTGAGCCGCGTTTTGCAGAGCGACAACCTGCTTTTCTGTATAAGGCATATAGCCTCCTTTTGTTGAGATCGAGCGCCCATCGCTCAACCTGTTTACGAATTGTCTCATAAAAGAGGGAAGAAGTCCAAACATTTTTTTGGTAATATTCACGCGTCCCAGAAATAATTTGTGGCAACAATCGCGCCGCCCACCGCAATAGCGGTGACAAAAAAGAGCATGATCAGCAGTTGACAAAACATAAAAATCTCCATTTGCAGAACCCCAATTCTAACCCATCCTGGGGCATGATGTACAGAAATAAAAATGGTAATATGTCACAAAGTTCGGCCAGGCTATGGCGGGGAGGGGGCGGTAATGAGACTCATTCTCATCTGGCTCGCGCGGGCTACACCTCACGTACAACTTGTGTAATTTTGTGAAATCCGAAAGGGTGCTTAAAAAAATTTCTTGACATTTTACTCCAAGCTCTGTATAATTTATTCATAAAATACCTAAGGAGGATTTTTTACTTCAAGCGGCTACGGCCTGAACTTATAAAAATGGACAAACTTGATATTAGTTTTCTTCGAATTATTATTATATCAGTTACTG
>JBMYRF010000106.1:0-3026 GCA_049602075.1 Rubripirellula sp.
GGATCACGATGGAACCGGCATGACCACCCTGGCGTTGGAGAAAGTATAAATGGCGCATATTCGGAAACTTATCCGCGACAACATCGAAACAACATTGACCGGTTTATCAACGACCGGTTCGAATGTTTTCGCCTCAAGAGTTTATCCAATACAAACGGCCAGAATGCCTGGCCTTTGTATCTACACCTCGAGCGAAACGATTGAGGCTCAAACGATCAAGCCGCCGCGAGGTCTTATTCGGTCGCTCGAGGTGTCAGTTGAGGCATATGTTGAGAGCGCAACGGCGGATGATGTTCTCGATGGAATTGCGGCGGAAGTTGAGGCGGCGATGACCACCGATCTCACCAGGGGCGGAAATGCCAAGGACACAAGGTTGGTTTCTTTCGAGGCCGATTTTGCCGGAGAGGGCGAACGGCCGGTTGTTGTGGGTCGATTTATTTTCGAAATCGTGTATTCTACACAAGAAACCGATGCCGAAACGGTCTATTAAATAGGAGACTGAAAACATGGCGAAACGAATCCAAGTTTATCCACCGACCGGCGGAATGCCGATCACGATAAACGCACAAGATTTGGCATCATTCGAGGCCAAAGGATGGACGGACTCACCCCGATCATCCAAACCAAAGGCAACCAAAAAGGTTGCCAAAACTGAAACCCTTGAAAGTGAGGATTAAAAAATGGCGACATTTACCGGAAGCGATGGGGTGATCTTGGTCGGAACTGACCAGGTTGCCGAGGTTCGTTCATACTCAATCGATGAGACAATGGACACCCTAGAAGATACAGCAATGGGTGACACATCGCGCACCTATAAAACATCTTTGAAATCATTCAGTGGTTCGGCCGATGTTTTCTTTGACGATACCGACACCGCCGGCCAAGGCGCGTTGACAGTTGGTTCAGAGGTGACATTGAACGTTCAGTTCGAAGGTAACACATCAGGCGATCACAAGTTGAGTGGAACGGTTCTAATCACCGGCCGCACAATTTCGGCATCGTTCGACGGTATGGTTGAGGCATCGATCTCATTCCAAGGCACCGGCGCACTAACTGAATCAACAGTAGCATAAGGATTTGAATAATGGCGGCTAATTCTAAATCCCCTGGTTTGAGCGTTATCGAACGCGCAAAGAATCATTATCAAAATCAACCCATCAAGGAAATTGTCGTTCCGGAATGGGCGGATGAGGATGGTCATCCTTTCGTGTTTTACGCTCGACCCTTTACCTTACAAGACCAAGGCAAGTTGCAGTTCGCGGTTAAGAATCAATCCGAGGCCGATGCACTTGCCGAGGTTCTTGTTCTCAAGGCACTCGATGCCGAGGGAAACAAGATTTTCCAAATCAGTGATAAAAAAGACCTACGCAACCAGGTTGACGCAACGGTTCTCGCCAGAATCGCCAATCAAATCATGGGATCGGCGGTTGAGGATTTGGAAAAAAACTAAGGGAGAGCGAGGAACGACAGTTCAAATTTTTCCTCGCCGAGAAACTAGGCAAGACGGTTGAGCAAATCGAAACCGAAATGTCAGTTGATGAGTTTATGGAATGGTCGGTTTACATCCAAATCCAATCCGACCGGCAACGACAGGCGATGAAAAAGAATGGCAACCAACAGGCTCGAAACCCGCTTAACCGCAAGAGATGAAACCGCTCGAGCATTCCGAACGCTGCAATCCAACCTGGGAAGGGTGGAAACGGCGTTTCTGAATGTTGCAAAAGTTGCGGGTGCATTGGGCGCGGTTTTCGCCGGAGCCTTTGTTCGTGATCTAGTCAACGTCAACAAAGAGTTCCAAAGCCTCAAAGCCTCGCTCGTAACCTTTACCGGATCGGTCGAAAGCGCGGATGGCGCGTTTCGAATCTTGCAAGATTTTGCAAAACAAACGCCATTCTCATTGCAAGAGGTTGTTGGTTCGTTCAACCTCTTGGTTTCGCAGGGCATTCGACCGACCGAATCTCAACTTATGTCATTCGCCGACATCGCCGGCGGTACATCGAAATCCATCATGCAATTCGCCGAAGCGGTGGCGGATGCGTCGATGGGCGAGTTCGAACGATTAAAAGAGTTCGGCATCAAGGCATCGAAAGAGGGCGATCAAATCACCCTCAGAATGGGCGACATCACAAAGGTTGTGAACAACGACTCGGCCTCGATTGTCCAGGCATTGACCGAAATTGCGGATGTTCAGTTTGCCGGTGGCGCAGCGCGTCAGGCGGCGACCCTGGGCGGTGCAATGACCAATTTGCGGGACACCATCGATGGATTCATGTTCACGATTGGTGAGGCCGGATTTGGCCGCGCATTGGCGGAATCA
The DNA here is from genome assembly GCA_049602075.1 of Rubripirellula sp. Classification (GTDB taxonomy): domain Bacteria; phylum Planctomycetota; class Planctomycetia; order Pirellulales; family Pirellulaceae; genus Rubripirellula. Next base: position 2,318 of record JBMYRF010000106.1, read on the forward strand.
ATCCAGGAATTGACCAGGTTCATCGATGGCAATGATGCACTGGCCGAATTGATCTCGGACAAGATGACCAAAGCGTTGATGTTGTTCGTTGCCGGAATCAAGTTGGTGTTCAGCAATGCCGACACCCTATTCCAAATCCTCGATGTTGTGTTCGGCGTTGCCATCATCAAAAAGGTGATTGGCGTTGCGAATGCGGTGGTGAAATTCGCCAAGACGATTGCCAGGGCGCAAATCACGTTGTCGGTGATCTCAACCGTTATGACGTTGACCAAAGGGAACTTGTTGGCCTTGGGCGGTGTCCTGGCGGCGGGTGCAATCGCAGTCACCGAGTTCAACCAGGAACTCATCGATGGCGTTGAGGCTCTCGCCGACATGATTAGTTTTACCGCCATCCTGGAAACGGCGGAACGCGCACTTGGCCTCGAATTTCTAAGCGTCACGGATGCGATTGCGGATTTCAATCGTGAAACCGATTTCACGAACCAATCGGTTCTTTCGAACACCTCAACCCTCTTGGATTTCATTCCAACGGTCGAGGGTGTTGGTGGCGCACTCGATGGATCGACAATTTCCGCAAGTGATTTCTCGGCCGCTCTCGATGCGATGAAAAAGAGAATCTCGCCGGTTGAAACGGCGATTGCCGATTTGAAGGATGAAAAGGCCGCGTTGCAAACGATGGTTGAGGCCGGCATCATCACAATGGGTGACA
>JBMYRF010000107.1:0-2976 GCA_049602075.1 Rubripirellula sp.
GCACACCTTCGCACCGACGGGACCTGGAACGACCTGCCAGGTGACAGCCTTATTGATGGTTACTTGCTGGAAATCGACGGGGTTTATTCCGCGATCACCTTTGATGACAAGATTAGTTGGTTTGATGCGAATCGTGACGCCAGGGGACGCGGCGGCCAACTCGCCACCATCGGAAGTGAGAAAGACCAGCTAAGAGCGCAAGGTGTAGCCAATAACAAGCAGTTGTGGATCGGTGCTACCGATATACAAAATCCAGGCGATTGGCTGTGGTTGGAAGAGGAGAGCCTGGTGGTCGGCGCTAGGGTTTCGACGAGCGGAGGTGATGGCGATATCCTTTTGTCTGGGCACTCAGGAATCGTCGTACAGAGTGACCTGAGACTCATTCAGTACGAAAAACCATTTTTTGTGAATCAGAATCAGTACGACAACTGGCATAGTGGTGAACCAAACAACTTCGGCGACGGCGAAGATTACCTCGCGATGTATGCTGATGGTACCTGGAACGACAGTTCGGGCGATTCAGTGTTGGCCGGTTACATCCTGGAATTGGATGAGCAGTTTCAATTCATCGCGGGAAGTTTCACTTGGCATCAAGCTTCCTATGACGCGCAATCTCGTGGTGGACGACTTGCCGTCTTGGATAGCGAAAATGATCAACTGAGAGCCCAGAATCACAATGGCGGCACCACGGTCTGGGTCGGCGCCACCGATCGAACAGTTGAGAGCGAGTGGAAATGGGTAGTCAGTGACAACTACGTCAACTGGGCGGAGAACCAGCCGGACAACTATTTGGGGAATGAAAACTACGGAATGATTCGTCCCAGTGGGGAATGGAATGACCTTTCTGGCGAATCGGCTTTGGAGGGTTATCTTCTCGAGACAGAGGGCGAGTTCAGTGTGGTGCAAGGTGGTAGTTACACCTGGCAGGAAGCGTTTGTCGATGCGCAAAGCAAAGGTGGCCGCCTTGCCGTGATTGTCAGTGCACTCGCACAGGCAAAAGCAGAAGAGGCAATCGCTGATTACGATCTAAACCTGTGGTTCGGTGCTTCGGATGCGGGGCAAGAGGGCTACTGGAAATGGGTTGACGTCGCCTCTGCAGATTACGAATTGGTCATTTCCAGTAGTGGCTTCGGTGATATCAACTTGGCCTCAGGCACTCGGTATCAAGATGGATTTCTAACTGACATATACGAGCGGTACAGTCAAAGTTCCTCGTTGCCGATCCGCGAGGCACCTATCGTTGATGTCCAAGCCTCCAGTGAACTAACGGTTTCTCCTTGGTCGCGGCAAGCCGTGCATGTGATTGATGGTTCAGGGTTGTCGGATTCCGGTGACCATGTCATCACACCGGATGGCTCCATGTGGCTGTCCAATGGCACGCTTGCAGAGCCCAACGATTTGGCCCCCTACATAGAGTTCGACCTGGGATTTGTCCAAAGTCTGGATCACTTGCAAATCTGGAATTACAACGAGACTTTACCCGGTCGCCCGGAGTTACTGGCTCGCGGGATTGAGCAAGCTGATATTTGGATTGCAGGCGAGGACGAGATTTATCAACGCGTAATCACGGGGCAAACTTTCGCAAAAGCACCGGGGCTCGGCACCATTGATTTCTCAGAAACCGTTGATCTCAGCGGTTGGAATGCTCGGTACATCAAGTTGGACAACCTGAAGGCGTTCTCCGGCGACGACAACAACCTGATTGGGCTCAGTGAGGTGAAGATCTTCGTTGAGGAGTATGCAGACGAGTCAAGCATTGTGATGGATGACGGAAGCCGGCTCACGAGTGAACGTGGTGACATCTCCCTTGTTGCTCCTTCGAACGTGACGATCAGCGAGATCACGACGCTAAAAACTGGTGATGGTCAGGGCGGAACCGTTCTGATCGTCGCGGACTATGATGGCATTACAGGAACCCACCCGACATACGGAGGAAACATCCTCGGTGTTGGCGATGCCGTCAATGTAATTGCTGAGAATGCGATCTTCGTTGCCGAGGGCGTCGAAGGTTTGGAGGGTTCTGGCATCGGCGGTAAACATCGAGCGTTAAGCACTGAGGTCAGCCGAATCGCTGCCATCACCGACGCCGGGAATATCTCAATCGAAAACGAGGGTGACCTGACAATCGGAGAGATTCCCCTGAATTTAAGGGATCATCTTTCTTCCGAAAATGTGACGTCTCTGGCCGTATCGCAGAGTGCCGTGCCCGTTCGCATCAGTCAGCTGCAGGAACAGATTCGCCAATTGGTTTCAATTGGTGATCAAGGCATAACCAAGGTTTCTGGGCTTGCGGTGCTGGATAGCGGTGAAGTCGAAAAAGTGGAAACGAAGATTTCTGTGAAGACATCTGGCAACCTTACTGTCATGCCGGATGTTCCTGTCTTCAATCTGTCCGGTGGCCCAATCATTTTGCAGGCCGAGAGCGACACAAGTGCGGATAACCTCTTTGAAGTGATGCCTGATGAAATGACATGGGAAGAGGCCTATCAGCACGCGATCGACAATGGTGGTCGTCTTGCCAATCTGACGACCGAAGAAATAGCCAATTTCGTCGGCGATTCAGCTACACCAGGGCGGTACTGGATTGGAGCCACCGATTCAACGCATGATGGCACCTGGGCCTGGTTGTACCCAACCCAAGACGGTCAAGCGATTCAAGCTCCCATTTCCGAAGGCTATACAGCCTGGGCTGCGGGCAACCCCGTTAACACTGCGGGCTCAGATTACGCGATCATTGATGTGACGTCCGATGGAAGCACTCAGTCATACGATTGGTACAGTCAGTCGGGGCAGGATACCCACGGCTATATCCTGGAAAATCATCCCGATGCTCGGTTGACTGTCCAGTCGCCGATTTTCACCTCTGGTGGTCTTGGGGAAATTTATCTCTACGAAGGCTCTGAAGACGAGTTGCTCATCCGACAACCGATCCCAACTCAGACATGCAACGCGTACCTTGCAGTAGACGATTCAGGT
>JBMYRF010000108.1:0-2902 GCA_049602075.1 Rubripirellula sp.
TTTAAGTCACGTCGCTCCAGCGCCATCGAACCACTGAGGTAGGCGTAGTTGTCCAATGACGCCAACATCGCCCCAGTCACATTGAATTCGGTGGCCGCTTCCAAATTGGCGAGTGCGGTATTGTCGAGCAGAAAGACGTTGTCGGCCTGTTGCGCCAACGCTTTCCAATCGACGCGACTACTATCAGCAGCGTCCACGTTGTAGAAAGCTTCGAGGTCGCTGACTTTGAAGTCGACATCGGACGGTAAACCGATAGGTGTCATCAGACCCACTTCAGCCGCAAGCCCGGTCCAAGTCCGGGGGCTTGTCCCGGAACCGAGACTTGCAGAATCCTCGGTGAGAATGGCAATGTCGAGTCCCGCCCCGCCCACATAGAAACCCTGTGCCCCCTGGCTTTCCAATTCCGTCTGAAAATGGAAGGTCTCGGTAAAGTAAGTCTCTGCCGTGATTCCTTCTGCCCCGGCACCTGTGAACAGATGAACGCCGCTGAGTGAGATCAAGAGTTGGGAAGCATTCTCCAACGTGACTCCATTACCATCGTTCACGCTCAATCCTGTTTTCTGAACAATGTCAAATTGACCTGCCCCCAGGACCAGCTCCCGAATGTTGAGGTGGACCCCGCCACGGATCGCGAAGTCGGTGGTATCGGTAATCTTGATCAAAGCGGTAGCATCAGCAGGATCTGTCGTCGCGAAGGCGGTCAGTGCAGTCAACGCCTTGCCACCGACCGTGACCTTTGACCAGTCGAGTTTGGAACTGGTTGACTCATCGGGCGTGTTGTAAAGCAGGTTCAGATCCTGGAAGTCCAGGCTGAAGTCCGTTGGTAGACCGTGGAGGGAAAGGCTATCCGCGTGCATTGCGAACGCCGTCCAGCTTCGCAGATTCCCGGTTGACTCGCTCACTGTCACGAGGTCGAACCTACCGCCAGTCGCACTGACGCCAGTCGCATTGTCTGTATTGATTCCCGTGACTTCGCCAGTTGAGTTTTCCTGAAAGGATCCATTCAGACCGACGAACAGGTTTACGTCATCCATCGCGAGTGTTTGAACAGTAGCCTCAATTGGGCCATTGCTGTTCGTGCCTGCTACTAACGTCGTACCGTCGCCATCACTAACCTGCTGTCCACTTGTTTGATCAAATTGGAAACTTCCCGAGCCCAAAACGAAGCCATCAATATTGAACTTGAGCTGACCACCGATGGAGCGGCTATCAGCATCCGTCAGCGTGATGGCGTTCCCACCGACGATGACCTCATCCGCCTGGAATGTAGTCGCTCCTGCATCGAGGTCGATCATCGTGGTCCAGTCAAGCCGTTCCGGTGACGACGTATCCGTTCCCGTGGATCCATTGAAGGAAGCGTTCAGTTCGATTGCCTCGAAAGAAAAGACCCTGTCTGGATCTTCCGGAATTCCGTTGAGCGTTACGTTCCTCACGCTGCCGAGAAACGCGGAGTAGGTGCGATCGAAACTTTCAGGTGTTTTCGTCGGATCGGGATTGGCGTTCACCGCTGCCAAAGTAAGCTGCCCACTGTCGACACCGAAATTAACCCCATCGGCGTGGCCAACAGATAACGCCCGTTTGGGACCGCTAACACGATTCCCCTCGCTGTCGATCGCGGTGTTTGGATCAGGATCTTTCAGGTCCAGATTGATCAGCAACAGGTCTGCATCATCCAAATCGACGCCTGTGGAGGTGTCATAATTCACGTCCACAGTTTCTTGCGTCATCGTGAAACTCGTGTGCGCCTCGACCAAATCATGGGCTGACAGTTCCAGTTGACCACCAACGCTTGTAAGTGCTCTATCAAAAGCAAGTTGAATGGAGTTTCCGTCCCCCGTATCGACGTTCATTCCAGCGGGTGTGCTTCCGTCGGCAGGGAAGGTTGTGATGAAATTCACTGTGGCATCACCTCCATTGCCATCCGTGCCCGAATTGACCTGGATGAGGAGGTTACTCGCGGTTGCTGTCACATCAGCGATACCCACCAGTTCGCCGCCGCCGGTGGCTTGCAACGCATAGAAACTGTGGGCGGGAGAACCGTCGCTGGCCGCTTGCTCCTTCATCAAAGCCAAACCGAAAGCGATGTCATTCAGTACCAGGCCGGTAGCAGCCTCGTTGATCTCGTCTGTGTCGACGGTTTCGTTGTTGTTTAGATCAGCCGTCCAGTAGGGTCCACCGCTACCGACAAAGGCATTGACGTTACTCGCGCCAATTTTAAGCAGCGAGACGTCGTTCACTGTGCTCGTGTCAGCCAGGGTGACGCTGATAGGAGTGCTGGCCTTCTCGATTGCAAAGTTTCCAGAGACGTGCACATATTCGGAAAGACCCAGATTCAAGAATCCCTCTGCGTTGCGAACTTCTTCTTCAAAGTTCAGGAGGATCACGTCGGTCGTCCCCGGTCCGGTCTTCACTTTGAGCCCGCTGACGTCACTGTAATCGGCAGAGTTGGCGGCCGCACTGGCTTTGAAGTTGATCGCCGGTGCGACAGCTGCTTCAGATCCCGAGGCGGCAAGCCTTCCTTGATTGATCCGAATGTTCACGTCACCCTCGAGGGTCACCTCTTCCACCCCGATCAAAGCCGCGGTGCCGCTGGCATCCAATGCAAAATAAGTTTTGTCAGACAAAAGGCCAGACGAAAGACTTTGCGGCTTGAGTAGTGCCAGAGCCATCTCGTCGATGGTCACGCTGAGCCCCATAGCATTGTTGGTCTTGAGCTCAGCATCCGCATCGACGACGCCGTTGTTATCTTTGTCGACCTCGCCGGTGCCGACGAAAGCCCGCACATTCTTCGCTCCAAAGGTGAGGGCTGACATCGGGATATCGACGCTACTTCCTTCGGTTCTCGCCTTTAAGTCACGTCGCTCCAGCGCCATCGAACCACTGAGGTAGGCGTAGTTGTCCA
>JBMYRF010000109.1:0-2899 GCA_049602075.1 Rubripirellula sp.
ACGACGAACGCGCAACCCGCCTCCTGTTGATCCCGCATTCGTTGCAGCAGGTCGCAGGTTTCTTCCTCGCGACCGTAAAAGATCGGAGCATGCTCGACGTCAAACGTCTCCAAACCGCGATACGGTTCCTCGGTCCAGGTGATTGAATCGACGTCCAGCAACTCGTCGATCGAATTCCGCAGATGAACTCGCAGACGCTGTAAAAAACCAATCGGTTCGGAGTACGTGTGATAGGCGCGGAGATTGCGACCCTCGGCGTCGTGAAATTGTTCGACGATAAAGGACTCAGCACGTCTTCGCTGCTGTATCAAACCTTCGAGTTCAGCATCTGCGCACTTGGTCAGCTTTTCCCTGAACGCAGTGTCGTCGTCGCGAGTGTAAGCCAGAATCAACGGACGATTTTGATCACTCTGCTCATGCGTCTCCAGCATCAGGCCAAACTCACGCTCAGTCCCACTGTGGTACGGACTGCCATCGCGTTTGGTGATCGCTGCACCCAGTGGCGATCCCAACCGTGACCAGAGAATGAACACCGCAATGTCAATCGGTTCTCGTCCAAGCAGGATGTCGATCGTTTCCTGAAACGAAGCGGTCGCTGGCAGCGCAAGATCCTCCCACAACACCGACTGCAACGTCGCCTGCGGGTAGGACTTTTGCAGTCCCTCGACGACACGTTTTGCGCCCTCCCTTTCCTCAGCGACATCACCGGGGCTGGAGATAAAAATGCGAATGGTTTGAGATGAGTCGCTCATGAGCAGGTGAGAAGAGTCCTAAGGTGCTGCCAGTTCCTACCCACCATCATAAAGGACCACACCACCACGCGGAGGGGCCAGCAGGAAACCAAGTCCAGAAGCCATTGAGGGGCAAATTGGGGAGGGCAAATTGGGGACAGGCACGAAGTGATTTGGGGACAGGCACGAAGTGATTTGACCGACAAATTGGGGACAGGCATAGAGTGATTTGACTGCAAATCAGACGGAGGAGTTTATGACTGTCCACTTTGTCCGGACGCGTGTGCCTTGCACCAGAGAACGGCGGCTAGCGCCGGTCCGCTCAGGAGATGCCGAACTGGCGTATAAAAAATTGCAAATTGGGGACAAACTGGGGACAGGCATAGAGGGATTTGACTGCAAATCAGACGACGGAGTTTATGATCGCGGTAGGAACGGCCCTCACGGGCCGCCCCCCGCACAGATCCGTACGTGAGTGTCTGCCTCATACGGCTCCTGCGTTGAATCGGGCGCGAAAGTTGTCGTTTGGGTAGCCGTGGAGGATCCGAGGCTTTGGCAGGTGATGACGGACGAGGCGATGCATCCGTGTCCAACTCCAGCGGTGGCGTTGACTGCGGCGGCGAAGAACGCGAAGCCACATCTTGGCGACCTCATCACGGAACTGTTGCAGACGCACCATATTGCCCGGGACGGCATGATAGTTCAGCCATCCTCGCATCACGCGGGCCAGCCAGCGACCAACTGATCCGAGGGACCAGTGTCGTCGCTGCTGAAGTTTTGCCTTGATCGCCGCCAGCGTTGCCCGCATGCGCTTTGCCACGCTTGCGCGGTGAATCGTGAACCAGCCGTGACGCCGGGTCACGCCGCAGCGGTGAGTGAAGCCGAGAAAGTCGAACGTTTCCGGGCGACCTTCTCCGCGAGCCTTGCGACGGTCGATCGCGAAGCGACCGAACTCGATCAGGCGAGTCTTCTGGTCGTGGAGCTTCAAGCCAAACTTGGCAAAGCGGTCCCGAAGTTCCTTCAGGCAAGCTTCGGCCTCGGACTTGTGCTCGAAGCCAATGATGAAATCATCCGCATAACGGACAATCACCATGTCGCCACGACCGCGATGGCTTCGCCAGCTTTGAATCCACAGGTCCAGGACATAGTGCAGATACACGTTGGCGAGCAGCGGTGAAATCACCGCCCCCTGCGGTGTACCCACCGTCGTCTTGGACCATTCTCCATCATCACTGACACCAGCACGAAGCCACTTGCCAATCAGACGAAGAATACGTTTGTCGGCGACGCGGTGCTCCAGAAACTTGATCAACCACTGGTGATCGATCGCGTCAAAGAAGCCTTCCACATCAGCGTCCAGCACCCAATTCACCTTCTTGCTCGACAGACCAACGCTCAGTGCGTCAAGCGCCTGGTGCTGGCTTCTGCCGGGCCGGAACCCGTAACTGAATCCGAGAAAGTCCTGCTCATAGATGCACTGCAGTACCCAAGTGACTGCCTTCTGGACGATCTTGTCCTCCAGCGAGGCAATCCCGATCGGGCGTTGTCGACCGATCGGGCGTTGTCGACCGTCGGGCGTTGTCGACCGTCGGGATTGGGGAGTTAGATTCTCTTGGAAGGCTTTGCCCGGTACGCGCCCCGGTGAACCGGTACGCTCCCCGGTGAATACGACCATGAAGATCCTCGATGTGATCTGCAAGGCCTTGTTCATAGTCGTGGCAGGTCACCTCATCGACACCAACCGCCGCGGTCTTCTTCAGGTCGAAGAAGGCCTCCGCAAGCAGGTTCTCGCTGACACGGTGCAGCAACGACGTGAACTTCAGCTCAGGCTTTGCTCGAGCTTTTTCACGCACGCCGGCCAGGCCGAGTGACCTCCGTTTATTCCGCTTCGGTGCGCGGACGAGGTCGGCCTCGCCGACGTTCTTCTTCGCTGAGTTCCTTTCCTCGACGGACTCCGCGACGGTATCAGCTTCCGCCTTGTTCGCCCGCGTCGTCGGTACTACGAACTCATCTGAGTTCCCATCAGCGTTCATGCCAGCCGTTCCCTCGGAGAGGTTCGCTGACCGCTGCCGCCTGCGGCCGAAGCCAGATGACGGCAGACCGATGGGATCTCCCGGTTCTCGCGTTTGGGATTTCTACGCATGCACAGGTTCAACGACTCCGCCGTG
>JBMYRF010000110.1:0-2843 GCA_049602075.1 Rubripirellula sp.
TAAGTTGACCGTCTGCTGGGGAGCATCCTCGTCAATCGTCAATCCGCTGATACCGCTGATTGTTGGATTGTCATTGATCGGATTGACCACCACGTCAAAGGTTCTAGCGAACGATCCGTTGTCCCCCGGGGTTGCAAGATCACCATCGAGCCCACCGTCCTCGACTGTCACCGTGATGGTCGTAGAACCGCTCTGGTTCGCAACCGGTGTGAATTTTAGTGTGCCGGTCGCTTCGGCTGAGGTGTAGGTTACTGATGGGTTAGGGATTAAACCGGTATCGCTGCTGCTTGCCGTTACTCGCAGTGGCTGGCTTTCTCCACCCCCGGCACTGATGCCTGCTAAGTTGACCGTCTGCTGGGGAGCATCCTCGTCAATCGTCAATCCGCTGATACCGTCGAGAGTAGGGGGCTCATTACTAGGGGGCAGAATCGATGCGACCATTATTGATGAGCCACCACTTGACGCATTAGCGGAATTTGCGCCAGCGACAAATAGTCGTTCTCCGAGAAGTCTCATTGCATGGGTTGTGCGAAAGTATGTTTGAAATCCGAGGGGTTTTTCGCCGCTATTAAAGAAGCTGGAGTCAACGGTTCCGTTATCTCGGAAAGAAAGGAGTTTGTTACGCGTTAACACCTGCAGGGTTTTAGGGACTACTACTATTGCGCCTGAAGAAAGCTGATCGGTCGAATTCAATGAACCAGCATTTCCAAATGATGCGTCATGGTCACCGCTGGGTAGGAATCGAACGATGTCGTGAGAGCCAACCAGAAACCGACCGTCCCCATCAATCGCGAAAATTTTCCCGCGGTTTAGTCTACCTGTATCTACGGATGCTTTTCCGTTAACTCCGAACTCTGTGTTGAGACTTCCGTCGGTTCGCAGGATCGCTACCGCCGCCTCAATCTCTCCAACGCCTCCACCAACGTAGTCATCCCAATCACCCCATAAGGCGTATTCGCCTGTCGGTAGTATTTTCATTCCACGGCATGTACTCAAGTGCCATCCAGCGGGGGCTGACCCCAATTGTAGGGTTGTCACACCATCGTTGCTAAAGCTTGTGTCAAGCTGGCCATTCGACGTCAGTCGGCCAGCAGTCCAATAACTGGCATAGTTTGCATTCGAGATCTGAGCCGTACCGGCGAAAACTAAATTTCCCTGAGGATCAATATCGATACCGGTTATATCGTCGGTGAACCACTCAAGACTACCGACTGTGCGAGAACCGAATGAGTAAGTGAATGAGCCGTTGTTGCCAAAACCTGTGTCAAGCTGGCCGCTAGTTGAAAGTCGCATAATCATTGAATTTCGCTCGGTGCGACTATTGTTTAAATCGCTCCCCCCGAGGACGATAGCATTGGATGAGTCTATCGCCATCGTGAGGATGTGTGCATTTGGCATATCAATGATGGCAACTCCATTATTCCCAAATGAAGTGTCGAGTGTTCCGTCTGCGAGAAACCTGAGAACCATCGGTTTCCCGCCACCACTTGTTTGCTGATAGCTGGAATATTCGGTCATGCCGCCAACGACAATCCGACCTTCTCCATCAAGCAGGACGGAAGACGCGATACTACCTGATGTCGGTGTCGCCACACTCACATAACCATCAACTCCGAATGTCGAATCCATCTCCCAATTAGCGGCCAACAACCGCCGATCTTCCAAGCACTCCACGCGCAAGCGTCTGCGTCGTGATTCTTTGCTGTTAAGAGACAGGCGTCGTCGACGGTGTGCCAGCTGGTGCTTCTTCATCGTTAAATGGAGAGATCGATTGGAGGAGGGATTGGTCTCGAAAGGCAGGCGACATCGGGAGAGAGCTACATTTGAAGATAACCTAAAGCAGTCTTCCTCACGACAAGACCCTGTCAAAAATGGGGCTGTTTTGCAGCAAAATCGGAGCTGCTGCTGCCATGAAAAAGGAGATTAAAGTTAAACTCCGTAAATAAGAAAATTATGCCCGAGTAAGAAAGTGTATTTGTGAAAGATGAGCTAGTATAGTCGCCACGAAACGCACAAATTTGGCAATATGACCGAGCCGGATTCGTATGACCTGCTGATCTACGCCAAGAATGGCCACAGACCTCAGTTGCTGGAGCATCTGGCTGAAGTCTTTCCACGGCACATTCAGATCCACTACGGAAGTTACCGACGCGAGGAATTGTTTGAGGCCGCCCGACGCTCACGGGCGTGTGCTTACCTAGCCGACGATGACCACGGGCCGCTGGCTCTCCAGGAAATCCTTCTGGCGGGCTGCCCGACTGTGGGCGTACGAACCGGTGCCTCATTCTTCCGGCATGGCGAGACGGGCATCATTGCGGACCGGTTGCCTCCCGGAGCTGCCTGCATCGAGTGTGAACAAGACGTGGATGCACTCGCTGTATTCATCGACAGCGTGCAGCACGCCCAGACGATGGACCGACGGCTGGTGCGACAATTTGCTGCCGATCAGTTCAACACGACTCGCATCACGGATCAAGTGATTGCTGGCATTCGCACTGCCAGCAAACGCGAGATTTCAGCCTTCGGGACGGAATTCACGCCGGTCAGCAAGTAGCCAATCGCTAGGCCGTGGGAACGAGCAATTTCGCGACCCGCGTGATCATCCCGAATCTCAAGGGTGTCTTCGACAACATGCTGATGATTGGCTCCGCACCGAAATTGCATTCGCCGGCAATCGAAACGGGAGCCCGAACGTTGGTGATCGATGCAGGGATGCTGCCGTTTGTTCGTGCGACAGGCGGTCGAACATTGTTGGCTTTGGGGCACACAACATAGCGAACCACGGCAGAAGCGAGTTTCGATATACTTCACAGCGAGTTTTCTTCTCATGTAGCTCATTTTCC
>JBMYRF010000111.1:0-2570 GCA_049602075.1 Rubripirellula sp.
CTGGGTGATGGATGTTGCTGGATCGAATCGGAAGGAACTGGATGTCCCAACCGGCTACGTGGACTTCTTCCGACCCTGCCGCGATGGCTTCATATTTAAGTTGGTCACAAACGATCGAGTTGGTGATATCTACGTCGTCAATACCGATGGTTGGACAGTTGAACATGTCACTTCGATGCGGTCACCAGCAGTGGAAGAGCGTTAACCACGTTGGTTTTCGCGCGGTGGACACGTCCGGAAAGCCGCCACTTGAAAACGTCTCAAGTAACTCGTCGCCGGCTGTCCCCCTTTTTCCTGTCCCCTTTTTCCACTTTTTCCTTTTTCTCTCAGACGTACACAATGCGAAATTGGCCTGCGAGCGAATCTGTTTTACCGGATGCAGCAAGGCCTGAAATCTACACTTCGCCTTCGATCCATGAAGATTCATCACTTAACAAAAGATCGACAGCATCAACGACATCGTTATTTGTCCTCAAGATTCGATCACCGGATGTGACCGCGCCAACCGATTCACCGGGTGACGCATGCTGTGCTGGAATCGCGAACTTGTCGGCAGCGGCCTGGCGAACCGGAACAGACATCGCATGTGCGAAATCTGCACGCTCGATGATACCACCCGAAACTTCCACAGCCCAAGTATCAGCTGGAAGCCAAATCATCCCGGGTGCGGCGACGGCTTCAGCCTCACCCGTTTCGGCGTTATCCAACCGCCCAAGCTGGTTGATGACACGCAGGGCATCGAGTGAAGTTGCCCGTCCGTCGCCAGTTTGATCGTAGTAAACCCCGGGCCAACTAGCGAAAGAGGCCGGGTCACGGAGGAATCCGGTGTCCAGATCGGTCACCGAATTCCTTCCCAGTTCGTTGATAATCAGCAGTGCATCGCGTGAGGTTACCTCACCGTCGTCACTGACATCCGCTCGCATTACAAAATTCGTCCAATCGGCACCTTGAATTTCGAGCTCGTGATTTCCATCCGTAACAGTTTGGATGAGCAATCCATTTTTCAATTCCGCATCCTTGATTTTCCAGTCTCGATCGTCAGAAAAATCATCCGCTGGATCCACCACGATCCGAATTCTGTCGTCCCCTGTTGGCAATTCATTCCCATTGGCATCTATCAGGAGTAAGTCATCATCCTTGTTACGTTTGATTCGGACGTCGCCATCGGACTGAAACCCAATCCGCAACACAACTTCGGTGGGACTCTTGTCGACAATCCAAGTCAAACTATCCGGAAGCTGAGGAAGTTTCTCCGCAAGAAAATCGCCGACGAAGGGCAAATCGGAGGTGAGGATTTTAAATGCATCCCCTAAGGCTGGGCTAAATCCGTCAATCAGTTCGACCTGCAGGGTACCACTCAGTCGCGCCGTTTCGTGCTCGATACGGTCATGCTGGTCACCAGCAATGGTCCCTCCCAGCTCAACCAGCACCGTCGACTGATCGGCGTAGGTAACATGCCCATTGCGAACGAGTGCGGGGCTGAACCCCGGACTGTAAATACCGTTGATCGTCACGTTCGTCAGACTCCCCACGCCTTTAACGAGGCCAGCGAGCGTGATGTGCCGATCTTCAGAGTCACCCGCTATCCATCCGTTATTCATCACAACTGCGGGATCCTCGGACGTACCGGCTAGAACCGATCCATACCCAACAACGTTGTCGGTAAAATCTATCACCAAGCCATTGGGTGCGTCGAGTTTACCGGGCTTCGAACTGCTCCCCAGTGAAGTCAAGCCACCCAACGCTGCCCAGTTCAAGTCATGCAGTGTGACAGTGTGATCCGCAATCTGCAGATCCCCGTGCGTATCAAAACCTGCAGCTGACTCGTCGTTTCCAATGCCAAGATCGCCTTTCGGAAGAACCATGGAACCAGGTGCCCCCGCGAATCTACCATCAAGAACCCCAAAACCCTCGAAGACGTTGCCAGTATCCAGCGCCATGATAGAAGTGCTGCTGATTAAGCCACCCTCGAGATGAGAGTAGTTTCCGAATTTGTATGGAAAGACACTATCAAAACGAAAACTGCGATCGCCGTAATCAACATAGCTAGCAGGCCCATTATCTCGACCACTGCTGATGTTTTCGAAATTCTGAATGGTTAGGTCTTGAGCCAACAGATTATTCCCATTTTCATCATGCAGCCGGTACGATGAGCGGTCGGAGGCACCGATCCCACTAAAACGGAAAAAACCAAATCCGTGGATCTCTCCGCTGTTAGAATCTCCCCACTCCTGGCCTCGTCCCGTAACGATCAATTGATCAAGTCCACTTGCGCCAGCCCAGATACTCGTCTGCAACTCAATTTCGTCAATGGACGACCGATCGAACGCAGGATTCGGGGCGGAGAGGTGCCGCAGTTCAACACGGTTTTCATGCTCTGGTGCGAGCATCAGATGTGCTTCGCGAAATTGGTACTGCGAACGAAGAAGTGATTTCAAGGGGATTTCGAAAATCACCGAACTGGTTGGCCGGTCCAACAAAGTGAGTTGGGTCTCATTACGCATGAGGATCACGTCATGGCTCCGGCCTGGTTCCAACGGAATGCCCCAAAACTCTGAGTAGGGCCCGTG
>JBMYRF010000112.1:0-2436 GCA_049602075.1 Rubripirellula sp.
ACAAATAAATGTTGGAATCTTCTTCTTTCGTTTCCACCGCCTCGGATGCCGTATCTTCTACCGCTGCCGCTTCGATTTCCTCTTTGGTTTCCGTTTCCAAATCGCGCGTCTTCAATTCCGACGTTGCGTCCGGGTAGGCCGGTTGTGCAACTGGTGAAACATCCAACAATCGTGATACTTTTTCAATGATTCGGTAGGTTTTCCCATCGCGTTGTTCCCATCTATCTTGGTCGATTAGGAATGCAAAAGAACTTTGATTCACGTCGCCGCGTTTCATTAGTTCCACCAAATCATTGGCATATGTTGTGTTTGGCAAATCGACTTCGTAGAACAAACCGCGTTTGTCCGTGCCGATTCGTAGTGTGCCACTTGACACACGTCCCAACAATAAATTTTCGTCGTGATTAAAGTAGGCGCGAACGTCGTTGTCTAAAACGTCGTCAAACGCACCCGTTGCAATTTGCTCATAAAAACCACCCATCCATTCGGAATCGCTGTTGTACACCGCCGCATAACCGCGAACGGTCTTGCCTTCGTATTCAGCGTTCTCCATTCGGAATTCGCGTTGTTCTTTCACCACCGATGATTTGCGAACTTCCGCGTCAAACTTTTCCAATGTGCTGAATCGATGTGCTACGTTCAACACGGGCTTTCTTTCGATGTACGCATCCGATTCTGAATCGTAGCGGTACAACCTAATAAGGGCGGCGGGATCATCCGCCGTGCCGTTCACGATGAAACCCGAATCGGCTTCAACTTCGCCGTCGCGTTCCACTTGGATGATACGGCCATATGCGTTACCACCCGATGAACTCCAACGCACAAAATCACCAACCGACAATTCGTTTGGTTCTGCACGCTCTTCATCTTTATATCCGCTTTCTTCCATTTCCGATTTGCCGAACGTGATCACGATTTCGTCATCGGTTTCGACTACGGATTTGATATGTCTTTTGTCTTCGTTTTCCATTTGTTCGATTGTTCTTTTCGCCCAATTCAACATCTCGTCGCCACCCCACGCGGCATACATAATCGAACCGCAAATTTCCTTGCCATCGGCATCGGTGAAATCCCCTTGGTCGTATGTCTTCGCACGTGATAGGAACGAATAGGTGCGCACCAACGTTTCGTCGGAAATCGTTTCACGCTTGGCCAATTGGTTCGCACGTTGCCAACCTACTGGCGTACCGCAATCGCTTCCATTCTCGTCGCGATGTTTCAGCGCACGTGCGGCATTATCAGACGCCGCCTTTGGGTAATCATTCCACGGCATCGTCTTCGTTTTGTGGGCGTCCAACCTCAACCATATTCATCGGTTGCAAATAGGCGTCACCGCCTTCGATTGGTGCCAGGTTCTCAAATCTACGAACGTCGTTGGCGCTGATCCAACCCCATTGACGTCCTTTTGTGTACGCTTCGTAGCGCGAACGGATATCGCCACGCAATAGACCGTCCATATTGAAACGCACATAATATCTTTCGGCATCGTTGCCAATGAAAAGCTTGCGGTTGAATTCCGACTCCCAGCGTTTCACCCAAGGCAAGATCGTGTTGCGTTGGAACATAATTCCTTGCTCCTCTACGTTGGCACGTGTGCTTGAATTTTCCATTGACCCTAAATACGCCAATGGTAGACGGAAGAATCGTGCGATGTCTTCCACACCGAATTTTCTTGTGCTGATGAACTGCGATTCTTGTGGGCTGATGGACATCTTTTCCACCTTCATCCCTTCTTCCAAGATTGCCGTCTTGTGGGCGTTATCTAATCCCGCGTTGCGTTGGTGCCACGAACGGATCAAACGTTTGTAGGCTTCATCGCTTAATCGTCCCGGATGTGTCAACACCGCCGACACGTTTGCTCCATTGCCAAAGAATGAACCGCCAAATCTATCTGCCGCCAATCCAAGACCAATCGATTCACGTGCGGCCTCTAAAACTGATTTTCCAACGATACCGTCGAATCCTAATCCAACCAAGTGAATCATTTCGGAATCGTCAAACGTTTCCTTGCCGTCGACTTGATAGAACTTTTCGTCCTTGTATACTTTAACCTCTACGCGGTCGGGATGGATAGGAATCAATTGCAATGGATTCCCAGCGCCGTCACGTTTGATTGCGATGAATGCGTTGCCGTGTAGACACAAATGCGCTTGACACGTTTCACGAAAAGTGAAATCCGTCATCATTGCATTTGGGTGGTGAATTAACTGATTGATTGGATGCGCATCGGCATCAACAACGATTCCGTCGTTGGTTTGTTTTACGTGCCACGGCAAAGACGCCATTGTTTCGGAAATAACACGAACGGCACCGAATACCGCAGACAATTGCATCGCAGAATTTTCCGTGACCGCGATTCCGGTTTTCGACTCGTTATCAGCGAACAACCATTCGGCTGGATTCGCCAAAGACGTCGATGGACGATTTGGGTTGTTT
>JBMYRF010000113.1:0-2411 GCA_049602075.1 Rubripirellula sp.
TCGCCTGGCTTCACATGACCGGAAAGCTAAATCGAGTATGCCCGTGAGTGAATGGTGATACGCGTCCTTCTGAGTTCGTTGTGGCATGAAACATATTGATCCAGGGTGAACGAATTGCTTTGCGCGTGTTCGGGATTCGAAATGCTTCAACTTTTGCGTTGGCTACCCTGAGGTTGCTTATCTCCTTGTCTGTATCTGCGGCAAGCCTTTGGTCTAAATTCCCTATTTATGAAACAGCGTTGTTTGCAAGATGTTGATGATCTCCTAAGTGGATGGAGATGACTTGGGGCTCGAGCACATGGTAAGGTGCACGATTGACATAGCTTCAATTATTCGCCTCCTCGATCCTGGGACCGTGAGATGCTTTCGAGAATTATCCTGGCCGCTTTCATCCTTCCGTGGGGAATCGGTTTGGGGGCGGATCTTGAACGTCCCAACGTGCTGGTGATCGTTTCAGATGATCAGCGGCTCGACACGATCGCGGCTTTGGGCAACCCGGTCATCGATACTCCGAATCTTGATCGGTTGGTGCGTCGGGGCACGGCGTTCACTAACGCGACTTGCGCGAATCCAATTTGCACTCCGAGTCGCGCCGAGCTACTGACCGGTTGCACCGGCATGCGAAATGGGGTTTTCGATTTCGGACGAACAATTGAGCCTTCGTTGGCAACCATGCCGGAACCATTTGCCAAGGTAGGTTACGCGACTTGGTATTCCGGGAAGTGGCACAACAATGGCCGCCCAAACCTGCATGGCTACCAATCGACCAAGCGGCTGTTCACCGGCGGTGGTGGTAAGTGGTGGAAACCGCAAGGCGATTATCGTGGACATCCCGTGACCGGATACAAAGGCTGGATTTTTCGTGACAGCAAAGACGAGCCCTTGCCAGAGCTTGGCGTTGGGTTGACTCCCCACATCAGTGAGGTCATCGCAGATGCGGCAGTCGAGTTGATTGACGCGGGATCCAATCAGCCGTTTTTTATTCATCTCAACTTCACCGCTCCGCACGATCCCCTACTGATGCCACCGGAGATGGCGGGGCGATACCCTCCCGCCCGGATGCCTTTGCCCGGCAATTTTTTGCCGGAGCATCCATTCGATCATGGTAATCAGGGAGGGCGTGACGAAACTTTGCTGCCGACGCCACGCACCAAGCAGATCGTGCAAGCCGATTTAGCGGCCTACTACGCGGTGATCACCCACATGGATGCTCAGATTGGACGAATTCTTGATGCCCTCGAACGAGCCGGCAAAACGAAGTCAACGATCGTCGTTTTCTGTAGTGATCATGGGTTGGCGATGGGGAGTCATGGGCTGCGCGGTAAGCAGAATATGTACGAACATACGATCAATGTTCCGCTGGTGTTTGCCGGGCCCGGGATACCCGAGAATCAACGCGTCGAGGGTCAGGCCTATCTGCGAGATGTTTTCCCCACGCTTTGTGAATTGGCTGGATTGGAGATCCCCACCGTTGACGGTCAGAGTCAACTGCCTGTGATCCAAGGCCAAAAAAAGACCCTCTATCCCTTCGTCGTCGGTTATTTCCGCGATAGCCAAAGGATGATTCGTCAGCCCCCCTGGAAGTTAATTCAATATCCATTGGTTGGCAAAACACAGTTGTTTAACCTGGACAACGATCCACTGGAGCAAGTAAATCTAGCCGGTGATCCAGGGCATCGGCCGACCGTCGACGAATTGTCCAATCAGTTGGCACGCTGGATGCGTGACCACGCCAAGGCGATCGAAAAATGATTCATTGGCGACAGCGTCACCGACCAGCTAATCTGGTGCGGATGTAATCCGCGCTTCGTCCCTTCCTTCCATGATTGAGTTTTTGACGATGTTTCGAATTTTGTTTACCACGGCCATGACCGGCCTCTTGATGCTGCCAGTCGCGGCGGATTTGCCTGAAGGAAAAGAGGGCCCAGCGAAGAAAGAGCAAGGGGAGCGAGGTGACCAGCCTCAGCAGCCCGAGAGAAAAAAACAGGACGTCAAGGAATCGGAGCGTAAACGCCCAGAAGCCAAACGCCCAGAAGCCAAACGCCCAGAAGCCAAACGCCCAGAAGCCAAACGCCCAGACGTCAAACGCCCAGACGTCAAACGGTTGCAGGCGGAGCCGAAGGCCTCGGCGAAAACAGCTCCGATGTTGCGACCAGAGGCTGTGCCGGTCCCGAGGATTCGCGTACAGGTTCAGCGTACAGGACCAGATGGTGATCGCGTTGCACCATCGCAGCGACCCACGCCAGGTCCCGATGCTCGTGAACGCATACGCAGCGAATTTCATCGCCCGAACACGGAAGGCCAACCGGGAACGCAGCGTCCAGGGAACATCGACGAACGACGGCTAGCCGAAATGATTGAGCGTCGTATCCGAGAAGCGATGGAAGGTGTCGGGCGTGGTCACGTTGAGG
>JBMYRF010000114.1:0-2397 GCA_049602075.1 Rubripirellula sp.
GTGGTCGTGGCTTCCGGCAGCAACTCCGATCCCCCAAACGCATTAACCACAACATCCTGCTGATCGGAAGTCACAGAAGAATCATCGATGAAAGCACTGATCGTATTTGTGTTGATCACTTGAGACTTGGTTAACGCGACTCCAATCGAGATCCCAAACGCGAGACTTACCGAAACGGCTTTTGTGTCGGTCCGCAGCTTGACGTTGTCAGTAGCTGAGATGTGTACTCCGTCGGCAGCCCTCACGGAGGCTTGCTCAACACTGGAGTTAATCTCCATTTCCGTGATTGACTGCGAGGTACTGCCATCTGCCGATACCGACAAACTTGCTCCAGTGATTCCTACGGCCACACTCACGGCATAAGCAGGAGAAATGGAATCAAGATTGATTTCGTCATCTTCGTTTATGACCTCAGTGAAGACCTCGATCGAGCCACCTGCATTCACTGAGGTTTCGCCGCCATCACCCGTTCCGATCGACGCACTCAGAACACCGCCAAGCGTCGTGACAGCTTTGGAAACCGCAACGGCACCCGAAAACGCAGCTTTTCCAGCTGCTGCTGCAACATCGATCGCTCGCGTCAACGTCAGGTGCTGCGGATGTGTGCTCGCGACAATCATAAGATCGCCATCAATGTCGACCTCTGCATCTCTCACAACCGAAACGACGTTGTTTGTCACGGTATTGTCGGAAATGGCACTCGCCGCGTTCAATGTCACTTGACCCGAACTGGAATAACTGAAGTCAGCGCCCACCGAATTGTTATTGGAGACAAGCACGCTCTCATCAATCGCCTTGATCTGGATGTCACCCGGCAGATCGATCACTGCTATTCCGTCCCGTGCGTCGTCACCGATCACACCAGCGAAAATTTCATTGTCTAACCAGTTTCGAGTTGTCGAATACGGAATCTCGAGCGTTACATTGAATCCCTTGGTATTCGCTGTGACGCCTAAGTGCCCAACGATCGCAAGTGCGGAAACCTCGGATTCATCCGTTGCCTGAAGGTTCAGCATGAATGCCGGTGCAGGATTCTCCGCAGCGGTGATCCCTTCCAAATACTCGATACTTCCACCCTCGACATAGGCCTTTGCTTCGCTCTCAATAATATTGAGACTGAAGGTACCGAGAAAACCAAGTGATACCGTCTGGGCAATGCCCACGTTCAAGGAACTGCTACTGCCGACGGCGTGAATTGCACCAGCGTTTGTCGCAGTCACATCAATCGCTCGCACATTGGTGATCTCACTGTTAAGGATCACCGCATGAGAGTCCACAGCGATTTCGTTTGACGTATAAGAAATGCCGACAGCCGCGTTAACGGCCGTGGTCGAGAAGTCAACCGAGAGATCGATGTCGTGCACTTGTGATATGACGGAAGTCTCGTTGTATTCGGCTTCGCCTTCACGTTCGAATGACGTTGCACTTGCATTGATGGTGACATCATAAAGATCCCCCAGTGCATCTTCGGCAACGTCGATGGTGCTGTCTTGGATACCCGAGGAATTCCGGATTCCGATTGCCGTGCGTTTTCCCTTGTGGTCACTCTTGTTATCAATCGCGCCAACCACATTGATGGCAGAAGCACCGACACCATCGATTGCAAAAACGGAGGAACGGCCGCTGCTAAAAATCACGCCGAGACTGACTGCAACGGAAACCGCCTTGAGGCGTGGGGCGAACTCACTGGCAAGGTGGATATCGCCTCGGGCCTCCAACGCGTCAACCCCAACCAGCATCGCTTCACTGAAACTGTCCTCACTGATTTCGTTGAGACCGAAAGCGAGGCCAACGGCTACGCTGACTTCTGCGCCTGATTTACGGAGCGAGATAAAACCCTCGCCAGCGATCGCTTTGATGTCTGACTGGTTTTTGCTCTCAGCCGTGATTTCGCCCACATCATGCAGAGTCACTCGGCCCAACTGGCCTTGCTCAGGATCGCCACCGATGGTCGCACGCGATTTGCTTGTTAACCGGTTAATTGCAATCGACCCGACAGTTTGCACATCAACCGCTTTCGTACCAATTCCGGCCGGCGGAATGTTTGGAAATTCTCCGAATCCAGCCATTGACCAGGCTTCGATATCTGGATTTTGGAATGCCTGAATTTCAACCACATCGGTCCATAAAGAGACGCCCGGTTGAATGTTCGCTAGCGTTTCAATGGTGATGTCATTGACGGCGGGTGAGACACCGATGCCAACCCCTACCACGGCCGATCCAAAACTAAAAGTCGCAGCGCCGCTGCTGGCATTGATTGATCGATCATTCGTGGATTTCAGCTCGAGGTCGATCGCGTGCTCACCCTCGATGTGATACGAACCATGTTGCAGCGGCTCGAGATACGAGTGCGAACGATCAATCATGGGATTCGATGCCCACGAAAAGGCCGCATTC
>JBMYRF010000115.1:0-2386 GCA_049602075.1 Rubripirellula sp.
GTTACTCACTGTCCACCGAGGAAATCTCGAACGAATCATTTAGTGGGCACGCGCGTGCATTTTATCATCACGGCGATGACATCATCGATTTGACCGCCGCCACCGGGACCGTCGTAGCGTACGGGGGCGAAGGGAACGATATCCTAATTGGTAGCGACTACAACGATCACCTCGCGGGAGGTTCTGGTGACGATATTCTGAAGGGAAATGCCGGAAGTGATCATCTTTATGGCGATAGCGGCTTCAATGTTGAATTAAGGGTCAGATACGACTTAGTCGCTGATCTGGAAGCGGATCATGAGATGATCGTCTCGACGGCGGTGCAGGTTTCAGACGAAGATCATGCCGCGACAAGAGATAATTTGGTTGCCGGGAGTGACCAAATTTTTGGCGGTGACGAAAATGACCTGATTTTTGGGGACCATGGTTACATCACGCACACGGCAGGCAGCCTTAAAATCCTTGGTGACGCAGCCGTTGAATATGCAACGACCGCGTCAGAAGAAAATGGTGCGTCTGACGAAATCACGGGGGATGATGGAGACGATCGTATTTTCGCAGGTAGTGGCACCGATTATGTCAACGTAAGTCCTGATGACACCGACACGAAAGTCTCTGGCCAAACAGGCGACGATGTAATTGTCGGCGATAATGGGTACGCGAATTGGGACGCACAACAAAATTACACACTCTCAAAAATTGTTTCCGCATCACCCCAATACGGCTCCACTGACTACATCTACGCCAACGAAGGTCAAAAAGTCATTTTCGGTGGGGCTGGTTCAGATGTGATTGAAGCCGGAGAAGACGAGCAGGCTGACATCATTGTCGGGGATGAGGGTTTCGCTCTCTTTGATTCTGAGACTGCCCGACTCACGCTTATTGCGACCCATTATGAAGAATATGGTGCCGACGATATCTTAATTGCAGGGCAGGCCGAGAATGTTCTTGTCGGCGGCAGTGGTGCAGATCAAATCTCTGGGGGTAAAGAACGTGATATTGTCCTCGGGGATAATGGATACGTACAGCTTACAAGCACCGGTTTGCCTGCCAAATTGAGTTCGCGGCTTATCGACTTGCAGACTCTGAACGAAATCGAACCAGACACCTACTACGGAGGCGATGATACGATCGATGTCCTAGACGGCAGTGACATCGTCATCGCGGGCGTTGGAGGCGACTACGTAAACTGGGATCCCGAGAGTGACACTGGAACACAAGGCGAAGATTCGGAACGGGACATCGTCCTGGGGGATCGGGGAGAAGCAATATTCGACACCAATGGGTCAACCGAACAATTGTCGCAAATCCGAACGCTCAATGATGCCACTGGAGATGCAGACCGAATCTGGACCGATGGTGGATCCGATGTCATTCTTGGCGGATACGGGAACGACTTGCTTGACGCTGGCTCTGATAACATTCGGGATGTCGTGTTGGGTGACAGCGGAGAGATTTTTTTCGCGGAGGGCGATGATGAACTTCTCAGCCTGGTCCGCAGTACCACGCCCGAAATTGGTGGCGATGATGACATCACCGTTGGGGACGGCGACGATGTGGTGATCGCTGGCAACGGAGCCGATTACGTCAACTGGGATTCCAGCGGCACGCTCTTGGAACCTCGAATTGGTGAGGACACTGGGAAAGACGTCATCATAGGCGACAGCGGCGAAGCGATCTTCGAAATCTACAATGGTCTTGAGGCCCTCTTAGAAATTCGGACGATCGATGACACCCAGGGTGGGTCTGACAAGATCTGGACCGACGGTGGAACGGACGTGTTGCTGGGTGGCGCGGGAAGTGACATTTTGGACGCTGGTACGGATGACAGCCGCGATATCGTCCTTGGAGATAACGGGGAAGTCTTCTTCGTGGCAGGAAGTGGTGAACTGCTCCAACGCATCGGCAGCACCAGCCCCGAACTTGGTGGCGATGATGACATCACCGTTGGGGACGGCGACGATGTGGTGATCGCTGGCAACGGAGCCGATTACGTCAACTGGGATTCCAGCGGCACGCTCTTGGAACCTCGAATTGGTGAGGACACTGGGAAAGACGTCATCATAGGCGACAGCGGCGAAGCGATCTTCGAAATCTACAATGGTCTTGAGGCCCTCTTAGAAATTCGGACGATCGATGACACCCAGGGTGGGTCTGACAAGATCTGGACCGACGGTGGAACGGACGTGTTGCTGGGTGGCGCGGGAAGTGACATTTTGGACGCTGGTACGGATGACAGCCGCGATATCGTCCTTGGAGATAACGGGGAAGTCTTCTTCGTGGCAGGAAGTGGTGAACTGCTCCAACGCATCGGCAGCACCAGCCCCGAACTTGGTGGCGATGATGACATCACCGTTGGGGACGGCGACGATGTGGTGATCGCTGG
>JBMYRF010000116.1:0-2383 GCA_049602075.1 Rubripirellula sp.
GAATCACCGAAGCGGAGAGAACTCAAACGATAAACTCGCACATGACCGGAATCGACTCCACCGCCATCATTGTACCTTGCACCAACTGCAATCGTTTTTCCATCAGCGCTTAAGTGAACAGAGTCACCAGACCAGTCTCCCGCAAATCCTCCGTTGATCGCAGAAGCGACCTGATCCCAGTTGCCACCATTGAAACGGAAGACGCGTGCATGGCCGGCATCGGTCGATGCAGCATCATTACGTGGTGCACCAACAGCAAGCACCGTGCCGTCTTCGTTGAGTGAGACCGAATGCCCAAACCGATCGCCAGTTGCGACACCATCAAGATCCCCACCAATTTGAAACCATTGGTTGGCGAGATATTTGTAAACACGGACATGGCCAGAATCGATTCCACCACCATCGTTGCTCGCCGCTCCGATCGCGATTGTGCGACCATTAAGACTCATCGCGACAAAATTTCCTTGCTGAGGCAAGGCTCCATCACCCGCCGCCTCGCCGATGAGGTTTTGCCCAAGTGGACTCCAGCTTTCTCCATCGAAAGCGAAAACTCGAACCATCCCTTTTTTCGAAGCGTGGTACTGCGAGCCAACAGCAACGGTGTTCCCATCACCACTCAAATAAACCGTCGCAAACTGATCGTATGCTGCCGGACCATCGAGATCTTGACCAATCTGTGACCATCGTTCACCGTCAAATCGGTAGATCCGCGCGTGTCCCGCATGCACCGCGTTCCCGGAATTCTGTGGTGCACCGATGGCAACTGTGCCGCCATCCGCACTTAACGCAATGGTATTTCCAGCTTTATCACCGGAGGCCTCTCCGTCAATTCCTTGCCCCAACTGTGACCAACCGACACCATCGTATTGGAAAATGCGAGTCCGACCGGAATTGTTTCCATTGGCATCATGAAGGTAACCACCGATTGCAATGCGATTGCCGTCGGCACTCAGCGAAACGGCCTTTCCCGCTTTATCAAACGCCGCCTCCCCAGTGATCGTATTACCTATTTGCTGCCAACCCACTCCTTCATTTCGAAAGATTCGAACCTGTCCAGAGTCGGTGCCATTGTCGTCATTCAGCGATGCTCCCACTGCGACGGTTCGACCATCAGCACTCAACCAGACGGAACCCAACCCGGCAAAGTCTCCCGCTACTTCGCCATCGATGTCTTCACCGTACTGCTGCCAGAACTCAGGAACAGAAAGATGATTGGCACCATCCTGAGCATCGGTTACGGGATAGCTTGACGGCGCATCCCCAAAATCCTGCGTGGCCGGAGGCTGGTTCAGAGGGAACTCAGGTGAATACTCGGATGTGCTTCCCGTCGGTGGCGTGGCGGTTGCGGTGATTGCTGCAGGAAGGACGGACTCGTCCGAAAGCAATAACCAGACCTTGAATTCCACCCAGCCATCATTCGGATCGGTCGTCACAGTGGTGGATCCGAGGAATGTCGGATGGTCGTCGTGAAATGGCGTGGTAAGAGGGCGGGTCGAAAAGAACTCGATGTCGTACGACGTTTGAGGCTCGCCCTCCATGTATCCATCAAGAGTCAGCCAGGTGTCGGGGTTTAAGGCTAAGTTGCTGACCTTGGACCATGATTGAATGACGGGGTGATTGGTTAGCTGGTTTGGGCCCTGATCCAGGTCAAGTCCGTCGTTCGGATTGGCACCGTCGTTCGCCAGTTCAATCGCTCGTTGACCGTTGCCAAGAATCGTATTTCGGGTGATCAGATTGCCGATCGAGCTATCGTGAAAAACCATCACGCCGTCATGCTGATTATTCGCGATCAAATTATTGGGCCCGATCGTGTTTCGGCTTCCTGCGACGATCTGGATTCCATCACTTCCATTGGGAATTGGTGCTGCTCCGAAAACATCAGTGCCAATCTGATTGTTGACGAAAAGGTTGTCGTTTGGGAGGCTCCCACCAATGTTGATTCCATCGGCGAGGTTTCCGGAAATAAGGCTGTTGCGAACCTCGTTAAATGATCTCGCGACACGTATTCCCCACTGATTGGGTGCAGCCGATCGGCCATCGCTTGAGACTCCGAGGGCGACGTGATCGATGATGCTGCCCGAGCCTCCGGCAATCATGATTCCCGCGCCGGCGGTAAAGTGATTGACCGTCAGATTGCTGACGTGCGATTCGGAGTTGAATCTCAATCCGTGACCGCTCTCAACCAGGCTTCCGTCGATCACGATTGGGTTGGTGCCAACCAATAAAATTCGAACGTCATCGAGGAACGTTGTTCGATCACCCGAAAGTCGTCCTCGGTCCCGATCAGCAATGACCGTCAGGGTATAAGACGCTTTTTCCGCAACGAACTTGGCACCCGTGACTCGTGTGAATTCGCTGTTTTTGACTTCCGGCAGATCGAGCA
>JBMYRF010000117.1:0-2365 GCA_049602075.1 Rubripirellula sp.
AACAGTCTTGTTGTGTGGGCCAACCATCAAGATCGATGGGTTGCCGCCAGACACAAACGCTTGCTGCATCACGTCCTTGACCATCGCTTCGGTCAAGTCGCGCTGCGTTCCGTCGTTGCGAGCGTCTGAACCGTCAGCCGCTGTCGGATCTGTACCGTCACCAGCTTTGTTGGTGTTGGTCGCAATCCACGCACCCAAGCCAGCGGTTTCGCGAGCTGTAGATGAGTTTCCGGCTACGCGGGCATTGTTGTCGGTTAAAACTGCTTCTACATCACGACGAATCTCTTTGCCGCGCTTTGCGAGCTGGTAGCTTAATTCGTCGTTTCTGCCGGCCAAATCCTGCGAGCCCAAGTTGTCCGCAACGATCAATGTACGACGGCGAATGTGCGTATAGTTTCCGATACGCGTAGTCGCTGATGTGCTGTCGAAAGACGCCACATCGTCACCGTCAATTACGGCTGTTGTGCTGGTTGCAGCCAGTGAATCTGTCTGCCACTCAAAAAACGTGTTTGATACGTTTTCTGAACCAACGTTACTTTGGAAAGGCACCTCTTCGGGCGAGATAGAGGCAATTATATTACTTAACTCTTCTCTGATGCCTTTTGCGTCAAAAGACGTAAAGGTGTTTGCTACGATTGCCATTTTATTTCTCCATTACAGCAATGTTTTAATTGCAGCCGCTGCGTCTCGCACACGGCCAGTCTGATGCGCGGTTTGTATATGCGCTTGCTGCACAGTTTTCGGTTTTGGCACTGAACCGCGAGATCCTGCTTTTAACGTTTTGGAACGCGCTTTCTTCGGCTTCACTTTAGCCTCATTAGCACGCGTTTCGCCTCTATCGTAAAGCATGGCTTTCCTCGCCAGTTTAACCAACGTTGCGTTTTTTAACCCTTGGACATCCTGTTCGCTAAATCCTTCGTTAAGAAGAAAATCACGAATTTGCCCAGCTTCTGTGGATGCAACCTTTTGGTCACGCCACTCTGGGATAATATCCGGCAGCGCCGTGCGCTGTTGCTCCAAATATTCTTGTTCCATTTGCTGCATTTTCTTCTGCTGAAGATCATGCAGTCGGGCCTGCTCGGCTCTAACCGCGTGCAATTGAGCTTGCTTTTGCTCTTGTTGCTTTCGCCATTGTCGCTCTGCTTTCGCTGCCATCGCGGGGTCTGTGTCGTACAGAGTATCCCAGTCCGGCTCTTCTTGTACCGATTGCTCAATTTGCTGGCTTAGGGCCGGCAATAGTTGAGCATATTGCGCACGCTCCTGCTCAATCGCTTCGGCTTCCGCTGCATACGACTTGCGCATCTCAGCCAGCTCCTGCGTTTTGCGGGTATAGTCTCGGTGCCTTAAATGTCCGCTTTTCAAATCTTCGACCGTAATCTCTTCGCCGTCTACCTCCACTTTCGCGGACAGTATGTCGAAGGATTGGTCGCCAGAATTGTCGGCGTCATCCTCGTCATCAAGCTCGACCTCAGATCCTTCGACGGGTGAATTGTCGATCTCATCATCAGCCATTTCGACTTCAGCTTCGGATTGCTCTTCAGCTTCGGCCTCTAGCGCATCAGTCGCTTCTGCATTATCCCCTTGGGGTGCAAACATTGCACTGATTGCATTTTGCGCGTCGGTCAGCCCAATCCCTTGCGGGGTGTTGCTATCTGACATTTGCGTCAATCTCCTTAATTATGCGTCTATTTTTGCTTTTTTTCAATAGTCGCGTTGTCAACCATGGCACGCAGGGATCTCTGAACCAGATCAACCCCGCGCAGTTTCATATAGATGGCCTCTCGGCCTTCTGCATCGCCGGTGCCAGTCGCCTTAAACTCGCCCCAGCAATCTTGTTCAATCTCGGCGAAAAACCTCGCCAGATCGGTGTCTTTCAGCAATCGATCGGCAGCATTGCCATCATCGATTATTTGCTGCTTAGTCTTCACGCGCGCCCTCCTTGATCACGTCTGCCTGCGCCTTGAGAACCTCGCGGTTGATGGCCAGATCAGACCGGATCTGCTCGACGTTAAGCTGCGCGCCATATTTGGCCTTCATCTCTTCGGCCTTTACAAACAGCTCAGCCTCAAGCTCGTCACGCTTGCGGTCATCCTCCATCTGCATCTTTTCACGATCAAGCTGCAACTGCGCGGCTTTTTTCTGAATGTCTGCTTGGATATCTTGGATCTGCACTTGTATCAGCATCTCGTTGACGTCTGGCTTTTCCTGCTTTGGCGGTGGTCTAAACTCTGCAGGGTTGCTCCAGAATTGAGATGTGTCCTTGAAGCCGGCCAACTCTGTCATTGATTTCAGCGTATTGCTGAGCTTGGTGACGTCGGTTAGCGGATTTTGCGGCCCCATTGTCTTCATAGCATCCTTCTGCATT
>JBMYRF010000118.1:0-2324 GCA_049602075.1 Rubripirellula sp.
GGGAATTCATGGCACGAATCTTACATTTGTTGTTTTTCGGCAGATACGAGCAAATTCTGAAGAGGGCGAAGTAAAAGGCGAAGCACTTTCGTCGATTTCTGTTTGAATTGGCCGTCTCAGACCCCTGTCAATATTCATCAGTCATCATTTTAGACTTTTCTGAGTCCTCAGGGGTCCCCACCAGTCCTAATCTGGCGACTTTCTAGTTTCGCCCAAAAATCCGCCCCTATATTCCATCTCGTCAGCTGCGAAACCGACAACGAGCCTTGCCCGGCACCATATCGCGTCGTTTCGCAGCAACGCTATTGGTGTCCGGGCATTTTTTTTGGGAGGACTTTCTTGTGATCTGTTTCTTGGATATGGACGGCGTTCTTTCTGACTTCACCCGTGCGGCGATGAACGTCCACGGCGAGCTTTACAACGAAAACGATTGGCCGATTGGCGAATACAGCATTGAAAAAGTTCTTGGTTGCTCCGATGTCGAGTTCTGGCAGGCCATTGATGCTGAAGGGACCTGGTTTTGGTCTGACCTGGATCCATATCAATGGGCACACGTGCTGCTTGATGAATTCAAGTCGAGATTCAAAGAAGTCGTCATCGTCACCGCTCCCAGCCGATCCCCGCATAGTTACGCAGGCAAGAAGCGATGGCTAGATAAATACTCCATCAGTAGCCAGTTCCCTTTGGTTTTCACTAAACGCAAGGATTTACTTGCCGCTCCTGGACGCGTTTTGATCGATGACGGCGATCACAATGTCAAAAACTTCCGCGCTGGTGGAGGGATGTCCTTCTCATTCCCACAGCCATGGTCGATGTCGTGGCTGGACTTCCAGGACTCTGAATACTTTTCGGAACACGGTTTGGGGCGTGTCCACTTCCTGATCAAGGAGCTTATTGACCGGGGGTACACCGAATGAAATTCACCATCCCCTACGCCAAAGGAAGCGACACATCGCGTGAAGCCGCGGAATCGATGCGAGGCAAAACCGCTGCGTTGCGAAACGTGATCCTTGGATTCATCCGACGGACTGGCGGTGCGACCTGCGACGAAATCGAAGTCGCCCTGGTGCTCACCCATCAGACAGCCTCAGCGCGAGTCACTGAGCTTCACAAAAAACACATGCTGATCGTCGACAGCGGTAAACGGCGAAAGACACGACGCAATCGAAACGCGGTTGTTTGGGTTGCAAAGGACACACGGAAGCCACGATCCGCATAGAAGAATGAATCACCTGGGTGGCCGGCAACCTGGGAGCGGATTGGCTGGCTGGCGAGGCGGATTGGCCGTCGTCTCGCTGGCTGATTTTTCAATCGAAAGGAATCGACATGCTTGTTTTGACTAGAAAACCCGACCAGCGAATTGAAATCGGAAACGACATCGTCCTGACGGTTGTTCGTGTCCGTGGAGACCGGGTTCGCATCGGGATCGAGGCACCACCTGAAATCAGAATTATTCGACCAGACGGAGTTGACCATCATGGCCAGAACACTCAATTGCAGTCAGTGCGGGACGCCCAAGAGGGTGGCCGAGCACAAGACTGAAATCATTTGCCGCGATTGCAAGCCAAAGAAGCCGAACGGATTTTCCAAAGCCGAGAAGTCCGATCAGTTCATTGCAATCGTCGACATCTGCACAATGAAAACCATTGTTGCAGATCGCTTGATGGCGGTAATTAGGTGTTGGACGCCCGGCACACACTTTGGGCTTGGCAACTCGCAAGAAGAAGCCATCGCCGATGCCCAACGTCGAGCAACCAAGACTCACACCGCATTCATGTCAGCTGGCCTCAAGTATTTCAGGTTGGGGGTGTGACATGGAAGTCCTTGGTTGGATTGGTTTGATATTCCTGGCCTACAGCTGCCTGGTTGCGTTTGTCCGATGGGTCTTTCGGGATCCGCCAGACGATCGCTTTCTTTACTAGTTCGTCGCCTGGCGGGGCGGCCGCTTAGTCTTTCCCTGGTCGCTCCGCCGTTTTTACTGAAAGGAAAATATGTCTTCACCTATTTCATTTGATCTTGAAACCGCTCCTCTGCCCGACGAGGAGCTAGAAAAGGGCTTCGATCCGAAGATTGACGAATCGAAGTATCAGCCGACTGAGTTCGATCCAGAGTCGGTAAAGTATGGCCGAATGACGGACCCGCAGAAGCGCGCCGACAACCTCGAAGAAGTCAAGGCAAAGCACGCCAAGGAAATGGCAATACTTCCACGCCGGCGACAAGTTGTGATTGAAGAGGCGTGGGACGAATTCAAGTCTAAGGCAGCGTTACAGGCATCGACATGCCGCGTAATTGCTGGCGGGTTTTTTGGCGTCGAAAGCAAAAGG
>JBMYRF010000119.1:0-2294 GCA_049602075.1 Rubripirellula sp.
AATTCACACCGGCCAAGCGCGTCATCGGAGCGCACACGCCCGCGCAACCGCCGACTCGATTCAAGGCCGATAACGGCACCATCTTCAACCACGTCAATAACCCGGCACCCGGCATCGCGTCCTTCGCACACGGATACATCAACTCACCGGCAGCCCGCGCGGGACGCACGAACGACGAGCTCATGGCGCTCGGGATGCGTCCGGAAGACCGAAGAGGTCAAGCGGGGCGTCGCCCGAACCCTGGTCGCATGAACCTTCGCGAGAACGCGTTGAAATCCGGTGGAGGACTGACGTCGGTTCGAATGGACCAGAGCCGCATCGACGACAGGTTCGGCGCTGTAAACGGTGGATGGATGCAAAACTACGTTCAACCCGATCGCGTGCGAATCAACGCGTTCAAGGGCATGGAAGATCCCCGATCGCGCTCGCTCGGGCTCGCTGCGGCCCAGCTCAAGAAGAATCCGTTCGCGCACAACATCGGTGGGTAAATACATCCAATAAATCAAATATAGGGACAATATCTATATAATATGGTAGTATTTCTGTATTATATGGTTATTTAGATAGCGCGCGGACCTCTGACGTGAAATTTCACGTAAACCCTGGCACCCCGCGCCCGACCAGTGATTTCCCGCCCAAAATCGGCCCACGCGTCACTTCGCGACGCGCGAGATGACGACGGAACACGGATCCAACGGGTTCAAGCGTGCGTTCAAACTCGCCGAGGAACACAAGTTTGACGAGCTTCTTGAGCACCTGCGCGTCGACGACCCGCGGTATGGTCGGTTGGTCGACACGTGTGTGCGCGACGAGCGCCTTTTGCCCGTCTGTGCTCGAGCGGGGGTGCCCGCGCTTGATGTGATCGACCTTCTCGTCGAACGCGGCGCGTCGAAGAGAGTTCTTTTTCGGAGTGCGGCATACAATGGTCAAGTAGACCTACTCGAAGCCGCGCGTGCACGCGGGTGGTCGGACGAGTGCACGTACGGTGATGTGTTTTTTGCTGCAGCCGACGGAGGCGATGGCCTCGCGGTCTTCAAGTGGTTAGTAAACCACAGGGCGACGTTGGACAGTGGGGATGATTATGGGTATTCGGATGGTGGAAATTGGATTATACATGACAGTTTGTACGGGACTGCGCTCCATTCGACTCTTGCAAACGAGGACATAGACGCGGCCGCATACCTGTTGGACCACTCGCACGATTTATTTGTCAGGTGCCCGGACATAGAGCCGGACAAAGACATAGTCATGGAAGTCGCGAACGAAGGTGCTCTCAAATCACTCGATTTCCTCTGTGAGCGTTGGGGTGTCGAGTTCGTGACGACGTCCATAGATCTCCATGCCGGATTTGAACCGTGTTACCGTGCCAAAATCAAACGTTGGCTTCAAAAACGGTTAAAGAGCCCGGTCAAAGAGCACCTGATGAACGCCATGTCGACGCTGGATACAGTCAAAGAAAACCTGCCTGAGGGGGCATACTTGCAGATTGTCACCTCTTTGCAAGGAGCGTATAAAGGAATGTAATTACACGTCATAGAATAGAAATACTTCCTCTAAGAGATCGGCGTTTTCGTCTCGTTCTATCCGTTTCGTTTGTTCGTCAATACACCGCGTGAGCTCATCCAACCGCCTCGACATTTCATCCGTTCGCTTGGCTCCCTTTGAATCGAAGAATCCCATGACGCGTTTGCCGTTCGCGTCGACGTACGAATCTGGATTGAATCGAATGAATACCCATTTTCCACCGAACGCCATCGCGAGATCGTTGTATCGCGCCTCTGCGTCGTCGCGGTACGATTTGCCTTTGTGTTGTCCCTCATCGACCTCGATCGCTAACATCGTGCATCCTATGATTCGCCTGAAATCGACGCTTCGTCGGTGGTCGCAGTCGCAGCTCGTGAAGAGCGATTGATTATGGACGAACATGTCGCCGTATCGTTTCACGAGAAAGTCGCGGACGGCTATCTCCCGGGTCTTCGCTCTGATGTTTTGGGTCCTTTCATCCAATGGGAACAGATTTTGGAAACAGTGGGTACAGTACCAGTCGTATTCGGGGTTCGATCGCGTCTCACAGTGTTCCGATTTGCAAATTGGGTCTTTAACATTGACCATGTGTAGCGTTTTGCATTTTTTGCAGTGCGTCGGAGGTTTGGATCGATCGAGGCCAAATACTGGTCGCGTTTCACCACAGACCGTGCACATTTTGTCCGCGACGTTAAACATTTGGTCTGTTTTACACGAGCCACAGTGCGTCGGTGTTTTCCCGCACTCGAGGCCAAATACTGGTCGCGTTT
>JBMYRF010000120.1:0-2289 GCA_049602075.1 Rubripirellula sp.
CCATTACGTCGATGCAACCGCGTTCGATTCGACCTGGTGAGACGACCGAGGTTATTGTTCAAGGCAAATCGTTGCAGGATTGCAAACGTGTTCTGCTGAGTGTCCCCGCGCAGATCGAATTTCAATCAACGGCTGATGGTCAAATTCGTTTGGCGATCACTCTTCCCAGCGAGACGCCGCTTGGACCGATTGGAATGTGGGTCGTGGGGAAAGCGGCCGCTGTCGAACCGGTCGTGTTGCTGGTGGATGACTTGCCAACGGTTGCTGAGCAGCTGAAGAATCACAGTCCGCAAACTGCTCAGCTGATCGATCCATTGAGCGCAGTGAGTGGTGTCAGTGACGGAGCAAAGAGCGATTTCTACTGCATTCAGGTTGAATCTGGTCAACGCATCGCATTCGAAGTGCTGACCCAATCGCTGCGTTCGACGATGGATCCTATGGTTCGTCTGTTAAATAAAGATGGCGAGACACTTCGGGTCGTTGATGACGATGAGGTCGGGCCGGAATGCCGATTCAGTCACACGTTTGAGGATGCCGGGAAGTATTGGTTAGAAGTTCGCGACAATCGTTACGCATCCGGAGGTATTTATCAGCTTCGTGTTGGCGATTTTCCCATCGTTCGTCACGCGTTTCCGATGGCGATTCAACGTGGAACACAGGCTAGCGTCGAGTTTTGCACGCTTGATGGGTTCACCGCGGAAAACCAGGCAGTGTCGGTGCCTGCGGGAGATCCGAATTCGACCCATACCGTTTCTGGGCGATTGGAAAATGGACAGTCTTCTTCCTGGTGTCGGATCGCGGTGGTCGATTCGGTTCAACATCTCGAAACGGCAGTCGATTCGAACCCGTTGTCGCTGCCGATCGATCTCAATGGGCGTCTCGCTAGTCAAGGTGAGCAGGATGTCTATCTCTTGCGGGGGGTGGAATCGACAACATTTCGATTCGCCGGTCGGACACGCTCGCTTGGTTCCCGTGCTCTGTTGCAAATGCAATTGGTCGACGAATCGGGAACCGTCGTCGCCCAGTCATCCGTCAACGATGCAGACGAATGGTCATTCGATTATCGCTTTCCCAACTCGGCGGAATATCGCTTGCAGGTATCTGACCTGTTGGAACGTGGAGGCGTCGGCTTTGGTTACTTCATTCAGGTAACAAGAGCACCAGGATTTCGTCTCGCTTTGAAGGGCGATGCGAAGACCAGTGAACGTTACGTGATGGACGAAGGTTTGGGAGCATGCGAAATCGAGGTGCAAGTTCATCGGTTTGGGTATGAAGGCGAAATCCAATTAACATCTGAATCGCCTGGAATTCGAATCCTGAATCCAGTGATCCCTGCGAAAGCGAAGGTTGCGAAAATCTATCTTGCAGTTGAAGAAAGTTGGGCAGCGGATGCTATGTCGCTGTTTCAATTGATTGGACGTGCCAAGGACGACGTGAATCTGCTCGCGCGGTTAACAAGTTTCGAATTGCATCGGCTAAAACGTCCGCATGTCTTGTCACCTGCTGCTTGGCAAGATGGGCGGGTGATGATGAGTGGCGGTGTGCCAGTGGGTTCGTACTTCAAGCTAGAGCCTACGGCGGAATTGCAGTTCGCTGTTGGCTCCCAATCACATGCCGTCGATTTGAAACTGACCCGAAGCAACGCTGCTTTCAAAGGGGCTGTTCGCTTGATGAGTGACCAGCTTCCGGCTGAATGGACGCTGAAAACGAAAGCTGAAAAAGATATCTATCAAACGAATCTCGGGTGTTCTGATCCAAACCATCAGCCGAGCAAGTTATCGATTGGCGCGTATTCTGAATTTCAAGGAAGAGGTCGCATTTCGCAGATCGACTTACCCGTGCAGTGGATTGAACCTGTGCAGGTTCGGTTCGAATCGGGCCAAACACTCATTGCGGGGCGAGAGTACCAGTTGATTGCCAATGTCCACCGCCAAGGCAATGACCCCCAACCAGCCACGTTGCGATTAACTCAATATCCAGAGGGTTGGTCGGGCCCTAAGTCGGTTGATATTCCTCCCGATGTAAGGCGTGTTGAACTGCCAGTGAGCATTGCGACCGCAGCGAGTGAATCGCGGTCATTGCAGTATGAGATTACCGGGAAATTCCATGGGCAAGGATTCAAGCAGGTTGCTCAATGGACAGCAGACACGGTTATCGCGCTGCCGGAACGTTGGGAGGTTTACCCGCCGAAGATGGTATTGACGGTTCATGATCCACGACGGCAGATGGTGATTACCGGTTGGGATGCGAGTGGGGTTCCACGTGATTGGACGCGTGACGTTGAAATTC
>JBMYRF010000121.1:0-2289 GCA_049602075.1 Rubripirellula sp.
GAATTTCAACGTCACGCGTCCAATCACGTGGAACCCCACTCGCATCCCAACCGGTGATCACCAACTGCCGTCGTGGATCATGAGCCGTCAGTACCATCTTCGGTGGGTAAACCTCCCATCGTTCCGGCAGCGCGATAATCGTGTCTGGTGTCCATTGAGCAACCTGTTTGAATGCTTGCCCATGAAATTTCCCGCTAATCTCATACTGCAATGACCGCGATTCACTCGCTGCGCTCGCAATGCTCACCGACAGTTCAACCCGCGTTGCATCGGCAGAAATATCAATCGATTTAGGCCCCGACCAACCCTCTGGATATTGAGTCAATCGCAACGTGGCTGGCTGGGGGTCATTGCCTTGGCGGTGGACATTGGCAATCAACTGGTGCTCTCGACCCGCAATGAGTGTTTGACTCGATTCGAACCGAACCTGCACAGGTTCAATCCACTGCACGGGCAAGTCGATCTGCGAAACGCGACCTCGTCCTTCAAATTCAGAATAGGCGGCAATCGATAACTTGCTGGGTCGATGGTTTGGATCAGAACACCCGAGACTTGTTTGATAGAGATCTTTTTCAGTTTTCGTTTTAAACGTCCATTCAGCCGGAAGCTGGCCACGCATCAAGCTGACAGCCCCTTTGAAAGCAGCATTGCTTCGGGTCAGTTTCAAATCGACGGCATGTGATTGGGATCCAACAGCGAACTGCAATTCCGCCGTAGGCTCTAGCTTGAAGTACGAATCCCCTGGAACACCGCCACTCAGCATCACCCGCCCATCTTGCCACGCAGCAGGTGACAAGACATGCGGACGTTTTAGCCGATGCAATTCGAAACTTGTTAACCGCGCGAGCAGATTCACGTCGTCCTTGGCACGTCCAATCAATTGAAACAGCGACATAGCATCCGCTGTCCAACTTTCTTCGACTGCAAGATAGATTTTGGCAACCTTCGCTTTCGCAGGGATCACTGGATTCAGGATTCGAATGCCAGGCGATTCAGATGTTAATTGGATTTCGCCCTCATACCCAAACCGATGAACTTGCACTTCGATTTTGCATGCCCCCAAACCTTCGTCCATCACGTAGCGTTCACTGGTTTTCGCATCGCCCTTCAAAGCGAGCCGAAATCCTGGTGCTCTTGTAACCTGGACGAAGTAACCAAAACCAACGCCTCCACGTTCCAACAGATCAGAT
This sequence comes from Rubripirellula sp., assembly GCA_049602075.1. Lineage (GTDB taxonomy): Bacteria > Planctomycetota > Planctomycetia > Pirellulales > Pirellulaceae > Rubripirellula. The sequence goes on from JBMYRF010000121.1 coordinate 1,191, forward strand.
ACCTGCAAGCGATATTCCGCCGAGTCGGGAAAGCGATAATCGAATGACCATTCGTCTGCATCATTGACGGATGACTGGGCAACGACGGTTCCCGATTCGTCGACCAATTGCATTTGCAACAGAGCACGGGAACCAAGCGAGCGTGTCCGCCCGGCGAATCGAAACGTTGTCGATTCCACCCCCCGCAAGAGATAGACATCCTGCTCCCCTTGACTAGCGAGACGCCCATTGAGATCGATCGGCAGCGACAACGGGTCCGCATCGGCTGCCGTTTCGAGATGTTGAACCGAATCGACCACCGCGATCCGGCACCAGGAAGAAGACTGTCCATTTTTCACTCGCCCAGAAATGGGATGGGTCGAATTCGGATCTCCCGCAGGCACCGACACTGACTGGTTTTCCGCGGCGACCCCATCAAGCGTGCAAAACTCGACGCTAGCCTGTGTTCCACGTTGAATCGCCATCGGAAACGCGTGACGCACGATGGGAAAATCGCCAACACGAAGCTGATAAATGCCTCCGGATGCGTACCGATTATCACGCACTTCTAAACAATACTTCCCAGCATTTTCAAACGTGTGACTGAATCGACATTCCGGTCCGACTTCATCGTCATCGACGACTCGCAGCGTCTCACCATCTTCATTCAACAACCGAACCATCGGGTCCATCGTCGAACGCAGCGATTGGGTCAAAACTTCAAATGCGATGCGCTGACCAGATTCAACCTGAATGCAATAGAAATCGCTCTTTGCTCCGTCACTGACACCACTCACTGCGGTCAATGGGTCGATTAGCTGAGCAGTTTGCGGACTGTGATTCTTCGGCTGCTCAGCAACCGCTGGCAAGTCATCCACCAGCAACACGACCGGCTCGCCAGCAGCCGCTTTGCCCACGACCCACATTCCAATCGGTCCAAGCGGTGTCTCGCTGGGAAGAGTGATCGCCAAACGAATTTGATCATCAGCCGTTGATTGAAACTCGACCTGCGCGGGGACACTCAGCAGAACACGTTTACAATCCTGCAACGATTTTCCTTGAACGATAACCTCGGTCGTCTCACCAGGTCGAATCGAACGCGGTTGCATCGATGTAATGG
>JBMYRF010000122.1:0-1996 GCA_049602075.1 Rubripirellula sp.
CGCTCGTCGTATCTCGCAGCGGGCTCAAATCGAAGCGCTTGTAAATCAGCAACGGAATCGACTGAAATCGGCAAGAATCGCGAGCCAGTCTGCCCGCAACAAATTGCGGCTAAAGCCAAGAGCGTCGAGAAGATTGTGACTACCCTAATTCTCATGCGTCCGGATCCTCATCGACTCCACTTGCAACTACGGTGGCCTCTACGCCATCCCAATCTAGAATCAGGTGGGTCGTGTCGTTGAGATTGTCTTGAATCAGCCAATCGCCGGTTACGATCGCGGGCTGAGGGATTGTCGCACCAAGCAAGCCGACTTCAATCGCCCACTTGTAGAGGCCAGGCTGACCAAACGTAGGCGTCAGGTCCGTGATGTTGCCATTCACCCGCATGTGACGGTTGTCAGAATCACCAGTGGTGAAGTCGACAGCCACAGATCCCGATACGTTTCCGAGCGAAATGAGACCTTCCTTGCGATTGTCACCACCACCGCCACCGGCCTGTGGCTCCGGAAAAAGCAGCTGAACCAGCGCGGTTTCATCGCCATTGCCGCTCGTCTCGATGACCTCGAAAACGGATCCGCCAAGAACGAATCCAGTCGTGCCATTGAATTCAACGAATTGCCCGGCTGCCATGACCGTGGCTGCGCTCGCCTTCTTTGCAAGGTAGACACCGTCCAGGCGAAACGATCCGGCATCATTAGCCGCGATATCATTCACCGGTACTCCGGTTGTCCCACCTGGAAGTGAAAACGGCTCTTCGCGTGATAGATTTGAACCGACAACAGCACTTCGGAAATGATTGCTGTCACGCAGATATTGCAGTATTGGAATGCTCATGCTCGTAGTCTTTACGAGCGACAAGAAAGCGTCAATTACGCGGGATCCACCGGTGGATTTTACGAATAAAATATCAATTCTGGCTTGGGCGAAGTCAGGCAGTAATTCGTTCCATCACGATTGATTGGCTGTTCCCGCATAAACAGATCCATGAATGCCGTTCCGACTGCCGGATTCGGCATGCCGGCAAGCAAAGCGGCCATGTGTGCGGTGACGTCTATCTCGTAGATCTGATTGGCATCTTCACCACTGTATGTGAAATCGTAGTCGGCAAATCCGTTGGCTGCGTATCGAGCCTGTGGTGTATCCAGTGAAGGTGAAACTTGGGGAAGTGAAGGCGTGTCAGGAGTTACCAAAGATGCGTCGACTGTGATCATCCCGTCTTGCGCAACATCTGAAGAACTTGGGAATGACTGCGTATCACCCACAACAGCTATCCGTAGACGAGCAACTGAAAACGGCGTTGTCGGATTGCCCCAAAAGGTGAATAACGTCCAATTGAACTCCGCCTCCTCCTGAAGAATGGCAAACTGATCCAGGTAAGAGAAGCGGCCAACACGCGGATGAAGACTACCTATTGCCGCTTCGTCTGTCGCCGTGTGACGGTATTGCCACGGCGTAGCAGACTCCGCACGCATAACCAATGGGTCAATCGGAGTCAGCGTGACATCGCAACAAGAGCGGGAGGCGTCAAATCTACCAATCATACAACCCTCGCTCACGGACAAACTGCGTGGACCAAACGCCATTTCTTTTCATACGGCGTCCATTTGATGGCAACATCATGGCTTGTCAAAACCGATGGCTCACCTGATTTCAAGAATGGCTTCGCAGTCACGCCCGAAATGCTGTACCCCGAAGCAATTTCATTTCGGTAGACCTGCATCGAACCGTTGGTTGTCGCTGACGTCCAGGCGACGCTCGGCCGACCATACAGCGTTACTTCGCGCGGCACTCCGGGCCGAATGTAGCATTTGACGTCCGTTCCGGTAGATGACTCTGGCAGCACGATCTGAGCCGTTCCATGCGGCATGGACTTCAATTTGGTCTGCCCGTCTTCCACGTCACAGAACCCATGCCATGAATTGGTAATGTTGACGTTGGCAGGGATGATTGTGTCCAGATAGAAGCGGCCAACGGCATTGTTTTTGATTGGCTGAGCAG
>JBMYRF010000123.1:0-1925 GCA_049602075.1 Rubripirellula sp.
ACCCTGACATTTTCGGAACTCATCAGTGGGTGGCTGAATGGCCCGCAGCTCGAGCTGAGGCGACGCTGGCTGACCTGGTTGCCGAGGCTATGCGTGAAGATTGTGGTGTGCACGGCTGGCCAGATCCGCAATCGATCGACGGGCTTTATGACCATCAGAAAGAGCAACTGGGCAATGCGTTCGCATCAGGCAGCATCGGCATCCTGGGTGGTGGCCCCGGCACCGGCAAGTCCTATTCAACCGCCTCGCTCGTCAAGGAGTTGCTCGAAAGGTTTGGCGGCAACGGAATCGTTTTGGGCGCCCCAACTGGCAAGGCCGCCGTTCGTCTCACCGAAGCCATGAGCGAAATGGGCATCTTCATGGCGGCCAGAACATGGCATTCCATCCTTGGCATCGAGTCGACAGACCCTTGGCGGTTTATTTATCGTGCCGGCAATCCGCTTCCGGCCAAGGTGATGCTGATTGATGAAGCTTCGATGCTTGATTTGGCAATGATGAAACACATTCTGTCAGCACGACCTCGAAACTGTTTGGTCCTGATTGTCGGCGACATCAATCAGCTGTTGCCCGTTGGCGGCGGGGCTCCATTGCGTGACATGATCGCAGCCGGGGTTCCGTATGGCGAGCTGACCGAAACGCACCGCAACGCTGGTGACATCGTCAAAGCATGTTCGGCGATCAAATGCGGTGGTAAATGGTGGAAGCCAGCCACCAAGCCTGATTTTGAGGCGGGTCAAAACCTGATCATCAAAAGCGAGTCGACCCCAGAGAAACAAATTGAAGCAACCCTCAAGGCGATCCAGCAAGCTGCAAAGCTCGAATTCGATCCGGTCTGGGATGTTCAAGTGGTTACGGCTGTGAACCAGAAATCTGAAATCAGTCGAATGGCGTTGAACTTAGTGCTTCAGGATCAGCTGAACCCAAATCCCGAAATCAAGGGAACGCCGTTTCGATTAGGCGACAAGGTTGTCAATCGCAAGAACACCTGGATGGACTTGTCAGAGCACGACAGCTGTGCGCCTGACGCAATCAGGAACGACTCCGGCAAAGTCTACGTTGCCAACGGCGACTCGGGAAAGGTCATCGAGTGCTACCCAAATCGAATGACCATCGAACTGGCCAACCCTTGGCGGGTGGTGACGACAGGCAGATCGACGGAGGCCAAGAGCGATGACGACGATGCCGGCACTGGCTGCAGCTGGGAGTTGGGTTACGCATTGTCCGTTCATCTATCGCAGGGCAGCGGCTTTCCCGTCGTGATTGTCATGCTTGACGACTCTGGCAGCGCTCGCCGTGTTTGCTCGCGTGAGTGGATCTATACAGCCATCAGTCGAGCCAAAACGCTTTGCATCCTGGTCGGCCAGAAGGGCGTCGCAAATTCGATGTGCAGGGTCACCAAGATCAAGGAGCGGAAGACGTTCTTGCGTGAACTGATCATCGAACGAAAGAGCAAAGTAACGATGAACAAGGCCGCGTTTCGTGAATTGAAAGCGGCTGAGACGGAGCCAACGGAAACCGAAATGTTTACCGAAATGCTGGGAGAGATTTAGATGTTCATTTTTCTAGTGAAGTTGATTTCTGTAAAGCCAATCTCCGAGCTGTCTAGCTGGGAGTTGTTCGATCTCATGGCTAATGCTCGGCACGTTGCCGGGAAATACTGGATCTTTGAAGGCGACGTGGAGTCACTGTTAGCCGACGCTGAAGTCCACGCAGAAGGTGAAACGGAGGGAACGGGAGACTTTAACGACGAGGAGTTGGTCGACCACTGTGAAGACATTTTTGGCATCGACTTGGATGAAGAGCCTGCGTCTTGGCAGATGCTGAATATGCATAAGGAAGGGGATTGAAATGTGGGCCGAACTCAAGTTTTGCGTTTCATTGATTATTGAAGTTTCTCGCGAAATGGAATCCGAATTTGCGGAGGT
>JBMYRF010000124.1:0-1918 GCA_049602075.1 Rubripirellula sp.
CAGTGCGGTGCATTTGCCATCGCCATTCTGATCGTAGAAATCAGCTTCACCCGTTACTAGGATCGCCGGGTCGTTTAGCTCGGAGGTCAGATCGTCACTATGACTACGACGCCCCAGTTCGTTGACCACAGTCAAGGCATCGAGTGCCGTAATCTTCCGGTCGTTGTTGATATCAGAAGGTTCTACAAAGTTCTTCCAGTTACTGCCCTCGATGTGCACGCGATTGACGCCATCGGTTGCTACCTGGACAAGCTTGCCAGCATCCAGTTCCAGCTGTTCGGTGTGCCATGGATGCTGAGCCACAAACTGATGCTGGCTGGTGACAAAGGCTCTAAAACGGTCGCCTTGAACTTTCAGGTTGCTACCGTCGTGTCCGGCAATCTCATACTCCGACACCTGTGACTTAAGCACTTTAAGCGTGTCAGCAACATCAAACACGGTTTCCAGTTCGATCCCATGTTGGCCGAGGAGCTCTCGGATTCGGACTCCGTTGATTTGTGTTGGCAGAAGGACGTCGCTGAATTCTCCTTCAAATGGCTGCTCCGATGTGATCACCTCGAACAGATCACCTAGTAGCGGTTTGAAGCCATCAATTCGCAGAACGTCGAGCGTACCACCTAGCTTCGCGAGGTAATGCTCGACTCGGTCGAACTCAGAGCCAGCTAACCTACCACCAAGTTCAATCACGAAACGGTTCAGGTCGGTGTAGGCAACTGTGCCACTCTTCCACAATGCGGGGCTGAACCCTGGTGTGAACTCGCCGTTCATGACAACGTTATCAAACGTGCCTACACCTTTGACTCGGGAATTGATGGTGATCGGCTGATCTGAAGAGGTTCCGATGATGTTCCCGTTATTGATGATGGTCCCGTCGGCGTCCGTTTGGATCGTGCCGTATCCCTCAAGGTTACCTGTGAAATTAATGGCTAGCCCATGGTCTGAGATGAGAACACCGGGTGAGACGCCATCACCTAGTCTGGTGAATTCACCGAGACTGGCTTGATTGCTATCCAGTAACGTGACACTATTTGCACCCACCTCTAGGCGTCCATCTGTTCGAAACCCATCAGAATCGGAAGCACTGCCGACGACTAGGTTACCGGTGGCCTTTACTAGCGAGCCAACGCCACCCGCAAACACAGCATCCACCTGTCCACTACCAACAATTGACTCGCCGACATGTGGGCCGACCGGCGTGCTTGATCGCAGAACACCTTCCGAAATGGTTACATCCGTTGGAAGATTGACGGGCTTTATCGATCCTAACTCAAAAGTTTGTGCACCCACTTCGAGATATGGATCCGCGAAGTCAACTCGATCCACTTGCTCGATACTCACTTTCTCGACCGCGATCATGGTGTAGCTATCGATCAATGTCGTGAGAAGTTTGAGATCAACAGTTACATCATTCTCGACCTGCGGATCTGATGATAGCCAAGCCCACTGGTTCCCAGTGCCCAAGATGGCAAGTTCATCACTCACGGAACCACCTGCGTAAGACCATGAAGTTGAGGCCTCGTCGGGTGTGGCACCACTCAGGTCACGGAAAGTCACGATATTGGAATTCTCCGGAGCCCCGATCACATCCACATTCGCTGGCACCAACTCAGTAGGAATATTGAGGAGAGTCTCTTGCGTTACATGATCAAGCATGACAAGGACACCATCGATATACTGCAGTGTTACATCATGGTCCCGTCCTGGCTCAAGTGTGATCGTCAGCGTATCTCGTTGCAGCCCACTTAGGATGGTGACGGTCGCAGTAGAGATGCTGCCGCCATCATTGAGCGTATAGCTAAATGTATCGATCCCCGAGAACCAGGTCGCGGGACGTGTATAGGTAAACTGAGCGCCATCCACCGTGATTGTTCCGCCGGCGACCGAGGTAGCGTCAGCAGTGATTGTGACGGTGTCGATT
>JBMYRF010000125.1:0-1916 GCA_049602075.1 Rubripirellula sp.
ATGATCCCAAGATTGGGGTAAAGGAAAAGGCCTTGATTTGGCTTACTCATCAGGGTGTCTCAACCGTATTGCTGTTTTTGATTTTGTATGTCATCTGGACCGCCTGGCCGCAAGCAGTAGCCAAGATCCAAGAAGGATATGACAAAAACGCGTCACAACTAGAAAAGGCCTTTGAAACGCAATCGAAAACGGTGGACAAGATCTTAGAGTACGCGGAGAAACGAGATAATGGTTAAGGCGATTACGGGCGACAAGAAAACAACGGTTGGTGGAATCGCTGCCTTGGTGATTGCGGTCGCGCAGTTAGTCCAGGCAATATCAGATGGGGATCCGTCTACCATGCCTGACTTCAACACGGTCGGGTTGATGATCTTGGGGTACCTTGGGCTTGTGGGTAGTGATGGGGGTAGGAATGAAAAGTCTAATTTCAAATCTAATAGTGTTGGCGGTATCCGCTAATTGCTTCGCGCAGGTCGAAACCAAGGAAGTCACGGCCAAACGTGGCAAGATCTGCGTTCTCGAGTGCGAGGAGCAGGGCAAGATTAAGTGGTTCGCGTTCTACCCCTACGATCTTGAGTACAAGACATTCGAGAATAACCGCGTATTTGCGTTTGTGCCTCCTGTAGGTGAGTCCAAGGCCGTCGTTGAGTACGATTGCATTCAGGTTGACGAGAAGGGAGACGTCACGAGACCAGGGATAAAGTTCATCGTCACGTTCGAAGGTGATCCACCAAAGCCACCAAGCCCGCCAGCCCCAGACCCTGATGACCCACCAGGACCCCGGCCAGATGTTCCTGAAGGATATTTGGGCCTGACCAAGCTCATCGCGTCTCAGCGAGTCCCAAAAGCGCATCGCCGTCTGGCGTTGCAATTTGCATCAGCGTTTGAGGACGTCGGCAATGGCTTGTCGCCGGGCGACGCACAGCAGGACCCCATGTACACCACGGCGAAGGCTGCCATGGAGGACCTGCAAAAAATGAATAACGACATCATGAAGACCGACGAGCAGCGGGAAGCGTGGTTGCCAGTTCTTCAGGCATACGACGCCCGCATCCGTGAAGGCCTTCCACCAACAAAGCATCATATCGCGGACGCCATGCGAGCCGCGGCGAAAGGATTTGGGTATCTGAAATGAAAGCGATCACCGATTTTTCTGCGGAAGTGGCGGCCGACTACTTGGAAGTTGATGAACAGTTTGTCGATAGCTGCTGCGGCGTGATCACTGACGACCTGTCGGATGAACAGATCGAAGCCGGCAGTGTCGTGTCACTCATCATTGAAGCGATCATGGAGATCATCGAGCAGTGCAACGACAAAGAGCGATTCGCTCGGCATGTTCAAAACCAGACGTGGTTCGCTCGAGCCTATTTCCGCCGTCAGATGTCGCAGCTCGATGACGGTCTGTCGTTTCGTGGTCGTCGTGTGCGAGTCCGGGAACTTTCAAAAGCAGTTTTCGAGAACGTCGCGGGCAAGCCAGAAACGATCATCAACAGCATTTGGGACGAAGTGAAGGAACCGGCATGGCAGGAAGAAATGGAAGCGAGCGACGCATAAAGCGTTGGTTTGGCTGGAACGGCATTTACAAAGAAGAGAAGGCCTTTGATCAGCTAACGCGGGACAGCGATTGCTTTGTTGAATACGCTGCGTTTGCTGAGCAGGAGCATCGGGCTGAGAAAGAGTTCGTCAATCGCGCTCGTAGCAAAATGCCATTCGACGCTGGCTGGTGCTTCTGGCATGGCGTCGACCAGGTGTTCGGCGCTCAGCTTCCGCCAGGCCCTCAAGATTGCGGAAATTGCGTTGGTTATTCGGCAGCGCTCAGCGTTGCTGACCTCATGGCTGACGAAATCTATTTCGATGGCGATTTGGAAGAAGCCTTTGTGCCGTATTGTCCATGGCAATATGGATCCGGGCGAATC
>JBMYRF010000126.1:0-1845 GCA_049602075.1 Rubripirellula sp.
CTCCTTTGGGATCGATGCTCCAATGTGGAAATGGGGCCCGCGAATCCGACGACTAGGCAGTACGCAAGTGATTTGCCCCCCACCGCGGGGTGGACCAGGTTGAAAGCCTGGGTCGGCAAAGCCGACAAGAGGCTGCTCGTTGGGTGCTGAACTAACTGGCTGCTTGCATTGGCAGATGGTCGTCGAGCAATTGCCTCTTGTGGCTAGCGACACACCGATTGCGTTGCAATCGCTGCCACCCATTGTTTAGTTGTCGCGACCTAACAGGCATCCCAGGGCGGCTCAGAGTTTGGCATTGGATGTGCACTGTAGGTTTGTGTCGGGTTTTCCACCCGATTTGAAGGTCGTTTTTACAAAAAACGACTCCCTTCTTACAAACCGCAGGAGAATTCAACTATGCAACCCGCAGCCTCGCGGGGCCTGTTCGCAGCACTGCAACAGGTCTCCGATCCGCGCGGGCGTCAGGGACAACGCCATCCTTTTGCTGCAATGATCGCAGCTGTCGTATGTGCAACTTTATGTGGAGCACGCGGTTTCAAACCCATCGCACAATGGCTCCGAACGCAGGAACCACAAACTTGGCACTGGCTCGGATTCAAACGCCGACCGCCGTGCGCAAACTGCTTCGCAAATCTGTTCAAAGCGATTGATGCGGACGAATTTGAACAGGCCATCCGGGAATGGACCAACGGGCTTTCGGACTTCAAAATCGACGAAGAAAATCTCAAAGCCATTTCCATCGACGGCAAAACTTTGTGCGGCACGCTACAGCAACATCAGCGTGCCATTCATCTGCTGTCTGCTTTGGACCATCAGACCGGCTACGTGCTCAGTCAAACTCAAGTTCATCCGCAAACCAACGAAGAGAAAACGGCGCTGGTGTTACTGAAAAACCTTGTATTGCAGGGTAAAGTTGTCATGGCTGATGCGATGTTTTGCAAAAGAGATGTGTGCGAAAAGATTCTCGATTCGGGCGGCGACTACTTAATCGTCGTCAAAGAAAATCAACCGACGTTGCTTCGGGAGATCGAGTTAGCCTTCGCCGAAACCGAAGGCTTTTCCCCCCTACCAGCAACGTGAAATGGAAACACAGCGTCAGCAAGCTACGACATTTGAAAAAGGGCATGGTCGACTGGAACGTCGCGAGTTAACGAGCACGACTGCCTTGGAGGAACACCTCGATTGGCCCGGTGTGCGGCAGGTGTGCCGGATTGTGCGGACGACCGTTCGCAAGGGGGAGACCTCGACCGAGGTGCAGTATGCGATCACGAGTGTTGATCGCGATCGCGCCGATGCAATGATGCTGATGAAATGGTGGCGAGGCCACTGGGGCATCGAGAATCGCTTACACTGGATCCGCGACGAAAGTTTCGGCGAAGACCGTTGCCGCGTGCGTACCGGGTCCGCTCCGCAAGTCTTGGCGGGTGTGAGAAATTTGGTGATTAACTGGTTGCGTAGCTGCGGAATCGGAAATATCGCTGAAGCTTTACGCGAAAACGCCTGGAATCCCGGGCGTCTCTTCGCCAAACTCGGCAAAGGAAACAATTGAGCCGCCCTGCAGCCACGGGTGTCCGGATTGAATTTACGTCCCGGTTGGCTTATGGTGGAGGAAGTCCCTCTCGCTTGCCCGAGGTGGAATTTCGGTCCGCCTGGCCGTGGAAAGCATGATATGTCCTCTCCCACTCTCCATGACAACAAATTAGCCCAACCCCCTCTCAGCAGCGGCTGGTTGCGTGGTGCCGCGTTCGATTTGAACTTCATTCTGTTCATTGCCATTATCGCGATCGCGAGCGGCTTTCTGGCTGTGAAAAATCCGAGTTGGTTTGTTTGGATCCTATGGTTGGA
>JBMYRF010000127.1:0-1753 GCA_049602075.1 Rubripirellula sp.
AAAAGACGGTAAACAGCGGTACCTAGCAACCTGATAGACGGGTAGACTTCCACGGAATCCTTTAATCTTTCAGGCGTGATTCGACGAGTTTCAAAAAGTCACTTTGGGAAGACGCTCAGCATGAACGACTCGGATTTTGATCCCTACCGAAAGTGGCTTGGGATTCCGCCCAATGCGCAGCCACCAAACCACTATCGCTTACTTAGTGTTGAGCTGTTTGAAGCTGATCCGGAGGTGATTGATACAGCCGCGCAGCGGCAGATGTCCTTCGTTCGCACTTTTGCATTAGGCGAACATGCCGAACACGCTCAGTCGCTTCTTAATGAGCTAGCGAAGGCGAGAGCGACCCTTCTAGACCCCGAATCCAAGGCAAAGTACGACGCTTGGCTGAATGCCATTTGGCAACAGCCAACAGCAGTACCATCGCCCGCCGACGTATCGACCAATGTGACGTCATCGGTGCAGCTCGACATCCCGACTGCCCCAGTCGCTCCGCGAAAAGCATCGAGGCCCAAGAGTCGCCGCCAACAGGCGTCGAAGCTTGTGCCAATGGTCGCAGGTTTCATTGGATTGTTGCTTGTCGGCTCATTGCTGGCTTGGCTGCTGTCTGGCCTAAAGCAACCTGTGGTTGCCGAGCTTCCTGCGAATGAGCAGCTCGGCCGATATAGACAAGTGGTTGAGGAGCGGGACGAAGTTCAACCACCGCAACCTGAAAGCGAGCTCAGGTCGATCCTTGACTCTGCGAAGCCTTCGTCAGGCGGTCTTGCGGAGGAGGTTGCTGAAGAAACACCAGAGCCGATGGAACCGGATGTTCAGCCTGAAAAAACATCACCACCAGAACCCGAGGAACCAACCGCTGAAATGGTTGTGGTCTCGAGTGAGCAATCGGATGCAAATGAGACACCCGCACCAGCAGTAGCACCGTTCGACGCAGCGAAGGCAAAAGAATACCAAGAGGTGTGGGCGAAGCATCTAGGCGTGCAGGTTGAAATGGAAAACTCTATCGGTATGAAGCTGCGTGTGATCCCGCCGGGCACATTTACGATGGGTGAGGGAAATGATGCTCACGAGGTAACGCTTACGAAACCTTTCATGCTTGGTACGTATGAGGTGACACAATCGCAGTACGAGAGAGTCATGGACGCGAACCCAAGCAAATTCAGAGGCGGCACTCATCCGGTTGAAATGGTGCGTTGGGAGGATGCTGTAGAGTTCTGCCGCAGGCTTTCCGAGTTACCAACTGAGAAAGCAGCAGGTCGGATGTACCGACTGCCGACCGAGGCACAGTGGGAGTATGCCTGTCGGGCGGGGACGGCAACAAAGTACAGTTTTGGCAATGACGAATCAGACCTCCGCGAATACGCTTGGTTTGGTGCTAACTCCAGTTGGCAAACACAGCCTGTTGGCGGCAAGTTGTCGAACGCGTGGGGTTTGTTCGATATGCACGGGAACGTCTGGGAGCGGTGTCAGGATTGGTACGGTCATTATCCTAAGACCGCGATCACTGATCCGGTGAACGAACCTTCGAGCCCGGCCCGGGTGACTCGGGGAGGGTGCTGGGGGTGTCGTCCCGAGACCTGCGATTCGTCATTTCGCGGTCAGAGCCTACCGACGATCCGCCATGACTATCTCGGCTTCCGCGTCACCTGTGTTCCGTCTAACAACGGCGTTGCAGAGGTCGCAGCATCGCCTGAAATGGATAGCGGCGAACAAGACGAGCCTGATGCCCTTGCTTCACCACCGATCGAGCCCA
>JBMYRF010000128.1:0-1744 GCA_049602075.1 Rubripirellula sp.
GTTCGAACTCGAATTCATTCGAATCCCTTCGGGCGGCATTGAGGCTCCGTTGAATATCGTTAGAGAGCCGTTGAACACCCCTTACGGCGAAGAGAAGGGGAAAAAGGATGCAACCTACCTCTAACATGAGAAACGCCCCGTTAGGGGTGTTTCTCGCATTTTTTTCTTAGGTATAGTGCTGGTTCCGTCGGATGTAGAGCCTCGACCGCCCGAAGGGGAAAGATTCGAGCGGTCGAAGATGGATTCTACTTCAAATTCGAGATAAAATTCTCGAGGAATTGGACTCGGGACATCTGTTCTTTCAGCGACGCTTGCCGAGACTTGTATGCGGCGTAGAGAAGCGTGACAGATTGCTTCAATTCGGTCATCGAGCAAGCCTTTCCTTGAGCGACTTTCGAAGCGCATCGGATCGCACCGGTGATGTTTGTAACAGTGTTGTTTTTTCGAGCCAATCAAACACCTCAGGATGACAGCAATTCGGATTGAACAAGTGCGGCGTAGGTGCTGGAGTCAGCCGTCGCACGATAGCCATACACTCGAACGTTGGCTCGAAGAATTTCACCAGCGGTAAAGAGAGTCGATGTGTCCAAGTTGACAAAGAAGTCGTTGGTAGCGATGATTTGGAGATAATCCATCGATGCCGGTGGTGCGTCCATCGAATTGGTTTCCATGACGACGTAGTAGCCAATGGTTCCGTTCTCGAGAGCATCGATTTGACTGGCCGCAATCACTGACGGAGAATCGATACCTGCATACGTTGTTTGCTCAGTCGTCGAGATACTGCAACGCTGGACGAGGTTGGCGTCGCCCGGGGATGTTGCGGCATCGACACGAGCGCACGGATTGGTGAAATCGATTTTGACACCAGTGACGACGAACACCTCATTATCGAGTGGGTTGAGTTGTAGATCTACTCGCTTCGAAAGGAACTGAGTCGTCAGTGGGTCAGCGGTTTGTTGAATCGAAGTTGAAACTTGGATTGGGCTGGATGTTGTCTTGAGGCCTTTGGGCATGTTCCAATGGAAATGAAGGTAGTTTATAATAGATACGAACATGTTCGTAGCTAGTTTATACTAAACCCATCCGTCGGAGGTACGAGCCGAATGGCCATACCGAAGGGCGTCAATGATTCGAAGTGAGATTCGAGGAGGCGTCTTCGGCTGTTCGGCGGGGAAAGTGAACAGAAATGATGAACACGAACGAAATTGGAAGCATGATGCTCTTGGTTGTCGTCGCATTGATGACAGCCAAGAAGACGAAATTTGGTCAGATGACCCTTCGAGCGACGCAAGCCCTCGAATATCTCAAGACGACACCGGAACCAATCCGAAAGTCCGTCTCGAAGATTGTGTGGCTTCACAAGGTCGTCGCCGAATCCGAGAACTGGGAAATGCCGGACTGGGTGATGAAGAACGAGAACTACGACTGGGTAGCCATTCTCTTTGTCGCCGATGGCTTGCCGCTCTTGGTCTATCAGAAATCAGCACTTCGAGCATTCGAAGCGCATCTGATGAAACTCGAGTCCGAAGGTGCAACTGTCAAGTCCGAGAACAAGGGCAAGAAGTTGAGTGTCGACTTGGGCGACGCCACACTCGAAGTCGGAATGTGGCGCAATCCGAACGGCGGCAAGTTCGCACCGTTCAACGTTGACTTTGAGTCCTGACCAGGACCCGGCCAAAAATGTCGTAATTCGAGTGCGGATCCACACTCGAAATCCGCCCCATCGAGCGTTCCGGCGCTCGGT
>JBMYRF010000129.1:0-1732 GCA_049602075.1 Rubripirellula sp.
CCGTCCGTATCTTTATCTCCAGCCCGGGGGATGTGGCCGAGGAACGCGATGGCGCTCGGCAAGTAGTAGAAGGGCTTCGCCGACTGTATCCCGGCGCTGAACTCCAGGCCGTTCTCTGGGAGGAATTACCGCTTCCCGCCACTGCGTCGTTCCAGGAAACGATCGACTTCCTTCTAAAGAAGGAGCCGATAGACGTCGCCGTGTTCATTCTTTGGTCACGGCTCGGATCACCCCTCGGTGCTGCCGTCACTCGCGCCGATGGCACTCCGTATCGAAGTGGTACCGAACGCGAATTTGACTTGATGCTGGCGGCGTTTGAGCAAAGTGGCCGGAAGCGGCCCGTGATCCTGGCCTACGTTCGTGATGACGACACAGGCTTCACCGCAAAATTGGCCAAGGCCGCAAAGTTGGATCGCAGTGATCTGATCGACCAGCAACAAATGTTGGAGGCGTTCGTCGTTGAGCAGTTCCACGATGCCGAAGGTCGAAACGTGCGAGCCTATCAAACGTACAGTGAACCGATCGGATTCATGCAGCGATTGCGTGTGCACCTGCGTCGAACGCTGGATGATCTGCTCGAAGTCGAAAAGTTCGCAACCTGGACGGAAGATCCTTATCGTGGTTTGGAGGCCTTTGACATCCAGCACGCCCCTATCTTCTTTGGACGCGATGAGGAAAGCTGTGAAGTTCTACAACGTTTGCGTGATCGGGAGAAAGCAGGCTGCGCATTTGTCGTCATCGTTGCCGCCAGTGGATCTGGGAAAAGCTCGCTCGCCCGAGCCGGTGTAGCGGCCAACCTGATTCACCAGGGCGGCGAGGACGGTGCACGATGGCATGTGTCGAGCATGATCCCAACCCTGCGTCAGGGAAACCTTTGTGATGGGCTGGTGCATTCGCTTGCTGGCACGTTACCGGATCTGATCAACTCGGAAGAAGCCGCCGAGCGAATCGCCAAGGGGTTGACCGAAAACGCCGAATTGACGGTCGAGCTGATGATCGGACCGGCCTTTGCCAATGCTGAGACACCGGATCGGTTGTTAATCATCTTGGATCAGATGGAGGAACTGTGGACGGACCGCAACACGACCGATGAGGAACGCGATCATTTTCTTGCTGCCGTTTCTGCGTTGGCCGAGAGCGGTCACGTTTCATTCCTAGCGACCCTGCGAAGCGATTTTTATCCGCATGCTCAGCGATCCCCAACTTTCCTGAAGCTCAAGGGTGAGCGGGGCCACTTTGATCTGCTTCCTCCTAACAACGCGTCGATCCATCGCTTGATCACCGAACCGGCTCGCTTGGCCGGCTTGAGCTTTGAGCGAAACGAAACGTCAGGAAAGTCACTCGACGAGGTGATTTGGGAGGATGCCGCCAGCGAGGCCGACGCGCTGCCACTGCTGGAATACACACTGTCAGAGCTGTATCAACAGCGGGATCAAGATCGACGGCTGATGACGTTCGCTGCTTATGTTGAACTTGGGGGCGTTGACGGTGCGATCGGCAAACGAGCCGACGAAGCGTTTGGCAGTCTGCCAGCGGATGCTCAGGCGGCACTGAATGAAATCTTACCGCTGCTGGTGAGCGTCGATGTCAGTGGCGAACAGTTAGCCGTGCGGAGGCGTGCCACCGTTTTCGACCTAACTTCCACCCCGGCCCGCAAAACATTAACCGAACAATTGATTGCAGATCGATTCCTGACAACCGATCGCGAGGGCGAAACACCGGTCGCCAGCCT
>JBMYRF010000130.1:0-982 GCA_049602075.1 Rubripirellula sp.
TGGTGAATTCTACACGGGATCATTCTCCTACCTGTTCTTTACAAACGACCATGACAGAGGAGCGAGGAACGGTGAGAGCCACTTCTCTAATCTGCAAATTTATGAAGATACAGATCCAAACGAACCAGCGGTGATCACAACATCCGTTGGCGCTTTGGACTATCAAGAGAATGACGGGTTGGTCGTGATCGATGGCCAGGCAACTCTGACCGATGCCGACACGACTGATTTTGGGGGCGGTAAGTTCCTCGCAAGACTCTCGGTTGGTGCGACAGCGAATGATCGCTTGGCGATTCGCAATGAGGGTTCGGGTACGGGTCAGATTGGTGTCTCCGGGACGGATGTCACGTATGGTGGTGTGACGATTGGTTCGTTCTCCGGTGGCGTGGGCAGTACGGCGTTGCAGGTGACGCTTGATAATGACGCGACCGTCTTGGCAACCGAGGCGTTGCTCCGCAACATCACCTATCTGAATGACTCGGAAAACCCTTCGACGGCAGATCGCACGGTTGAGTTTGTTGTGGAAGATAGTGTCGGTGTCGGTAGTGTTCCAGCAACCAAGGTAGTGAAGGTATCGGCGGTCAATGATGCTCCGGTGGTGGTTGTGAATACTGGAGCGACGGTTCCGCAAGGCTCTTCGTTGGTGATCACGACCTTGATGTTTCAGGCGACCGATGTGGACAATTCCGTTTCAGATTTGGTGTTCGAGTTGACTGCGTTGCCGGTTGGTGGCGTTTTGCAATTGAGCGGGACCACTCTGGTCAGTGGTGGGACGTTCACGCAAGCGAACATTGACGGTAACGCATTGGCTTATGTGCACAATGGCGGTGATGTAACTTCGGATTCATTTGAGTTGCAGCTAACCGATGGATCCGGAGGTGTTGTCAGTGGTGTGACGTTCTCGCTAGTAGTCAATGAGCTACCGGTGATCACAACATCCGTTGGCGCTTTGGACTATCAAGAGAATGACGGGTTGGTCGTG
>JBMYRF010000130.1:1078-1718 GCA_049602075.1 Rubripirellula sp.
AGGTAGTGAAGGTATCGGCGGTCAATGATGCTCCGGTGGTGGTTGTGAATACTGGGGCTACGGTGCCACGCGGTTCGGCCGTGACGATAGCAGCTTCCGCCTTGCTGGCCACCGATGTGGATAACTCAGCCACTGAGTTAGCGTTCGAACTGACAGCGTTGCCGGTCGCTGGCGTTTTGCAATTGAACGGCACGACGCTCGTCAGCGGCGGAACCTTCACTCAGTCGGACATCGATGGCGACTTAGTGCGTTATGTCCACGACGGCGGTGACTCTACCGCAGATTCCTTTCAATTGAACCTGACCGATGGATCGGGAGGTGCCGTTAGCGATGTGGCATTCTCGCTGACGATTAGCGACTTGGTATCGACATTGAATTTCAATGACTATGTGATTGGTTCGTATGGTGGTTCTCAGGACAGTGCTGGTGGTTTTTTAATTGTCGATGGTGGCGCGACGCTGGAGATTGCGGGGAACCATTGGAAGAAGATCGACTTTGCCTATGAGGTGACCGCCGATACGGTGTTGGAATTTGATTTCCGCAGTGGGATCCAGGGCGAGATTCACGGAATCGGTTTTGACACTGATCTCGGGATTTCTAAAGAGCGAACGTTCGCTTTGTACGGTTTGCAGAATTGGGG
>JBMYRF010000131.1:0-1640 GCA_049602075.1 Rubripirellula sp.
AAGCATATTCTTCACCCGTCGGATGCTCGACTTCCAGGCTGAATGCAGGGGAAACCCCAATCGCGATGGAATTCAAATCAAGCATCCCAATCGAATTTGTAGGAAAGGAGGGCGTGATGAATCGAGTTTCAGCAGGCCAGGCAGCAAACGAGGCACCAACTGTGTGGCGGTCGACCACCGCAAAGTTCTCGATACCTGCATGTCGCAAGGCAACGGAAACACCAATACCAGCCGCGCCCGCTCCGATGACGATCACATCAAATACGCTTTGACTATCCGTGACGCTCATTGCCCAGCCTCAATCGCATTCTCGTCATCCGATTCCAGTTCAATTTCTGGCAGCGGGTCCTCGAAGTTGGCCCAAGCCTCTGGCCCCTGCGAATACTCCAGATCGGTCAACAAGCAATGATCCAGAATGCTCTCAACACGTTGCTGATCCACTCCTTGGCCGATAAAAACCAGTTCCTGGTGTCGATCTCCATATTCACCAACAAACTTGGATCGAATCTCCTTGCGCAAAGCCTCATACTCTGGCCACTCATCATCAGGTGCCGCCGCCCACCAAAAGCCTGCGGGGTTCATTCGAATTGAACAACCCGCCTGCGACCAATCGTATGCCCAGTCATTCCGCGAGGCGATCCATAAAAGTCCCTTGCTGCGGAGTACGCCAGAGAACAGCCCCCCATCCATGTCATCATCCAAGGTCTCGGTTAATCGGCCAGGGTGAAATGGACGATCGCGATGGTACACGAAACTTGAGATTCCATACTCTTCCGTCTCGGTTTCCTCTGCACCGCGCGGTACAGCCAACCACTGGGACATGGCTTCTGCTTCAGCGAATTGGAATCGCTTGGTACCAAGAATCTTTGCGAGTGACACCTCGCTTTCAGTGCAATGCAAAATTTCCGCGTTGGAATTCAGGCGTCGAATGATTTGATCCAGCTGCTCAAGCTCATATGGGCTGACAAGATCGGTTTTATTGATGACCACAACGTTTGCGAATTCAACTTGGTCTACCAGTAAATCGACGATATTCCGGTTGTCCTCTTCACCAAGCCCGATGCGGCGGTCCGAAAGATCATCCCAGGAACCAAAATTCTTCATGAAGTTCCCCGCGTCGACGACGGTGACCATCGTGTCAAGTTCTGCGAGCAGCGAGAGGCTATGCCCTTCTTCATCCTCAAAGGTAAAAGTCTCCGCGACTGGCAACGGCTCACTGATTCCCGTGGACTCGATCAATAAATAATCGAACTTGCCAGAGCGAGCCAATCGAGAGACTTCGACCAGCAGATCCTCTCTCAATGTGCAGCAAATGCACCCATTCGTCATTTCAACCAATTGCTCTTCGGTGCGTGAAAGATCGGCTCCACCATCGCGGATGAGACTCGCATCGATGTTGACTTCGCTCATGTCATTGACGATGACCGCAACACGGAGCCCCTCGCGATTGGCGAGAATATGATTGAGAAGTGTCGTTTTTCCGGCGCCGAGAAACCCGCTCAACACGGTCACCGGCAAGCGACCTTGGCTCTGTTCCGAATGGATTTGATTCATCGTGGACTCCGGCGACAAAGGATCGATTGATGACCGCAGTCGATGCACTCTCGCGAAAGCGGACGGCCAGGTGGCTTCACACGCTG
>JBMYRF010000132.1:0-1573 GCA_049602075.1 Rubripirellula sp.
CATATTCAGTATATGCCCCGACTCGCCAGAGTCAAGAGAAAAACCAGAGATTCTGGCAAATTATTTTCCAGCCGTCATAACCGCTACAACCGGGCCAGGTCCTACAACCGGAACATAACGTACAACCCGAACATAACGTACAACCCGCATAATCGTTACAACCGGAACATAACATACAACCCGCATATCCGGAACATTCGTTACAACCCGTACATAACATACGCAACACTCTGCAAACGAAAAAACCCACAACCTCGACGGTCGTGGGCTAGTGTGTCGGCTTATCGGCGGTAGTCTACCGCATCGCGGATTTGCCATAGTTCCATTTTGCTCTCGATGGTTCGAACCGGTCGAACCTCGCCGTTGACAACCACGGTGAAACGCGGGACGCTTAGGGCGACCCCCATAGCGAGGCCGACGAACGCCGTAGATAGGTGGTGAGGCAAGGTTCTGTTGCCTATGACCTCTGGTCTACCCTCACGGGTTACGCCCGTAAACAGCCGTTTATCGAGGTCTAGCGTGACGCTGGTGTAAAGCCTCCCGAGTCTCTCGCCGTAGGCGAGACGGTGGGAGTTGGACGCTACGCGGTGAACCGGTAGCACGTCCCCGAGATTGATAGTGCTGTAATTTTCCATGATTATTTTCCTCCTGCTTCGGTTAGTTTGCATCGAGTCATCACAGTGCTGACCCCGTAAGTATCGTCGTGCTTCTTGACCTTGCCCGCTAGTGTGACAAGTCCACCGGTTGCAATCTCTGGCTTGCGAGAAGCGAACCACGTTAGCGGGGCAACCTTCCCGAGTGCTTCGACCTCGGCGACGAACTTACAAAGGTAAGAAGTGCCAAAGCGCGTCTCAATCTCGCGAACGCTCACGAACTTGGCAACAAGCGTGAGATTCTCACCGACGTTGCCTAGGTGAATGGCGTTCTCGATTCGCTGCTCTCGCTCTGTTGCCCGCTTGTATGCGGTCGGTAGCGATGCGAGAAAGCCTAAGTGCCGATCTTCTACCTGATCTTGTAGGCAAATGCTCTGCAACTTTGAGAGATATGACGTAGCGTCATCATCGCCGCAAGTCTTTCCCCACTCGACCATTAGTTTGATCTGCTCTAGGTCGGTTGGATCGTCGGTGTATCCATTGGACTCGATGATCTCGGCTTGCCTCTCGGGTGTTGCTTGTAGCAACTTGGTGGCAACCTCACCGGTCGAGCTGCAATACATTACATTCACGGCCTTGCTGCGGCTGATGTATCCGTGGACACGGATGATCTTTAGAATGGCTAGTAGTGCTTCGGGCTTAGTGTATCGTTTGTGCTGGTTCATGGTTGGTGCTTTCTGCTGTTGGTTAGTGTTGTGCCGTCGTTGGCGATACCCAAGTATACACCGTGAATATCGCCGGTCAAGTAATTTTCTGGAAATTATCCAAAATTAAAAGTCTTCTGCTGGTCTTGATCTCGTAAAAACTGAAGGTTTCCCCGCATCTCGGTAGCGTCTGAATAAGCCGGTGCGATAAAGCAAGGCAGCGACCCGTCGTGAATGTCATCAAAGATATTAGCCCGATTCTCGGCAGTCGCGAAC
>JBMYRF010000133.1:0-1565 GCA_049602075.1 Rubripirellula sp.
ACTTTCGTCGAGTATCGATAGCGTACGAGGTGGCCGCAGGCTTGGTCTGAACATGATTCGCTGAGCTGATTGCGTTTTCCAGCTGGTTTTCGAGCTATTTGATCGATGATTGACATGATTTGGTAATTTGGAACAGGTTTGGTGACAATTTTGGTTCAAGATATGCCTTTGGCAGCAAGGACTTACGTCAAAAAATGCGTTTTGTACAAATGTTCCGTGATCGGAACTTATTTACACAAATGGAATTTTGTTGATCAGTGAATAGGTGTATTAAGTAGTGGTATATAGGTGTTGTGTGTTGTTTGTTGGTAACATTACATTACTTACTTACTTAACTTACTTACTTATATAGACTTACGTGAACCGCTGCTGTTACATTTGGCGTTCCACGCCGTTTCCGGTTGTACCAGGATTTTAAAACTGTTCGGTTGACTTATTGCCTGAAGTGTCAACGCCCATTTTTTCAACAAAAGCCCTAGGAATGCTTATCACCCAAGGCACCGTTCCTGACATCCTTGCCCGCTTCTTCTTCGCACCGTCAATCCGCTGAAGAATCGAATCGATCCTTCGTCCCTGCAGATCTCGATTAAGGTTCTTGGCAATTAGCTTGTATGCAATGAACAAGTCGCCATCTTGGCTCAGCTTTACCCCGCAGGCCTTCATTCTGTTTTCGATGTGAGGGTCGTTTCTTAAATCAGCCGAGGACAACGCAGCCGCGATTGTGTATTCATCAGAGCGGACGCGAAACGTACTGCTCAGGATGTCTGAAAGTAGCTCTTCCTGGTCGGAAACCGGCTCTTGCTGGTCTTCAGCCAGGTGGGCCGAGAATGCCGTCAGGAAGCCCGCTGCAAGCTCTTCATTGCCAACCGCACAGGCAATTACCGAAGACGGCACAGAAAACGATTCAATGACCCTCTGATCGACGCCAGGGATTTTTGTTTCCTTGCCTTGGCCGGCCACCTCGACTGCCCTGGCTGCAATAGTGATCGCAACAGCCAGCATTTCCTGGCCGAACTGGTGGAGCCACGCGGCCGACGGCAATTGAAGCTTCCCGGCGTCCTCACGCTTTGCTCGGAGCAATTCCAGCTGGATGAAGCGATTGACATCAGCCTGCTTTTCGATGCCGGCTTCGATGGCTGCCACCCAGGCGATGTGCTTCAAGCCAAATCGAATCGACTTGCCGCCCGGTGTGCCCCGGGCAACGGTTGTACCGCGGCTAGATGTCCGAATTAGCTCCAGCACCTTCGCGCGGTTCCTGTCGTGCTCGAATTCATCAACCAGCAACACCTGGCCGCTGATCCCCAATTCCTGGCGGATTCCGGCTTCGGTTGGCTTGGAGACGCTGAGAACGAGCCCCTGGAACATCTTTTCGAGGGCCTGAAAGAAGAAACTCTTGCCGGAGTTCGATTCACCAATGATGGCCATCTGCGGCCGCCAACGCCAACTCGTCTGAATCCAGCTCGCAACACACATGGCCGTCGCAATTTCGTGGCCGTTTGGATGCTCCCATCGCCAGCCGCCGAAGAATTCGAAACCTTTTTCTAGAACGTCTCGCCGCCAGCCAG
>JBMYRF010000134.1:0-1543 GCA_049602075.1 Rubripirellula sp.
CCAAGAGCCGATCGACATCGCGGTGTTCATTCTCTGGTCACGACTCGGCTCACCGCTCGGGGCAGCGGTCACCAAAGCAGATGGTACCCCATACCGCAGTGGGACGGAGCGTGAGTTTGATTTGATGCTGACTGCCTTTGAGCAGAGTGGGCAGAAGCGTCCGGTTATCCTGGCCTACGTGCGTCAGGACAATGCTGGTTTGTTGGAGAGGTTCAACGAGGCAAATACATCTCAATGGGAAGAGTTGATCGAGCAGCGCAAACTCGCCGAATCCTTCGTCGTCGAGCACTTCCACGATTCCGAAGGTCGCAACCTGCGGGCTTATCAGACATACCAAGAACCGATCGGATTCACCCAACGACTGCGGGTCCACCTGCGACGCTCGCTGGATGATCTGCTGCAAGTGGAATCGGCGGCAACCTGGGAAGGCGAACCGTATCGTGGCTTGCAAACGTTCGACATCGAACACGCACCGATCTTTCACGGTCGTGATGAAGAGACCTGTGATCTGCTGCAGCGGTTGCGAGATCAAGAACAGTCAGGCTGCGCCTTTGTGGTGATCGTTGCCGCCAGTGGTTCGGGCAAGAGTTCGTTGGCCCGCGCGGGAGTCGCTGCCAATCTGGTGCAAAGCGCCGGCGTCGACGAGGATGTGCGATGGCACTTCGCCAGCCTTATCCCAACGCTCGCCAAGCGAGGTTTGTTTGATGCCTTAGTGCTCTCGTTGTGTGAGGCATTACCAGAACTTGCGGATTCGGCGGAATCTCGCCAGGAGATTGCGGAAGGTTTACAAGAGAACGCTTCGCTCACGGTCAAACTCTCGGTCGTTCCCAGATTCAAGGCTGCCGACAAGCCGATCAGACTGCTGTTGATCCTGGACCAGATGGAGGAGCTTTGGACCGATCGCAATACGACGAAAGAGGATCGTGAGAGTTTTCTTACGGCCATCGAAGCGTTGGCGGAAAGTGGGCATGTCACTGTCCTCGCGACAATGCGAAGTGACTTTTATCACCATGCGCAGACTTCACCAACTTTTTTACGTTTGAAGGGTAAGCTTGGGCAATTTGATCTGACGCCACCCGATTCGGCCTCGATCCAACGCTTGATCACGGAGCCGGCGCGTTTGGCGGGCGTCGGTTTTGAACGCAACGAAAAGACATCCAAATCACTCGATCAGGTCATTTGGGACGACGCTTCGGATGTTACCGACGCGTTGCCACTGCTGGAATACACGCTCGCAGAGTTGTTTCGACAACGAGACGAACAACGGGGCGTGATGACGTTTGCCTCCTACGTCGAACTGGGTGGCGTGGAAGGCGCGATCGGCAAGCGGGCCGACGAGACGTTTGCGAGTTTGCCTAGTGACGCCCAGGCTGCACTCGATGAGATCCTACCGCTTCTGGTCAGTGTTGATACGGCGGGGGAACAGTCCGGTGTGCGTCGTCGCGCGGCGGTGGCTGATCTCACTTCGACGCCCGCGCGCAAGACACTGACTGAAACATTGATTGCGGAGCGTTTTCTAACGACCGATCGCGAGGGCGAAACT
>JBMYRF010000135.1:0-1520 GCA_049602075.1 Rubripirellula sp.
GCATCAACGTTGTCGTAGTAGTCGGTTCCAGTTGCTCGGCAGATCCGCTGCGGTGTATCGAGTCCGGCTTTGATCGCTGCAATGTGTCCATTGATTTCTTTGCTCGGATCCCACCAGGGCATTCCCCTCGGCACCCACTCGAAGTTGATGTCCGTTTGCCGCATGGATGCCGGCAAGACTAGGCGACCGCTTGCGATCCAGCCTTGTAGTTTCCACTGCGTATAGTTACGACGCATTTCGATCTGGTCGTCTCGCTTGTCCTTGCAGCTTCGCTCGTAGTGCAGCCATGCGGCACGAGATCCGAAGAAGTTGGTATGCGATTCGTCGTAGAAAGAAAAAGGAATGTCTAGCGACTTTAAAGCAACCTGCATGACGAGTTGCGTAAAGTTCTGGAACTCCGTGGATGGTTGTTTGCTTTCCACCACCTCGGCTTTCTCGCCTGGGTTCAGATCGATGTACCTTGTATCGGATTTCATAAACGCTTGAAAACCACGCGGTTCTTCGATTGAATCACCGTCAGCATCCAAGTTGCCCTGATCCGGATCCGCCTCCACAGGCATGACAGAATCCGGTGAGTCTCGGTAAAACGCCATCGCAAAAAGCTGACTAACCTTCGCTTTTGCAAGTGCAAAACTGAAGTTCTCGTAAACGTCCCGCAACGGGTTGAGTGCCGAAACAAGTGGTGAAACTCCACGCACCTGATCGGCAGCATATCGATCGAAAAATCCGTAATGGATTAGGTTGTTTGCGTTCACTCTACGCGTGAACTCGGTGCTGGTATAACCAGAACGCTTATGGATGCCATAGGCGAGCGGTCTGCCGAATCCGTTAATCAGTACGCCATTGATCCACTGTTCATTACGAGGCGGTTTTGATGGATCCTGTATAAGGTCTGCCTGAATGCCCTGCATACGACCATCACGCAACTTTACCAGTGCGGTATCGCCATCAAGCACTCTGCGAGCTTCGGCAAGTCTAAAGATTTTCTCTCGACCGAACCGCCCGGAAACGTCCGCCTTAGCTGGCCGGCTGTCCTCTAGCATCAACTGCTCGATCTGCCGGTTAATCGCCTCGTCCTCGTTTCTGCCGTGAAACTCAAACTGAGCAACGTAATCTAGATGCCTTCTGACCATCCATCCGGCAAGCGAGAGATTCCGCACCAAATCCGATGCGGATTCCTGCAAGCCGCGATGCTTGTTGCCTCGAAAGTGATGATCTTCCCGGTAGACGGATCTACCGATCTTTTTTCGGCGTCCGGCTGGCTCTAGAGCGTCATACCCGAACATCGTACCGATGCGATTAAGTAAACCGGGCATCAGCCACCCCACAGGTTAATGCGTGCTGTGGCTGGACGCTTACTGCGTTGACTTTGCAGCATTTGCAGATAGCGGTCGCGTTCCGCCTTCTTAGCATTTAAATTGACCTTCGTGCTGGTGCCGTCGGTCGTCACGCTTTCGATAGCCTGAGAAATCTCAGTATCTAGCGAGCGGATCTTGCTTTCGAGTTCTTCCTGCGTGTAC
>JBMYRF010000136.1:0-1500 GCA_049602075.1 Rubripirellula sp.
CCCATGCCGCCCTCGCCAAGTTTTCGAATAATCTCGAAACCTTCGGCCTCGATCTCTTCCCAGGATTCGGCGACAGTTTGCGATTCAGACGCATCTGTTGGTGTGGTGCGCGGCAGCAGTTTGGAGTCATCTTCGTCGGCAGCCAGTAGTATCTGCAAGCGTTGTCGCATCGCAATGTCGTCGCCGCAGACTTGCTCGAGGTAGAGCTCTCGATGCGCTTGCGTGTCTATCTTGGTCGCAAGTCGAAAAATGTCTTCTTCGTGAAGGAGTGGCATTGGCTCTGTTCAAATTGAAGCTCTGTGTAAGTTCCCGCGTGCTGCCTTGGATGTCAACAAAGGAGTCTTAACTTCGGCACTCGTGCTGCTTGGCGTGCGTGGTTTTGTAATATGAGGTTATCATCCTTCGATGGCGACTTTTAACCAAGCTCTCGCATAGCGCCAATCTTCATCTCCGGTTGAGGTAGAGACACCCAAAAGAGCAGATGCCTCGCGATTGGTTAATCCAGCGAAGAATCGCAGTTCCACCAGTTTAGCCTTGCGTGGATGCTCAGCCTCCAGTTTTGTTAGAGCTTCATTGAGAGCGAGCAAGTCTGTCGCAGGTGGCAGCCACTTTTCCTCGGAATCATTGAGTTGGATTCGAGTCCAGTCGCCTCCACCTCGAATTGATTTCTTGTGGCGTGCTCGCTCGATCATGATGCGTCGCATCGCGGTTGCTGCCGCTCCAAAAAAATGGGCACGGCTATTCCATTTTTTCGTATCGTCTTTACCCGCGATCCGCACGTAGGCTTCGTGGACCAATGCGGTTGCTTGGAGCGTTTGTCCCGACGGTTCGTTTGCAATTCTAGTTTGAGCGTATTTCCGCAATTCCAAATAGAGGATTTGCAGTAGATCCGAGGAAGATTTACCAGGTTCGGACTTCGCCTCCTCTTCCGCTACAACGATTTTTTCTGCCTGCTCATGCGTATCGGTTAACATTCTTTCTTCATTCCCCGTCAGTCATTAAACGTGCTCGCGACTGTCGCGATTCGACAGCCTGTTTTGGCAGCACTGAGGGATAAACTCGTATGAAGTTGCGGTGGTGCAATCGCAAAGTCGCCCTAGAATATATCTGAGTTAAAACTAAATGTGTTTAGGGCGAAATTTTTTTTCAGGGCAAAAGCTGACGCTACCTAGCTGTTTGTCGGTCGCATCGAAGATGGAGCGTGGATCCATGCTTTGTCGTGAGTGATTTTGATTGTCCGGCTAATGTGGTCCGATTGCAGAGCCGGGCGTAATCGCAGGCCGGGGGGGTGATTAAATGCCCCTTTCGGGCGTGGGGGGCTGGAGCTTCCTCGCTTTTTGACACGGCGTTATGAGGGTACGGGTTGGGCAATTAGATCAGCGTTGTTGTGTTGCTGAAGCGAAGGGAACGCAGCGACTGGAGTGGAAGCAGCACAACGCGACGCGAATTGGGCAGTAATTCCTTTTTTGCCTCTTGTGCTTCTTGGATGAGGTTTAGTTT
>JBMYRF010000137.1:0-1398 GCA_049602075.1 Rubripirellula sp.
ACTGATTTATATTAGAGATCAATAAAATATTTGCGAAATCTCTTGCAAATATATTCGGGGTCTATATTCTAGCGGCACGAACCAACTGAATAAGGATTGAATAAAATGCAAAAACTAGCTCAACTCCGCGCTCTGATGCGCGATATGGAAAATAGCCTTGGCATCATCGGCGACATCATTGGCGCGATCTGCCTGTTCATTCTCGGCATCGGCCTCTTTGTTTTTGTGCCGTTGATCGCGGGGTGATTGATATGGATTTATTCACCCGCGTAAAAACCCGCAAAGATGAACTCGAGGAATCGGCTTTGAAGTTCCACCAGGAAAATCCGAACGTGTGGATTTTGTTTGTTAAGTTCACCCGCGAAATGACCTCTCGAGGTTTCAACAATTATTCGGCCTACGCCATTTTTGAGCGTATCCGGTGGGAAACCGATGAGGCCGATGTCGATGGCAAATCGACGTTTAAAGTGAATAACAATCACCGGCCATATTATGCGCGGTGGTATATGCAAGCATTCCCCGAACATCGAGGTTTTTTCCGGATTCGGGAATTGACCAGTGAGAGCGAAGCCGCAAAGAATTTGCCTGATCTCACTCCAAAGGATTTTCCATATGTCGATCAATAGCTCAACGGTTCAACGGCTCAACGGCACCGTTTTGATGTCGATCGATGGCGGTGAATATGTCGAGGCCATTGATTGCCCCGAATGCTTTGGATGGGGTGAGGTTGAGATCGAACGCCCTCGGCCTCACTCTTTCGATCGTGATGTTGGGGTGATCGATGTGATCAAAGGCGAATGCGAAACATGCGCCGGAATTGGCGCAATACCAAAAGAGGATGAAAGTGATGAGTGATGAGAATCAAAAAAAAGACCGCAAAAGATATTCCGCGCCGGTGGTGGCTTCCGGCTTTTGGGTTGGCTTTGCGATGTTGGTGATTGCCTTTTGGGGTGAACCTGATTTGCGCGATGTCTTGATCAAGTTCCTCGAGGCCAAGAGTTTTAATTAATCAGTTTTCTCTCTGCCTTGAAAACTGACAACTTGCCCGCCATCCTTGGCGGGCTTTTCTTTTACACTCTCGAGCAACTTTAAAACCAATTCGAGCCGCTCGGATTCCGGCAAGAAAAAATGAATGATCTTTTTGCCACCGCTCGAGATCAAAACCTCGCCATCGTCGGTGACATCGATCTCATTCAATTATAGCCAACTCTCAACGTGAAAGCATGGGCAAGCCTTGGTTGCGTAGGAATTGTGGCCGGTGATCTTTTCGATCGTCGGAAACTTGGCTTTATATTCGACGATTAATTCGCGCAAGGCTTCCTCTTGCTCCGGTGTGAAATTGTCGAGAAACTCATCATCGGCACAACCGCCGCGCCCACCGACCAGGCTCACCCCGAT
>JBMYRF010000138.1:0-1353 GCA_049602075.1 Rubripirellula sp.
CTTCCTGAGCCAAGAGCAATCGACGTTCCCGACACATCAAGCAACCCAGTCACATCCACACTGGCTGCACCAGCATCAGATACACCTGCAACTGAATCCAGATCGGCACTGCCGGCTGTATTAGTTCCGACCAGGTCAAGCGACGAATCTTCGCTGACCGCAACCGAACCCGCTGAACTGAAGGTCAACGTGCCGAAGTTCGTCGCATTGCCAGCATCATTGCCCAACTCAATACTACCTGCCGTGAACTCGGCCAAGCCTGCAATCGTCAAGTCGCCGTCGCTACCATCAGTGATCGCACCGGATGCGATAGCAGCAAGAGAATCGCTAACGACGGTGCCTGACAAAGAAAGTGATCCCGCTGCATTGGCAAGGGCAACCGCACCAGAGGCGGAAACGGCTGATGTCGACAAATCGCCACCACCCGACTGATTGAAAATCACTGAACCTGAGCCCGTGGCCAGCGATGACACACTCACAGCGGTGCCGAGACTGTTCGCTATCTCAACGTCACCGGTGGTCGTGTCTGCCGTGACATTGCTCGACGACAACGTGATTCCCGCCGTGTCGCCAATCCCAGTGGATGCGTTCAGGTCGACAGTGTCGCCAGTCACCAAGCCAGAACCGTTGATCCAACCACTCGCGGTCGTCATCGTGACCAAGTCCAAAGCTGTCGTTGTGCCTGTTAACGTGATGTCGCCGCTAGTGGAGCCTGTTGTGACAGTGATGTCGCTGCCAGAATCGGTCGTCTCCAGACTACCTGCCGCTCCAAGAATAAAACTGCCGCTACCATCTTCACCCGCAGAAACCGTGATCAACTCTGATGCTACCACCGCCGCATTGACCGTGATGTCATCATCAGCGTTCAGCGTCACAGTCGTGGGATCAATCGCTGCATCAATCGTTATTTCATCAGCAGCATCAAGAAGAATCGTGCCGCTACCGTTCAGCTTGGCATTCACAGCGATGCCACCTGAAGTCGTCCCAGCAATGATGCTTGTATCACCAACCACCGTCACGCTTGCATTGAGCGTCACATCATCGGTGCTCAAAAGATTCAAGCCTGCACCTGCAGTACTTGAACCAGAAACCAACATCGAACTGCCTTCTTCAATGTTGACCGAACCCGCTGAACTGAAGGTCAACGTGCCAGCGTTGAAGACCGAACTTCCTGAGCCAAGAGCAATCGACGTTCCCGACACATCAAGCAACCCAGTCACATCCACACTGGCTGCACCAGCATCAGATACACCTGCAACTGAATCCAGATCGGCACTGCCGGCTGTATTAGTTCCGATCAGGTCAAGCGACGAATCTTCGCTGACCGCAACCGAACCCGCTGAACTGAAGGTC
>JBMYRF010000139.1:0-1322 GCA_049602075.1 Rubripirellula sp.
ATCGAACGATTCGTATCTACAACGACGGTCTCGAGGATCTTCTTCTGACGGAAATCCCAACTGCCTCTCCTGGGTTTACGCTCATCTCGCCGGTGACCGGTTATCCACAAAAACTGCTCACCGACGAGTGGATCGATGTGACGGTCCGCTACGAAGCTTTGACCCTTGGGAAAGCCAATGGTCACCTCACGATTCCGACGAATAATGCCACGCATCCGGTGATCTCGCTCGACCTGACAGCCGAGACGTTGCAGATCTGGACGCTCGATGACCGGTCGACCGTTGGATACACCACCTCCGGTTCGTTCACCACGTATCCCCGGACGAATTCCTACGACGACACGCATCAGTTGTCCGGTCTGAATAAGACCGGCGCAAAGGCGACCTGGACGTTTGATGATCTCGAA
Organism: Rubripirellula sp.; assembly: GCA_049602075.1. Taxonomy (GTDB): domain Bacteria; phylum Planctomycetota; class Planctomycetia; order Pirellulales; family Pirellulaceae; genus Rubripirellula. Next base: position 408 of record JBMYRF010000139.1, read on the forward strand.
GAAGGTTGGTACGCCGCCTATGCCACCTGGCCTGTGGCGGGAACCCACTCCACCTCGGCAAAGTACACCGTGAGCGGTAGTGCTGAATCGACGAGTCGCGTGGTCAATCAGAACCAGGAACCAAGTAGCATTTACGGAGATCAGGTGCCGTGGGAATTCTTGGCGTACCAGTACGTTGGAGCGGACCGCACGCTGAGCGTGACACTAGAAGATACCGATAACCGCAAGTTCGTCGCGGCCGACGCGGCCCGACTCTACCGGGTGCATCAACCACGACTCGAGATTCGATCGGGTGAGGTTCAGATCCTCAACGGTATGCAGGTCAGCTTCGATACGACCCAACGCGGCGCGCCTGTCGAACGGACCCTGACGCTTCGCAACACTTCCAATCAACCGCTATCGATTGAGTCGATCCGAGAACTACCAGAAAGCTTCGAATTGGTGGACTTCGCACCACGCTACCTGGCACCGGGGGAATCGATGCCACTGCAGATAAAGCAGACTGCCGTCGATGTTGGGGTGTTCACCGGAACGCTGGCTCTCGCGACGAGTGACCCTCGCCGACCGATTGTCGAGATCGACCTGAGCAGCGAAGTGGTCAGTCGTGCTTTGGTGCTGGATGATCGTGACGAACGATTCGAGAAGAGCGGCTTGGTGATCAGTCTGACCAATCCCTACAAAGGCTGGCACGACTCCACGATCCGCATGGTACCGACCCCTCGTCTTCCGAGTGAGGGAGCCTGGGTGATCGAGGGCTTGGATGCGGGCACCTACTCGATCGGTGTGACTTGGCAACCTACGTCCCAACCAAAGAAGAACGGCGCCTCGAACATCCCAGTGACGGTTTCGGGAGGGGGAAACCCAGTGACCGCGCGCATCGATCAGACGACAGCTCCAGCATTCCAAGCGGGTGTC
>JBMYRF010000140.1:0-1225 GCA_049602075.1 Rubripirellula sp.
TTCATGTTGTCTGGTGTTGCTACTGATTCACCCGTGGAAATGAACGATTCGGCCTGTTCGCCTTTGATAGCACCTGCCAAAGTCATGACGGCTTGGTATCCCATCTGAACTGGGTCTTGCAGGACGATGCCACTACATGAACCATCCTCAAGTCCCTCGATCAACGCATCGCTTGGATCAAACGCGATTAACTTGACCTTTTTATTTACGACTGCGCTGCGCAATGCTTCGAGTGCTCCATTCGCGTTTGGTTCGCACACTGCAAAGATGCCGGCCAAATCTTCACCGTGAATCTGCAGCAGTTGATCGACTTTTTCTTTTGATTGGGTCGCGTTCGCGCCGCCGCGTTGGTTAGAGGAGACGACCGTGATGTCGGTGTATTCGGCAATCTTGTCAAGGAATCCCTGCTCTCTTTGCTCGGTGCTTTCGCTGCCAGCGATGTAGCGAAGTAAGATCACATTTCCTTTTCCGCCAATGGCTTCGGCCATCTGAGTCGCGGCCAGTTGCCCGCCTTTGTAGTTGTCAGTCGCGACATAACTGACAATCTCAGGACCTTCGTCTAAGCCGCTGTCAAAAATCACCACTGGGATATCTTCACCGATAGCTTCTTCGACCACATCGACCAAGCCACCTTTTTGATTTGGCGCCAGGGCAATGCCGTCCACTTGCAGCGTGATCATGCCTTTGACGACCTCGATTTGGCTGCCAGTATCATCTTCGACGACTGGACCACGCCAAATGATTTCGACATTGCCAATTTCTTGCGCTGCCTGCTTTGCACCGAAGTGCACCGATTTCCAGAACTCATGGCTTGTGCCTTTGGGGATTACGGCGATTCGAAGTGAATCTGTCGATCCAACATCCGTCGGTGCTGTCGACGACGAGGGATCTGATGACGATCCACAGCCGGTGAAAATCACTGCGAGGCAAAGACAAGCCAAGGTGTTAGCAAGCAAACGAAAACGCAACACGCTGGAAACTCCCGAAGAAACGGAGGAATGGAAAGGCAATAGCTTAAAGCATTTTGACGTCCTCCGCGCGCTCTTCGGTGATGACAACCCGGGGAATCATTGGGAAGGTTGGTCGCCGCACCGCTCAAAGCAGGCTTCCGATTTGATTGGTCAACCGTTGCGATCTCGGCGGATTTCGAGCTTTGTTGACTCAGGCGGTTGATTGGCTGGTCTTGACCAATTCGTCGAGCCCCACCTGCAGTTGCCGCAAGATA
>JBMYRF010000141.1:0-1183 GCA_049602075.1 Rubripirellula sp.
TAGGCGTCAGGTCCGTGATGTTGCCATTCACCCGCATGTGACGGTTGTCAGAATCGCCAGTGGTGAAGTCGACAGCCACAGATCCCGATACGTTTCCGAGCGAAATGAGTCCTTCCTTGCGATTGACGCCACCACCGCCACCGGCCTGTGGCTCTGGAAAAAGCAGCTGAACCAGCGCGGTTTCATCGCCGTTGCCACTCGTTTCGATGACCTCAAAAACGGATCCGCCAAGAACGAATCCAGTCGTGCCATTGAATTCGACGAATTGCCCCGCTGCCATAACCGTGGCTGCACTCGCTTTTTTCGCAAGGTAAACACCATCCAGACGAAACGCTCCAGCGTCGTTGGCCTCGATGTCGTTCACCGGTATCCCGGTTGTCCCACCTGGCAGCGAAAACGGTTCTTCGCGTGATAAATCAGAACCGACAACAGCATTTCGGAAATGCCTGCTGTCACGCAGGTATTGAAGTATTGGAATGCTCATGCTCGTAGTCTTTACGAGCGACAAGAAAGCGTCAATTACGCGGGATCCACCGGTGGATTTTTGCGACTAGGAAAACGTTCCGGAGAGAGTTGGAACGGCCTGATGGAACCGCGGCGGCTCACCCAATACGTCGACCGTTGGCTTCACCCAGGTGTAAAGCGTGATCGGGAAATCTCCTGAATTTCTCGTTGCAAGATATGCATTAAAGGCGGCAGTAATATCAGCCGAATTTGAAGACGGAATAGGCCCACCAGCGTGGAGTACACTCACGGAAGCAATTGCCTCGCCCGGTGTTGGTGTTCCCCCAAGTCCACCACGAGAAATCGCCGTTACATATGCCGTGTGTTCTATTGAATCGAATGATGCAGTTGGCAACGACGCAGCGGTAATTTGCAGCGTTACCGAATCATAGTGATTGCCATGAACACCATGATTCCCCCAGTTATGGACTGACAGGGGAACAACAGAATTGGCACCACCAGAAACCTCATCGTTTAGCAAATAGCTAAATAGGTGCGTGTAATTACCACCTAATGCGCTAATTCCAATTCCGACCATGTTCGCTCGGCCAGTGATCGGCCCGGTGAAGAACGGATCACCACAACAAGAACGACACGCATCGAAACGACCAACCATTGCTAAACCTCACGGACAAACTGCGTGGACCAAACGCCATTTCTTTTCATACGGCGTCCATTT
>JBMYRF010000142.1:0-1161 GCA_049602075.1 Rubripirellula sp.
AGATCGAGGCCGAAGGTTTCGAGATTATTCGAAAACTTGGCGAGGGCGGCATGGGAGAGGTGTACTTGGCAGAACAGGTGCATCCAATCCGGCGGAAAGTTGCCCTCAAGTTACTCGGATTGAGCCACTCGAATCCCGAGGCAGTCCGTCGTTTCGAATCAGAGAAACAGATCCTGGCGACCCTGAATCATCCGAATGTCGCGTCGATTTATGCCGCCGGAACTACCAATTGCGGCCGACCCTACGTCGCAATGGAGTGGATTGATGGGATTCCGATCACGGAGTATTGCGATGACCATCAATTATCAATCAAGGAACGATTGAAACTTTTCCAGCAAGCTTGCGACGGTGTTCAGCACGCACATTTCAAAGGCATCATCCACCGTGATCTAAAACCATCCAACATTTTAGTTTTCAAGAACGGCACTCAATTCGTTCCCAAAATCATTGATTTCGGTATCGCAAAAACACAAGGAAGTGCCGGCGGCAATGCAGACCGGATCACGCGCGCGACTCAGCTGATTGGGACGCTCGAGTACATGAGTCCGGAACAAGCGCTTACAAAGCATCAGAGCCTTGACACAAGAAGCGATGTTTATTCGCTGGGAGTTATCCTGCATGAACTCCTGGTCGGTCAGATTCCTTTCTCAGCAGAATTCCGCAAGGCGGAATCCCTTGGGCAAAAGCTTGCCTTTATATGCGAATCAGTTCCACCACCAATGTACGAATCGTTCCGCCAATCAGAAATCACCGTGGAGATCGCTAGGCAGCGGCAAACCTTTCCGTCAGCACTCGTCCATCAAATCGAAGATGACCTACGATGGATCGTCGCCAAGACGCTGGAAAAGGAACCAGAAAATCGCTACCCCACAGTACAATCTTTTTCGGACGACATCACAAATCACCTTGAAAGCCGTCCGACCGCAGCCTGTCCTCCGTCATTCGCGAGAAAAACGCTGCTCTTTTCTAAACGCCATCCGCTCCTTGTCACAATCACGTTACTGTCAGTAGTGATGATCGCGATGACGGCGACCACCGTCACCTACGCCTACCGTGAAAGCGTCAAGCGGATGACGCGCGAAGGAGAGCTCCTCGATGCCAGCATCAAACTAAACCTCATCCAAGAAGCACAAGAGGCAAAAAAGGAATTACTGCCCAATT
>JBMYRF010000143.1:0-960 GCA_049602075.1 Rubripirellula sp.
ATGGAACGCTGAGCAGTGATTCCTTGTCAGTGACGGCGGCGGGCGACTTGAGCGACGGCGTTTTCGGTGACATTTCCGTCGATCAGCTGACGACGTTGTCTGCCGCGAGCATCACGTTGGGCGACAATGCCGGGAACGCAACGAACTTTGGCAGTTTGGTTTTCAATTCCGCAGGTGCCGTCACGATCAGCGAAGATAGTTCGATGACGGTGGCTGGTCCAAGTACGGCTGGCAAGGGACTCGCCTTGTCGAGTGCTGGCGAGATGGGGTTGGACGGCACGGTCGATGTGACGGGCGACACCACGCTATCGGCCATCGGCGCGCTCGACGTGAATGCCAAGCTGAACGGTTCCGGTGCGATCGCTCTGCTTGCGACCAACGATATTACGGTAAATGCGGAGATCGATCCCACCTCGGTCAGGTTGCGTTCGGATGACGATATTTTGATTCACGCGAGCGTGACGGCCTCGAACTTGATCGACTTGTCGGCTGGTGCAGATGGCACGGGCGGAATCGAAATCACATCGACAGGCCGTTTGGAAACAACTGCCGCTGGCAGTGAGATCACCCTGGCCACAGGGGCTGATGCTGGTGACGTGTTGCTGAACGGTAGCATGACGGCGTTGGACCAGGTGACGGTGATGAGCGATGCCGGTTCGGTCGTCTTGGATGGAACGCTGAGCAGTGATTCCTTGTCAGTGACGGCGGCGGGCGACTTGAGCGATGGCGTTTCAGGTGACATTTCCGTCGATCAGCTGGCGACGCTGTCTGCCGCGAGCATCACGTTGGGCGACAATGCCGGGAACGCAACGAACTTTGGCAGTTTGGTTTTCAATTCCGCAGGTGCCGTCACGATCAGCGAAGATAGTTCGATGACGGTGGCTGGTCCAAGTACGGCTGTCAACGGACTCGCCTTGTCGAGTGCTGGCGAGATGGGGTTGGACGGCACGGTCGATGTGA
>JBMYRF010000144.1:0-937 GCA_049602075.1 Rubripirellula sp.
CTTGTCTTTGCCTCGCAGTGATTTTCACCGGCTGTGGATCGTCATCAGATCCCTCTTCGTCGACAGCACCGGCCGGTGTTGGCTCGACAGATTCACTTCGGATCGCCGTAATTCCCAAAGGCACAAGCCACGAGTTCTGGAAATCGGTGCACTTCGGCGCCAAACTAGCAGCGGAGGAAGTCGGCAATGTCGAAATCATTTGGCGAGGCCCAGTTGTCGAGAGTGACACCGGCAGCCAGATCGAAGTTGTCAAGAGCATGATCACGCTGCAAGTGGACGGCGTTGCCCTCGCGCCGAATCAAAAAGGCGGTTTGGTCGATGTCGTCGAAGAAGCCATCAGTGAAGATATCCCCGTCGTGATTTTCGACAGCGGTTTAGACGAAGGTCCAGAGATTGTCAGTTACGTCGCGACTGACAACTACAAAGGTGGACAATTAGCGGCAACTCAGATGGCCGAAGCCATTGGTGCCAAAGGCAATGTGATTCTACTTCGCTATCTCGCCGGCAGCGAAAGCACCGAACAAAGAGAGCAGGGGTTCCTGGATAAGATTGCCGAGTACACTGACATCACCGTCGTCTCTTCCGACCAACGTGGCGGCGAAAATGCAACGAAGGCAAAAGAAAAAGTTGACCAACTGCTGCAGATTCATGGTGAAAACTTAGCCGGCATCTTTGCGGTGTGTGAACCAAACGCGAATGGAGCGCTCGAAGCATTACGCAGCGCAGGAGTGAATAATAAAGTCAAGTTAATTGCGTTTGATCCAAGCGATGCACTGATCGAGGGACTTGGGGATGGTTCATGTAGTGGCATCGTCCTGCAAGACCCAGTTCAGATGGGATACAAAGCTGTTATGACTTTGGCAGGTGCCATCAAAGGCGAAAAGGCCGAATCGTTCATTTCCACGGGCGAATCAGTAGCAACACCAGACAACATGAA
>JBMYRF010000145.1:0-921 GCA_049602075.1 Rubripirellula sp.
AAAGATTCCAGGGTCGTGCCCTACCATTTGCCGGAGCTTTTAAATGCCCCAAACCCTGAGCCAATCTTTTTGGTCGAAGGAGAAAAGGATGTCGAAAACTTGGAAGCTTTATCGACTGACGGGCTTGAAGTCGTCGCGACTTGTTTGCCAATGGGAGCCGGGAAGTGGCGTGATGAATTTGCGGAGTTTTTCCGGGACCGGTGGGTCGTCATTATTCCAGACTTCGACAAGCCAGGGCTCGAAGGGGCTGACCTGGTAGCTCGTGAGATCTTCAAGGTCGCGGACCGCGTCGGGGTGCTTCATCTGGAAAGTTTATCGAAACAAGCCCGCCCAGGTTGGGACGTTTCCGACTGGCTCGAAGGAGAATGGGAAATTGGGATCACGATCGAAGAGCAATATCGAAAGCTCATGGACCAGGCCGAGCTTGCCGGGGTCGAAGAGCTCGACTTGTTTTCGGATGTTGTCAAAATTGGCGACCGCGGCGGGATTTCTGTCGACCAGGATCTGCTGGCAAGGCTCCTAGTTCGAATTGAAAATTTGATCTATTGCGGAGATTCATTTTGGCAGTGGAATCCAAAAATCGGGATTTGGGAAAAGCGACGAGAGAAAACTTGGATTGAGCGACAGGTTCGAAGAAGGATTTTTCAAGCCGGAGGTGGGTCGGTCATCAATGCCCCTTTAGTTTCTTCGGTGGTTCGCCTAGCAATGAGCGAAAGGGTCTTTTTCCCAGAAGCTTTAAATAGTCAGAAATCAGGAATGTTTCAAGTTCGCAATGGTCTTTTGGATGTCGCGGCCGGGAAGCTTTTGCCCCACCGGGCCGGACATTTGACAACGGTTCAAACTCCTCATCGCTTTGAACCTGGTGCCGAGTGCCCGGAGTGGTTGGCATGGCTTGAGGAACGTCAGGAAGACCAGGAAACT
>JBMYRF010000146.1:0-715 GCA_049602075.1 Rubripirellula sp.
AATACGGTTTGATTTTCAGGCGTCCAAACATCCTGCAACCGCGAAACGTTCGGGCGCGGGGAGACGTTGATCTCCAGATTAAAGCATTGGTAAATGATGATCGCGAGGAATCGTCCACACGATTCAACCTGATTGAAACAGACGGCAATGTCGATTTATTGTTATTAACGCCAAATTTGATTGGCGAGCAATCACTGAGTGCTGAGGACTATGTCTACAGCTTGGAATCAATTGTCGCTGGTGGCAACTTGACAATAACGTCAGACCAGGCAACGTCATTGGATGATTCCGTTGGGCTAGAAACTCATTTCCAGCTGACCAATCGTCCGACATCCAACCTTCGTATCGACATTTCCGGTAGTGTGCTTGCCAATGATGATAGGCCTCGGGTGGTCGGCGACGAGTTTCTCAATGCTGGAATCACCTCGGATTTCGGAAACATTGTCCTAAGCTCTGCCGCGGACGTACGAATCGAGGATCATCTCAAAACCGGTCAAGATTCCTACTTTACGTGGGGTGGTTCCGGGCAAATCCTTGGCAAAGGGCAAGCCGATTCGGACGATTTGATTGCCGGCGTTTTGTTGCTGGGGTCGTCCGGCGGCTTGGGAATGCCCGGTGAGCCTCTGAAGACCAAGGTGACACGACTTGTTGGTAGTCAACCAACTGGACCGGTTCACGTCTACAACGATTCCGATTCTTTGACCATCGGAGATCT
>JBMYRF010000147.1:0-686 GCA_049602075.1 Rubripirellula sp.
GGGTCGCTATGCGGTGACCCAAAAAGAAGACGACAAAGGTAAGTTCAGAACACCACCGCTACGTGACGTTAGCAAACGCGCGCCCTTCATGCATGACGGGTCGGTCGCAAATCTGACCGAAGTTGTCAAGCTCTACGTGAAAGGCGGGATTCCGAATCCAAACCTCGACCGCAAGGTGGATCAACGCTACGCCGAAATTCTGGACCTGAACGAACGGCAGATCAAACAACTAGTAGCGTTCATGGAGTCGCTTGACGGCGAAGGGTATCAAGATGTTGCCCCCACTGCGTTCCCAAAGTGACACTGCGTTCCTACTGGGAATGTGGCGTTCCCAATTAATTTGAATGCAGCTGGCGAAGATTTCGCTGGCGCACCACCATTTCTCAGGCGGAGATACTAGGTTTCGATTTTGTCGTAGTCAGCCAGCGTTCTGCACAAGATCGAACTGGTTTCTGCACAAGATCGAAATGGCGTCGGTAGCATTCCCGCCGCGGAGGCTCAGCCGCGGCGTGCTCGGCATCGCCCTATTTTGAGTGGGTGGCACCACGGGTGATCCGTTAGATGCTAGGCTCGCAGCTTGGGAAGCTTGCTGTTTGTACTGGCACCCAGCGCCGACCCGCACGATCCGTCAAATCGCTGCCATTGTCGGACAATCGGCGCCATTGCTGGACAACCGCTGCCATTGC
>JBMYRF010000148.1:0-353 GCA_049602075.1 Rubripirellula sp.
CGCCCGAACAATAGCGATGGGCAAATTCTGCGCCGGTTTTGATATTGCCAGCCGGAGAGACCCAACCCATAGCGCGAGCGATATTCGCGTATGCTTTTTGGGATAGCTTGGTCTCGCAAGCAAATTGCCAGATGTCCAAAACCTTGACGGCATCGGTGAGCATTTTACCCTCGCCAGCAAGCTCGCGGTGAGTCTGAGCCAAAACGCGGAAGTCAAAACCCGCATTGTAAGCCGCGACCACATTGACACCATGCACCAGAAAATCAGCGCGCATTGTTGCGACAATCTCAGCCCAAGGCGTTAGCCGCACCTCGCCATCTTGAAGCATTCGGGCGTAGTGGGTGAAATGCTTG
>JBMYRF010000148.1:363-683 GCA_049602075.1 Rubripirellula sp.
CTTGCCAGCATAGAAAGCGCCCATCATCTTAGCGGGGTCGGTGAAATTTTCCTCCACCAGCCAATTGCGTTCCAAGGCGATCTCGCCGCGCTTGTTATGGATGCAATAACCGATGTCGTAAACGTGACCCTCTAGGCCGACCGTTTCGGTGTCGATTGTTGCGATGGTTAGTGAGTCGATCATTTTTTAAGCTCCCAGTGCTTTGTTGATTTCAAGTGCATTTTGGCATGCAAGGCCGTTGTTTGTCAAGGTTTGAATGACGTTTAAATTGTCGTCAAACATCATGCTTGCCGCGCAGAATTTGCGCCAGCTTATGCCTT
>JBMYRF010000149.1:0-669 GCA_049602075.1 Rubripirellula sp.
GGGCCGATGGTCAGCTTCGAAGCATTGTGACGGAATGTTCCGCCAAAGATATTCGTGGTGTCCTTCAGTTCGATCACCAAAGCACCCTCATCGGTGACCACATCACCCGTGATGCTCACATCGATCGACGAGGTCACCTCCAAACTGGAACCCGATGTTTCTATTCCCGTCAGAATCACAACTGAATTCCTGGCGTCTGCAATATCAACCGAGACATCGAGACCGGTTCCGACTTCAATCTTGAAGCCGTCATTGTGGGCCTCATGGAACGCAGCATCCAGAGTTACACTTTTGTCGTCAAAGCTGGACTCCCACGCGTCTCCCAAGTCGTATCGATACTGCAACTGATGCGTGTTTGGCTCGGTCCGAAGGTACACCTTGGTGTCGTCGTCCCTCACGTCAATCTTCAGCAATCCATACTTATCTGTACCGAATGCAACAGTGGACAGGTCGAAATCGGCAGCCAGCATCTGCCGCTGCTCGAGCAGTTCCATTGCAAATCGGCTTCGACGATCTCGACGAGAAAGGTCTCTTCGCTTAAGACGTTGACTTTTTGAAAACTGACTGCCCAAACGCTCAAGTCTGTTCAAGAACTGCATGACAAATTACTTGGATGTAAGACCAATATGTAAATGATGAAAGAAGCGATGAAATGCGCGTCAGCTGACC
>JBMYRF010000150.1:0-669 GCA_049602075.1 Rubripirellula sp.
CCGCAAGCAATCTCCGCTGCAGATGCAGCGAATATCGCAGCTCACAAACAAGACGAACTGACCTCTCAGCTCGAAGAATTATGGGGCGCTGTGAATACGACCCCAGATCAGAAACGTCGCTTGATCGATCAGTATCGAACGCAACTGACGAATAAAAGGTTGGCGAACGCTGATCAAGTGCGAGGCCAGCGTGTCTTTCAGATGGTCTGTGGTAACTGTCACAAAATGTTTGGGCAAGGAAAATCGATCGGCCCAGATTTAACTGGTTCGAACCGAGACAATCTCGACTATCTCTTGGAAAACATCATCGACCCAAGCCGTATTGTGCCCGCTGAACTGCGGCAATCAGCAATCTTGCTAACCGATGGACGAATCATCAACGGAACGATCATGCGTCAAGACGAAAACACATTGACCGTCCAAACCATTTCCGAAGAAATCCTGGTCCCCAGAAATGATGTCGATACCATTCGAAAGTTATCGAAATCATTGATGCCCGACGGGCTCCTGACACAACTCACCAAGCAACAAGTCATTGACTTGTTCGCTTACTTAAAGAATGCAACCAGACGGCGTGCCACGGAACCGCAAGCGACTGCGCCGAGTCGAGATCCAAGTTAACGAGCTGGCATTCCTCGAGTTCACAATCCTCGAGTTCACAATCCTCGA
>JBMYRF010000151.1:0-642 GCA_049602075.1 Rubripirellula sp.
GAGAAGTATTGGTATGTCTCGCTCGGGTTCGAGAACGGACCGACCTGAACGAAACGAAACGAAACGAAACGAAAGTAAAATAAAAATGAAATAATATGAAATGAAGTGAAATGAAGAGAAGAGAAGAGAAGAAAAGAGAAGAGAAGAGAGGAGAAGAGAAAACGACAGAGGAGAGCAGAAGGAAAGGGAAGAGAAGAGAGGAGAACAGAAGAGAGGTGAAGTGAAGAGAAGAGAGGAGAATGGAAGGGAAGCCAGGATAAATGAAGTGAAGAGAAGAGAAGAGAAGAGAAAAGAGGAAAACAGAAGGGAAGAGAAGAGAGCAAAAGAGAAGAAACGAGAAGAAAAGAAAACAGAAGAGAAGTGAAGAGAGGAGAAGAGAGGAGAACAGAAGAGAAGAGCAGAGAAGAGCAGAGAAAAGAGGAGAAAAGAAGAGAAGAGAAGTGAAGAGAAGAAAAGAGAAGAGAAGAGAGGAGAACAGAAGAGAACAGAAGAGAAGAGAAGTGAAGTGAATTGAAGAGAAGAGAACAGAACAGAAGAAAGGAGCAGAGAAGTGAAGAGAAGAGAAGAGAAGTGAGTCAGTCTCCGAGCGTATCGTCTTCACCATGTGTTTCTGAGTCGAAGTCAGGAACTCCGTCTTGGTCC
>JBMYRF010000152.1:0-301 GCA_049602075.1 Rubripirellula sp.
GTATATTTGGTATTGTTGCGGAAACGCCCAATACGAATCTACGCTACGGATCGGACCGCCGCCTCGCTGCTCTGAAGAATCAAACCCCCGCAAGCAATGATTCAATTGGCAGAACCCGAAAAATCATCAGCACGTGTCTTTAGCTACTGGAGTAAATGAGGCAGTCCTTCAAATAACCCGGTTGTTGGATCAGACGGAGGTTGATGAGTTGGGCCCAAGTCGCTTCCTGAGCTGGGAGCAAGTCCGATCGTCCAGCCTGGGACGACGATTCGAACCTCTGCCAGAGTCATGATCAGGGTGA
>JBMYRF010000152.1:401-624 GCA_049602075.1 Rubripirellula sp.
GTCATGGTCAGGGTGAGTCATGGTCAGGGTGAGTCATGGTCAGGGTGAGTCATGGTCAGGGTGAGTCATGGGGGGGCGCGGTGCGATGTTCCCGTTTCAGGCAGGAACCCCAGTGGCCTCGGTTGCACCGGGTAAAAAAGGGCTCCCCACGCAAGCCATTTGACTTCCCGGCCGAGGAGCAAAACCGGCCAGGATTGAAACAGATCAAAAACTGCTGCTACGC
>JBMYRF010000153.1:0-617 GCA_049602075.1 Rubripirellula sp.
GATTTCAGTGACTCGCGCCCGACCACCTTCGTTAATTAGTTGCGGAACCGTTTTTCCAATTGGCGTTGTCGTAAAAATCCTGTCCTTGAATCGAATTCTTCGCGTTTGATTTCGGAATCGCAGCGAACCAACCACGACGGTCGCACTGCTTTGATCATAGGCAAACAGGACTTTTCGAAGCCCTCCATCGCGTTGACCCCAGTACTTCGGGAACTTCCGCTTGTATCCCTTTCTCTCTCGCCCCGTCCCCTGTTTGACTCGTTTCTTGATAGCTCCTTGTGACCATGCCCCGGTTCGTGACAACACGCTTCTTTCGTATCGATCGACGGCATTCATCACCGCAGGGCGATCAAAGAAGAACTTGAAGCTGTCAACGGTTATGGCCATGCTGCTGGAATCATCTTTACGTACTGAAGCGGAACCAAACTTGCGAAAACATTGTTCTTTTGCAGGTCGTCTGTGAAAAATGGTGGCGTTACGATCTGAAATGTGCCCAACAACCCAAAGCCATCGATTACACGCTGGCTGATCAATGCGTTTTCAATTTCTTCCGCCAACTGTATGAGTTCGTCTTCAGCAGCCAAGCGTTCTGCTTCGTCGGTCTCATCATCCACTTC
>JBMYRF010000154.1:0-610 GCA_049602075.1 Rubripirellula sp.
AGAAAACAAGAACATATGAGGCAGCGTATAATTATGAAAGTATGACAATACCAGAGCTACAAGATTTATTAAATAATTTTCCTGATAATCAAGCAATAAAAGAAGTTTTAAGTAATAAATATAAAAAAAGTACTATAGAATACCTAAAAAGTGTTTTAGCTACATATAAAAAAAATCCTGATAATCCTGATAATCCTAATATTCCAATAATAGAAAATGCTATAGGAGAAGAAGAAGGTTTATATACCCCCCCAGCAAAAAACCGGAACAGGGGAAGAGGCAAGGGAGGACATTTAAGAGCAGATAAAAGACCAAAACCTCATTTACAGCAACAGCAGCAACAGCAGCAGCAACAGCAGCAGCAACAGCAACCAGAACCACAAAAAAAAGAGGAGCGGGGGAAAGGAAATAGACCAACTCATGAACAAAGACTAGCACTACAAATGAAGCAAAAAGGTACAGCACAACCACAACCACAACCACCACCACCACCAGTAAAAGCTTCAGAACATATACAAAAAAATATTATTTATAATAATACTGTTGCCTCTAGAGTTTTAGCACGTGCTTTAGATGAATATATAAAAAAAAAAAATAATGAAGATGCATC
>JBMYRF010000155.1:0-604 GCA_049602075.1 Rubripirellula sp.
GCCCCCAATCCCATAGCTTTACGCTCTCTGCTTGGCTCAGTTTTTTTTCGGGCAGCGGCCCGAATCCACCCAGCGTTCCACCATGTTCATCGAAGTATTTACTTTCGTTTGGACCATGCACGAACTTACCGGCACCCAGCGTCAAGTAGCCAGAGTCTGAAAACTGCCGTAGTAAATTCGGACGAGCGGTTGCCACCGGCGAAGCATCTAATCTTGGCTGCAGAAAATAAAGACCTGTGGTGGTGGGATAGAGCCCCGTCACGAGTGAGGCTCGTGATGGCGTGCAGACCGGGGCCTGGCAGTGAGCATTTCGAAACAGCGTTCCGCGTCTTGCCAAACGATCAATATTGGGAGTCGATGCCTGAGGGTGCCCCCCCAAGCAACCGGTCCAATCATTCAAGTCATCAATTGAGATGACCAAGATGTTTGGACGTTCGGCATGGGTCACCAACGAATTGCAAAATGGCCACAGCAAGAAAAGTGCAATCAATCGGAAGTAGCGCATTAATATTGTTCGCATCGGTTGATTAAACAAAGCAAGTTCATGAAGTACCTGATCAGCGAAGTCTTAACTTCATCCGTCCGGCAATGGCAGCGGTTGTCC
>JBMYRF010000156.1:0-600 GCA_049602075.1 Rubripirellula sp.
AGAAATAATAAACAATACCTTAAACAAAGTTCTATAATAGTTGATAGTATATGGGTTAAGTCTCTTTTGAGATTAATCTTTACAATTCAAAGTCCTGTATGTCCTATTATATATCATTCTAGTGAAAAAACAGTAGATATAGAAGAACATTTAAAAATAGCAAACAAAAATTATGATCCTGACACCGGGTTAATTTTTGGAATAGATAGTAAATTTAAAGAATAAAAATGATTTTTATTATATTTTAAAATTTATGAGATTGTCCTAAGCAAGACTATAAACTACTTAACGCCTTTGTAGCTCAGTCGGTAGAGCAGCGGACTTTTAATCCGAAGGTCGCGGGTTCGAGCCCCGTCAAGGGTATATCTATTATTACATGTTATACATTTAATAATTCGTCCTAAGCAAGACTGTAAACTACTTAACGCTCCTGTAGCTCAGTCGGTTAGAGCAACGGTCTTATACGCCGTGTGTCGTGGGTTCAAGTCCCTCCAGGAGTAGTCGTCCCGAGTAAGACTTTAAACTACTTAACTCCCTTGTAGCTCAGTTGGCAGAGCGTGGTGCTAATAACGTCATGGTCGCGGGTTCAAGTCCCGTCAA
>JBMYRF010000157.1:0-594 GCA_049602075.1 Rubripirellula sp.
ACTTCGAACCCCCTTTTTTCCAGATCTCAAAACTTTCGGCCGTGATCAAAACGCGACCGGTCAACGGGACGCGATTGAAAACGCCATCTGTTACCATCTTTCGAACCTGGCTCGTCGATAGTCCCGATCTCCTCGCAGCCTCGTCGATCGTGAGAGGATCCGAGTTTTCGCTCTGTTGGATCAAAAGGCCCTCTCGCTTCGCGGCCTCGACCAGTGCCGGGACCAGAAGAGCCAGTGATTCCTCTCCAATTTCCAGGGAAACTCTCATTTCAACGCCCCCCTTTGATTTTTTATTTTTTCGATTGTTTCCTCGAGCTCTTGAATTCTCTGAGAAATTGCTTCGTTTTTTGTGACACAATTCGCGGAATTCCCGCGCATCTGCTTTACGGTTAAAAGCTCAAACCGCATCAAGTCTAGCTTCATTGATAGTAAGTCGTTCATAAATATTTCTTTCTGCGAATTAGGTTTCTAAATAAGAATGTTAGGCCGACAAGAAAAAACTTTCTCCTCCCGAATTTTTTTTATAAAAAAGAGACATGAATTTCGGCGCAAATGCCCTAAGCTCAATCATCTCGAGCTCTTTTGACGGGAAAA
>JBMYRF010000158.1:0-591 GCA_049602075.1 Rubripirellula sp.
AGTCATCCGCATCAACAAAAACCGCTCTGTCTGCCGCTGTTTCAACCGCCATCGATAAACCTATTTACTGCCCTTTTTGACCTTAGTGGCCGTGGACGTTTTTAGACCGACAGAGCGATCAGATTTCTTCGCTTCATCTGCCGGGATGCCTTTTCCCGTGGACATAAGGAAAGAAGCTAGCACATCGTCTGCCTCTACAATATCCCCGGCGCTTTTGGCTTCGCCGTTTATAACTGTTCCGCGTAGTAATGAAATCTTCATTCCAATTCCCCCTTTAGGAAAAGGCGCGAGTTTCCCCGCGCCTTAATTTATTTACGCTGTGGTGATGTCGAGGATCGCCGCGAATGACTCCGCATGACGAACTGCCACATCGATGTCTTGGAACATCGCGATGCGTGTAGCACCTTGAGTTGACAGGCTGTAAGGATCAACCGTTACATCCAGCCCACCAAACATCGCAATCATCAATTCGCTAAAGTTTCCGAAGATGGCGGCAGAACATACACCTGACGATGTGCCTTTTGTCAGATCAGAAGGAACTAAAGTCGTTGAGGCGACACCGTAACCCAGAAGGGTGTTTGAGTCGTTCAA
>JBMYRF010000159.1:0-568 GCA_049602075.1 Rubripirellula sp.
ATGGTACAAGTCGAATTCAGGTAGTCAGACACATCCGGTCGGCGAAAAGCTTGCGAATCCCTGGGGGTTGTATGACATGCACGGTAACGTATGGGAGTGGTGTTCGGACGGGCACGGGCAATACCCATCGGGCTCTGTAACGGACCCCGTGGGTGCTTCATCGGGCTCGGGCCGCGTGCTCCGTGGCGGCAGTTGGGGCAACACCGCCGAGGATTGCCGGTCGGCGCTTCGCGATAGGTACGACCCGTCGGGCCGCTTCAGCCACAGCGGCTTCCGCGTCACCTGTGTTCCGTCTGGCCCCTTGAAATCTCAAGCCAAGCGTGAACCTGATCTCAGCAACGAAATGCTGTCTGCGGCAGACGAGCAACTCGCTCGACTCGAACAGTTAATCAAGACATCCAAGTGGGAGGAAATGCTCCCAGCTTCCGAAGAGGCGTTAAAGACGCCGATGAATGATGACCAACGTCAACGTGCCGCTGCCCTGCATGAACTAGCTGACTTAGCGACTTACTATCGCGGCGGTATTGAGAAATCTGTGGAAGACCTAAAAGTTGGCAATGACTTTCTT
>JBMYRF010000160.1:0-551 GCA_049602075.1 Rubripirellula sp.
GAATGGAATGGCAGGTCCGACCCAAATCAGTTGATCATATTGGTCACCACCATCGGCACGATCTTCGAGGGAATCGATTCGAATCTGGTCGTTTCCACCACCGCCAATTGCATGATCGGCTCCCTCACCGGCATCAAGCAAGTCATTGCGATGGCTGCCTTGAAGAGTATCTGCGCCTTGCTCGCCATAGAAGACGACCGCCGATCCTTGACTGATCATCACGTCATCGTCTTGTCCGCCATACGCGGTGATTGGATGTTCCGTGTCCAGGTCAACCAGCAGCCTGTCGTCTCCTGATGAGAGGTAAACGACAATCGATTCAAACGCATTCGGATCATAGGATTCTGTCACGACGTTCGAGAGCGAAGGTCGATCCTCCATTGGATCGGATGAGTCCAGATCTCCAAGTTGAACGATGATTTGATCATTCATTTCGCTGATCATCACATAATTCGAAACGGCGGAACCGATGATCCGAAGTTCCCCTTGGTCAACGCTCGCACCGCGAGTCTCGACCAAAAGGTTTCTCGTGAGGAAGTCATTGCTGGTAA
>JBMYRF010000161.1:0-546 GCA_049602075.1 Rubripirellula sp.
CGGCCACGATCACGGTTACCGTGGAAGATGGTGGTCTGGATGGAGACCTTACAACGCCAAACGACAATGCATCCTTTAGCCAGGATTTTGATGTGCAGGTCGGTCGATCCAGCCTCGCGGTGTTTGACGGTGTCTTGCGGCTGGATGTCAGAGAGAAGAGTCAGCAAGTTACAATCATTACTTCTAACTCGGGTTTGACATTTGAACTGCAGGATGGCACTTGGTTCGGAGTCGATGTTGCCGGAATCAGTGGCAATGGGACGTCGCGGGTTGAGATCCCCGATACGACTGTATTTAGCCGAATGGAGCTGATTGGTCGCGACACCGGTCAGGCTCTGGTCTTTGCCGATCCGGAGCAATGGCAAATGGGACCGTGGTCATCCAATGTTGCCGGTTCACTGCGTTCGGTGGAAACACCAGATGACAGCACGGTTGTGGTTCACCTCGATTGGCCACGACCTTGGCAGAATGCAATTAACCCATCGGACGTAAACAATGACCGCACGACGACTGCCCTCGACGCTCTGCAAATCATTAACGAATTAT
>JBMYRF010000162.1:0-544 GCA_049602075.1 Rubripirellula sp.
AACTTGTTAAACCAGCACCTGTAACTAATGAACCATCAGCAGTTGCAAATCTAACAATCACAATACCACTACCACCATTACCTGCGTTATTAGTATCGTTTGAACCACCACCACCTCCACCAGTATTAGTTGTTCCATTAGAACCTGCACCAGTTCCACCATTACCACCACCACCAGAACCACCTTCTCCAGGATTAGCTTCACCACCACCACCTCCACCACCAGCTCTAGTTACACTAGAACCAGTAATAGTAGAAGCAACGCCTGTTCCACCATCTCCATCTAAAGCATTTGCACCAGCAGCACCTGCTCCACCACCACCACCACCACCAGCAAAACCTTGATTAGCTGTTCCTGCTGCACCAGAAGTTTGATTGTCATTATCTCCTCCACCACCAGAACCACCAGTTTTAGCAGAAATAGTACCACCACCACCTCCACCACCACCAGTAGATGTAACTGATGAAAAAACACTATTAGAACCACTATCTCCACCACTTGAAGCTACTCTTGTGCCTCCTGCACCAACTGTAACTGTGTATGT
>JBMYRF010000163.1:0-517 GCA_049602075.1 Rubripirellula sp.
ACGAATCCGGCTTGCTGGCCTGTGCGGCTTACGTTGACTTGAACCCGATCCGCGCGGCGTTGGCAGCCTCGCCTGAGATGAGCCAGTTCACCGGCGTCAAGGATCGCATCGATGACCTCAAGACACGCAGTGACCGGGCGCGGATTAGCGACCACCAGTGGGAACGGAATCGTCGCCGAGCCCACAGTGGCTGGATGAGTCCGATCGAAATCAACGAATGCAAAGATCCGACGGGGCCCGATCCCAGTAGTGACCGGAGGCGAGCAAGTTGGAAGGGTTTCTTGTCGATCTCGCTGAGTACCTACCTGCAGTTGGTCGATTGGACGGGACGTCAGTTGCATCGAGGGAAAGTGGGCGTGATTCCGGATCACTTGGCGCCGATTTTGAAACGGATCGGGCTCGACGCGATCGCCTGGTGTGAGTTGATCGCTCAGTTCGGGCGCAAGTTCAAACGTGCCGTGGGAAGCCAATGCCACTTGCAAGCCGAAGCGACGCGCCGTGGTCAGCGCTGGTTGCA
>JBMYRF010000164.1:0-502 GCA_049602075.1 Rubripirellula sp.
CTGGTGGAACAGGCCCAACGGGTCAAAAAGGCCAGAAAGGTGAAGTTGGTAGCACAGGTGGCACTGGTGGCACTGGTCCGACAGGGCAAAAAGGCCAGAAGGGCCAAACGGGAAGCACAGGGTCTACAGGCTCAACTGGCCCAACAGGAGGCACTGGCCCCACGGGTCAAAAAGGCCAGAAGGGACAAACTGGAAGCACTGGAAGCGCTGGTGGTACAGGCCCAACTGGTGCGACTGGCCCGACAGGGCCAACTGGCCCAAGTGGAAATAATGATCTTGAGGCTTGGGCTTACTGGGTGGGTAACACAGCCTATAGCGCTGGCCCAGTCGGGTTAAAAAATGACTTTAGTGTAAGTAGTTATACACTTGGTGGTGGTTACAGCCATTTAATTAATTTTGGCCCTACATTACCCTCATCTAGTTTTGCATTTACAAGCGCAGGGCAAGTAACTACGTGGGCGCATTATGGAGTTACCATCGTAGATGGCTATCATCCTAACGG